>NC_008825.1:1348065-2696130 GCF_000015725.1 Methylibium petroleiphilum PM1 | reverse complement strand
CCCGGGCGCGCTGCGCCCTGGCCATGGCCGCCGCCGATCGCGAAACGTTCGGGCAGGTAGCGGCCCCCGAGGTGGCCGAGCAGGCCGGCTGCCAGAACGATCAGCGGGAACGGCGCGTGCAGCGCGAAGATCGCCACGAAGGCCGCGACCGCAATGGCCCACAGCCAGGCATTCTTCAGTGCGCGGGAACCGATGCGCCAGGCAGCGAACACCACGATCGCGGTGACCGCCGGCTTGATGCCGTACAGCAGGCCCGCC
Organism: Methylibium petroleiphilum PM1; assembly: GCF_000015725.1. Classification (NCBI taxonomy): domain Bacteria; kingdom Pseudomonadati; phylum Pseudomonadota; class Betaproteobacteria; order Burkholderiales; family Sphaerotilaceae; genus Methylibium; species Methylibium petroleiphilum. The sequence goes on along the minus strand of NC_008825.1, from coordinate 2,695,872 downwards.
ACCGCCGGCAGTTCGCCGTAGGCCAGATAGACCCACGACAGTGCGATCAGGACGAACAGCGAGGGCAGCACGAACAGCCCGCCGGCCACCAGGCCGCCCCAGGTGCGGTGCATCAGCCAGCCGATGTAGGTGGCCAGCTGCTGTGCTTCCGGACCGGGCAGCACCATGCAGTAGTTCAGCGCATGGAGGAAGCGCTGCTCCGAGATCCAGCGGCGCCGCTCCACCAGCTCCTGGTGCATGATCGAAATCTGCCCGGCCGGACCGCCGAAGCTGATGAAGCCGAGCTTGAGCCAGAAGCCGAACGCCTCGCGGAGGCCGACTTCGGCGGGCGGGTCGGTGTCGCTGGGGTTCATCGGCGGCGTGCATCCTCACGGCATCGCGCCGTCACGCCGGCGAGTATCTCAGCGTCGCGTGTCGGTTCAGGGCATCGCTTCGACGTGCGCCTTGGTGATGGCGCCGTCCGAGCGGCCCTTCAGGTAGGCGTAGAGCTGATCGATGTTGCCGACCACGTTGGGCGCCTGCCCGAAGCTCGGCATGCCCTTCTCGAGACGGCCCTGGGTCACGGTGGTCACGAACTCGGCCTTGCTCAGCGTCTTCAGGCTGTTGATCAGCGACGGTCCCACCATGCCTTCCTGGTTGGCGCCATGACAGCGGTCGCAGGCCGCGGCGCGCCAGGTGCGGAAGCCCTTCATCGTTTCGGGATCGACCTTGTAGCCGTCGACCACCTTGTACGGTGCGGCGCCGCCGGAGGGCGTGGCCGCTGCGGCGGCGGGCTTGGCGTCGGCCGCCGGCGCAGCAGCCGGCGTCTCAGCGGTGGCCGCGGGTGGCTTGGCGGCGGGCGTGGGCGTGGCCTTCAGGTCGCGCAGGCACACGATGCGGGCGCCCCCTTGAAGCGACTCGCAGTAGGCGCGGTCGGCTTCCAGGTCGGCTCGTGCCGTGCCGGTGACGAGCAGCATCGCCAGTGCCGCGTGCGGGGCGATGCATTGTTTCCACGAGGGCTTCATTCCACTGATGCGCATTCATTGACTCCTGGTTGGGTTCGGCCGGACGCCCGCATCGAACCGCGATGCGAGGGTGACAAGCGCACCGTAGGGCGTCCGTGCAGGCACCGTAGTCGGCGGGCGCCGCCGATATGTGTAGGCGGCTTCCCACATCAGGCAGATGTCAGCTCGTCGCGCGCGGCGCGACGGCGAATCGACAGCGCCGTGACGGTGCGCTGTCAGGTGGCGCGGCGCATCAGTCGCCGGGTGCACAGCCCTCGCACGGCGCCGGCTCGGGGCGGTCGAGCGCCTGGCGCAACTGCCGCAACGCGGTGCGCACGCCTTCCTCGATCACCGGGTGATAGAACGGCTGGGCCAGGGCCTCGTCGACTGTTTCCCCGCGGCCGATGCTCCAGGCCAGCAGGTGGCCCAGGTGTTCGGCCGCAGGGCCCAGCATCTCGGCACCGAGCAGGCGGCGCGTGCCGCGTTCACCGTACACGTGCAGGGCGCCGACGTTGCGCCCGATCACGCGGCTGCGGCCCTGGTTCTCGAAGCTCACGGTACCGGTCGCGAAGCGCGTGCCGGCCGCGGTCAGCTCGCGGTGGCTGCGACCGGCCATCGCGATCTGCGGTTCGCAGAACACCACCGCCAGCGGCGTGCGGCGACGCCCGGCCTGCACGTCGGGATAGCGCCCGGCGTTGTGGCCGGCGATCAGGCCTTCATCAGACGCCTCGTGCAGCAGCGGGCGATCGTCGCCCGCATCGCCGGCGATGAAGATGTGCGAGTGGCCGATGCGCATCGTGGTGGGGTCGCGCAGTGGCACGCCGTCGGCGTCGCAATCGAGGCCGGTGTGCTCGAACCCGAGCGCGTCGGTGTTCGGTCGCCGGCCGATGGCGGCGAGCAGCACGTCGAAGTGTTCGCTCTGCGTACCGGAGGCGCTGCGCCAGTGGACGGCGACCTCGTCGCCGAGCCGCTCGACGCGCTGCACCGTGGCGTCGCGCTGCAGCGGCAGCGTCGCATCGAAGTGGCTGGCGGCCAGCGCGGCCAGCGCTGGATCGCTGAGCGGGCCGACCGTCGGTCCGCGGCCCAGCAGACGCACGCGCACGCCCAGCAGATGCAGCGCCTGCGCCAGTTCGAGACCGATCGCCCCGGTGCCGACCACGGCCACCGAACGCGGCAGGTCCTGCCAGTCGAACACGTCGTCGTTGACGATCAGGCGATCGCCGAGCGCGCTGCGCCACTCGGGTGGCAGGCGAGGCCGCGAGCCGGTGGCGATCACCATGCGGTCAGCGCGCACGGTGAGCGCGCCCCCGGGGCCGTCCACCTGCAAGTGGTGCGGGTCGAGGAAGCGGGCCACGCCGTCCAGCCGGTGGTCGGGGGCGATGCGCTCGATGTCGTCGAGCACGAAGCCGACGAAGCGGTCGCGCTCGGCGCGCACGCGTGCCATCACGCGCGCGCCGTCGATGCGCACGCCCTGCACGTCGATGCCGAAGCGCGTCGCGTCGTCGACGGCGTGCGCGGCCTCGGCGGCGGCGATCAGCAGCTTGCTCGGCATGCAGCCGACGCGGGCGCAGGTGGTGCCGAGCGGGCCGGGGTCGATCAGCAGCACGCGATCGGTGTGCTCGCGCGCCGCGCGGTAGGCGCTCAGGCCGGCCGAGCCGGCGCCGAGAATGGCCACGTCGACGTCGCGCACCGGGGTCATGAGGGCTCCTTGCAGATCGATCATTGCGGGCGGGCCATCGGCGCGACGCGCCCCTCGGTCTCAGACGAGCCCGTCGAACGGCAACACGTCGACGTAGCCGCCGCGCTCGACCGAGGCCTGTTCGTGGTGCAGCACGACCAGGCCGTTGGCCACGCTCATGCTGCGCAGGATGCCCGAGCCCTGGGCGCCGGTGAGCTGCACGTCCCAGTCGCCGTCGGCGGCGCGCGAGACGATGCCGCGCTGGTACTCGGTGCGGCCGGGCTTCTTGCGGATGGCCTCGGCGGTGCGCGCGCGCAGCAACGGCAGGCTCTGGGGCGTGGCGCCGGCCATCGCCAGCAGCGCATCGCGCACGAAGGCATAGAAGGTCACCATCACCGCAACCGGGTTGCCGGGCAGGCCGAACAGCACCGCGGTGCGGCCGTTCGAGGCGACGCGGCCGAAGGCCATCGGCCGGCCGGGCCGCATCGCGATGCGCCAGAACGCCACTTCGCCGAGCCTTGCCATCACCTGCTTGGTGTGGTCGGCTTCGCCGACGCTGACGCCGCCCGAGGTGATCACCGCGTCGGCGTTCTCGCACGCGCTGCGGAAGGCGGCTTCCAGCGCGGCCGGATCGTCGCGGACCACGCCCAGGTCGAGCAGCTCGACACCCAGGCGCGTGAGCATGCCGTGGATCGTGTAGCGGTTGCTGTCGTAGACGCAGCCGGCCTCGAGCGGCTCGCCGATCGAGCGCAGCTCGTCGCCGGTGGAGAAGAAGGCGACGCGCAGCCGGCGCCGCACCGGCACCTCGGCCCGGCCCAGCGAGGCGAGCATGCCGATGTCGGCCGGGCGCAGCACCCGACCGGCCTGCAGCGCGGCCTCGCCGCGCGCGAGGTCCTCGCCGGCAAGGCGGCGGTTGTCGCCGGTGCGCACCACGCCGGCGGGCAGCGTGACGGCGCCGTCGGCGACGCTGGTGAACTCCTGCGGCACGACGGTGTCCAGGCCGGCCGGCATCACGGCACCGGTCATGATGCGCACGCATTCGCCCGCGGCCACGCGGCCCTCGAACTGCTGGCCGGCAAAGCCGGTGCCGGCCAGGCGCAACGTGGTGGGCTGGCCGTCGCGCAGATCGGCACCGCGCAACGCGTAGCCGTCCATCGCCGAATTGTCGTGCGCCGGCACATCGATCGGCGAGATGATGTCGTGCGCCAGCACGCGGCCGAGCGCACTGCGCAGCGCGAGCTGCTCCACCGCGCCGACTTTCGGCACGAAGCGCGCGATGAAGTCCTGCGCCTGCGCCACGGCCAGCGCATTGGGGTCGTAGCCGGCGATGCAGGAGGCGATCTGTTCGATCGACGGCAAGGCGGAGGGGGTCGGTGAGTCCATCGTCAGGGCGCGTGCTTCACAGCGTGAGCTGCATGTGTGCGCGATCGAAGTAGTGTTCGCCGCGCGCGTCGACCAGCCGCACCGCGCGCGGCAGCAGGCCGTAGCGGCGGAAGCCCGCACGTTCGTACAGCCGCAGCACGCGGTCGCTCGAGGCGGTGACGCTGAGCACGATCATCTGGAGGTCGGCGGCCTGGTGCGCCGCGGTGACGCAGGCGCCGACCAGTGCGCTGCCGATGCCGTGGCCGTTGTGGGTGGGCAGCACCATCAGCCCGATCAGGCGGCTGATGTGGCGGGTCTTGTTGCGGGTGTCGCGCTCGAGGCCGACCGATCCGACGAGCCGCTCGCGTCCGCCGTCTTCCTTGACGAAGGCGCCCAGCAGGAAGCTGCCGCCCAGCGGCTCGTTCAGCCCGAGCCGGCCCAGATAGCTCTCGGGCGTGCGCAGGCGCTGGCTCTCGTGGTCGGAGGTGAAGGCCTCGGGGTAGAGGCGCAGCGCCTCGTCACGCAGGTTCTTGTAGGCCAGCAGGTCGGCCGGACCCAGGCGCCGGATCACGGCCGGCTGCTGCGCGCTCGGGCGCCGGGCGAGGGTCGGCTCAGACACGCTGCGTCTCCAGCCGGCGCAGTTCGTCCAGCGTGTTGGCGTTGAAGAACGGGGCGGCGTCGAAGTCGACCATCGCGCAGCGGTGCTGCGCCGTCCAGCGGTCGATCTTGCGGCCCCCGGCGTGGACGAAGCGGACCAGGCTTTCCAGCAGGGTGGAGCGCAGCAGGCAGAACACCGGCTGGGGCCGTGGCGCGCCGGGAGCGTCGGCGCTGTCGGGGGCGCGCACCATCGCGAGCTCGGCGTCCTCGGCCTCCAGTGCGTGGGCCAGGCGAGCCACCAGATCGTCGGGGAAGTCCGGCGTGTCGCAGGGCACGGTCACGACGAACGGCGTCTCGGCACGCTCCAGCCCGACCAGGAAGCCCGACAGCGGCCCGGCGAAGTCGGGGTCGGTGTCGGGCCAGACCGGCACACCGAAGCTCTCGTAGGCGGCCAGGTTGCGGTTGGCATTGATCATCGTTGTCCCGACCTGGGGTTGCAGCCGCATCAGCGCGTGCAGCGCGAGCGGGATGCCTCGGTAGGGCTGCAGGCCCTTGTCCACGCCGCCCATGCGGCTGCCGCGCCCGCCGGCGAGGACGACACCCGTGATGTGTTCGGCGCCGATCATCGCGCTCGTGCCTCAACCACCGATGTAGCTCATCTCGACCTTGGCGGCCGCCGCCTCTGCGCCGGCCGCACTGCCGCGCAGTTCGGAGTAGCGATCGTCGCGGCCCTGCCAGATCTGTCCGATCGCCGCGGCGATCTGCCGGTCGTCGTAGGCGGCCGGGTCGCGCAGCAGCGCGCGCAGGTCGTGGCCGCGCTGCGCGAACAGGCAGAGGTAGAGCTTGCCCTCGGTCGACAGGCGGGCGCGGTTGCAGTCGCCGCAGAAAGCGTGCGTGACGCTGGAGATCACGCCGATCTCGCCGCGGCCATCGGCATAGCCCCAGCGCTCGGCGGTCTCGCCCGGCGCGGTGGGCTCGAGCGCACGCAGCGGGAAGACCTCGTGGATGCGCTGCACCACCTGCGCCGAGGGCAGCACCTCGTCCATGCGCCAGCCGTTGGTGATGCCGACATCCATGTATTCGATGAAGCGCAGCACCACCCGGCCGCCGAACCGTTCGCGGAAGAAGCGCGCCATCGGCACGATCTCCTGGTCGTTGGTTCCGCGCTTGACCACCATGTTGACCTTGATCGGCGCCAGCCCCGCGGCGATCGCCGCTTCGATGCCGGCCAGCACGTCGGCCACCGGGAAATCGACGTCGTTCATGCGGCGGAACACGGCGTCGTCGAGTGCATCGAGGCTGACAGTGACGCGCCGCAGCCCGGCCATGCGCAGCGCCACCGCCTTGCGCGCGAGCAGCGAGGCGTTGGTGGTGAGCGTCAGGTCGAGCGGCTCGCCGTCGGGCGTGCGCAGAGCCGCCAGTTGCGCGACCAGGATCTCGAGGTTCTTGCGCAGCAGCGGTTCACCGCCGGTCAGGCGAATCTTGCGCACGCCGTGCAGCGTGAACAGGCGCGCCAGCCGCGTGGTTTCCTCGAAGCTCAGCAACTCGCCGTGCGGCAGGAAGCGGTGGTCCTTGTCGAACACTTCCTTGGGCATGCAGTAGCTGCAGCGGAAGTTGCAGCGGTCGGTGACCGAAATGCGCAGGTCGTGCAGCGCACGGCCGCGGCGGTCGCTCAGCAGCCCGCTCGGCGGCGGTGCCTGCGCGGGCACGGCCGGCCGCGTGGCGTGTTGCCGGTGGTCGATCAGGGGGATGCTGCGCTCGGCCATGCGGCATTGTGCCGCGGGCGCCGCGCCGCGCAGTGCGCGCCGCTCAATGACCGGGGCTGGCGAGTGGCGAGGCGAGGGCGGTCGCGGCCACCGCGGGTGTCGATGCCGGGCTCGCCGTGACCGCCGTTTCGGCCGGCTGCGGCGCACGCCGTGCACCGTCGTAGCGCTTGCTCCAGTAGGCGACACGCATGTCCTCCACACGCACCTTGCCGCCGGTGCGGGGGGCGTGGATGAACTTGCCGTCGCCGACGTAGATGCCGACATGCGAGAACGCCGTGCGCAGGGTGTTGAAGAACACCAGGTCGCCAGGCTTGAGCTCGTCGCGGTTGACGTTCAGCAGGCCCGGCGCCTTGGCCTGCTCGTTCGAGCGGCGCGGCAGCACCAGTCCGACGCTGGCCTCGAACACGTGGCGCGTGAAACCGCTGCAGTCGAAGCCCTGCTCGGCGGTCTCGCCGCCGCGGCGGTAGCGCACGCCCAGGAAGTTCATGGCCGACAGTACGAGGTCCGAGGTCCAGTCGGCGGCGCGCTCGCGCACCTGCTGGGCGAACGAGGAATCGGCCGGGATCGGTTCGATCAGGCCGCGCTCGGCGAGGAAGCGGGCCACGCTGTCCGGCGCGCTGTCGGTGGCACCCGGCTCGGCCTGCACGTTCGTGCCGGCCAGGCACAAGGCCAAGCACAGGCTGGCCAATGGCGGCCGCAGGCTCCGGGGCAGTCGGATCATGGCCGCGAAGATAGCGGCGGCCGGGCGCTGACGTCAAGGCGGAAACTTCTTGTTTCACAAGCACTTAGCTGACTTTCTCGGCCGATCGACGGTGCCCGGCAGGGGCCCGCGGCAGTCGGCCTTGAAAAATGTAGACGATCGGTCTAATCTTCGGACGCCATGCCTGCCTCTTCCCTTGCGCCAGATCGCGCACGCCCCGTCGCCGTCCGGCGCAGCCATGCCGAACGCGGCGACGCTCGTGACGGCACGCGGGCCCGGTTGGTGCGTGCCGGCATCGAGGCCGTGCTCGAACGCGGCTGGGCCGCCAGCGGCGTGGACGCAGTGCTGCGTTCGGCCGGGGTGCCGAAGGGTTCGTTCTATCACTACTTCCCCAGCAAGGATGACTTCGGCTATGCGGTGCTGGAGGGCTACCAGGCGTTCTTCCTGAAGCGGCTCGAGCGCTGTTTCGGAGGAGAAGCGCCGACGGTGCGCCACGTCGATGCGCAGTTCGCCGCCTTCCTGGCCGAGTCGCTCGAGGGCATGGCGCGGCACGGCTGGCAGCGCGGTTGCCTGGTCGGGGCGCTGGGCCAGGAACTGGGCGGGCTGCACGAGGGCTTCCGGCAGCGCCTGCTGGCCTCGCTCGACGAATGGGGCGAGGTGCTGGCGCGTGCGCTCGCCGCGGCGCAAGCGCGCGGCGAGGTGCGCCGCGGGCTCGACCCCGCGCTGGCCGCGCGCGGCTTCTGGACGGCCTGGGAAGGGGCCGTGCTGCGTGCCCGCCTGGCGCGTGACGGCGCGCCGCTGGAGGCCGCCATTGCCGATTTCCGACGGCTCGTCGCCCCCGACTGAGCCGCCAAGTACCGACCCCGACCATCCACTCACGAGGAGACGCGAACATGTTCAAGGCTTTGGTGCTCGACAAGAGCGAGGGTTTTCGCGCCGAGGTGCGCGAGGTCGACGACAGCTTCCTGCCGGACGGCGATGTCACGGTGGCGATCGACTACTCCACCCTCAACTACAAGGACGGCCTGGCGATCACCAACCGCCTGCCGGTGGTGCGCAGCTGGCCGATGGTCGCCGGCATCGACGGCGCCGGCACCGTGATCGAGAGCCGCCACCCCGCCTGGAAGGCCGGCGACCGCGTGGTGCTCAACGGCTTCGGCGTCGCCGAGGTCCACAAGGGCTGCCTGGCCGGCAAGGCGCGGCTCAAGGGCGACTGGCTGGTGCGCCTGCCCGATGCCTTCACGCCCCGGCAGGCGATGGCAATCGGCACGGCCGGCTACACCGCGATGCTGAGCGTGCTGGCGCTCGAGCGCCATGGCATCCAGGCCGGCGACGGCGAGGTGCTGGTGACCGGCGCGACCGGCGGCGTGGGCTCGGTCGCCGTGGCGTTGCTGCACAAGCTGGGCCATCGCGTCGTCGCAGCCACCGGCAAGGCCAGCGAGGCCGACTACCTGAAGCAACTCGGGGCCGAGTCGGTGATCGACCGCGCCGAGCTGAGCGCCCCGGGCAAGCCGCTGCAGACCGAACGCTGGGCCGCCGTGGTCGATGCGGTGGGCAGCCACACGCTCGTCAACGCCTGCGCCCAGACGCGCTACGGCGGTGCCGTGACCGCCTGCGGCCTGGCGCAGGGCGCCGACCTGCCGGGCACGGTGATGCCCTTCATCCTGCGCAGCGTGGCGCTGCTCGGCGTGGACAGCGTGATGGCGCCGCTGGCGTTGCGCCAGCAGGCCTGGGCGCGCCTCGCGAAGGATCTGGACCCCGCGCTGCTGCAGTCGATGACCACCGAGATCGGCCTGGACGAAGCCATCGACGCCGCCGCCCGCTTGATGCGGGGCGAGGTGCGTGGCCGCATCGTGGTGCGCACGCAGGGCTGAGTGCGGACGCTCAGTCCTGCTTTCGCGTCGACTCCGGCAGCGCCACCATCACCGGCTGGCCCGGCACGGTGCAGCCGGTGTCGCAGCAGCGGCCAGGCTGGCGGTTCCGCGTGATCGCGCGCGTCTCGTCATGCAGCACGCCGCGGTCGAGCAGCCGCTCGACCAGCTCCACCTTGCTGCCCACCGGGTAGTTGCGCCAGATTTCCTGCTTCAGCGCGGCCGGCGAGCCGCCGCCGTGCAGGCTGATCACCGAATACCAGCCGCCCTGGTAGGAGGCGGTCAGGTCCTCGATGAAACGCGCGACCTCGATGCGCTTGTCGTAGGGCACCGTCGGGTTGGCGCGCAGCACCTCGGACAGCGTGGCGGCGGTGGCCGGGTTGTGGTCCTCGTCAGGGCCGGGCAGCGCGACGATCAGGCCGCCCGAGACCTCGTGCGCCAGGCGGTGCATGTCGTAGATCTGGGTCGACATCAGCAGCTTGCCGATGTTGCTGAACACCGGCTCGGGCATGAAGCTGCCGCTGTACGGATCGGCCGTGCCGTACACACTGGCGGCCACGCCGCAGGCGAAGAAGCCCTCGGTGATCTTGATCAGTTCGACCATCGGCTCGCGCAGGTTGCTCTTCTCGCCGGGGTCGAAGCCGTTGGCCTCGCACATCAGCGCGCCGGCGCCGATCAGCAGGTCGCCGAAGCCGGCGCGCGCGGCGATGCAGCTGTGGCGGTGGTGGGTGGCGTAGCTGTAGGTCAGCACGCCGCTGTGCTCCCACTCGCCGTCCTGGCCGGCATAGAACACGCGCTCCCAGGGAACGAACACGCGGTCGAAGATCACCACCGCGGTGGCCTGGCCATAGCGGCGCGAGAACAGCGCCGCGCCGTGCTCGAGCTTGTCGCCCGGTCGGCCCGCGGGGCGCGACACCAGCGTCATGCCTGGCGCGTCGATCGGCACCGCGCAGCAGACGGCGAAGTCGGCGTCCTCGGCGCCCATGTTGCGCCCCGGCATGACCAGCAGCTCGTGCATGTAGGGCGCGCCGGTCACGATGGCCTTGGTGCCCGAGATCACGATGCCCTTGCCGTTGCGCTCGACCACGTGCACATAGGTGTCGGGGTTGGCCTGCTGATGCGGACGCTTGCTGCGGTCGCCCTTGGCGTCGGTCATCGCGACGCCGAGGCTCAGGTCCTCGTCCTGCACGCGCGCCAGGTAAGCCTGGAAGCGGGCGCGGTGCTCGGTACTGCCCTTGGCGTCGTCCAGGCGCGCGCTGACCTGGGCGATGCCGTTCAGCGCGTCGTGCATCAGGTAGCGCTGCGCGCAACCGGTCTCCTGGCACAGCAGGCGCACCGCCTCCAGCTTGTTGAGCAGGTCGCCGGCCGACTCGTTGACGTGGGCCATGCGGTTCACGGTGAAGCCGCGGCTCGACTGCACGGCCAGCGCCAGCGGCGCCATCGCCGGGTCGCGGGCGAAGTCGTAGGTGTAGGCGAGGGCGTTGACGCCGGGGCGCAGCGACGGCGCGTCGGCCACCGAGTCGACCCGCTGGCCGTCGACGTAGACCGTCGGCTTGTAGCGGCGCAGCGAGTCGCGGTAGTCGGCGCCGGACATCAGGGTGGCCGGGCGAGCCGGCGGGGCGATGGAGGTCGGAGCGTTCATGGCGGCAGGTCTTCGCGGTGTTGGTTTGGAAAATTGAACAGTGTTCAAAGAATTGATCAACTGTATATTCGAGCGATGCCGAAATCAACCACCCTGCCCAGCGCCGAGCGCGGGATGCGCCAGCGCGCCGTGGCCGATGCACGCCGCGCGCTGGTGCTCGATGCCGCACGGGCCGCCTTCTTCGAGCTCGGGCTCGAGCGCGCGAGCGTGCGCGAGATCGCCCGCCGCGCCGGCTACACGCCGGGCGCGATCTACAGCTACTTCGCGAGCAAGGAGGAGATGTACGGCGCGCTGCTCGGCGAATCGCTGGAGCGCCTGAACCAGGCCGTGGCCGCGGCCCGGCCGGGCGCGGCGCGGCGGGGCGAGCCGGCCGAGGCGGCGACCCTGCGCAGCGCCGCCAATGCCTTCTTCGGCTTCTACCGCGAGAACCCGCGCGACCTGGATCTGGGCTTCTATCTGTTCCAGGGCCTGCAACCGCGCGGCCTGACACCGCAGCTCAACGAGCAGCTCAATGCCCGCCTGCGCGCGGCGCTGGCACCGGCGCAGCGCGCGCTGGCGCAACTGGGCCTGGGTGAGCGCGACGCCCTGGCCGAGGTCACCGCGCTGTTCGCGCACACCGTGGGCCTGCTGCTGTTGAGCCACACCGGCCGCATCCGCATGTTCCACCAGGAGTCGCAGGGCCTGTTCGATCGCTACCTCGACGCGCTGGTCGAGCGAGCCCTGGGCCGGACGCAAGGAGCCGCACGATGATGACGAACGCGATGTCCGCACCCGGCAGCACGCTGGTGCTGGTCGACTTTCAGCAGCGGCTGATGCCGGCCATCGCCCACGCCGACGAGGTGCTTGCGCAGGCGACGCTGCTGGCTCGGGCCGCCCAACTGCTGGGCATCCGCACCCTCGGCACCGAGCAGAACCCGACCGGGCTGGGACCGAGTGTCGAGAGCCTGCGTCAGTTCTGCGAAAGTAGCCTGTCGAAAATGCACTTCGACGCCTGCGCCGATGGCCTGTCGGAATTGATCCGGACGGATGGTGGCGCGACGGGCGATGTGGTGCTGGCCGGCTGCGAGGCGCATGTGTGCCTGCTGCAGACGGCGTTGGGGTTGCTGCGCGCCGGGCATCGTGTGTGGGTGGTTGCGCCGGCCTGCGGATCGCGTAAGGTCTCGGACCACGCGCTCGCGATGCAGAGGCTGCGCGAGGCGGGTGCGGGGGTGGTCAGCACCGAGATGGTCGTATTCGAGTGGCTGCATTCGTGCCGCCATCCGCGGTTCAAGGACGTGCTCGCGCTGCTGAAGACCCCGGCCGCCTGAGCGCCCGACAAGAAGACAGACAGAACACTGGAGACAAGCGCATGACCGACTACGCCACCTTCTACCGCCGCTCGATCGAAGACCCGAAGGGTTTCTGGGCCGAGCAGGCCGAGCTGATCGACTGGCACCGCCCGTTCGACGAAGTGCTCGACGACAGCCGGCCGCCCTTCACCCGCTGGTTCGTCGGCGGCCAGACCAACCTCTGCCACAACGCCGTCGACCGCCACGCCGCCCGGCGCCCCGACGACAACGCCCTCATCTGGGTCTCCACCGAAGTCGGTCAGGAACGCACCTACAGCTACGCCGAACTCCAGCGCGAAGTCGAACGCATGGCCGCCGGCCTCGTCGAACTCGGCGTCGGCCAGGGCGACCGCGTCCTCATCTACATGCCCATGATCCCCGAGGCCGCCTTCGCCATGCTCGCCTGCGTGCGCATCGGCGCCATCCACTCCGTCGTCTTCGGCGGCTTCGCCAGCGTCAGCCTCGCCAGCCGCATCGACGACGCCCAGCCCAAACTCATCGTCAGCGCCGACGCCGGCAGCCGCGCCGGCAAAGTCGTCCCCTACAAACCCCTCCTCGACGAAGCCATCCGCCTGGCCAAGAACAAACCCCGGCACGTCCTCATGGTCGACCGCGGCCTCGCCCCCAGCCAACCCGTCGAAGGCCGCGACATCGACTACGCCACCCTCAGGGCGCGCCACCTCGACAGCCGCGTCCCCTGCACCTGGGTCGACGCCACCCACCCCAGCTACACCCTCTACACCAGCGGCACCACCGGCACCCCCAAGGGCGTACAGCGCGACACCGGCGGCTACGCCGTCGCGCTGGCCGCCAGCATGAAACACATCTACCTCGGCAACGCCGGCGAAACCTACTTCTCCACCAGCGACATCGGCTGGGTCGTCGGCCACAGCTACATCGTCTACGGCCCGCTCCTCGCCGGCATGGCCACCATCATGTACGAAGGCCTGCCCATCCGCCCCGACGCCGCCATCTGGTGGAGTCTGGTCGAGAAATACAAAGTCACCGCCATGTTCAGCGCCCCCACCGCCGTGCGCGTGCTCAAGAAACAAGACCCCGCGGCCCTCAAGAAACACGACCTCAGCAGCCTGCGCGCCCTGTTCCTGGCCGGAGAGCCGCTCGACGAACCCACCGCCCAGTGGATCGCCGACGCCCTGGGCGTGCCCATCGTCGACAACTACTGGCAGACCGAATCCGGCTGGCCCATCCTCAGCATCGCCAACGGCGTGCAGCGCCAGCCCAGCAAGTTCGGCAGCCCCGGCATCCCCACCTACGGCTACAAGGTCAAGCTCGTCGACGACGCCAGCGGCGAAGAACTGCACGGCGCCCACCAGAAAGGCGTGCTCGTGGTCGAAGGCCCGCTGCCGCCCGGCTTCATGCAGACCGTCTGGCGCGACGACGACCGCTTCGTCAACACCTACTGGAAAAGCGTGCCCGGCCAGAGCGTCTACAGCAGCTTCGACTGGGGCATCCGGGACGAAGACGGCTACTACTACATCCTCGGGCGCACCGACGACGTCATCAACGTCGCCGGGCACCGGCTGGGCACCCGAGAGATCGAGGAAAGCGTCTCCAGCCACGCCAACGTGGCCGAAGTGGCGGTGGTCGGGGTGGCCGACCCGCTCAAGGGTCAGGTGGCGGTGGCCTTCGTGGTGCCCAAGGACGCGCGGGGGCTGGAGGAGCCGCAGGCGCGGCTGAAGCTCGAAGGCGACATCATGAAGACGGTGGACCAGCAGCTCGGGGCGGTGGCGAGGCCGGCGCGGGTGCACTTCGTGACGCTGCTGCCCAAGACCCGCTCGGGCAAGCTGCTGCGCCGTGCGCTGCAGGCGGTGGCCGAGGGCCGCGACCCGGGCGACCTGACCACCATCGAGGATCCCACGGCCCTGCAGGCCATCCGGGAGTTGCTCGGGAAGTGAGGGGGCGCGCGGGCGCCGCGCGCCTCAGGCGCCGCGCCGGAAGCTCGCCAGCAGCGCGCCGGCCGCGACGAACAGGCTGCCGAACACGCGGTTGATCCAGCGGATCTGCCGCGGCGCCTGCAGGGCCCGCAGCACGCGGGCGGCCAGCGCGGTGTAGACCGCCATCACGACCAGGTCGGTGAAGCCCAGCGTCGCGGCGATCACCAGGTACTGCGGTGCCAGCGGCGCGGCCAGGTCCAGGAACTGCGGCACGACGGCCAGCAGGAACACGGTGCCCTTCGGGTTCACGGCGTTCACCATCCAGCCGCGCAACACCAGCGTGCCGATGCGCGGAACGGCCGCCTCGGCAGTCGCCTGCACCAGCGGCACCGCCGGGGCGCGCCACTGCTGCACTCCCAACCACAGCAGGTAGGCGACCCCCAGCCACTTGATGACTGCGAAAGCCGTCGCCGAGGTGGCGATCAGCGCGCCCAGGCCCAGGCCGACCGCGAGCACCTGGGTCAGGATGCCCAGAACCAGCCCGAAAGTCATGCAGTAGCCGCGCACGAAGCCGTAGCGCGCGCCGGCGCTCATGGCCGCCACCGCGCCGGCTCCCGGCGAGATGCTGATGGCCCAGGCGGCCAGGAAAAAGGTCAACCAGACGGTGAGTGACATCGGGGCTCGGCAGGAGTTCGAGCCCGGGACTTTAGCGGGGCCGGGTTTGTGACGCTCAAGGAAGGCCGGCAAGTGCCGAAAAAGGGGCACGCCAGGGCTATTCCCCGGCCAGAACCTCATGCACGACAGCCCCACCATCGACGTTCGGAAGCTGCGGATCGGACTCCACGTTCACCTCGACTTGGGGTGGATGGAGCACCCGTTCCCGCTCAACAACTTCCGCATCTCGACCGAGCAGCAGCTCGAGACGCTGCGCGGGCTGGGCCTGGACCGCGTGCGCATCTCGCCGCAGCGCAGCGACAGCACGACGCTGCAGAGCCTGGTGGGCGAGGGCGTGCTGAGCGCCGAGGTCGCTGGCGTCGAGGCGCCGGCGGCTGCGGCTGCCGACGCCGACGCGGCGCCTGTCGTTCCGGTGGAAACGCCCGAAGCCGCTGAGCGCCGATTGCGCCGCGAGGCCCTGCTGGCCGAGCAGGCGTGTGCGGCCCAGGCCGAACGCCACTACAGCGAAGCAGGGCGCGTGCTGAGGCGCAGTTTCGAACTGGCGAGCAGCCAGCCGCAGGCCGCGCGCGAACAGACCGAGGCGCAGGTCAACGGCTTCCTCGACAAGGTGCTCGGCGCCCAGGAAATGGCGATCCGCCTGCTCAACGAGGGCGCGGGCGACCGCGGCTCGATGCACGCGATCAACGTCACCGTGATCTCGCTGCTGCTGGGCAAGCAGATGGAACTCGGCAAGGCTGAGATGTTCGACCTGGGCACCGGTGCGATGCTGCACGACATCGGCAAGACCGAGCTGCCCGATCGCGTGCGATGGCTCGACCCGCTGTCGCCCAGTGTGTCCAGCCACGAGCGGCAGTTCTACCAGGAGCATGTCTCGCACGGCGTGACGCTAGGCCGCAAGATGGCGCTGTCGCCCGGCGCGCTGCTGGTGCTCGCGCAGCACCACGAATACGCCGATGGCACCGGCTTTCCGCTCAAGCTCGGCGCCGATCGGATGAGCGCCGCGGCCAAGATCGTCGCGCTGGTGAATCGCTACGACAACCTGTGCAACCCGGCCACGCCGGCGCAGGCGCTCACGCCGCACGAGGCACTGGCGCTGATGTACGGACAGATGAAGGCCAAGTTCGACAGCGCGGTGTTCGGCGCCTTCGTCAAGATGATGGGCGTGTACCCGCCAGGCTCCGTGGTGCAGCTGACCGACGACCGTTACGGCATGGTCGTCTCCGTCAACTCGGCCCGGCCGCTCAAGCCCTGCGTGCTGGTGCACGAGCCCAAGCAGCCGCGCAACGAGGCGGTGCCGCTGAACCTCGAGACCACGCCGACGCTCGGCATCCGCCGCAGCCTGAAACCGCAACATCTGCCGCGCGCCACGCTCGACTACCTGTCGCCGCGACCGCGCGTCTGCTACTTCTTCGAACGCGCCCGCGAGACCGGCGCGCTCGACGGCCGGGGCAGCGCATGACGACGCCCCCGCCCGTGTGGGAGCCGCTGATCGGCAGCCTGCTCGAGGCCGTCTGCCTGGTCGAGCCGTTGACGCTGCACGTCGTCGCGGCCAACGAGGCCGCGGCCGCCCTGTTCGGCCAGCCGGTGTCGGCGCTGGTCGGTCGGCCGGTGATCGAGCTGTCGGCCACGCCCGAGGACGAGTGTTTCTGGGAGGACATGGCGGCCGGTGTCGGCACCGCCGAGGGCCCGCAGATCCACTCGGACAGCTTCGTGCGCCATGCCGACGGCCGCATGATCCCCGTCGAGCGGCGCGTCAACCGCATCTGGATGCGTCCCGGTCAGGCGATCTTCGTGCTCGGCCTGCGCGACCAGAGCGCCCAGCGCCAGGCCGAGGACGAGCTCGAGAAGCTGGTGGCCGAGCTGCGCGCCACGCTCGAGTCGACCGCCGAGGGCATCCTCGTCACCGACCTGCACGGCGCGATCCGCGGCTGCAACCAGCTGTTCGCGCAGCTGTGGGACATGCCGGTCGAGCTGCTGACACAACGCGACGACAGCCAGATCCTCGAATGGATGCGCGGCCATGTCGTCGACGAGCAGCGTTTCGTCGAGCGTATGGGCGAACTGGACCGTGATCCGCTGCTGCGGGCCAGCGACGTGCTGCGCCTGCGCTCCGGACGCGTGCTCGAACGCGTGGTGCTGCCGCAGTACGGCCGCGGCCAGCCGATCGGCCGGGTCTGCTCGTTCCGTGACATCACCGAGCAACTGGCCAGCGCCGCGCGCCTGCAACTTGCCGCGCAGGTGTTCGAGTCCAGCCTCGACGCGATCTTCGTGACCGACGGCGAGCACCGCATCGCCGCCGTCAATGCCAGCTGCGAGCGCATCACCGGCCTTGGCCGCGAGCAACTGGTCGGCCTGCGTACCGAGGCCCTGCTGCACCCGCCCGGCGCCGACGACGCCGACACCGCCTGGTTCGAGCTGGTGCGCGAGCAGCTTGCGCACCGCGGCGTATGGGAGGGCGAGCTGTGGCATCGCCGTGCCGACGGCAGCACGCTGCCGGGGCAGGTGTCGCTGGTGCGACTGGCCGCGGAAGGCACGGATCCGGGCGAGACCGGCGTGCGCCACGTCGGCTTCTTCAAGGACCTGACCGAAACCGTGGCGGCGCAGAAGCGCATCGAGGAGCTGGCCTTCACCGATGCGCTGACGGGCCTGCCCAACCGCGTGATGCTGGCCGAGCGCCTGGACTTCGCGCTGGCGATGTCGCACCGCCACCAGACGCCGTTCGCGCTGCTGTTCCTCGACCTGGACCGCTTCAAGCAGATCAACGACTCGCTCGGTCACGTGTTCGGCGACCGCGTGCTCGTCGAGGTGGCCGAACGGCTGAAGACCTGCCTGCGTCAGATCGACACCGTGGCGCGGCTGGGTGGCGACGAGTTCGTGATGCTGCTGAACCAGACCGACGCGCGCGGCGCCGAGGCCATTGCTCGGCGCGTGCTCGAGGTGCTGGGGCAACCCTTCACGCTGGAGGGCATGAGCTTCAGCGTCACCGCGAGCATCGGCATCGCGATGTACCCGAACGACGGCGAGTCGATGGACGATCTGATCAAGAACGCCGACGCCGCGATGTACCGCGTGAAGGAGCGAGGCCGTGCCGGCTTCCGCTTCTACCAGCCTCAGATGAACGTCGACCTGCTGGCGCGCATGAAGCTGGACCACTCCATGCGCCTGGCGCTGGAGCGCGGCGACTTCCGGTTGCACTACCAGCCGCAGATCGACATCGCCTCGAACGCGGTGGTGGGTGCCGAGGCGCTGCTGCGCTGGCGCGACCCGGGCCTCGGCGACGTGTCGCCGGGCGAGTTCATCCCGGTGGCAGAGGAGAGCGGCTTCATCGTCGCGCTGGGCGAATGGGTGCTGCGCGAGGCGGTGCGGCAGGCCGCGCTGTGGCGTGCGCAGGGCCGCTCGATGGTGGTGTCGGTGAACGTGTCGGCGCTGCAGTTCCAGCAGGCCGACTTCGTCGATCGCGTGGCGACGGCGCTCGCCGAGGCCAAACTGCCGGCGACCTGGCTCGAGCTCGAACTGACCGAGTCGATCCTGATCCGCGATGCCGACGAGGCCCTGCAGCGCCTGCGCGCGCTCGACCGGCTCGGCGTGCAGCTCGCGATCGACGACTTTGGCACCGGCTACTCGAGTCTCGGCTACCTGAAGCGCTTCCCGATCAGGAAGCTCAAGATCGATCGCAGCTTCATCAAGGGCCTGCCGGGCGACGAGAGCGATGCCGGCATCGCGCAGGCGGTGATCCAGGTGGCGCGCGCACTGCGGCTGCGCGTGATCGCTGAGGGCGTGGAGACCATGGCGCAGCGCGATTTCCTGCAGCGCGCCGGCTGCGACGAGATCCAGGGCTTCCTGTTCGCGCCGGCCCTCCCGGTCGCGGAGTTCGAGGCACGGACTGCGACGATGCTCGATCTGCCCAGCGGGGCGAAGGCGCGCGCGCTGGCTTGAGCTCCTGAAATACTGTACAAAAATACAGTATTCTGTGGCCCTCATGGCCACGATCCGACCCGCGCCACCGGCCGACCCCATCAAGGGCCGCGGCATCGCCGTGCGCATCGCTCACCGCTATGAGCGCGACGAGCGGGAGACCGTCGACGATGGATGGGAATCACCGGCCGCCGACGATGACGGCGAACGGCCACCGCCGGTGACCCAGGTCAGCGAGGAGCGCGTCAAGACCCTGCTCAGCGCGAACGACTCGCCGGACATTCCCTTCAGTTTGTCGATCAACCCCTACCGCGGCTGCGAGCACGGTTGCAGCTACTGCTATGCGCGGCCGACCCACAGCTACCTGAACCTGTCGCCCGGCCTGGACTTCGAGACCCGGCTGGTCGCCAAGGTCAATGCCGCCGAGCGACTGCGCGCCGAGCTGGGTCGGACGGGCTACCAGCCCAGCGCCATCAACATCGGCTCGGTCACCGACGCCTACCAGCCCATCGAGCGGCGGTTGCGCCTCACCCGCGCGGTGCTGGAGGTGCTGACCGCCTGCGAGCACCCATTCAGCATCGTCACCAAGTCGGCCGGCGTCGAACGCGACCTCGACCTCATCGCGCCGGCCGCACGCCGCGGGCAGGCGATGGTGTTCATCAGCGTCACCACGCTCGATGCCGGCCTGTCGCGCCGGCTCGAGCCGCGGGCCGCTTCGCCGCAGCGCCGTCTGCAGGCGGTGCAGCGACTGGCCGAGGCCGGCGTCCCGGTGGGCGTGAACGTGGCGCCCATCATCCCCTTCGTCAACGAGCCCGAGATCGAACGCCTCGTCGAGGCCGCCGCGCGGGCCGGGGCGAAGTCCATCCATTACACCGTGCTGCGCCTGCCCTGGGAGGTGGCGCCGCTGTTTCGCCAGTGGCTGGAGCAGCACGTGCCGGAGCGCGCGGCGCGCGTGATGGCGCGGGTGCGGGAGATGCGCGGCGGCAAGGACTACGACGCCGACTTCGCCACCCGCATGAAGGGCGACGGGCCGTGGGCCGACCTGATCCGCCAGCGCGTGCGCAAGGCCGAGGCACGACAGGGCCTGGTGCGCGAGCGCGTGGTGCTCGACACGAGCCGCTTCCGCCCGCCGTCCGGCGATCCGGCGCAGCAGACGCTGTTCTGAAGCCTGCGCCTCCCGTCTTTACGCTTTCTTGATGCGCCCGGCGCAGCTTTGTACGCCGTCCTGAGGCGGCGATTCCTAGCATCTCGTGCATGGAAATCATCGTTGCCCGGAGGTGCACATGGACGTCGTGATGCTGGGGCTGCTGGCCCTGTTCGTCGTGGCGATCGCGGGGCTGGTGCGGGTCTGCGATTCGCTTGGAGACTGGTCGTGAGCGGCCTCTACCTGCTCGGCGGCGCGGTCGCCGCCGGCCTGCTGGTCTACCTGCTGCACGCCCTGCTGAAGGCCGAGGACTACTGATGAACTCGCAGGCCTGGATCCAGCTCGCGGTCTTCCTCGCGCTGCTGATGTTGCTGGCCTGGCCGCTGGGTCGCTGGCTCGCGGCCGTGGCAGAAGGGCACCTTCCGCAGGGGCTCGCGCCGTTCTGCCGTGTCGAGACGGCGCTCTACCGCGCGGCCGGCATCGACGCCGCAGTCGGCATGGGCTGGAAGGCCTATGCGCTCGCGCTGCTCGCCTTCAATGCGCTGGGCGCGCTGGCGGTCTATGCGCTGCAGCGGCTGCAGGGCGGGCTGCCGCTGAACCCCCAGGGACTGCCCGGCGTCGGCGCCGACTCGTCACTCAATACCGCGGTCAGCTTCGTCAGTAATACCAACTGGCAGGGCTATGCCGGCGAAACGACGATGAGCTACCTGACGCAGATGCTCGCGCTCGGGGTGCAGAACTTCCTGTCGGCCGCGACCGGCATCGCGGTGGCCTTCGCGCTGATCCGCGGCTTTGCGGCGCGTTCGTCGTCGGCCATCGGCAACTTCTGGGTCGACGTGACGCGCATCACCGTCTACGTGCTGCTGCCACTGTCGCTGGTGTTCGCGGTCTTCCTGGTGAGCCAGGGCGTGATCCAGAACGTCCAGCCCTACCAGGACGTGTCGACCCTGGAGGGCGCGGCGAGCACCCCGCAGACGCTGGCGATGGGCCCGGTGGCGTCGCAGGAGGCGATCAAGATGATCGGCACCAACGGCGGCGGCTTCTTCAACGCCAACTCGGCGCACCCCTACGAGAACCCCACGCCGCTGTCGAACTTCGCGCAGATGCTGGCGATCTTCCTGATCCCGGCAGGCCTCGTGTTCGCCTTCGGTCGCCTGGTGGGCGACGTGCGCCAGGGCGGCGCGCTGCTGGCGGCGATGACGGTGATGTTCGTGCTGGCGGTCGTCACCGTCACGAGCCTGGAACAGCGGGGCCATCCGCAGCTGGCCGCGCTGGGCGTCGACCCGGTGGCGAGCGCGCTGCAGGCGGGCGGCAACATGGAGGGCAAGGAGGCGCGCTTCGGCATCGCGGCCTCGGCGCTGTTCGCAGCCATCACTACCGCGGCCTCCTGTGGCGCGGTGAACGCGATGCACGACTCGTTCATGCCGCTCGGCGGCGCGGTGCCGCTGCTGCTGATCCAGCTCGGCGAGGTGGTGTTCGGCGGCGTCGGCTCCGGCCTGTACGGCATGCTGGTGTTCGCGATCCTGGCCGTCTTCATCGCCGGGTTGATGATCGGCCGCACGCCGGAGTACCTGGGCAAGAAGATCGAGCCCTACGAGATGAAGATGACGGCCGTCGTCATCCTCGTCACGCCGCTGCTGGCGCTGCTGGGCACGGCCGTCGCGCTCACCGCCCCCACCGGCCCGGCGGGGATGGGCAACCCGGGGCCGCACGGCTACACCGAGATCCTCTACGCGCTCAGCTCGGCGGCCAACAACAACGGCAGCGCCTTCGCCGGTCTGTCTGCCAACACGCCGTTCTACAACCTGCTGCTCGCGGTGGCCATGTGGTTCGGTCGCTTCGGCGTGATCGTGCCGGTGCTGGCGATCGCCGGCAGCCTGGCGGCCAAGAAGCGCCTGCCGGTCACGGCCGGCACGCTGCCCACCCACGGGCCGCTGTTCGTCGTGCTGCTGATCGGCGCGGTGCTGCTGGTCGGGTTGCTGAACTATGTGCCGGCGCTGGCGCTGGGCCCGGTGGTCGAGCACCTGATGCAGGCCGCGGCACGCTGAGCCGGCGGAGAACCCCATGAACAACGACAGGACCTCCCTCGCGCTCCTCGACCCCGTGCTTCTGCGGCCGGCCATCGGCGCGGCATTCCGCAAGCTCGATCCGCGCCTGCAATGGCGCAACCCGGTGATGCTGGTGGTCTATGTCGGTAGCCTGCTGACCACCGGGCTCGGCGTCCAGGCGCTGCTCGGTGCCGGCGAGGCACCGCCGGCCTTCATCCTGGCGGTGGCCACGGGGCTGTGGTTCACGGTGCTGTTCGCCAACTTCGCCGAGGCGCTGGCCGAGGGCCGCAGCAAGGCCCAGGCCGCCTCGCTGCGTGGCATGAAGCGCAAGGGGATCGCGAAGAAGCTCGAGCAGCCGCGCCATGGGTCGTCGTGGCACCCGATGCCGGCCGATGAACTGCGCCGGGGTGCCGTGGTGCTGGTGGAGGCCGGCGACACCATCCCGCTCGACGGCGAGGTGATCGAGGGCGCGGCCTCGGTCGACGAAAGCGCGATCACCGGCGAATCCGCGCCGGTGATCCGCGAGTCCGGTGGCGATTTCGCATCGGTGACCGGCGGCACGCGCGTGCTGTCCGACTGGCTGGTGGTGCGCATCTCGGTGAACCCGGGCGAGGCGTTTCTCGACCGCATGATCTCCATGGTGGAGGGCGCGAAACGCCAGAAGACACCGAACGAGATCGCGCTGAACATCCTGCTGATCACGCTGACCCTCGTGTTCCTGGTGGTCGTGGTGACGCTGCTGCCGATGTCGATCTTCGCCGTGGAGACGGCGAAACAGGGCACGGCAGTGACCCTCACCGCGCTGGTCGCGCTGCTGGTGTGCCTGATCCCGACGACCATCGGCGCACTGCTGTCGGCCATCGGCGTCGCCGGCATGAGCCGCATGATGCAGGCCAATGTGATCGCCACCTCGGGGCGCGCGGTCGAGGCAGCCGGCGACGTCGACGTGCTGCTGATGGACAAGACCGGCACCATCACGCTCGGCAACCGGCAGGCCTCGGCCTTCCTCGCGGCGCCAGGCGTGAGCGAGCCGGTGCTGGCCGGTGCGGCGCAGCTCGCGTCGCTCGCCGACGAGACGCCCGAGGGGCGCAGCATCGTGGTGCTGGCCAAGCAGAAGTTCCGCCTGCGCGAGCGCGAACTCGCGGCGCTGGGCGCGAGCTTCGTGCCGTTCAGTGCGCAGACGCGGATGAGCGGCGTCGACTGCACCGTCGACGGCGCGGCGCGGCAACTGCGCAAGGGATCGGGCGAGGCGATCCGCCAGTGGGTCGAGGCGCAGCACGGCCACTTCCCGGCCGAGGCGCAGCGCATCGCCGACGAGGTGGCGCGCCGGGGCAGCACGCCGCTGCTGGTGGCGCAGTCTGACGGGCAGGGCGCGCGCGTGCTCGGCGTCGTGGAACTGAAGGATGTCGTCAAGGGCGGCATCAAGGAGCGCTTCGCCGAGCTGCGCCGCATGGGCATCCGCACCGTGATGATCACCGGCGACAACCGGCTCACCGCGGCGGCGATCGCGGCCGAAGCCGGCGTCGACGACTTCCTGGCCGAGGCCACGCCCGAGGCCAAGCTGAAGCTGATCCGCGACTACCAGGCCGAGGGGCGGCTGGTCGCGATGACCGGTGACGGCACCAACGACGCGCCGGCGCTGGCCCAGGCCGACGTGGCGGTGGCCATGAACACCGGCACGCAGGCCGCGAAGGAGGCCGGCAACATGGTCGACCTCGACTCCAACCCGACCAAGCTGCTGGAGATCGTCGAGACCGGCAAGCAACTGCTGATGACGCGCGGCTCGCTGACCACCTTCTCGATCGCCAACGACGTGGCGAAGTACTTCGCCATCATCCCGGCGGCCTTCGCCAGCACCTACCCGCAGTTGCAGTCGCTCGACGTGATGCATCTCGCCAGCCCGTCGTCGGCCATCCTGTCGGCGGTGATCTTCAACGCCGTGGTGATCGTGTTCCTGATCCCGCTCGCGCTGAAGGGCGTGGCCTATCGCGCCATCGGCGCGGCCGCGCTGCTGCGTCGCAACGTGCTGGTCTACGGCCTGGGCGGGCTGGTGGTGCCTTTCGCCGGCATCAAGGCGATCGACCTGCTGCTCGGTGCGGCGGCGCACTGGGTCTGACACGGAGATCTCGACATGAAAACCCTGCTGCGCGCCTCGCTGGTGCTGTTCCTTTCGTTGACGTTGCTGACCGGTGTCGCCTATCCGCTGCTCGTCACCGGGCTCGGCCAGGTGCTGTTCCCGGCGCAGGCGGCCGGCAGCCTGCTGTTCCGGGACGGCCGGCCCATCGGCTCGTCGCTGATCGGCCAGCCGTTCGGTGCGGCCCGCTACATCTGGGGCCGTCCGTCGGCCACCGCGCCGACGCCGAACAACGCCCAGGCCTCCGGAGGATCGAACCTGGGGCCGTCGAATCCGGTGCTGCTGCAGGCCGTCGAGGCGCGCATCGCGGCGCTCCGGGCGGCGGACCCCGGCAACACCCTGCCGATCCCGGTCGATCTGGTCACGGCTTCGGCGAGCGGGCTCGATCCGGAGATCAGCCTGGCCGGCGCCCGCTACCAGGCCGCTCGGGTGGCCCGGGCGCGCGGCCTGAGCGAAGCCGAGGTGCTGGCGCTCATCGATCAGCATGCCCGGGGCCGGTGGTTCGGCTTCCTCGGCGAGCCGCGCGTCAACGTCCTGGCGCTGAATCTGACGCTGGACGGGCGGCGGCCCTGAGGGGTCCTTCCGAGGCCGTCGCGCGCGAAGCACAATCGCCCATGCTCATCAATTGCGTGGCCTACCAGGACGGCAGCAAGCTCGCGGACCTGCCCGTCGAACAGATCAGCGACTACATCTCGCGGCCCGGCTGCTTCGTCTGGGTCGCTCTGCAGGACGCCAGCACCGAGGAGCTGGAGGAGATGCGCCACGAGTTCGGCCTGCACGAACTCGCGGTCGAGGACGCGCAGCACGGCCACCAGCGTCCCAAGATCGAGGAGTACGGCAACTCGATGTTCGCGGTGTTGCATCTTGTCGAGGCGGTGGGCCAGGACCTGAACGTCGGCGAGGTCGACGTGTTCGTCGGGCCCAACTACGTGCTGTCGGTGCGCAACCGCAGCACGCAGGGCTTCCTCGGCGTGCGCGACCGCTGCGAGCGCGAGCCGCACCTGCTCAAGCGCGGATCCGGCTTCGTGCTGTACGCGCTGATGGACGCGGTGGTCGACCGCTACTTCCCCATCATCGACACGTTCGAGTCCGAGCTCGAGACCATCGAGGAGCAGATCTTCGTCAAGGGCACGGCGCGGACCAACATCGAGCGGCTCTACGACCTGAAGCGTCGCGTGATGGTGCTCAAGCACGCGGTCGCGCCGCTGCTGGAGGCAGCGGCCAAGCTGCACGGCGGCCGGGTGCCGCAGATGTGCGCCGGCACGCAGGAGTATTTCCGCGACGTGGTGGACCACCTGACACGCATCAACGCCTCGATCGAGTCGATCCGCGACACGGTGGGCACCGCGATCCACGTCAACCTGTCGATGGTGGCGATCGAGGAGAGCGAGGTCACCAAGCGTCTGGCGGCCTGGGCCGGCATCTTCGCGGTGGCGACCGCCTTCGCCGGCATCTGGGGCATGAACTTCGACTCCATGCCGGAGCTGAAGTGGAAGTGGGGCTACCCCCTGGCGCTGGCGCTGATCGCGTCGACCTGCGGTTTCGTGTGGTGGCGCTTCCGGCGGTCGGGCTGGCTGTGAGGACGACCACCCCCGTTGCGGCTGCGCCGCTCCCCCTCCAGGGAGCGACGCTGACGGGCCGGTGGAGCCGGACCCGCAGCGTCCGCGGGTGAGACAACGTGGCGGCGTGGGTGCCGTATGACCGAATCGCGGCCCGATCCTGACCAACTGCTGGTGCAACTTCGCGACGACGAGGCGCGGGCCGCGCGCGGCAGGCTGCGTATCTACTTCGGTGCGTCGGCCGGGGTCGGCAAGACCTGCGCCATGCTGACGGCGGCGCGCAAGCTGCGCGACGACGGCGTCGACGTGCTGGCCGGGGTGGTGGAGACGCATGGCCGCGCCGAGACGCAGGCACTGCTGCACGGCCTGGAACTGTTGCCGCCGGCCGTGGTGCGCCACCGCGACCGCACGCTGCCGGAGTTCGACCTTGACGCCGCGCTGGCGCGCCGGCCCGCGCTGCTGCTGGTCGACGAGCTGGCCCACTCCAACGTCTCAGGCTCGCGCCACCCCAAGCGCTGGCAGGACGTGGAGGAACTGCTCGATGCCGGCATCGACGTCTACACCACGCTCAACGTGCAGCACCTGGAGAGCCTGAACGACGTGGTGAGCGGCATCACCGGCATCCGCGTGCACGAGACCCTGCCCGACACCTTCTTCGATCGCGCCGACGAGGTGGTACTGGTCGACACGCCGGCCGACGAGCTGATCGAGCGGCTCAAGGCCGGCAAGGTCTACCTGCCGGCGCAGGCGGAGCGGGCGGTCGGGCACTTCTTCCGCAAGGGCAACCTGATGGCGCTGCGCGAGCTGGCGCTGCGGCGCACCGCCGACCGCGTCGAGGACGACGTGCAGGCCTATCGCGTCGAGCAGGCCATCGCGCCGGTGTGGAAGACCGAGGCCGCGCTGCTGTGCTGCATCGGGCCGCGCGACGACTCC
Organism: Methylibium petroleiphilum PM1; assembly: GCF_000015725.1. Classification (NCBI taxonomy): domain Bacteria; kingdom Pseudomonadati; phylum Pseudomonadota; class Betaproteobacteria; order Burkholderiales; family Sphaerotilaceae; genus Methylibium; species Methylibium petroleiphilum. The sequence continues at coordinate 2,669,642 of NC_008825.1, read as the reverse complement.
GACCACGTGGTGCGCAGTGCCGCGCGCCTGGCGCAGCAGCTCGCGGTGGCCTGGCACGCGGTCTACGTCGAGACACCGGCGCTGCAGCGCCTGCCGGCCGCGCAGCGCGAGCGCATCCTGCAGACCGTGAAGCTCGCCGGCGAGCTGGGCGCGGTCACGGCGGTGCTGTCGGCGCAGGATGTGGCAACCGCGCTGGCCGCGCATGCGCGCGAGCACAACCTCTCCAAGCTGCTGATGGGCCACAACCGTGAACGCCCCTGGTGGCGGCGCGACACCTTCTCGCAGCGGCTGGCGCGGCTGGCGCCCGACGTGGATCTGATCGAAGTCGGCGAAGGCCAGCGACACGCCATGCCGGTGACGCGCGAGCGCCAGGGAGAAGGCCGCCTCGCGCCCGGCCGGCCCGAGGGCTACCTCTGGGCGGCGGCGGCCTGCGCCCTGACCACGCTGGTGGCGCTGCCCTTGCAGCCGGTGTTCGAGCTCGCCAACATCGTGATGCTGTTCCTGCTCGCGGTGGTGGGCGTGGCGCTGCGCTTCGGCCGCGGCCCGGCGGTGCTGGCGGCCTTCCTGAACGTCGCCGCCTTCGACTTCTTCTTCGTCGCACCGCAGCTGTCGTTCGCGGTGTCCGACGTGCAGTACCTGCTGACGTTCGCGGTGATGCTGGTGGTCGGGCTGCTCACCGGCCAGCTCACCGCCGGCCTGCGCTACCAGGCCAGCGTCGCAACGCACCGCGAGGCGCGCTCGCGGGCGCTGTTCGAACTGGCCCGCGACCTGTCGGGTGAACTGCTGACCGACCAGGTCGTCCACACGGCCGAACAGGCGATCGAACGTGAATTCCGGGGCCGCGCGCGCACCTTCCTGCAGGACGAGGCGGGTCGCCTGCAGTGGCCGCGCAGCGGCGCCGATGCGCCCGGCCTGGACCTCGGCACGGCCCAGTGGGTGCTCGACCACGGCGACGCGGCCGGACTTGGGACCGACACCCTGCCCGGCACCGCCTGGCTCTACCTGCCGCTGAAGGCGCCGATGCGCTCGCGCGGCGTGCTGGCGCTGCAGCCCACGCAGCCGCGGCTGCTGCTGGTCCCCGAGCAGCGCCGCCAGCTCGAGACCTTTGCTGTGCTGACCGCGATCGCCCTGGAGCGCGTGCACTACGTCGAGGTGGCGCAGCAGGCGACGGTGCAGATCGAGTCGGAGCGCCTGCGCAACTCGCTGCTGTCGGCGCTGTCGCACGACCTGCGCACGCCGCTGGCGGCGCTCTACGGCCTGGCTGACACCCTGGTCGACGGCACGCAGGGCGAGGCGCAGGAGATGGCGCGGGCACTCGGTGCGGAGGCGCGGCGCCTGAACGCGATGGTCGGCAAGCTGCTCGACATGGCGCGACTGCAGAGCGGCGCGGTGCAGCTCGACCGGCAGTGGCAGCCGATCGAGGAGGTGGTGGGTAGCGCGCTGCGCTCGCTTGGCCCGGCCCTGGCGCGCCACCCGGTGCGCACCGAGCTGCCGGATGGCCTGCCGCTGGTGTGCTTCGATGCGGCGCTGATCGAGCGCGTGCTGTGCAACCTGCTGGAGAACGCCGCGAAGTACACGCCCTCCGGCAGCGCGGTGACGATCGGCGCCCGGGTGCAGGGCGAGGAGTTGGTCGTCAGCGTGAGCGATCTTGGCCCTGGCCTGCCGGCTGGCCGAGAGGAGGCGCTGTTCGAGAAGTTCGTGCGCGGCGAGCGCGAGTCGGCCACCGCCGGCGTGGGCCTGGGCCTGGCGATCTGCCGCGCGATCGTCGAGGCGCACGGCGGCCACATTCGCGCCGGCCGAGGCGACGGCCCGCCCGAGCGGCCGGGCGCGAGCTTCGGCTTCAGCCTGCCGCTCGGCACGCCACCGGCGCTGCCGCAGCCCGAGGCCGTGACGGTGGATGCCGCACTCGACGGTGCCGTGCCATGAGCGATCCCGCGCCCATCGCGATCATCGTCGAGGACGAGCCGCAGATCCGCCGCTTCGTGCGCATCGCGCTGGAGGGCGAGGGTTGGCTGGTGTTCGATGCGGCGACCCTCAGGCAGGGACTGGTCGAGGCCGGCACGCGGCGGCCGGACCTGATCGTGCTCGACCTCGGCATGCCCGACGGTGACGGGGTCGGCTATCTGCATGACCTGCGGGCCTGGTCGCAGGTGCCGGTGATCGTGCTGTCGGCACGCGCCGACGAGGCCGACAAGATCGCCGCGCTCGATGCCGGCGCCGACGACTACCTGACCAAGCCCTTCGGCGTCGGCGAACTGCTGGCGCGCGTGCGGGTGGCGCGGCGGCGCGCGCAAGGCGTCTCGGACACCGGGGCCGTGCACGTTCGCTTCGGCGCAGTCGATGTCGACCTTGCGTCACGCGTCGTGGCACGCGACGGCGAACCGGTGCACCTGACGCCGATCGAGTACCGGTTGCTCACGCTGCTGATCGCCAACACCGGCAAGGTGCTGACGCACCGGCAGCTGCTGCGCGAGGTCTGGGGCCCGAACGCGGTGGAGCACAGCCACTACCTGCGCATCTACATGAGCCAGTTGCGGCGCAAGCTGGAGGCCGACCCGGCGCGGCCGGAGTACCTGCTCACGGAGACCGGCGTCGGCTATCGCTTCGTGACCCGGGCGATGGGCTGAAGGCGCCGGCTCAGTCCGCTGGCCGGTGGTGCGGCAGCGGCAGTGCCCGCGATGCCGGCCGCTGCAGCGCCTGCCACGACAACGCGGTCAGACTGGCGCACAGCCACGCGGTGTAGAGCGTGTGGCTCAGGTAGTGCGCGCCGCGCGCCATCTGCGCGAGGCCGAACACGGCGCCGACCGTGCACAGCGCGATCAGCACGGCGCGCGCCGCCGCGGGGCGCCGTGTGCGCAGCAGGACGGCCAGTGCCAGGAAGGAGAACGCGCCGGAGGCATGGCCCGAGGGGAAGCAGCGGCCCGGGCCGCCGTCGCCTATGCCGAAGCGCCAGTGCGAGACGTAGCGCGCCACGCCGCCGAACTCCTGCAGCTCCCAGGGACAACTGGTCAGGCTGTGGCGCTTGAGCAGCGGGATCAGCACCAGGCAGGCGATCGTGATGCCCAGGGCCCACACGCGCTCGCGTGGCATAGCGCCGCGCCAGGGGCCGAAGGGGCGCAGCGTGATCGCGACCGTGAGCACGAACAGCGCCACGCTCAGCCAGCGACCGCCCTGGTGCAGCAGCCCTGCGGTCAGCCAGTGGTTGCGCCAGGCGAATCCGTCGGCATCGCCGACCTGCCGCAGCAACGCCATGTCGAGGCCGCTGCTGTCCCAGAGCATCAACAGCGCCAGCCCGGCCAGCGCGAGCAACAGGTCACGTTGCGCGCCCGACAGGCGCGCGACATCAGGACGCGGCACGGCAGGGGGCCAGCGCGTCGAGCGCGGGCTGATACTCGCCAGCCCGCACGCGCGCCAGACCCAGCACGGTGTGGAACAGGTTGTCGTGGCTCAAGGAGGTGTCGAGCCGGCCGCGCAGGCAGCCCAGGTCGAGCCGGTCGGCCTGCAGCCGCTGCGGTGGCAGCCAGGCGATCATCGGCACGTGCTTCTGCTCGCGCGGCGCGATTGCGTAGGGTAGGCCGTGCAGGTAGAGATTGTTCTCGCCCAGCGACTCGCCGTGGTCCGACAGGTAGAGCATCGCCGGGTCGTAGCTGGCGGTCTGCTGCCGGAGCCAGCGCACCGATTGCGCCAGCACGTGATCGGTGTAGGCGATCGAGTTGTCGTAGGCATTGACGAGTCGCTGGTGGTCGCACTGCTGCAGCACGGTGCTCGTGCACTCGGGTGTGAAGCGCTTGCGATCGGCCGGCGAGCGTTGCGAGTACGCCGGACCATGGCTGCCCATCTGATGGATCACCAGCACCACGCCGTGCGCGCGCTGGGGCGCCGGCAGCGCGGCAAGGCGGGCATCGAGTCCGTGCAGCATCGCCTCGTCCAGGCATTCTCCGTTCGGGCACAGGCGGTCGTCGGGCGGTGTCGCGCCCGGTGCCGGCTGCTCGGGGCGGGTGTGCGGTACGCGATCACACACCTCCTTGCAGCCCGCCTGGTTCTCGATCCACAGCACCGCGAGACCGGCGTGCTGCAGAAGGTCGAGCAGGTTCTCGTAGTTGTGCGAGCGCGCCTCGTGGGCCGTGCGGCCGAGGTGCGACACCATGCAGGGCAGGGACGCCGCCGTGTTGGTGCCGCAGGACGTGACGTTGCGGAAGCTCAGCACGTCGAGCGCGCGCAGTTCCGGGTCGGTGTCGCGCGGATAGCCGTTCAGTGCGAAGTGGTCGGCGCGGGCGGTCTCACCGACCACCAGCAGCAGCAGCGGCGTGCGCTGGCCGGCCAGCGGTGGCAGCGGGCGTGCATCGAGGCCGATCGGCATCGGCGGCCCGGCCGGCCTGGCCTGCTTCGCGTAGGCGACGCGGCCGACCGAATAGAAGCCGTTGAGCGGATTGACCAGGTAGCGGAGCTCCTTGTGATTGCGCATCGTCCCCGACAGGTCCTGGAAACACAGCAGCGTCATCGCCGCCAGCATCACCAGCGCGCCTGCCAGGCTCGCCAGATTGCGGATCGCCCGCACCGCCCCGCGCTGGTAGTCGACGGGCCGACGCCACAGCCACCACAGTGGCAGCGCGGCCAGCAGCAACAGGGACTCCAGCAACCGCAGACTGAGCAGGTCGCGCGTCTCGCGCACGTCGGTGCCCAGCACATTGAGGATCATCGTGGGGTCGATGACGACGCCGTAGCTGCCCATGAAATGTGCGCTCACCGCCGCCGTCAGCAGCACCACGGTGAGGGCTGGCTTGAAGGTCGGTCGCCACGCCAGCAGGCTCAGCAACGCGGCCGTCGCTGCGGCGATCATCAGCCCGAATCCGATGCCGAACAGCAGACCGCGCGTGCCGGTGACATCGGGCAGGCCCGCGAAGGCTTTCCAGAGGGGCCAGTTGGCCGGGCCGGCGATCCACAACGCGATCCACCAGGCCAGCGCCAGCGGGCTATGGGGCGGTGCCGCGTGGGGCTCGGTGTCGGGGGCGTTGCGCCGGCGGAGCAGGAAAGGGGCGCGGGTCAGCGAATGGGGCAACAGCATCCGGCTGACTGTGCCGGCGCCGCATTAGCGGGGCCTTAAGGCCGTGGCACCGCGCGGCGGCCGGGGAAGGCCCGGCCGCTCTCGGTCACTTGAACAGGTCCTTGACCCGGTCGGTCCAGCTCTTGGCATTCGGCGAGTGGCGCTCGCCGCCCTTCTTCAGGCTCTCGTCAAGTTCCCTCAGCAGCTTGCGTTGGTGTTCCGTCAGCTTGATCGGGGTCTCGACCGCCACGTGGCAGTACAGGTCGCCCGGGTAGCTGGACCGCACGCCCTTGATGCCCTTGCCGCGCAGCCGGAAGGTCTTGCCATGCTGTGTGCCTTCGGGCAACTCGATCTCGGCCTTGCCGCCCAGCGTCGGCACCTCGATCGCACCACCCAGCGTTGCCGTCGCGATGCCGATCGGGATCGTGCAGTGCAGGTCGTCGCCGTCGCGCTCGAAGATGTCGTGCGCCTTGATGCGGATCTCGATGTACAGGTCGCCCGCCGGGCCGCCGTTGGTGCCGGGCTCGCCATTGCCGGCCGAGCGGATGCGCATGCCCTCGTTGATGCCGGCCGGGATCTTGACCTCCAGCGTCTTGTTGCTCTTGATGCGGCCGGCGCCGTTGCAGGCCGTGCAGGGCTCGGGAATGATCTTGCCGGTGCCGTGGCAGCTGGGGCAGGTCTGCTGGATGCTGAAGAAGCCCTGGCGCAGATGCACCTGGCCGGAGCCGCTGCAGGTGGGGCAGGTCTTCGCGCTGGTGCCGGGTTTGGCGCCGGTGCCGTCGCAGGTGCTGCAACTGTCCCAGCTCGGGATGCGGATCTGCGTGTCCTTGCCGCGCGCCGCTTCCTCGAGCGTGATCTCCATCGCGTAGCTGAGGTCGTTGCCGCGGTAGACCTGCTGGCCCCCCGGACCGCGACGCTGGCCGTTCTGGCCGAAGATGTCGCCGAAGATGTCACCGAAGGCCTCGGCGAAACCGCCGTAGGCTTCGGGACCGCCTGCGCCTCGGCCGCCCATGTTCGGGTCAACGCCGGCGTGGCCGTACTGGTCGTAGGCGGCCCGCTTCTGCGCGTCGGACAGCATCTCGTAGGCCTCCTTGGCCTCCTTGAAGCTCTCCTCGGCCTTCTTCGCCCCGTCGCCCTGGTTGCGATCGGGGTGGTGCTTCATGGCCAGCTTGCGGTAGGCCTTCTTGATGTCTTCTTCGCTGGCGTTCTTGGCGACGCCGAGGGTCTCGTAGTAGTCACGCTTCGCCATGAGGGCTGCCTTCTTAATGTGCAAAGCCCCCGTGTGCCGCCGACGGCTCACGGGGGAGGCTCACCGGGGTGGGCTCGTCTTACTTCTGGTCCTTGACTTCCTTGAACTCGGCATCGACGACGTTGTCGTCGGCCGGCTTCGATGCGGTCGCCTCGGCCGCCGGTGCTTCGCCGCCGCCCGCTGCCGCACCGGCCGCGGCCTGAGCCGCCTGCATGTCGGCATAGACCTTCTCGCCGAGCTTCTGGCTCGCGGACATCAGCGCCTCGGTCTTGGCCTCGATCTCGGCCTTGTCCTCGCCCTTGAGCGCGGTCTCGGCGTCCTTCAGCGCGGACTCGATCTTCTCCTTCTCGCCGGCGTCGAGCTTGTCGCCATGCTCGGCGAGGCTCTTCTTCACGCTGTGCACCATGGCGTCGGCCTGGTTTCGCGCCTGCACGAGCTCGAGCTTCTTCTTGTCCTCGGCCGCATTGAGCTCGGCGTCCTTCACCATCTTCTGGATCTCTTCCTCGCTGAGGCCGGAGTTCGCCTTGATGGTGATCTTGTTTTCCTTGCCGGTGCCCTTGTCCTTGGCGCCGACGTGCAGGATGCCGTTGGCGTCGATGTCGAAGCTCACCTCGATCTGCGGCATGCCGCGCGGCGCCGGCGCGATGCCCTCGAGGTTGAACTCGCCCAGCATCTTGTTGCCCGAGGCCAGCTCGCGCTCGCCCTGGAACACCTTGATCGTCACCGCCGGCTGGTTGTCGTCGGCGGTGCTGAAGGTCTGCGCGAACTTGGTCGGGATGGTGGTGTTCTTCGTGATCATCTTCGTCATCACGCCGCCGAGCGTCTCGATACCGAGCGACAGCGGGGTCACGTCGAGCAGCAGCACGTCCTTGCGGTCACCGGCCAGCACCTGACCCTGGATGGCGGCACCGACTGCCACCGCCTCGTCCGGGTTCACGTCCTTGCGCGGCTCCTGGCCGAAGAACTCCTTGACCTTCTCCTGCACCTTGGGCATGCGGGTCATGCCGCCGACCAGGATCACGTCGTTGATCTGGCTGGTGGAGACCCCGGCGTCCTTGATGGCGGTGCGGCAGGGCGCGATCGTGCGTTCGATCAGTTCCTCGACCAGCGCCTCGAGCTTGGCGCGCGTGAGCTTGATGTTCAGGTGCTTCGGGCCGCTGGCATCGGCCGTCACGTAGGGCAGGTTGATGTCGGTCTGCGTGCTGTTGGAGAGCTCGATCTTGGCTTTCTCGGCTGCTTCCTTCAGCCGCTGCAGCGCGAGCACGTCCTTGCTCAGGTCGACGCCTTGCTCCTTCTTGAACTCGGCGATGATGTAGTCGATGACGCGCTGGTCGAAGTCCTCGCCGCCGAGGAAGGTGTCGCCGTTGGTCGACAGCACCTCGAACTGCATCTCGCCGTCGACATCGGCGATCTCGATGATCGAGATGTCGAAGGTGCCGCCGCCGAGGTCGTACACGGCGATCTTGCGGTCGCCGCCCTTGCCGTCGTTGTGCTTGTCCAGGCCGAAGGCCAGCGCGGCCGCGGTCGGCTCGTTGATGATGCGCTTGACGTCCAGACCGGCGATGCGGCCGGCGTCCTTGGTGGCCTGGCGCTGCGCATCATTGAAGTAGGCAGGCACGGTGATCACGGCCTCGGTCACCGTCTCGCCGAGGTAGTCCTCGGCGGTCTTCTTCATCTTGCGCAGCACCTCGGCGCTCACCTGCGGCGGCGCGAGCTTGTTGCCCCGCACCTCGACCCAGGCGTCGCCGTTTTCGGCCGCGGCGATGGTGTAGGGCATCAGGTCGATGTCCTTCTGCACTTCCTTCTCGGTGAACTTGCGGCCGATCAGGCGCTTCACCGCGTACAGCGTGTTGCGCGGGTTGGTGACGGCCTGCCGCTTGGCCGACGCGCCGACGAGCACCTCGCCGTCCTCCTGGTAGGCGATGATCGACGGCGTGGTGCGCGCACCTTCGCTGTTCTCGATCACCTTGGTGGTATTGCCTTCCATGATGGCGACGCACGAGTTGGTGGTCCCCAGGTCGATGCCGATGATCTTGGCCATGGTCAAAACTCCTTCAAGCTGAAATCTGTTGCTGGGAAGCTGTGGATAACTTCCGCTGATTCAAGAGGGTGCGGTGTTATTTCGGCGCGGCGACGGTGACGAGCGCCGGGCGCAGCACGCGGTCGGCGATCAGGTAACCCTTCTGCAGCACGGCCACCACGGTGTTGGCCTCCTGCTCGACCGGCACCATCGTGATCGCCTGGTGTTGATGGGGGTCGAACTTGGTGCCGGCGGGCGGCGAGATCTCGATCACCTTGTTGCGCTCCAGCGCGGTGGCCAGTTGGCGCAGCGTTGCATGCGTGCCCTCGCGCAACTGCTCGACGGTGGCCCCCTCGATCGCGAGGGCGGCCTCCAGGCTGTCCTTCACGGGCAGCAGGCTGTCGGCGAAGCCTTCGACCGCAAACTTTCGGGCCTTGCTCATTTCCTCTTCGGCACGGCGCCGGGTGTTCTCCGCCTCGGCCTTGGCGCGCAGGTAGGCATCGGCCATCTCGGAATGCTTGGCTTCCAGTTCGGCCAGGCGCTGCTCGGGCGTCGATGCGGCGGCGGCGTTGTTCAAGTCCGGCGTGTCTGCGGCAAAGGAGGGCTCGGGCGCGCCAGGTGCTTGATTTTCTTCAGGTTTTTCCATTTTCAGGGTGAGCTTCTGCGGGAACGGACAACAGCTTGGGCCGGAGTCCGTATTTTCAAGAGGGGCATTTTGATCTGTGGCAGGCACCAGCGGCGCCCGGTGCGGCGACGATGTCTGGGCTGCAGCCCCCGGCCGCGCTATCTGTCCAGCGCGGCGCTCCAGCGGTCCCAGTCGGCGAGCTGGCGCCGGTCGCGCTTGGTGGGGCGGCCCTGGTCGATGCTGAGGGCGGGCTCGGGCGCGGTGCGCAGCTGCTCGGCACGGGCTTCGCGTTGCGCGAGGCTGGCTGCGGTCTCCTCGTACAGGGCCTGGGCCTGGGGGGCCGGGCCGCGCACGCTGGACACGCCGCGCACGATCACCGTACGCGACAGGCCACCGTTCTGGCGCAGGTGCAGTTCGTCGCCGACCCGGACTTCGCGCGAGGCCTTGGCCGGTACGCCGTTGACCTCGATCCGGTGCTTGCCGATCTCCTCGGCGGCGAGACTGCGCGTCTTGTAGAAGCGCGCGGCCCACAGCCATTTGTCGAGGCGAACCCCCGGCCCGGTTGTGCTCATGCCTGGGCCCCCAGTTGGCGGGCCCGAAGAGCCTGGGCCTGCAGGGCCGCCGGATCCGGCGCCGTTTGGGTCGGCCAGCCTTGCAGGTGGCGGATCGCGATGTCGCTGAGCGCGGCGATCCACTCGTGCCGATCGTTCAGGCAGGGGATGTAGTGGAACGTCTCGCCACCGGCATGCAGGTAGGCCTCACGGGCTTCCTGCGCAATCTCTTCCAGCGTTTCGAGGCAGTCCGAGGTGAAGCCGGGGCAGGCCACGTCGACGCGCCGGATGCCCTGCTGCGCCAGCTGCACCAAAGTCGGCTCGGTGTAGGGCTCCAGCCACTTGGCCTTGCCGAAGCGGCTCTGGAAGGTCACCAGCACCTGCTCGGGCTTCAGTGCCAGCCGCTCGGTCAGCAACCGCGCTGTCTTCTGGCACTCGCAGTGATACGGATCACCGAGGCGCAGCGTTCGTTCGGGCACGCCGTGGAAGCTGAGCACCAGCCGCTCGGCGCGGCCGTTGCGCATCCAGTGGTCTTCGATGCAGCGACCGAGCGCAAGGATGTAGCCCGGGTCGTCGTGGTAGTGGTTGACGAAGCGCAGCTCCGGCACGCGCCGGGTGCGAGCGGCCCAGGCGTAGACGGCGTCGAACACGCTGGCGGTGGTGGCGGCGGCGTACTGCGGGTACAGCGGCAGCACGAGGATGCGTGTCGCGCCATCGGCCTTCAGCGCGTCGAGCTGGGTCGCGACCGAGGGCTGGCCATAGCGCATCGCCGCGCGCACCAGCACCGGGTGGCCGCGCTCGCCCAGATAGCCGGTGAGCAGCTTGGCCTGCTTTTCGGTCCAGACCTTCAGCGGCGAGCCCTCGGCTGTCCAGATGCTGGCGTACTTGGCGGCCGACTTGGCGGGCCGCACCCGCAGGACGACGCCGTGCAGGATCGGCAGCCACACTGCGCGCGGGATCTCGACGACGCGCGGGTCGCTCAGGAACTCGGCGAGGTAGCGGCGCAGTGCGGGGGCGCTCGGTTCGTCCGGTGTGCCCAGGTTGACCAGCAGGATCGCACAGCGTTCGGCGCCGCCGTGGCGGTGCGCGGGTTCGGGTGCGTGCTTCATGAGCGGGCGGCGATGCGCAGGGCGTCTAGGTCGTTCATCACGCGGTCGATGTCGATCGGTTTGGTCCAGTAACCGGCGAATCCGGCGTCGGTCGCGCGTTGCAGATCCTGCGGCATCGTGTCCGCGGAGCACATGAAGGCCGGCGTGCGCTCGAAGTCCGGCCGGCGGCGCAACTCGGCCAGCACGTCATAGCCCGTGGTGCTGGGCAGGTGGGCATCGAGGACCAGCACGTCGGGTTGCCATTCGTCCGCCATTGTCAGCGCTTCCGGGCCGTCCTCGGCGATTCGCAGATCGATCCCGCCGCGTAGCTTGATCGCTTCTTCGAACAGGATGGCGTTGATGCGGTTGTCCTCGACGTAGAGCATGCGCAGCGGCAGGGCGGCCGAGGGGGGCGCTGCAAGCGGTGGAGCGAGGGCCGCTGCCGCGGCATCACCCGCCGGTTCGACGGGCGCCTGCAGCGGCAGTTCAAGCCGTGCCAGCGTGCCGTGCCCCGGGCGGCTGCTCAGCGACAGGCGCCCGTTCATCTCCTCGGCGAGCCGACGCGAGATGACCAGACCGAGTCCGGTGCCCTCGATGGCCGATGTCTCACGGCCCAGTCGCTCGAACGGTTGGAACAGCCTCGCAAGGTCGTCCGCCTCCAGGCCGAAGCCTTGGTCCTCGATCAGCAGCGTGCAGCACGGGGTCGTGCCGTCGAGCACCGCCGAACAGTGCAGTTCGCCGCCCTCCCGGTTGTACTTGACGCCGTTGGACAGCAGGTTCAGCAGCACCTGCCGCAGGCGCTGCGGATCGGCCTGCACCGACAGGTCCGGTTCGATGAGGTTGCACACCGTCACGCGGCGCTGCGCCGCCTGCGGGCGGATCAACTCGAGCGCCGCGTCGACCGCTGCTCTCAGTGGCAGCGATTCGAGCCGGATCGACAGCCGGCCCTCCTCGACCTGCTGCAGGTCGAGCACATCGTTCACCAGCGCCAGCAGGTGCTCGCCTGCCTGCAGGATGTGGTCGCCGAACTGGGCGACGCGCGCGCCGCCGGGCGCGTCGTCCTTGCGCAGCAGCTGCGCGAAGCCGATCACCGCGTTCAGCGGGGTACGCATCTCGTGGCTCATGCGCGAGAGGAATGCGCTCTTGGCCTGGCTCGCCAGCTCGGCGGCGGCCTTGTCGCGCATCGCCTGTTCGGCCATCTTCTGGCGCGTGACGTCGGTGTGCGTGCCGACGATGCGCCGTGGGCTGCCGTCGGCGCGGCGCTCGACGATCTTGCCGCGCTCGTAGACCCAGATCCAGTGGCCGTCCTTGTGGCGCAGTCGGTGTTCGGTGCGGTACTCGGTGATCTCGCCGGCGCGGTAGCGCCGAATGGCGTCGATCACGCCCGGCCGGTCATCGGGGTGGATGCGGCGCGACCACTCGCGGGTCGAGGTGCCGATCTCGTCATCGCGGTAGCCGAGCATGGCCTTCCAGCGCGGCGAGTAGAAGACCAGTTGTGTATCTTCGTCATAGTCCCAGATACCGTCGCCGGCGCCTTCGAGCGCGAACTTCCAGCGCGCCTCGGCCTGGGCCAGTTCGGCCTCGGCGCCACGCTGGGCGGTGATGTCGCGGAAAGTCACCACACAGGAAAGCCGGCTGTCGTCGGGATGGGCGCGCAGCGGCTGCACGTTCAGGCGCAGCAGGCGCTCGCTGCCGTCCGGCCGTCGCAGCCGATGCACCCGGTCGAGCGCACTCCGGCCACTCAGGAGCACCTCGCGAACCGGATGCCGATCGTGCTCGACCGGGCGGCCGTCCTCCTCCAGCAGCTTGTAGCCCAGCCGCCCGAGGCGCTGGCCGGTCAGCGTCGTCGCGCGGGCCCCCAGCAGCGTACAGGCGGACGGGTTCGCGGTGACGATCCGGCGATCCGGCCCGATGACCAGCAGGCCGTCGGTGATCGACGCCGCCACCGAGCGGTAGAGCGTCTCGCTGAGCGCGAGCTGCCGCTCGGCGCGGCTGCGCTCCGTCACGTCGTGCTGCACGCCGACGTAATGGGTCACGCGGCCCAGCGTGTCACGCACCGGTGCCACGTGCAGCTCGTTGATGAAGGAGGTGCCGTCGGCGCGCTGGTTGCGCAGCGTGACGCTACACGCGCGTTCGGCGGCAAGCGCCTCGCGCAGCCGGGTCAGTCCGGGCTGGTCGCGATCGCCGGCCTGCAGAAAGCGGCAGTTGCGCCCGATCACCTGGTCGAGCGGCAGGCCGCTCAGGCGCTCGAAGGCGGTGTTGGCGTAGATCAGCGGCAGATCAGGCTGGGTGGCGTCGGCGACCACCATCGGCAAGGCAGCCTCGGCCTCGAGCGCACGCTGCATCAATTGGACATTGCGTTCCAAGTGGCGCAATTCGGTCAGATCGCGCGTCAGGTACAGCACGCGGTCGCCGCCCATCGGCGAGATGCGGGCTTCGAAGTTGCGAACCCGGCCGTCCAGCGTCGGCAGTTCGTACTCGATTCGCTGCACTTCGCCGCTGCGCAGCGCCTCGGCAATCGAGCGCATGGCCAGGCTCGCCAGCGGTTCGGGCACGGCCTCGGCAAAGTGCTTGCCGCGCAACTCCTCGAAAGGCCGAAACAGGCTCGGGTGCCGTTCGTCACTGCACTCGACGTGGCGGCCTTCGGCGTCGATCACGAACCACAGATCGGGCAGTGAACGCAGCACGGCTCCGAGCCGGGCCTGCTGCTCGGCGAGTTCGAGCTCGGTGCGGCGCCGCCGCGTGATGTCGATCGACAGGTGAATGACGCTGCCATCGGCCAGCAGCTGGTCGGTCACCAGCACGTGCTGCTGGCCAAAGCGCAGCTCGTGCTGGCGACCCTCGGCGGTCGTGAGCCCGAGCCGCCATGCGGCGAACTCGGCCTCGCGGCCGGTGGCGTCGGGATAAGCGCCGGCCCGCAGCAGCGCGTGGACGAGATCGGGCCAGTGGGACGGCCACTCTGGCAGGAAGCGCTGCATGCCGGTGCGCCAGGCAGTGTTGCTCAGCACGATGCGGCCGCGGGGGTCGCTGACCATCACGCCGGCGGCGACGCCTTCGATGGCCGCCTGTAGCAGTGCCTGGGTGCGCTGTTCCTGGGTGCGCCGGTTCAGTTCCTCGGTGATGTTGCGCGCGGCGCCGCGATAGCCCTTGAACTGTCCCGTGGCATCGAAGACCGGGTCGCCGCTGGTGGAGATCGTGATCGTGCCGTGCGCCGCGTCGCGATCGGCGACGGCGTTGCGGAAGGGCCGCTGTTGCGCCCGTGCGGCCACCAGGGCCTCCCAGGAAGCGCGGTGCTCATCGTCGCGCGCGCGGTGCATGCCCTGGCCGAACTGGCCCACCTCATGACTGGGAGGGTGGCCCGTGTGGGCTTCCACGCTGTCGGACACCCAGCTGATCGTGCCGTGCTCGTCGGTCTCCCAGAGCCAGTCGCTGCCGGCGCGGCTCGCAGCGCGCACGCGGCTTTCCTGCAGGCGCGAGCGCTGTTCCTGAAGCCGCGCCTGAAGCAAGGCACTGGTCAGCGTCGCCAGATCGCGCAGTGTGGCCAGGGCGTCGGGGGGCAGTCGCCCGGGTCGTGCGTCGATCGCACAGACGGTGCCGATCCGTTGGCCGTCGACCTGCACGGGCACCGCGGCATAGGCACGAAGGCGCGGGGCCCCGACGACGAGCGGGTTGTCGGCAAATCGTTCGTCCCGCTGCGCATCGACGATCTCCATCGCATCGTTCCCGAGGATGGTGTGCGCGCAGAAGGCGAGCTTGCGCGGCGTCTCGCGAACCTCGAGGCCGACCGACGCGGGGAACCACTGGCGGTCGGCGGCGACCAGGCTGATCGCGCCGACGGACCAGCCGCTGTGCTGCTGGGCGAGCCGCGCGATCGCTGCGAAAGCGGGGTCTACCTCGGTGTCGAGGAGGCGCAGTTCGTGCAGGACGCGCAGGCGCTCGGCATCGTCGGCGGGCGCTGGGGCCGATTTCATTCAGCGGTCGGTCACCGGTTGGAAGGGCAACGTAATGTAGCGGAGCGTCACGCCCGGAGGCGGCGATGGCCGCGGCCGGCACCATGGCGCCGTGCTTCGGTCACACTGCGTCCGGGGGCGATCTGCAATGAACCTGGACACTGGCAAGCTCCGCGCGCTGACGCTGGATCTGGACGACACGCTGTGGCCGATCTGGCCGACCATCGCTCGCGCTGAATCGGCCTTGCAGGCCTGGCTGCAGCGGCATGCTCCGCGCGTCACCGAGCGGTTCGACCTGGCCGCGATGCGGGCCGACCGCGAGGCGGTGGCGCGCGAGCGACCCGACTGGGCGCACGATCTCAGTGCCCTGCGGCGCGAGAGCATCCGGCGCCTGCTGGTCGCGGCGGGGGAGACGGAAGCCTTGCTCGACGCCGCGTTCTCGGTCTTTCTCGCCGAGCGACAGTGCGTCGATCTCTATGCCGATTCGCTGCCGGCATTGCAGCGGCTGGCTGCGCGCTGGCCGCTGTTCGCACTGAGCAATGGCAACGCCGATCTCGTGCGGATCGGGCTGCAACCCTGGTTCCGAGGCAGCCTCGCGGCGCGAGAATTCGGGGTCGGCAAGCCCGATCCTCGCATCTTCGCCGCGGCCTGCGAGCGTCTGGGTTGCGCACCGAACGAAGTGCTGCACGTCGGTGACGATCTGCGGCTCGACGTGCACGGTGCGCTCGACGCTGGCATGCAGGCCGCCTGGGTGCGCCGTGACGGTGAGGGACGAGAAGACGATGTCATCGGGGCCGGGGTGCGCTGCTGGCAGGGGCCCGATCTGCTCGCACTGGCCGACCGATTGGGGGTCTGAGGGGCTCAGTCGGTCGAGCGCGGCTCGGTGTCCTGGAAGCTCAGCACGTCGAAGTTGACGGTCGGGGCCGTCGGGTCGGTCGGTGAGGCGCCGAGGCAGATCACGCCGCGGCCGTGCAGCGTGCAGCTGCCGCGACGCAACGCGATCACCTCGTCGCGACCGGCGAAGCGGACGTAGGTGCCGTTGTAGCTGAGGTCGCTCACCTGGAAGGTGCCGCCGTGCCATTCGACGCGGGCGTGCGAGCGCGAGACGCGCGTGTCGTCGATGCAGTAGGTGGCCTGCGGGCTTCGGCCCAGCACAGCGGGCAGATCGACGCCGGCGAACACCCGCGTCACGTCCAGCCAGGCCAGGCGGATACCGTCCGGCGCCGGCATCGGCACCGAGCCCTCGAACAGCGTGGCCACGGTCTCGCCGAAGCGCCGCGCATCGAGCCGGTAGACCTGCACCGGCTCCTGCCGACCACGCAGCTGCAGCTTGCTGAGGGAGCGGAAGCGGCTACGGTGCTCGGCGTCGAGCCCGTCGAGCACCTGCTGAGTGGTGAGCGTCTCGTTGTCCCCGGCACTGTCGAGCAGGCGGGCCGCCACGTTGACGGCGTCTCCGAAGCAGTCGCCATTGAGTTCCACCACCTCGCCGTGCGCCATGGCGACCTGCAGCTTCAACGCCTGCCGGCGCGTGCCGCTCTGCGGTGCGCCGGCGACGATGCGATCCAGCGACTCGTGCATCTCGTCGGCGGCCTCGATGCCACCTTGCGGCTGCTCGAACACCGCCATCAGGCCGTCGCCCAGCGTCTTGACGACCTGGCCGCCGCAACTGCCGACGATCTGCGCCATCAGGGCGACGCTCTGCGTCACGACCGACGCCGCCTCGGCGTTGCCGAGCTTCTCGAACAGGCCGGTGCTGCCGCGCAGGTCGGCGAACAGGACGGTGCGTTGGAGCAGTGAAGTCATCAAGCCGGCGTGAGATATGTCACGCAAAGTTTATCCCGCGTGGCAAGACGCCTCCATCCCCAACAAGTCCGCCATGAAAAAAGCCCGGCACAAGGCCGGGCTTTGGGGGCGGACAGGGCCGCGCTCAGAGATTGTCCAGGTAGGTCCTCAGCTTGTCGGAACGGCTCGGGTGCTTGAGCTTGCGGATCGCCTTGGCTTCGATCTGGCGGATGCGCTCGCGCGTCACGTCGAACTGCTTGCCCACTTCCTCCAGCGTGTGGTCGGTCGACATCTCGATGCCGAAGCGCATGCGCAGCACCTTGGCCTCGCGCGGCGTCAGCGAGTCGAGGATGTCCTTCACCACGTCGCGCAGACCTGCCTGCATCGCCGCCTCGATCGGCGCGGTGTTGTTGGTGTCCTCGATGAAGTCGCCCAGGTGCGAATCGTCGTCGTCGCCGATCGGCGTCTCCATGGAGATCGGCTCCTTGGCGATCTTCATGATCTTGCGGATCTTGTCCTCGGGCATCTCCATCTTTTCGGCCAGCGTCGGGGCGTCCGGCTCGAAGCCGAACTCCTGCAGGTGCTGGCGCGACAGGCGGTTCATCTTGTTGATCGTCTCGATCATGTGCACCGGAATGCGAATGGTGCGCGCCTGGTCGGCGATCGAGCGCGTGATGGCCTGGCGGATCCACCACGTCGCGTAGGTCGAGAACTTGTAGCCGCGGCGGTATTCGAACTTGTCGACCGCCTTCATCAGGCCGATGTTGCCTTCCTGGATCAGATCGAGGAACTGCAGGCCGCGGTTGGTGTACTTCTTCGCGATCGAGATCACCAGGCGCAGGTTGGCCTCGATCATCTCCTTCTTCGCGTCTCGCGAGGCCTTCTCGCCCTGGTTCATCTTCTTGTTGATGAGCTTCAGGTCGTCGATCGGCACCACCGCACGGCTCTGCAGGTCGATCAGCTTCTGCTGCAGGTCCTGGATCGGCGGCAGGTTGCGCGCCATCACCGCGCTGTACGACTTGTTGGCTGCGATCTCCTTCTCGGCCCACTTGAGGTTCAGCGAGTTTGGCGGGAAGGTCTTGATGAAGTGGTCCTGCGGCATGCCGCACTTGTCGACCACGATCTTGCGCAGTTCGCGCTCGTAGCGGCGGATGTCGTCGACCTGCGAGCGCAGGATCTGGCACAGCCGCTCGATGGTCTTGACCGTGAAGCGCAGGCTCATGATCTCGGAACTCACGCCCATCTGCGCGCGGTTGTAGGCCGGCGACTTGTAGCCTTCCTTCTCGTAGGCCTTGCGCATGCGGTCGAAGTGCGTGCGCAGTTCGTCGAAACGCACCAGCGCCTGCGTCTTCAGTTCCTCGAGCTTCTTGGTCAGCGCCTTCGAGCCGCCGTTGCCGTCGTCGTCGTCTTCCTCGTCGAACTCGTCGAAGTCCTCTTCGGCGACGTAGTCGTCGGCCTCCTCGTTCGACACGAAGCCGTCGACCGCCTCCGAGATCTGCATCTCGCCGACGCGGATCTTGTCGGCCAGCACCAGGATCTCGGCGATCGTGGTGGGCGATTCGCTGATCGCCAGCATCATCGCCTGCAGCCCGCCCTCGATGCGTTTGGCGATCTCGATCTCACCCTCGCGCGTCAGCAGCTCGACCGTGCCCATCTCGCGCATGTACATGCGCACCGGGTCGGTGGTGCGGCCGAACTCGGAGTCGACGGTCGACAGCGCCGCCTCGGCCTCTTCCTCGGCCTCCTCATCGGTCGAGGTGGCGGTCGAGCCGCCGGCGATCAGCAGCGTGGCCGCGTCGGGTGCTTGCTCGTAGACGGCGATGCCCATGTCGTTGAGCATCGACACGATGGCCTCGAGGATCTCGGCCTCGATCAGCTTTTCGGGCAGGTGGTCGTTGATTTCCTGGTGTGTCAGGAAACCCCGGGTCTTGCCCATCTTGATGAGCGTCTTGAGCTCCTGGCGGCGCTTGGCCACCTCGTCCTCGGTCAGCGCCGTCTCATCGAGACCGAATTCGCGCATCAGCGCGCGCTCCTTGGCGCGCGAGACCTTCATGCGCAGCGGCTTGGCCTTGGGCTTGTCGCCACCGGTGTCCTCGGCGCTGGCTTCGCCTTCGAGGTCGGCCTCGATGTCGCCCAGGTCCTCGTCGAGCACCGGCAGCGCTTGCTTGGCGGCCGGCTTGCGACCCGGCTTGCCCTTGGGGGCCTCGGGCACGGCGACTTTGGCCGTCTTCCCCGCGGCTTTGGCCGGGGCGGCAGCCGCCTTGGCCTTCTTCGGGTCGATCTCGGCCTTGCCGGCCGACTTGGCTGCGGCCTTGGCGGCCGGCGCCGGCGCGGCGGTCTTCGATGGCTTGCTCGCAGGGGCGGGAGCGCTCTTCTTCGCGGTCATGCGATTCCTTGGAGGATGGGTGTCTCGGGTGCCTGAAGCCATGCGCCGCAATCCGGCCCGGCACTGCATGGCCGCGGAAGGCACCATGCAAACACAGGTCGGGCAGCCGTCGGGCCGGAGGGGGCCGTCGGGGCATCGGCGTTGGCGGGCAAGCTCGCGTGAGTGTCCTGAAGGTGCAGCCCTGGCGGGGGAAGGTGGCCTGTTGGTAACCCTTGTCGAGGGTGGCCGGGGCCCGGAGGTGCTGCGCTCACTCTTGCCGCATACGACTAGCCGACGATTATCGGCGATTCCTGGTCGGGCGTCAAAGCCGCAGGGTCAGGAACTCGCTGTGGTCTGCCCGCGCGCGAGGCGGCGCTTGATCTCGTCGGCGTTCTGGCGGGTACGACGGATCGTGTCCAGCATGTCTGCGGTCAGCGGCTCGGCAGCGGTGAGGCTTTCCAGATCGCGCTCCAACGCATCGAGGCGCACGCGGTCGGCCACCACCCGCAGCTCGGCCTCGGCGTGCTCGCCGACCTCCACCTCGTGCAGCGCCCCGATGCGCTGTGCCAGTTCGGCCAGTCCCGGGCCTTCGCCGCCGGCCTGCATCTCGGCGAGCAGGGTCTGCGGCGATAGCGGGCCCTCTTCGTGGAAGCGGCGGTCGAGCCAACGGAAGAAGCTGCCGTGGGGGTCGAGCACCTCGCACAACAGCTCGTGAGTGGCCACGTCGAGCCGGTCCCACAGGTCGCAGCGCTGCACCAGCAGCCAGGCCCCGCGGTCGAGTGAGCTGGTCGCGGCGCGCAGCGCCCGCCGGTTGGGGCGCGGCGGCGGGCGCGCGGCCTCGCGCCGCGGCGGCGCCTGGCCGCCCCAGAGCGCCTGCAGCTCCGCGGATTCGAGGGCGCCAGCCCGCGCCAGCTCGCCCAGCAGCTGGCGCCGCAGCGCGCCATCCGGCAGCGCCGACCACAGCGGCTTGGCGTTGGCAAGCATGCGCGCGCGCCCTTCGGCGCTGTCGAGATCGCAGCCCTCGCGGGCCACCTCGAGCAGCTGGCGCGACAGCGGCACCGCCTGCTCGACGCAGGCTTCGAAGGCGGCGGTGCCGTGCGCACGCACGAACGAATCAGGGTCGTGCTCTGCCGGCAGGAACAGGAACTTCATGCTGCGCGTGTCGCTGGCGTGCGGCAGCGCCGCCTCCAGAGCGCGGCCGGCGGCACGGCGGCCGGCCGCATCGCCGTCGAAGCTGAAGACGATGCGGTCGGTGAATCGCAGCAGTTTGTGCACATGCTCGGCGGTGCAGGCGGTGCCAAGCGTTGCCACGGCGTTCGGAAATCCGAGCTGGGCGAGGGCCACCACGTCCATGTAGCCCTCGACCACCAGTGCATAGCCGCGCTCGCGCAGCGCCTGGCGGGCCTCGTGCAGGCCGTAGAGTTCGCGACCCTTGACGAACACCGGGGTCTCCGGAGAGTTGAGGTACTTCGGCTCGCCGGCGTCGAGCACGCGACCGCCGAAGCCGATCACTTCGCCCTGCACCGAGCGGATCGGGAACATGATGCGGTCGCGGAAGCGGTCGTAGCGCTTCTGCTCCGGCCCTTCGTCGCCCTGCACGATCACCAGACCCGATTCGGCGAGCAACGGGTCGTCGTAGCGCGGGAACACGCTGGCGAGGCCTCGCCAGCCTTCGGGCGCGTAGCCCATGCCGAAGCGTGCCGCGATCTCGCCAGTCAGTCCGCGGCCCTTGAGATAGTTCACCGCGCGCGGGCTGCCCCTGAGCTGCTTGCGCCAGTGCTCGCCGGCCTTCGCCAGCACCTCGCTCAGCGTGGCCTGGCGCTCCTTCGCTGCCCTGGCGCGCTCGCGCTCCTCGGGCGAGCTGTCTTCCTGAGGCACGGTCATGCCCAGGCGCTGCGCGAGGTCGCGCACCGCCTCGGGGAAGTCGAGCCCGACATGCTCGGTCAGAAAGCGCAGCGCATGGCCCTGGGCACCGCAGCCGAAGCAGTGATAGAACTGCTTGGCCGGGATCACGTAGAAGCTCGGCGTCTTCTCGCCGTGGAAGGGGCACAGGCCCTTGAAGTCCTTGCCGGCGCGCTTGAGCTCGACGTGCGGACCGATGACCTCGACGATGTCGGCGCGGGCGAGCAGTTCGTCGATGAAAGCCTGGGGGATCACGCGCGAAGTCTAGGGCCTGGTCGGGCCAGCGGGCAGTTCGCGCCCGGGCGCGCTCACTTTCATTTCGGCGCCAGCCGGATCGCCCCGTCCAGGCGGATGACCTCGCCGTTGAGCATCTCGTTGGTGAGGATCTGCTGCACCAACTTGGCGTAGTCTGCGGGCGTGCCCAGACGCGAGGGGAAGGGCACACCGGCGGCCAGTGCGTCCTGCACCTCCTGCGGCATCGCGAACAGCATCGGCGTGCCGAAGATGCCCGGGGCGATCGTCATGTTGCGGATGCCGCTGCGGGCCAGGTCGCGCGCGATCGGCAGCGTCATCCCGACCACGCCACCCTTGCTGGCGGCATATGCCGCCTGGCCGATCTGGCCGTCGTAGGCCGCCACCGAGGCCGTCGAGATGATGACGCCGCGCTCGCCGGTGGCTTCGGGGGCGTTGCGGCTCATCGCCTCGGCGGCGAGCCGGATCATGTTGAACGTGCCGACCAGGTTGACCGTGACCACCTTGCTGAACACGGCCAGCGGGTGGGCGCCGTCCTTGCCCACCGTCTTGACGGCGGGCGCGATGCCGGCGCAGTTCACCAGCCCCATCAGCTTGCCCAGCGAGACCGCCTTCGCCACCACCGCCTGGCCGTCGGCCTCGTTGGCGACGTCGCACTTGACGAAGGCGCCGCCGATGTCTCGCGCCACCGCCTCACCGGCCTCGGCCTGCAGGTCGGCCACCACGACGATGCCGCCTTCGCGGGCCAGCATGCGCGCGGTGCCTTCGCCCAGGCCCGAGGCGCCGCCGGTGACGATATAGACCTTGCCTGCGATATCCATGCGGAGCTCCGGTGGTGAAGTGGAGGGAGGAAAGAAAAAGGGCCGCTGCTGCGGCCCCGGTACAAAAAGGAAAAGAGGAAGGAGGGAGAGGCCGCGAGCCGCCCGTCGACCGGCCTCAGGCCAGGGCCGCCAGAGCCCGCGTCGTGATCTCGTCGACGCTGCCGGTGCCGGCGATCTTGCGGTACTTCGGGGCTGCCGCATCGCCGGTCGCGGCCCAGGCGGCGTAGTAGTCGACCAGCGGCCGGGTCTGGCTCTGGTAGACCTGCAGACGCTTGAGCACGGTGGCTTCCTTGTCGTCGTCGCGCTGGATCAGCGGTTCGCCGGTCACGTCGTCGACGCCGGCCACCTTGGGCGGGTTGAACTTGACGTGGTAGGTGCGGCCCGAGGCCACGTGCACGCGGCGACCGCTCATGCGTTCGATGATGGCCTCGTCGGGCACGTCGATCTCCAGCACGAGGTCGAGCTTCACGCCCGCGGCCTTCATCGCGTCAGCCTGCGGGATCGTGCGCGGGAAGCCGTCGAACAGGAAGCCGTTGGCGCAGTCCGGCTGCGTGATGCGTTCCTTGACGAGGCCGATGATGATGTCGTCGCTGACGAGGCCGCCGCTGTCCATCACCTTCTTGGCCTCCAGCCCCAGCGGGGTCCCAGCCTTGACGGCGGCGCGCAGCATGTCGCCGGTCGAGATCTGCGGGATTCCGAACTTCTGGCAGATGAAGGTGGCTTGGGTGCCCTTGCCAGCGCCGGGTGCGCCCAACAGGATCAGTTTCATCGCGGGTCCTCGTGGTTTCTTGTCGGTTCGCACGCCGTGGCACCCGGAGGCGGCACGCGGCTTGTCTCGCAGCTGCTCGACCGTGAAGGAACGTTGCCTGCAGGGTCAAAATGAGAATACCACGCAGCCTTTCGTCAACCTGACTCGCGCGGCGGTTCTTGCCCCGTATCGTGGAGCAGGGCGCGCACGCGTGCCAGGTCGTCGGGCGTGTCGACGCCCGGGCCGGGACGCAGCGGACTCACGTGCACCGCGATGCGCTCGCCGTGCCAGAGCACGCGCAGCTGTTCGAGCGATTCGATCGTCTCGATCGGGCTCGGCGCCAGCTTCGGGTAGCGGCGCAGGAAGCCGGCCCGGTAGGCATACAGACCGATGTGCCGCAGCGGCGGCGGATCGCTCAGCGCTGTTGCCTGGCGCAGCCCAGCGGCGTAGCCATCGCGCCACCAGGGCATCGGCGCCCGCGAAAAGCTCAATGCCCGGCCCAGCGCGTCGCACACCACCTTCACGACGTTCGGGTTCTCGAACTCCGCCACGGTGTCGATCGCGTGGGCGGCCGTGCCCATCACGCATTCGGGGCGCTCGGCCAGCAGGCGTGCGCAGGCGTCGATCAGCGCCGGATCGATCAGCGGCTCGTCGCCCTGCACGTTGACGACGATTTCGCTGTCCGGCAGTGCGAGCAGGTCGCAGGCCTCGGCGAGGCGGTCGCTGCCGGTTGCATGGTCGCGGCGCGTCAGCAGCGCCCGCACGCCATGGCGCGCACAGGCCTCGACCGTGCGCGTGTCGTCGGCCGCCACCACCACCACCGCCGCGCCGCTGGCCAGGGCGCGCCGCGCCACGTGCACCACCATCGGCAGGCCGGCGATGTCGGCCAGGGGCTTGTCCGGCAGCCGGCTCGAACCGAGCCGCGCCGGGATCAGGACCGTGAAGCTCATTCCGACAGGGGTGCGGCCTGCGAGGGCGACTCGTCCAGTGCGCGCGCCTCCGATTCGAGCATCACCGGAATGCCGTCGCGGATCGGGAACGCCAGCCGGTCGGCCGCGCAATGCAGCTCGTGGCTGGAGTGATCGTGCGTCAGCGGGCCCTTGCAGATCGGGCACACCAGCAGGTCCATCAATCGGGTGTCCATGCTCATCCTTCGCGGCGCGGTGACAGTGGGGCCAGTGCGGTGTCGAGTGCGGCGAAGAATGCCGGCTCGGGCGAGAAGTCTAGCGGCGCGACCCAGACCCGCGTGCCGGGCCGCTCGCGTCGTACGCGGTCGACCGGGAGCTTGACGGCGTCCTTCTCGGTCACGATCACGTCGGGGGTCGCG
Organism: Methylibium petroleiphilum PM1; assembly: GCF_000015725.1. Taxonomy (NCBI): domain Bacteria; kingdom Pseudomonadati; phylum Pseudomonadota; class Betaproteobacteria; order Burkholderiales; family Sphaerotilaceae; genus Methylibium; species Methylibium petroleiphilum. The sequence goes on along the minus strand of NC_008825.1, from coordinate 2,645,918 downwards.
GCCGGCCAGGGCAGGGCGTCGAACGCCGCGTGGTCGGGCAGGGCCTGCTCCTGCACGTCGAGGCCGGCGTGGCGCAGCTGTTCGAAGAAGCGCTGAGGCTGGGCGATGCCGGCGCAGGCGAGTACGGGCCTGCCGCGCAGCGAAGCGAGCGTGGCGGCGGCAGCCGGCGTGCCCTGCCACCACGCCGCGAGCGCCACGGCGCCGGTCAGCGCGCGTCGCGTCGCGTAGCCGGGCAGTGGCGTGCTGGGCCGGTCGGCGTTGTAGAGCACCAGCGCGGTCCCGGCACCGGTCGGCGTGTCGATCGGCTCGCGCAGCGGGCCCGCCGGCAGCAGCCAGCCGTTGCCGGCTCCCCGAGCATCGAACACCACGACTTCGACATCGCGCGCCAGGCGGCGGTGCTGCAAGCCGTCGTCGGCAACGATCACGTCGATCTCCGGCCGGGCCCGCAGCAGCGCGGCGGCCGCCGCCACGCGGTCGCGGCCGACCACCACCGGCGCGCCGCTGCGCAGGTGGATCAGCAGGGGTTCATCGCCCACGACGTCGGCCGGCGTGTCGGCGGCGACGGCCTGCACGCCGAGGGCAGTGCGGCCGTGTCCGCGCGACACCACGCCGGGCTGCCAGCCTTGGCGACGCAAATGGGCCAGCACGGCGATCACGGTGGGCGTCTTGCCGGCACCGCCGGCGATGCGGTTACCGATCACCACGACCGGCCGGCCGACGCGCACGCTGCGGCCGGGGGTGAGCCGATAGCGACGGTTGCGCAGCGCCACGGCCGCGCCGTACAGCGCCGCCAGTGGTCGCAGCGCCCAGGCCACCGGCCCGCGGCGCAGCCACTGCTGGGTCAGGAAGGCTTCGAGCGGTGCGCGCCGCGGCGCGCGGGGCGGGTCCGCATTCAACGCGGCTCGGCGTCGGCGCCGTTGCGGCTGCCTTGGGTCGCGAAGGTCAGCTGTTGCAACCCGGCGCGGCGGGCGGCGTCCAGCACATTGATCACGCTCTGGTGGGCCGCGCTCGCGTCGGCGGAGACGATCACCACCCGGTCGTTCTGGCCCGCGGCGGCGGCAGCCAGGGCGGCTGTCAGCGTGGCGAGGTCACGACCCGCGACCGCGTCGCGGTTGACCGTGTAGCGCCCGTCGCTCGCGACGCCGACGATGATCTCTTTCGGATAGTCGCGGGCGCGTTCCGAATCGGCCACCGGCAGGTTCACCTTCAACTCGGTGAACTTGGAATAGGTGGTCGAGAGCATCAGGAAGATCAGGATCACCAGCAGCACGTCGATGAACGGGATCAGGTTGATCTCCGGCTCCTCGCTGCGGCGGTGGCGGAAGTTCATCGCCATGGTCGTCGGGCCCGGTGCCGCTGCTCAGCTCTGGCGCGAAGTGAAGCGCAGCAGGTGCGGCATGATGCGCTCGCTGGCCTGCTCGAGATCGATCGTGTACTCGTCGACTCGCCCGCGGAAGTAGCGATAGAACATCAGCGACGGGATGGCCACCACCAGCCCGAAGGCCGTGTTGTAGAGCGCGATCGAGATGCCGTGCGCCAGTTGTTCCGGGTTGCCTCCGACGCCGGCGGTGGTGGCCGGGGCCTGCGAGCCGAAGATCTCGATCATGCCCACCACCGTGCCGAACAGCCCCAGCAGCGGCGCTGCCGAAGCGATGGTGCCCAGGGTGTTCAGGTAGCGCTCGAGACGGTGCACAGCGGCACGTCCGGCGGTCTCGAAGGCGATGCGCAGGCCGTCCTCGGTGATGCGCGGGTCGGCGATCACCGCGCGCAGGCCGCTGGCCAGCACGCTGCCCAGCACCGAGTTGGCCGACAGCTTGTTCACCACCTCGGGCGCCGGCAGGCTCTTGCTGGTGACGGAGATGACTTCATCGAGCAGTCGCTGCGGCACGACGCGCACGGTGCGCAGGCTGCTGAATCGCTCGATCACGAGCGCCAGCGCAACGATGGAACACAGGATCAGCGGCCAGATCGGCCAGCCCGCGGCTTGTATGATCGAAAACAACGAGGTTCTCCTGATTCGGGTCGCGGCGATTATGGCCCGGCCCCGGCGGTGCCTGCCGCGACAGCCCCCTCGAGTTCGCTGCCGCAATCGTCCACCGTTGTTGTGGATAACTTTGTGGGCAACCACCTTGCTCCCCGCCTCAAACGCCCGCCAGTCAAGGCCTCGAACAGATTGCTCAAACAATGAGCACAAAAAAACGCTTTGGAATCAAAGGCTTGCACAACTTTGACAGGCTCATGACGGGGTCAGTGCGGTGCGCGGCCTTATTTGGCGCGGCTGTGGAGTTCCATCCCCGCATTTCGAGGGGGCTCGGAGCGTATCGGGGCCATTGCGATGGCCCCGGCTGATCGCCCCGCGGTGCGCGGCGTGATGCCCGTGGAGGAGGGAGCGGGCCGTGCCATCGGGCCCCGGGTCTGGGAGGTCGCTGCGCTGGTGCATGCAGTCGCCGACACGCTGGCGGCGCGCTTCGCGTCCGTCGCCGTGCGCGGCGAGGTGTCCGGCTACACCCGAGCCGCCAGCGGCCATTGCTACTTCACGCTGAAGGACGCCGAAGGCACCGCCGCGCTGCGCTGTGCGATGTTCCGTCGCGCCGCGAGCCTGCTCGACTTCGCGCCCGAGGAGGGGCATCTCGTCGAGTTGCGCGGTCGTCTGGCGGTGTACGAGCCACGTGGCGAACTGCAGTTCGTCGTCGAATCGATGCAGCGTGCCGGCGCAGGCGCCCTCTACGAGCGCTTCCTGCGGCTCAAGGCCCAGCTCGAGGCCGAGGGCCTGTTCGACGCGACGCGCAAACGAACGATCGTCCGCCACCCTGCCTGCATCGGTGTGGTCACGTCGCTTGCGGCGGCGGCCCTGCACGACGTGCTGACCGCGTTGCAGCGCCGAGCGCCGCAGGTGCGCGTGATTGTCTACCCGAGCCCGGTGCAGGGCGCCGAGGCCCCGGCGGCGTTGGCCGCAGCGATCGAGACCGCCGGACGGCACGGCCGGGCCGACACGCTGATCGTCGCCCGGGGCGGTGGTTCGCTGGAAGACCTGTGGGCCTTCAACGAGGCGCTGGTGGTGCGTGCCGTCGCGGCCAGCCGCATCCCGGTGATCGCCGGCATCGGCCACGAAACCGACGTGAGCCTGGTCGACTTCGCCGCCGACCTGCGCGCACCGACGCCGACCGCGGCGGCCGAGCTGGCCGCCATGCCGCGCGAAGAGGCGCTGGCGGTGCTGCACGATCTGGCGCGGCGCGCCAGACGCGGCGTGGCGCTGCGCCTGGACGGCCAGGCGCAGCGGCTCGACCGCACCGCGCTGCGGCTCGCGCGGCCGGCCCAGGCGCTGGCGCCGCACCGCGAGCGGCTGGCGCTGCTGTCGCAACGGCAGCGAACGGCGATGCACCGCCACCTCGAACGACAGCAGCAGCGCCAGGCGGTGCTGGCCTCGCGCTGGATGCAGGCGGCGCGGCAACTGCGCCTGCGCGCCGTCCAGCGGCTCGACGTGCTGGTCGCACGCCTGGGTGCGCTCGACCCGCAGCGCGTGCTGTCGCGCGGCTATGCGTGGCTCGGTGACGCCGAGGGACGGGCGCTCACATCGGTGAACCAGCTGCAGCCAGGGCAGACCGTGAAAGCCCGGCTGGCCGACGGCCGCATCGAGGCGCAGGTGATCGGCATCGAACCCGACAAGCCCCGACGCTGATGCAGGCATGCGCCGCGCAGGCGGCCGGCCTGCGGGTGCTGCCTACAATGCCCCTCTCATCCCCCAGGCTCAAGACCAAGGAAGGACAGACCTCATGGAACACACCCTGCCGCCGCTGCCGTATGCGATGGACGCCCTCGCGCCGCACCTCTCGAAGGAGACCTTCGAGTTCCACTACGGCAAGCACCACCAAGCCTACGTGACCAATCTCAACAACCTGATCAAGGGCACCGAGTTCGAGTCGCTGAGCCTGGAAGACATCGTCAAGAAGTCCAGCGGTGGCGTGTTCAACAACGCAGCCCAGATCTGGAACCACACCTTCTTCTGGAACAGCATGAAGCCGCAGGGCGGCGGTGCGCCGAGCGGCGCGCTGGCGGCCGCCATCGACGCCAAGTGGGGCAGCCTGGCCGCCTTCAAGGAAGCCTTCGCGAAGAGTGCCGTCGGCAACTTCGGCTCCGGTTGGACCTGGCTCGTGAAGAAGGCGGACGGCTCGGTGGACATCGTCAACACCGGCAACGCCGCCACCCCGCTGACCACCGCCGACAAGGCGCTGCTGACGGTCGACGTGTGGGAGCATGCCTATTACATCGACTTCCGCAATGCGCGCCCGAAGTTCGTCGAGACCTTCCTCAATTCGCTCGTGAACTGGGACTTCGCAGCGAAGAACTTCGCCTGAGTCCCGCCTCGGCGCGATCCCGGGCCGGCCCAGTGCCGGCCTTTTTCATGCCGTGGGCGTCTAGGGTTTGAAGGCGTCGCCGCTGAGCCGGCTGCCCGGCTTGAGCCCGCGTTTGGCGAACCAGCCCTGGTTCATCTCGAGCACCAGCCGCACCGGCTTCGTCGAGCACTTCGAATCCAGCGTCTGCGGCGGCATGTCGACGATCTGCGTGATGGTGCCGTCGTCGGCCAGGTAGGCGATCGACAGCGGGAGCAGCGTGTTCTTCATCCAGAAGCACTGCGTCGCGGCCTCGTCGAACACGAACAGCATGCCGTCGTTCGGGGGCATCGTCGGCCGGTTCATCAGGCCGATCGCGCGCTGCTCGGGCGTGCGCGCCACCTCGGCCTGGATGTTGTGGATGCCCGCATTGAGACGCACCGAGGGCAGCTTCTGCGGGCCCGACTGCGCCGGTGCGGTCGCCGCCAGCAGCGAAAGCAGCGCGGGAACGACGAGACGGAGGTGACGGCGAGGTGCGGGCTTGATCTGCATCAGTTCGACGGGGAGAGTTCGGTCCTAGAGTAACGCACGGGGCCGTCCGCAGCCGACCGCAGGCTGACGCCTGCCGCGCTCCGTCGACGCCCCATGCCTGCCACCACCCTGACACTTGCCGCCCCTGCGCTGGCCCTGCCGCCGACCGAACTGTCGGGGCGGCAGCGCGTTGCGCTGGACGACGACACGGCGCTGGCCGCCTGCACGACGTGGCAGGAGGCTGCCGACGGCCGGCGCGAGGCCCGCACCCGGCTGGTCCTGCAGGGGCTGCACTGCGCGGCCTGCGCGGGACTCATCGAGGCGGCACTGGAGCGGGTCGATGGGGTGCGTGCGGCACGGGTGAACGGCGCGTCCGAGCGGGCCGAGGTCGACTGGGACCCCGCCCGCACCCGCGCCTCGGCCCTGATCGAGGCCGTGCAGCGGGCCGGCTACCAGGCCTACCTGGCCGATGCCGAGGACGCCCTGCGGGCCCGACAGGCCGAATCGCGCCAGGCGCTGTGGCGGCTGTTCGTCGCGGCCTTCTGCATGATGCAGGTGATGATGGCCGCGGCGCCCGGCTACTTCGCGGCGCCGGGCGATATCGCGCCCGATCTCGCCGCGCTGCTGCGCTGGTCGGCCTGGGTGCTGACGCTGCCGGTGCTGCTGTTCTCGGCGCGGCCCTTCTTCAGCGGTGCCTGGCAATCGCTGCGCCAGCGGCGCATCGGCATGGACGTGCCGGTGGCGCTCGGCATCGCGGTCACCTTCGTGGCCAGCAGCGCTGCGAGCTTCGACCCTGGCGGGATCTTCGGTCACGAGGTCTATTTCGACTCGCTGACGATGTTCGTCTGCTTCCTGCTGGCCGGCCGCTGGCTCGAGGCGCGCTCGCGCGAGCGCAGCACGCGCTCGCTCGACGCGCTGCTGCGCCGCCTGCCCGACAGCGTCGAGCGACTCGCCGCCGACGGCAGCGTGGCCTGGGTGCCGGCGGCGCGGTTGGCCGCGGGCGACCGGGTCCGCGTTGCGGTGGGGCAGGCCTTCCCGGCCGACGGCTGCCTGATCGAGGGCCGGACGCAGGCCGACGAATCGCTGCTGACGGGCGAGTCGCGGCCGCTGGTGCGCGGCGTCGGCGACGCGGTGATCGCCGGCAGCCTGAACCTCGGCGCGCCGGTGCTGATGCGGGTCACACAGGTCGGCCATGGCACCCGCCATCAACAGATCGTGGCGCTGATGCAGCGAGCGCTGACCGAGCGGCCGTCGACGGTGCGCTGGGCCGACCGCGTGGCCGCGCCGTTCGTGGGCGGCGTGCTGCTGCTGGCGGCGGCGGCCTTCGGTGTGTGGATGCACGTCGACCCGTCGCGTGCCGTGTGGGTGGCGGTGTCCATCCTGATCGTCACCTGCCCCTGCGCGCTGTCGCTGGCTGCCCCGTCGGCGCTGATCGCGGCCACCGGCGCGCTGGCGCGTCGCGGCGTGCTGGTGCAGCGCCTCGACGCGCTCGAGACGCTGGCGCAGATCGACGTCGCCTGCTTCGACAAGACCGGCACGCTGACCGAAGACCGGCTTGCGCTCGCGCAGGTGGTGTGGCCGGACGGTGACGACCTGCAGGCCTGGCAGCGGCGTGCGGCGGCGTTGGCCGCCCACTCCCGTCATCCGCTCTCACAGGCGCTGGTGCGCGCGACGCCCTCCGAGGACGCCGCGTCCTGGCCTTGGCACGGTGCGCGCGAGCAGGCCGGGCAGGGCCTCGAGGCGCTCGATGCCGACGGCCGGCGCTGGCGGCTCGGGTCGGCGGCCTGGGTCGGCGTCGTGCCGCCCACCGATCTTGCGCGGCCGGCGGTGTGGCTGGCGCCGCAGGACGGGACAGCGGCCCCGCCGCACGCGCGCTTCGAGTTCGACGAGGTGCTGCGCCCCGATACGGCCGGCCTGCTGCAATCGCTGCGCGAGCAAGGCATCAGGTTGCGCCTGCTCTCGGGCGATCGCGCGGGGGCCGTGCAGGCGGTGGCCCAGCGTCTGGGCCTCGCGGATGCACGGCACGACGCGACGCCGCAGGACAAGCTGGCCAGCCTGCGCGCACTGCAGCGCCAGGGGCACCGCGTCCTGATGGTGGGCGACGGCCTGAACGACGGCCCGGTGCTGGCCCAGGCCGACGTGTCCGTCGCGCTCGGCCACGGCGCGGCGCTCGCGCAGCAGCGCGCCGACATCGTGGTGCTGGGCAGCCGGCTCGGTGAGATTGCCCATGCGCGTGGCGTCGCACGTCGCTGTGCCGCCGTCGTGCGCCAGAACCTGGCCTGGGCGGCAGGCTACAACGCGGTCTGCGTGCCGCTGGCCCTGCTGGGCTGGCTGCCGCCGTGGGCTGCTGGGCTGGGCATGGCGCTCAGTTCGCTCGTCGTGGTCGGCAACGCGCTGCGCCTTGCGCGCTGAACACGAAGGGACGGCGGACCGGATGGACAGCCTTTACCTGCTTTTGCCGATTTCGGTGCTGCTTGCGCTGGTCGTGCTCGGTGTCTTCGCCTGGGCGGTGCACCACGGCCAGTTCGACGACCTCGAGCGCGAGGCCACCCGGGTGCTGGAAGAGCCCGGCGCCTGCGGCGCGCCCGCCACGGCGGCCGACCCGAACGCGCACGCATCGACCGAAGCTTGACCGGCGTCAAGCCGCATCAAGGCTCCGGTTCGGACACTCCCTGTCATCGACAGGATGCGAGGAGAGTTCGATGAACGCAATGGCGGCCCAGGGAGCAGCGCCGGTCTACGAGGATCGTGTGGTCACGCAGTTCGCGCTGGCGGCCGTGCTGTGGGGCGTGGTCGGCATGGCGGTGGGCGTGCTGATCGCAGCGCAGCTCACGTGGCCGGAACTCAACTTCGGCATTCCCTGGCTGAGCTACGGGCGGCTGCGGCCGCTGCATACCAACGCCGTGATCTTCGCGTTCGGCGGTTGCGCGCTGATGGCCACCTCCTTTCACGTGGTGCAGCGCACCTGCCAGGTCCGGTTGTTCGCGCCGGCGCTCGCGCACTTCACCTTCTGGGGCTGGCAGGCGGTGATCGTGCTGGCTGCGGTCACGCTGCCGCTGGGCATGACCAGCGGCAAGGAGTACGCGGAACTCGAGTGGCCGATCGACATCCTGATCACGCTGGTGTGGGTGGCCTACGCGGTGGTGTTCTTCGGCACCATCGGCATCCGCAAGGTGCGCCACATCTACGTGGCCAACTGGTTCTTCGGCGCCTTCATCCTGACGGTGGCGCTGCTGCACCTGGTGAACAGCGCGGCGCTGCCGGTGAGCCTGACCAAGAGCTACTCCGCCTACGCCGGCGTGCAGGATGCGATGGTGCAGTGGTGGTACGGCCACAATGCGGTGGGCTTCTTCCTGACGGCCGGCTTCCTCGGGATGATGTACTACTACATCCCCAAGCAGGCCGAGCGCCCGGTGTACAGCTACCGGCTGTCGATCGTGCACTTCTGGGCACTGATCTTCACCTACATGTGGGCAGGCCCCCACCACCTGCACTACACCGCCTTGCCCGACTGGGCGCAGAGCGTGGGCATGGTGTTCTCGCTGGTGCTGCTGGCGCCCAGCTGGGGCGGCATGATCAACGGGATCATGACCCTCAGCGGTGCCTGGCACAAGCTGCGCGACGACCCGATCCTGAAGTTCCTGATCGTCTCGCTGTCGTTCTACGGCATGTCGACCTTCGAGGGGCCGATGATGTCGATCAAGACCGTCAACGCGCTCTCCCACTACACCGATTGGACCGTCGGACACGTGCACAGCGGCGCGCTCGGCTGGGTGGGCTTCATCTCGATGGGCTCGCTGTACTACCTGATCCCGCGCATGTTCGGCCGCAAGGAGATGTACAGCGTGCGGGCGATCGAGCTGCACTTCTGGATCGCGACCATCGGCGTCGTGCTCTACATCGCCGCGATGTGGATCGCCGGCGTGATGCAGGGCCTGATGTGGCGCGCCATCAACCCTGACGGCACGCTGGTCTACAGCTTCGTCGAGAGCGTGAAGGCGACCTTTCCGTTCTACGTGGTGCGCCTGCTCGGCGGCCTGCTGTACCTGAGCGGGATGCTGCTGATGGCCTGGAACGTGGTGATGACCGTGAAGGCGGGCCGCCGCGCGCTTGTGCCGGTGCCCACCGCGCTGGCGCGCGCCTGAACCCTGCCGAGGACCCGATGACATGAGCAACGAACACAACGCAGCGCCGGCCCGTGGCCACGAGCGCATCGAGACCACCAACTGGCTGATGATCGTGCTGATCCTGGTGGTGGTGGCTGTCGGCGGCCTGGTCGAGATCGTGCCGCTGTTCTTCCAGCGCAGCACCACCGAGCCGGTGCCCGGCCTCAAGCCCTACACGGCCCTGCAGGTGGCCGGCCGCGACGTCTACGTGCGCGAGGGTTGCTACAACTGCCACTCGCAGATGATCCGGCCGTTCCGCGCCGAGACGCTGCGCTACGGCCACTACTCGGTGGCGGGCGAGTTCGTCTACGACCGGCCGTTCCAGTGGGGCAGCAAGCGCACCGGTCCCGACCTGCACCGGGTCGGCGGGCGCTACAGCGACGAGTGGCATCGCCTGCACCTCGCGAACCCGCGCGACCTGGTGCCCGAGTCCAACATGCCCGCCTATCCCTGGCTCGCCAAGGCGGCGCTCGATCCGGCCGAGATGCCTGGAAAGCTGCGCGCGCTGCGAACCCTGGGCGCGCCGTACACCGACGCCGAGCTGGCGCAGGCCGGCGAGGACGTCAAGGGCAAGACCGAGCTCGACGCGCTCGTGGCCTATCTCCAGGTGCTCGGCACCGCGGTGAAGTGAGAAGGGGACGCACGAAATGAGCCTGAACGAATTGCGGGCAGCCGTGACGCTGCTGTCCTTCCTGGTCTTCATCGGCATCGTCGCCTGGACCTTGTCGCGTCGGCGCAATGAGAGCTTCGAAGAAGCTGCCCGTCTGCCGTTCGCGGCCGACGAGGCCGCAACCCGGCTGGGGGGCCGTCATGAGTGATTTCGTCGCGGTCGGTTGGCCGCTGTTCATCGCCATCGTCACGATCGCCGGCCTCGCGGCGTGCCTGGTGCTGCTATTCATCGCCAGCCGCCGCAAGGTGATGGCCGGCGACAACACCACGGGCCATGTCTGGGACGAGGATCTGCGCGAGCTGAACAACCCGCTGCCGCTGTGGTGGATGGGGCTGTTCGTGCTGACGGTGTTGTTCGGTGCGCTCTATCTGGTGCTCTATCCGGGGCTGGGCACCCACCCAGGCCAGCTGCGCTGGACCTCGCAGTCGGAGTACGAATCGGAGATGGCGCGCGGTCGCGCCCAAGTGGAGCCTCTCTACGCGCGCTTCACCACGATGTCGGCCGCCGAACTGGCGCGTGACCCGCAGGCCCATGCGCTGGGCGAGCGGCTGTTCATCAACAACTGCGCGCAGTGCCACGGTTCCGACGCGCGGGGCAGCAAGGGCTTTCCGAACCTGACCGATACCGACTGGCTGCACGGCGGGTCGCCCGAGCAGATTGCGCAATCGATCGCCCAGGGGCGCCAGGGCATGATGCCGCCGATGGCGGCGGCAGTCGGCAGCGCCGACGATGTGCGCAATGTCGCGAACTACGTGCTGAGCCTTTCGGGCAGCCCGCACGACAGCATCGCGGCCCAGATCGGACGCACCAAGTTCACGGCCTGCGCAGCCTGCCACGGCCCGGGCGGCAAGGGCAACCCGGCGCTCGGCGCGCCCAACCTCAGCGATCGGATCTGGCTGCACGGCTGGGGCGAGGAGGCGGTGGTCCGGATGATCAACGAAGGCAAGACCAACCTGATGCCGGCGCACGCCGGGCGGCTGAGCGATGCGCAGATCCAGGTGCTCGCCGCCTACGTCTGGGGGCTCTCGAACGGCGGGGCCACGACAACGGCCGCAGCGAAATGAGTCCCCGCCGCCGCCCTGGCGCGAGTTGTCGATGAGTCGACCGGCGTCACGCGTGATCCCGATCGCGCCGGTGTCCGACGACACCGGCGAGATGGTCTCGCTGTATGCGAAGCAGGCGACCATCCACGCACGCTCGGTGCATGGCTGGTTCGCTGCGTGGCGCTGGGCGCTGGTGTGGCTCACGCAGCTGGTGTTCTACGGGCTGCCCTGGCTGCCCTGGAACGGCCGCCCGGCGGTGCTGTTCGACCTGGGCGCACGGCGCTTCTACATCTTCGACCTGGTGCTCTACCCGCAGGACTTCATCTACCTGACGGGCCTGCTCATCCTGTCGGCTTACGGGCTGTTCCTGTTCACCGCGGTGGCAGGCCGCCTGTGGTGCGGCTACGCCTGCCCGCAGACGGTCTACACCGAGATCTTCATGTGGGTCGAGCACCATATCGAGGGCGACCGCCAGGCGCGCCTGAAGCTCGATGCCGCGCCCTGGGGCGCCGCGAAGCTGGCCCGCCGGTCGGCCAAGCACGCGGTGTGGCTGGCGATCGGCCTGTGGACCGGCTTCACCTTCGTCGGCTACTTCACGCCGATCCGCGAACTGGGCGGCGAGGTGCTCGCGCTGATCGGTCTGGCCGGCCCGGGGTCGGCCGGGCCCGGCCCCTGGGAAGCGTTCTGGGTGCTGTTCTACGGCTTCGCGACCTATGGCAACGCCGGCTTCATGCGCGAGCAGGTGTGCAAGTACATGTGCCCGTACGCGCGCTTCCAGAGCGCGATGTTCGACCACGACACCCTGATCATCAGCTATGACGGCGGGCGCGGAGAGCCGCGCGGCTCGCGCCCGCGCAGCCTGGCGCACGACGCGCTGGCCGCCCAGGGCAAAGGCGACTGCATCGACTGCACGCTGTGCGTGCAGGTCTGCCCGACCGGCATCGACATCCGCGAGGGGCTGCAATACGAGTGCATCGGCTGTGCCGCCTGCATCGACGTGTGCAACGGCGTGATGGACAAGATGGCGTATCCGCGCGGACTGATCCGCTATGCGACGCAGAACGGCCTGACTGCCGGCCAGAGCAGGCTGGACTGGCGGCGTGTGTTCCGTCCGCGCGTGCTGGTCTACGGCGTGATCCTGCTGCTGATCTCGGTCGGCTTCGTCACCAGTCTCGTGCTGCGCAGCCCGATGCGCGTCGACGTGGTGCGCGACCGCGGTACGTTGGCAAGGCTGGTCGACGAAGGGCGCATCGAGAACGTCTACCGGTTGCAGATCATGAACGCCACCGAGTCGGAGCAGCGCTACCGGGTGGTGGTGAGCGGCATCGCCGGCGCGCAGGCGCAGGTGCGTGACGAGGTGCGGCTGGCCCCGGCCGAGTCGCGCTGGGTGCCTGTCGCGGTGCAAGTGCCGCCGCAGAGCGCCGCGGCCCTGGGCCCCGGCGCCCACCCCCTGCGCTTCGAGATCATCCGCGAGGCCGACGGCATGCAGCCGGCGGCCAGCGTGTCCGAGAAATCCACCTTCGTCGTGCCGCGCTGAACGCGGCCCTCTCCGGAGCAACCCATGACCCCGAACGAGAACGCAACCCGCCCGACGCCCGCGCCCGAGCGGCCGCTGCCCTGGTGGCGCGAGCCCATGCTGTGGCTGGTGCTGGGCGGCCCGCTGGCGGTCGTGGTGGCTGGCATCGTCACTGCCGTGATCGCCGTGCGTGGCAGCGACCCGGTGCTCAGCCGCAGCAGCGAACCGCTGGGCAGCGACACGCCGGCAGTGCAGGCGCGCAACCATGCGGCCACGCCGCGTCCCGAGCGCTGAACGTGGTGCCGCCCGTCGACCCGGAGCTCGCGACGATGAGACAACGCACGCTGTGGATCGTCTGGCCGTCGTTCCTGATGGCGGGTGTGCTGGAGGTCCTGGTGTTCAGCGCAGCCGACCCGGCGGAACTGAGCGGCTGGGTCGGGCGCGCGCTGGAGACGGTGTCGCCGGCTGGCGTCTACACGCTGGCCTTCTTCGCGTTCTGGACCGTGTGCGCGCTGACGTCGATGTTGACGCTGCTGCTGGCAATGCCGGAGCCGGCCAATACCGAGCCGCGCCGCTGGCCCTGAGTCGCGCCGGGCGAGGCAGGCGGCGAACCTTCAGCAGGCCGGGCCGTTGACGAGCCGGCGCAGCCCGGATTCGTCGAGCACGCGGATGTCGCGCTGCTTAACCTCGAGCAGGCCTTCGTCCTGGAACTTCGAGAAGGTGCGGCTCACGGTCTCCAGCTTGAGACCGAGGTAGCTGCCGATCTCCTCGCGCGTCATGCGCAGCACGAGCGACGAGGCCGAGAAGCCGCGTGCCTGCAGGCGTTGCGTGAGGTTCAGCAGGAAGGCCGCGAGCCGCTCCTCGGCCCGCATGCTGCCGAGCAGCAGCATCACGCCGTGGTCGCGCACGATCTCGCGGCTCATGATCTTGTGGAACTGGTGCTGCAGCGGCGTGGATTCGCGCGACAGCTTCTCGAGCTGCGAGTAGGGGATCTGGCAGACCTGGGAGTCCTCCAGCGCCACCGCGTCGCAGGCATGGCGGTCGGTGCTGATGCCGTCCAGTCCCAGCAGTTCGCCGGCCATCTGGAAGCCGGTCACCTGGTCACGGCCATCGTCGGCGGACACGCAGGTCTTGAAGAAGCCGGTGCGCACCGCATAAAGCGACTCGAAGCGATCCCCGGCGTGGAACAGCGTGTCGCCGCGCTTCACGGGGCGGCGGCTGCCCACCAGCTGGTCGAGGTGGTCGAGATCGTCGTCCGACAGCCCCACCGGCAGGCAGAGCTCGCGCAGGTTGCAACTGGAGCATGCGACCTTGAGGGCCTCGATGCGGATCGGTTCGCGTTCCATGCGCTTCATTATGATCTTGTGCGCGGCCCGCGATGGAGCATGTGAGTCGGCGGCGGCGTCGTGAGGGGCAAGTTGCATGATCGACCTCAAGCTGTGCATGGATTGTCGGAGGCCACCGGCGACCGGCCTTGACCCAGATCAAGAGCCCGGTGAGAGGCCCTCGGCACAGTCCGGACATGCCCCCTCCGACCCTGACCGACATGCTGGAACCGGCTGCGCCGAGCGAGGAACTCCTGAGTCGTCTGGACGCCGGTGGGCCGCGCTACACCTCCTACCCGACCGCCGACCGCTTCGTGGAGGCCTTCGGCCCCGCTCAGTACCGGCAGGCCCTGGGCCAGCGCCGCAGCGGAGCCCCGGCGGCCGGCGCGGTGGGCGGCGGCACACCGCTGTCGATCTACGTTCACATCCCATTCTGCGAGTCGGTCTGCTACTACTGCGCCTGTAACAAGGTGATCACCCGGCAGCACCGGCGCGGCACCGAGTACCTGGAGTGGCTGGGCCGCGAGGTGGCATTGCACCAGGACGTGATCGGCAGCCGCCAGCGCGTCAGTCAGCTGCACCTCGGCGGCGGTACGCCGACCTTCCTGGACGATACGGAGCTGTCGCAGCTGATGGCCCTGCTGCGCGGTGCCTTCGACCTGCAGCCGCAGGCCGAATGCTCGATCGAGGTCGACCCGCGCACCGTCAGTGCCTCGCGGCTGGCGCACCTGAAGGCGCTGGGTTTCAACCGCCTGAGCTTCGGCGTGCAGGACTTCGACCCCGAAGTGCAGCACGCGGTGCATCGCGTGCAGCCGGCCGAGCAGGTGGAGGCACTGATCGCCAGCGCGCGCGCATTGGGCTTCGATTCGATCAACGTCGACCTGATCCACGGCCTGCCCAAGCAGACCCCGGCCTCGCTGGCCCGGACGGTGGAGCAGGTGGCGCGGTTGCGGCCGGACCGCGTGGCGCTCTACAGCTATGCGCACCTGCCGCAGCGCTTCAAGCCGCAGCGGCGCATCCATGCGGCAGACCTGCCAGGCACCGCCCAGCGCGTGACGATGCTGTCGAACGCGATCGCCGCCTTCCTGGCGCACGGTTACGACTACATCGGCATGGACCACTTCGCCCTGCCGGGTGACGCGCTGGCCGCGGCCAAGCGGCAGGGCCGGCTGCACCGCAATTTCCAGGGCTACAGCACCCAGCCCGACTGCGACCTGATCGGCCTGGGCGTCTCGGCCATCGGCCGCATCGGTGCGACCTACAGCCAGAATGCGAAGACGCTGCCGGAGTACCAGGACGCCCTGCGCTCCGGGGAACTGCCGGTGGTGCGCGGCCTCGTGCTGACGCGCGACGACGTGGTGCGCCGCTCGGTGATCATGGCGCTGATGTGCCAGGGGCGGGTGGTGTTCGAATCCATCGAACTGGCTCACCTGCTCGATTTCCGCCGCTACTTCGAGGCCGAACTGCGCCGGCTGCAGCCACTGGCCGGGCAGGGGCTGATCGAGATCGACGACGACGCGATCCAGCTCACCCCGCTGGGCTGGTACTTCGTGCGCGCCGTGGCGATGGTGTTCGATCGTCACCTGCAGGCCGACCGCGATCGCGAACGCTATTCGCGGCTGATCTGACGCAAGGGACAGTCACGGCATGAGCCTCTCGCTGGTGGCGGCCGGGCTGGCGATCGGCATCGCGGGCAGTCCGCACTGTGCCGCGATGTGCGCCGCGCCCTGCGCGGCGATCGAGCGGTCCTGCGGTGGCGCACGGCCTGCGCGGGCCGCCGCCGCCCTGCATCTGGGGCGCCTGCTGTCCTACGGCCTGGCGGGGGCGCTGGTGGCCACCGGGGCTGGATGGATGGCCGAACTGGCCCAGGCCACCCGCTGGTTGCGGCCGCTGTGGACCCTGCTGCAGGTGACCGTGGTGGTGTTTGGCCTGTGGCTGCTGGTGGCCGGACGCATGCCCCGCATCGTGCTGGGCACCGGCTCCGCACCCGGCGTGGCCGTCCCCATGCTCGGGCCGCTCCCTGCGAAGGGGCGGCGGCGCGGCTGGGGCTGGGCCGGTACGGCCGGAGCGCTGTGGGCGGCCTGGCCTTGCGGCCTGCTCTATTCGGCGCTGGTCGTTGCGGCGCTGGCCGACGGGCCGCTGGCGGGCGCTGCGGTCATGCTCGCCTTCGCGCTGGGCGGCGGGCTGGCCTTGCTGTTCGGCCGCGGCGTGCTCGGTCGACTGGGGCAGGGCGCCAGCGCGGCGAGGTGGACCGGTGCCCTGCTGGTGATGGCTGGCGGATGGGCGATCTGGCTGCAGCTGACCGGTCCGTCCGGGCCATGGTGCAAGGTGGTCTGATGCAGCGGATCGATGGTGCTCGCGGCCGCCGTCCGGCGGCTCGCTGCACCGCACGATGGCTCGCCTAGAATCGAAGCCACCCCCCCTGTTCCTTCCGACCCCTTACCCAGCGGAGACGCAAGTCCATGTACCAGCACATCAAGGTGCCTGCCGACGGCCAAAAGATCACCGTCAATGCCGATTTCTCGCTCAACGTGCCCGATCAGCCGATCATCCCCTTCATCGAGGGCGACGGCACCGGCTTCGACATCACGCCGGTGATGATCAAGGTGGTCGACGCGGCGGTCGAGAAAAGCTACGGTGGCAAGCGCAAGATCCACTGGATGGAGATCTACGCCGGCGAGAAGTCGACCAAGGTCTACGGCCCCGACGTCTGGCTGCCGGAAGAGACGCTGCAGGTCCTGAAGGAGTACGTGGTCTCGATCAAGGGCCCGCTCACCACGCCCGTGGGTGGTGGCATCCGCTCGCTCAACGTGGCGTTGCGCCAGGAGCTCGACCTCTACGTCTGCCTGCGCCCGATCCAGTACTTCGAGGGGGTGCCGAGCCCGGTGAAGGAGCCGCACAAGACCAACATGGTGATCTTCCGCGAGAACTCGGAGGACATCTACGCCGGCATCGAGTTCGAAGCCGAGAGCGAGAAGGCCAAGAAGCTCATCAAGATCCTGCAGGACGAATTCGGTGTCAAGAAGATCCGCTTCCCCGCCACATCGGGCATCGGCATCAAGCCGGTGTCGCGCGAGGGCACCGAGCGCCTGGTGCGCAAGGCCATCCAGTACGCGATCGATAACGACAAGCCCAGCGTGACCATCGTGCACAAGGGCAACATCATGAAGTTCACCGAGGGCGGTTTCCGCGATTGGGCCTATGGCCTGGCGCAGAAGGAGTTCGGCGCGCAGCCGATCGACGGCGGCCCGTGGTGCAAGTTCAAGAACCCGAAGACCGGCAAGGAGATCACCGTCAAGGACTCGATCGCCGACGCCTTCCTGCAGCAGATCCTGCTGCGCCCGGCCGAGTACTCGGTGATCGCCACGCTCAACCTGAACGGGGACTACGTGTCCGACGCGCTGGCCGCGCAGGTGGGCGGCATCGGCATTGCGCCGGGGGCCAACCTGTCGGACTCGATCGCGATGTTCGAGGCCACCCACGGCACCGCGCCCAAGTACGCCGGCAAGGACTACGTGAACCCGGGCTCCGAGATCCTGTCGGCCGAGATGATGCTGCGCCACATGGGCTGGACCGAGGCGGCCGACCTCGTCATCTCGTCGATGGAGAAGTCGATCCTGTCGAAGAAGGTCACCTACGACTTCGCGCGCTTGCTGGACGGCGCCACGCAGGTCAGCTGCTCGGGCTTCGGGCAGGTGATGATCGACAACATGTGATGAGCCTGCCGGCAGGTGCCGGTAGCCACATATCAGGCCCAGTGCATTGATTTGCCTGGGGCTTTTCATCTTGCGGCATACGGGCTCGCGAAGATCTCGATGCAGGACTGCGGGCGCGCTGGACCGCGTTCGCGGCAGCGTTCCTGTCGGGGCTCGGGAGCGAGGCGGCCGGCGGCAGGCAGGCGCCTGCGGCGAATGCAGCGCCTAACGCGGTGCGCGAACGCCGCGAGCAGGAACGCGATCTGGGCCAGCGAGCGGATCCAGATCGGCCACGGTGCCATCGCACGCTCCAGCCGATCGACTTCATCGGCCATCGCGCGGAATCCGGCAGGATCGACGTAGTCTTCGCGGCCACGAGGCACTTCGAAGTATCCGTTGCAGTTTTGCGTTCCCACGTGAGCGATTGAAACGCAGGCGGTGGAGCGACGGGCGTGCGTCGCTCAGGCGACGAGCCAGTCGGTTGCCGCGCCACCTTTTGAAGGGGAATTGCCTGCGTCCAGGCGTTCCGCAGGCCACGCGGCCGGCGTGAGAGATTCCGCTGGCGCCACCGTCAAGCACCGGGCGCTTGTCCTACGCGAGCTTGCGGCGGCGTCCTTGTGACATCGCGGTCCGGATGTCCGAGCATGAGGTTCCTTCAGAGAACCAAGGAGTGCCGACATGGGCAAGTACTTTCTGGGCTGGATACTGGGCGTGCCGACGATCGTGCTGGTGGTCCTCTACCTCGTCTTCAACTGAAGCCGGGCGCGGAGCTTCCGATGGCCTGGTTCAGGTTCCGTTCCCGCAAGTCCGCCGTGGAAGCGTCGCGGCAGCCGTCGGCCGCGCCGCTCGATCTGGAACTCGACGATTCCGCGGCCTCCGATCCGACCTGGCTGGACTCGACCCGTGAACTGCGCACCGGCCTCACCGTGATCGAGCATCCGATCGATACGCTGCCGGGGGAGTTGCAGGAGGCGCTCTCCACCGCAAGAAGGGCGGCCAGGCGACGGCCCTGAGCGCAGGCTGGCCGGGTGGGCTGCGAACCGATTGCCGATGGTGGGCCGCACGTTGTAATGTGTCGACCGACATGGATGCCGGCTACCAATCCTTCAACAACCGCGACGAGCTGACGCGCGCCCGTGTGGCCGGCTGCTTCTCGTGCCTGGGCATCTTCCGCCCGGCCGACATCGTGTTCTGGCTGCACGAGGACAGCACGGCGGCGTGCCCGATCTGCGGGGCGGACACCGTGCTGCCGCACGTGGACAGCCTGGCCGCTCTGCGGGCGATCCACGCCGGCCTGGTGAGCACCGAGGAAACGATCCCGGCCGTGCTGGACATGACGCCGCCTGCCGGTCGCGGGCCGGGCGGGACGTAGCCCGGTCGCCGGCATGCCGTGGCATCTTTCGCACTGCACGGCCGTTGCATTGTGTCCGCCCCTCAGAGAGGGGGACGGCAGCGGGCCCGGCATTTGCGATGCTTCTTCCCGCAGCCGGCACGCGCGTTTCGCGCGCCGCCCCGCAGAGGGAGCCATGGCATTCTTCAAGTCCCCCAAAAAGCGCGCACGTCCGTCGCCCGATCTGGAGTGCGTGGTCCCGGTCAGTCCCGAGCCGCCCGCCGACCCCCAGGGCGCGGGCTGGCTGGTGTCGTCGTTCGACCTGCGTCAGGGTCTCGACGTGTCCGAGTCGCCGCTCGACACGCTGCCGGGCGACCTGTTCGCGGAACTGCAGCCGGCTCGCCCAGCGCCGGACGAGGCGGCCGGGCATTCCCGCTGAAGCCCTGCTGACTGCATGAATCCGGTGCGCAACAGGCGCGCGTTGGGGCAGAGCCGAAGTCCGCCGGAGCGGCATCGCCGCATTCCAGTGCACGCCGCGCGCCTGTTCGGCGCGGATGAGCCTCAGAGGCCGGCGGCCAGTTCCCGGTCGTTGGCCGGAGCGCGGACCGCCGCCGGGTCGGCGCGGCTTTCCAGCGGGGCGATGTTCTGGGCCAGCTTGCCCTTGGGGCCGTCCACCAGTTCGAAGCTGACGCGGGCGCCTTGCTTCAGCGTGCGAAAGCCGTCCATCAGGATGGCCGAGAAATGGGCGAACACGTCTTCGCCGCCACCCTCGGGTTCGATGAAGCCGAAGCCCTTGGCATCGTTGAACCACTTGACCGTGCCGTTGACCATGGACGTTCTCCAACCCCTCGACGGACGATTCTGGGCAGGGCGGCCGCGGCCTGTCAAGCCGGCGCCGGCCGTGACGGACGAACGGGATAGGGCGGCCAGCGTGCGTGCACGGCGTGCGGAGGCCTTGAGTTCGGGCTCAGTGGTGTCATATTGACCGGCATGGAAGTCGCTTCCCAGCAGTCGATAGAATCTTTTCCATGCCCGACGACACCGTACCGCCCACTCCCCCGAAGCGCCCGGTCACCAAGCCGGACGACGGGCAGGGCGCGGTCGTGGCCGAACGGCAATCGGCCCGCGTCGAGCCGCCCCGGATGTACCAGGTGGTGCTGCTCAATGACGACTACACGCCGATGGAGTTCGTCGTGATGGTCCTGCAGGAATTCTTCCAGCGGGATATCGAGACGGCGACGCAGATCATGCTCAAAATCCACCACGAAGGTCGGGGCGTGTGCGGCGTCTACACGAAAGATGTCGCCTCGACCAAGGTCGAGTCGGTGCTCGCTGCGGCCAAGCGGTCGGGGCACCCGTTGCAATGCACTATGGAGGCCGCATGATTGCGCAAGAACTGGAAGTCAGCCTGCACATGGCGTTCGTCGAAGCGCGTCAGCAGCGCCACGAATTCATCACGGTCGAGCATCTGCTGCTCGCGCTGCTCGACAACCCGTCCGCCGCCGAAGTGCTGCGCGCCTGCTCGGCCAGCCTCGATGACCTGCGCAAGAGCCTGACGCAGTTCATCAAGGAGAACACGCCCACGGTCGGCGGCACCGACGAGGTCGACACCCAACCCACGCTGGGATTCCAGCGCGTGATCCAGCGCGCGATCATGCACGTGCAGTCCACCGGGTCCGGCAAGAAGGAAGTGACGGGCGCCAACGTGCTGGTGGCGATCTTCGGCGAGAAGGATTCGCACGCGGTGTACTACCTTCACCAGCAGGGCGTGACGCGGCTGGACGTGGTGAACTTCATCGCCCACGGCATCAAGAAGTCCGAGCCGCCCGAGCCTTCCAAGGGCGCCGAGGGCGGCAGCGGCGAAGGCGAGAAGGAAGAGGCCGGCGAAGGCAAGGGCTCGCCGCTGGACCAGTTCACCCAGAACCTCAACCAGCTCGCCCGTGACGGCAAGATCGATCCGCTGATCGGCCGCGAGCACGAGGTCGAGCGGGTGATCCAGGTGCTGTGCCGCCGCCGCAAGAACAACCCGCTGCTGGTGGGCGAGGCCGGGGTCGGCAAGACCGCGATCGCCGAGGGCCTGGCGTGGCGCATCACGCAGAACGACGTGCCCGAGATCCTGGCCGACGCGACCGTCTACTCGCTCGACATGGGCGCGCTGCTGGCCGGTACCAAGTACCGCGGCGATTTCGAGCAGCGCCTGAAGGGCGTGTTGAAGGCCCTGAAGGAGCAGCCCCATGCCGTGCTGTTCATCGACGAGATCCACACGCTGATCGGCGCCGGCGCCGCATCGGGCGGCACGCTCGACGCCAGCAACCTGCTGAAGCCGGCGCTCGGCTCCGGGCAGCTCAAGTGCATCGGCGCAACCACGTTCACCGAGTACCGCGGCATCTTCGAGAAGGATGCGGCACTGTCGCGGCGCTTCCAGAAGGTCGACGTGGTCGAGCCTTCGGTCGAGCAGACCATCGAGATCCTGAAGGGGCTGAAGTCGCGCTTCGAGGAGCACCACAGCGTGAAGTACGCGCTGGGCGCGCTGCAGGCCGCAGCCGAGCTGTCGGCCAAGTTCATCAACGACCGCCACCTGCCCGACAAGGCGATCGACGTGATCGACGAGGCCGGTGCCGCCCAGCGCATCCTGCCCAAGAGCAAGCAGAAGAAGACGATCAACCGCGCGGAGGTCGAGGAGATCGTCGCCAAGATCGCGCGCATCCCGCCGCAGAGCGTCAGCAACGACGACCGCGGCAAGCTGAAGAACCTGGACCGCGACCTGAAGAGCGTGGTGTTCGGTCAGGACCCGGCGCTCGACGCGCTGGCGTCGGCCATCAAGATGGCGCGCTCGGGCCTGGGCAAGCCGGACAAGCCGATCGGCTCCTTCCTGTTCAGCGGCCCCACCGGCGTCGGCAAGACCGAGGCGGCCAAGCAGCTGGCCTTCATCCTCGGCATCGAGCTGGTGCGCTTCGACATGTCCGAGTACATGGAGCGCCACACGGTCAGCCGCCTGATCGGCGCGCCGCCGGGCTACGTGGGCTTCGACCAGGGCGGGCTGCTGACCGAGGCGGTCACCAAGAAGCCGCACTGCGTGCTGCTGCTCGACGAGATCGAGAAGGCCCACCCCGATGTCTTCAACGTGCTGCTGCAGGTCATGGACCACGGCACGCTGACCGACAACAACGGGCGCAAGGCCGATTTCCGCAACGTGATCATCATCATGACCACGAACGCCGGCGCGGAGACGATGAACAAGTCGACCATCGGCTTCACGAATGCCCGCGAATCGGGCGACGAGATGGCCGACATCAAGCGCCTGTTCACGCCGGAGTTCCGCAACCGGCTCGACGCGATCGTCAGCTTCCGCGCGCTCGACGAGGAGATCATCCTGCGGGTGGTCGACAAGTTCCTGCTGCAGCTCGAGAGCCAGCTGGCCGAGAAGAAGGTCGACGTGACTTTCTCCGACGCCCTGCGCAAGCACCTGGCGAAGAAGGGCTTCGATCCGCTGATGGGGGCGCGGCCGATGCAGCGGCTGATCCAAGACACGATCCGCCGCGCGCTGGCCGACGAACTGCTGTTCGGCCGCCTGGTCGATGGCGGGCGCCTGTCGGTCGACATCGACGCCGAAGGCCAGCCGGTGCTCGACATCACGCCGTGGAAGAAGAGCGACAAGCCGAAATCGGAGCCGGCCACGGCCGACTGACCCGGCCACAGGCCGGCAGCGGCTTGCAGGGAGCGGGGAGCTTCGGCTCCCCGTTTTGCTTTCAGGGCCCGGGCTGCGGCACCAGGCGGGCAGCCGGGTCCTGCCGGAAATATTCGCGGAACAACTCGTACAAAGCGGGCTGCTCGTCGCGCAGCGCGTGCGGTGCGACGAAGAAGGCCTCGGCCGCCACCGGAAAGAACTCTTCGATCGCCTCCGCGCCATACGGGTCGAGGAAGGGTTTGCGGCCGGCATCGAGTTCGCGGCACAGCCGCTGGTAGGCCGCTTCCAGCACCTGCAGCCAGTGAGTGCGCGCGGCGCGACCGGCCAACACCGGAACGCCGTCGGCCGGCAGGCCGTCGGCCATGTCCAGCACGTGCACGAACTCGTGGATCACGACGTTGTAGCCGCGTTCGGCGGTGACGCCGGCCTCGGCCACGTCGTGCCAGGACAGCATCACCGGACCGCCCTCCATGGCCTCGCCGGTGAGCACCTCCTCGTAGCGGTGCAGGATGCCATCTTCGTCCAGGTGCTCGCGCTGTGCCACCACCTCGTCGGCATGCACCACGATGCCGACGAAGCCGTCATAGGCCGCCAGGCCGAGCTCCAGCACCGGCAGGCAGGCCTGCGCGGCAATCGCGACGGCGATCTCGTCACTGAGCTCCAGGCCCCCGACCGTGGTGAATTCCTTGTCCGCCAGGAACAGGCTGACCAGCGCGCGCAGACGCTCGCGCCCGGCGTCGTCGAGCGCGGCGAGGAAGGGGTAGCGCTGCAGCGTCAGCTGCCACAACGCCGAGGGCACCGCCCGCGTGCGCAGCGTGCGGGCCTCCCGTCGGCGGCGCCACCAGCGCGCGATCACGGTGCAGCGTGCGCGGCCGGAGAAACCGCGGGCGGCAGCCGCTGCAGGCCGCGCGCGCTCAGGCGCAGCACGCCGGCGCGGGCTGCCTGCGCGGGGCCCCGGTCGAGCTCCCAGTCGGTCAGTACGTGGCGGGTGAAGCCGGGGGCCAGTTCCTGCGTGGCCGGGCGGTGGGTGTGACCGTGCACCAGCAGCGGCGTGCCGGCCTCGTGCATCCACTGCACGGTGGCGCCAGCGTCGAGATCGGCCCAGGTCTCCGGCCGACCGTCGCGCTGCTGTTGCTGCATGCTGACCGCGCGGATCTGGGCGGCCAGCGCACGGCGCTCGGGCAGCGGCCGCGCCAGGAAGTCCTCGCGGGCCTGTTCGGTGCGCACGACGGCGCGGAAGCGCTGGTACTCCACGTCTTCCAGGCACAGCGCGTCACCGTGCGTCAGCAGCACCCGCTCGCCGAAGGCCCGCAGCACCGTCGGATCGGGCAGGGCCGTCATGCCGCACTCCTTCAGCAGTTCGACGCCGACCAGGAAGTCGCGGTTGCCTGCCATGAAGGACACGCTGCGTCGCGCGGCGGCTTCCTTCAGCACCTCGACGACCTGGTGCTCGAAGCCCTCATGCCGGGCGTCGTCGCCGATCCATACCTCGAACAGGTCGCCGAGAATGAACACCGCCTCGGCGCTCGTGTGCAGCAGATGCTGCGAGAACGCCTCGAAGGTGAGGGGATGGCTCGCCTGCAGGTGCAGGTCGGAGATGAAGTCGATCGCCCGCCATTCAGCGGGCGCCTCGAACTCCCAGAACTTCGGCAGCGACGGGGACACGCCGGCGCCCCGGGGCGGTGCGGCCGGCGACGAGGTCATCGGCTTCGAGCGCCTCAGGCGACTTCGTTCGCTCGCGTGATCACCACGTCCTCGAGCGGCACGTCGTCGTGGCCGCCCTGGCGGCCGGTCTTCACGCGCTCGATCGCATCGACCACCTCGGTGCCGGCCACCACCTTGCCGAACACCGCATAGCCCCAGCCCTGCGGGCTTTCCGACTTGAAGTTCAGGAAGTCGTTGTCGGTGGCATTGATGAAGAACTGCGACGACGCGGAGTGCGGCGCATTGGTGCGTGCCATCGCCAGCGTGTACTTGTCGTTCTTCAGGCCGTTGTTCGCCTCGTTGGCGATCGGGGCCTGGGTGGGCTTCTGCTTCAGGCCCGGCTCGAAGCCACCGCCCTGGACCATGAAGCCCTTGATGACACGGTGGAACACCGTGCCGTCGTAGTGGCCGGCCTTCACGTAGCTCAGGAAGTTGGCGACCGTGGCGGGCGCCTTCACTTCGTCGAGCTCGGCACGGATCACGCCGTGGTTGGTGTGCAGTTCGATGGTCTTGGTCATGTCATGGCTCCAGCGTGGCTTTCTTGATGAGCACCGGCGTCGCCGGCACGTTCTGGTGGGGGCCCTTGTTGGTGGTGGGCACGCCCTTGATGCGGTCGACCACGTCCATGCCCTCGATGACCTTGCCGAACACCGCGTAGCCGTTGCCGTCGCGCGAGTTCGCCGGGTCGAGGAAGGCGTTGTTGGTGAGGTTCACGAAGAACTGCGCGGTGGCCGAGTTCGGGTCCATGGTGCGCGCCATGGCGATGCTGCCGCGCTCGTTGCGCAGGCCGCTGCGGTTCTCCAGCGCGATCGGGGCCCCGGTCTTCTTCTCCTTCATGTCCTTGTCGAAGCCGCCGCCCTGGATCATGAAGCCGTCGATCACGCGGTGGAAGATGGTGCCGTCGTAGTGCCCGCTCTTGACATAGGCGACGAAGTTGTCGACGGTCTTCGGGGCCTTGGCGGGGTCGAGCTGCAGCACGATGTCGCCCTCGCTCGTCGCGAGGCGCACCTTCTGCGCCGCCGCGGTCAACGGTGCGGCGAATACCGCAGCGGCCAGCGCGAAGGCGGCCCAGGTTCTGGAAATCATCAAGTCTCCTGAATGCAAACGGCGGGCTTGTCACCCGCTCGGAACCGTATTCTCCACCGATCGGAAGCCCCGCCGCGGGCAGGGGGGTGATCGCTATACTGCGGCGCTTCGATCGTCGGCATGCGGCCTGCCCGTGACAGACCCGATCGATCCGTCCCGATGAGCCTGCGCATCCACAACACCCTCACTCGCTCGACCGAGGCGTTCTCGCCGATCGAACCCGGCCACGTGCGCATGTACGTGTGCGGCATGACGATCTACGACCTCTGCCACGTGGGCCACGCACGCATGATGATGGCGTTCGACGTGGTGCAACGCTGGCTGCGGGTGTCGGGACTGCGCGTCACGTACGTGCGCAACATCACCGACATCGACGACAAGATCATCAAGCGCGCGCTCGAGCGCGGCATCCCGATCCGCCAGCTGACCGACGAGATGACCGCCGCGATGCACCAGGACATCGGGGCGCTCGGCATCGAGCCCCCGACGCACGAGCCGCGCGCCACCGAGTACGTGGGGGCGATGGTCGGCCTGATCGAGGTGCTCGAACGCAACGGGCTTGCCTACCGTGTGCCGGGCGGCGACGTGAACTACTCGGTGCGCAAGTTCCCCGGGTACGGCCGCCTGTCGGGCAAGTCGATCGATGCGCTGCGCGCCGGCGAGCGCGTGGCGGTGCTCGAGGGCAAGGACGACCCGCTGGACTTCGTGCTCTGGAAGGCTGCAAAGCCCGAGGAGCCGGCCGACGCGAAATACGACGCGCCGTTCGGCCCGGGTCGCCCCGGCTGGCACATCGAGTGCTCGGCGATGAGCCACGCCCTGCTGGGCGAGCGCTTCGACATCCACGGCGGCGGCATGGACCTGCAGTTCCCGCACCACGAGAACGAGATCGCGCAGAGCGACGGCGCCTTCCACCTGGGCAGCGGGCACAGCTTCGTCAACGTGTGGATGCACAACGGCTTCCTCAATGTCGACAACGAGAAGATGTCCAAGTCGCTGGGCAACTTCTTCACCATCCGCGACATTCTCAAGCGCTACGACGGCGAGACCATCCGCTTCTTCATGCTGCGGGTGCACTACCGCAGCCCGTTCAACTTCAGCGATGCCGGGCTCGACGATGCCCGCAGCGGCCTGCGCCGCCTCTACACCGCACTGGAAGGCACGGCGGTCGCACCGGCCGAGATCGACTGGACCGACCCGCATGCCGCGCGCTTCAAGGCGGCGATGGACGACGACTTCAACACGCCGATCGCCGTGTCGGTGCTGTTCGACCTGGCCGGCGAGGTGAACCGCAGCCGCTCGGCGCAGAGCGCCGGCCTGCTGCGTTCGCTGGCCGGCACGCTGGGCTTGCTGCAGCAGGAAGCGGCGCAGTACCTGCAGGGCGGCAGCGGCGTCGATACCGGCCACATCGAGGCCCAGATCGCGGCGCGGGCGGCGGCCAAGGCCGCACGCGACTTCGCCGAGTCCGACCGCATCCGCGACGCCCTGGCGGCGCAGGGCATCGTCCTCAAGGACACGCCCGCCGGGACCACCTGGGTCAAGGCCTGAGCCTTCGCCCGAGCCACGAGCCTCCCGCACCATGTCGCCCCGCGGCCCCGGCTTCGTCACGCCCGACTACTGGGACGAGGCGTGCAAGCACCTCGCCAAGCGCGATCGCGTGATGCGCAAGCTGATCCCGAAGCTGGGCGAGGCCCGGCTCGAGAGCCGCGGCGATGCCTTCACCACGCTCGCACGTTCCATCGTCGGCCAGCAGATCTCGGTGCCGGCCGCGCAGGCGGTGTGGGAGCGCTTCGCCGCGCTGTTCGAGGGCGGCTCCGCGGTGCACGTGCGGCCGGCGGGGGTGCTCGCGGCCGACAGTGCCGCGCTGCGCGGCGCCGGCCTGTCCGCGCGCAAGATCGAATACCTGCGCGACCTGGCCGGGCACTTCGACGGTGGCACGGTGCACGTGCGCAACTGGACCTCGATGGACGACGAGTCCATCATCGACGAACTGGTCGCCATCCGCGGCATCGGCCGCTGGACGGCCGAGATGTTCCTGATCTTCCACCTGATGCGCCCCAACGTGCTGCCGCTCGACGACCTCGGCCTGCTCAAGGGCATCAGCCAGCACTACTTCAGCGGCGAGCCGGTGTCGCGCAACGAGGCGCGTGAGGTGGGCGACGCATGGGCGCCGTTCCGCTCGGTGGCCACCTGGTACCTGTGGCGCAGCCTGGATCCGCGCGTGACCTACTGAGCGCGCCGAGAATTCCGCGACAATGCGCCCACCTTTCCCGAGAAAGGATCGTTTGGGATGAGCAAGAAACATTTTCTCGAGTTCGAGCAGCCGATCGCCGACCTCGAAACCAAGATCGACGAGCTGCGCTACGTGCAGAGCGAGTCGGCGGTCGACATCTCCGAGGAGATCGACCGCCTGTCCAAGAAGAGCCTGCAGCTCACCAAGGACATCTACTCGAGCCTGACGCCCTGGCAGGTGACGCAGATCGCGCGCCATCCGCAGCGGCCCTACACGCTGGACTACGTGAACCATGTGTTCACCGACTTCCAGGAACTGCACGGCGACCGCGCGTTCGCCGACGACCAGAGCATCGTCGGCGGCCTGGCGCGCTTCAACGGCCAGGCCTGCATGGTGCTCGGCCACCAGAAGGGGCGTGACACCAAGGAGCGCGCGCTGCGCAACTTCGGCATGAGCCGGCCCGAGGGCTACCGCAAGGCGCTGCGCCTGATGACGCTGGCGCAGAAGTTCGGCCTGCCGGTGTTCACCTTCGTCGACACGCCGGGCGCCTACCCCGGCATCGGCGCCGAGGAGCGCGGCCAGTCCGAGGCCATCGGCCACAACATCTTCGCGATGGCCCAGCTCGAGGTGCCGATCATCACCACCATCATCGGTGAGGGCGGCTCCGGCGGCGCGCTCGCCATCGGCGTGGGCGACCAGGTGCTGATGCTGCAGTACTCGGTCTATTCGGTCATCTCGCCGGAGGGCTGTGCCTCCATCCTCTGGAAGACCGCCGAACGTGCGGCCGACGCCGCCGAGGCGATGGGCATCACCGCGCACCGGCTCAAGGCGCTGGGCCTGGTCGACAAGATCGTCAACGAGCCGGTCGGCGGTGCCCACCGCGATCCGGCGCAGATGGCGGTCTACCTCAAGCGCGCGCTCAACGACGCGCTGCGCCAGGTCGCCGACCTGAAGCCCCGCGAGCTGCTGAACCAGCGCTATGAGCGGCTCAAGAGCTACGGCCGCTACAACGACACCAAGGAGCGCTGAGCCGCCCCGCGGCCTGGCCGTCGCCTACAGCGGTGGGCGCGACTCCACCGCGCTGCTGCACGCCACGCTGATCGCGGCCCGCGACAGCGGCCTCACGGTCCATGCCCTGCATGTGCACCACGGCCTGAGTGCCCGTGCCGATGCCTGGCTCGCGCACTGCGAGTCGCAGTGCCGGCGCTGGGCGCGGCGCGGCCTGCCCGTGTGCTTTCGCGCGATGCGCGTGCAGCTTGCCTGCCGGTCCGGTGACAGCCTCGAAGCCGTGGCGCGTGCCGCTCGGTATGCGGCGCTGCGCACGCTCGCCGTCGAGCAGGGCGTGGCGCTCGTGCTGCTGGCTCACCACCAGCGCGACCAGGCCGAGACCCTGCTGCTTCAGGCTTTGCGAGGTGCCGGCGTGGCCGGGCTGGCCGGCATGCCGCGCTCGATCGAACGTGACGGCATCACCTGGGCGCGTCCCTGGCTGGCCCGTCCGCGCGAGGCGATCGAGGCCTATGTGCGCCGGTATCGGCTGAGCTATATCGACGACGACAGCAACGACGATCCGCGCTTCGCGCGCAACCGCCTGCGGCTGCAGGTCTGGCCGGCCCTGCAGGCGGCGTTTCCGCAGGCCGAGGGCACGCTCGCCGATGCCGCCCGCTGGGCCCAGCAGGCCGCAGCCTGTGTGGCCGACCTGGCGGCTCTGGACCTGGCGGCCTGCGCCGCGACCAACGACGTGCTCCCGCTCACAGCCTGGCGGCAGCTGGCGCCGCACCGCGCGGTGCACGCGCTGCGGCGGTGGCTGCAGCAGGCCGGCGTCACGGCGCCGACGGCCGCCGATCTGGAGCGGCTGATGGCCGAACTGCCCGCCGGCGCGCCGGCCCGCTGGCCCCTGAAGGGCGGCGAACTGCGCCGTTACCGTGGCGAACTGCGCTTCGTGCCCACGCCGGACGCGACGCGGGAGCCCCCGGCGGTCCGCGAGACCACGCTCGCGCTCCGCCGTGGCGGGCGCTACCGCCTGCCCGGCTGGGGCGGCGTGCTGGTGGCCGAGCGGGTGCGCGCCGGCGGCGTGCCGGCGGCGCAGCTGGCGGTGCTGAGCCTGCAGCCGCGACGTGGCGGCGAGCAGTTCCAGGGGGAAGCCGGTCGGCCGGCGCGAAGCCTCAAGAAGCAGTACCAGGCCGCCGCCGTCCCGGCCTGGGCGCGTGGCGGTCCGCTGCTGTACGGCGGTGATGGGCGGTTGCTGTTCGTGCCCGGCCTGGGGGTTGACGCCCGGGCGATGGCCGCGCCCGGCGAGCCGCAGCTCGCGCTGCGCTGGGAACCGCTGCCGACGGGCTGAGCGGTCCGGAGCACCCGGGAATGCCGCGCCGGCCGGCTAAAATGCCGGGCTCGCGGCGCCGGGCACCCCGCCCAACCGACTTTCCCGCCGCGGCTTTTCTCATGGCACTGATCGTTCACAAGTACGGCGGCACGTCGATGGGCTCGACCGAGCGCATCCGCAATGTCGCCAAGCGCGTCGCCAAATGGGCGCGCGCCGGCCACCAGATGGTGGTCGTGCCCTCCGCGATGAGCGGCGAGACCAACCGGCTGCTCGGCCTCGCGAAGGAGCTGTCGCCCGCATCGCACACGCCGCAGCTGGCGCGCGAGCTCGACATGATCGCCGCCACCGGCGAGCAGGTCTCGGTCGGCCTGCTGGCCATCGCGCTGCAGGCCGAAGGCCTGCAGGCCGTCAGCTACACCGGCTGGCAGGTGCCGGTCCGCACCGACAGCGCCTACACCAAGGCGCGCATCGAGAGCATCGACGACGTGCGTGTGCGCGCCGACCTGGCCGCTGGCAAGGTGGTGGTCATCACCGGCTTCCAGGGCATCGACGGCGACGGCCACATCACCACGCTGGGCCGTGGCGGCTCGGACACCTCGGCGGTGGCGGTCGCGGCGGCGATGAAGGCCGCCGAGTGCCTGATCTACACCGACGTCGACGGCGTCTACACCACCGACCCGCGCGTCGTGCCCGAAGCCCGGCGCCTGTCGGCGATCAGCTTCGAGGAAATGCTGGAGATGGCCAGCCTGGGCTCCAAGGTGCTGCAGATCCGCTCGGTCGAGTTCGCCGGCAAGTACCGCGTGCCGCTGCGCGTGCTGTCGAGCTTCACGCCCTGGGACATCCCGCTCGACGAGGAAGCGAAGTCCGGCACCCTGATCACCTTTGAGGAAGACGAGAACATGGAACAAGCTGTCGTGTCGGGCATCGCCTTCAACCGCGACGAGGCGAAGATCACCGTGATGGGCGTACCCGACAAGCCGGGCATCGCGTTCCAGATCCTCGGCCCGGTGGCCGAGGCCAACATCGACATCGACGTGATCATCCAGAACGTCTCGCACGACGGCAAGACCGACTTCTCCTTCACCGTGCACCGCAACGACTACGCGCGCACGATGGAACTGCTGAAGGGCACCGTGCAGCCGGTCATCAACGCGGCCCAGGTGCTGGGCGACCCGAAGATCTGCAAGGTCAGCATCGTCGGCATCGGCATGCGCAGCCACGTGGGCGTGGCCAGCCGCATGTTCCGCGTGCTGTCGGAGGAGGGCATCAACATCCAGATGATCTCCACCTCCGAGATCAAGACCAGCGTCGTGATCGACGAGAAGTACATGGAGCTCGCGGTGCGCGCGTTGCACAAGGCCTTCGACCTCGACGCGCCGGCCGCCGTGCCTGCGGCATAATCCATCCCGTGCTGGAGTCGTGACCGAGAGGCCGAAGGTGCTCCCCTGCTAAGGGAGTATGTGAGCTAAAACTTGCATCGAGGGTTCGAATCCCTCCGACTCCGCCAAGGATCGCTATCAGAGCATCGCAAGACGCCTCTGAATCCGCTGCAAAGCCCCGTTCCACGGGGCTTTGTCGTTTCTGGGTGTCTCGCGCCGTGCTTGGTCATCCAGCGCAGGCTGGGGGAACAATCGGGGGAACCGGGCACTCCTGCCTGGGGGAACCGCCTCCGAACCAACCACCTTCGTACCGCGACGGACTCACAGCTTGCCCGGTCGCGTCGGCAGGTGGCCCGGCATCAGCACTTCGCCGTTCGGCCCCCACTCGACCTGCGTGATGCCCGGCTCCAGCGCCTCGAGTCGGCGCCGTTCCCGCTCGTCAGCGCTCGGGGCGGCGCAAGGGTCGAACACCAGTGCGGCACGCAGGTCGGCGATCAGTTGCGATTCGCTCCACGGCTTCGTGATGTAACGAAAGACCCCGGCGCGATTCACTGCCGCCAGCACCGTGCCGAAGTCGGCCGCCGCGCTGAGCATCATGCGCACCATGCGCGGGTCCAGTTCTCTGGCGCGGGCAAGCAGCGTCACGCCGTCCAGCCGCGGCATGCGGTAGTCGCTGATCAGCACGTCGAAGTGCGCCTGCTGCAGGCGCTGCAGGGCCTGCAGAGGATCGGCGCAGACTTCCACGCCGAGTTGCTGCGGCTTGAAGTGCCGTTGCACAAGACGACGCAGGGCATGCAGTACCGGTGTCTGGTCGTCGACGATCAGCAGCCGCTTCACCGGCCGGCCCCTTGCGACGCGTGCACGCCCAGTGTCAACGCCAAGCCATGTTTGCGCTCGAAGGCACAAATGCGGCCGATCAGGTCGTCGTTCAACCGCTGGCCGGCCGATAGCAGCAGCACGCCCTCAAGCGACACGAAATCCTGCGCCAGCGTCTGCCCGGCGCGCAGGTCCGCGGTGCGCAGGCGCAGCGTCGTCACGGCCGGCTTGGGGGGCGCCGCCGGGAACAGGCCCGCGAAGGCATCGACGACGCTCGGGTCGAACTGGCTGCCGCGCGCGGCGAGGACCGTGCGGCGGGCATCCAGCGGGCTCAGGACGTGGCCGTCGATCCTGCCACTGCGCAAGTCCTCGAAGGCGTCGGCCACCGCCAGGATGCGGGCCCCGAGCGGGATCGCCGCGCCGCGCAGGCCGTCGGGGAAACCTTGCCCGTCCCAGCGCTCGTGGTGGGCGCGGATCAGCGGCGCCACGCCCTGCATGTCATCGCTGGCCAGCAAGGCCTGCTCCCCGAGCACCGGGTGCAGGCGGTAGCGGCGCAGCTCGTCGCTGTCGAGCCGGTTCACCGGTCGCGCCAGCACCGCGTCGCTGAGGCCGATGTGGCCGATGTCGTGCAGCAGCGCGGCGATCGGCAGGTCGTGCGTGGTGTCGGCATCCAGCGTCATCGCCTGGGCGATGCGCCGGGTCAGATCGGCCACCTGGCGCGCGTGTCCGACCTGGGCGCTGCCGCGCAGCTCGATCAGCGCGGTAAAGGCCTTGATCGACGTCAGGTAGTTGCGCTTGAGCCGTTGGTTGGCGGCAGCGAGTTCCTCGGTGCGCAAGGCGACGCGGATCTCCAGGCTCGAGTTCAGCGTCTTCAGCTCGTCGTTCTGCTGTTGCGTGAGCTGCTCCAGCGCCAGCTTGTCGGCTTCGAGCTGCTGGTTCTGGGCGACCTGGCGCAGCGTCAGCACCAGCTCTTCGTCATTCCAGGGCTTGGTGATGTAGCGGTGCAGCCGGCCGCGGTTGATGGCAGCGATCGTCGAGCCCAGATCTGCCTGGCCCGTCAGCAGCAATCGCGCGGTACGCGGCCAGCCCTGGCTGACCCGCTCGAGGAACTGCACACCGTCCATGCCCGGCATGCGCATGTCCGACAGCACGGCGTCGACGGGTTCGGCGGCCAGCAGCGCGAGCGCCTCTTCGGCGTGCGCGGCGGTCAGGATGCGCCAGCCCGTGGCGCGGAACAGGCGCCGCAGCGCGGCCAGGATGTTCGGCTCGTCGTCGACGGCGAGCACCGTCCACGCCGGGATTGCGGCCGTCATGCCGAACCGCCTTCGGCGCTCGGGCGCCGCACCGGCAGCGTGACGCGGAAACACGAGCCGCGGCCCGGTTCGCTGCGCACGTCGATGCGGCCCTGGTGCTTCTGCACGATGCCGTAGGCCAGCGACAGGCCCAGGCCGGTGCCGCGGCCGACCGGCTTGGTGGTGAAGAAGGGGTCGAAGATGCGCGCCAGGTGTTCGGGTGCGATCCCGCTGCCGTTGTCCTCGACTTCGACCCACACCTTGTCCCCGGCATCGCCGCTGCGCACGACGATCAGGCCGCGCTGCGGGCCGATCGCATGGGCCGCGTTGACGAGCAGGTTCAGGAACACCTGGTTCAGCTCCGACGGCAGGCACTCGATGTCGGGCAAGGCACCGTACTCGCGCTTCACGTCGGCGCGGTACTTGATCTCGTTGGCGACGATGTTCAGCGTCGAGTCGATGCCCTGGTGCAGCGAAGCCCAGCCCCACTCCTGGTGGGTGTCGACACGCGAGAAGTCCTTCAGGTCCTGGACGATCTTGCGGACCCGCGACAGGCCTTCCTTGGACTCGGCCATCAGCGCCGGGATGTCCTGCTTCAGGTAGTCGAGCTCGACACGCTCGCGCAAGGCCGCGAGCCGGTCCGCGATGGTGCTGTCGGCCAGTGCCGGTTCGGCCTGTTCGTAGGCTTCGAGCATCTCGAACAGGCGCTCGAGATAGGCCTCCAGCGTGCCGAAGTTCGAGAACACGTAGCCGATCGGGTTGTTGATCTCGTGCGCCACGCCGGCCGCCAGCTGCCCGATCGACGCCAGCCGTTCGGACTGCAGCAACTGGTCCTGCGCGCTGTGCAGGCTCTGGTTCAGCGCGCGCAGTTCCTCGTTGGCGCGCTGCAGCGAGATGAGCTCGCTCTCGGGTGGGGTCCTGGACATGGTCTTCATTGAAGCAGCGCTTCGCAGACGGTCTCGAACTGCGCCTCGGTGCGGGCGAACAGCCGCATGCAGGCCGCGTCGTCGAGGCGGCAGGCGGCCCAGACCGGCAGCACCAGCGCAGGCACCGCCTCGTCGGCGTCGCCGGTCAGGCCGAGCGCATGGGCAATGGCATCGGCCACATGCGCGATGCCCGTCAGCGTGACCACGGCGGCGTCCGGCGGTGCATGGTGCTCGCGGATCGCGTCGACGATGGGCGGCGCGAAGTTCCACTGCCGTGCGATCAGCCCGCCGACTTCGGCGTGATCAATGCCCAGCACGGCGCGCTCGGCCTCGCCATCGGGGCAGTCCTGGTCGCGCCGCCACTGCTCGACCTCGGCATAGGCCGGTGCAAACGCGCTGGCGAGCGCCAGCCGGCCGATGTCGTGCAGCAGCCCGACCGTGAACGCCAGCTCGGCGTCGTCGCGTCGCAGTTCACCGGCCAGGGCCTGCGCGCACAGGGCGCTGCCGATCGAGTGGCGCCAGAAGGCGTCGTGGTCGAATCCTGCGTGGCGGCGGAAGCTACCGGCCAGCCCGGCGGCAGTGACGACACCGCGCACCGTGCGCAGGCCGAGCACGCCGATCGCCTCGGCGACCGAGCGCACCTGCCTGCCACGCCCGTAGAACGACGAGTTGGCCAGGCGCAGTGTCCTGGCGGCCAGTGCCTGGTCGCGCGAGATCTTGGCCGCGTACTGCGTGGCGCTGAGCTCGTCGTGGCCGAGCGACTCGACCAGTTCGAGCACCACCGACGGCAGCGGCGGCAAGTCGCGCAGCGCGGCGAGCAGTTCGTCGCGGGAGATCGGTCGCAGGGCGGGCGTCATCGTGCTGGTCATCGTGGTGCTTCCTGGCGGTAGCGCTGCACCGCGTGCAGCAGCGGATGCACCCGTCCGTCGCGCAGGCTGTGGCGGAACAGGTGCGTCAACGCCACCGGTGCGACGGGCACAACGACAGGCGGCGTGCCGGGAACGGCCGGGGCGGTCACTTCGAGGCGCCGGCTTGCGGCAGCAGTACCAACAGGCGGCCGCGCGCGTTCCCGCTCAACGGCCGGCTCATCGTCCACCAGCGGCGACCCGCCAGCGTGAGCATCAGGGGCTCGCCCTCCAGTGCCCGCCGCAAGGTCTGCGGCAGCTGCTCGGCCGCCGGCCTACCCAGCAGGTTGCCATCCAGGCCGAACAGCGCCCGCGCCGGTGCGTTGACGAACACCAGCAGGTTTTCGTCGTCGATGCCGAACACGGGCACCGGCACCGCATCCAGCAGTTCCTGCGCCACCTCGCGACTGCCGACCTCGCGCTCGTTCTGCTCGCGCTGCGCACTCAGCAGTGTCTGCAGCCGCCGGTTCAGCTCGGCCAGTTCGCGGTTGGCAGCCTGCACCTCCTCGTCGAGGCGGCGGTTCTGGTCGGCCATCTCCTTCAACGCGAAGGCCTCGCGCAGGTGCGTCCGCAGCTGCTCGTCGTCCCAGGGCTTGGCGAGAAACTTGTAGATCGCTCCCTCGTTGATCGCGTCGGTGATCGACTGCAGCTCGGTGTAGCCTGAGAGCACCAGCCGGATCGTTTCCGGGTACAGCTGCTTTGCACGGCGCAGCAGCTCGACGCCGGTCATGCCCGGCATGCGCTGGTCGGACAGGATCACGTCGACCTCGTGCCGTGCCATCAGCTGCAGCGCCTCTTCGGCGCCGGTGGCGCCGAGCAGCAGCCAGCCTTCGGCGCGCAGCAGTCGGCGCAGCGCGGCGACGATGTTCTCCTCGTCGTCGACCAGCAGCAAGGTGCGCTGCCGCGAACGCCGGCCGAGCAGCGCCGGATCGATCTGCCGGCCCTCGCGCAGCATCGCCTCGATCGCTGCGGCCGTCTGTGCGGCACTGAACCACCAGCCCTGCATCTGGTCGCACTGGTTCGCGGCGAGCAGTGCCGCCTGGCCTTCGCTTTCGACGCCTTCGGCGAGCACCTTCATCTGCAACTGGTGCGCCATCGTGATGATGGCGCGCGTGATCGACACGTCTTCTGCCGGGGCGGTGACGTCAGGCACCAGCGAGCGGTCGATCTTGACGACGTCCACCGGCAGCCGCCGCAGGTAACTCAGGCTCGAGTAGCCGGTGCCGAAGTCGTCGAGCGAGACCTCGACGCCGAGCGCACGCAGCGCTCGCAGGTGCTGCACCGCCTGATCGAAGTTGCCGATCAGCATGCTCTCGGTGACCTCGACACCGAAGCGCCGCGGGTCGAGGCCGGTTGCGGCGAGCAGGCCCTCGATGCGTCGCGCCAGGTCCGGCTGCAGCAGCTGGCGCGCCGACAGATTGACGGCCATGCGAAGCGGTGGCAGCCTGGCGCGTTGCCAGGCCGCGGCCTGCTCGATGGCGTGGCGCAGCACCCAGTCGCCGATGGGAACGATCAGGCCGGTCTCCTCGGCGATCGGGATGAAACGATCCGGGGAGATGCGCCCCAGCGTCGGGTGCTGCCAGCGCAGCAGCGCTTCGACGCCGACGATGCGGCCCTGCGCCAGATCCACCTGGGGCTGGTAGTGCAGCTCGAACTGCTCGTCGCGCAGCGCATGGCGCAGCGCGGTCTCCAGCGCCATCTGTTCGGGGTCGTCATCATGCGGCGCGCCGGCATAGACGTTGACCTGGTTGCGGCCCAGCCGCTTGGCCTGTTCCAACGCGGCGTTGGCGCGGCGCAGCAGCGTGTCGGCACGGTCGCCGTCGGCGGGCGCCATGGCGATACCGATGCCGCAGGTGAGGTGGATCTCGTGCCCCTCGATCGTCATCGGCCGCGCGATGGTCTCGAGCAGCGTCTGCGCCACGTGCGGCGCCGGCACCGACGGGGCCGGCATCACGATCACGAACTCGTCGCCGCCGCGGCGCGCCACCAGGTCGACGCTGCGCACGGTGGCGGCGATGCGCCCGGCCACTTCGCGCAGCACGGCGTCGCCGATCTGGGGGCCGAGGCCGTCGTTGATGCGCTTGAAGCGGTCGAGCTCCAGCACCAGCACCGCGGTTGTGGCGCTGGTCTGCAGGGTGGCCCCCAGGTGCTCGAAGAGCCGCTGGCGGTTCGGCAAACCGGTCAGCTCGTCGAACTGCAGCAACTGCTGGATGCGCCGCTCTGCGGCACGTCGATCGCGCAGGTCGTCGACGCAGACGTGGGCGAAAGTCTCCCCGTCGCTGGTCACCAGGCTGACGGAGACATCGACAGGAATCTCATGGCCATCGTGATGGCGAACATTGGTCTCGAAACGAGACGAACCGCGTTCGCACATCTCGTGCCAGCGCTGTGGCCAGGAGGTCTCGTTGACCTGGGTGTCTATGTCGTGCACCCGCAGGCGCAGCAGCTGCTTGCGCGTGAGGCCCAGCAGCCGGCAAGCCGCTGCATTGGCATCGCGATAGGCACCGTCGGGCCCGACCAGGAACAGCGCGTCGTGGGCCTGTTCGACGGCATGGCGCGTCAGGCGCAACTGGCGCCGTGCCCGCTCGCGTTCGCTCACGTCATGCGCGGAAGGGATCAGCCAGGCCACGCGTCCGTCGGGCCCGTACAGCGGCAGCAGCGAAAAGTCCATGGCCAGCGTGTCGCCGCGGATGGCGAGGCGCACGTCGAAACGGGATGCCTCGCCGCGCGATGCGCTGGCCAGCGCCTGCTGCAGCCGCCGTTGCGACAACTTGCAGCCCTGCCACCAGGGGGTGGTCTCGAAGCGCAGGCCGAGCACCTGCTCCGGCGTGGCGCCGATGGCCTGCAACGCCGCCTGGTTGGCATAACGCAGCACGCCATCGGCGTCGAGCAGGCCCGCGAACACCGAGGGGCCCAGCCGGTCAAGCACTTCGCGCAACGCGTATTCCGGGCCTGGCGGCGTCGGGCTGGCCGCCACGAGCGTCAGTGCGGCATCGCGGTGCGGCATACGCAGATCAGCATGGGTTTCGACATGCCCGCACTCTGCCCGGCGGCCTGCGCCGACGGCGTGAGCAGTTGCGGCCTCCGGCGACCGGATCAGACCGATGCGGGTTCAGCGGCGACGGCGCGCACTGCGTCATCGACCAACCGCGCCAGCGTGCGCATGGCGCGCTCGAGCGCCTCGTCCCAGAGCTGGCCGCAGGTCAGCCGGATGTGGTGCTGGAACTCGGCGCGCGCCGAGAACATCGGCCCCGGGGCCAGGCTGATGTGTTGTGCCAGCGCGGCGCGGTGCAGGGCCATCGCGTCGACGCCGACGGGCAATTCGACCCACACGAAGTAGCCGCCGGCCGGCCGCACCACCCGCGTCCCGTCAGGAAAGTGCCGGTTGACGGCGTCGAACAGGCTGTTGCGCTGCGTGAGCAGAGACTGGCGCAAGCCGCGCAGGTGGCGGTCGTACCCGCCCTCCTGCAGGTACTCGGCCAGCGCCGCCTGCACCGGAATCGACCCCGACAGGCTCGTCATCAGCTTCAGCCGTTCGACCTCGCGTGCCAGCCGGCCGGGCGCGGCCCAGCCGACGCGGTAGCCCGGCGCCAGACACTTCGAGAACGACGAGCAGTGCAGCACCAGGCCGCGGCGGTCGTAGGCCTTGGCCGGCAGCGGCGCCGCGGGGCCTTCGTAGAGCTCCGAGTAGACGTCGTCTTCGATCAGCGGCACGTCGTGGCGGGCGAGCAGTTCGACAAGATCGCGCTTCTTCGCCTCGGGCATCAGGCTGCCGAGCGGGTTCTGGAAGCTCGTCATCAACCAGCAGGCGTTTGGGCGGTAGAGCTCGATCACCTGCGCCAGGCGGCCGAGATCGATGCCCTCGCGGCAATGGGTCGGTACCTCGATGGCTCGCAGGCCCAGGCGCTGCAGGGCCTGCAGCGCCATGTAGAAGGTCGGCGACTCGACCACCACCGCATCACCCGGCCGTGTCACGGCGTTGAGACAGAGGTTCAGCGCCTCCATCGCACCGTGGGTCAGCACGATCTCGTCGGTGGCCACGTTCATGCCCTGGCGCAGGTAGAGCTTGGCGATCTCCCGCTTGAGACGCAGGTTGCCCGGCGGCAGGTCCTCGACCATGCTCCAGGGCTCGAGCCGCCGTGTGCTCGAGACCAGCGCGCGGCGCAGTCGATCGAGAGGGAACAGGACGGGACTCGGGAACGCCGAACCGAAGGGCACGATATCGCGCGCGCGCGCGGCACCCAGGCAGGCGTAGATCAGGTCGTTGACTTCGACGGGCTGCGATCCGGACTGGGGCTCCGAGGTTTTCGGTTCGGAGAGCAGTACACCGTCGGCGCGCGCGGTGACGAAGTAGCCCGAGCGTGGCGCTGCGCGGACGAGGCCGCGGGACTCGAGCAGGTAGTAGGCCTGGAATACGGTGCTGGGGCTCAAGCCCCGACTGGCACAGGTCTGGCGCACGGAGGGCAAGCGGTCCCCCGCGCGCAGCACGCCGGCAGCGATCTGCTGCTCGAGTTCCTGAGCGAGCAGTTCGAACCTCGTGGAGGCGGCGGTGGGGCGATCACGCATGGTGTCGGCACCGCGCCTCGGTCAACTGCTGGCTGGGTGGGGTGGCGTTTTCGCAGTCTAGGGCTTGCGCGGCGCGATGCAAGCATCGGGAACGAACTATGTGGAACCGGAAGCGTCTTCTGACGCTCGGGAACTGCATCACCGATGGAACTGCGGCGGGTCATCTCGCCTTGGCGAGTGCGCCCGAGAAGGGTGGCGATCGGCTGCCGGCATCATCGACGGTGCCGTCGCGCACGCAGCGTTCGGCGTCGTCGAGCACGACGGCCCTCATGGCCTGAAGCGGCAAGCGCGCTCGGTGAGCCTCTTGGCCTCGAGGGTCTTCAGGCTGGTCAGATCCTGGCGATCGGCCCGATCGCCGCGACCCATTCGTGGATCTGAGTTGCGACGATCACGCCTTCGGTCGTGAATGGATCGGCGTCCAGGTAGCCCCTGATCTGTTCGCGATCACTGGCGCGGAAGATGATCAATGCGCCCGAGCCGTCACGCCAGGCTCCCCCTTCGACAATTGCGCCTCCCGCTGCCAGGCTTTTGATGTACTGCATGTGGCTGTCTTTGTGGCGGGCGACCTTCTCCGCATCGGCGGTGTAGGTCCAGAGAACGGCATAGGTGTTCATTCAGGAGGCCTGTTGGTGTGTGGGTTACTTCAACTGCTTGGAAACGAACTGCACGATCGCCTGTTGCAATTCGGCGCCGCGAGGAACCGCACCGGACATCCAGAAGGGAAGCACTGATTTATCCGTGCAGGCCACGATGGCGTGCGGCGAATTCAGCGGCGATGATGCTGCCATGAAGCAGACGAGTTTTGCCACTGCCGAGTACGCCGGCAAGAAGCGCCAGACGCGCCGGGAGCGCTTCCTGGCCGAGATGAACGTGGTGGTTCCGTGGGCGCGGCTTGAGGCGCTGATCGAGCCGCACTACCCGAAGAGCGGCAAGGTGGGCCGACCGCCGATTGGCGTGCCGCGGATGCTGCGCATGTACTTCCTGCAGCAGTGGTACACGCTGGCCGACGAGGCACTGGAAGACGCGCTGTACGACAGCCAGGCCATGCGCGAGTTCATCGGCATCGACCTTGGGCGGGAGAACGTACCCGACGCCACAACGCTGCTGAAGTTCCGCCGCCTGCTCGAGCAGCACGACTTGACGTCGGCCATCCTGGCCGAGGTCAACGCGCACCTCACCGAGCGTGGGCTGCTGATGCGCCAGGGCACGGTGGTGGACGCCACCATCATTGCCGCGCCAAGTTCGACGAAGAACGAGGACGGCAAGCGCGACCCCGAGATGCACCAGACCAAGAAGGGGAACCAGTGGCACTTCGGGATGAAGATGCACTCGGGCGTGGATGCCGAGTCGGGTCTGATCCACAGCGTGGTCTGCACCGCGGCCAACGAGGCTGACGTGGCGCACGCGCACGAACTGCTGCATGGCCAGGAGAGCCAAGTTCACGGCGACAGCGGCTACACCGGCATCCAGAGGCGAGACGAGATCACGACGGCGCAGGAAGAGGGCAGGCTGCGCCAGGACATGGATTGGCGTATCGCCATGAAGCGCGGCCAACTCAAGGCCATGCCCGAAGGGCCGGCCAAGGCGATGCACGAGTGGTTCGAACGGCGCAAGGCTCAGGTGCGGGCCATCGTCGAACACCCGTTCCACGTCATCAAGAACCTGTTCGGCTACCGCAAGGTCAGCTACCGCGGGATCTCCAAGAACGAAGCTCGCGCGAAGGCGCACGCTGCGCTGGCCAACTTGTACATCGCCCGGCGCCGATTGCTGGCCCAAGGCCTCAGTGCGTCTGCTGCATGAACGGGGGCCTGAGAGCGGCCTCGAAGTGCCGCAGAAGGGGCTCATCGGTGCCACTTCTGAGTTCACGAGTCGCCATCAACGCCCGCTGTCGGCCGAGTCGCGGTCACGAAGCGGGTTGATCAGCGCTTCCGAAGACGCCGTGGATCAGACCTTCGAACCTGCGGACCGTCACAGGAACCCCCGCCTTGGCCAGCGCCTTGCCGTAGGCCTCGCCTTCGTCGCGCGCGGGGTCGAATTCGGCGGTCATCACCAGTGCAGGGGGCAGGCCGGTCAGGTCCTTGGCCATGATGGGCGATGCGTACGGGTTGACCGCGTCCGCATCGCTCGCCAGGTACTGCTTCCAGAACCACGCGACACCCGCCGACGTCAGCAGATACCCCTCTTCATTGGCTTTGCGGGAGGCGAAGTCGCCATCGCGCTGGATCACGGGATAGGTCAGGATCTGAGCCTTGATGGCCGGCCCCTTGCGATCACGCGCCATCATTGAAACAACCGCCGCGAGATTGGCGCCGGCGCTGTCGCCCATGACGCCCAGACGGCTCGCATCACCGCCGTAGGTCGCGGCGTTGGCGCTGGCCCATTGGACTGCGGCGTACGCGTCGTCCGTCGCCGCGGGGAACCGGGCTTCCGGTGAAAGTCGGTAGCTCGCAGCGATGACCACGGCGCCGCAACGGTTCGCGATCGCCCGGCAGGGTTCGTCCACCACCGCGAGACTCCCACCGACCCAGCCGCCCCCGTGGAAGTACACGAGAACCGGCATAGGTGTCGGACCAGCGGGAACGAAGATCCGGTACTGGAGCTCACCTGCAGGCCCCTTCACCGTCAGATCGTGGACTTGCTTCACCTCCTCTGGCGGAGCCTGCAGGCCCACGAACGTCTCGATCGCGCCGCGCGCCTCGGCGATGGTCATCTGTTCGAACGACTTGAGGCCCTGCGCCTTGAGGGCATCCAGCAGTCCTTGTGCGTGTGCATCAACTGGCATTCGTACGTCTCCTTGAGTCAGTGAAGGTCAGCGTGCTGACGTGGCCAGCGCCGCTTCCCATAAGCCGACGGTCGAGGCGGGTTGCTCGACCATGGGGTAGTGACCTGCCTTGGCGATGCAACGCAAGTTGTGCCGGGGCAGCGCGGCGATCGTTGAGGACAGGTAAGCCGGCGTGACGAACGGGTCGTCTTCTCCGTACAGCAACTCGACGGGGCCGTCGTAGTTCTTCAACTCGGTCAGAAAATTGGCAGAGGTCCAGTTCGCGAGGTACGCGTCCCAGACGACTTGGTTCATCGTGGCGCGGTTGCGCGCTGAAAGGTTGCGCAGGTCGACCGGTGCAATGCCCGGCGAGAGCGCCTTGACGATGCGTGTCGCCGGGTCAGCCCATGCGCTTTGGAAGTGGGCATAGGCATCTGCGTCGAGTGGCGTCCCTCCGGGCGACGCTGGGGTGACCGCGACCACCGAGCGGACGCGCTGGGGCGCCATCGTCGCGACCCGCATGGCCGTGGCGCCGCCCATCGAATGACCCACGACCGAAAACGAACTCCACCCGAGGCTATCGGCCGCCGCAAGCGCGGCAGCGGCCATATCGTCCAGGCTTGCAGCCGGCGCTTGGCGTCGGTTCACTCCATAGCCCGGGAAATCGAAGTACGCGTAGCAGAACTGCGCCTGGTCGGTCAAAGCGCGGCTCGCCAGCCATACCCCGCTGTCGAGTGCCCATCCGTGAAGAACGAGCACACGATGCAGGCCAGAACCTTCGACCGCAGCAAGCTGATTCATTCGCTCTCCATTGCACCAATCGGCAAACCAAGGGTGAGCGTCTTGGTGATCCACTTC
This sequence comes from Methylibium petroleiphilum PM1, assembly GCF_000015725.1. NCBI lineage: Bacteria > Pseudomonadati > Pseudomonadota > Betaproteobacteria > Burkholderiales > Sphaerotilaceae > Methylibium > Methylibium petroleiphilum. The sequence continues at coordinate 2,602,780 of NC_008825.1, read as the reverse complement.
GCTCGAAGTGGATTGAATGAAGCCGCTCAATTCCGCTATATTGGATCTGGATGGCGGCGACGGAAATGGCCAATCGCCTGATAGTGGATCAAGCGCATGCAAATCGATCGTCGCGTGAGCAGTCAAGGCTTTGCCAGGCATCTGGGCCAATGGCGCCAAGGGATTCGTGGAAACCTCGCCTCAACGCTGGCGGAGCAAACGCGGCTGATGGTCCTGGACGGCCGACTTCCCGTGATGACCCGCCTACCTAGCGAACGTTCGCTGGCAGCGGAGCTGGCCATCAGCAGAACCACCGTAGCGGCCGCGTATGACCTTCTGAGGCAGTGCGGATTCCTGCAAAGCCAACAAGGATCCGGGACATGGATTGCACTGCCTGAGGACGTGGACTCCAAAGCGACTGCGCCTTGGCTTCCAGGTGCAGCAAGAAGTGAGCTGGATCTTTCCCATGCCGCTCTGAGCGCGCCCGTGGAGGTGTTCCATTCCGCGATGGCCGAGGCCACCGGTCAGCTGTCAATTCACCTGCGCGGACACGGCTACAACCTGCTCGGCTTGCCCAAGCTGAGGGAGGTCGTCGCCGCACGGTTCTCGGCACGAGGCCTTCCCACCCATGCAGAGCAGGTGTTGATAACGAGTGGCGCCCAACAGGCGCTCAGCCTCGCCATCATGGCTTTTGCGGACCACGGGTCAAAGGTCATTGTTGAGCATCCGACTTACCCCAATGCCCTCGACGCCATCCGTCAGCGGGGCGCCCGGCCGGTTCCGGTGCCCTTCAACGAAGGGAAGTGGGACCTCGACCTGATCGCGTCCACCATGCGAGATTCCGGAGCGCAACTGGGCTATTTCGTTCCGGACTTTCACAACCCGACCGGCCTCTGCATGTCCCCCGCGGACCGCAAGCAGCTTGTCCTTGCAGCACATCGAACACGGACGCCCCTGATCATCGACGAGACACTTGTTGAACTCGGCATCGAACACGACGCACCGGAGCCGACAGGCGTCTATGGCTCCGAAGAAGCGACGCCCATCGTGACGATTGGATCGGCGAGCAAGATCTTTTGGGGCGGAATACGCGTCGGGTGGCTGCGCGCCCCGGCTGCCGTCATTCGCAAGGTGGCGGGTCTTCGTCCTCCGCTCGACATGTCGAGTCCGATCCTCGAGCAGCTGATCGTCGCCTCACTGTTCCCCCGGTTGCACGAAGTGGTCGCGCATCGCCGACAAGTGCTTCGCACTGCTCGCGACGAGTTGGTCTCTCAGCTGAACAACCACATTCCTGAATGGCGTCCGACGAGGGCGCTCGGCGGACTTAGCCTTTGGGTCGATCTACAAGAGCGAATCTCATCGCGCTTCGTCAGTGCGGCAGGCCACGCAGGAGTCCTTCTTTCAGCTGGCCCGAGGTTTGGAATAGACGATGCATTCGAGCGTTTCGTTCGCTTGCCCTTCACCGTGCCGACGGAGACGAGCAATGAAGCGATTCGTCGACTGGCCGAAGTTTGGCGTGCGATGCATTCGCAATCGCCGGCAGGAGATGTTCGCCGAGGTCCCAGGCTTCCGATCTAAGGACTGTCTGAAAGACCTTGCCGTTTGTGCGCATCGGAGCTGCACTCAGGGCTGGCATGCCGTGATCCGGCCCTGACTGTCCTGTTGAGCGGGTTGGGCGGCCTGCGGGATGTGAGTTCGGCCCCTTTGAGGACCCTGCGCCGCATCGCTGGCGCTCTCACCCCTGGGCCTCGATCACTTGCCGCCGAGCCATCCGCAGATTGCTCAGCGCGACAGCATCGTCATCTGCGCAGTGTTCTTGGCCAGACACCGGGCGGGATCGGGGAAATCGTCGGGGAGTGGCGCACTCGATGGCATCGAAACGACGTACTTACTGGCGCTACAACGAACGTAGCGAACCCTCCGACCCGCCGGGCGAGGCGATCAGCCGGCGGCAGCGTCGGCCCGTCGGACCTGCGCCTTCAGCGCGAGCAGCGCGCCGGCAGCGATCCCGGTCACGGCCAGCACCGCGCCGGCCGACAGCATGGCCAGCCCGGTCACGCCCTGTCCTACGGAGCAGCCCATCGCGGTCACCCCGCCGACGCCCATCAGCACGCCACCCAGCAGGTGGTCCCGCAACTCGGCGGCGTTGCTGAAGGACTCCAGCCGGAACTCGCCGCGCGCGCGCGCCGACAGGTGGCTGCCGAGCAGGACCCCCGCGGTCAGCATGACGCCGAAGCTCAGCCGTGCGTTCTTGTCCGTCCAGTAGGTGAGCAGGTCCAGCCCATGCGCGATCGGAGCGATGAAGGTCAGCGCCTCTGGCCGTCGCGATTGCGTTCCCTGCCAGGCGGGCTCCAGCGTGTCCGGGTGCTCGGGCAGGAAACCGATGAGCCCGGTGAGCAGCCAAGCGGCAGGAACCAGCAGCCCGATCAGCACGCCCGCGCTCCAGTCCAGCAGCGTCAGGTCGGCCCGGCGCCGCCACAGCCACGCGGCGGCCAGGGTCACCAGCAGCAGCAGCACGCCGGTGCGCAGCGCGCCGGCCGAGGCGGGCACCCAGGCGGCCAGCAGCGAACCCAGATCCTGCGGGCCGGACAACTGCAGGCCCCAGGCGTCCACGGTCCTCACGCGGCCCTCGGCGAACACGCCGCGCAGCGTCATCTGCGCGGTCACCGCCGCGACCAGCAATGTCACGATGGCTCGCAGGTTGCCGGTTCCCGCCTTGACCAGGCTGCGTTGCGGACACCCGGCCGCGAGCACCATGCCGTACCCGAACAACAGCCCGCCGGCGAGGTAGGACGACCAGAGGAAGCGGTCGCTCCAGGCGATCGTGCGTTCGGGCTGGAACGACGTGAGGCCGATGACCGCCTGGGAACCGAGAGCGGCCACCACGACCACCAGCACCCACACCATCATCCGCGAGCGCCCGCCGTAGATGAACCAGTCGGCGATCGCGCCGCGCACGCAGAAGCGTGAGGCCTGTCCGGCCGCGCCGAGTACCAGCCCGATGAGCAGGGCTCCCCACACCACGAAGTGGGTCGCTGTGTCCGGGGCGAGGGGCAGGTTCATGGCGAAGGGGCGGAAGCAGGGAGGAGCGCTGGAGGGCGACGGGCGGACATTGTGACCGCAGCGCGTCCGCGCCGCCTTGTCGGGCCGGGGCGGCATGGCGCGTGGCCGGTCTCCGCGTAAGTCCGGATGGATGCGGTCCTGTCGATCTATATATTTGTTGTTGCAGATATTCAAATAAATGCATACGAATCTTCCGTCCCATGCAACCGATGCCGCGCAGGTGTTCGAGAGGGCGGCCGAGCTGTTCGGCCTGCTGTCGTCGCCGCTGCGGCTGCGCATCGTCGGTGAGCTGTGTCGCGGCGAGCTCAATGTGGGGCAGCTGCAGGAACGCATCGGGGCGACGCAATCCAACATGTCGCAGCACCTGTCGGTGCTGTACCGCGCCGGCGTCGTCGCGAGGCGTCGCGACGGGGCCCAGGTGCACTACCGCATCAGCCACACCGGTGTGTCGGCCATCTGTCGCGAGGTCTGTATCGACATCGCGATCCGGGATGGCCTGGACTGATCCGCAACGCAGGCCCTGCCGCATCCGCAAGGAGACAACGTGATTCGAGACCCGAACGGCTCCGGTCGCCTGCTCAAGGCACCCGAGAATTTCCTGGACCGCGAAGGCATTCGCCGCGTGTTCGCCGAGGCCAAGGCCGGGCGCCGTGACTTCATCCGCGGTGCGTTCGCCGCCGCGGCCGCAGGCTTGGCGACGCCATTGGCGACCTCGCAGTCCAACCCGGTGGCCGGCGACGGCGATCCGAACATCCTCACGTTGCCGGCGCACAGCCGAGGTCTGGGCCAGCCGGTCGTCACCGACGGCTACGGCAGGCCCTCGAGGTTCGAGGCCAACGTGCAGCGCCGCCGGAGCCCGGGACTCACGCAGACGGCGCAGGCCTCGGTGTCGTTCGCGCCGCTGCAGAGCCTGTTCGGCATCGTCACGCCGAGCGGCCTCCATTTCGAGCGCCACCACCAGGGCTGGTGGGACATCGACCCGTCCAAGCACCGGCTGATGGTCAACGGCTCGGACGAGAAGATGCTGCGCAAGCCGATGGTCTTCACGCTCGACGAGATCATGCGGCTGCCATCGGTGAGCCGGTTCCACTTCATCGAATGCGGCGCCAACACCGGTATGGAGTGGGGCAACGTCGCGGTGCCGACCTGCCAGTACAGCCACGGAATGATCTCGTGCAGCGAGTTCACCGGCGTGCCGTTGAAGATCCTGCTCGACCTGTGCGGTGCCGACTGGAAGCGCGGCCGCTTCGTGCTGGCGGAAGGCGCCGACGGATCGTCGATGACGCGCACCATCCCCCGCTCGCTGATCGACAGCGGCGAGGTGCTGGTGGCGTATGGGCAGAACGGAGAGATGCTGCGACCGGAGAACGGCTACCCGCTGCGCCTGGTGGTGCCTGGCGTCCAGGGCGTGAGCTGGGTCAAGTACCTGCGGCGCATCGAGCTCGGAGACCAGCCCTACGGCGCGAAGGACGAGGTGATCCACTACATCGACCTCATGCCCGGCGGCCTGCACCGGCAGTACAGCTCGCTCCAGGAGGTCAAGAGCGTGGTCACGACGCCCTCGGGTGGCCAGGTGCTGCTCGACAAGGGCTATTACAACGTGTCGGGCCTCGCGTGGTCGGGGCGGGGCAAGGTGAAGAAGGTCGATGTCTCGGTCGACGGCGGGCGCAACTGGCGCCAGGCGCGACTCGAGGGCATGGCGATGAGCAAGTGCCTGACGCGCTTCAACATCGACTGGACCTGGGACGGCAAGCCGGCGCTGGTGATGAGCCGCGCCACCGACGAGACCGGCCATGTGCAGTCGAACTATTCGCAGCTGCGGGCGGTGCGCGGCTCGCGCTCGATCTATCACAACAACGCCATCCAGACCTGGCTGGTGGAAGAGAGCGGCGAGGTGCGCAATGTCCAGCTGGCGTGAACTCGCGGTGCTCGCCGCACTGACGGTCAGCGGCGCCTCGCTGGCGCAGGGGACGGTCTATGACGGCATCGGGCGCCCCGCCACGGCCGGGGAGATCGCCGCCTGGGACATCGACGTGCGGCCGGACTTCAAGGGACTGCCCAAGGGATCGGGTTCGGTCGCCAGGGGCCAGGGGGTCTGGGAGAGCAAGTGCGCGTCCTGCCACGGCATCTTCGGCGAATCCGGCGAGGTGTTCAATCCGCTGGTCGGCGGCACCACCCAGGCCGATGTCGAGGCCGGTCGCGTCGCGCGCCTGACCGACTCGAGCTTCCCCGGCCGCACCACGTTGATGAAGGCGGCCCACCTGTCGACGCTGTGGGACTACATCAACCGGGCCATGCCCTGGGACAACCCGAAGTCGCTGGCGACCGAGGAGGTCTACGCCGTCACTGCCTACCTGCTGAACCTCGGCGGCGTGGTGCCCGACGACTTCGTGCTCTCGGACCGCAATGCCGCCGAAGTCCAGCAGCGGATGCCCAATCGCAAGGGCCTGACCACGCAGCACGGGCTGTGGCCCGGCCCCGAGTTCGGCGGCACCGGCAAGCCCGACGTGCAGGGGTCCGGCTGCATGCGCAACTGCGGCGGCGAACCGCGGCTGGCCTCCTCGCTGCCCGAGTTCGCGCGCGATGCGCATGGCAATCTTGCCGACCAGAACCGGACCGTCGGCGCGCAGCGCGGCGCGGACACGACGCGGCCCGATGCCGCCGCGAAGTCGGCGCCTGTGCCGGCGCGCGCCGCCGCGAACGGCACCGGCAACGCCGCGTTCGCGCTGACCAGTTCGAACGCCTGCACGGCGTGCCATTCGCTCGACAGCAAGGGCCTGGGCCCGTCCTTCCGGCAGATTGCCCAGAAGTACGCCGGACGCGCCGACGGGGTCGACTACCTGACCGGCAAGATCCGGAGCGGCGGCGGCGGTGTGTGGGGCGGTGCCATGGCGATGCCGCCGCAGGCGCTGCCCGAGGCCGATGCCCGGACGATCGCCGCCTGGCTCGCCGCCGGGGCCCCCAAGTAATTCCCTAAGGGATGGCACGTACCGAACTGCCGTCCCGTATTTATTAGCATCGGCTGAACAATAGGAGATCGATGATGAACACCCGCAGAGAGATGCTCCGGCACGGCGCCGCGGTGGCCACGCTGCTGATGAGCGCCGGCCTGCTGCCGACCACCGTGCGCGCGCAGGCCGCCGGCTACAACGCCGGCGCGTTCGAGAGCAAGACGATGGCCGACCTGATGAAGACGTTGGGCGCGTCCGCGCCGACCGAGAGCAAGGACGTGACCATCACCGGGCCCGATATCGCCGAGAACGGCGCCGTCGTGCCGCTCGGTGCGGCCACCGCACTGCCTGGCGTCAAGAACCTGCTGCTGCTGGTCGAGAAGAACCCGAGCATCATGACCTCGATGTTCGAGCTCACCGACGCCGTCGAGGCCTCGGTCAGCACCCGCGTCAAGATGGGCCAGTCGTCGAATGTCTTCGCGGTCGCGATGATGAACGACGGTCGGGTGCTGTACGCGCAGAAGGAAGTGAAGGTCACGCTCGGCGGCTGCGGCGGCTGAAGCGGACGGCGCGATCCCCCGACGATTTGAGGAGCATCCCATGGCAGACCCGATGAAGATCCGCGCCCAGGTGGCCGGCAACAACGCGACCGTGCGCGTGCTGATGGCGCACGAGATGGAGACCGGCTTGCGCAAGGACGCGGCCGGCAAGGCGATCCCGGCCTGGCACATCCAGACCGTCAGCGCCCAGCACAATGGCAAGCCGGTGATGAAGGCCCAGTGGGGTCCGGCCGTCTCCAAGAACCCGTTCCTGCAGTTCACCGTCAAGGGCGCGAAGGCGGGCGACAAGATCTCGATCACCTGGGTCGACAACAAGGGCGACACCCGGACCGACGAGGCGGTTGTTTCCTGAGCGCGGCACGGCGCCGGGAATGGCGGGTGTCCCGGTCACAAGACGAAGCGCCGAGGGCGCTGAACGAGGAGACAGACCGATGAAGGCATGGAACAAGCGTGCGCTGCTCGGCGCGGCGGCGCTGGTGGTGTCCGGCACCGCGTGGTCGCAGGCCAAGAGCACGGCCGACGGCATCGCCGAGTACCGCAAGATGCTGGAGGACGGCAACCCGGCCGATCTGTTCGAGGCCAAGGGCGAGAACCTGTGGAAGCAGAAGCGCGGCCCGAAGAACGCCTCGCTCGAGCAGTGCGATCTCGGCAAGGGGCCCGGCGTCGTCCAGGGCGCCTGGGTCGAACTGCCGCGCTGGTTCGCCGACACGGGGCGCGTGCAGGACCTCGAATCGCGGCTGCTGACCTGCATGGAGACGCTGCAGGGACTCAACGCGGCGGAGATCGCCAAGACCCCGTTCGGCCGCGGCGAGCAGGCCAACATGGAGGCTCTCGCGGCTTATGTCTCGGCAGCCTCGCGCGGCCTGCGGATGAACCTGCCGCAGACGCACCGCGAAGAGAAGGTGATGTACGAGCTCGGCAAGCGAGCCTTCTTCTTCCGCGGCGGGCCGATGGATTTCTCCTGCGCCTCCTGCCATGGCGAGGCGGGCAAGCGAATCCGGCTGCAGGATCTGCCGGTGCTGACCCGCAATCCCGGCGACGGCGTGGGCTTCGCCGCCTGGCCCGCTTACCGGGTGTCCAGCGGCGAGCTGTGGAGCATGCAGCGCCGCCTGAACGACTGCTACCGCCAGCAACGTTTCCCGTTCCCGGGCTTTGCCTCCGACGTGACGATCGCGCTCGGTGTCTTCATGGGCGTCAACGCCAAGGGCGCCGAATCGATCGCGCCGTCGATCAAGCGCTGAAGCGAGGACTGCATGAACGCCAAGATCACTCTCGCCGTGGCCGCGCTGGCCGTTGCCGGCTGCGCCGCGTTGCAACCCCTGCCTTCATCACAGGAGCTCGATGCCCAGGCCGCGGCCATGATGAAGGCCTCGTTCCGCGACCAGGGCATCGCCAAGGTCGATCGACTGAACCAGGACCTGGGACAGAAGGCCTGCTCGTCCGACCACTCGCCCGACGACAGGGCGGCGGCGCAGATCCGGGACGCCGCGCTCGCCTCGGTCAAGTGGCCAGCTTCCGGACAGTACCTCGGAGACTGGAAGGAGGGCGAAAAGATCGCCCAGAACGGGCGGGGCGGCACCTGGACCGATGCGGCAGGCAGCGTCAACGGCGGTGGCTGCTACAACTGCCACCAGATCGGCAAGGCCGAGCTGTCGTTCGGCACCATCGGCCCGAGCCTGTACCAGTACGGCAAGCTGCGCGGCGTCACCGACCCCGTCGACCCCAAGAGCGCGGCGATCGTGCAGTACACCTGGGCCAAGCTGTGGAACAGCAAGGCCTACGAGGCCTGCTCGAACATGCCGCGCTTCGGCCATGCCGGTGTGCTGGACGAGACCCAGATCCGCCATCTGATGGCGTTGCTGCTCGACCCGAAGTCACCGGTCAACCAGTGACCGACCGCGGTTGCCTGGCCCGCCTGATCGATGCACGAGACGGCGGGCCTTTTCGTCTGCAACATATAAGTAATCACTGAATCATGAGCCTGTCCAAGCGAGAGTTCCTGCAGGTGCTGGGCGCGGCGTCGGCTGCGGGCCTGGGCCTGGCACGGTACGCCGACGCCGACGCCGCCACGGCAGAGCGGGGGCTCTACGAGGTGCCGCGTTTCGGCAACGTGTCGTTGCTGCACATGACCGACTGTCATGCGCAATTGCTGCCCATCCACTTCCGCGAGCCGAGCGTCAACCTCGGCGTGGGTGCGATGAGCGGCCAGTTGCCGCACCGGGTCGGCGAGCACCTGCTCGAGGCCGTCGGGGTGCGGCCCGGCACGTTGCTCGCGCATGCCTATACCTTTCTGGATTTCGAGACGGCTGCGCGCCGCTACGGCAAGGTGGGCGGCTTCGCGCACATGGCGACGCTGGTCAAGCGCCTGAAGGCCAGCCGCCCCGGCGCGCTGCTGCTCGATGGCGGCGACACCTGGCAGGGCTCGGCCACGTCGCTGTGGACGAACGGTCAGGACATGGTGGACGCCTGCAAGCTGCTGGGGGTCGACGTGATGACCGGGCACTGGGAGTTCACTTACGGCCAGAAGCGTGTGCAGCAGATCGTCGACGAGGACTTCAAGGGTCGGATCGATTTCGTGGCGCAGAACGTCAGGACGACCGATTTCGGCGACGAGGTGTTCAAGCCCTACACGCTGCGCGATGTCAACGGCGTGAAGCTGGCGATCGTGGGGCAGGCCTTTCCCTACACGCCCATCGCCAACCCGCGCTACATGGTGGCGGACTGGAGCTTCGGGATCCAGGACGACAACCTGCAGAAGGTCGTCGACGCGGCGCGGGCTGCCGGAGCGCAGGTGGTGGTGGTGCTGTCGCACAACGGCATGGACGTCGATCTGAAGATGGCGGGCCGCGTGCGTGGCATCGACGCCATCCTCGGCGGCCACACGCACGATGGCATTCCGGTGCCGGTGGTCGTTGCCAACCCGGGGGGCAAGACTCTGGTGACCAATGCCGGCTCGAACACCAAGTTCCTCGGCGTGCTCGATCTCGACGTGAAGGGCGGTAAGGTCGCCGACTACCGCTACAAGCTGCTGCCGGTGTTCTCGAACCAGTTGCCGGCCGACCCTCAGATGCAGTCGCTGATCGACAGGATCCGTGCTCCCTACAAGGACAAGCTCGCCGAGAAACTGGCCATCACCGAGGGGCTGCTCTACCGGCGCGGCAACTTCAACGGCAGCTGGGATCAGCTGCTGTGCGATGCGTTGATGGAGGTGCAGGGCGCAGAGATCGCCTTCTCGCCGGGCTTTCGATGGGGCACGAGCCTGCTGCCCGGTGACGTGATCACGCGCGAACTCATGATGGACCAGGTGGCGACCACCTACTCCTATGCAACCGTGACCGAGATGACCGGCGAGACGATCAAGACCATCCTCGAGGATGTCGCCGACAACCTGTTCAACCCCGACCCCTACTACCAGCAGGGCGGTGACATGGTTCGCGTGGGGGGCCTTGCCTACGCGATCGCACCCGGCGAATCGATGGGCAAGCGCATCCAGGACCTGCGCCTCGCAGGCCGACCGATCGAGGCGGACAAGCGCTACCGGGTGGCGGGCTGGGCCCCCGTCGCCGAAGAGGCCCGCAGCGCCGGCAACAAGATGGTGTGGGACGTGGTCGAATCCTGGCTCCAGGCGAAGGGCCGCGTCACGCCGCGCAGGCTCAATGCGCCTCGACTGATCGGCGTGGACGGCAATGCCGGCGCGGCTTGACGCCGAGGTCGGCGCATCGGGGAGACACACATGAATATCCGACGGTGGCTCATGGCCGCACTGCTGCTGACCGTGGTCGCGACGTCCCATGCACAGGACAAGGTCGCGTACCACGTCAACGAAGCCCAGACCCAGGCGCTCGCCACCCTGCGGAACATTCGCAACCATCTCGACACCGACCCCAGCGCGCAGATCACGGTGGTGACTCACGCGAACGGCGTCGACTTCCTGATGGAGGGCGCCAAGGACCCGAATGGCGGCGAGTACGCGGCCACCGTCTCGGCGCTGGTCAGCCGCGGCGTGAAGTTCGAGATCTGCGAGATCACGCTGAAGAACCGCAACCTGAAGAAGGAACAGTTCATCCAGGAGGCGACGTTCACTCCCTCGGGCGTCGTCCGGCTCACCAAGATGCAGTTGCAGGGCTATGCGTACATCAAGCCCTGATGCGGGAGGCGCACCGATGAGCAAGGCAGAACGTTTCGCGGTGCTGGCCGCACTGTGGATGTCGGTGGGAGCCGCTCCGGCGCAAACTGCCGAAGGGACCTTCATCACCAGGTCGCTGACGCCCGAGACTGCGCTGACCGCGGCGCGCGCTGCGCTCGAGCATTGCCGAAAGGCGGGCTACCAGGTCGGCGTGGCGGTGGTCGACCGCGCCGGGTTGCCGCAGGTGTTCCTGCGCGATCGTCATGCGGGCGCGCACACCGTCGAGTTGGCCATCGGCAAGGCCTGGACGGCAGCGAGCTTTCGCATCCCCACGGCCACGCTGGGGACCGAAACGCAGGCCGGCAAGGAGATGAGCGGCATCCGCGCCGCGCCGCGGGTCGTGGCGGTCGGCGGTGGTCAGGTCATCGAATCGGCCGGTTCGGTCGTCGGTGCGATCGCCGTGTCCGGCGCGCCGGGCGGCGCGGCGGACGACGCCTGCGCGAAGGCCGGCATCCAGGCCATCGCCGAGGCGCTGGAGTTCTAGCCCAGCGTGTCGGCCCAGATGTTGCGCGCCCAGGCCATGGCAAAGCCGGCTTCGGCTTCGTTGCGAGCGGCCGAGACGCCGCCGGAACCGGCCACGGTCTTGAAGGTTTTCTCGGCCGCGACGTATTCGTGCACGCTGGCGACGTGGATCACGTGCTTCTCGTCGACGAAGCTGTAGCAGGTGTTGGTCAGCATCGGACGCGGATTGATCTCGATGTCCATCAGTTGCGCCACGATCGCAGCGGCGGCCACCTTGCCATGCGAGTTGGCCATGTGGCCGCTCTTGGGCATCAGCGGCGCGACCTGGATCGAGTCACCCAGCACGTGGATGTGCTTCGCCGCCGTGGATTCGAAGGTCTGGTAGTCCACCTGACACCAGCGTGCGTTGGCATTGGCCAGGCCGGTCTGCACGGCGATCGCGCCGGCGCGCATCGGCGGCAGCACATTGAGCACGTCAGCCTTCACATCGTCCTGCACATCGAACTTGATCGTGCCGGTCCGCGGATCGACCCCCACCGCCTTGTGCTGCGGCCGGTACTCCACCATGCCGGGATAAAGCTCGGCCCAGGCCTTCTTGAAGAGAGCGGCCTTGGAGACGACATCCTGGTTGGCGTCGAGGATCAGGACCTTCGAGCGGGGCTTCGCGCGCTTGAAATAGGCCGCGACCACACTGGCCCTCTCGTAGGGCCCGGGGGGGCAGCGGAAAGGCGCCTCGGGGATCGCGATGGCGTACACGCCGCCGTCGGGCAGCGCTTCGAGCTGCCGGCGCAGCGCCAGGGTCTCGGGCCCGGCCTTCCAGGCCTGCAGGATCTGGCCGCTGGCCTGTGCCTCGCGCAGCCCCTGGACGCCGTCGAACATCAGTTCGATGCCCGGGGAGAGCACCAGCTTGTCGTAGCGGATCGTGGCGCCGGATGCGAGCGTCACGGTCCGAGCTGTGGCATCGATCCTCGATGCCGTGTCCCGCACGATGCGCACCCCGTGGCGTGTGGCCAGCGCGTCGTAGGACGTCGTCAGGTCCCCCAACGTCTGCGTGCCGCCCACCACGAGATTGGAGATCGGGCAGGAGACGAAGCTGGCCTGGGGTTCGATCAGGACCACGTCGATGCGCTGGTCGGACAGCAGGCGCACGTACTTCGCTGCGGTCGCACCGCCGTAGCCCCCGCCGATGACGACGACCTTCGCGCTGCCGGGCACGCCACCGCTCGGGGTGGCGCAGCCCCCCAAGGCGAGCAGACCGCCGCCGGCGAGGCCGGCCTGGATCAGTTGACGACGCTTCATGGGAGGCCTTTCAGTTCTGGGCCGCGAAGTACGCGGCGAGCTGCTCGACCTGCTCGGGCGTGTAGCCCTTGGCGAGCTGGTGCATCACGGTGGCCGCGCGCTTGCCTTCACGGAAGGCGGTCATCTGGGCCACGATGTAGTCCTTGCCCAGCCCGCGCAACGGGATGCTGCCGGCGCCATCGACGGCGCGACCGTCGGTGCCGTGGCAGTTTGCGCAGGTGGCCGCGAGCGCCCTCAGGTGGAGGGCCTGCGACGCACTCTGCGCCTGGGCGCTGCCGGCGACGACGAGCCCCACGGCGAGGCACATGCGCAGTGCCGGCAGGGGCGGGAGGATTCTTGGCATGCAGGCTCCTGGTGTCTGTGGTGGAAGACGCTTCGACGCACTGTGCTCACCCCGGTAGAAACGATGAGCGTCGTCGCTGGCGGTAAGGGTTGGCAGCTCTTAATATTCGTAAATGCTAATTTACGGTTGCTTGTGGCGACTGCACCATCAGGGTCTGCCCGCACACCGAGGCCTCGGAGGCCGATGGCTGTCTGCGTCGCGCCGCATCGCGGCGGCGCTCGGCCTGTGTGCACTGCTGCCGGGCGCGCATGCGCAGGCAAACGATGTGACCGTGGCGATGCAAGCCGAGCAGGTGGCACCGCACAGCTATTTCGTGCAGGGCGAGACGGCCCTCGGGTCGGCCTCGAACCAGAACTTCATCTCGAACGCCGGCTTCGTGGTGACCGACAGTTCGGTCGTGGTCATCGATGCGCTCGGCTCGCCACCGCTCGCCGAGCGCCTGCTGCAGGAGATCCGCCGCATCACGGACAAGCCGGTGAGTCATGTGCTGGTGACCCACTATCACGCCGACCACGTGTACGGGCTGCAGGCGTTCAAGAGGGCCGGCGCGACCGTCGTGGCGCAGCGGCGTTCCCTCGAGTACCTGAACTCCGACACCGCGCGACAGCGGCTGGAGGCCAGCCGTCAGACGCTCTTTCCGTGGGTGGACGAAGCGACGCGGCTCGTGCCGGCCGACGTCTGGCTCGATGGCGACACCGATCTGAAGGTCGGTGGATTCGAGTTCCAGTTGCGCGCCGTCGGGCCGGCACACACGCCCGAGGACATGGTGGTTCACGTACCCCGCGAGCTCGTGCTGTTCGCCGGCGATACGGTGTTCCGAGGTCGCATCCCCTTCGTGGGCCAGGCGGACAGCCGGCGCTGGATCGCGTCGCTCGACGGCTTGCTGCGCTTCGACATCCGGGTCATGGTGCCGGGACACGGCCCGCCATCACGCCAACCCGCGGAGGACATCCGCCTGACGCACGATTACCTGCTCTACCTGCGACAGACCATGGGTGACGCGGCCCGCAACCTGGAGCCTTTCGAGGACGCTTATCGGAAGGCCGATTGGTCTCGGTTCGAGGGGTTGCCGCTGTTCGGCGCGGCGAACCGCATGAACGCCTACAACACCTATCTGCAGATGGAGCAGGAGCGTGACTGAACTGCCGTGGTCACGCCGCGCGATCCTGGCCGCGGCGGCCGGAGGTCTGCTGCCGATGCCGGCCGCGGCGCAACAACCGGGCGCGTCGCCGGCCATCGACTGGCCGACGATCGCCCTGGTGGATGGAACGGTCCTTCAACCGGCCGACTGGAATGACACCGCGGCCGTTGTCGTGTTCTGGTCGACGACCTGCCCGTTCTGCCGACGTCACAATGAACACGTCGAGAAGCTCCACCGTGCCAGCGCCGGTCGGCGGCTGCGGGTGCTCGGTGTCGCCGTCGACCGCGATGCCGGCGTCGTGCGCCGCTATCTGGCCGACCGCGGCTACGGCTTTCCGGTCTCGATGAGCGCCCAGCGGCTCCGGCCGCTCTTCACGTCCCGCAACGTCATTCCGATGACGTGCGCGGTCGGTCGGTCGGGACGGTTGTTGCAGTCGATACCCGGAGAAATGTTCGAGGAGGACGTCCTGGACCTGCTCCGGCTGGCGGATCGACCGGACAGGACGGCGGGCATGCAGGACACTTCGCGATGCGCTACCTGATTCCCGGTCCGGCCCGGACCGGCACGTTCTCCAAGGAGTCTTCCATGGTCTCCACCGTCCGCCGGATCTGCGCCTCGATCGCCTGCCTGGCGGGGGCGGGCGCCGGTGCCCAGGGTCTCGATATCTTCAAGGACGCCGACCTCGCGATGGGCCAGCGGCTGATGACGGAGCACAAATGCCAGCAATGCCACGCCACGAAGTTCGGCGGGGACGGGTCCGCGGTGTTCCGACCCGGTGAACGCATCACCACGCCCGGGCTGCTGCGTGGCATGGTCGAGCAGTGCAACACCGAGCTGGGTCTCGGCCTGTTCCCCGAGGAAGTCACCGCGATCGCAGCCGTGCTGCAGCGGGATCACTACCGCTTCAAGTGAGGGGTGGTGGGCCATGATTTGATGTATGCGCAAGTAGTGCAGAAAGCGCAGAATCCGCTACGATGGCAATCGAACGAAACCCGAAGGAATCCCGGTGAGCCAGGAAGAGTCAGAGGCCGTCTTCTCCTCGGCGGCGGACCTGTTCTCCATTTTGTCGACGCCGATCCGCCTGAGGCTGATCAGCGCGCTGTGCCATGGCGAAAAGAACGTCTCGCAGCTGCTTGCGGAGATCGACACCACGCAGCCCAACATGTCGCAGCACCTCTCCACGCTGTACCGCGCCGGTATCCTGGGGAAGCGGCGTGAGGGCACCCAGATCTTCTACAACCTGAAGAGCCAGCGTGCGGCCACCCTGTGTCGAGCGGTCTGCAACCAGATCGCGACCGAGATCGACGGCGATGCCAGCATCCCCGTGTCCGATCGGCTGATGCCGACGCTCAGGCAGGGTTGAGCAGCGGACGGCGAGGCCGGTCGGAACGCATGGTTGGCGGCTTGGCGCCCACGCTCGAGAAGGGTGCCGGCATGCAATCGAAGGCTCACTGGGAGCGGGTCTACACCACGAAGGCGGCGACTGGCGTCAGCTGGTTCCAGGAACACGCTCGCGAGTCCGTGCGGCTCATCGCGCAGACTGGCGCAGCGAAGGATGCCGGCCTCATCGACGTGGGTGGCGGCGCCTCGACGCTGGTGGATGACCTGCTCTGCGGAGGCTATTCGAACCTCACGGTGCTCGACTTGTCCGAAGCCGCGTTGTCGACGGCCAAGTTGCGCCTGGGCTCGCGCGCCAACGAAGTCACCTGGCGGGTCGGGGACGTCACGAGGGTCGATCTGCCGCGGCATGCCTACGACGTGTGGCACGACCGGGCCGTCTTCCACTTTCTCACCCAGCGCGAGGAGCGCGAAGCCTACGTCCGGGCCGTGCTGCATGCGGTCAGGCCGGGTGGCCACGTCATCGTGGCAACGTTCGCCGACGATGGGCCGGACCGGTGCAGCGGTCTGCCGGTCATGCGCTACAGCGCCGACGGACTGCATGCGGAGTTCGGTGTTTCGTTCACGCTCCTGAAGCAGCAGCGCGAGGAGCATCGCACGCCCGTGGGCGCCGTCCAGAAGTTCCTCTACTGCCTGTGCCGCAAGGGCCCGGAACAGGCCTCTTAGCGGTCGATCCACCCGCCTCGGGCCGACTCAGCCGACTCAGCCGCCCCAGTCCCGCGGCGCGCCTTGATCGCACTTCCTGCAGGCCAGGCGCTTGCCGAGCGCACTGTCGCGGCCCTCGGCGGTGGTGGTCCACGGCCGGTTCGTCCACGGCGGGTCGTGGCGCACATGCTGGTTGTGGCCGCACTCGAGCTCGGCGACCCAGTGGGCTTCGTCGTCCCGATGAAAGCCGACGATCCGCTGGTCCATCGCGGGCCTGTGCAGGGCGTGCGCGTCGCGGTTCAGCAGGTCAGCGCCGCGGCTGCCGCGGCGGCGGACGCGAGGCAGGCGGCGGTGCGCACGTGGTTCCACCGCAACCACTCGCGCACATAGACCGGCCAGTAGGCCGCGGCTTCCGCCGACCCGCTGTCCAGCCGCGCGAGCCGCTCGTTGCGCGGCACGTTGCAGACGGCGGTGACGCCGAACGATCCGATCACGTAGCAGAGGCCGGCGGCCAGCAGCAGCGCCGAGCGCGTGCTTCCCCACGGAAAGAAGCCGGCGAGGATGCAGATGGCGGCCAGCACCGTGGTGCCGATGAAGAGGCCCAGGAAGCCGGGGTTCAACACGACCCGGTTGATGCGCTGCATGGCAGCCAGGCCGTGCTCTGCGGGCAACTCGGCCAGCGCCTTCATCACGAAGGCGGAGAACGCGAAGAACACGCCGCCGGTCAGGCCGGCGCCGAGGCACACCAGGAAGGGCAGCGTGGTCAGCATGAGGAGGGGGGCGAGGCCGGCGGTCGGGGGCCGGGATGGCTTTGGCCGAACTCTACCGGGCCGCAGTGGCGCATGATGGCGAACCATGCCCCGTCGTCGCCGGCTCCTGCTGCTCGTTCCCGCGCTCGCCGTCGGCGCGTGCGCCGGCCTGTCCGGCCGCGATCCACCGCGGGTGTCGGTGGCCGGCCTCGAGGCGCTGCCCGGAGAAGGACTGGAACTGCGCTTCCTGGTCAAGCTGCGCGTGCAGAACCCGAACGATGCGCCGATCGACTACCGCGGCCTCTCGATGGAACTCGAGCTGATGGGCCAGCCCTTCGCCAGCGGCGTCAGCGACGCGGCCGGCAGCGTGCCGCGCTTCGGCGAGGCGGTGATCGGCGTGCCGGCCAGCGTCTCGGCGATCGCCGCGGTGCGCCAGATGCTCGGCCTGCCCTCGCGCGACGTGCGCAGCCTCGACTACCGCCTGCGCGGCAAGCTGGCCGGCGCGGTGGGGACGGCGCTGCGCTTCGAGTCCACAGGGCAGCTCGACATCGCGGCCTTCGGTGGCCCCGCGCCGGGCCGCTGAAGGCCCACCGGCGGCTGTAGGCCCAGGCCCACACGCAGGGGCGCGGTCCGCTGATCGTCAGGCAGTGTCGGCGAGGCCACGATGGCGGCAACCTCAACAGGAGTTGCCGATGAGCCAGCACGAAGTCCCCGAAGCCTACGGCGTGTTCAAGCCGGTCGGTCACGTGGTGATCTCCTTCCCCAGCGATGCCGACCTGCGCTTCGCGCAGGCCGCGCTGGTCGAGGCTGGCTTCCACGGGCCCGACACGGTGCGGAGCTACACGCCGGCCGCGATGATCGAGCAGATCGATGCGCAACTGGCCGACGCCAGCCCGCTCGCCTCGCTCGGGCAGGAACTCAACCTCGTGAAGGCGCACCGTGCGCTGGCCGAGCGGGGCTATCACTGGCTGGTGGTGCGCGCGCCCTCCGACGATCAGGCGCGCCGGGTCGCCTCGGTGGCGCGGCGTTTCAACGCCGAGCGCGCGCAGAAGTATGGACGCCTGATCGTCGAGGAACTGATCGAGCATGGCGACGACCTGCCGCAGGTGGCCGAATCGCCGGCGCGCGGGCTCGATGCACAGACGGCGAGCGGCCGCGAGCGCGATCGCTGACGGCGCACGCAGGCTGTGCTGTCACCTGGGCGACACCGACCGCCCTCAATGCCTGCCCGCGGCTGACAAGGCGCCGACGCAGGACGCAGCGCGGGCAAGTTGCCCGCTGCGGCGTGCGTCGGAGCGGACGGGTCGGACATAGCATCGCAGTGGGTGCCGCGCGCTCTGTGTCTTCCGACGCCGCGCGGCGTTCGCCATTCCGTCCGTCAAGAACACAGGAGACAACATGACTGCAGCAGGCCATCGTACGTTCGGCATTCTTCTCTCGCTCGCATTCGCGACCGGCGGCGCGCTGGCCGCGGGAAAGACGCTCTCGGTCACGGAGAAGGTCGACGTGGCAGCCACGCCGGCCAAGACCTTCGCCGCCATCAAGGACTTCGACAGCTGGCAGAACTGGCACCCGGCGATCGGCGGCACCGAGATCACCAAGGGCAAGGGCAATACCAAGGGCACGGTGCGGGTGCTGACCACCAAGGACGGCGCGAAGATCACCGAGGAACTGCTGTCGCACAGCGCTTCGTCGATGAGCTACAAGTACCGCATCACCGATTCGCCGCTGCCCGTGACCGACTATGTCTCGACGCTGAAGGTCGCGAAGGCGAAGGGCGGCTCCACGGTGACCTGGTCGTCGACCTTCAAGGCCAAGGAAGGCGTCTCGGACGATGAGGCGAAGAAGGTGATTTCCGGCGTCTACCGCGCCGGACTCGACAACCTGCCGGCCGTCGTCAAGTAAGAGGAAGTCGGATCAGGGTGGCGCGAGCAGGAAGCTGCCGCTGTCGCCGCCCGTTTCGAGCGCCGGCCCGCTGTCGTCCTTCAGGGCCACGCCGGTGAGCTGGCGCGAGCGCGCCTCGCCCAGCAGCCAGGCTAGGCGGGCGGCGGCTTGCGGCAAGGGCAGGCCCTCGGGGCGCACGTTGGAGATGCAGTTGCGCTCGGCGTCGACCCGGCCTGCTCGCGGCGACCAGGTGACGTAGACACCCATGCTGTCGGGCGAACTGAGCCCCGGCCGCTCGCCGACCAGCACCACCGCGAGCCGGGCGCCGAGCGCCTCGCCGATCGGGTCGCCGATCGCCACGCGCGCCTGCCGCACGATCGCCACCGGTGCCCAGCGCCAGTCGCGCGCCAGCACACGGCGCAGTTCGGCGATGAAGGGCGCGGCGTGGCGCTCGATGGCCAGCGCCGACAGCCCATCGGCCACCACCAGCGCGAGATCGGCCTGTTCGTTGGCCGTGCAGGCGGCGAGACGGGCGATGGAGGCCTCGTCGAGCCGGCGGCCCAGGTCGGGCCGCTGCAGGTAGATATGGCGGTCGGCGGCAGCGCTGTGCAACGCCAGCGTCGGCAGACCGAGCGCGCGGACCGCGGCGTCGACCGCTTCATGGTCCAGCGGCCGGTGCACGGCGTCGCGCGCCTGGGCGTGCGCAAGCTGGAAGTCGAGCTGCGGCGCAGTGGGCTGGCTGATGCCGCTGCGGCCCAGGCCGATGCGCGCCGGTGTGTGCCGGCGCAGCACGCTCCAGGGGTTGGCGATGACCGGGCCGCCGCTCATCAGCGCGGGTGCTCCAGCAGGCGGGCCAGGGCCGGCGGCATCAGGTCGGTCAGCCGATCGGGCGCGCCGGGCTCGGTGATGCGCATGGCCTCCAGCCAGCGCTCGAACTCCGGCGCGGGCCGCAGGCCCAGCACGCGGCGTGCGTAGAGCGCGTCGTGGAAGGATGTGGTCTGGTAGTTCAGCATCACGTCGTCCGAGCCCGGGATGCCCATGATGAAGCTGCAGCCGGCCACGCCCAGCAACGTGAGCAGCACGTCCATGTCGTTCTGGTCGGCCTCGGCGTGGTTGGTGTAGCAGATGTCGCAGCCCATCGGCAGGCCGAGCAGCTTGGCGCAGAAATGGTCTTCGAGGCCGGCGCGGATGATCTGCTTGCCGTCGTACAGGTACTCGGGGCCGATGAAGCCGACCACGCTGTTCACCAGCAGCGGCTCGAAGCGCCGTGCCACCGCGTAGGCCCGCGCCTCGATCGTCTGCTGGTCGCAGCCGTGGTGGGCCTGGGCTGACAGCGCGCTGCCCTGGCCGGTCTCGAAGTACATGACGTTGCGGCCGCGCTGGCCGTCGTCGGAGAACAGCGCGCCGCGCTGCAGCGACAGTGCGGCGTCGTGCGCCTCGGCGAGCAGCGCCAGGTCGATGCCGAAGCTGCGGTTGGTGGCTTCGGTGCCCCCGATCGACTGGAACACCAGGTCCACCGGCGCGCCGCGCTCGATGCACTGCAGCGTGTTGGTCACGTGGGTCAGCACGCAGCTCTGCGTGGGGATCTCGTAGCGCTGGATCACCGCGTCCAGCATCTGCAGCAGCCGCGTCACCTGGGCCACGTTGTCGGTGGCCGGGTTGATGCCGATCACCGCGTCGCCGCTGCCGTAGAGAAGGCCGTCGAGCGTGCTGGCGGCGATGCCGGCGGCGTTGTCGGTCGGGTGGTTGGGCTGCAGCCGGGTGGACAGCCGGCCGGGCAGGCCAATGGTGTCGCGAAAGCGCGTGCGCACGCGGCATTTGCGCGCGACCAGGATCAGGTCCTGGTTGCGCATGATCTTGCTGACCGCTGCGGTCATCTCGGGCGTCAGGCCGGGCGCCGCGGCGCGCAGCGTGTCGCCGTCGACCGCGTCGGACAGCAGCCAGTCGCGCAGGTCGCCCACAGTGAGGTGGGCGATCGGGGCAAAGGCGGCGGCGTCTTGGCTGTCGAGGATGAGGCGCGTGACCTCGTCGTCCTCGTAGGGCACCAGCGCGTCGTTCAGGAAGGTCTTGAGCGGCAGCGCCGCCAGCGCGATCTGCGCCGCGGCGCGCTCCTCGCTGCTGCGCGCCGCGACCCCGGCGAGTTCGTCGCCGGAGCGCGCGGGCGAAGCCCGGGCCATCAACGTGCGCAGGTCGTCGAAGCTGTAGCGCCGCGGGCCGATGGAGTGCGCGTAGGCCATGCGTCGATCATGCCGCAGCGAGCGCCGCCCGCTCGCGGCGCTTGTGGGTCAGCAGGAAATAGCCGTAGCCGACGACGCCCAGCCCGACGAACAGCATCGCGACCAAGGGATTGAAGTACACCATCGTGGCCAGGCACACCACGGCCGCCGCCAGCGCGAAGGCCGGGAAGATCGGGAACATGGGCGCGCGGAAGGGCCGTGCCAGGTTCGGCTCGCTGCGGCGCAGCTTGAACAGGCTGGCCATGCTGACGATGTACATCACGATCGCGCCGAACACGCTCATCGTCACGATGTTGGCGGTGAGGGTCTGGCCGCCGAAGGAGATCAGCTCGTCGCTGAAGATGGCCAGGATGCCCACCACGCCGCCGGCCAGCACCGCGATGTGCGGCGTGTGGAAGCGCGGATGAACCTTGCCCAGCAGCTCGGGCAGGTAGCCGGCGCGCGACAGCGCGAAGATCTGCCGCGAGTAGCCGAGGATGATGCCGTGGAAGGAGGCGATCAGACCGAACAGCCCCAGCCACACCAGCATGTGCAGCCAGCCGCTGGATTCGCCGACGATCGCCTTCATCGCCTGCGGCAGCGGGTCGTTGATGTTGGCAAGCTTGGTCCAGTCGCCCACGCCGCCGGCGAAGATCATCACGCCGGTGGCCAGCAGCAGCAGGGTGACGATGCCGCCGATGTAGGCGATGGGGATGGAGCGCTTCGGGTCCTTGGCCTCCTCGGCCGCCATGGCCACGCCCTCGATCGCTAGAAAGAACCAGATCGCGAACGGGATCGCGGCGAAGATGCCGCCGAGCGAGCCGAGGCTGAAGCTGTCCTCGCCGGACCAGCCGCCCTTGACGAAGTTGGCCATCGAGAAGCCCGGCGCCACCACGCCCATGAAGACCAGCAGTTCGAAGATCGCGATCAGTGTCACCGCCAGCTCGAAGGTGGCCGCGATCTGCACGCCCAGGATGTTGAGCGTCATGAAGATCAGGTAGGCACCGACCGCGGCGGTCTTCGGGTCCAGGCCCGGGAACTGCACCGCGAGGTAGGAGCCGATCGCCAGCGAGATGGCCGGCGGCGCGAACACGAACTCGATCAGCGTGGCGTAGCCGGCGATGTAGCCGCCGGTCGGACCGAAGGCGCGGCGGCCGTACTCGAACGGGCCGCCCGCGTGCGGGATCGACGTGGTGAGCTCGGTGAAGCTGAAGATGAAGGTGGTGTACATCAGCGCGATGAAGCCCGCCGTCACCAGGAAGCCCAGCGTGCCGGCGCCGGCCCAGCCGTAGCTCCAGCCGAAATACTCGCCCGAGATCACCAGGCCGACCGCGATGCCCCACAGCTGCAGGGTCGAGAGGGACTTGTTCAGTCCCGGTCCCGTACTTGTACTCATGCGTAATCCCTCCGGATGATGTGAAAGTCCCCGCAGTTGGCGCGGTGTTTGCATCAGCGTAGACAGAGCGCAGAGGGAGCGTTAGCGGAAATCGGCAATGTTGAACGGCACCGCAAGCACGCAGAACGTGCCCGACCACGCCGCACGGCAGGACGCTCCGTGGTGCGCGCGCTCGCACCGCTCGACCGACGTCGACGAGCACGCCTCGCATCTGTCAGGTTGGCGACAGGCATACGACCAGCTCGGCAGCGGCGGTTTCGAGGGCCGGCTCGACGAGGCGGTGAGCGCGGGCGTGCAGCTGTTCCGCGAGCGCACCAGCCAGCGCCTGCGCCAGCGCTGCGAGGTCTGGCAGGGCGCGCTGTGGTGCGGCATCACCGTGGCCGACGACGGCTCGCGGCTGGACGGCCGCTTGGTCGGCGCCGACGGCGTGATGGTCAGCGGCGAGGACGGTGGCTTCGAGCTGGTGAGCCCGGCCGGGCACGACATCGTCGGCTTCGTCGTCTCGCGCGAGGCGCTGCAGTCGCACGCCCCCGGGCTGGAGCTGCCGCGGGCCGGCGGCGCCGGCTGGTGGGCGGCCGACCCGGCACGGCGCCATGCGGCGCTGGTGCATGCCCGCGCCATCCTGGTGCTGGCCGAGGCCGGCGTGTCCTGCGACCTGCGCAGCGCGATGCTCGACGTGGTGGCCGGCCTGCTGGACGCGCGCGGCCCCGAGCGGCGCGAGCGCGGCAATGCCAGCGCGCGGCGCCGGCTGGTGGCCCAGGTGCGCGAGCGCATCGAAGCCGCCCCCGATCGCGCACCCAGCGTGCCCGAGCTGTGTGCGGCACTGCACGTGAGCCGCCGCACGCTGCAATACGCTTTCGAGGACGAAGTGGGCGTCAACCCGCTCGCCTACCTGCGCAGCGTGCGATTGAACGGCGTGCGTCGCCTGCTGCGCGAGGCCGCGCCCGGCCTGACGGTGCAGCGCGCGGCAGCCCACTGGGGTTTCTGGAACCTGAGCGCCTTCGCCGGCGACTACCGGCGTCAGTTCGGCGAGCGGGCGTCGGAGACGCTGGCGCGCGCCGCGGCGGCCCGGACCGGCGGCTGAACGCACGCCGCTGCGGTGGCGGTGGGCTGCTGCCACGGCAGCGCGATCGGCGTACCGTCCGGGAACTCCGCCCGCACCGGTGCCATGCCGAGCGCGACGAACAGCCGCAGCTCGTGCTCGCCGTCGTTGAGGATCTGGTGCACCACACCCCGCGGGATGATGAGCGTGTCGCCGGCCTGGAAGGGCAGGTCGGTGCCGTTCATCGCCAGCAGACCCCGGCCCGCCAGAACCAGGACCACCTCCTCGCAATCGTGCCGGTGCGGCGGCGTGGCGCCGTGTCCTGCGATCGACTGCGACCAGACTTCCAGGCTCGACAGGCCGTCATCGGGGCCCGCGAGCGTGCGGTGCCGTATGCCGGGCAGCAGTTCGGGAAGCAAGGCGGGATGGGAAACGACGGCGTACATGGCAATCTCCTCGGAGCAGGGGGGCGATGCCTGCAGTGTGGGCAGCCGCCGGCGCGTTGATAAGTCCGGGGGCCGGCACTAGACTGCGGACAAGCTGTCATCAATCGAGCGTCCGAACGGCGTTCCGTCCATGGACCAACTCACCGGCATCCTGGCCTTCGTCCGCACCGCCGAGTCGCGCAGCTTCGCGCAGGCCGCGCGCCTGCTCGACGTGACGCCGTCGGGCGTCAGCAAGAGCGTCGCGCGGCTCGAGACGCAGCTCGGCCTGCGGCTGCTGCACCGGACCACGCGCCAGGTGTCGCTCACCGACGACGGTGCGGTGTTCTTCGAGCACTGCCGTCGGTTGCTCGACGACTTCGACGCGGCGCGCAGCCTGATGTCCGACCGCGGCGCCGCGCCGAGCGGGCGTCTGCGGGTGAGCGTCCCGTCGACGCTGGGCAAGCTGTTCGTCGTGCCGCGGCTGCCGCAGTTCCTCGCGGCACGGCCCGACGTGACGCTCGAGCTGGACCTGTCGGATCGCCAGGTGGCGCTCGTCGACGAGCGCGTCGACGTGGCGGTGCGCATCGGCACGCTCGTCGATTCGAGCCTCGTCGCGCGACCGCTGTGGACCCAGCAGGTCGTGACGATCGCCTCGCCGGGCTACCTGCAGGACAGCGCGGCGCTGGCGACCCTGGGCGACCTGGCCCGGCACCGCTGCCTGAGCTTCCGCTGGCCGACCACCGGCCGCGAGCGGCCCTGGATGTTCCGCTGCGACGGCCGCACGGTGCAGTTGCGGCCGCGCGTGTACATGATGCTGGACGAAGGCGAAGCGATGGTTGTGGCGGTCCGGGCCGGGTTGGGCGTCGCACAGGTGCCGGACTACATGGCGGCCGACGCCATCGACCGCGGCGAGGCCGTCGAAGTGCTCGCCGGCATCCGGCCTCCGCCCACGCCGATCAACGCCGTGTATGCGAGCCAGCGCAATCTGCCGGCACGCACGCGCGCCTTCGTCGACTGGCTCGCGACCCTGAGCGGCCCGGCCCCGCTGCCGGTCGTGCGCGTGCCTGCGCCTGGTCGATCGCGGTCTGCGTCCCGGGGCGCTCTCCGCAGTGCCGAAACCTAGGCTTGCAGCAGCCGCATGAGGTCGGCCTGCCGGTGGCAGCCCGTCTTGTCGAACAAGGCGCGCAGGTGGGTGCGCACCGTGGTGTAGGACACCCGCATCTCGTCGGCGACGTCGCGAGGATTCAAGCCTGCGCCCAGGCGCTCGAGCACACGAGTTTCTGCCGGAGTGAGGCGGTAGTGTTTTGCCAGTCGTTCCAGCCACGAGGTCGCGACATCGTCGGGTGGGGGTAGCTCTAGCGTGAGCAGGGTGCGGGCAAGAGGCCAGGCCGTTTCATAAGGGGCGGCGCCGGCGAGCGGGGCGATGTGAAGAACGGCGCGGCGCAGCCGGCCGGCCACGAGAATCGCGGCCACCCATTGGCGCCCACCGCCGGTGGCTGCCGCACGAATGGCACGGTGCAGTGCAGTGCTGTCGAGGTCGCCAACAGCCGTTAGGCGACGCGTGCTGGCGCGTAGCCAGGGCGCCGACGACATCAGGTCGCGCGCGGAACGGTTGGCGTGGTCGATCGTCTGGTCGTCGCGTAAGACCCAAGTGGGTTGCGGCAGGGCATCGAGCGCTCCTTCGGCGATGCGGTCGAAGTCGCGTGCCTTGCGCAGCAGCCAATAGGTTTGGATCGCGCGCTGGAGGTGCGGCCAGAGGGCGTTGAGCGCCTGTCGTTGGGGATCGCCGAATTGCGACTCGGCATTGCGCTTCTGGAACAGCGAGAGGTGAGTGACCGGCGAGGTCGGATCCTGATCACCGACGATCTTCAGGCTAAGTACGTTCTCGATGCCGTAAGGCTTACTGAACTCGTTGTAGAACGCAGTTCGAAACAAGGCTGAGGCCGGTACTAATTCGTCAGCGACGTAGATCTGCCCGCCTCGCCAGCCCCGCCCCGAACTCTGGACGGCCTGAAACCAAGGGTCTTCCGGGGCCCAGCGTGCAGCGAACTCCGGTAAGGCATCCGCGCCGGTGCCGGAGGATGCGGCGAGGTTTAGTCCGGTCGGGTCGAGCTGCGGTGTGAACAGCCCCCCGCCGTTGGCGCCCAGGGCCAAGCTGATTGCACCCACTAATTCGTCCCACTTGGCTGGCTGCAAGCAAGCCTCTGCCGCCAGTTCGATGATGTGAGAAGCCGTTCCCTCGTTCCAAGCCATCGATGTCACCTTTCCGAGAGCTCTTATGCCAATCGTAGCTTTGCTCTTTAGTCTGCAGCTCGCCAAGAACGACGGATCTGTTAGCGATATAGCGGATGCGCGAGCCAGTGACCTCATGCATTTGGACGAGAAATTCAGTGCATGTGCGGGGCAAGCTATGCCAATTGGACGAAGAAACGGTTGTGGATCAATGGAATATTAAGCGTGCGGTTTCGTTGACAATCGTGCTTGACTATATTTGTGATGACGCGATTTTCGTAAAAGAGCTTGTCGGCGACTATTGTTGAGTGCGCGATTTAATCGTTTGTATTTGGTATTTATAAAGTCATGAGAATATGTTTTGTGGAAATTGTTGTGTGTGCGTTATTTTGTGATCAATAGTGATAATATAATTATTGTTACCTGGAGGTAAATAATGAGGGTGTTCGTGTTGCTTTTTGCTTATTTAGTTTTATCGCCGGTTTACGCGAATGAGCAGGGGGCGGTTATATTTTTTGAGGTGTATGACCATGGGGAATTGAGTCAGATGTTTTTTGTCTCGGGGGGTGAAAAAGATATTGATGAAATTTATAAAGACGAAATTCAGTCTCGAGTGGGGCGAGGAAACTCGAACCCGTCTCCAACTAGATGGATAAAGCAGATTGCTAGGTGTAAGGCTGGATGGGCTGCATTAGTCGGTGCTTCGCGAGATGGTCAAGATCATGGCTATCACGGCGGTTGGGCTTGCCATGCAAAAAGCGCAGAGCAGGCCCTGATACTGGCCAGGGAGCAGTGCAAAACAAAAGGAGAATGCAAGAGCATTTATAGAACTGATATTTATGTTTTTTGGGTGGGAGAGCAAAATGAAAAACTAATTTATTGTCGCTACAGTAGGGGTGAGCTAAGAGAGGGTGGTGAATTATGTAGGAGGAATTTCTAGGCAATAGTTTGTATAGGTGCTCAATGCATGATTGATTTTGTGGGAATGAAGCAAAATTTCTACGAAATTGATTGCTGATAAGTCGTCATTCGACGGGTCTACTCTGGGGGCTTGTCTTTGGTGGCCCCAGCATAAGAATTTGATAGTTCGGTGGACGCGTAAGTGTGATGGGATGGGTGGCGAAAATTTATTTAAAAAGGGGATATTTATGGGCGGGTTCAATGTCTGGCGTAGATTTTTGGCTTTCGTCGTGGTTTTTTGTTCTGGTGGGGCGTTTGCTTGTGTGGAAGGGGCGTCAAGTGATTTTGGGACGGTTATAAAGAATTCGTGTCCATACTCTGTGAATTTATCATTCTGCTTTGGGTCTGAATGTGATCCGCCGAGAGAGTCGTTGGTGACTCTTCTTCCGGGCTTCGAAAAGCGTGTCAGTGATAGAAAGCAGAACGTTCGGTTTATTTACTGTAGATCGCCCGAGCGTCCGAGCGAGAACGGATGTCGCAAGCAATGAATTCAAGTGCTGAGATGACGCAGTCCTGTTAATTTGAAAGAGGTATGATATTTTCTGCTTGGCGGGTTTTCGTGTGTTTGGATGATGAAGGCACATGACGCGCGTTCGATAGTTGAAGCGAAAGCGACGCCACTGTGCTTTCGCGACAAGCTAATGGGCGTGCTCGAGATGTGGGGTAAAGGCGTCAAAATTGGAGTGACTCTGGTTACCTTCGACCTTTGAAGTCGGCGTCGCATGTTTGATAGGGTCACAAGGAGACGGAAATATGAAGAATGAGAGGCTGGCAAGCGCCTTGGTTATCTGTGCAGCACTTTCAGGAGTAGTGTCGGCATCGGCGCAAGTGATCAACACCTGCGTGGATAACAGGAGCGGATCGATCAGAGTGTCCTCTACGGCCGGCTGCAGGCGGGGTGAAAGTCCACTCGCGTGGAACCAAGTCGGTCCCCAAGGTATTCAGGGGGTTCAAGGTCCGGCAGGGGCTCAGGGTTCCCAGGGCCTCATTGGGCCGATTGGTCCAGTCGGGCCAGCGGGTTCTGCCGGCCCCGCCGGCCCTACGGGGGCTATTGGGCCCCAGGGAGCGAAGGCGGTTGCTGGGTTCTATGAAAGCGTTCAGACGAACCAGCTCCAACTGGCGTTCAACGTTGATACAACGCTGTGTCAAGTTTCTTTTACGCCGTCAGGTGGTTTGCTCCAGATTTCAGCGCAGACCAGCTACGGAACTCCAGGGTACAACTCGGCTACCATGTGGGTGGGCACCAATCTGAAATTTCCGAACGGGCAAGGTATCGATCAACTCAACTCAGGAAAGGAGGTGTCAAAAGTCTTTGGCGCATCCCTTTCTCATTCGATTGTTGGCTATATACGAGCAACTCCCGGCGTGCCAATAGCAATATCCGTGGTTGGGACGGACTACGGCAGCGGAGCGCCGATCGTCACCGAGGCGTGGGCGCCCTGCAAGATTTCGGTCGTTGATTTAAATATGTGATCACCGAAATCAATCGGCACATAGGCAGCTTCCCGAGCTGCCAAACTGCGTGCAGAGGCACCAAAAGAGCCCGCCGCGAAAGAGTGGCATAATTTACTGCTGATTCGCTTTGCGTGATTGAGTTGGGGTCAGCAACTCCTTCGGTCATTGAGCAATTCGACAGACGGGACGTTTCTGCATGCCAACACCAGCTACACGCGCACCTTCGACATCACCGATTTGAGCGAACGGGCGCGTGGCCGGAGGCGCGCTGTTAACTCGTAGCACCACGCTAGAATCAGTGCGTATCGCGGGTGTAGTTCAATGGTAGAACGGCAGCTTCCCAAGCTTCATACGAGGGTTCGATTCCCTTCACCCGCTCCACTGCATCATTCTGCGGACTTCCGCAGAAGTCCAAGAGAGTTTGCAAGTCGTTGCCACACAAGGACTTTTCCTCTCTTTGACGTTCTGCCGTAGTCCACTGCGATCCGCCTACAGCCGGGACTTTTAAGTCCACAAACAAGTCCATTTTTGCGGGCGCGGCTGATTCCGGATTGTTGATGGAGGGGCGAGGTCGACGTGACCAGCATCTGGTTCCTGACTCATGTTCAGGAGCAAGAGCATGGCACTCTCAGACTTGGCCGTTCGACAGGCCAAGGCAACTGGCAAGGCATACACCCTCCCTGACTTGGATGGCCTCTCCCTGGCCGTCACGGCTGCAGGGGGCAGGACTTGGCACTTCCGCTACTACTGGGCGGGCAAGCAGAAGCGGATGTCGCTCGGCACCTACCCGGAGGTGACGCTTCGCGAGGCCCGCAGCCTGCGCGATGAAGCGCGCGCCCTGCTAGCCAAAGGCATCAATCCTCGCGTTCACCGCAAGCAGAAGCGCACTGCCGTCCGGCTCGCCGACGAGAACACCTTCGAGGCGGTGTATCGCAAGTGGCTCAAGCATCGCGGGCTCAGCCTCAAGGAAGGCCGGCAGACGACCCTCTCGATACTTCCACGGATCTTCGACAAGGATGTGTTGCCCACCTTGGGCAAGCGGTCGGTCTATGAGATCAAGCGTCCCGACCTCTTGGAGGTGATCGCCAAGATCGAGAAGCGCAGGGCACTCTCCGTCGCCGAGAAAGTCAGGACGTGGTTCAACCAACTGTTTCGCTACGCGCTGGTGATCGTGCCGGGCCTGGAGCAAAACCCCGCCTCCGATCTCGATGTGGTGGCGCTGCCGCTGCCACCCGTCAACCACAACCCGTTCCTGCGCATGGCCGAGCTGCCGAAGCTGTTGCAGCGGCTGCGCAGCTATCGCGGCAGGCGGCAGACCCAGCTCGGGCTGCGGCTATTGCTGCTGACCGGCGTGCGAACCGGCGAGCTGCGACAGGCGACGCCGGATCAATTCGATCTGGACCGTGGGTTGTGGATCATCCCGCCCGACGTCGTGAAGCAACTCCAGTTGGATATGCGCAAGAAGCGGCAGCAGCCAAAGGACATCCCGCCCTACATCGTGCCGCTGTCGATTCAGGCCATGGAGATCGTCCGGCACCTGCTGGATGAGTTCAAGCCGGCCCAGCGCCACCTGTTCCGGCACGACAGCGACTTGAAGAAGCGCATCAGCGAGAACACGCTCAATGGTGCGCTCAAACGCATGGGCTATCAGGAACGCCTGACGGGACACGGTATCCGCGGCACGATGTCCACTGCGCTCAACGAGATCGGCTACCCGAAGGTCTGGGTGGATGCACAGCTCTCGCATGTCGATCCCAACAAGGTCAGCGCGACCTACAACCATGCCGAGTACGTGGAACAGCGTCGCCGCATGATGCAGGACTGGGCCGATCGGCTCGACCTCTTCGAGCAGAACCAGGTCGAGGCGGCCAGCATGCCGCTCACCGTGCATCTGGAAGGCGTGCCCGCGTTCCCGAATGAGCAAACCGCAAGCGCACCCTCCACGCCGGTTGCCGCTTCGCCAATCCTGCTCGTGACGAAGCCCGGCGACGCCATGCCGTTGGTTTCTGCCGCCGCACACCGGCTGCCGGCGGTTCCGCCCCCTCGGTCGGCCGCGCCGCTGGTGCCTTCGGACATTCAGCGCGAGAGGATGGAACTGTTCGATGTCTTCGAAGCGCCGCACAACCTTCCCGTCGCGGCGTTTGCGAAGATGGCGGGCAAGTCCCGCAGGTGGATCAGCTACGAGATCAAGGCCGGCAACTTGCTGGCGTTGAACGTGGGCAACCGCGGCCAGCGGGTGCCGGACTGGCACCTCGACCCACTCAAGCACGAGCTGATCCAGTCCGTCCTCAAGCTGACCAGGGGTGCGGACCCTTGGCAGATCTACCATGCACTGCTGCAACCGCGCTCGATGCTGCGGGGGCATTCGGCACTGGAGGGCGTGACGGCCGGCAATCTCGACAAGCTCGTCATGGCAGTGAGCACAGCCGTGAAGGAAAGCGAATGGACCCCGCCGCGAGTCGGAGTCGCCTAGCAGCAGGAATGCGGGATCGTGGCGAAACCGCGATCCCCACACGTCTGTCAGGACACCAAGCGCGCGCGGCGGGCGAATCTTGCCTGGGTGTCCGACAAGGAAGCGTTGCGGCGGAGCAGGTAAGCCATCACGATCGTTGGTGCGCCGGCCAGCGGCCGCACGGCGATGCCTCGGCGTAGGTAGCTCGCCAGTCTCGCGGCGGGCGCAATGGCGATCCCGTACCCGGCGGCAACCAGCGTCATCACCACATCGAATGTCTCCACCGCTTGCTCCCGCTCCTGCAGCGCGTTCTCGAACACGCGCTGCACGGTCATGCGCCATGGTTCATCGGCCGTGGACTGCGAGCAGATCAACGGCTGCTTGAGCACTTCCTGGCACGGCACTTCACGGTAGGCCAGCAGGTGGGAGCGCTTGGCCACGGCGACCGCCAGCGTGTCATGCCACAGCGGCTCGCATACCCAGCCAGGCCACTGCCGGGCAACCGCAGACAAGGCGAAGTCGAAGCCGTCGCCCGGCAGCTCCGCGCCTCGACCGGGATCTGTCCAGCCGGCCAGGACGGCATGAGTCTCCGGCTCTTCGGCACGCTGCAGGGCGAGCACGTCGGCGAGCTGGGGAGGCACCCATTCGCCGAGGACGGCCATGCGAATTTCGGCGGTGATGTCACTCGATTCCACGTCCAGCTCCCCCCAGGCGGTGAACTCGTGGCAACTGATCTCGAATCCGTTGAATGAGTTAAGTTTAACGTGGTTTAAATCGTGACCGTGTTCGACGCTCTTGGCAATGCCAAAGCGTTCGATCCAAAGGGGCCGGCCCACCGGCACCACTACCTACGAAGCGGAACCAGCCATCGCGTTTGGGGCTGCCGTGCGGGAAGAAAGAACCAACCAGGGTATCGCTCAGGAAACGCTGGCCCACATGGCCGGCATCGAACGGTCGCACATGGGCAAGATCGAGCGCGGCGAGCATGTCCCCACGCTCCCTCTCATCCTCAAGATCGCCCGTGCGCTGAAATGCAGTTCCGCCCACTTGATGACTCTGACCGAAGCCAAGCTGGCAGAGTCGGCCCCATCCGCGGATTGAAGCCGGCCTGCGCAGCGGCCGCACGGCTACCCCTGATCGTCGTTGTCCTTGCCCCCAAGGGCTGAATCTTCGCGCTTTGCGGCCTCGTTGAGGAGCCGCAGGTATGGGTTGTCTGGCGGCGTCTCCCGGAACAGCGCCTCCGGGCTGGCGAGCAGATAGCCGTGCAGCCGGCGCGACTTGCGCGGCCCCGTGACTTCGCAGGTCCAGATGTTCAGCCCGCTCGGCTGCTTGCGGTGCTGTCCCAGCTTCTCGAAGCGCTTCTGTACCCACTGCCACCCCTCCAGCTTCTCCTGCTTGGCCAGCGCGGCGACTTGAAGGTACTCCTGCGCGTAGCGCTGGAACACGCCGGGGCTGACGAGATAGGTCGTACCGGCGACGGTATGCACCAGGGCCTTGGCGTCGTTGATGATGAGCTTGCGCGTCTGGATGCTCTGACGCAGCCAGGCCATGAAGTGCGCCCCGGAGGGCTCCGCGCGATCCTGGGAAGGCGCGAGGCTCATCTGCGGCGGGGGCACGGTCGAAGGGGCCGGCTCGGCCTCGGCGATCTCCGGCGCTGTGGATGGAGCAGTGTCGCCCAGCAGGTCGAGCAGCGCGGCCACGCCGATGTCCGTGGCTGCGGATGCGATCGGCGCCGTGCTCGCGGGTGCAGCTTCGGTGCCTTCCACGCGCGGCCCATCGGCCACCGCCGGCGCCAGCGGCGGCGGCTCCGCCTGTTCCTCTTCGACCTGCACACGGCCTGCGAACGGCGCCGGCCGGTCGACGGCATCCCAGATCATCGCCGGCGAGAGTTTCAGGAAGGTAAAGGCGTGCGACCAGCCGGCGTCGCTGGTGACGGCAGCCTTCCAGATCGCCTTGCCATCCGGCGTCGGTTGCACGATGCCGTGATCCTGCAGCACGTTGAACACCGCCGTGTTGCTCGCCGGGATGCCGTCGATGCCCTGCGACAGCAGATGTGCGCGCAGCTTGTCGGAGACGGTCTTGCTCACCAGCCACAGGGCGTCTTGGGTCAGCCAACCGTCCGCCGGGCCGGCCTGGTTCAACTTGAATTCTTCCTTGAGCAGGTAGCGCAAGCCGTCGAGCAATTTGCGTTGCAGCGCATGCTTGGGCGCCGCCAGCGCCTTGCTGGGATCGCCGCCGAGTTCTTGGGCGACCGATGCCTGGTCGGCCTGCACGACCAGCTCGCCGAGCGTGCCGGCGTGCTCGTACTGGCCGGCCAGCACGTACAGCAGCGCGGCCCAGAGGTCGGGATAGCCGCTGAGCCAGTCGAAGATGTCCCGATCGAGAAGGCGCGCGTAGAGCAGCCCGGTGGCGGCGCTATGCAGGCGGTACTCGCGCTCCTTTCGGTAACGGAAGCGGTAGGGCTTTCGCAGCGGGCCGTGCCAGGGATGCCAGACGCTGCCGTCGGCATGCTCGACGTGCAGATCGACCGCAATCTTGCCGATGTCGTGCAGCAGGGCCGCGTAGGCCGTGCCTGCGGTCCAGGCTTCGGCCTGGGCCGCCTGTGCCTCCGGCGTGACGCCCGCAGGCAGCAGGTATGACTGCCGCAATTTCAGCGCATAGGCGACGATCTCCAGGCCGTGGTCCAGCATGCCGCCCGGATAGGCGTGGTGGTGGTTCTCGGAGGCCGGGAACTGCTGGACCAGCTCGGCGTAGCGCTCCAGTGGGGCGAGGTAGAGCGTGGCGAACTGCCGGCGCGAGAGCGAGGTGCGCTGCCAGATGTGTTCCAGCAGTTTCTGCCGACGCGGCGTCGCCAGCAGCGATGCGGCCGACTCCGGCCGCATCAACCCTTTTGGAGTTTCGATGGCGGATGTGGGCGGTGTGCCGGCGGTGGGTGGCACCCGTTTGCGCTGGAACAGCGAGAGCATGGCGAACCCCGGATGACGGGCTGCTCGGGGCGCCTTTTGGCCTTTTCGGGTAGGGCCTTTCCCCTTGGCTCCGTTCCCTTGCCCCTTCCCAGCCCTTGCGGCCTTTTCGGAAGCCTTTGGGTATAGGGGCAGCGCGTGTCGCGTGCCGCAATCAATGCGGCATGGGGCAACCCCGGCAAGCCGGGAATACTTCTGCCTCCGCTTCAGATCTGGCCCAGGCCGGCATCGAGCGCAGCGGCTTGCGCGGCGAAGTCCTTGGGGCGCTTCTTGCGAAAGGTCTCCAGGTTGTTGAGCTTCCAGCGCAGTGCCGGCAGTTGCGCGGCGTGCTGGCATTGCACCAGCGACCAGTCCGGTTCTGCGCGTACCAGACCGCTCAGGAACCGCCTGTGCGCCTTCGTCAGCCGTTGCTGCAACTCGCGTCGCAACTGCGCGCGAGCGTCCAGCAGCGTATCCAAGGGGCAGTCCACTTCGGCCATACCGACAAAGGCCCGTTCGTACTCGCCGGCGATGTCCTTGTCGTTGCCGAACAGCACTTCGTGGGGCGGCCGGTTGTGGCCCGCCAGATAGATCACGAAGCACTCGACCATGCCGTCGCTGATGTCGCCCGATTCGTAGAGCTGCCACACGTCGAACAGGTCGCGGGGGTGCTGTCGATCCAGCGCGGCCACCAGCTTGCTGGCGTACAGCTCGTCCGGTGCCAGAACCGGCAGCTCGAACTCGACGCCGAACAGATCGCTGGTCTTGGCGCTCAGCGGCCGCCGCTCGACGGGCAGCACGCTGCCGCGGAACACGACGTTGACCTCGATCTTCACCTGGCTGGCGTCGTTCTCGACGATCAGCTTGGTGTCTCCCAGGTCCTTGGCGCGAACCAGGCGTGTCTGCACGCCCAGTGGCGCAACGCGCGTGGCGATGGCGGCCAGCTCCTGGTTGATGGCTTGCAGCGCTTCGTCGCGCGGCGTCTGCCACGGGAGGTACACCACGTCGATGTCCACTGAAAGGCGCGGCATGTCCCGCACGAAGAGGTTGATGGCCGTGCCGCCCTTCATGGCGAAGATGTCGTTGGCGAACACGTCGGGCGCGACGGCCAGCAGCAGGCGAACGGTGTCCGCGTAGGTCTTATCCATGAGGTCTCAGGCTCAGCAAGGTGCCGTCATCGAGCCGGCTCATCCAGCGCGTGTTGCTGCCGGTGCGAACCGGGTACTGCTCCAGCAGGGCATCGACATCCACGAGGCTGGTCTCGCGCGCCCAGGTCAGGAAAAGGCGCACGGCCTTCACGCTGGCGCAGCAGGACAGCAGTTGCCCGAGTAAGTCCTTGCGGGGGGAACGCAGTCCATCGAAGATGTTGCGGGCCTCTTCGAGGCTCTGCTTGACGCCGGCTTCGTACAGCAGCTCCAGCACGGCACGCTCGGGGGCTGCCACCCGCAGATCCTCGGGCAGGCCCGGCGGCGTGGTCAGGGTCTTGCCGGCCAGCGCCGTGTCCGGCCAGTCGAACAGGCGGGCGTGGACGTAGCGGGCCGGAAAGCGCGAAGTGAACCAGGCCGGCAACGCGAAGCGACCGTCGCCCCACAGCACCAGCGCCTCCCGGCTGCCCAGGTTGTGCCGCACGCCCTGCAGGGCCAGGGCACTCTTGCCGCCGACGTGCAGGCCGGGCACGCGCTGTTGCAGGAACTTCAGCGCACCGTAGACCCCGAACTCATCGTTCGGGAAGGCATAGACGCCATGGGCCAGGCGCACGAGCCACCCGCCGTCGGCATAGTGGGCGGCGAGCTGGGGCGATACCCCGAACTGGCTCAGGGTGGCAAGGTCGAACGGCGCCCCGCGGGGGAGTCCCGCCTGCAGCCGCTTGATTACCTGGTGCCTAGAATTTCCATCCATGCTATAAAAATAGCACGGAATCCAATCAATCCCTAGAACTATCGCAAGAACGTGCAGGGAAAGTAGCATAACGTTTGATTTCCATCGCAGAATCTAATCGACCTGCGACCCAGGCCGACCGGCTCTGCCAGCCGCAACCCGCCCTCCTGATCGCGGTCTATGCTGGAGGGCAGGCCCCGACCGGCCGCTCCATGAGGTGAGGTACCACTGAAGCCGAGGCACATGAGCATGACCACCAACACGCACAACGGGAGCTGGAGCCACCGGCTGGGCCGGGGGGCTGGCCGTGCCTGGCGTGGATACCTGCGCCGCGAGCAGCGTGTCGCCGGCTGGCTGGTGACGCGCGGGGTGCCAGCGGGCGCGGCGACGGCGGTGCTCTGGATCGTCAAGCTGGCCGTGCTTGGTGTGCTGCTCTACTCCGCGTTCTGGCTGGCGCTGCTGCTGGCCTTTGCAGTGATCGCTGCCTGGATGGTACGCAACGTCGATGCCGACGAAAGCAGTGATGATGACGAGCCTCAATGGCGAAACGGCCTGGACGGATACGGTCTCTACCGGGGCGAGGTACGCATCGACGGCGGCAGCGCGGACGACGAGTAGCTCGCCACTCTCGGCGCTACTTCGCCTTCGCTGCTTTGATTGCAAGGTCAGCGCCTTTGCCTCCCGCAGATTTGGCGCCATCGGTGGCTGCTGAGAGCATCTGCGAAATGCTGCCTACGCGGACACCAACCCACGCGAGCGCAGCTACCCAGAAACCCGGTAGCACGATGAACATCATCGCCATGACGAAGTTCAGCAACATGTCGCCAAAGGCGTTGTTCAAACCGATCAACGGATCGAAGTTCGTGTGCGGCCTGTCCGCGCCAAACCCCCAGCCGTAGAGCGCATCCAAGATCGTGCTGTCGATCCAGCGTGCGAGCTGGAACCAGAAGTCCACGAAGAACAGCGCGAACTGGACGCAGCTCACCGTCACCACCGTCTTCAGGTCGTAGGTGCCGATCAGCAGCACCAGCGGGATGCAGATGACGAGCGCCATCTTGAGCATGGTCAGCACCATCGGCAGCGCCTGGCGCACCACGTCCATCGCCGGAAAGAAGCCCAGCGAGCCGACGGTCAGCCCCAGGTCGCTCGCGCCGCGCGTGACGATGTTCGACAGCGTCTTGTCGATCTGGCCGCCGTAGTCGGTGTAGACGGCGCCCTGGTTCATCTTCTGCTGCCGCGGTGAGACGACGGCGCGGATCACCGAGTCATTGACCTCGCGCTGCGACAGGAAGCCCACCCAGCGCCCGATGCGGGTCAGCAGGTCCGGGTCGACCTGTGCCAGCAGCCGGCTGCGCAGCCCCTGGCCACCATCGGCCCACCACTGCCGGCAGGACGGATAGCCGCCGCCGCTGTCCACCTGTGCCAACCCCGCATCGCGGGTCGCGTCGTAGGGCCAGGCCGTGCGTGGGGTCTTGGCGCGATAGGTGTCATAGAAGCCGGGCGTGTCGAGGAAGTAACTCGACCCGATCCAGGTGACGTCGTTCATCTGCTCGTCGGAGAGCGTCGGCCGGTTCATGAACAGCTTGGCGCGCGACGGCCCGTAGCAGTCGTGCGTGAAGTCGGCGACCTCCTGTGCCAGCACCGGATCGTCGATGCGCGTGGCATCCACATCCATGCGAATCTGACGCAGGTCCGTGCCGCAGGGAATCGCCGCCACCGCGGAGCCCGTCACGGCTTTCGACAGCGCGTGCATGAAGAACCACCACACCGGCACCAGCGCGCTCTGGTCGTTGAGCGCCGTGTAGACGTTGGACCAGCCCGTGTCGTTGGGCAGCGGGACGTTGACCTGGCATTGCGCGGAGCGCGTGGTGTCGAACCTGATCGTGGCGAGATCCACCGGGATGAACGGGATGCCCGCGAACATGATGACCACGATCGCCACCCACACCCGGTTCTCGATGCGCATCGTCGACAGCACACCCTTGTTGCCCTCGTCCGCACCTTCGCTGCGGGCCTTGAGCCATTCCTGGATCACGATGGCCACGAACGGCAGCGCGAACACGCCGCTGGCCACGAGGATGCTCCAGATGCCGTTGTTGACCACCCAAGCCACCAGGGTCAGGTAATACTCCAAGTAGTCCGTGGTGTAGAGCGTCATGCCTGCCTCCCGGTCTCAGCCGTGCCGCAGCAGCTGGCTGGCTTCCAGCGCGACCACGGCGATGACGGCCGCGATCTCCGTGCGCAGCAGGCGCTGATGCGTCTCGCGGGACGGCTCCCGCCGCAACAGGCGCCGACGCATCCACCACCAGCCGTAAGCCGTCGCTCCGTAGAGGCACAGACGCCACACGAAGAAGTGGCCGGCGTGCGCCTGCAGCCAGTGCTGCCAGCCCTCGACGCCGCCGACCAGGTGGATGCCGGCGATGTTCACCGCCACCGCGGCAGCGACCACCAGCAAGGTCCACAGCAGCGCCACGCCGATGCGGCGGTTGAACAGCCATGGCAGCCGCAGCCAGGCCAGCCGGCTCATGGCGTACCGCTCCGCGGCTTCTGGATTTCCCGCAGACGGTCGCGCGTGGTGTCGCCCTCGAAGACGCCGCGCGAGCCGGCAGCGCGGGTGCTGTGGCGCTGGATGATCGCCATCGCCGAGTTGCCGGCCAGCGTGCGCCGCAGTTCCAGCTCGGTCTTGAGGTTGTTGATCTCCTGCTCCAGCGCGCTGTTCTCCTGGTCGACCGCCTGCACGGCCAGCTCGTTGGCAGCGACGTTCGGCTCCTTCTTGCCGGTCAGCAACGTGCGTTGCAGCAGCAGGGCCTTCTCCAGCACGCTGGACAGCGCAGCCTCGGACGCGAGGCGCCGGCCCAGCACGTCCTGGTCGGGTTCGTCACGCAGGGCCTCGATCACGCCGCGGGTGATCGGCAGCGAGCTGCTGCCGGCTGCGTCGAGATTGGCCAACGTCGTCGGCCGGGCGCCCGTCACCAGTTCCTGCAGCGCCTGCAGCTTGGTCTCGTACTCCTCCTGGATCATTGGCGTGAGCCCGACGCCAGGCGTGGTCTGGGTCTTCGTGCAGTTTTCGCAGGTGCGTTGCTCGCGTTCGCCCAACACGCGGGTCGCCCAGTCGGCGGCCGCCTGGGGCGAGGACCAGGTTTGGCAGGTCAGGCGGTTGCCGCAGGCGCTGCGCGCGATCGACGAGGTATCGGTGGCGTTGCGCCCGTTGAGCAGGTTGTAGCCCGCGCGCGTCACGTCGCCGACCACCTTGATCGAACTCTGGCCGGAGCCGCCCGCGTTGCCGCCGCCGACCCAGGGCACGCCGTTGTTCCCTTTGTTGGACTCGGCCTGCTCGATGGCGGAGACGGCATCGGTGCTGCTGACCGCATCCCGCAGCGCCATCCCCTCGGCGAGCTGGTCCCAGCCGGCTTGGCCGCCGGCCATGTCCGCCATCCGATTGGCGATGGCCCGGCAGGTCATCTTCGAGCGGTCGAAGTCCAGGCGCGCCTGGAGGATGCCGTTGGTCAGCAGGTTGTAGAGACCCGGGTCGGCGCGCTGGATGATCAGGGCCGGCAGCGAGGCCACGGCGCTGGTGGCATTCTGGATCACGTTGCTCATGATCGTCTGGAAGCCGTTGGTGATGCCGTTGAGCTGGTTCTGCAGCGTCGTGGTGATGCTCATGTCGCCGCAGATCAGGTTGCTGTTCCAGCCGACGCCGACGCCGATGCTCTGCATGTTGCCGGCACCACCCATCGACACGGCCCGGCCGCCGCCGATGCTGTAGAGCACGTCGTCGCCGATCACGCTGCCGCTGACGTTCACGCCATTGGGGTCGATGCGGGTCTGCGCCCAGGCGACGCCGACGACCAGCGTGATGGCCGCCACGAGCAGCGTGGCCCGCAGGGGCGACTTCGCGCGGCGCAGAAAGTCAGGGAGGGAGGCGTTCATCGTGGGTTCCTCACATGAAATCGACGCTGCCGAGGAAGACCTGGCCACGGCGCCGGCAGCAGGAGTACGGCCGCCACAAGGCCCAGGCGTAGTCGCCCTGCTGGGCCTGCACGCGGGTGCGGCTGTGCGGGAAGACCACGCAACTGTTCGAGAGCGTGGGCGTCAGCTCATGCCACTTGCCCGTCGAGGCGTCGGTCTCCATCAGCGCGCCGGCCGGCCAGTAGCCGTCGCGGGCGTTGGCCAGCAGAGGCTGGTACACGTGAATCTGGTTGCGGCGCGTCACGATGTCGCCCGCGCGCTGCGCGACCACGGCGCCGCTCTTGTGGTCGTCGGTCTGGTGCAGGAAGCCACCGCGGGGATACACGTTGCCCCAGAGGTTCAGGCCGGTGCGCGTACCGATTTCGCGCCGGCCGGGGATGAGCGCTTCGGGGTAGAACGCTTCCGGGATGTTGTAGCGCCAGGCGATCGTGTCGAGCGTGCTCAGCAGATACGGCATGAAGGCCGTGCCAGCGCCTTCGCACGAGTGGCCTGAGGCGCTGGCGAACTGGCTGAACACCATCCCGGCCGGATGGCCGATGACATCGGTGTTCTTGAACTTAGCGAGGTTGTTCTCGTTGTCATGATTGGTCGTGCCGTCACCCCCAGCCTTGGCGCTCGGGTTGGGCATGCTCATCGCCCTGACTTCCAGCCACGGGTTTTCGCCGGTGTTCGAGTAGCTCGACACCACCGCATCGGGGACGTAGTGGCGCACCTTGACGGAGGTGCGAACCGAGCAGCCGAAGGGCGTGCAGTACAGCCAGTAGCAGATTCCGACCACGCGGTATTCGAGGCAGTCGGGGGACAGTGCCGACGAAACGATGGTGGCGGTGTCCAGGGCGAACGTCGACGTAGCCGCGCCCAGCAGCAGCGAGGCGGCGGTGGCGCGCAGGCGCCGGCGTGCCGGCGGGAGGCTCATGGCTGCGTGCTCCGGTAGGCGTTGATGCGCGCGACAGCGCGTGCCACGTCGGGCTCGCCGTAGACCACGTAGCGTCGATCGACCACCACGGCGGGAATCTTGGCGATGCCCAGTCCCCAGGCATCCGCAACACCTTGGTAGGCGTGGCCGATGCGGCGTTGAAGGGCCTCGCCGCCGTCATGCAACCGCTGCCGCACCACGGCTGCGGCCTGTTGCGGGTCGGCCGGCAGGTGCGCGGCGAGTTCGACCTCGATGCGCGTGGCCTGGTCCAGCTCGATGATCCGCACGCCGGCCGGGGCCTGCACCGGATGACGGCCGCCGGTGACGACGAGCACATCGGCGGCCGCCGCGATGGGACCGAGCAACGCGGCGCACAGTCCAGCGGCCAGCCGGACGGCCAGGGGGCGCCGCGAGGCGGTAGGAAGGTTGAGGGAATGAGCCGGCATGTCGCGCCTCCGCGGAGTCGATGCAGACTCGTAGTCGAGCGCAACGCAGATCAGGGGACGACAAAGAAACCGAAACCGGTCAGTCCCGATTTCTCTGCGGGTCGGCGAAAGGAAACGGGAGCCAAGGGCTCCCGTGGTGATGAAATGAATGCGCCTGGGGTGCTGCTACAACAAGCCGGCTTCGGCGAACGAGTACGGGCTGCCCTTGCCGACGATGAAGTGATCCAGCACCCGGACATCGACGGTGGCCAGGGCGCTCTTCAGCCGCTCGGTGATCGCACGATCAGCGGCCGAGGGCTCGGTGTTCCCAGAGGGGTGCTGATGCGCCAGGATCAGCGCCGAAGCGTTGAGCGCCAGCGCACGCTGGACCACCACCCTCGGATACACAGAAGTCTGGTCGACCGTGCCCTTGAACAGCGGCTCGAAGGCGAGCACCTGGTGCTGGTTGTCGAGAAACACGACGGCGAAGATTTCGTTCGGCTCCGCGACCAGTTTCAGGCGCAGGTAGTCGCGCACGGCGGCGGGACTGCCCAGCGCCGGACCGGCCTTGAACACGCGGTTCTCCAGCAGGGTGATGGCCTGCTGGATGATCCAGTCTTCGTGCTGGGCGGCGATCAGGGTGAGCGACTCCGGGCGGGAGTCGGCGATGACAAGAGACATGGCGAACCTCCAATGGATGAGATCGGAGGGCGCCTGCCCCAGGAGGGCAAACCCTCCTGGGGACGATGGGGATGGAACAGGTGACGAGCGGGCATCCACCACCGCGGATGCGGTGGCCGTTCGCGTCAAGGGATGCGATGCGAACGGGTTTCGATCAACGCGGACGAGCCGCGCCGCAGCCTTGAAGATCGATGGCTACCTGGGCATGTCACCGGCAACGCCGGCGGGCATGTCTGGGGAATGGGCAGGTTCGGCTGCGGTCGTGCTGCCGGCAGCGAGCAGGTCGATGGCCGACAGCAAGGCATCGCCTTCGACGGGGCCGTGCAGCAGGAGGGTCTTGCCGGACTCGCGGTCGCGCAGTTGCAGGGCCGGCGTGGCCGCGATGCCCTGCTGTGCTGCTTCCACCGCCTGGGCGCGGATGACGGCATCGGGGCGATCGCTGTCGAGACAACCCTGCATGGCTGGCGTGAGGTCGGGATAGCGCAGGCCCTCCGGCAGGCCGTGGCCGTCGCCGCGGGTGTTCGAGTAGAGCCACGCCACGGCCTGCCAGAACGTGGCATGTCCGCCCGTCTCGCCCGCGCACTCGACCAGGCGTGCCCCGGCAGTCGCGGCCGGCTCGTGCATGGACAGCGGCAGGTGGTGCCACTGCCAGTTCACCTCGGGATGGGCGTCGATCCAGCGCTTGAGCGCGGGGAAGTAGGCCCGGCAGTACGGACACTCCAGGTCGGCGTACCCGACCACCGTGAAGCGCGCATCGGCACGGCCATACAGCCAGGGCGGGCCGGCCGGTTTCGGCGCTTCGGACCCGGCGGCGGCCAGGGACATGGGCTCGGTCGCCGGATGCGGCGCGCGCAGCAGCATCCACGAGGCAACCCCAATCGTCACCACGATCAGCAGACCGATCCAGGGATGACGGCGGGCGAATGAAGGCATGCGCATCGTGTTGCTCCCGTCAGGCCAGCGTGTCCAGCGTCAGAGGTTCGATGCCCCGCGCGCGGTCGATCTTCTCGGCCACGCGGAAGGCGGCATCCAGTTCGCTGATGCCGTGCTGCTGCATCAACTGGAAGCGTTCGGCCTTCTCCTCGGGCTCGGTCATCGCCATCGCCAGGTAGAGGCTGGGCGGCACGGCGCGGAACAGCACCTCCATCGACTTGGACAGGATGACGCCCTCGCTGAACTTGCCGGCCTCCTTGCGCGCCGAGAGCATCAGCGCCTTCTGCGAAGCGTTGAGTTCGCGGAAGCGCGCGATCTTCTCCACTTCATCGGGTGGCATCGACAGGCAGATCCACCACTCGATCATGTTGAGCATGGGCTCGGCCGCCTTCGGCAAGTCGTCGAGGTTCTGCGTGGCGAGCCAGAACCAGGCGCCGAGCTTGCGCCACATCTTGGTGATCTTGACCACGTAGGGCGCGAGCAGCGGGTTCTTCGTGATGATGTGGCCTTCGTCCGTCACGTTGATGATCGGACGGCCCAGGAACTGGTCGCGCTCGGCGATGTTGTTGACGGTGTTGATGAGCGAGATGTAGGCAATCGAGAGTTGGGCGTTGTAGCCCTCGCGCGCGAAGGTGGCCAGGTCCACGATGGTGATGTCCGCCTCGGGCCACGGCGTGCCGGACCGGTCGAACATCTCGCCGTCCACGTCCTGGCAGAACATATCCATGGCGTCGGCCATCTCCAGCAGCCGTGCGCGCCGCATCTCCGGCAGCGTGGCGTCGCGGGCGCGCTCGCGCAGCGCGTCGCGCACATCGCGCGTGAGCACCGTGCGTCTGTCCGCCACGCAATGCTGGGCCGCATCGAGAATGCACTGGCGGATCAGGCTGCGGTCGGCGCGCGTCATGCGCGCTTCTTCCTTGTCCTCGCCGCCGGTAATCATCAGCCGTGCAGTGATCTCCAGCTCGCCGA
Source organism: Methylibium petroleiphilum PM1 (assembly GCF_000015725.1). Lineage (NCBI taxonomy): Bacteria > Pseudomonadati > Pseudomonadota > Betaproteobacteria > Burkholderiales > Sphaerotilaceae > Methylibium > Methylibium petroleiphilum. The sequence goes on along the minus strand of NC_008825.1, from coordinate 2,559,229 downwards.
GCACGTCGCGCTGCTCGTCGCCTTCCACGGCCATGCCGGCATCGGTCTGGTCTTCGTCGAGCGCATCGGCGTCCAGCGTCTGTACCTGGCTCGGCGTATCGACCAGGCGCCAGGCGTCGGCGAACGGAGCCAGACTGACGCCCGCGCCCGGCGCGAGCTTCACCCGATGCACGGTGAGGCCCAGCCGTGCCGCGAAGTCGCCGAACAGGCCGAAGCTGTTGCCCGCCTCGACGATGAACAGGCGCGGCCGGTAGATCGCCGTCACCTGGTTCAGGATGTTGTTGAGCGTCGCGCTCTTGCCCGAACCCGTGGGGCCGAACAGGAATAGATGCGCGTTCATCTGCCGGTCGAGGCGGTTCAACGGATCGAAGGTGATCGGGCCGCCGCCGCGGTTGAAGAACGTGATGCCCGGATGCCCCGTGCCCTGACTGCGGCCCCAGACCGGCGCCAGGTTCGCCGCATGTTGCGCGAACATGAGCTGGGTGTACCACTGGCGCTTGTCGGCCGCCGGATCGAACACGCACGGCAGCCAGCGTAGATAGCTGTTCAGCGGCGCCACCTCGTCCTCTTCGCGTACCGGTTGCAGGCCGGCGTTGAGCATCACGTTGACGAGCTGCAGGCCGCGCGCATCGAGCTGGGCCAGGTCGCGGCCGCGCAGGTAGAACGCCAGCGCGCCACGGTAGAGCTTGTGCGCGCTGCCGATCAGCCCGCGCGCCTGCTGCACGTCCTGCCGGGTCTGCTCCGAGGCCAGGGTCTCGCCGACGGCCTTCCTGGCGAGGTGGTTGAGGTGCGCCTCCAGCACGTCCTGGGGTGTGGCGACCAGCGTCAGGCACATCACCGTGTCCTCGGGCATCTGGTCGAACAGCGCGTTCATGGCATCGCCGCCTTTGCGCGTCTCGCCCGTCAGATGGCCCGTCACGGGCGGCGTGCGCAGGCGATCCATCACGATCACCCGATGCGGCATGCCGTCGAAGAACCACAGGCCGTTGGGCACGTCCGAGCGGGGCTGGCCGAAGAACAGGCGCTGCGCGAAATCGGTGCCGCTGGCGAGTTCGATCTCGCCCTCCTCCCGCTCTTCCGGGTAGCGGCTCAGCGCATAGAAGCGTTCCCGATCTTCGGCAGTGGCGCCGAGCAAGGTCGGATTCGGGTTGAACCAACGCAGGAGCCAGGCATGGATGTCCGCCGCGCCGAGACGCCGGGCTTTCACGCCGGCATTGGCCAGCCCGCCGGCGAGGCGGTCGCAGATCGTGGTCAGCGCCTGCTCGGGCGACTGGCCGCGCCGCGAGGTCTGGGCCGCGGACGTGCGGCGGTAGACCACCATGCGCACGCGCCGGACTTGGCCGCGCCACGGCAGGCGCGTCACCGTGGTGTCCTCGAACAGGCCACCCGGCTTGGCGATGGCCCGCAGGTGATGGGCGAAGAAGCGCAGGTAGAAGTCGCTGAACGCGCTGCCCTGTGCACGCGGCTGCAGATAGTTCGCCAGGGAGCGCCGATAGTTGTCCCAGTCGGCCTCGTCCTGGGCGTAGAGCTGCACCACCCAGGGGTTGTCGTCCAACTCGTCGAAGGAATCCTGCAGGGCGTTCTCCAGCGCATCGCGCGCCTGCCACAGCCAGGCCATCTCGCGGCCCTCGGTGCCGACCGGCGCCAGCTCGAAGAAGGCCGCCACCGACTGGCCGTCTTCCAGCAACATGCACTTGGTGTCGGGCAGGTACTCGACCCAGGGCAGCAAGTCCGCGAACGACGGCGCGACGCCATAGAGCGCATCGTGGTCGGCCTGGGTGGCCGGTCTGCGCCGGCCCCGGCCGAGCGCGCTGCCCGGCTCGGCGACACCCTGTACCGCCAGCGCCGTTACGTGCCGTGCCCAGGCATCATCGGCCGCATCTACGGCGTCAGCAGGCGATGCGTCGGGCTTGCGTGACCACGGCAGCGACCAGGCCATCAGTAGTCCTCCACGCGCTCGCCCGGCATCGCGTACTGCACGCGCTGGTAGAGCGGGAACACCGTGCTGTAGCCGGGTACCGGCACCGGGTCGGTGCCCGCCAGGTGCGGGAACACGTACATCACCAGGTCGGGGTTCGGCAGGCGGTGGAACTGGCGGTGAATCTCGTTCTGCGCGGTACGGGTGTAGCGCGCCTGCACGCCGGGCGCCGCCTGCACATCGGCATCGGCCAGCGGCCGGCGCAGGCCCTGGCGCGCGTCGAGCAGTTGCCGCGCAGCTTGGCCCCCGCCCGCGCTGCCGCCGGTCTCCTGATGCCAGATGTCGAGCATGGTGCTGTCGCCGTGCGGCAGCAGCTTCTCCTTGCTGGTGGCGCAGCCGCCGAGCAGGGTGGCCGCCAGCAGCACGGCGGCCGCGTCAATCCAGATCCGAGGCATGGGCTTCTCCGGTGCGGTGGTGGACCCGACGCCCCTTGGCGTCGTAGTCGATGTCGAGCGGCTGCTCCAGATGCACGGCCACCCTGGCGCCCGGCTGCACGTAGACCGCCGCGAAGGCCTGGCCGTAGAGCTTGTTGACCCAATCGGCCATGTCGCGCACGCCGCCCGCGAGGATGCGGCCCATCGCTTCGTTGCCGCTGATGCCGACGGTGCCCAGCGAGCCGTTGCTGTTGGCGACCACGGCCACGCTGCCGTTGTCGGACTTGATGAGCGAAGCGGCGCCCGCGCCGGCCGCGGTGATGAGCGCCTGGCTGCCCAGGTACTGCTGGGCGTTGCTGCGCCGCTCGCCGCTGACGCAGGGAATGCCGTAGGGGTCGCTGATCCAGCCCAGACCGCCCTGGATGCTGGCGCCGTTGTGACCGGAGTTGCCGCCGCTGCTGCCGCCCTTGCTGCTGTCCTCCGGCACCGTGCGGATGGTGCCGTCCTGGAACACGAACGTGACCGAGCGGATTTGCCCGCGCACGCACGAGAGCGTCCAGTCGCCCGAGGCCGTGCCGCTGACCACGGCGCCGGCCACGTCGGGGATGTCGATGCCGTTGGCCGTGAGGTTGTCCGGGCCGATCAGCACCTTGAATGGATAGGGATCGTTGACGGTTCCATCGATCGGCACGCGCCCGATCAGCGCCGTCATGGCAATCGACCCCATGAGCGTCGAGTTCGACGGCACGGTGTAGACAGCCTTCGTGGATGCGCCCACCGCGCGGCTGCCGACGTCGGCGACGGATTCCGCTGCGGCCGACAGGCTTTTCTGGGCCGGCCCGAAGCTCAGGGGAAAGCTCGGCTCCTTGCTGCTGTTCTTGGCGTCGACCTTGGCATCGTCGGGCTCGACCCACTGCGTGCTAGCGACGCCGCGGTTGAAGCGCTGGCCGTCACCCTCTTCGAGCCCCAGCCCGACGGGCAGATCGGACGGGCCACCCTTGCCGGAAAGGCCGTCCAGTTGCCGCTGCAGATCCTGCAGCAGCCCCTGGGTCTGCTGCCTGTCGCTGGCCACCTGATTGCGCTCCTGCTCCAGGCGGTTGCGTTCGCCTTCCAGCGCGCTCTGAATGCGCTGGTCGATCGCGCTTTCCCGCGCACGCAGGCGCTCGTTCTCGGCCTTGTGTTGCTTGTTGTCGCCGAGCGCGCTCTGCAGCTCGGTGCGCAACTGCTTCACCTGGGCCACCAGCGTGGCGACGGTATCGCGCGGCGTGTCGCCAGCGATGCCCAGGGCTTTCATCTCCTCGGGCGTGAGCGTACTGGCCGCGCCCTTGGGAGCGGGCTGGCCGCCGGGGGAGCCGGAGAACAGCTTGATGCCGACGAACACCAGCAGCAGCGCCATCGGGATCAGCAGCCACTTGAGCAGCGGATTACTTTTCATCGCGCGCTCCTTCGGTCGAGCCGGCCGCGGCTGCCGGCGGCAGGTTCACGGTGGCGTCGATCGGGCTCAGCGCCGGCAGCAGCGACTCGGCCAGACCGTGGCCGCGCGTGACCAGGTAGAGCACCGTGGTGTCGGACGGGGTGCCGGCCGGCCCCAGGTTCGGATGCTGGAAGGTCGCCGCCACGAAGTTCCCCTGCAAAGCGCGCGGGTCGAGGTCGAGCCAGCGCGCGGCGGTGTTGGTGAGTCGCACGGCCGTCACCCACTGGTCTTCCAGGCGCCACGCGGCCAGTGCCCGCGCGTGCACCGGCAACGTCGGCAGCAAGGTGTCCAGCGCAAGGCCGCGGCGCAGGTTCACGCGCCCGATGCCGGCGACCGGCTCGACGGTGCGCAGTGGCGCGTACAGGTTCTGTGCGGCATGGCGCGTCAGCACGACCGGTACCGGCGTTTCGCGCCGGGGAAGGGGTTTGTCCGCGGGCGCATCGGCCTGCTCGTCCGCGCCGCTTGCTGCACCGCCGCCGTAGCGCTTCGCGGGGGCTTCCGCTTCCACGATGCGCACCGGCTCCAGCGGCGCCTGGCCGTCCTTCGCCGGCTCGGCGGCGATGTCGAGCAGGATCAGCGCGCCGGATTCCACGTCCTGCAGTTGCAGCCGCGTGGGCGGAATCGGCTCGCTCGCCCGCAGGTAGATCGCGCCGCCCGCACTCTGCACGCGCAGGTGGTCGCCGACGCTGGCCGGCACGCCGACGCGCACATTGCGGTCGATGAAGACCACGCGCTCCTGGCCGACCACCAGCGGCACCGGCAGGGGCAGGCGCTCCCAACGCAGGATTTCCACGGCCTGGCTGGCCGGCACGAAACCGAGGGTCAGCAGGACGCCGGCCAGGGCCGACAAGGCAACGGACTTCATGGGGAGTCTCCCTGCAGATGGCCGGAGGTGTTGGCGGGCGCGCCGGCCTGGGTCGGCGTCGGCGGCGGTTCGATGCGCTGGGGTGCGCTGGCGTAGCAGTCCAGCGCCAGGCCGAAGGGGTTGCGCTCGGGGTCGATGTCCAGCCGGACGACCTTGATGGGGTAGCGCACCAGGGCGCGCTTGACCTGCTCGGAGCCGTAGTATTCGTCCGCGCTCACGTCGAGCGTGACGATCCAATCGCGGTCGGAGAGCACCTTGACGCGCGTGGCCGGATCATCGCCGTAGCCGCGACCGGGAATCTCGTAGATGCCGCGCACGCGCTGACGCAGCTCGCCACTGGCGCGCCGGTACTCGTAGTCCTGTTGCAGGAAGGCCCGGCAGCTCGGCGTCAGGTAGGCCGACAGCGCGCGCAGGTTGCGCGGATAGTCTTCTTCGCCGTTCGTGGGCCAGCGCTGTACCTGCTGCCAGATGTAGAACGAGAAGGCATACACGCTCTCGGGCGGCACGTCCCACCACTTGCGCGTGCTGCCCGAGCGCAGATCCGGCGGCACATGGATGGTGAGACTCTTCGGCGCACTCCACCAACCGAAGCCGAGCAGCAGCGCCACCACGAACAGCGCGCCGGCCCCCAGACGCAACGTCTTCACGTGCGCCTGCAGGTGCGCAACCTCGTTCTTGAAACGGCTCATGGCGCCCCTCGATTGGTGTTGCGCCGGGTAGTCCAGTAGCCCGAGCGGGTGATGAGGCGCTGCCCGCCCAGGAGCGCCGCCAGCGCCGGATGCCGCAGGGCCAACCGCCATTGGAGCTGCCGGTACAGCCAGGTGTCGGGCCGGCCGCGCTTCTGCGCGCGCAGGAAGCCTCCGCCGACAAAGACGCCCAGCGCGATGCCGGCGACGATCAGCGTGGGCACCATGGCGATGCTGTGCGTGAGCCAGGCCAAGGGCAGGCCGAGCGCGAACCCGGCTGCGGCCGACAGGCCGGCGCAGATCCACAACTCGTCGGCGGTCAGCCCGCGCACGACCACCGGCTGGCGATTCAGTCGGTGCGGCAGGAAGGTCACCAGCGTGTCGTGCGGGCTCTCCGAAGGGACAGTCATCGCTTGCCGCCCTTACAGCACGCCGGTGGCCTTGGTGAGCAGCCAGATGCCGACCACCAGCAGGATCGCGCCCACGGCGACCGTCAGGCCGAACTGGCCCCAGGTGGCGCGGCCGGTGTGGATCTCCGAGTAGCGGGTGTAGGCGTGATAGCAGACACCGACGAACATCGAGGCGACCACGAGCAGCGCGATCAGCAGCACGATGTCGTAGCCGTAGTTCTGCAACGTCTGCAGGATGCCGCTGCCCTGGCCGCGCGAAGGGTCTTCCATGGTCGGCAGGCCCTGCGCGAAGGCCGACAGCGGCAGGCCCGCGAGCGCAAGCGCCAGCGGCAGCAGCGGTGCGGCGATGCGGGACGGAATGCGATGGAATGTCGGAGGCGTGTTCATGGCGTATGGCCTTTCGTGACGGTCAGGAGAGGAGGAAGAAGGTCAGCACCAGGTACATCGCCACGAAGCGCACGACGACGCCGAGGAACTGACGTTCGGTGATGCGGTGCTCGGCCCAGCCGACGTAGGCGGTGCGCATGGCCCACACGCCCCACAGCAGCAACACGGCGAACACGAAGCCCAGCACCACGGCAGAGACGGCCGAAGGCGCAAAGCCGCCGTTGGCCTGGAAGGCGGCGACCTGATCGGCAGAGGGCGTCATGGCGACGGCTCCTCGTCGTCGGTGCGGTCGCGGCGGACGTAATCGCCGGCCAGCGGGACGGGATCGCGCGGCTGGGCGCGCTGGGGCACGAGGTAGTCCTGCAGGCCGGCGCGAACGCGCTTCAGGTCTGCGCGCAGTCGGGCGTAGTCGAAGTGGTAGCGCGCGCGTTCCTGCGGAGCGGTATTGGCGGCGTGCTCGGCGAGGCGGTCGATCAGGTCGAGCTGGCGGGCGAGCGCGGCGAGCTGTTCGCGTTCGATGACCTCGCTGGCTAGCACAGGCGCCGGGCTTGCCATGAGCAGGACCGATAGCAGGCCCATTAAGCGGCGAAACGTCAGCGTATTCATGCAGTTCAGGCATCACGTCAGCACGGGAAGATGCTGTGATGCTGCGCCGTGAGCGAGCCGAGCACCGCAAACAATGGGTTTCAGCGATGGACCAGTTTTCTTCACCAAACAGGTATCCGGCGAACCCAGCTCTAAGCTAGCAACCGCCGCACCTATGTGGTGTAATGTGGTGTAGTGGCCTGGGGGATCTCTGATGACGACGAAAGCATTGCAGGCAATGGATCCGAAGACCGACCTGAAGACCGTCAGGGTGTCGGTCAGTTTTCCGAGCGATCTGTATGAGACGCTGGAACGAATTGCCAGAGACAAGAAAGTGTCTGTGGCCTGGGTCGTCCGGGATGCCTCTGAAAAGTATGTCAACGAGCAGTGGCCGCTGCTCGCTGGCAAGGAATGAAATGTGAGCGTCGTGTACGTCGAACCTGACCGACTCCTGGATTTGCAGATGCCATCGGGCGGGCAGCCCGAGCGCGAACACCAAACGGTGAGTCTGGCCGTGCCGCGCAAAGGGCATGTGCTGTCAACCATTGCAGAGCAGTACGGCGCGCCTATGCGTCGGGCTGCCACGTTGCTGGCCGATGCTGTGTCGCCAAAGGCGGCCGATGCGGTCTGGCATCGACTGCATGCCCGGCGCAGGGTCGAGCCTGGTGCCCATCAAGTGCGCTCGCCAAATGATCTGGCGGCGTGGATGGCAGTGGGCGCATGGACGGCTGGCGTGGTCACCGGGCGTCTGCGAGAAAACGCGACATTGGGCGAGGCCGAGTCCTGGTTTCTCGGCGGTCTCGCCCAGACCGGCTTCGTCTCCCTGGTGCCCGACAGCGTGCGCGTGGAAGCCGAAGGCCTGCTACATGAAATCGCCGATCACAAAGCGCTGCTCGACCTTTTACCCTACGTTCTTGATCCTCACGGCGAAGGCAGCCGTATGAGCGTCATGCTTCGGCCGGAAACGGCGCCGACGCGGGCGCGCAAGAAGGCAGACGGGGTTTTCTACACGCCGGCCGATGTCGCGGGCTTCATGGCCGAGCGCATCGTCCGGAGCCTGATCGACGACGCCGTGCCGCTGACGGTATTCGATCCGGCGTGTGGAAGCGGCGTATTCCTGCGGGCAGTGCTGACCGAACTGAAACGCCGGCATCCGGGTGCCGATGCGTTCGATCTCGCGTGCTCATGCCTGTATGGAGCGGATATCGATCCCTGGGCCGTCAGTGCGGCAGCCTTGGTTGTTCTGGTCGACAGTTTCGAGTCGGTGGAGGCACGTGGCATTGCGCCGGTCGCGGCCTGGCATGCGCTGCGCCTGAACCTCGTGCACATGGACACACTGCGGCTCGATCCAGGCAGGGCCGTGCCCCATGACGACCCCGAACGCATCGCACGCCTGGCATGCAGGGCGGCATTGAAAGCGGGAACGCTGCCTGAAGTGGAGGGCGAGCCACCGCCGTCCGGCCCGGTCGGATTTCAGGCCGTGTTTCCCGAGATCGCAGAGGGCGCGCACGTCATCATCGGCAATCCGCCCTACGCGAGTTTTGGAGAGGCCGCCGATTTCCTCTCGTTGAGTAAACGCTTCGAGACGTTCCAGGCGGCGCCGAAATCGACCTCCGATATGTACCCATTGTTCGTGGAGCAGATGACGCGACTGACGGCGCCCGATGCGCACGGTGGCGCGATGGTTCTGCCGCTTTCCTTGGCGTGCAATACCAGCCGCCAGTTCCTGGCGCTGCGGCGCCTTCTTTCGCGCACACCAGGGCATTGGCAATTCGCCTTCTTCGACCGTGAGCCGCACGCGCTCTTCGGAGAGGATGTGAAAACGCGCAACGCCATTGCGCTGTGGGTGCGACACGGCTGCGAATCTGACGTCCGTATTTCGACCGGGCCCTTGCGGAAGTGGCGCGGCGGTGACCGGGCCCGCATGCTGGCGGGTATCAATTTCACGCCGATTAACGCTGACATCCGGTTAGGCATTCCCAAACTCGAAGGTGCGATGCAGTCCGAGGTCTTGGCGCACTTGGTCGAACTGCGATACACGCTTGCGCATGCCGCTCCGCACATTGGTCGCGCGACACTTGGACAGGCGATGCAGGAGAGCAATGCCAAGACGGTTTTCGTTGCCGCCACCGCTTACAACTTCCTGAGTGTCTTCCTGTGTCCCACGTCGCATTCATTGGGCGGCGAAGACTTGTTCACTGAGAACCCCCTGCACGCTATCGCATGCCCATCGCCTGAGGCCGCCCTCCAGATCTTCGCGTTGCTAAGCAGCCGGCTCGCATTCTGGTGGTGGCATGTTCATGGTGACGGTTTTCACGTATCCAAGCACGTCATTGAGACGATGCCGGTCGGGGGGATGCTTGACTGCGCTGAACATGCAACGGAGATGACGCGGTTGGGCGCGTTGCTCTGGAACGAGATATCAGTTAGCCCCATCGTCAGCCGCAACCGTGGCAAGACGTCACTCGGTTTCTCGGCCGTGGCGTCACCGCTTCGCAGCAAGATCGACGCGCTACTCGTCAGAGCACTTGGCCTGCCATCCGAATTTACCCATGAACTGGAACGGTTCTGCGAGGACGTGACCCGTGCGCGGACATTGCCAGGCACCGAAAGATAACGAGAGGATCGATTCCATGAGCCACAAACCGTCGGCCGAGGACAAGGAAAAAAGCAAGCTCACCAAGGAAGAGTGGCGGGACTACACCAAGACCGTCTGGTCGATTGCCAACACGAGTCATGAAGACCATCCCGCTGTGTTCCCGCTTGAGATCCCGCACCGGCTCACAAAGCTGTTCAGCTTTTATGGTGAAACCGTGCTGGATCCCTTCGCCGGAACCGGAACCACGGCCCGGGCGGCCATCCCGCTGGGCCGCCGCGCGATCTGCGTCGATCAGAACGCCGACTACACGGAGATCATCAAGAAGGACTGCGCAAAGCTACGCAATGGGCATGGAGCGGACTTCGAGCCGCTCGTCGTGGTCAACGGCGATAGCCGCAAGATGGATTTCGTCGAGAGCGACAGCGTAGGTCTTGTCGTCACCAGCCCCCCCTACTGGAACAAGGCGGATTACGGCGACAGCAAACGGAACCTCGGGACGATCGAGCGCTACAGCGACTTCATCGAAGGCATCCGTCCGGTCTTCGAGGAGTGTTATCGGATCCTGACACCGGGTCGAAAGCTCTGCGTCGTGACCGCCAATGTCAACCAGCACACCGACCATGGCCTGCTCACGTTTCCGCTGGCGACCGACTTCGCCGTGCTGCTGCGCCAGATCGGCTTCGTGATGATCAATGAGATCATCTGGTCGAAAGATGCGACCGGCGGGAAATGGGGGTCTTACGGCGCCCAGCGCCCCATCTTCGGCAGCTATCCCTACCCGCCGAACTTCCTCTTCAAGAACGTGCATGAGTACATCCTGATTTTCGCGAAGCCCCCGCGCACCAAGACCACCGGCCCCAAGGTGCAGCCTTACAAGAAGCTGGTCGAGGGTCTCACTGGGGGCATCATGGAGCCGGACTCGCTGCCGGCCTATGCTCAGGCATTCAGGCAACAGTAGATCGCCGACGGAGGGGGCATGGAGTTCGAGTTTTGCGTGCAGGATCCCACGGATCCGGGTACACGCTACCTGTACGAGGCCATCATCGGCGCGGCTGCCGACGCCACGACGTGGCGCGGCATGTACGCTTTTGCGACGCGTGGCGGGGTGGACCAACTCATTGAGGATCCGGTCGTCCACGAGTTCATGCGGCGCGGCGGAGAAATCGATCTCATCGTCGGCATTGATGCCGTGACGAACCGGCAGACGCTGGAGCGCATGCAGGCACTCGAAGAGCGGCATGAGCATTTTCATCCCAAGGTCTTCTGGAACACGACCGGCGGGTTGTTTCATCCCAAGATTTCGCATTTTGGCTATGCTGATGGACGCACGAAGCTGATCTTGGGGTCAGGCAATCTGACGCCAGGCGGGCTGAGGCATAACTTCGAAGGCTATAGCGTCATTAGTGGAGGGCGGCGGGAGGCGATTGACCTGTCTTCGCTGGATGCGTTCATAGCACGACACGAAGCAGATATTCGGCCTATCGATCAGGCGGCGCTTGACCGTGCGGCGCTCAACATCGTTCGCCCCGTTGCCGCTCTCCCGGGTCCGCGAGCGCCTCAGTTAAGGCCACCGAGGGCGGTCTCCAGGGAGGCGGTACTTGACCGTATCCTGCTTGCGCAAGTCCCAGCGGCAGGTGGTCGATGGTCCCAGGTGCATTTCAATACTCAGATCACGGAACAGTACTTCCGCGTGACCGATGTCGCAACTCAGCGGGTCTACCTGACATCCATCGACGCTGCAGGCTTGCGGGGGGAAGAGGAGGTACGGCCGGTCGTCTTCTCCCAAGCCAATGGGAATCACAAGATTGAGATTGCGGCGGCAAAGGGCTTGGACTATCCGGATTCCCCGCCGCTGCTCGTTTTTCGCGAGCGACAGGTGCGGTGTTTCGATTACATGCTTCTGATGCCCGACAGCCCTGGATATGGAGAATTGCTCGGCCTATCGCAGGCGTTGCCCACGATAGGTCGAGGTCTGAGACGTGCCATCACAGATATGGCGACGCTCTCACAAGCATGGCCAGCATGTCCGTTGCTGACTGCTGGAGACGCATTGGATCAGACCATTTAGAGATACTTCTTGAACGTCGCCGCCGCAATGCACACCGCCACGCCGAGCAATGCAGCGCTGGGCAGCAGGATCAGCAGCGGGTTCACGCTGACCGGCAGTGCCAGGTAAGTCACCCACGGTAGTACGGCCAGCGGGATCAAGCTGGCCCTGGCGCGGTGATAGATGAACCCCGACTCGCGTCCCGCGCCGAAGCGGCGGATGTCCCGGCGCACCAGGCCGTCGACCAGCCCGACGAAGGCGGCCATCAGGAACAGCGGCAGGGTCAGGCACAGCACCAGCAGCCGCACGAGGAAGACCAGCGTCGTATAGGCCGCCGCGATCAGGTAGCTCTCCACGTTCACATAGACCAAGCCGATGTAGTAGCGGAAATCCTTGGTCGGACGATGGCTGCCGGCGCTGGCCTGCGCCGAGGCGTCGCGTATCCAGTCCAGCAGACCGCTCTTCACGAACAGCCAGTCGTAGCCCTGCTCGACCAGCCGGTGCGCGGTGCGCCCCGGCTCCTGCACCAGCGCGCTGCGGGTGAAATGCGTGGAAAGCTGATCCAGCTCGTAGTGCAGCATGCCCTGCGCGTGGCGCCAGCCCTGCTCGGGCCAGAAGAAGTGCATGCCGACGCATTCGATCAGGATGCACAGCAGCAGCGCGCCGCACAGCACGCCGAAGAAGCGGAACGGCAGCGTGACCAGGCTGGCGATCAGGCCTTGCTGTCGTTGCTGCTGGCGCTGTGCCGCGACGGCCGGATCGCTCATGCTTCGGCCTCTTCAGCCGCGGCCATCTGCTTGAAGTCGTCCAGCAGGTCGTCGGGCAGCGCCTTGTCCTGCAGGCCGGGGATGCCTTGGTTCTCCCACCAGTCTCCTGCCTCGACGTAGTGCTGTCGCATGTAGCCGGCCAGCTCCTGCAGATCCTTCGGCATGGCTTCGTCGGGGTCGGGCGCAGGCAGCGGCATGCGGACTTTCCAGAGGTTGCCGCCCTCGGTCAGCGCGAAGCACTGCCCCTTGGGCAGCGCCACCACATGCGCCGGCTCGATCAACGGCACGCTGTTGCTGCTGATGCGGTCCTGGGTGTTGGACGTGAACGCGGTATTGCCGTGCGGATCGGAGCTGTCGGTGGCGCCGCTCATCAGCGCCGTGGCGTACACCTCGACCTTGGGCAGTTGTCGCGTCAGCAGCTCGGCGGTGGCGGTCTCGCGCACGCGCAGCATGAACAGGTTGTTGAAGTTGCCGACCACCTGGCCGGCCTTGGCACGATTGCCGATGCGGGCCTCGATGTCGCTCAAGGTCTGCGTGTAGGCCGTCACCTGCACGCCGGCACCGCCGCCCTTGTTGACCATCGGAATGAACTCGTCGCCCATGAGTTCGTTGAATTCGTCGGCGTGGACGTTGATCGGAATCTTGGCGCTCACCGCTGCGCCGGGCAGCCCGTCGTCGATGCCGAACTTGTAGATGTGGCCGGCGACCGAGACCAGGTCGCTGAACATTGAGTTGCCCACCGCCGCCGCGACTTCGGCGTCGGACAGCGCGTCCAGCCCGACGTAGACCACCGCGCGTTTGCGGATGACCTGCATCCAGTCGAAGATCGGCCGCGGGTCGAACAGGTCGGAATAGTTCGGTGCGAGCAGTTGCGCGATCTTGCCGGTGGTGAGCTTCTCCAGCAGCGGCAGCAGCGAAGCGACGATCTTGTCGAAGTACGTCCGGTCGTAGCGCACCGCGCTGCGCAGGCCGTCGAGCACCGGGTCATAGATGCGCACTTGGGACAGGTACTGTTCGAGGGCCACCACACGCTTCTCGCGCCCGATCATGTTGCGCGGGATGTTCTTGTCGTTCAGCTTGGCTTCGAGCTGGACGATGACCTCCCAGGCCTTCGGCTCGTTCTTGGCGAAGTAGTGCTGGGCGTACTCGATGAACAGCGCGTCGATGTTGATGACGTGGCGCTGGATCAGCAGGTAGTCCGGCCGCTGCCCCAGCTCGACCAGGGCGCGCGCGATGATGTTGACGAAGCGCCAGGCGAATTCGCGGAACGCGGCGCTGTTGCCTTCGCCGGAGAGCTGTCCGGCGATGCGCGTGGCCACCTCGGAGATCCGCCCGAACCGGCCCACGGCGTTGTAGCGCGCCGAGATGTCCGGCCAGCCCAGATGGAAGACGTAGAACTCGCCTTCGCGCCCGGCGCGCTTGGCCTCGACGTACATGCGCTTCAACAGGTCCGCATCGCCCTTGGGGTCGAAGACGATCACCACCTCGTGCTCGCCGCGGACCTTGCGGCGGATGTCCTGGGTGATGAACAGCTCGGCCAGCCGCGTCTTGCCCACGCGCGTGGTGCCCAGCACCAGGGTGTGGCCGACGCGCTCGCCCAGCGGCAGGGTGACGTCGACCTCGGCAGGTTCGATGCCATGCAGGCGTGGCAGTCCGCCGACCGACGGCAGTGGTCGCGCCGGGTTGAGCGGGCTGTCCCAGGCCAACGCGCGCGCCAGCGTCGAGACGGGAAACGGCGCGAACTCAAGCCGCTCCTCCAGCCGCCGGGCGGCCCGGTAGATCGCCGTCGGCTCGACGTAGCGGCGGAACTCCGGCCGATAGGTCTGCATCAGCCGGTGCGTGTGCCGCTGTTCCCAGCGAAAGCCCTGGCCGACGAACAGCCGTTGCTGACTCACCGGCACGTCGCGGCTGGTCATCACGTAGCGCGGCAGGCGGCGGATGTTGCGGCGATAGCGCAGGATCGCCCAGGCATCGCGCAGGCGAATCGCGCCGAAGGTCAGGAAGGCCAGCGCCGAGCCCAGGCCGAGCAGCGGGTTCAGCGCGAGCGACCACGGTGCCACCAGGCACAGAATCGCGGCGCCGGTGCAGACCGCCACGGTATAAAGCTCCACCGCTGGCCGCAGCAAGACCTCGACCGCATGCGGTTGGGCCATTTGCGCACCTACTGCTCGACACCGGTGGCCGTGATGAGCACCGGGTAGTGGCGCAGGCCCAGGCGCTGGGCCAGGTCATCGCCGGAGGCCGGCGACAGGATCAGGCCGGGCGCCAGCCTGCGCAGCGCCGTCAGCGCAGCCATCGACTCCACGTTGACCACCAGGCCCACGGCCTGCAGCTCTCGCAGCGCCGCCTGCCGCTGCCGCAGCCAGGCGCGCGAACGCTCGTCGTCGCCGATCAGGAACAGCGCCGTCAGGCCCGGCGCCCGGATGACGCGGCGCTGCACCTCGCCCGGCGACAGTTGCGTCGAGCGCACCGGCAGCATGGCGGCTTCGGCGTCGGCCGTGTTGCCCGCGCGAGGGGTCGGCATCGGGGCCGGCGGCGTGGCCTGATCCGGCTGAGGATTCAGCGACTGGTAGTACGGCAGCGCGGAGTCGCCGCCGCGGTCTTCGACGACGATCAGCGGCCCGGAGACGGTCTGGGCGAAGATGGTGGTCGTGGACAGCAGCCCGATGGCGGCGATGAGGACGGTGTGGTTCATGGCGTGGTGGCCTGGAGAGTTGGAACGGGAACGCCGGGGTCGAGTACGCGGGTCAGGTGCCGATGCACACTGCGCCGGTATCGCGCCGCGGGTGCCCCGCCGGCGGGCCGGTGGTAGCGGCCGATGGCAAGCAGCCAGTCCTCGCCCGGCGTGTGCTGTTCGCGCAGGATTTCCGCAGCGACGGCGAGGTTGCGGTACGGGTCCAGCAGCTCGCAGGGCTGCGTGTAGCGATGCGTGTGGTAGCCGAGATTGACCTGGCCGAGGCCGGCGTCGATGCGATTGGCCGGCGTGCGGGCGAGCGCCCGGCGCAGCCCCGCGCAGGCCTCGGCGCGGGTGGCGTAGCGCTGCGGTGTGCCGGCGACGTTGAGCGTCCACGGCCAGGGGATCAGGCGCCCGCGCAGCATGGCGCCGCTCTCCTGCAAGGCCACCGCGTACAGCACCGCCGCCGGCACGTCTGCACGATGCGCCGCCATTTGATAGGCCGGCGGCGGCACTTCCCGCGCCAGGGCGGCCAACGCCCAGCCGCCGGTGGCGAGCAGCAGCGCGGCGCTGGCGCAGCGGATGGCGACGCGGGACGGCCGACGCTCCCGGCCCGGCGTACCTACTGCCGCTGCCATTGACCGTTCACCTCGCGCACCACGGCCGGCAGCTCGCCGGGCAGGCCGAGCGACAGCCAGCGCCCCGCATCGTGGTTGAGCGTGATGGTGCGGGCGCGCACCCTGGCCGGGTCGATGCCCGCCCGGGTGGCCCACTGCCGGATGCGCGCGTCGTCCTGACGGCTGCCGACCATGTAGAGGTCGAAGGCTGTGCCGGCCGCTTGCAACTGCTGCACGCGCTGCGCGCACGGTGCGCAGTCGGCCTTGACGAAGACCGCCAGGCGCCCGGAGCCGGTGTTGCCGGCACCCTGCGCCTTGGCGCCGGGCAGGCTCACGCGCGGCTGGCCGGGAAACAGGCGCTGCCACGCCGCGTCGTAGGCGCGCTGGTAGGCCAGCGTCTTGCCGACGCGCTGGGCCTCGGCCTGCACCTGCAACTCCGCGTAGCGCCTGCGCTCCTCCTCGCTACGTGCCTCGATGCCCAGCGCCGTGAGCGGATCGAGCTGGGGCGAATAGACCCCGAGCGGCCCCTGCATCAGTTGCCGGTAACGTGCCCACTCCTCGGAGCGAAGCCCCCACTCCCGCGCCTGTCTCTCGTCGAGCGCGGCATCAGCGCCCGGCTGCACCTGGGCGGGCACCATGCGCGAGTTCGTCACCGGGGCCGGCTGGGCGGATGCGCCGAAGGTGGCGAACAGGACGACGGCAGCGAGCAACGACCGCAGGTTCATGGTCAGCCTCCGCCGAGCCGCCTCAAGGAGGCTGAAGCCCCCTCGGGGGGCAGCGAACGAAGTGAGCGTGGGGGTCATGACACCTCCTACGGCACCGCAACGCGCTGCGTCTGGCCGTTCACCTGGAACACGCCCGCCTGCGCCTCGATGGACTGCAGTTGCCAGCCGCCCTCGGCATCGCCCTCGCGCAGCAGCCGGGCGCCCGCGAGCGAGGCCGCGGCGGTAGAGGTGATCGACAGAAAGCGCTCGCCTCCCCGCAGCTCCACGCCGAGCACACGGAACGGCGGCTCCGGCACCTTGGGCTTCGTCGCAACCGGAGTGCGCGGGCGAGCGGCGGATGCCACCTGCCGGGTTTTCTCAAGGCGGGTTTCGATTGCGTTCACGCGCGCCAGCAGCGTCTGCAGGTCGACGGCCAAGGCCCTCGCCTCATCGGCCTCTTCGAGGCGCGTCATCCGTTCGTCCAGCGCCTGCCGCGCGTTGGCGAATTCGGCCTGGCTGATCGGCGCCGGCCGGCGCTTGTCCGCATCGGCCTGTTGTTCGAGATCGGCCACGCGCAGGCCCAGCGCATTGACCTGCGCATCCTGTGCGCTGCTCTGGGTCTGTTCTGCGAGCCGAGACAGGCCGACGCTGTTGATGAGTGCCACGGCACTGATGAGCAGCAGCCAGAAGGCCGCGGCGATCCTGAGCCAGCGCGTGCGGGAATCGCGCTCGGATGGCGCTTGGGGAAAGGTCATGGCTGCAGTTCCTCGGGCCGGTCGGCGTCCGGCACGGGCGTGGCGGTGCCGGGCGGGTTGGCGGAAAGGGAGGTGGAGGCACCGCGCCGGCTGAAGCAGACCTGGCGGGTCGAGTCATCGACCGACAGCTCCCAGGCGGGGCCGGCAAGGGTCAGCAAGGCATCGCGCAGCATCAGCGGACCCAGGCGCAGGTGTGCGGCAGGCAGCGGCAGCGCGTAGAGCGATGCGGCCTCGCCCGCATCGCAGAGCCGGTAGCCCGAGCGCAGCAGGACATGCCGCATGGCGTCGCCCACGTTCGCATTGAGCGTGGGCGGGATGGAGACTTCCAAGGTCTGCTGCAGCAGATCGCGCTGGGCAGGCTCCGGCATCAGTTCGACCAATGTGTAGCGGCCGTAGCGGACGACCGGAATCAGTGCCGGCGGAGATGCTTCAGCAACGCTCCCGGAGTTCCGTGCCGGCACTTCGACCTGGGGTGGCGTAATGGTGGTGCAGCCGGCTGGCAATGCTGCGAAGATCAATAGAAGGCCAGTAGTGCCTAGCCGGCGGGCAATGGATAGAAAAGATGGAAATCGATGCATCGCTCGGCTCCTGTAGCGGAGCCGATACCTTCGGCGCATGAAACCGAACGCGCAGCAAAGAAAGGGAGCTAGCGCTCGACCACCTTCTTTCTAGCAATCAGCTACTCTTCGTCACGGTCACGTGGCGGCCAAGCTTCGGCTGATCGCGGTAAGCACAAAAGGCTCAGCGTAGCGTCGTACTGTGCTGCGTGTATCTTCATCTCACGCAGCGGAATACTCGGATCGGCGTGTGGGAACCAAACGGCCGCGGAAATCTTGGTGCCTTGTCGATCATGCAGCACTTCCTGATTTGCCGCGAGGGAGTGTTCTGGCAGAGGAATGACGTTGCCACGGGTGCGGAAGAACGCGCCAGCTCGGGCCGCGGGTTCGCTCGACCAAGCCCAATTGATGAAGCCATCGTTGGACATCACTAGAACGGCCTTCTCATCGGTGTACTGCAACCACTTCAAGATCGCCGCCGTCAGCGACACACCGTAGCGCTCCGCGCATGCGCCGAGGATGTCCATGTCGACGTTCGTGGTGACCTGCTTGCGGTAGTCGTCCAGCGGCATCAGCAGGTACGAAGCAAACAGATCCGCCTGAGCCTCGATGTCGCGATCGTCCTGGGACCAGTTCAGCATGTCGGCATCACTGCACTGGAAGGACTCCCTTTGCATCCGGTGCAGAATGTAGTGCCCAAGTTCGTGCGCTTGCGTGAAGCGCACACGTCCCGGAGATGTCACCGCGTTGTTGTAGAGGAGCAGCCACTCCTTGCGGCCATCCCCGGGAAACAATGCTCCGTCAAAACCTTTGATCGCCGCAGCTTGGACCTTTGTGATGGGATCTGACCAGTTGAATATGCGAGCGGACTCAAGCGCCAACTGAGGCACGTCCACCGGAAACCGATCAATGCCGTGCGCCATGCTGACAGCTTCGACCACCTTCACGAGGCGATTCGCAGCACGCTGGGGCGTCCAGCCGCCGTCCGTCATGGGGTCTTCTTGAAGGTATCGAGGATCTTGCGAAGTTGTTCCTTCGCCTCAGGCTCCAGCTTCTGGTAGCCGCGAAAAAACGCCTCGTCCAAATGCCGCTCTTCTGGTGCGCGCACGTCTTCCTCTATGAAGTACGAGGCCGCCACACCCAGCGCGTCCGCCAGCGCGGTGAGCTTTTCTGCTGATGGCCGCTGGGACTCGCGATTCTCAAGTTCCCAAAGATAGCTTTTGCTCAAGCCGGCGGCGTCGGCCAGCTTTTCAAGGGTTAGCTTGCGCTCCTTTCGCAGCTCGCGCAGCTTTTCCCCGAGACGGGTCGCCATGGTCACGTCTCCTGTCTAGTTCCTACGAACTCTGAGAATACCACGGTACCGAACTTTTTGTTTGACAACCGAGGAAACGGGTGTAACATCACGACAAGTTCACGATGCCGAACTTTTTCTGCCGGCGCTCTGAGCGCGATCACAAGGACTGATCGGACAGCCCGGCCCAATCACCGAAGGAGCATGTCCACATGTCCAGAGCTCACGTCGATCACCGCGACCTCGTCCGCTTTGCCGAGGAACGCGTCAACCTGCCCAAGGAAAAGGCCGATGAGTTCCGGGCACAGGCGCGCCGACTGCGCGAAAAGCTGGAGGGCTACCTCGCGGAGCATCCGGACTTCGCGCTGAAGAAAATGCTGCTGTCCGGCAGCTTGGCGAAGGGCACGGCACTGCGCTCGCTGAACGACATCGACGTGGCCGTCTATATCAGCGGCTCCGATGCGCCTCACGACCTCCAGGCCCTGCTGAACTACCTTGCCGAGAAGCTGCGCAAGGCGTTTCCCAACTTCAGCCCCGAACAGGTGCAGCCCCAGACCTACTCGGTCACGGTGAACTTCCGCGGAACCGGATTGAACGTGGATGTCGTACCCGTACTGTACGCCGGCCTACCCGACTGGCGCGGCAACCTCATCAGCCAGGACGACGGCTCGTTCTTGGAAACCAGCATTCCGCTACACCTGGAGTGCGCCCGCAAGCGCAAGCAAGCGCAGCCCACGCACTTCGCGCAGGTGGTGCGGCTGATCAAGTACTGGGCACGTCGCATGAAGCAGGAACACGACGGATTCCGCTTCAAGTCGTTCATGATCGAAATGATCCTGGCCAAGCTGACAGACAACGGCACCGATCTTTCGGACTACCCCGAAGCGCTGCAGTCCTTCTTCACATACGTCGCAGAGAGCAACCTGAGCGAGCGCATCGTGTTCGAGGACTACTACCAGGCCTCGACGGTGGCACCCAGCGCGGACCGTGTGCAGATCATCGACCCGATCAATGCGTCCAACAACGTTGCGCGGCTGTACACCGCCCAGAATGCCGCCGCGATCGTAGACGCGGCGCTGGACGCTGGCGACGCCATCGACGCCGCACTGAAGGCACCTACCAAGGAGTTAACCGTGCACTACTGGCAGAAGGTCTTCGGCTCCTCTTTCCAAGGGTGAACACCATGAGTTACGCCTACACCACCACCGAGACCAAGGCGTTCACCTTGACGCATGCCAGGCACCTGGCGGCGAAAGTGGCAGCCGACCTGAAGCGAATGCAGCGCTTCTACCATGCCCCCGACGATGCTTTCATCGAGCGACTCGAAGGCGAGATCACGGAGCTCTTGCGTCAAGGCTATCTCGACACGGTGACCTATGGCTTCAAGCGCGATGGCGAATGGATCGAGCCGACCCTGCGCTACACGGCCCGTGAACTGGCTGGAGACGGCATGGATGACGATCCGGGCCGCGTTCGCCCCGGCACCAACGTGGCAGGAGCGTCGTTCTACAGCTATCTCACCTACAGCTCTGCCTGGGATGCACTCACGCTGGCGCAGCGCGAAGCCATCAAGCAGCAGTTGCCCGTCCAACGCACGGGAGCGCCCGAGCCATCGGTCAGCGGAGGCTACTTCGCCGACGACAAGACGTATTCATCCGGCGGCCGCGCCTTGGGCCGCGCCAGTGTCAGGAGCTACTGATGACCACTACCAGCACGCCGGGGCTGTTCGAACGCCCCATCACTTTGCCAGATGCCGACGCCCAGAGCCGTCTGGCCAAGCTGGTCGGAATGGACGACAAGATCCGTCGTCTGAGTAACGTTCTCGCTGTTCTCATCAACCCCGCAGGTCTCAAGGAATGGCTCGACCAGCACCACGCTCATTCGACAGGATTGCTCGACGCCGTGCTGCGCCGGCCCCCATTGGTAGTGCTCTCCGGCGATGTGGGCTCCGGAAAGACCGAACTCGCCGAAACGATCGGTGACATGGTGGCGCGGCAAGAAGGGATCGACATCACACTGCTACCGCTCAGCCTGTCTTCTCGGGGGCAAGGCCGTGTCGGCGAGATGACCCAACTCGTCTCGGCGGCGTTCGACCACGCCTTCCATGAAGCAAGCAAGGTCAAGTCCTCCAGGGGCAGTCGATCACGCGGAGGCGTGATACTGCTGGTTGATGAGGCCGATGCGCTCGCGCAATCCCGAGAAGCCGATCAGATGCATCATGAAGATCGCGCGGGCGTGAATGCGTTCATCCGCGGGATCGACCGGCTGGCCAACGGCCACCTGCCGGCCGCTGTGCTGATGTGCACTAACCGCCTCAACGCGTTGGACCCGGCCGTGCGCCGACGCGCGGCCGACATCCTCGTATTCGAGCGACCTGACGAAGCTCAGCGACTTGAGGTCCTTCACCGGCGCCTGGGCGACGCTGGCTTTGGCAAGGCCGATCTGCAATCCCTGGTGGCGGCCACGGGCGAGCAGGCCAAACGCCCTTACGGCTTTACCTACTCGGACCTCACGCAGCGCCTGCTACCCGCGATCGTGCTGGACGCCTACCCTCAGGGGCCCATAAAGCCATCCCGTGCCATCGAACTGGCCCGCGCGATGGCGCCGACTCCGCCGTTCAAAGACTCCACGGCAAGGGGGTGTTAAATGTCTCAGTGGTCGCTCTCCCAGCTTCTTTCCTCTTTGCATGAAGACATCCAGCAGCGCCTTTCTACTGTCCGCAAGACATTTGGCCATCCAGGAACGAAAGGCGATGCAAGTGAAAACGTCTGGATCAGCATGCTGGATACGTACTTGCCGAAGCGTTATCAGGCCGCCAAGGCGCATGTGGTGGACAGTCTCGGGAACTTCAGCCAGCAGATCGATGTGGTGATCTTCGATCGGCAGTACTCGCCCTTCATCTTCACTTACGAGAATGAGACCATCATCCCAGCCGAGAGCGTATATGCCGTATTCGAGGCCAAGCAGACGGCAGACGCCAATCTGGTGGCTTATGCACAGCAAAAGGTTGCTAGCGTCCGCAGCTTGCATCGGACCAGCTTGCCAATTCCTCATGCGGGAGGGACTTACCCTCCCAAGCCTCTCATTCCCATTTTGGGCGGATTGCTTACCTTTGAGAGTGAATGGAGCCCTGCACTGGGGAAATCCTTCGACCGAGCTCTGACCGCCGACTTAGAGGACGGGCGACTGGACATCGGGTGCGTAGCTGCTCACGGCCACTTTTTTCTCGACCATGCTACGGGCGAGTACAGCTACATCAACGAGAACAAACCAGCGACGGCCTTTCTGTTCAAGTTGATTTCCCGACTTCAGTTCAGTGGGACAGTTCCCATGATCGATGTGGAAGCTTATGGGCAGTGGCTCATGAAATAGTCATATGCCCATCAAACTGGATAGCCATTCGTAGGAATTATCAGAGTAAGCAAGCCCGGCGGTGGCCCGGCCCAAGCGGTCGTCCGGAGCCCGTCGGCGTCCCCCCTACTTGATTGACCAGCTTGGCTCGCACATCGGCAAGCGGCCAGAAAAAGAGCCGACAGCCCTTACGGGGAGTCGGCTCACGTAAACAGGTCAGACCGCGACCAACTGCCGGGCCAGTGCCACCTCCACCGAGTCGCCGTCCTGGTTCAGGACATCGAGTCCGGATTCGGGCACGTCGCCCGATGTGCTCTGCGACACCATGATCTTCTTGGCCATCAACCCCAGGCAGGTCATCTGCGAGGAGTTGGCGTAGCCCAGGTAGATCACGCGCACCGGCTGCTTCTGGCCGATGCGCCATGAGCGCCGGGCGGCCTGCTGCAGCGAATACACGTTGTAGCCGGACTGGAGGAACACGATGGTCGGGAACTCCAGCAGGTCCAGGCCGGTTTTCACCAGCTCGGGATTGGTGATGAGCACGTCGATGCCACGGTCCAACTGCTCGGCGATCCAGTCCTCGCGGCGGGAGGCATCCACGCTCGCGCGCAGTACCGCCACCTTGAAGCCTTCCTGCTCCAGCAGCACCTTCAAACGCGACGTGGTGTCGCGCGTGCCGGTATAGACCGAATAGACCAGGGTCTTGCGACCTTCTGCCTTCTCCTGCTTGCAGATCTCGATCAGCTCGCGTTCCTTGGGCATCACCTCCAGCTCGTTGAACTGAGCCGGTACGAAGGCCAGGGTGTTGCGCGTGCGCGGATGCACCACCGTTTCCGACCGGAAGCAGCAGTCCGGCCAGGCCAGCAGCACGTTGAGGACGACACCGAGCAGCGTCGTGTCGCGCTTCGCCAGGGCCTGCTTCAGCTCCTGGGTCAGCCGACCCGCCAGATCGCGGTAGGCCGCGGCCTGCGCCGTGTCCATCGCGACTTCGCGGAACTCCTCGTCGTAGGGCGGCAGCACGTTGCCACCGATGTCCTTCAACTTGAGGAAGACCGTGAACGGCAGGACGCAACGCAGTACGCCCTTCGGACCGAAGCCCGGCGCCTTGACCGTGCGCACCGATACCTTGGTGCCCTTGGCCGTCTTGTGCGCCGTGCCAGTGCTCTCGGAGTAGATGTCCTTCAAGACACCGTGATCGCGCATGAACGCCATCGCGGCCGAGGTCATGCTGCCGCTCTTCGTCGGCCGGTAGCCGTCTTCGATCATCCGCCCCGGCAGGGCGCGGAACAGCAGGTGGAACAGGTCGTCGCCGTAGCCGCCCATCAGCGTGCCGGTGAGCAGCAGCGTCTTGCGCGCCTTGGCCGCCAACACCCCCATGGCCTGGCCCTGTGCGGAGCCGCCATTCTTGTACTCGTGTGCCTCGTCGGCGATGAGCAGGTCGAACGTGCCTTGGGGAAGCTGCCTCTTGATGAACTCGGACGGCTGGTAGCCGCCCTCGCCGAAGCCGAACTCCATGTTGGCCATCGCACGTTCCATCCGATGGGCTTGCCGGTCCGAGAAGACCAGCTCGCCGTTGCCATCCATCAGGTTGATGAACTCGTGGATGTTGTCCCCGAGCATCGACGCGAGGAAGGCGTCACCGAACTTTTGCATCAGCTTCTGCGCGGTGACTTCCCCGATGGTCGGAATACGCTTCAGTGCCTTGAGCACGGTCGAGGACTGGTCGCTGGCGGACAGGCCTCTGGGACGGATCAACGACCACAGCGGTGCACGGCAGTGGCTGCACTTGCGGCGGGACTCCTCGGCTTCCAGCTCGACCGGGTTGATCGGCTCGCCGTCGAGGTCGGTGATGACATGCCCGCAATCCGGGCAGGCCCCCACGTCGCCGTGAAGCGTGCACCGCTGAACGAAGACAGGTTTCCAGTGGAACCCCATCCGCATCCGCACGCGGCCCAGGACGAAAAACTCCTGGCCATGGGCCGGCACGCCCAACTGCTCACGCAGTTTCAGCAGCTTGACCAGTGTGTCCGGGCCATTGAGCACCCAGACCTTGGCACCGGCCACCGTCTCCTGGATTTCGCGCCGCCACTTGTAGACCAGGTGGGGTGGCGAGAGCACCAGGGTACGGCGGTAGCCTTCGGCGTTGAGCACGGCGGCGGTGGCAATACCCACCGTCGTCTTGCCGCAGCCCATCTCGCCATTGACGATCGCGGCGCGTTCGCCGCGGTCGACCAGTAGCTCGGTGACGGCATGGACCACATCGGCTTGCGCCGGGAACAGCTTGCGCTTGAGCGCGGCGAGGATCAGTTGCCGATGCACCCGCACCTGGCCGGTGTAGACCGGAGGATTGGCGCGGTTGAGCGAATCGAGCAGCTCGTCGCCGAACTCCGATACGAAGTCCTGCAGGCTGAGCGTGAGGGGTGAAGCGGCCGCTTCGAGCAGGTCGCCCTGCACGGCGGTTTCGGGAACAGTTTCAAGATCGAGGGACATGGTGATGCTCCAAGGCAATGGGGCATGCACCTCCCCCACGGGGCGGTGACATGCCCCTGGGTGGGAAGAACGAAGCGGCGCGAGACCGCTGGATGCGGATCAGTATTCGCTGGGCAGCAGCAGTGTGGTGACGCTGCGATCCCATTCGGTGATGATCCAGAGCTTCAGGTCGCGCGTGACCTGGTAGGACGAGAACAGACGATCCTCGCCGGACTTCAGCGCGGCGTCGTTCTGCCGCCGATCGCTGTCGCTCAGGTCGCCCCATTCGCCATGAAGATGGCGGCGCAGGTACGGCGTGGGGTTGAGCCGGCCCTGTCGGACCAGCTCGTCGACGCCGGCGGTCATGACCACCTGCCCGGGCGAAAAGCGTGCTTGTGACGTGAGGTTGAGGACTGCGAGTGCCATGGTGGTTTCTCCTTCTGGAAGAAGGGGCCACGGCACCCCCATCGGGGCGACATGACCCCGGTGGGTGGATGAAAGCGACGGCGAACCGTCAGGGAACAGCGATCAGCGGATGGTCAACACTTCGCCACACGTGGGCGAGCCCAGCGTCAAGTCCCATGCACGAATGACCGGCACGAACTTGTCGGTGAGGATGCGCGTCTCGGCCACGGAGCCGTCGTCGCGTTCGGTGTATTCCGTCTGGAGGGTCTTCTCCTTGTGGGTATCACCTTTGACGACGAGCACGCGCCCGCTCTTGGACTTCACTACGCCGGAGATCGCGCCTGCGGCCAGAGCCAGGGCGAGATGCCAGTGCGACAAGGCCCGCGCGGGCGGACGCAGCGATTGCTGCGCGGCGCCCAGGTGCATATCGAGCTCCGGCCAGAGTCCTTGCAGCCGGCCGACTTCATCGGCGAACTGCTCGGGCTCCATCGTCACGCGATAGAAGTGCTCCGGCTCGGCCGGGCTGGCAGGGACGGTGTACGGCAGGAACGGCCATTCGAGCGGCAGTTCCTCAGCTTCAGCGTCACCCTGTCCGATCTGCAGCAGCAGACCGCGCACGGCCTTGACCGACTCCGATGCCTGGTCGCGTTGACGAATCCTGCGACCGAAGATCACCACCTGCTTGAACTGCGTCTCCACCGCACGGTAGATACGCAGGTCGGCGAAGTGGCGCGTCAGCCATCCGACCAGCTCGGCGTCGAGCACGTAGGACGGCACGATGAAGATCAACACGCCGCCGTACTGCAACAGCGGCAGCGCACGCTGATAGAACAGCTTTTCCAGCCGCGCACGGCCCTGGCCCTGATAGCCGATGTTGCCGTTCACGTCCTTGCTCAGGTCGCCATATGGCGGGTTCAGCCACAGCAGCCCGAAGGACTGGCGCGAGATCAGCGTGTCCATCAGGTCACCGTGGATGCAGCGATCGACCAGTTTCCGTGCGTGGCGGGCACGCTCGGCGTCGTACTCGACGGCGAAGGCCTGGACCTGCTCGCGCCCGAGGGCGTGGGCGGCTTCGGCGATCGCCACGCCTTCGCCGGCGCAGGGATCGAGGATGGACATGGCGCCGAGAGACGGCGCCAGCGCGGACAAGGCCCGCTCCAGCGTCGGCTCGTCGGTGGGGAAGTAGCCGTTACGAATGAAATTGCGCGCCAGGCGCGGAAACATGAGTGCCATGGATTTCTCCTGGTGATGGATGAGGGAAGGCGGGCACGCGCGGCGCGCATGCCCGTGGGGATGGCTCACGCCACACGCCGAAGCGGTGCGTTCGCGGCCAGTTCGTACTGCGTAGCGCCGAGGGTGCCGTTGCGGATCAGCTCGCCCAACGCCTTCGTCAGCGCCGGGACATCGAGGGCCAGCCGATGGCCTTCCAGCGGCCCGAGGGCCAAGGGAAGACCGGTCAGCATCCGTCGTGTCTGCAACAGCTCCAGCACGGTGTCGCGCCAGTGGCCGAGCAGTGGCAGCGGGCAGGTGTCCTGCACCAGCGTCCACAGCCGGTCGAGCCGGTGAGCGGAATCCCTGGGCAGAAGCGCCAGCGCGCTGGCGTTGGCCTTGTCTGGCTTCACGCTGCGACGATCGAACAGCCACACATTCGTCAGCGAACCGAACAGCGTTCGCCGATAGGCGCGGGTGATGCGCTTTTCCAGGTTCTCGACGTTGCCGACGAAGACCGGGATGGAAGCGCCCTGCTCGGTGATGACGTGGAACTGATCCAGTCCCTGTTCATCCCGGCCGAGGGTCAGGCGGGCGAGGAACTCCTGAACGGCGGTGTCGCGCGCCCAGATCGAGAGAAAGACGAGATTGCCCTGCTCGTCACCGACGCAACCGTCGGCCATAAGGTCGGGGCATTCGTCGATGCGGTACAGCGGTTTCGCGGAAGAAGGTGCAGGCATGGTGATGTCCTCTTGGAAATGAAGGAGCAACCACAGCCCGCGGGGCCGTGCTCGCCCCGGTTGGGTGAAGGAAGATGCGTGCCGCTAGACAGCGCGCCCCGCGTGGAAGCGGTGAACCCGCTCGCGCCACTCGGAGCTTTGCACCGGCGCCATGTCGAGATAGCGCAGCGGGCACGAGTAGTAGTACGGATGCACGGACTCATCGAGGGACTTGTAGCCCCAATCGCCGCCCGAGCTTTCCAGCAGATGGCAGCCGATGTAGCAGACGGACTCACCGGCCGCGAGGCCCATGACGCCCGCCTGCCTGGCGGTGACGCGAACCACGGTCCACAGAACGTCGCCGTCCAGCGTGTGGTCGATGACTTCGCAGCAAGCGCGTTCGGACGCCTGCGGAGCGAGCAGCTCGCGGATCATCTGATCGCGCGTCTGACGAACGAAGGTCCAGCCCATGAGGGTCTCCTTGAAGAAAAGGCCGGAGCCCTCCCCGTCGGGGGAGAGCCCCGGCGGGTGGCGGTATGCCGCGCAAGGCGGCGGATGGATCAGGCAGCTTGGAGGTGCCAGTCCTGGGATAACGGAGCGAACTCGTAGCCCAGCTTGTCGAGACGGTCGCGCTGCTGGCGCAGCACACGACGATCCACGGTCGCATCGAGCTTCACGGTCTCGCCCAGGGGCCACAAGGCACCGAACAGCGCCGCGTCGTCTGCCTCGGCCGAGGCCGCAGCGGACACGGGAGCCGGTTCGCTGCCGAACGGCGTGGTATCGACCAGGGGATCGCGCGGACTGCGCGGCTTCGCCTTCGGCTTGGCCGGGGGCGTTGCCGGCACGGGCGCCTGCGCCTCCTCGTCGATCGGATCGACTTCCTGCGGACTCAGCCGGCGGGCTTCGTCGCGGCTCAGGGCGTCGATGTTGGACAGCGTCATCCCGCCCAGATGGGCGCGGATCTCGATGACCATGCGGCCGTTGGAGTTGTACGTGGAGGGACGAATCTCGACGATGACGAAATCACCGTCGTACTTGCCCTCGCGGTACTGATCGAGTTCGGCGTTCTTCACGACGAACTCGCCGATCGAGGTCGCCAGGCGGCCGACGTTGAAGTCGCCGTTCCTGCCGTGGATGGTCTTGATGGCCAGTTGGCCGGGAATGGTGATCATGAAGGTCTCCTGCGGACGAAGAGAAGACAAGGCCCCGGGGATGGGGCCTTGCGGATCAGAACGACTCGGCAACGGCCAATGCGGGGGCATCGGCAGCGTCGTCGGCAGCATCGGCGACGGGCCTGGAAGGCTCCGGTGCCGAGGCTTGCTGCGCGGCGGGCGCGTCGGACGTCACAGGGACTTCCGGGTCGCGCTCGTCGGTCTCGGTCGGCTTGGGTTCGGCCTTGTAGACGAGCTTGCCGTCGACCTTGATCCAACTGACGAACAGCAGGCGGGCCTTGAGGCTCACCCCCTGTTCGCCGGCACGCTTGCCCTTGGAGTAGGTGAAGGTGTCGGTCCACAGGTCGCCCAAGCGGAAGCCGATCATCACCTTCTTCTCGGCGTCGACCGCCTGAATGCAGCGGCGCACCAGGTGCTGCGCTTCCGAACCCGATACGCGCGTGTCGAAACGCACATACGAGACGTCATCGCTGGGACCGTTCAGAGCCGCGATGTCGCAGGCCAGGAACGCATCGCCTTTCTTGGGCTTCACTTCGCGGATGCGATTGAGATACCCGAGGCCGGTGATGTGCAGATCGAAGTAGGATTTTTCGGTGGAAGTGGTCATGGTGAATCTCCTGGGAACAATGAGGCGGAGACACACCCGACCCAAGGCGGGGAAGGTGTGGAACCCCCGCGTGGGTTGATGGAACAGCTTGGAGGCATCGCCATCGAGAACCGATGGCCGTTCGCGCTTGGATGCCGGTGCGAACTGGAGTGATCAACGCGGTCGGAACCGCGTCGCAGCCTTGAAGATCGTGGCTGCCTGGGCATGTCGCTGACGGACGTCAGCGGAACATGGCCGGAAGCGTGGCGCCAGGACGGTGCGCAGGCGAGCGGCAATCGGCACTCGCGGCTGTCCGCATTGGTGTGGCCTCGGTGACGATGCGCGGTAACGCGTGGGGCGACTCACTGATTTTTGAATCTTTGCATGATCGTCCCCGCCTGAGCGACCTGTCGTTCTCCCGCTTGGCCAGTAGCGGCTTGATGGCAAGCCACTGGTCAGGTGCTACCAGAGTGGGCAGTCAGGGAGATGGAGTTGTCGCATCGAGGTTCATTCTTCCCCGATCGTCACCGCAGACCTGATGTCATTCTCAGAAGGTGAGCGCACGAAATGTCAGAAGTCGGTTGCGCCTGCCAGCGCAGGCGATAGAGTCTCCTCGTCGAAGGGAGGCCGGGGCAACAACTCATCGCGCGCCGATGGCCCCTCCTCATGCGTGCATAACGCCGGCCCCCCATATCTCATCGGTTCCCCCGCACATGCCTTCACCACAGCGGCCGTGCGGCATCTTCATGTAGGCGCCACACATGCCATCGGACCAGTTCTTGTCGTGCCAGCTCACAAACTCGTCTTTGGTGAGCTTGCCGTTCTTGTCCGTATCCATCATGTCGTATCCCTGCGGCCCGCACATGTCGTCGTGACCGCGTCCTGCCGGCATGCCCATGCAGGCACCGCAGGAGCCATCGGACCAGTTCTTGTCGTGCCAGTTGACGTACTCGTCCCGGGTCAGGCTGCCGTCCTTGTTGCCTTCCATCATGTCGAAGGCGCGCGCTCCGCACATGCCTTCGCCATGCACGCCGCCGCAGTGCCCCTCATAGCGGCGACGGTCGGTAGCTTGGGCGGGCTGCGTCGCCTGAGTGCCCTGCGCGGCGGCCAACATGTAGCCCGCCGGAAGGTCGGTCATCTGGAATCCGCCCGCGTACGTGTTCATGCCCGCGAGCACATAGGTGGCGCCAAGCGCCAAGGAGATCGGCTTGCTGGTCAACTTGCCCATGATCGGCTCTCCGGATTGGGACGCGCTACAAAAGTAGCTCCTTTCCCGGCAGGTGGATTGATCTGGGTCAATGGAATGCCTTGGTCCGGTACTTGTATCCGTGCACGACAAAGCCCGCCTGGCTACCCTAGCCCCGCACGGGCCATGAGGGCGATGGCCAATCCATAACCCAACAGGGTCGGGAGCACCGTCAGCACGAAACCGAAGCCTCGCCCCGGCGCTCCCTTCGCGTACCCCAGGAAAAATGCCGCCCGGCCGATTCCAAACAGAATCACTGCACTGACGAGAAGCGAAAGCGCTGGCCCCGTGAGCAGCGTGACCAGCGCCAGGTAGGCGCCGCTGGCGAGCACGGCCTGCTCCAGGGTGTTCTGCAGGAACGCGATCCGGATCGCCAGACGCGGGCTGGGCGGACCGAACGCCGAGCCGCGGATGTCCTGCGCCGACTGGCGCCGGCCGCGCGACACGCCCCCCACGCCCAGCGCCACCCACACCAGGAGAAACACCTGCAGGCGAGCCCAGAAGACCAGTCGGTCGCTCAGCGCTTCAGGAAATGCGATGAACCGCGGAAGCAAGAGGAATCCCGCGGCCAAGCCGATGCCACAGGTCAGCACGGCCAGCCCCGCCACCTTGAACAAGGCGCGCCGCTGGCGAGCCAGATCAACCGCCCCTCCTGTGAGTGCGCTGACGCGAGACTGATCGGACGGCGATGTCCCCATGGCACTATCCTCCCAGAATGTGTGGCCGTGCTCGGCGGCTCAACCATGCAGCAGCTCTTCGGTGGTCTCGGTATCCCGATGCCACCACCGGTACAGCGCTGGCAGTACCAGCAGGGTCAGCAGTGTTGAGGAGACGATCCCGCCGATCACCACGGTCGCCAGCGGCCGCTGCACTTCCGAGCCCGCACCGACATTCAGCGCCATTGGCAGGAATCCCAGCGACGCGACCAGCGCGGTCATCATCACCGGGCGCAAGCGACCCAGGGCGCCATCTACGATCGCGCTGTCCAACGGATCGCCTTGTTCGCGCAACTTCCGGATGAAGGCGATCATCACCAGGCCGTTGAGTACCGCGACACCAGACAGCGCGATGAAGCCCACGCCGGCGGAGATCGACAGAGGAATGCCGCGCAGCACAAGGGCAATGATTCCGCCAGTGAGGGCTAGCGGCACGCCACTGAACACAATCGCCGCATCCTTCGCCGAACCGAAGGCCATGAACAGCAGCGCGAAGATGAGCGCGAGGGTCACGGGCACGACGATGGCCAGGCGCTGGCTGGCGGAGATCAGCTGCTCGAAAGTGCCGCCGTAATCGACCCAGTAGCCTTCCGGCAATCGCACGTCGCGGTTGATGCGCGTGCGCAGCTCGCCGACGAAGCTACCCAAGTCGCGCTCGCGCACGTTGGCGGTGATGACCACCCGCCGCTTGCCGTTCTCGCGGTTGATCTGGTTGGGACCGCGTTGCACCTCGATGCGTGCCACTTCGCGCAGCGGCACCGTGCGCGGGGCGCCGGCGGCCCACGACGCCTCATGGCTCGATTCGTCGGGCTGCGCTCCGTCCGGCAACGGAATGGGCAGGTCGGCCAGCGCCGCGGGATCCTGGCGCAAGGCTTCCGGCAAGCGCACGACGAGGTCGAAGCGGCGATCGCCTTCGAACAGTTGCCCGGCGACGGAACCACCGACCGCCGTGGCGACCGTTTCCTGAACATCGCCGGGATTGAGCCCGTACAGCGCCAGCGCGGCCGGATCCGGCGTGACCGTCAGGAGCGGCAGGCCCGTCACCTGTTCGGATTTGACGTCCTCCGCGCCCGGCACCTTGCGCATCACCCGTTCGACGCGGCTGGCCAGTCGCGCCAGCTGCGCCAGATCGTCGCCATAGACCTTTACGGCCACGTCCGACCGCACGCCCGAGATCAGCTCGTTGGTGCGCATCTGGATGGGCTGGGTGAACTCGTAGTTGCTGCCGGGAATTTCGCGGGCGGCGGCTTCCAGTTCCTCGATCAGCTCGCCCTTGGGCTTGCGCGGGTCGGGCCATTGCTCGCGCGGCTTGAGCATCAGGAAGGTATCGGCCATCGACGGTGGCATCGGATCGGTGGCGACTTCGGCCGTGCCGATCTTGGAGAACACGTTGGCCACTTCGGGGAATTGCTTCATCCGCAGTTCCAGCGTCTTTTGCATCGTGACCGACTGCTCCAGCCCGGTGCCCGGGATGCGCATCGGCTGCAAGGTAATGTCGCCTTCGTCCAAGCTCGGCACGAATTCCGCGCCCAGACGCGTGGCCAGCACGCCACTGACCAGCACCAGCACGCCGGCACCAACCAGCACCGCGATGCGTCGACGCAAGGCCCAGGCGAGCATCGGGGCATAGCGCGCCCGCGCCCACGCCATCAGCCGGTTGTCGTGTTCGGCGACGCGGCCGCGCAGGAACACCGCGATGGCCGCCGGCACGAAGGTGAGCGACAGCACCATTGCGCCGGTCAACGCCAGCACCACGGTGATCGCCATCGGATGGAACATTTTTCCTTCGACCCCGGTCAGGGCGAAGATCGGCAGGTAGACCGCGGTGATGATGCCCAGGCCGAACAGGCTCGGGCGAATGACCTCGGCGGTGGCACTGGCGGTGAGGTCGAAACGTTCTTCCTCGCTGAGCACGCGTCCGAGCCGATGTTGCGCATCGCCAAAACGGCGCAGGCAGTTCTCGATGATGATCACCGCGCCGTCGACGATCAGGCCGAAGTCGAGCGCGCCCAGGCTCATCAGGTTGCCCGACACCCCACCGCGCACCATGCCGATGATGGTGAACAGCATCGCCAACGGGATCACCGCGGCGGTAACCAGCGAGGCGCGCACGTTGCCCAGCAACAGGAACAGCACCACGATCACCAGCAGTGCGCCTTCGATCAGGTTCTTGGCCACGGTGTGGATCGTGCGGTCGACCAGCACGGTGCGGTCGTACACCGGCTGGGCGTGCACGCCCTCGGGCAGACTCGCGTTGGCGGCCTCCAGCTTTGCGGCGGCGGCGCGCGAAACTTCGCGACTGTTCGCCCCGAACAGCATGAAGGTCGTGCCGACCACGACCTCGTGGCCGTTCTGCGTCGCCGCGCCGGTGCGCAGTTCCTTGCCTTCGCCCACGGTGGCGACATCGCGCACCCGGATCGGCACGCCTTCGCGCCGGTCCAGGACGATGTTGCCGATCGCGTCCAGGCCCACCAGTTGCCCCGGGACGCGCACCAGGAACTGTTGCCCGTTGCGCTCGATGTAGCCGGCGCCCAGGTTCTGGTTGTTGCGGGCGATCGCGGCGAGCACGTCGCGCAAAGTCAGCCCGAGCGCAACCAGCCGCGCAGGATCGGGCGTGATGTGGATCTGCCGTTCATAGCCGCCGATGCTGTTGACCTCGGTCACGCCCGGCGTGTTGCGCAGCTGCGGACGGATCACCCAGTCCTGCAGGGTGCGCAGGTCCGTGGCGGTGTACGGGCCGCCATCGGGTTTGCGCGCACCCGGTTTGGCTTCCACCGTGTACATGAAGATCTCGCCCAGTCCGGTCGAGATCGGTCCCAGTTCGGGATCGAGGCCTTCGGGCAATTGCGAGGCAATCTGCTGCAGGCGTTCGGCGACCTGTTGCCGCGCGAAATACAGGTCGGTGCCATCCTCGAACACGACCGTGACCTGCGACAGGCCATACCGCGAGAGCGAGCGCGTGTAGTCCAGCCGCGGCAGGCCCGACATCGCGGTCTCGATCGGGAAAGTCACCCGTTGCTCGGCCTCCAGCGGCGAATAGCCCGGGGCCTGCGTGTTGATCTGGACCTGGATATTGGTGATGTCGGGCGTGGCGTCGATCGGCAGGTGCCGGTAGCTCCACACGCCCAGCGCGACGAGCGCACCGGTGAGCACCAGCATCAACCAGCGATGTCGGATCGAGAAGCGGATGAGGCGTTCGAGCATCATCGCGATCTCACTCCTCTTCTTCGACGGTGGACTTTTCGATGTCCGCCTTGACCAGGAAGCTCTGCGCGATGACCACGCGCTCGCCCGGTTTCAACCCATCCACGACCTCCACGCGCTCGGCGTCGCGCCGCCCCAGCTTCACGGGACGCGTGCGGTAGACATCGCCCTGT
The DNA here is from genome assembly GCF_000015725.1 of Methylibium petroleiphilum PM1. Taxonomy (NCBI): domain Bacteria; kingdom Pseudomonadati; phylum Pseudomonadota; class Betaproteobacteria; order Burkholderiales; family Sphaerotilaceae; genus Methylibium; species Methylibium petroleiphilum. Next base: position 2,525,209 of record NC_008825.1, on the reverse strand, counting down.
TGCACATAGACCACGTCCTGATCCTTGGCGGTCTGCAGCGCTGTCACCGGCACCACCAGCGTCACCGGCTGGCGGTCCACCGTGATGCGCGCCTTGACGGCGGAGCCCGGTCGCCACTGGCCGTCGGCGTTGGGCAGCGCCGCGCGGGCCACGGTGCTTTGACTCACGGTCGCGGTGCCGGGCAGCACGCGTTCGAGCGTGGTCGTCGCCGTGACGCCATCGCTCAACCGCGTGACCGTCACTGGCGCGCCGGCGCGAATGTGCTGGGCGTCGCCACCGAAGATGTGCAAGTCCACCCACAACGTCGACAGGTCGGCGATTTCGAACAGCGGCGCACCTTCGGCCGCGGTCATGCCGACGGCGGCTTGCCGCGCCATCACCACGCCGTCGATCGGTGCGGCGATCGCATACGTGGTCAGGCTGAGATTGCTTTCCACGGTCGTCAGCACCTGGCCGCGGCGCACACGATCCCCCGGTTGTGCGCGCACGGAACGGATCGGACCCGGGAAGCGGGCCGTGACTTGCGCGACGCGCCCATCGATGGGGGTCAGCAATCCCTGCACCTCATGTTCGTCGGCAATCTCGCCCGGGCCGACCGCCGCGACGCGGATGCCCGCCGCCGCCGCGGTCTTGGCCGGGATCGTTGTTTGCTGCGGGATTTCCTCGCCGTGCTCGTCGGCTTCGTGCGATTCGGCCGCTTCGGTGCCGGTGGATTTGGAGGGGCTGCAGGCGCTCAACAGCACCGCAATGGCGAAGGCGGTGGCCAAGGGTCGGATCATGGGGTTACTCCGGAAACACCGGCCGGCTGCACGAAGGGCTGACCGGTCAGTCGCTGGATTTCAATGAGGGCGCGTTGCGCATCGAGCGCAACGTCGAGCTGCTGTTGCCGGGCGGCGGTCTGCTCGGACTGCAGTTGCGCCCATTCGAGGTAACTGATGGCGCCGGCGCGGTAAGCGCGCTCGGCCGCCTGTTCGGCGCGTGCAAGCCTAGGCAACACGTCGCGCTGCAGGCGGACGACTTCGGCTTGCGCCACGGTGTAGCGGCCGTGGGCCTCCACCAGCGTCGAGTACAACGACAGCCCCTTGGCTTCGCGTTCGATCGACAGCGCCTCCAGTTCGGCCTGTGCCGCGCGGATCTCCGGCTCGGCACGTGCGCGGCTGCCCAACGGCAGCGAAACGCCGGCGACCAAGGCGGTTTCGCCGCTGTCCTGCAGGCGGCGGATGCCGACCTGCCAGTCCAGATCGCGTGCCGCGGCGGACTGCGCCAACCGCAGGCGCGCCTCGCCGACGCGTCGTTCGTCGGCGAACTGGGCCAGCTCCGGCGTGCGCTCCAGCTCGCTCACCAGAGCCTCGACCGGCGCGATGGCCGGCAGCGCCAGCGGATCGCCGGCCAGCGCCTCGAACGCGGGAGCGCGTTCGCCCCACAGCGCGGCCAGGTGCTGCCGTGCGGCCGCGAACTGTTGCGCGGCGCGGTCGCGGGCGAGTTCGGCCCGGGCGAGTGCCGCTTGCGCGGTCAACAGCACCGATTCGGGCGACGCACCGGCCTGCAGGCGGTGGCGTGCGGCGGCCACGGTGCGCTGGCGCTGCTCGACATCCCGCGCGGCGAGGCTGCGGGTACGATCCGCGGCCACCACGGCCAGGTAACGCCGTGCCGTCTCCGCCAGCAGGTCCAGGCGGCGCGTCTCGCGTTGCACGGCCAGGGCGTCGATGCGGCTCTGCGCCAAGGCGCGCCGCGCATCGAGCTTGCCGCCGCGCTCCAGGACGGAGGCCAGGCTCAGCGTCAACTCGGCGCCGTCCATGCCGCGGGTTTCGCCGGTGCCGAACGCATTCTCGATCTCGGCGCCAAGCACCCAGGGCGGGCGTTGCGCCGACCGCTCACGTTCGGCCTCAAGCACCTTGGCGCGGGCGTCGACCCAGCGCAGGTCAGGGTGCGTTGCGGCAACACGCGCAATCGCCTCGTCCAAGGTCATTCGCTCGGTGGCGTTGGCCGGCGCGATCACCGCGCTGGACAGCAGCCACGCGGCCGCGAATAGGAACCGCATGCAGTGCTCCCGAGGAATGAGGCCAGCAAATTTCTGTAGCCACTGGCGCCGTGACCGCGCGTAGAAGTCTCGCCTCATGAGCTGACGCGGGCCCGACGCGCGTCGCCGAGGATCTCCACGGCCTCCTTGATCACGTACAACCCGATCAGGGTGCCGATGACGAAGTCCGGATACGGCGAGGCCAGCCACCACACCAAGGCGCCCGCCAGAATGACGCCGAGGTTGGCCACCACATCGGCGCGCGTGAACAACCAGGTGGCGCGCAGGTGCACCTCACCTGACTTCAGCGGCGCGAGCATGCGCAGCACGGTGAAGTTCACCGCCAGCGACACCAGCGCGGTCCCCATCATCCAGCCGCTCAAGGGCTCGGCGCCGTAGAGCACGCGGCGTCCCACTTCGACCAGCACGCCCAGGCCGAGCAGCAACAGCACGCTGCCGCTGAGCAGCGCCGCGTTGGCCTTGAAACGCGCCGTGCGCCCGATCGCGATCAGACCGATCGCATAGGCGGTCGCATCCGACAGCATGTCCAACGCATCGGCGAGCAGGCCCGTGGACTCGGCGATCCAGCCGGCGACGCCGCCGACCACCGCCATGGCGGCATTGAGCACTAAGGCGATCCGCAGGATCTTTCGCTCCTGTGCATTTTTAGCTTCGTGGTGGCAGCCGCAATCGCTCATCGGGAAGGTTCCAGGTAGGGGCGTAGGTCATCGGGAATCGGTAGCGAGCGCAACGCGCCGACGCGGGCACCGCCGGTGTTGCCGCGCGGCATCCACACCCAGGTAAACAACAGCGCGGCCGGAATGCGGAGTAGCTGGCCGAGCGCTTCGCGCCAGTCACCCGCGCGGCGCGCCCAGCGCCAGAAGGCAATGTGTGTGCACACGTGGCGCATGGTGCGGGTCTGACCCAATACGTGTGCGCGCTCGAAGGTCGCATATGCCGCCTGCAGATCGCCGGCGTCCAGCGCGGCGTAACCATCGGACAGGGACGCGGCAAAGACGGTCGCCACCGCAGCGGCGCGCTCACCATCGGATGCGTGCGCCAGGAATGGCCACGCCAACTGCCCCAGATAGTCCGTGGGCATGACCTCCTCGCGCAGCCCCACATCGCCGGCGCGCAGGGTGTCGGGGCGGTCGAGGAACGTGCCGAACAGCCGGTCCCACACCATGAAGAACTCGCCGAAGTTCACCTGCGCGTCCTCGTATTCGCGCTTGTGGTGCCAGCGATGCACTTCGGCCACGCCCAGCCAGCGCCGCAGCGGACCCACGCGGTAATCGAGATTGGCGTGCTGGAAGGCCAGCTGCACGCTGAGCAACCCCAGCCACGCGCTGAGCACGTACGCGGGTGCGCCAAGCCCTACGCTCACCACCAGGCCGGGACCAGCCATCAGCAGCGCGCTCAGCGGATGGCGCCGTTCGCCATTGAGCCAATACAGGCGTTCGGCGCTGTGATGGATGGCGTGCAGGCGCCAAGTCCACGCATAGCAATGGCTGAGCCGGTGCATGGCGTACAACCCGGCATCGATGATGGCCCCGGCCAGCAGCAGCTGCAGCCAGCCATTCCAGTTCGTCGGCCAGACCGACGTAACGGGCACGCGATCGCGCAGTGCATGCAACGCCAGCGCGGTGCCCGCGAGCAGGGCAAAGTTGGCGACGCCGTGAAATACGTCGGCGCGCAGATCACCATGATCGCGCCGCCATGCGGCTTCATACGGTTGCACGCGTTCGAGCCAAGCCACGGCGGCAATGCCGGTGGCCGCCATCAGCGGCAGCGTCGGCCATGGTGGCAACATTGCTATCGCGACGGCGCCAGCTACCAGAGCGGCCAACACCATGACGAACGGATAGCTGCCATAGCGGATCAGCGTGGCGAGGTGCATGAGCTCTCCTTCGTTGGCATCGGGATCAGCGTTAGGGCGGTGTGACCGCATTGGCATCCACTCATGGCAGGCCCTTCACGAATTCGACGGTCGCGTGCGTGCGGACGCCGGCACGGCACGAGCGTTGAACAGAAAGCCGACCACGGCCGCCGTCGCCACCGCCAGCTGCGCGAGCAGCGACTGCCAGGACGGATAGACGCCAAGCCACTCGACCCGCGGTCCCGCGATCAGCGCCTGCGGCACCCAACCTGCTTCCTGCAGCGCGGCCACGCCCTTGCCGACCAGGACCACCGCCAGTACGGCGATCAGGATCGAGCTGATCGAGAAGAATTGGCCGATCGGCAGGCGCCTGCTCACGCGCAGCATCCAGTACGCCACCGCGGCGAGGACCACACTGCCGACCAGCAGGCCCGCGACGATGGCGCCGGAGGCTTGCTCGCTCCACATCGCGATGTAGAACAGGATCGTCTCGAACACCTCGCGGTACACCGCGACGAAGGCCAGCACGAACAGGAACATCGCCGAACGCCGCGTCAATGCGGCCGACAGCTTCGCGTGCAGGTATTGCTGCCAGCGGCCGGCCAGGCTCTTCTGATGCATCCAGATGCCCACGCTGAGCAGTACGGCGGCGGCGAACAGCGCCGACACGCCTTCGGTCACCTCGCGATTGGCGCCGCTGATGTCGACCAGATAGGTGGCCACCGCCCAGGTCGCCGCACCGGCCAGCAAGGCGCCGACCCAGCCGGCATGGACGTAGGGCAGCACTTCGCGGCGTTCGGCCTTGCGCAGGAACGCGATCATGCCGATGACAATCAGCAGCGCCTCCAGCCCTTCCCGAACTAGGATCGTGAAGCTGCCGAGGAACGCCGTGGTGGTGTCCAGGTGCGTGTCGGCCAGCACCGCTTCGGCGCGATCGAACAGCGCGTTGATCTGCGCCTTCTGCGTGGCAAGGTCCGCCGGCGCCGTGCGGCGGCCCAACTGGGTGCGGTAGCGGGCCAGGGTGGTTTCGATTTCGCGCAGCAGCTCGACATCGCGTGCGGCCAGCGTCGGCTCGACCGGCTCCACCCCGTCCAGATAGGCCGACAGCGCCAGTGTCGTGGCCTGCGTCGCGTCACCCGCGATATAGGCACGCTCGCTCTCGGCCAGCCGCTGGCGGGCCAACGCGAACGGACCGGCCCCCGCCACCGGTTCGGTCACCGCCTGCGGACGGGATCGGAGGTAGGCGACGATGGCGTGGGCCTGCGCGGCAGGCAGCGCCGCGGCGAGGTCGGCTTCGCGGGTACGGGTCAGCGCTTCCAGCGAGGGGATGCGTCCACGCAGCTCCCCGTTCTGGCGCCACAAGGCCTCGCCGTCCGCACGGGCCTGCGGCGAATAGGCCAGGCTGCCCACGTAGAACGCCAGCGCCCAGCGATCGTTCTCGGGCAGGCCGGCGAAGCTCGCCATGCTGGTGCCCGGCACACCCTGCGATATCACTTCGTACAGGGCCAGCGGCGTGCGCTGGTCGGCGCGGCCAGCGTCGGCAAAGGCGATCGGCGGCGGATCCAGCCCGGCTGCGGCGGGGCCATCGCCGTGACCCGTCGGACCGTGGCAGGCGGCACACTGCTGGGCATAGAGCGCCGCGGCTCGCGCCGGTTCCGGCGGCGAAGCGGGCACCGCGCCGATGGGGTAGCTGGCCAGCAGGTCATCGGCCAGTCCGCGTGCGAGCGTGGCGACCTGCGCGGGTTCGGCTTTGGCGGCAACGGCGGCAACCAGCCGCTCGGCCTGGGCCAGTAGCGCGGGTTGCTTGGGCGTGGCGGGCAATGCCGCCAGTTGCGTGCGCACCGCGCCGGCGAACTCCTGCATCTCGGCGTACTCGCCCGGGGCCACGACGCGGCCGCCCTGGACCGCGCCGGCGTAGTCCACCGCGATGTAGTCGAGCATCTGCCAGGTCTGGCGCGGGTTGGCCTGGGGCAAATCGGCATGAGCCGGCAGTAATGCGGCCCAGCCGACCAGAAGGATAAAAAGGTTCAAACGATGCCAGGCAAACAGTAGGGGCATGGACGTGAACGCAGCAGGGTCGCCGCCGGGGTGGCAGCGAGGACATACACAGCGTAAAGTCCGTAGCCACTACAGGGTCAAGTGGAATGCGAATGAAAATCAGTGAAGCCGCCGCCGCCAGCGGTTGCCACCTAGAAACCATCCGCTATTACGAGCGTGTCGGGCTGATGCCACGACCGACACGGACCGGAAGCGGCTACCGCGCGTTCACGCCGGCCGATGTCGAGCGGCTGCGGTTCATCAGCCGCGGTCGCGAACTGGGGTTCAGCTTGGAGGAGATCCGCAGCCTGCTGCGGCTGAATGACGATCCGAGCCTCTCGTGTGGCGATGTCGACGTACTGGCCCGCGCGCACCTGGCCGACATCCATCAGCGGATTCAGGCGTTGACCCGCATGGCTGGCGAACTGGATCGGGTGATCGCCCAATGCGCCGGCGGCGAGCGCGGGACGTGCACCATCCTCGGAGCGCTGCGGCACACGGGCGAGGCGTGCGCAGGATCGGATGCCACCCATGACCTTGGTGCGCTACGCCGAAGCGGCATCTGAAATAGGGTTCGACCTGCACCTTGGCGCCTTCGTCGGGCACTTCGGTCACGAGCGTGCGATCGAGCACCGCGAACTCGGCTCGTCCCGTCTTGACGACGATGGCCTCGTCGGTGGTGGCGATGACCTTGCCCTCGAAAGGCTTCGGGTCGATGTGAAAGCCCAGTGTCGCGCCAAGCTGTCCGACCTGAGCCGGATCGAGGCAGCCTTATCCACGCTGGTTGGTGAGTGCCATGCGCATCAAGGCAATGTTTCCTGTCCGCTGATCGCCGCCCTGCATTGCTGATGGGTCATGGATTGGCCTGGGTATCAGGGAAGCGCCATGGACGTCGGACATCTCGGGCAACTGTCCTCCGAAAACGGCGGGCGCCACCGCGTTCGATGAAAAAGAAGAGCCCCGACGTGGGGGCTCGAATGGGTTGCGGGTTACTCGTCGTCGTAGAGCGTCAGCCCGTCCAGCACGGGCGCGTCGGCATCGAACACCAACATGCGAACGTCAGCGAGCGCAGCCAGGTGCAACACTTCCACGAAGGATTCCGGCACGCCCTTGGCCCGGTGCTCCTGCCGCAGCTCTTCGGCCGTGATGCCCTCGACATGCTGCAGGTTCGCATCCGTCCAGGAGGTGGCGATCAGCTTCACGCCGACCGCCGGGCTGTAGGGAATGCGGAAGGCGACGAACAGAAAGCCGCTCGGCGTGGCGATGTCCGCCAGTTCGGCGAGGAAGCGACCGGCCTCCTCGGTGATGTGCGCCGAACTGATTTCCCAGGCACGGCTGAAGAAGCCGGTCTCGAAGCGCAGGCGGCGTACCACCTCGCGCGCGGCTTCCTCGGAGTAGGTATCGCCGACGTGCAGCGGCTGGCCGGCTTCTTCGGCCATGACGGCGTAGACGAGGTTTCGGGCGATGCCGTGGCTGGGGCACTGCGCGTCCAGCTCGGGCGGCACGATCTGGCCCTCGGTGATCAGCGCGAAGTCGTCGCAGAAGACGCAGGCATGGCGCTCGACCTGGCTGTCCGGCAGGTGCGACTGCGAGACGTGCAGCGGCAGATAGCTCAGCGGGCAGTCGTCGTCGTAGGAAATCGCCAGCAGCCGCTGCACGGACAGGCCATCGTAGCCGCGGACGAAGGGATTGTTGGAATGGGACATGGGATTCCTCCAGCAGAGGATGGCCGAGGCAATCCCCTGCCGGGGATTGAACCCCAGTAGGTGGATGAAGTGGCAGCCGGTCAGCCGGCCGCGGCATCGGGCCGCCCTGGTGGCGGGCGGTGCGGGTCAGTGGAAGATGCTGATTCGGGACATGGCCGCTCCTGCGAAAAGAAGGAGGGACATGGCCCCGAACGGGGACGCATGTCCCTCGTGGGGTGGGATGAAAGGACGGTGGGTTGCCAGGCGCGGCTCACCAGCCGTTGTAGTGCAGCGTGAGGTCAGCGATGACCTGGCGCCGTTCCAGATCGAGGCCGCCGAAGTCGGACAGCCCCTCGAAGCCGCAACGCTTGAGCATCGCGCCACCCTCGCGGGCGTTGTAGAAGCTCACCATCGCGGACAGGAACATGCGTTGACCGCTGCTCAGCACGCCCAGGGCGTCGTTGAGCATCAGCATGTTGGGCCGCAGATCCCACTTGGTGGTGGCACGCTGCAGACCTTCGCGTGTGCCGTCGCCGAACCACTCGTGGCCGGCGATCTGCGCGCCGCGCTTCCAGGCCTCGAAGAAGGCCTGCGGTGCAGCGTCGAAGTGCGCCTGTTCCAGCGCCATCTGATCGAGCACGTCTTCGGGCAAAGACAGATTCATGAGAGGACTCCTTGAAGGGTGGGGAATCAGGGCTGAGCGCGCTGCGTCCAGGCATGGGTATCCAGGGCGCGCTGTGCTGCGAGGTGGGTGGGGAAATACTCGACGGACTCCCGCGATACCGGGCCTTCGTCGTCTTGCGTGCCGATGTACTGGCCGGCCGCGCTGCGCAGCACCTGTAGCGGCAAACGCTTGCCGGTCCAGGCCAGCGCCAGCGCACCACTGCGCACTGCGGTTGCAGAGGAAGATGCGGAAGGTTCAGACATGCCGTGCTCCTTGGTGGGTCGGGGAGCACGCATCCCACAGGGGATGGGGTTCCCCTCGGGTGGTTGAGAAAAGTGCATCGTCGCCAGGCCGGCGAGCGTCCGCGGTGGGCGATGCGAAGCGGACTGGATCGGTCAACGCGGCGAACCGCGTTGCAGTCTTGAAGACCGAGACTGCCAGGGCATGCCGCTGACGACGGTCAGCAACGCATGAGGGTGAGCTTCGGACTATCAGATAGCCGCGTCACGCAGCAATCGGGCGCAGTGGCGTCCCCGATTGGGGTCGGGCGCGCCCGGTCCTCTATTGCGATGTGCTTGCACAATTATTCAATCGATGTTGTATTATTGAACTATGAACGAGACCCAAGCCGTTTCCGCCCTGAGCGCCCTGGCCCACACCCAGCGGCTGCGCGTGTTCCGCGCCCTGGTCGTCGCCGGCCCCGAAGGGCTCACGCCCAGCGTCCTGGCCGACCAGCTCGACGTGGCCCGCAACACCCTGTCCTTCCATCTGAAGGAGCTGGCCCATGCCGGCCTCGTCACCATCGAGCAACAGGGCCGCAACCTGATCTACCGCGCCGACTTCGCCCACATGAACGGGCTGCTCGGCTACCTGACCGAGCACTGCTGCCAAGGTGGCGTGTGCGAGGCCAATGAATCCACCCGTGCCTGCGCCTCCTGCTGAAAGGAACCTCCATGAAACGCTTCCACGTCCACCTGCACGTCGATGACCTGAATCGCAGCATCGGCTTCTATTCCCAACTGTTCGCCGCGCAGCCGGCTCGCATCGAGGCCGACTACGCGAAGTGGATGCTCGAAGACCCGCCGGTCAACTTCGCCATCTCCACGCGCGGCAGCAAGCCGGGCATCGACCACCTGGGCATCCAGACCGATGACGCCGACGAACTCACCGCCTTGAAGGCCCGCGCGCAGGCTGCCGACATGGCGCTGCTCGACGAAGGCACCACGACCTGCTGCTATGCACGCAGTGAGAAGCACTGGGTCACCGACCCGCAGGGCGTGGCCTGGGAGCATTTCCACACGCTGGGCAACATCCCCGTGTTCAACGAAGCGCCGCAGCCCGCGCCGAGCACAGCTCCAGCTTGCTGCGCGCCGAGTGACAGTCGCGCCGCCGCGAAACGGGCTGCTTCTTGCTGCTGACGCGAGGCATCGATGACGACTGAAACCACCTACAACGCGCTGTTCATCTGCACGGGCAATTCGGCCCGGTCGATCCTCGCCGAGGGCATCCTGAATTCGCTGGGCCAAGGGCGCTTCCGCGCCTACTCCGCGGGCAGCCATCCCAAGGGCGAGGTGCATCCGCTGGCGCTCGCCACGCTGGAGCGCCTGCGCCTGCCAACGACCGGCTACCGCAGCAAGAGCTGGGACGAATTCGTGGCGCCCGGTGCGCCGGTGTTCGATTTCATCTTCACCGTCTGCGACAACGCCGCTGGCGAGGTGTGTCCCGTATGGCCGGGCAAGCCGGTGTCGGCCCATTGGGGCGTGCCCGATCCGGCCGCCGTCGAAGGCAGCGAGGAACAGCAGCGCAAGGCGTTCATGGACGCCGCGTTGACGCTCAAGCGTCGCATCGAGCTGTTCCTGTCGCTGCCGCTCCAACGGCTCGATGCCATGTCGCTGCAGCATGAGCTGCGCGTCATCGGCAAGCAGTGAGGTAGCACGATGACCGTACAGACAGAAGCCGTCGCCGCCACGCCATCGTTCTCGATGAGCATCTTCGAGCGCTACCTGACGGTGTGGGTGCTGCTGTGCATCGTCGCCGGCATCGCCCTGGGCCAGCTCGCGCCTGGCGCGTTCCAGGCCGTCGGCCGCATGGAAGTGGCCCAGGTCAACCTGCCGGTCGGCCTGCTCATATGGGTCATGGTGATCCCGATGCTGCTCAAGGTGGATTTCGGCGCGCTCGGCCAGGTTCGCCAGCACTGGCGTGGCATCGGCGTGACGCTGTTCGTCAACTGGGCGGTCAAGCCGTTCTCGATGGCACTGCTGGCCTGGCTGTTCATCCGCCACGTCTTCGCCGACTGGCTGCCGGCCGACCAGCTCGACAGCTACGTCGCCGGCCTGATCCTGCTGGCCGCCGCGCCGTGCACAGCGATGGTGTTCGTGTGGAGCCGACTGACCGGCGGCGACCCGGTATTCACTCTGTCGCAGGTGGCGCTGAACGACACCATCATGGTGTTCGCCTTCGCGCCCATCGTCGGGCTGCTGCTGGGCCTGTCGGCGATCACCGTGCCGTGGGACACGCTGCTGACCTCAGTGGTGCTCTACATCATCATCCCCGTCGTCCTCGCGCAGGTGTGGCGCCGCTCGCTGCTGCGTCGTGGACAGGCCGCGTTCGACCGCGCGCTGGAGCGCCTCGGCCCGCTCTCAATCGCAGCGCTGCTGCTGACGCTGGTGTTGCTATTCGCCTTCCAGGGCCAGGCCATCCTGCGACAGCCGCTGGTGATCGCCATGCTCGCCGTGCCCATTCTGATCCAGGTGTTCTTCAATTCCGGCCTCGCCTACTGGCTCAACCGCAGGGTCGGCGAGAAGCACAACATCGCGTGTCCCTCGGCGTTGATCGGTGCCAGCAACTTTTTCGAGCTGGCAGTGGCAGCGGCCATCAGCCTGTTCGGCTTCCATTCCGGCGCGGCCCTCGCCACCGTGGTCGGCGTGCTGATCGAAGTGCCGGTGATGCTGCTGGTGGTGCGCGTGGTCAACCGTTCCCGCGCCTGGTACGAACAGGCCCCGCGCAACGCAGCGAGGCATCCGGCATGAGTACCGTCACGATCTACCACAACCCGGACTGCGGCACGTCGCGCAACACGCTGGCGCTGATCCGCGCCAGCGGCATCGAGCCCACGGTCATCGAGTACCTGAAAACGCCGCCCGACCGCGAGACCTTGAAGGCGCTGATCGCGCGGATGGGCATGGGCGTGCGGGATGTGTTGCGCATCAAGGGCACGCCCTACAAGGAACTGGGCCTGGATGCCGCGCATTGGAGCGACGACCAGTTGATCGATCAGATGCTGGCGTACCCGATCCTCATCAATCGGCCCATCGTGGTGTCGCGCTCGGGCGTGCGCCTGTGCCGCCCCTCGGACACGGTGATCGACCTGCTGCCGCAACGACCGGCGGGCGAGAACCGCAAGGAGGATGGCACGCCGCTGCTGGTGGATACGCCGATCGCCGGCAGCGACCCGGACCTCGCCCTGGCTTTGCAAGAGGCCGTGCTTCCCACGGACGACCTGGCCGAACCAGGGCGCAGCTTCTTCGCCTATGCCACGGTGTCCGGCGAGCGCGTGGGCTACGGCGGCTTCGAGCGCCTGGGCCGAGACGTGCTCGTGCGCTCCCTGGTGGTGCTGCCACACGCACGCCATCGCGGCATCGGCGGCGGAATGTTCGCACTGCTGCTGCGCCGTGCCTTCGACGAGGGCGGGCGCGACGCCTGGCTACTGACCACGACGGCGGCGCCGTTCTTCGAGCGCGCGGGCTTCAAGCCAATCGAGCGCAGCGCCGCACCGGCGGCCATCCTTGCCACACGGCAGGCCGCAAGCCTTTGTCCTTCGAGCGCCGTGCTGCTTGGACGTCGAATGTCACTGTGATGTGCCCTCGCAAGGACATCCCGGGACACAGAGGTGCATCAGTGAAATGACTAATCGCCGAAGGCCACGCGGGCCTTCGGCTGGAGAGGAAGGAAAACCACCTGTGGGCTGCGTCAGCGCAGGCCGTCGTCAAAGCCGTTCGCTGCGTCAGCAATCGCACCCGGCCCGTTTCGTGGCTGGGGCCGGAAACCTCTGGCGTGCATCCACACACAAAGGGAGCCCGATGTTTCGCCGGCGGGCACCGGCACGGAATACCCTCGGCCCAAGGGGCCTCCTCACGGCTCGCGCGGCGGCAAGGCGTCAGGAAGCCCCTCGTGACCGAGGCAACGCACACCGATCAAGGGAATGGCGGCGGGAGCGATTCGTGGAGCAATGACCTTCTCGCCCCGTCGCCCGATGGCGGGCAGACGGGGCGCGCACACCGTTGCAGAAGGAGACGCGCGCTTTGGAGTCCCGCGCGGTGCGGGACGTTTGCCTCGCCGCCAGTGAAGTGGCCGGCGCGGCAGGGGGAAGCGAGGATCAGGACGCCTTGGAGGCAGCGCGCCGCTTGCGCGGTGCGCTGCGCCGGCCCGTCGGGGACTCGATCGGCAACGTGCCCTTGCAGTCCGGGTAGCGCGAGCAGGACCAGAACGCGCCGCTCTTGCCCGTGCGCTGCTGCATCGGTGCGGCGCACTGCGGGCAGGCCGGCGCCGGCGGCAGCTTGAGCGAGAGCGTTGCGCCGCGGTACTGCTGCACGAGCTGGCCGACCCACACGGACTGCTTCTCGATGAAGGTGTCCAGCGTCATCTGGCCGGCCTCGATCATGTCGAGCGCCTGCTCCCACACCGCCGTGGTGCCGGGGTCGGCGATGGCTGAGGGCACCGCGTCGATGAGCGTGAATGCCGCGTCGGAAGCGCGGACGGCGCGGCCTTTCTTGACCAGGTAGCCGCGACCGATCAGACCGTTGATGATGTTGGCGCGTGTCGCCTCGGTGCCGATGCCGGTGGTATCTCGCAGCTTCTGCTTCAGGCGCGGGTCGGTCACGAGCTTGGCGACGGTCTTCATGGCCTTGATCAGCTCGCCCTGCGTGTAGGGTTTGGGCGGCAGCGTCTTCAGCGCCTTGAGATCCACCTTTCCGACCGGGCAGGACAGGCCCGCATGCAGGGCGGGCAGCACCTGGCTGCGCTGCGCATCCTCGCCATCGGCATCGTCCGGCCCCGGCGTCGCCAGCACCTCACGCCAGCCGATGACGGCGATCTGCTTGCCCACGGCCGCCAGCGACTGACTGCCGCACGAGAACTGCGCCACCGTCCGGTCGAACTCATGGTGTGGGAGGAACTGCGCGAGGTAATGAGCGCGGATCAGCCGGTAGACGGCCAGTTCCTTCTCGTTCATGGCCGACAGGTTGGCGGGCTCCAGCGTCGGGATGATGCCGTGGTGAGCCGACACCTTGCCGTCGTTCCATGCACGCGAACGCTGTTGGCGATCCAGGCGCTCGATCAGCGGCCGCAAGCTGGGGTCGGTCTTGACCAGGCTGTTGAGTACCGTCGGCACCTCGGCCAGCATGCTCTCGGGCAGGTAGCCCGAATCCGAGCGCGGATACGTTGTCGCCTTGTGCGTCTCGTACAGCGCCTGGGCAATGTCCAGCGTCTCCTGCACGTCGAGGCCCAACTGCTTGGAGCACACCTCCTGCAGCGTGCCCAGGTCGAACGGCAGCGGCGGCCCTTCGCGCACGCGCTCGGTCTCCACCGACAGCACCTGGGCGGTGCCGGCCGCGCGCAGGAATTCCGCTGCCTGCTGCGCCACCGGCTGCTGCAAGCAGCGGTCGGCGTCGTCGGCGCTGCCTTGCGGCGGCGTCCAGCTTGCGACGAAGGACTGGCCTGCATGCGAAAGCGCAACCTCGATGGCCCAGAACGGTACGCAGACGAATCGCGCGATCTCGCGATCGCGGTCCACGACCAACTTCAGCGTCGGCGTCTGCACGCGCCCCACCGACAGCACGCCGGTATAGCCGGCCTGGCGCCCCAGCAGTGTGAACAAGCGGCTCAGGTTCATCCCAATCAGCCAGTCGGCGCGCGATCGGGCGAGTGCGGAGAAATACAGCGGCAGCGTCTCGTCGGACGGCTTGAGCGCACCCAGCGCTTTGCGGATCGACGCATCGTTGAGCGCCGACAGCCACAGGCGCTGAATCGGCCCGCGGTAGCCGCATAGGTCGATGATCTCGCGGGCGATCATCTCGCCCTCGCGGTCGGCGTCAGTCGCGATCACCAGCTCGCCCGCCTTGGCGACGAGCTGCTGCACGACCTTGAATTGCGCTGCGGTCGCCGCCTTGGGCTCGACACGCCAACGCTCAGGAAGAATAGGCAGTTGTTCGATGGCCCAGCGCTTGTATTGCTCGCCGTAGCCTTCGGGCGGAACCGCCTCCACCAAATGACCGATGCACCAGGTCACGACGACACCCGCGCCGCTGTAGCAGCCGTTGCCGCGTTGACCGGCACCCAGCACACGGGCGATGTCCTTGCCCTGGGACGGCTTCTCGCACAGGAACACGCGCATGAAGCCTCCTCGGAAATGTGCGGTTCATCGGATGGGCGTCAGCTTGGCGGGGCCAGGAGATGCCGGCAGCAAGGAAGCCGATTGATGCAGACACCGCTTTGTGATCGGCAGGCGGTCCGTTGCTGCAGCGGTGCGCATAGACCGCAGGAGCTGGCACAGCAAGAGCGTCGTTTCGGGAGGGCGGCTGGAACTCCGAGGACGACCTTGGAGCTATCCCCTGGGGATAGCTCGCTGGTGCATCGCGGGCGTATGACGGTTGCTACAGCCGCCCTCGGGGGAACGGCGATGGGCGAATTACTGCCCGCCGGCGGGCTTGGCGCTGAGCGCCACCGACTCGATGCGGTACGGCAGGATGCCCACGCGCCGGGCCTCGACCTTGAACGTGACGCGCTCGTTCTCGTCGGCGTCCTCCCATTCGTCGCGAACGGTGCGGCCCTCGACCAGCACCCGCATGCCTTTCTGGTACAGCGTCTTCCAGTGCTCGGCGTCGCGGTGCCACAGCTCCACGGGCGCCCAGAAGCCGCCGCGATCTTCGTACTCGCCGTCCTTCTTCGGGATCGGGTTGTCGAAGTAGACGTTCAGGCGAAGCAGCCGGCGTGGCTCGTCGTTGCCGTTCGGAAATTCGCGGTAGTCCGGCGCAGAACCGATGTTGCCCTCGCCGACGAAGTGCGTGCTCATGGTGACTCCTTGGTGGTGGGTGGAACGGACGCGGTATGCCCGTGGACGCGCCGCAGGTAAGCCGCTTCGGCCTGCGCGGCCTTGTTGGCGCATTCCAGGGCTTGGCGAGCGATGCTGTGGGTCAGGCTGATCTGCATGTTCAGCACGATGCGCTGCAGTTCGATCGCGTACAGCTCGTCGATCAGCGAGGCCGGCGTCGCGGGGTTGGCCAGCAGGGCCTCCCACAACGCCACGCCCATGGAGGAACGGTCGAGGTTGCGCCAGCGCAGGAAGGTCGTCCCTGCGCCAGTGGCCTGCTGGGCCAGTTGCACGTGGAGCAGGCTGAAGGGGTAGGCGCGCGCCTGGGGCAGCACGCGCCGCTGCGCCAGGCCAATCACGTCGTCGCGCAGCGCTGCGCACTGGCTGGCCCAGGTCTCCAGACTCCCCTTACCCTTAAAAGGCTGTAAAAGGCCTTTTAGGTAGCCTGCGTGTTCCAGCCGCTGGAAGTCCGCCTGTTCCAGCGCCACGAAGCGCGTGGAGTGGCTGATGGGGATCGATGCTGTCATGCGCCCGCACCCTCATCGCCCGCCGCACCATCGGCTGCGCCATCCGTGTGAGCCGGCGCATCGGGCTCGATGGCGGGCGCTGCAGGCGGCGCGCCGGGCTTGGTCGTCCGCCGCGCGATCGGTGGCGCGAAGCGCGAGCGGCGCGTGCCTTCCAGCACGTCCTGCGGCAACTCGCCGAACTTCTCCAGCGCCGCTCGCGCCGCCGCGTTCTTTGCCGCGAAGTCGTCGCGCGTCGTGCCCGAGTAGCGGTACTGCTGGGCCAGCGAGAACAGGCTGCGCAGCGCGTGCGCACCATCATTGAGCCAGCGCTCCAAGGTGCTGCGGTCGATCAGCGCCGTGTGGTGCGCCAGGATGAGTTTGCGCGCCAAGTCGTCGTAGTCGGCCAGCAGGTACACCGCCATGAAGCCGAGCTGGGCGTTCACGAACAGCGGCAGCTTCACCGGCTGCACGTTCATGTTCTCGCCCAGCGACAGCGCCGCTGGCACGTCGGCCAACGCCTGGTCCACCTGTTCGCGCAGGG
Source organism: Methylibium petroleiphilum PM1 (assembly GCF_000015725.1). Lineage (NCBI taxonomy): Bacteria > Pseudomonadati > Pseudomonadota > Betaproteobacteria > Burkholderiales > Sphaerotilaceae > Methylibium > Methylibium petroleiphilum. The sequence continues at coordinate 2,508,793 of NC_008825.1, read as the reverse complement.
TCTGCAGACGGGTCTTGGTGTCGGCGAGCTTGTCCTCGATCCGCAACATCCACCAATCCGAGTACGGGTCGTCCTGCTCGGCGCCGCGCTTCATCTTGTTCATCGCACTGATGAAGCCGTTGAGTCCGATGATGCCGGCGCGTCCTTCGGTCGGCGCGCGGCCGTGCCAGATGCGCGAAGCGTGGTGTGTGTGCAGTGTCAGCGACATCGCGCTGCGCAGCGATCCGAGATTCAGTTGCAGGGGTTCTGTGCGTTCGTTGGCCATGGGAGCGACTCGCGGTGAATTGGCGAGTCGCCAGCATCGGCATCGGCCGGAAGGCTGTCAGTCAACAAACCGCAGCCCATGCGCGCCCGGTTTGTTCTGCGCGGAAGGCTGTGTGTGCCGGCTATCCCCTGGGGATAGCTCGGCGGCGGGCCGAAGGGTGGAGTGCGAATCCGCGCTGTGGAGTCAGCGCGTCCAACTGGATTGGTCGCGGGGCAGTCGCCCGTCGGGATCATTGACCTCGACCGAATTGCCATCCCTGAGCCGATCCACGAACACCACGATATTGGTGCCGCCATCGTTCGCCTGGCTGGGGAACAGGATTCCGGTATGGCCCTGGGCCAGCACCATGTCGCCCAGCACCCAGGTGGGCGGCTCGATGTGAAGTTCGAATTTCAGATGGCGCCAGTCCTCGCGCCAGTCGTGCCACAGCTCGTCCCAGGGCTCGCCGCGGTGGAGCTGCCGCAGATCGACCAGTCCGCGCAAGTTCGCGGTGTACGAGCACATCGTGCAGGGCGGCAGGAAGGGCGAGGTCTGCTGGTACTCGCGTAACGCGGTCACTTCCTCCAGCGACAGATACAGCGCCTCGACGCCCTCCCGGTTGAAGCGACCGCCCTTGGCCGCCGCACCGGCGCCGCTGGTGGGCCGGCTGGCCCACTGCGGCGTGTGCGCACGAAACAGCGTGGTGCCGGGCGGCAGGTCGAGGAGGATCATCCGGTGAACCCTGCACTGATCGACTCCAGGTAGTCGATCGCATCGTCGGTGCGTCCTTCCTGCACCAACTGCAGCAGGGTCTTGTGGTGGAACGCCGGAATGGGTTCGTTCTTGACCATGAAGAACGCACGCGCGGTATCCGGCTGCACCGCCGTGGCGGCCGACAGCACCCGCATCAGGTCACGCAGCGCGGCCTGGAGCCGCGGGGATTCGGGGTGGGTGCGCAGGGTGTTGCGGTGCACCCCAGCCAGCGTGGCCAAGTCCTGGTACTGCAGGCCCAGGGCATCGGCGACGTTCGTGGCGGAAAAGCGGGACGTGCCGGCTTCACGCACCGATTCGAGCACATCCGCGAAAGCGGTAGAGGCCATGACGTTGCTCCCAAAGGCAAGGAATCACGAGCACATTATACGCACAGTTTGAGCACAGTTCCAAGCGGTCTGCTCCCCCAGCTGGAAGGCGACCTGTTCCGTCTATCCCCTGGGGATAGCTCAGGGATCGCGCAAGGCTGAACGCAGCCGTGCGAGGTAGGCGCGCGCCACCTCGGGGTCGGCTGGGCGGGAAGCCGAAGGCGACGACGATGGCGCCGGCCCCGCAGCTCGCGGCGCGGGCGGCGCTGCTGCGTCGTTGCCCGCCCACGCCTTGAACTCCCCGCGGATCGCCTTCTGGATGATGCCGAACAAGTAGCCGGCGGGATTGCGCACCGTACTGCCGCCACAGCGTGCCGCCCACTCGTCGAGCACGGCCTGCCGCTGCGCTTCGTCCACCTGCTGCAGGGCCACCAACGCGCCTGCCTGCTGCTCATCCTTCAAGCGCAGGAAACGCTCGGGCAGTCGCAGGTTCTGCAAGGCCCTCGCGCGCGGTACTGTACGTACTTCATTTATACGATCATTACGTACTGTACGGTCCTCCTTCGGAATCCGAAGAGAGCCGTCCGGCGCGGGTTTCGGCCCTGCTTCGGATTCCGAAGACGGGCGCGCAGCATTCCGAAGAAGGGCTTCCTGGCCCTCTTCGGATTCGTGGCCGGCACCCTCCTGTGGATAACCTGGCGTCGTCCAGCCATGCCGCGCCATGCGCTGCGCGAGCACCTGCAGGCGGGTCGGCAGCGTGCGGCCGCTGAGCAGCGGGTCTTCGGCAATCTCCTTGAGCGTGTTCATGCCCACCATCTGTACCGCCTTGGCGGCATGGGTCAGCGCCTGACTGACCAGGCCGAGGTAGTCGGCATCGAGCTGCATCGCCTCGAAGGGCGACAGCGGTTCGTCGTGCAGCACGTAGAGGTTGCCTTGGATACGGCCGGTCCTGGGATCGCGCCGCCGCCGCACCAGGCTGAGCCAGCGTGTCAGCCGCAGCAGCGTCAAGGCGCGCGCCACGGTCTCGTGCGAGGCTTGCGACGCACAGGGCATGGACGCCAGATAGGGGCGGAGCTGGTCGTAGGTAGGAAAGGCGGTCACGCCGTCGTCGTTGAGCTGCAGGCGGAACACCTGCCAGGCATTGCGCTCCAGCGGCGTCAGGCGCCGGTCGAGGAACAGCGCGCGCGGGACGCTCTCGTGCCGGTTGCCGCTGTAGAGAAAGCAGTCCTGGCTCGGCGCCGTGCCCTGCGCCGGTTCCTTCGGCTCAAGGTGCCGCAGCGCCTCGTCGAACAACGCCGACAGCGCAACCGGGCCATCGCGCCGTGGTGCGCTGCCCGTGGTCATGGCTACACCAGCCCCTGGTCGATCCAGTTCCGTATCGCCGACCAGATCACCGACATGGGCAGGGTCATGGCCTCGGCCAGGTCCATGGTCAGCGCCAGCATCGCCATGTCGTCGGTCAGGGCGATATGGCGCTCGGTGACGCCGGCCTTCCAGCGCTCCCACAAGGCCACGTCCTGCGCCTCGTCGAGTACCGGATGCCGGCCCTTGCGCTTGGGTAGCCCGAGGATGTCACGGCGCAGCGCCACTTCCTGATGCGTGAGGCCGTAGAACTTGCTAACCATCTCCGTGCTCGCCCCCAGGCGCAGCATGCGGTCCACCGTGGCGATCTCCCGCTCCACGTCGTGCACCTGGCTCAGAAGCCGCTTCAATACCTCCCGGTTCACCGACACCGAACACCACGACACCGTGGCATTCACCAGCATGCTCACGAGTTCGGGGTGCTTCAGCGCATCCAGCTCCTCCTCGCCGAAGCCCATGGCCTTGCAGCGGCGCAACTGGCCGTTGCGCAGGTCATGCAGCGCCTGGGCGATGACGGCCTGGTTGAGCGGGTGCGGTGCCGACATGGGAGCCTCCTGCGCGCTCAGGACTCGTGGCCCGGGTCACCGGCTTCCAGATCCAGCAGCCGGCGCGCCAGGCGCAGCAGACGGAACAGCTTCACCAGCGCAGCATCGCTCAGGCGTGTGGCCGAGCCGCCATGGCCATGGAGCAGCGCCGCCAGCTCGTCGGCCAGCCGCGCGCGGTCCAATCCGTTCGCGGCGGGCGGCGCTGCACTCAGCGCATGCAGCAGGGTCAGCACTGCCCGCGCGAACACCGGCAGCGCCTTCGCCTGGCCCACGGCCGGCGCCACGCAGACGAAGCCGATGCCGCCGTCGCTGGCCTCGATGTGGTCGGCTACCGCTGCGTCCCCGGCGATCTCGCGCGCGAATTGCGCGATGTGCACGCGCAGGCGATCCGGCACGTCCAAGCTCGGCTCGATGTACCAGACGTCCGAGATGGGATAGAGCCCGCCCGCCTGCACGGGGATCGCACGCAGCGCATCGGCCTCGAAGTCGGGCAGCTTGTCGCCGAGCTGGTCCGCGACCATCCGTTGGATGGACTGCAGGCGCTCGGTGGTCGGCGCCGGCGTCACGATGTGCCCTTGCAGGCGCTCGTCGCGCTGCCCGTGCTGCTCCTCCGGCGCTTCGGGCGGTGCAGGCGGTGTTGCTGCTGGCGCCGGAGGCGCGGCTGGCGTGGTGTCGCGCGGCACAGACGAGGCGGGTGGCTGCTGAGGCGCGGAGACCGGCGGGGGAGGAGCAGAAGGCACGGAAGGCGCTGCCGGTGGCGTCGGCGCCGCCGGTTCGCTGGTCAGCGCACGCTGGCGGCTTTCGCTGTCGTTGATCTCCAGCGCCAGCGTGTCGTAGTCCGCCTCCAGCAGCTCGGCCATCTGGCCCACCAGCTCGTCCTGCACCCGCTGCGGCGAGAAGTCGTCCGGCTGTGTGTCGAACTGCGTCAGCACGTCGTGGAACAAGGTGGCGAAGTCCACGGTCACGGTGCGGCCCAGCGCACGCCGCTCCCAGGTGCGCTCGCACGCCTTGCGCAGCACCGCGAGCCGGTCCACCTGATGCCGGCCCAATCCGCCGTACAGCAGCGTCGGGATCGCCGGCAGCAGATAGCGCACCGCATCGTTCATGCGGCTGATGTGTGACTGCGGCACCGGATAGCCGTCGGCAGTCAGCCGCCGCGCGAGTTCGCTCTGCGACAGCGCCTGGCCGCTTTCCTGCTCGTAGAACTCGCGCGCCTTCTCGACGCCCAAGGCCCGCTCGATGAAGGTCAGCCCGCCGCGCAGCTCGTTCTCGGCCAGATGCCCGGTCAGCGCCACGATTTCGCCGCGCGCCGGCCACGGGCGGAACAGGCACGCAATGCGAAAAAAGCGCTCCTCCTTGGTCTCGCTCCACAACTCGCGCAGGATCGCCAGCCGCGTGTTGCCGCCGTTGCGAATGATGTAGTGCGCCTCGCCCGGCCTGCGTGTGATCGCAGGGGGCGCGTCCAACCCGCGTTCGCGGATGGACGCCTTGATCTCCGCATAGGCCGGGTTGCGCGTCACGCGCGGGTCGTGGTCGTAGGGCCGCAACTGGTCCAGCGTCACCACCATCGGCGTATCGGCGATGGGGTCGCTCAAGGCCGCGGCCGAAGGGCCGCTGCGCTCGAAGCCGGTGGTCAACAACTTGGCAGCCATGTCCTGGGGCGTCAGCTCAGCCATGGCCGATCTCCTGCGCCTGCCGGTCAGCGCGGCGAAGCTGCGCGCGGGCATTGCGGTCGGCACGATGGTCGCTCGCAGTCGAGCTGGTGTAGATCGACGTGCAACCTGGTTTCGTGAATTTCAGGTGCCCGCCGGATGTGCGCACCACGCGCCAGCCTTCGCCCTGCGCGAACTCGATCAGCGCACGCAGCCGCTCACGGCCGCGTGCCAGTTCACGCGCGCTCGCCATGGGCGGCCCCTCCCCCATCGGGCCGGCCGGTGACCAGCGAAAAGCGCTCCCGCCACGCGGGGAACAGCTCGCCGGCCAGCGTACGCATGGTCTCCAGTGCCGCGGGCGCCGTTCGCCCAGCCGGCTGCCGGTACTCCACCCGATGCACCGGCAATCCTCGTGTCGCAGCGCGTGGATAGGCTTCGATGGCCGGCACGTCGGTGTCCAGCACCTGCACACCGGACTGTTCCTGGAACACCTGTCGCAGCGCCTGCTGGACCATCCGCGCGTTCGACGACACCGGATGCACACGGTTGATGAGCAGGCGCAGCGGTGGCGGCTCGATGCCCAGGTGCCGATACGGCGCGATGTCCTCAATCAGTTGCAGCGTGCCGCGCCGCAGCTCGCGCGCCGCAAGGATTTCCGGTGTTACCGGCGACAGCGCCAGGTCGGACGCCAGCACTGCCATCTCCAGCAGCACGCTGCGCGCGCCCTGCGTATCGATCAACAACAGGTCGTAGTGCGTGCGGAAAGTGGGAAGCAAATGCCGCAGTCGCAGACGCCCGTCCGGAGCGTGCAGCAGCAGCGTGTTCAGTTCGCCGCGGTCGTCGTTCGAGAGCACCAGGTCCAGGCCCGCGATCGCGGTGCGCGACACCAGTTGCTCGATGCGCCGCTCGTTGAAGGCCAGCATCTCGTAGATGCCGCCGGGCGCGCGCACGTCCAGCGTGAAGTAGCTCGACAGCGTGGGCTGCACGTCCAGGTCCAGCAGCAGCACGCGCAGCCCGGCATCGGCGATGAAGCCGCCCAGGTTGGCCGCAGTCGTGGTCTTGCCCACGCCGCCCTTGGTCGAAATGATGGACACCACCTGCATGGGCTTCTCCTCGTCGAATGGCATGAACCGAGAAGAAGCGTCAGGCGCGTTCTTTGAGGCGCTCGGCGATCCACTGTTCGATCTCCACCGAGTCCCAGCCCACCGCGCGCACGCCCAGGCGCAGCGCCTTGGGGAACTTGCCTTCCTTCATCAGGCTGTAGATGTGCGCGCGCTTGAAGCCGGTCTTGGCTTCGACCTCGGCGCGGCGCAGGATGCGGTGCTCGGTCGGTGCCGCCGTGGCGGTGGTCTGCGAAGACATGAGGGTCACTCCTTAACGCTCAGTGGCGCTGATTGGCGTGACTCGAATTAAGAACGCCGCGTTGAAGAAAGACACCGCAAATGCGGTTTCCGCGACCGCAGATACGGTCTGGCATCGCTCAGGAAGTTGTGCTCTGCAGATTGCGCCGAGCCAGTGCGAACTTGGCCTGCAGGGTGCGCTCGGTGATGCCCATCGCGTTGCCGTGGTGCGCCACCATCGCGCTGATGATGGCTTCCTGCGTCAGGAAGCTGGAATACGGCATGCCGCTGGGCGACTTGCCCAGCAGTAGCGTCAGTAACCCGCCAACGATGTTCAGGTAGGTCGATTCACTGCGCGGCCCCGGCGTGCTCGCACGCTCCGCGTCGGCCGCGCAGGCGGCGTGCATTTTTAGCAGCGCCTCGTGCTCGGTGCGCAGCGTCTCGTGCACGCCCAAGTGTTCCGCCAGCCGCGCCTTGATCGCTTCCCGCTCGGCCAGCAATGCGCCCACTGTGTCCAGGCTGATCGCTGGGTGAAGCGCACGCTCGATCTCATCGAACAGAAACGCCGGTCTCTCGCCGGGGTAGTGGTGCGCCATCCAGGATTTCAGGTCGACGTGCCGCACCGTCAGCGACGGGTCGTCCATCGCCAGGCCCTGCGTGTCCCGCACCAAGCCCTCCTTGCCATACGGCATCTCGCCGTGAGCCAGCGCATCGAAGATTCTTTCGGCGTTCAACCGCAGCATCGGCCAGCGCGGAAACTCCGTTGCCTCCGGTAGAGGCCGCTGTCCCAAGGTCGCCAGGATGCGCCGCTCGAAGCGCAGCAATCCGCTCCAGCGGATTGCCGCCTCGATCGGGCGGTAGTAGGTCTTGGCACCATCGGCCAGGCTGCTCGACTTCGGCATATCGCGCGCCTCCATTCGTCATCGCACCGAGTCCAAGCACGCGCACCCGCCGTACAGGCGGCGTGCGTGGCTGTCCAGGAATCTCCGGGCGAAACGAGCAAGTGGCGAAGCGGCGAAGACCGTGGCATCGACGATGCCGCCGGTTTCGTTGCGAGATGTGCGTCTTGCCGCGCATGGCGCCATCACTCACAATTCGCAAGCCGCGAAACATGCTGTCACCAGCGTCATTCGCGGGCACCATGCCTGACCCGGATAACCAGGCCAAAGTCTTTGCAGGGGAAAAGGCCCAGTAAAGCGCGATCAGCTCAACACGCCAGAGCCGATGCGCATACGGCAAGCACTGTTGCGCCGCGCGTCTTCGCTGTGACGCGCCACGATAGGCATGCGAATTTCATTGCAGGATGCCAACCGCAACCGCGAGCAACGCCTGAGTGCGGCGCGCCGGTGCACCGCGTCAATGGAATCCCGCTATGACATAACGGGTCTGGCGCTTTGACCAAAATGGAATCGGCCAACTCGCCTGAAGCAGCCTCATGCGAGCCGTTGCGTATCCAACGGCATATGGCCGACACGCTGCGCACGGTCGATGAAGTGGCGCAGCGGCTCCGACATCGCGCCCTCGGGATGTAGCAGGTAGGTCGTCAGCGCCGCCGAGTCTTCATCCAGCGGCCGGACGATTACGTCCGCCTGCCGGCGTGCCACCACGTGCGCCGCGGTGGAAAATCCCACGCCATAGCCGGCCGCCACCAGGGCCAGCATCAGCGAGTGGGTCGTCACGTACTCGGCCACGACCGACGGTGTCTCCACCAGGCGCAGCAGGCGCTCGCATTGCCGGCTGCACTCCGCACACACCTGCGGGTGGCACAGCACCAGCGGGTAGCCCACCACCTCTTCCAGCGGCACCCGCTTGTGCGCCAGCAAGGGGTGCCGCGCGGGTATGGCCACCACCAGCGGGTCTTGCCACACCGGCATGGCGACCACCCCGGCATCTATCTCGCCGGCCATGGCAAAGGCCGCGTCGTACAGGTCGTTGCCCAGCCCGCCCACCACCTGCGACAGCGGCGCCTCGAACAGCCGGATGCCCACTTCCGGCGCCTCCTCCCGGCACAGCGCGAGCAGCGCCGACAGCCGGGTCCGCCCGACGCCGCCGGCCAGGGCGATGCGCAGGGTGCCCCGGTGTCCCGCCGCCACCGCCCGCGCCTTGGTCTGGGCTTGCTCAAGGGTCAGCAGCACGCGCCGGGCCTCCTCCAGGAACACCTGCCCGGCCGGGGTCAGGCGCACCCCGCGCGGCGTGCGCTCCAGCAGCGTCACGCCCAAGTCCGCCTCCAGTTGGCGGATCGTTCGCGACAGGGGTGACTGCTCCACATGCAGCCTTCGCGCCGCCCGGCCGAAGTGCAACTCCTCGGCCACGGCGATGAAACAGCGAAGATGGCGTAAGTTCATGTACTTCCCCCCCCCCCCAGAAAGTGGAGTCCATTCCTCTGGCCGTAGGGAACCGCATGAGTGCTTCCCGGTGGCGATGCCGGTCACAGAGGCTTTCCAGTTGCCGCCATCCGGCCTTCAGTCGCCGGCGAGGCGGCGAGTGTCCAGGCAAGGCCGGGTTATTCCATCGGTGTTGCCATATCACACAAAACCACGGACAATCAATAATAATTCTCATTAACATCTGTGTCTGAATGGAGTGAAGCCGATCAAGCCCGACGTGGCGAACCTGTCCGTCACTACCCACGGCAGCGTGTTCTGGAACGACGAACGCATGGGCGACGAGCAGCTCGCGCAGCGGCTGCAGGCCTCCGCGCCGCGTCAACCGCAGCCCGAGGACTTCATCCGCGGCGACCGCCTGGTGGATCTACGAGCGCGTCGCCCAGGGGATGGCGGCTACGCAGAAGTCCGGGGTGTTGGAGCTGGGCTTCGTGACCGACCAGGCCACGACCGGGGTGAGCCGAAAGACCCCCCCATGAAACTGCATCGGCACGCCCGCCCTGACGCCGGCGTGTCGTCGTCGGCTGCACCGATCGCGAACTCCGACACGCGTGAGCGCCTGCGCGCGGTGCTCGGCACACCGGCTGATTTACCAGCCTTGCGGACGCAGCATCGTCTTCGCGGCCCTGGTTCGCAGGAACGCCTGCGTCATATTGCTTGGCCGCCCGCCCTGGCATGGCAGCAGCAAACATGGCCATCAGCATTCAGTGTCCGGCTGTGTGCGCCGGCCAGCTCCGCGCGTGTCGGCGACGGGCTCCCGACAGGCATGAGTGCTTCGACGCGATGCAATCGAAGGAGGTGCTGACGGGATGCGGATGTAGATGCTGGCGCCCGAGAGGCCGAACCAGAAGAAGACAAACAGGAGGTGGCCTTGGATTTCAGATTGCTGCGTTACTTCGTCGCAGTTGCGGAAGAACTGCATCTGGCCCGTGCAGCCGAGCGTCTGGGCATCGAGCAGTCGCCTGTGTCGCGTGCGATGCGCGACCTGGAAAGCCAGCTTGGCGTGCAGTTGTTCGACCGCAGCACACGCCTGACGCGGCTGACCTGGGCCGGCCAGGTGTTCCTCGGCGAATGCCGGCGCGTGATGGCCACCGTGGAGCAGGCAGTCAAGAGCGCCAAGGCGGCGGCACAGGGCTACCAGGGCCATCTGCGCATCGCCATCTGCGACAGCCTGGCGCAGCCCCGCATCGCCACCCTGCTGGCACGCAGCCGTGAGGAGGAGCCCGAGCTGGAGATTCGCGTCTTCGAGCTGCCGTTCGCGCAGCAGCTCAAGATGCTGCACGATGATCTGCTGGACATCGGCTTTGCGTTGTCAAACGCGGTGCATGATGGCCTCGTCGCCGAGCCGGTGTGGACCGACCCGCTGTCGGTGATCGTGCCCGCACGCCATCCCTTGCTGGCACACGTGCAGGTGCCGCTGCCCGAAGCCTTGAAGTTTCCGCTGGTTCTGTGCCATCCCGAATCGGGATCGGGCTGCCGCCATCAGATTCAAGCGCTGCTGCAGGACGCAGGCACGCCGCTCAAGCTGGTCGATGAAGTGACCAGCCTCGGCGTGATGTTGACCCTGGTCGGCGCCGGCTACGGCATCGGCTTCGCCATCGCCTCGCAGGTGCAGACGCTACAGCGCCCGGACATCTCCATTCGTCCCCTGGCCGGCACCCCACCGATGCTCTCTACCTACCTGCTGCGCCGCCGGGGCGAACCCTCGGAGCCCATGAGGCGGTTCATCGAGCGGGTGAAAGACGGGGCCGCGCCGGTCGATGATGAGCCAGTCCTTTGAGGACGCAGCTCACCTGTCCGTTGCGGCCTGTGGCGTGATGTGCCAGTGGACAGATAGACTTCGGAATGAAATCCGATGCTCTGGCTGTTGGTGGATGTGCTTGGCTCGCTTTGGATCACCCACAACGGCCTGCGTTGACCAGGCCGAAGACTTGAGTCCACAATCGAGTCCATTCCGTGACGCTTGGATCGGAAAAGACGTTCGTAATAAACGAGTTAGCGACCGGGTGCTGTTCCCTTCACCCGCTCCACATTCCGAGGCCACCCTGGTGGCCTTTTTCGTGCCCGGAGCCGGTGATGGCCGATGACTGCCGCCGCGTGTTGCTGGTCGGTTCGCTGCCCGGGGTGCCGGGGCCGGCGGCGCTGGCCGTCGCGGGCTGGGGGCGCTGCACGGTCGAGGCCTGCGCCTCGCCGGGCGAGGCGCGCGAGCGGCTGCGCGCCGAGCCCTTCGACGCGCTGCTGCTGAACCTGCCGGCGGCGGCTGACTTGCGGGTGCTGGCCGCTGCCGTGGCGCCGCCGTGGTGGCAGGCCGATGCCGGTGACGCCGCCGTGCTGGTGGCCACCGAACGGCCGAGCGCCGCGCTGGCGCAGGCGCTGCTGGAGCGCGGCGTGCAGGCGCTGCTGCCGTCGGCCGACCTGGCCTCGGCCGAGCGGCTGCTGCCGGCGCTGCAGCAGGCCGTGGTCCGCCAGCGCCTGGACCGACTGGCGCGCCGCGCCTACGCCACCGACCTGGCCACCGGCCTGCCCAACCAGATGCAGCTGTTGGAGCACGTGAACCACCTGCTGGCGCTGCGCGAGCGCGAACCCGCACCGATGGCCCTGGTGGTGATCCACCTCGAAGGCCTGGCGACGGCCGCGACGCAGCTCGCGTCGGCGGCCGAGCTGGGTGCGCTGCGGCGCAAGCTGGCGGTGCGGCTGCGCGCCGCGCTGCGCGCCAGCGACGTGGTGGCCTCGGTCGGGGCCGACGCCTTCGCGGTGCTGCTGGCGTGGATCGACACGCCGACCGCGGCCGACCGCGTGGCCGCCAAGCTGGTGCGCAGCCTGACGCGGCCGGTGCGCATCGGCACGCACGAGCTCGCGGTGGCCGCGCGCGCCGGCATCGCGCGCTACCCCGAGCACGGCAAGGACGCCGGCAGCCTGTGGCGCCAGGCCAGCGCCGCGGCGGAGGGTGCCGCGCCGCTGGGCCGCGCCGGCTTCGCCAACCACGTCGAGCGCGGCCCGGTCGAGGCGGCCAACGACGAGCTCGGGGACGACGGACCCGCGCCGGGCCCGGCGGGATCAGGCGGCGCTCAGTAGAACAGCAGCCACAGCAGGCCGACGATCAGAAGCCATTTGCCGGCGTAGTAGACCTGCCGGTGGCTGACCTTCAGGGCCTTGGCCTTCAGGCGCAGCTGGTAGGCGACCGCGAAGAAGCGGTTGATGGCGCCCACCGGCTCGTCGCCGGTCTCGTTCTGCGACGACGCGGCGGCCATCACGTGGGTTGCGAACATGCGGTTGAACCAGCGCACCGGCGCCGTGTGCAACGGGCGCTCCACGTCGCAGAACAGCACCACGCGCTGCTGCTGGGTCTCGTTGGCGGCGTGGTGGATGAAGGTCTCGTCGAACATCACCACCTCGCCGTCCTTCCAGTGGTAGCGCTGGCCGTCCACCTCGATGAAGCAACCGGGGTCGTTGGGCGTGGTCAGTCCCAGGTGGTAGCGCAGCGAGCCGGCGTAGGGATCGCGGTGCCGCACCAGCGTGGCCCCCGGTGGCAGCGACGCGAACATCGCTGCCTTGATGCTGGGGATGCTCTTCAGCAGCGCCACCGTCTGCGGGCACAGCGCGTTGGCGCTGCTCAGTTCCTTGCCGTACCAGGTGAGGTAGAAGCGCTTCCAGCCGGTGCGGAAGAAGGAGTTGAAGCCGATGTCGTTGTAGCTCGCGGCCGCACGGATCTGGCCCTCGTCGTTGAGCTTCAGCGCCTCGTCGCGGATGGTCTGCCAGTTCGCCTGCAGCGGCGCCAGTTCCGGGAACTGCTGCGGGTCGAGGTAGGCCTTGGCCGGCACGCGCGAGAACAGGTACATCAGCGCGTTCACCGGCGCCAGCACGATGGTGAAGTCGAGTGCCCGCTTCAGCGGGAAACGCACCTTGCCGCGGAAGTGGATGAACAGCGCCGAGGCGAGGAAGACGACGAGGACCCAGTGACGCAGTTCCATGATGTCCGTGGCTCAGCAGGGGGTCATTTCTGGATGTCGCCCAGGCAGAGGTACTTGATCTCCACGTAGTCGTCGATGCCGTGGTGCGAGCCCTCGCGGCCCAGGCCCGACTGCTTGACGCCGCCGAACGGCACCTCGGCGGTCGAGATCAGGCCGGTGTTGATGCCGACCATGCCGTACTCCAGCGCCTCGCCGACGCGGAAGATGCGGCCCACGTCGCGGCTGTAGAAGTAGCTGGCGAGGCCGAACTCGGTGTCGTTGGCTAGCGCCACCACCTCGGCCTCGGTCTCGAAACGGAACACCGGCGCCACCGGGCCGAAGGTCTCCTCGCGGGCGCAGAGCATCTCGCCCGTGGCCTGGGCCAGCACCGTGGGCGAGTAGAAGCGCTCGCCGATGCGCTGGCCGCCGGTCAGCAGCTTCGCACCCTTGGCCAGCGCGTCGGCCACGTGGGATTCCACCTTTGCCAGCGCCGCCTCATCGATCAGCGGCCCCTGGGTCACGCCGGCCTCGAAGCCGTTGCCGACCTTGATGGCCTTCACCTTCGCCGCCAGCTTCTCGACGAAGGCGTCGTAGACGCCGGCCTGCACGTAGAGCCGGTTCGCGCACACGCAGGTCTGGCCGGCGTTGCGGTACTTGCTGATCATCGCGCCCTCGACCGCGCTGTCGAGGTCGGCATCGTCGAACACGATGAAGGGCGCGTTGCCGCCGAGCTCCAGACTCAGCTTCTTGATGGTCGGCGCGCACTGCTTCATCAGGATGCGGCCGACCTCGGTGGAGCCGGTGAAGCTCAGGTGGCGCACGGTGTCGCTGGCGCACAGCACGTTGCCGATCTGGATCGAGCGCTCCGCGTCGGCCGTCAGCACGTTCAGCACGCCGGCCGGCATGCCGGCGCGCTGCGCCAGCTCGGCAACGGCCAGCGCCGACAGCGGCGTCTGCTCGGCCGGCTTGATGACCACCGGGCAGCCGGCGGCCAGCGCCGGCGCGACCTTGCGGGTGATCATCGCGATCGGGAAGTTCCAAGGCGTGATGGCCGCGCACACGCCCATCGCCTGCTTCAGCACCAGGTAGCGCTTGTTGTTGTCGGTGGTCGGGACGGTCTCGCCGTAGACGCGCTTGGCTTCCTCGGCGAACCACTCGATGAAGCTGGCGCCGTAGCCCACCTCGCCCTTGGCCTCGGCCAGCGGCTTGCCCTGCTCGGCGGTCATGATGCGGGCCAGGTCGTCGGCGTGCTGCAGCAGCAGTTGGTACCACTTCATCAGCACCGAAGCGCGTTCCTTGGCGGTCTTGGCGCGCCAGGCCGGCCAGGCGCGCGCCGCGGCGGCGAGGGCGGCTTCGGCGTCGGCAGCACCCAGGTTGGCCACCTGCGCCAGAACCTGACCGGTGGCAGGGTCGGTGACGGCGAAGTGTTCGCCGCGGTCGACCCATGCCCCATCGATCAGCGCGGCGGTCTTCAGCAGGGTGGGGTCGGCCAGGGTGGCCAGCGGCGAATTCTTCATGTCCATGCGGTATCTCCGGAACCGGTTTTCGATGATACGCGCCGACCCTGTTCCACGCAGGCCATGAGGGTTGCAAACCTATAATGAAAAAGTTTGTTGAATCAAGCACTTGCGCCAGCATTCGCGCGTCGCGGACCGCCGCCGCGCACCGCCCGCCGACCCGACCGAGCCCCCGCATGAAAGCCTCCGAGATCCGTTCCGCCTTCCTGAAGTTCTTCGAGTCCAAGGGCCACCAGATCGTGGCCTCGAGCCCGGTGGTGCCCGGCGACGACCCGACGCTGCTGTTCACCAATGCGGGGATGAACCAGTTCAAGGACGTGTTCCTCGGCTTCGACAAGCGCCCGTACTCGCGCGCCACCACGGCACAGAAGTGCATCCGCGCCGGCGGCAAGCACAACGACCTCGAGAACGTGGGCTACACGGCGCGGCACCACACCTTCTTCGAGATGCTGGGCAACTTCAGCTTCGGCGACTACTTCAAGCAGGATGCCATCGCCTATGCCTGGGAGCTGCTGACCGAGGTCTTCAAGCTGCCCAAGGACAAGCTCTGGGTCACCGTCTACGCGGAGGACGACGAGGCCTACGAGATCTGGAACAAGCAGGTCGGCGTGCCGGCCGAGCGCATCGTGCGCATCGGCGACAACAAGGGCGCGCGCTACGCCTCCGACAACTTCTGGATGATGGGCGACACCGGGCCCTGCGGCCCGTGCACCGAGATCTTCTACGACCACGGCCCCGAGATCCCCGGCGGCCCGCCCGGTTCGCCCGACGAGGACGGCGACCGCTACATCGAGATCTGGAACAACGTGTTCATGCAGTTCAACCGCGACGAGGCGGGCGTGATGCACAAGCTGCCCAAGCCGAGCGTGGACACCGGCATGGGCCTGGAGCGCATCACCGCGGTGCTGCAGCACGTGCACTCCAACTACGAGATCGACCTGTTCGTCGCGCTGCTGGCGGCGGCCAAGCAGGCGGTGGACGCGGCCGGCGCAGGCGACAGCGACAAGGACTCGCCGTCGCTGAAGGTCATTGCCGACCACATCCGCGCCTGTTCGTTCACCATCGTCGACGGCGTGATCCCCGGCAACGAGGGCCGCGGCTACGTGCTGCGCCGCATCGCCCGCCGCGGCATCCGCCACGGCTACAAGCTCGGCGCCCGCAAGCCCTTCTTCCACACGCTGGTGGCCGAGCTGGTGCGCCAGATGGGCGAGGCCTACCCCGAGCTGGCCCGCGCCGAGGCGCGCGTGACCGAGGTGCTGAAGCAGGAGGAGGAGCGCTTCTTCCAGACCATCGCCAACGGGATGGAGATCCTGGAATCGGCCCTGGCCGGCGGCGCGAAGACCCTCGACGGTGAAACCGCCTTCAAGCTGCACGACACCTACGGTTTCCCGCTCGACCTGACCGCCGATGTCTGCCGCGAACGCGGCGTGACGGTCGACCAGGCCGGCTTCGACGCCGCGATGAAGCGCCAGCGCGAGCAGGCGCGCGCGGCCGGCAAGTTCAAGATGGCCGCCGGCCTCGAGTACGCCGGTGCGGCCACCACCTTCCACGGCTACGAGCACCTGGTGCACGAGGGCTCGAAGGTCACCGCGGTCTACGTCGATGGTTCGGCCGTGCCGAGCGCGAAGGCCGGCGACGACGCGGTGATCGTGCTCGACCACACGCCGTTCTACGCTGAGAGCGGCGGCCAGGTCGGCGACGGCGGCGAGCTGCGCAACGGCACGAGCCGCGTGATCGTGGAGGACACGCAGAAGATCCAGGCCGACGTGTTCGGCCACCACGGCCGCGTGGTCGAGGGCGAGATCCGGGTCGGCGACGTGCTGAACGCGCGGGTCGACGGGGAGCAGCGCGCCAGGACCGTGCGCAACCACAGCGTGACCCACCTGATGCACAAGGCACTGCGCGAAGTGCTGGGCGGCCACGTGCAGCAGAAGGGCTCGCTGGTGAACGCCGAGCGCACTCGCTTCGACTTCGCGCACAACGCGCCGATGAGCGATGCGCAGATCGCGAAGGTGGAGGCGATCGTCAACGCCGAGATCCTGGCCAACGCGCCGACACAGGCGCGCGTGCTGCCGATGGAGGAGGCGCAGAAGCTCGGCGCGATGATGCTGTTCGGCGAGAAGTACGGCGACGAGGTGCGCGTGCTCGACATCGGCAGCAGCCGCGAGCTGTGCGGCGGCACCCATGTGCAGCGCACCGGCGACATCGGGCTGTTCAAGGTGGTCGCCGAGAGCGGCGTCGCGGCCGGCATCCGCCGCGTCGAGGCGATCACCGGCGACAACGCGCTGGCCTACGTGCAGCAGCTCGAGGGCACGGTGGCCGGTCTGGCCGGCGCGCTGAAGGCGGCGCCGGCCGAGGTGCCGGGCCGCGTCGCCGCGGTGCTGGAGCAGCTGCGCACGCTGGAGAAGGAGCTCGCCGCGCTGAAGGGCAAGCTCGCTTCCTCGCAGGGTGACGGGCTGCTGGCACAGGCCGTCGACGTGAAGGGTCTGAAGGTGCTGGCGGCCCGGCTCGAAGGCGCCGACGCGAAGGCGCTGCGCGACACCCTGGACCAGCTGAAGAACAAGCTCAAGAGCGCGGCCATCGTGCTGGCAGTGGTGGAGGGCGGCAAGGTGCAGCTCGCCGCCGGCGTGACCGCCGATGCGACCGCCCGGGTCAAGGCCGGCGAGCTGGTCAACTTCGTGGCGCAGCAGGTCGGCGGCAAGGGGGGCGGCAAGCCGGACCTCGCGATGGCCGGCGGCACCGATCCGGCCGGGTTGGGGGCGGCGCTGGCTTCGGTGGCCGGCTGGGTCGGCGAGCGGGCCTGAGCCGCACGGGCCTGGATCGCATGGAGCCGCTGCAGCGATGCGCGGGCCCGCGCGGCGGGCTGGGGCGGAGGCTCGGGATCGGCGTGGTGCTGGTGGCCGTGCTGCAGTCGGTCGCGGCGCAATCGGCCGGGCCGGAGTTCGTGGCGCCGCCGGGCTCGGCGCGCACCGATGCGGTGGTGCAGGGACCAGTGGTCGATGCGCGGACCCTGGCGCAGGAAGCGGTGGAGCTCTACGGTCGCACCTGCGCCGTCGCCGGCGGCGATGCCGGTGCGCGGGTCGACCTGGCGCTGGCTGCCGGCCTGGCGCCGCTGCAGACCGATGATGCGCAGCGCAGCAGCCTGCTCGGCGGGGCGAGCGGGCAGGTCTACGCCGCACCCGACCGCGAGGCCCTGCTGCAACTGGCGCTCGCGGATGATGGCCGCTGCGTGGTGTGGGCCGAGCATGCCGACGGACCCAGCGTGCTCGCCGGTTTCCTGCGGGTGATCGACGAGGTCCACGGCCCGGGCACGTCGCTGCAGCCGGTGCGCGAGCGCGTGGTGCAGATCACCGGCGGCTGGCGTCGGCAGACCGGTTTCGACCTCGGCGACGAGCCGGCACGGCGGGCCTTCGACGCGATCACGCTGGTCGGCAACCGGCCCGGCGTGCAACTGCTGCGGGTGGCGCCGGTCGATCGTTGACGGACGCTCAGGCCGCCTGCGTGGCAACCGGGGGTGACAGCTGTGCCAGCCCGCGCAGCACGTCGCCGACGATCAGCACGGCCGGGCTGCCGAGGCCTTCGCGCGCCAGCGTGTCCAGCAGGCCACCGAGCGTGGTGAGCGCGCTGCGCTGCCGCGCGGTGCTGGCGTGCTGCACGATGGCGAGCGGCGTGCCGGCCGGCAGGGCTTCCAGCAGGCCCGCCTGCAGACGGGCCGCCTGGCTCACGCCCATGTAGATCACCAGCGTGAGGCCCTGCGCGGCCGCCGCACCGAGTACGCGCCAGTCCAGCGTGGTGGACTCGTCCTTGGCGTGGCCGGTCACGAGCATCACACCGTGGGCATGGTCGCGATGCGTCAGTGGTGCGCCGATCGAGGTGGCCGCGGCGAGGCCGGCGGTGATGCCGTTGACCACCTCGACGTGCACGCCGTGCGCGCGCAGCGAGGCGGCTTCCTCGCCGCCGCGCCCGAAGATGAACGGGTCGCCGCCCTTGAGCCGCACCACGCGTTCGCCGGCCAGCGCCTCGCGCAGCATCAACTGTTCGATGAAGGCCTGCGGCGTGCTGCGGCAGCCGCCGCGCTTGCCGACGTGGACGATGCGCGCCGAGCGGCGCGCGTAGCGCAGCACCGCGTCGCCGACCAGGTCGTCGACCAGCAGCACCGTGGCAGCGCGGATCGCGCGCACCGCCTTCAAGGTCAGCAGCTCCGGGTCGCCGGGGCCGGCGCCGACGAGCCAGACCGTCGGCACCGGAGGTTCAGGCCGAGCGCTCATGGGTTCTTTCCTCGTGTTGTCGCATGGCCGCGTGTGCGCGGACCAGCACCTCGACCTGCTCGACGAGCGGGCCGGGGACCGGCTTCTCTCCGCTGACCACCGCCTGGATGTAGACCGCCGTCGTCGCGGCATCGCTGCTGCGCGGCAGCAGCGGCAGCTCGGCCAGCACGCCCTCGACCGCGGAACGGCCGAGTTCGGGCCGCGGCGTGCCGGCGATGAAGATGTCGAGCTTCGGCAGGCGGCGCGCGTCGGCCACCGGCTCGCCCTCCGTGCCGCGCATCAGCAGGGCATGTGCGCCGGTGTGCTGCAGGAAGCGCGTGTGCGCGGCCGCGTACTCAGGGTGCGTGTAGTTGACGACGCGCAGGCAGGCGCGGCCTCGCGGCGTCAGCAGCTTGGCCACGGTGTGTGCCGGGTTGCGCAGGCCCAGCACCCAGCGCAGTTCGAGCAGCGGCACCAGCGCCGGGCACAGCACCGCGGTGGGCACGAACACCGGCTCATGGCGCGCCCAGGCATCGTGCACGCCGGCGGCGTCGCGCGCGATCGGCAGCCCCAGGCTCTCGAACAGTTCGTAGGTGGTGACGCGCGCCGGATCGTGCAGCGGTCCGTGCACCAGCACCGGCACGCCCTCCTGCGCGAGCAGCAGCGCGAGCAGCGGCGTGAGGTTGGGCAGCTTGCGTGCGCCGTTGTAGGAGGGCAGCAGCACCGGCATGGCATCCGCCTCCAGCACCAGGCTGCGCTCGGCCGCACAGGCGGTGAAACCAGCCAACTCCTCGGTGCTCTCGCCCTTGATGCGCATCGCGATCGCGAACGCGCCGCGCTCGGCCTCGCTCACCGTGCGGTCGAGAACCTGGTTCATCAGGTCGCGGGCCTGGGCCTCGGTCAGCGAACGTGCGCCTTCCTTGCCGCGGCCGATTTCCTTGAGGTAGTGCGCGATGCCCATCGTGATCCGTGTTCCGCAAGACTCAGGCCAAGCCGGCCGTCTGTGCCGTCGCAGGTGCAACGGCTTGCAAACGGAGGCTAGCGCACGCTCGTCGAATGCGCACTCCCCTGGTGTGCGTCAGGCGGCCTGCACCGAACCGCGAACGAGGGTGCGCAGGGCCGGAATGCAGGAGCCGCAGTTCGTGCCGCACTTCAGCAGGCCTTGCAGTTGATCGAGCCGAGCCTCCGGGGTTCCGCTGCAGCGCGTGAGGGCGTCCAGGATCTCGGGCTCGGTGACGTTGAAGCACGAGCACACCTGCCTGCCGCGCGCCACCACCGCCCCCGGCGGCTCGGCGCCCGGCCGCAGCAGCGCGCGACCGTAGGCCTGCGCCGGCAGTTCGTCGGTCAGCAGCGCCTTGATCCAGGCCTCTGCGCGGATGTCGCCGCCGAGCACGAAGGCGTCGAGCCTCGCGTTGCCGCCGTCGCCGGCCACCAGCCGCATCGCACGACGCTGGCCGCGCTTGGGGTCGGCATAGCGCAGCGCCTGCGGGCCCGCCACGCCGAGCAGGCTCTCGATCTGCGCCATCAGTTCGTCGGCCGCCGGCTCCTCGGCGGCGGCCCGGAACAGCACGCCGACCACGCCGCGCGCATGCGGCTCGCGCCCGAAGGGCACGCAGTGCGCGTAGGAGAACGAGGGCATCAGGTCGCGCAGCCGCTGCTGCGCCAGCAGGGCCTGGTCCTCGGGCAGCCAGGCAGCGGCGAGCAGTTGCCAGGGCATCTCGGCCTTCAGCAGCTTCACCGCCGCGTGCTTGAGCTCGGGCTGCTTCGACTGCGGACAGTAGGCGCTGGGCATCAGCGTGTTGATGCCGGCCAGCCGCACGCCCGACGGCGACAGGCCGGAGACGAATTCCTCGCCCCAGTGCATCGCCACGAAGGCCTGCGCCGGCGCGACCGAATCGCTGGCCCGCACCGGCAGCATCACCGAGCCGCGGCGCGAGGTCACGTGCACCAGCGCGCCTTCCTCCCAGCCGCGACGCACCAGCTCCCGCGGATGGATCTCGACGCCGGGCTCCGCGACGTGGCCGAACAGCCGGCCCAGCGTGCCGGTGCGGCTCATGCCGTGCCAGTGATCGCGCAGCCGGCCGGTGGTCAGCGAGACCGGGTAGCGCGCGTCGCGCGGCTCCGCCACCGGCCGATAGGCCATCGCCGCGAAGCGGGCTCGGCCGTCGGGGGTGGCGAACACGCCGTCCTCGTAGAGCCGGGCGCGGCCTTCGGCCTGACCTTGCGGGCAGGGCCACAGCTGAGGGCCCTGGTCGAGGCGGGCGTAGCTGAGGCCGGTGATGTCGAGGTCGCGTCCGCGCGTGCTCTCGCGGTGTTCGTTCCACACCGACTCGGGGCCGGCATACGGGAACAGCGAGCCGCCGTTCGCGGCGCGGCGCGGCAGCTTCGCTTCGAGCCGGCGTGCGAAGTCGACCGCGGCGGCCCAATCGTGGCGGGCCTCGCCGGGCGCCGCAACGGCCGGGCGCACGCGGCTGATGCGGCGTTCGCTGTTGGTGACGGTGCCGTCCTTCTCGCCCCAGGTCGTGGCCGGCAGCAGCAGGTCGGCATAGGCCGCGGTGGCGGTGGTGGCGAAGGCTTCCTGCAACACGACGAACTCGCAGCGTTCGAGGGCGCGGCGCACCGTCGTCTGGTCGGGCATCGACTGCGCGGGGTTGGTGCAGCTGATCCACAGCGCCTTGATCTCGCCGTCGGCGGCGGCCTGGAACATCTCCACCGCACTCTTGCCTGGTGCGGCGGGCACGTCCGGCACGCCCCACAGCGCGGCGACCTCGGCGCGGTGCTGCGGGTTGGCGAGGTCGCGGTGTGCGCTCAGCAGGTTGGCCAGGCCGCCGACCTCGCGCCCGCCCATCGCATTGGGCTGGCCGGTCAGCGAGAACGGGCCGGCGCCGGGTTTGCCGATCTGCCCGGTGGCGAGGTGCAGGTTGATCAGCGCGGCGTTCTTGTCGGTGCCGCTCGAGCTCTGGTTCAGGCCCTGGCAGTACAGGCTCAGCGTCGGCGTGTTCTGGCCGAACCAGCGCGCCGCCTGCACGATGGCGGACTCGTCGAGCCCGCAGACCTGGGCCACGTGCTTGGGCGTGAACTCGCGCACCCGGTCGCGCAGCGCCTCGAAGCCGGTGGTGTGGGTGGCGATGTAGGCGGTGTCGGTCAGGCCCTCCCACATCAGCAGATGCAGCAAGCCGTGGAACAGTGCCACGTCGGTGCCGGGCAGCAGCGGCAGGTGCAGGTCGGCGACCTCGGCGGTCTCGGTGCGGCGCGGGTCGGCGACGATCAGCTTCATCGCCGGGTTGGCGGCGCGCGCGTCCTCGAGCCGGCGGAACAGGATGGGGTGGGCCCAGGCGGTGTTGCTGCCGGCGATGAAGATCGTGCTGGCGTGCTTCAGGTCGTCGTAGCAGGCCGGCGGCGCGTCGGCGCCGAGCGTGGCCTTGTAGCCGGCCACCGCGCTGCTCATGCACAGGCGTGAGTTGGTGTCGACGTTGTTGGTGCCGATCAGGCCCTTGGCGATCTTGTTGAAGACGTAGTAATCCTCGGTCAGCAACTGGCCCGACAGGTAGAAGCCCACTGCGTCCGGCCCGTGCTGCGCGATCACCGCCGCGAAGCGCTCGGCGGCCTCGTCGAGCGCGGCGTCCCAGCCCACCGGCTGAGCAGCCTGGCCGCGCGCGGCGCGCCGCAGCGGCTGCAGCAGGCGCGTCTGCTGCGTGATGGCGGCCGAGGCGGTGAGATGCAGCGTGCTGCCCTTGGTGCACAGGCGGCCGAAGTTCGCCGGGTGCTCCGGATCGCCGCGCACGCCGGTGATCTGCGCGCCCTGCGACTCGATGATCACGCCGCAGCCGACGCCGCAGTAAGGACAGGTCGATCGGGTCTCGCGCATGGAATCGGGTGTGCGGTCGTCAGTCGCCGTCGTCAGGCCGTCGCCTTGCTGCAGGGGCCCGCGACCGGGGCGACGGCGTCGAGTGCCTTGCCGGCCAGTTCCGCGGCATCGAGGAAGACCTCGCCGCCCTCGACCTTGCAGGCAAAGGTCGGCGTGCAGCCCTCGTCGGGCGCCTTGGCGCAGCCGTCGGCCAGACCGATGGTCCAGTTGTGCAGCGGGCAGGCCACGCTCTCGCCGAACACGATGCCCTGGCTCAGCGGGCCGCCCTTGTGCGGGCAGCGGTCGAGCAGCGCGAACACCTTGTCCTCGCTGTTGCGGAACACCGCCACGGCCACGGCGTTGGCCCGCAGCACGCGGCGCGCGCCCAGCACCGGGATGTCTTCGACACGGCAGATTGTCTTCCAGTCACTCATCATCAGTCTCCTTCGGCCTCAGGCGTTCAGCGCGTCGAACTGGCGCTTGTCGACCTCGGCCTTGTCGAACTCGAACCACGGGTCGGGTTCGCCGTCGAGCGCGAACTGCAGCCGCTCCCACAGCGCCTTGCGGCCCTCGGCGTCGTCGAGGATCTTCTTCTTCACGTAGTCGAGCCCGACCCGGTTCACGTAGTGCACCGTGCGCTCGAGGTACCAGCCTTCCTCGCGGTAGAGCTGGCAGAAGGCGCCGGTGTACTCGAGCACCTCCTCCGGCGTCTTGAGCTTGACGAAGAAGTGCGCCACCTCGGTCTTGATGCCGCCGTTGCCGGCCACGTACATCTCCCAGCCGGAATCGACGCCGATGATGCCGACGTCCTTGATGCCGGCCTCGGCACAGTTGCGCGGGCAGCCCGACACGGCGAACTTCACCTTGTGCGGCGCATACATGCGCCACATCGCGCGTTCCAGGTCCTTGCCCATCTGCGTGCTGTCCTGGGTGCCGAAGCGGCACCACTCGCTGCCAACGCAGGTCTTCACGGTGCGCAGCGCCTTCGCGTAGGCATGGCCGCTGGGCATGCCGATGTCCTTCCAGACCGCGGGCAGGTCTTCCTTCTTAACGCCCAGCAGGTCGATGCGCTGGCCGCCGGTGACCTTGACGGTCGGGATCTTGTACTTGTCCACGGCATCGGCGAGCCGGCGCAGCTCGGAGGCCGTGGTCTCGCCGCCCCACATGCGCGGGATCACCGAGTAGGTGCCGTCCTTCTGGATGTTGGCGTGGCTGCGCTCGTTGATGAAGCGCGACTGCGGATCGTCGCGCGCCTCCTTCGGCCAGGTGCTGATGAGGTAGTAGTTGACGGCCGGCCGGCAGCTCGAGCAGCCGTTCGGGGTGCGCCAGTTCAGGGCCTTGTAGACGCCGTCGACCGTGAGCAGCTTGCTGCCGTCCGACGGCACGGTGCGGATCGCCTCGCGCACCTCGGCGTGGCTGTAGTCGGTGCAGCCGCACATCGCCTTCTTGGTGGGGGCGGCCGAGTAGTCGCCGCCGGCGGTGAACATCAGCAGCTGCTCGACCAGGCCGGTGCAGGAGCCGCAGCTCGCGCTGGCCTTGGTGTGCTTCTTCACCTCCTCGAGGGTGAACAGTCCCTTTTCCTTGATGGCCTTGCAGATCGCGCCCTTGGTGACGCCGTTGCAGCCGCAGACCTCGTCGCTGTCGGCCATGGCGGCGGCCTTGCTGTGGCCCTCGTGACCGGTGTCGCCGATGTTGGATTCGCCGAACATCAGCTTGTCGCGGATGTCGGCGACGCTGCGACCCTCGCGCAGCAGCTTGAAATACCAGGAGCCGTCGACCGTGTCGCCGTACAGGCAGGCACCGACCAGCTTGTCGTCCTTGATGACCAGCTTCTTGTAGACGCCGCCGAAGGGATCGCTCATCACGATCTCCTCGGTGTCGGTGCCGCCCATGAACTCGCCGGCCGAGAACAGGTCGATGCCGGTGACCTTGAGCTTGGTGCTGGTCAGGCTGCCGGTGTAGCGGCCGATGCCGAACTGCGCCAGGTGCGTCGCGCACACCTTGCCCTGCTCGAACAGCGGCGCCACCAGCCCGTAGGCGATGCCGCGGTGCGCGGCGCATTCGCCCACGGAGTAGATGCGCGGGTCGGTCACGGTCTGCAGGGTGTCGGTGACGACGATGCCGCCCCGGCCGTCATTGAAGCAGTGCAGGCCGGCCTTCAGGGCGAGTTCGGTGTTGGGGCGGATGCCGGCGGCCATCACCACCAAGTCGGCGGGAATCTCCTGGCCGTCCTTGAAGCGCACGGCCATCACGCGGCCGTCCTTGTCGCCGATCAGTTGCTCGGTCTGCGCGCCGATTAGGAACTTCAGGCCACGGTCCTCCAGCGACTTCTGCAGCAGTCTGCCCGCCACGTCGTCGAGCTGGCGTTCCATCAGCCACGGCATGATGTGCACCACGGTCACCTGCATGCCGCGCAGCATCAGGCCGTTGGCAGCCTCCAGCCCCAGCAGGCCGCCGCCGATCACGACGGCGTGCCGGTACTTCTCGGCCGTCTGGATCATGGTGTTGGTGTCGGCGATGTCGCGGTAGGCGATCACGCCCTCCAGGTCCTTGCCCGGGACCGGCAGGATGAAGGGGTTGGAGCCGGTGGCGATCAGCAGGCGGTCGTATTCGGCCTCGGTGCCGTCGGACGCGCGAACGATGCGCTTCACGCGGTCGATCTCGGTGACCTTCTTGCCCAGGTGCAGCGCGATGCCGTGCTCGGCATACCAGTCGAGCGGGTTGAGGATGATCTCGTCGACCGTCTGCTCGCCCGCCAGCACCGGGCTCAGCAGGATGCGGTTGTAGTTGGGATGCGGCTCGGCGCCGAACACGGTGATGTCGTAGAGATCGGGCGCGATCTTCAGCAGCTCTTCCAGGGTGCGGACGCCGGCCATGCCGTTGCCCACCATCACGAGTTTCATCTTCTTCATGCGCAGATCTCCTTCGACCACAGCTGAGGTTTAGCAATCGGGGTGCCAGCGCGGCGGCGCGCGCGGCGTTCGGCGGCAGAATCGGCGCGCCCCGGCCGCGGCGCACTGCAGCGCGGGGGGAACCTGGATTGCGGCCTTTCATGAGCTTCGACGTCGACATCGGGCATGCCAGCCACAAGGGCCCGCGCGAGCGCAACGAGGACTTCGCCGCGGCGCTGCGGGCAGCGCCGCACGAGGCCGGCCGCGGCCTGATCGCGGCCATCGCCGACGGCGTGTCGGCCGGCGGCCACGGCCTGGTGGCGGCGCAGACCGCGGTGATCTCGCTCGTCAACGATTTCCACGCCGTGCCCGCGACCTGGGAGACCACCGTCGCGCTCGACCGCCTGCTGGGGGCTCACAACGCCTGGCTGGTCGACCACAACCGGCGCCGCAGCGGCGATGCGTCGGGCCTGACCACGCTGACCGCGGTGGTGCTGCGCGGGCACACCTGGACCGTGGCCCACGTCGGTGACACGCGGGCCTGGCTGCTGCGCGGCGGCGAATGCACGCAACTCACCCACGACCACGCCTTCGACCACCCGGACCTGCGCAGCCAGCTCACGCGTGCGATCGGACTCGACGACAGCCTGCGCATCGACTTCCACCAGGGCGAGCTGCAGATCGGCGACACGCTGCTGCTCAGCAGCGACGGTGTGCACCAGGTGCTCAAGCACGCCGCGATGCGCGAGCTGCTCGGCGCCGCCGAGACCGCGCAGCAGGCGAGCGAGCGACTGGTCGAGGCGGCGCTCGCGGCGGGGGGCCGAGACAACGCCACGGCGCTGGTCGTCCGCGTGCGCGGGCTCGATGCCGGCAGCCTGGACGACGCCCTGCTGCTGGGACGCCAGTTGCCGATACCGCCGCGCCTCAAGGTGGGCGACACGCTCGACGGCTATGTGATCACCGCGCTGGTGGCCAACACCGGCGTGCACCGGCTGGTGCAGGCGCGCGATGCGGCGACGCGCGAGCTGGTGGCGATCAAGACGCTGCACGAGTCGCGTGCCGGCGATCCCGAGGAGCGCGCGATGCTGGCCCATGAGGCCTGGCTGGGCCGCACCGTCACCGAGCGCGACGGGCAGGGTTTCGTGCGGGTGCGCGAGCCGCGCGACCCGAGCGCCTTCTATGCGGTGTTCGACTGGCACGGCGGCCGCACGCTCGAGCAGCTGCTGGAGGCCGGGCAGGCCTTCAGCGTGGAGGAGATCGTGCAGGGCACGCTGGCCGCGGCGCGCGCGCTGGGCCGGCTGCACCGTCAGCGCGTGGTGCATCGCGACGTCAAGCCGGCCAACCTGCACCTGGGCGACGACGGCCAGTGGCGCCTGCTCGACCTGGGCGTGGCGATCTCCGGTCGCGAGCCGCCAGCGGTGCGCAGCCTGCATGCTGGTACGCCCAGCTACATGAATCCCGAGCAGTGGGAAGCAGGGCATGCCGGCGCCGACGCGGCGAGCGACCTCTACGCGCTGGGCGTCACGCTCTACCGCTGGCTGAGTGGCCGGCTGCCGTACGGCGAGATCGAGCCGTTCCAGCTCGCGCGCTACCGGCGCGACCCGATCGCGCCCTCGCGGTTGCGGCCCGAGCTGCCGATCTGGCTGGACCACGTGGTGCTGAAGGCCGTGGCGCGCGAGCGCCAGCAGCGCTTCGAGACGGCCGAGGAGTTCGTGCTGGCGCTGGAGCGCGGCGCGTCGCGCCCGCTCGCCGCGCCGCCGGCGACGCCGCTCGTCGCCCGCGACCCGAACGCGCTGTGGAAGATCGCCTTCGCGATCTCGCTGCTGTTCAACATGCTGCTCGTGGTGTGGCTGTTGTTCCTGCCGCGCTGAAGCGGGGCAGGCGGCGGCACCGGGCTGGAGGCGGGTCATGCGGCTGCCCCGGGACTAGCGCTGCGCGGTCCGGCTGGCGGCACCGTAGTCGGTCGGCGCGGTCATCGGGCGGGCGCGCCCGCCTTTCTCGGCCCAGGTGCGGGTCCAGCGGATCTGCACGCGCCGCAGCATCACCAGCATCACGAGCGCCAGCACCGCGAAGGCGACGAAGCCCCACAGGTAGGTGCCCGCCAGTTGCTTGGACTGCCCCATCGCATTGGGCAGGAAGCCGCCGCCGAGCGCGCCGACCTCGCCGATCATCGAGCCAGCCACCGCGGTGGTCAGCGGCCAGCGCAGCGGCACCAGCTGGAACAGCGCGCCGTTGCCGGCGCCGAGCGCCGCGAAGCACAGCATGAAGAGCAGCGTGGTGACCGCGACCGAGCCGCCCGCGAAGCCGCACATCACCAGCGTCACGATCACGATCATCAGCACGCCGCTGAGCGTGTTGATGCCGCCGATGCGGTCGGAGATGTAGCCACCCAGCACGCGCACCGCCGAGCCCATCAGCGTGGCCAGCATCGTCAACTGGCCGGCCTCGATCTTGGTGACGTGGAACTGGTCGTAGAAGTAGGTCGGCAGGAAGCTCGCCAGGCCGATGAAGCCGCCGAAGGTGATGATGTAGATCAGGCTGAAGGCCCAGCCGTCCTTCTCGAACAGGCAGGCCACGTGCTCGCGCAGCGTCTGGTGCTCGCGGTCCGGCGGCTCCTTGGCGGCGAACCACATCACCAGCATCGGCAGCAGCATGGTGCAGGCCGCCAGGCCGTAGACGGTGGACCAGCCGAACTTGGCCGCCAGCGGCGGCGCGAACAGCACGGCGAGCACCGTGCCCGAGTTGCCGGCGCCGGCGATGCCCATCGCCAGCCCCTTGTGCTGCGGCGGGAACCAGCCCGAGCCCAGCGACAGCGCAACGCCGAAGCTCGCGCCGGCGATGCCGAGCAGCACCCCCATCGCGAGCACGCCGTCATAGCTGTCGACGTAGCCGTAGCCGTATCCCAGTGCGGCGACGATCAGGCCCATCTCGACCATCGCCGCGTTCTTGCGGCCGATGTACTGCGACAGCACGCCCAGCGGGAAGCGCATCAGCGCGCCGGCCAGGATCGGCACCGACACCATGAAGCCCTTCTGCGCGGCGGTGAGCTGGAAGCTTTCGCTGATGAAGGGCGCCATCGCGCCGTTCAGTACCCAGATCGCGAAGCAGAAGTCGAAGTAGAGGAAGGACGCGAGCAGCGTGGGCCAGTGGCCCGAGCGCACGAAGGTCTTGAAATCAGCCATGGCGTGACGTGCCTGCGCTCACGCGCGGCAGCGATGCGAGAAGGGGGGGTGGGGCGCCGCGATGATGGCGGCCGACGACGGCGAGCTCATGGTGCTTCTCCAGGGAGAACAGTCGCTCGGCCCCCGGGGGCGAGTGACGAAGGCACGAAGCTGGGCACGTCGGTGTGCACAGGACCGGGCGTGCGGAGCGCCGATCCGGGCGCGTCGCTGCGCCCGCGTTGTGCGGAGCAGCATCCGTGCCAGGGGGAGCGGCCGGCGCCACGCCGGCTGCTCCATACTGGCGCCCCCCGCAGGTCGCGCCCTGCGTCCGCTCCTCTGAAAAGGCCCGTCGTCGCGTGACTTCCGTTCTCCTTGTGCTCGACCCCGATCACGGTGCGCCGCCGCTGGCAGCCGATCTGCGCGCGGCCGGCATTCACGTGCTTGGTGCCTGTCCATGCGACAAGCTGGTGCAGGAGGCACTGCGGCAGGGACCCGACGTGCTGGTGGGCTGGTCTTCGCACCCGGGTGAGCCGCTGTTCCGTGCGCTGGACATCCTGCGCACGACCCAGGCCCTGCCGGTGCTCGTGTTCAGCGGCGACGCCGGCGTCGAGGCCATGGAGCGGGCCCTGCAGTGCGGCGTGCAGGGCTGGGTCGTGCAGGGCTACGCCGCAGCGCGGCTGCGGCCGTTGCTGCAGCTCGTGCAGGCGCGCTTCCGCCACGAGCGCGGGCTGCGCGATGCGCTCGAGGACCTGGGGAACCGCTACGAAGAACGCAAGCTGGTCGATCGGGCCAAGGGCATCCTGATGCTGGCGCGCCAGGTCCCGGAAGACGAGGCGTTCAGGCTGCTGCGCCAGAGCGCGATGCAGCAGCAACTGCGCGTCGGTCAGGCGGCCCAGCTGCTCATCGATGCCGCGCAGGACGCGGCCGGGGTCAACCGCTCCGGCCAGCTGCGCATGCTGTCGCAGCGGCTGGTCAAGCTCTATGCGCTGCAGGTCGCTGGCGGTGAGGCGGAGGCCGGCGCGGCGCGGGTTCTGCAGTCGCAGGCGGTCGAGCGCCTGGAGGCCAACCTGGCCCAACTGGGGCGCCTGCTGTCCAAACCCACCTTCGGCGACCTGCTGGACGGCGTGCTGAGCGCCTGGAAGCCGCTGGACGCGATGCTCGGCGAAGCACCGCAGGCCGCGCGCCTGCTCAAGCTCGATGCGCTGGCCGAGGCGCTGCTGCAGGCCGCCGAGACACTGACCGCCGCCCTGGAGCAGGCCAGCGGCATGCCGCGCCTGCACGTGATCAACCTCGCGGGCCGGCAGCGCATGCTGAGCCAGCGGCTGGCCAAGGAGGTGCTGCTGGCCACGCTGCTGCCGGGTCCGATGGCCGCGCTGGCGCGCGAGGCGGCCGAGCGCACCGCGCTCGAGGCCGAGGAGGCGCTGGCCGCATTGCAGGCCGCGCCGCTGTCGACCCCCGAGATCTGCGCGACGCTGGCCGCCGCGGCGCAGGCCTGGCCGCAGATGCGCGCCGGCATCGACGCCGCCGGCACGCCGGCTGGCCGGCAGCAGCTGGCCGACGCGAGCGACACGCTGCTCGAGCGCTTCGAGCAGCTCACCGGGCAGATCGAGCACAGCATGCAGACGCTGATCGGCTGATGCAGCGCTAGGGGGTTCGACACCCTCAAGCTGGGGGGGCACGCCTGCGGTGCAGGGCTATCATGGTCCGAGCACCATGAGCGTTTCCTACGAGTCCTCCGCCACCGCGTCGGCCCTTGCCGAGGCGCTCGAAAAGCTCGGTCTGCCCGTCTACACGAAGGACGCCGCGGGTCGCTACACACACCTCAACGCGGCGGCGGTCGCAGCGCTCGGCGTGCCCACCGAGGCCTGCGGCCGGACCGATGCCGAACTGCTCACCGCGCCGACCGCCGGCGCGCTGCGCGCCGCCGATCAGGCCGCGCTGGCCCGGCCCGGCGCCAGCGTCAGTGAACACAGCCTCGAGTTCGGCGGCGAGCGGCGCGAGTTCCTCGGTGCGCGCGTGCCGCTCGATGGTGGAGCCCTGCTGGGCGTGTGGGTCGAGCGCAGCGAGCGCACCCGCCTGTCCGGCCAGCTGCAGCAGGCGCTGCACCAGCTCGAGGAGCAGCAGCGTGCCAACGAGGCGCTGCGCAGCGATGCGGAGAACCGCAACGCGTCGGGCGAGCCGGTGCGCAGCATCGGCCGTCGCGAGCAGTTCGACGACCAGTTGCGCCGTGAGATCGACCTGTCGCTGCGCGAGCACCGTGAGTTCGCCGTGGTCTACATCCACGTCGATGCGCCACCCGCCGGCAGCCCGCCCCATGACGACGCCGGTCGCGAGCGCGTCTTCGAGGCGATGGCCCGGCTGCTGCGCAGCAATACGCGTGCGATGGATGCCCCGTGCCGTCTCGAGGGCGAGCGCTTCGCGCTGCTGCTGTCCGGCATGGGCCTGGCGACGGCCCATGCCCGCATGGAGGGAATGCGCCGCCAGTGCGCAACGCAGCTCGTGCCCAAGGGCGGCGCGGCGCTGCGGTTCACGGTGTCGATGGGGCTCGCGAGCTTCCCGCACACCGCGCAGACGCAGGCCGGTCTGCTGCACGCCGCCGAGACTGCGCTGGCGCAGGCCGTGCAGCGTGGCGGCAACCACGTGGCGCTGGCCAGCATCGCCTTCGGCGGGGCCACGGTCGGCTGACCGCAGGGCGCGCGCCGGAACGCGGGCTCAGCCCTGCAGGGCGCGCCAGAACATGTAGCCGGAGATGGCGTAGAGCAGCAGCGCGAACACGCGACGCAACTGCTGCACGTCGAGCGCATGTGCGGTGCGCGCGCCGAGCGGTGCCGTCATCACGCTGGCGGTCGACACCACCAGCAGTGCCGGCAGGTAGAGGAAGCCGAGCGTGCCGGGCGGCAGCCCATGGAGGTTCCAGCCAGCGGCGATGTAGCCGGCGGTGCCGGCCAGCGCGATCGGCACGCCCAGTGCGGCCGAGGTCGCCACGGCGTTGTGGATCGGCACGTTGCACCAGGTCATGAACGGCACCGACATGAAGGCGCCACCGGCACCGACCAGCGCCGACACGGCGCCGATCACGCCGCCGACGCCGAACAGTCCGGGCGCGGGTGGCAACTGCCGGGCCGGCGTGGGCTTGCCGCCGCGCAGCATCTGCGTCGCCGAGAAGCCGACGAACAGCGCAAACAGCCCGGCCAGCAGCGCCGAGGGCAGCGCCTTCGCGACCTGCGCCCCCAGCAGCGAGCCCAGCACGATCCCAGGTGCGAGGCGGCGCACGATGTCCCAGCGCACGGCGCCGCGCGCATGATGGGCTCGCACCGAAGACAGCGAGGTGAAGCAGATCGTCGCGAGCGAGGTCGCGATCGCGACCTTCACGATCAGGTCGGACGGAAAGCCTTTCAGCGTCAGCAGCAGCGTGATGAAGGGCACCAGCACCATGCCGCCGCCGACGCCCAGCAGGCCGGCCAGGAAGCCGGCGCCCGCGCCCAGCAGCAGCAGCTCGACGACCAGCGGCCAGGCGAGCAGCATCAGGCCGGCGGCAGCAGCGCGAGCACCGCGCGCCACTCGGCCGTCGTGACGGGCGTGATGGACAGGCGGTTGCCCCGCTGCAGCACGCGCATCGTCGCGAGCGAGGGTGCCGCGCGCATCGCGGCCAGCGACAGCAGCGGCGTCTTGCGCACCAGCTTCACGTCCACGCCGAACCAGCGCGGTGCCTCGGGCTTCGAGGCGGGGTCGTGGTAGGGGCTCGCCGGGTCGAACTGGGTCGCGTCGGTGTGCGCGACGGAAGCCACCTCGGCCAGCCCGGCGATGCCCGGCTGCGGGCACGACGAGTGATAGAACAGCACGCCGTCGCCAGGCCGGAAATCGTCGCGCATGAAGTTGCGCGCCTGGTAGTTGCGCACGCCGGTCCACGGCAGCTTGCGGCCCGGCGCGCGCGCCAGGTCGTCGATCGAGCACTCGTCGGGCTCGGACTTCATCAGCCAGTACGCCATGGCGGCAGCAGGTCGGGAAGGGCAACGGGGAAAGGTGTCCGCCGCGAACCGGGAGTCGCATTCCTGAACCCAGGGGAGTTCAGGTGGGCGAGGTCAGCGAAGCTTCGGGTTCATCTGACGCGAGACGATCACGCCCGCTTCGCAATGTTCCAAGCCCGGGCTCATATGAGCATCGGTTCAAGGAAATATAAAACTCCCGCGAACGCGACGGACGAGATCAGTGTACGCCGCCAGCGCTGACGAACCGGCGTTTCAGAGCAATTGACCGTCGCGCCCGAGGGTCTCGTCGATGCGCCCGATCAGGGCCTCGATGTCGATGCCGTGTGCGGGGTCCGGCGCGGCCTGCCCGGCGCTGCGCGCCGGTGTCGCCGCCGCCAGCGGCCGCTCGGCCAGCTGGTAGGCGAGGTTGAGCGCGGCGAGCACCGCGATGCGCTCGCGGGCGCGCACCTTGCCGGCGTCGCGGATCGCGCACATCTCCTGGTCCACGTTGCCCACGGCCTCGAGCAGGGCCCGTTCGCCGCCGTCGGGGCAGCCGAGGATGTAGCTCTGGCCCATGATGGTGACTTCGAGCTGCTTCATTCGGCGGTCTTTCCGGTCTCCGGGCCGGCCTCGGCGACCGGTTCGCTGGCCGGCAGGCGATCCAGCAGGGCCTCGACGCGCTGGCGGGCGGCGGCGAGGCGGGAGCGCAGCGAGTCGCGTTCGGCATTGACGCCGGCCAGCTGCTCCAGGGTCAGCGCGTGCGTGCGCTGCAGTTCCTGGTGCCTCAGCAGCAACCGCTCCACGCGCTCGGCCAGTTCTTCGATCGTCGCCATGCCTCTCCTCACTGCACGCGACGATTGTAGGGGGCGGCCCGGGCCGCGCTTACACTGCGGGCTGTTGGTGCTCGTGCCGGCGTTCACGCCGGCGCAGTTAAACGGGAAGCAGAGGAGGGGGACCCACCGGGTGCTCCTTCAGCCTGCGCTGCCCCCGCAACGGTCAGCGGACGAAGCCAGAACGCCTGCGTTCACACTTCCGCTCTCGCGCACATGCCACTGGAGTCTCCGGCTCTGGGAAGGTCGCGAGGGTCGTTCCGCCAGCCCGGATACCGGCCAACGGGAGGCGTGCTGCGCAAGCGGCGCGTCATGAGGTGAGCGCCCGCGGGGAAGCTGGCGCGCACGTTTTCATCGTTGGTCATTCCATGATTGCCACTCCCTTCGAGGCCACCGCGCCTCGCATTCCTGTTCGCCTCGGGGCGCTGCCGCATGCGCCGTTGTTGATGCTGTCGCTGCTGGGCTTCGCCAGCGGCATCGCGAGCGCGCAATCCGCGCCCGTCACCGAGGCAGGCAAGCTGCCTCCGGTGCTGGTCACGGCCAGCCGCTTCGTCGAGGACTCGGCGACGCTGCCGTACGGTGTCAGCGTGCTGACCGCCCAGGACATCGCCGACTCGGGCGTGTCCACGGTGAACGAGGCCGTGATGAAGCTGCTCGGCGTGCCCGGTCGGCTCGACCTCTACGGCGGTGGCGACTACGCCCTCGACCTGCGCGGCTTCGGCACCACGTCCGACAACAACCAGGTCGTGATCCTCGACGGCATCCGCATCAACGAGGGCGACCTCGGCGGCACGCGGCTGGCCGGCATCCCGATCAATTCGGTCGAGCGCATCGAGGTGCTGCGCGGCAGCGGCACCGTGCTGTACGGTGAGGGCGCCACGGGCGGCGTGATCATCGTCACCACCAAGGCGGGTCACGGAACAGCTCGCAGCAACCGGGCCAGCGTGTACGCCGCCGCCGGCAGCGATCGCCTGCGCGACCTGCGCGCCGACGCCACGCTCGAGGCCGGCGGCTTCTCGCTGGATGCGGCCGCCAACCGCCGCACGACCGACAACCATCGCGACAACTTCCGTTCGGAGACGGAGGGCGCATCGCTCACCGGCCAGTGGCGCAACGACTGGCTGCGCGTCGGCCTGCGGCATGCCTACGACGACCTCGACACCGGGCTGCCCGGCGCGCTGACTGCGGCGCAGTACGCCGCCGACCCGAGCCAGACCACTGCGCCGAACGACCACGCCGATATCCGCAACACGCGCAGTGGCGTGTTCGCCGAGGCCGATCTCGGCGGCGACTGGCAACTCGGCCTTGACGCCGGCTGGCGTGACAAGGAGCTGCGCAGCCGCAATGGGGCCTTCGCCTACGACTACGACGTCGACGCGAAGAACTACTCGCTGCGGGTGCGCAACCGCACGCAGTTCGCGTCGGTCGTCAACGCGGTGGTGTTCGGCGTGGATCGCAACGAATGGGAACGCACGGTGCTGGGCGCCATCGGCTCGGTGGGCGAGCAGTCCTCGACCGGCTACTACCTGAAGGACGACCTCACGCTGAGCGGCGGCACCCGCCTGAGCGCCGGCGTGCGCACCGAGCGCATCGAGAAGGCGGTCAGCAGCACGGTCGACCGCATCGACGACCGCCAGCGCGCCTGGGAACTGGGCGTGCTGCAGCCGCTGTCCGAGAACAGCGCGGTCTACGGCCGGGTCGGCCGCAGCTTCCGCCTCGCCAACGTCGACGAGTTCAGCTTCACCAATCCGGCCGTGCCGCTGCGGCCGCAGACTTCACGCGACACCGAACTGGGCGTGCGCTGGCGTGCTGCCGGCCGCAGCGCCGAGCTGCGCGTCTACCGCAGCTCGCTGAAGAACGAGATCGGCTTCGATCCCAGCGGCGTCGGACCGTTCGGGCCGTTCGGCGCCAACGTCAACTTCGACCCGACGCGCCGGCAGGGTGTCGAGCTCGAACTGGCGCAGGCGCTGACCGAGGCGCTGAACCTGCGCGTCAACGGCGCGCTGCGGCGGGCCCGTTTCACCGAGGGCGCCTACGACGGCCAGGATGTGCCGCTGACACCCGAGCGCACGCTGTCCCTTCGGGCCGACTGGACGCCCGCGCCGGCGCACAAGCTCGATGCGATCGTGAACTACGTGTCCTCGCAGAGCCCGGACTTCGCCAACGTCTGCAGCATCCCGGGTCGCACCACCGCCGACCTGCGCTACGCCTATCGCTGGACGCAGGCGGAGTTCGCGCTCGGCGTGGTCAACTTGACGGACCGCAAGTACTACACGCAGGCCTTCGGGTGCACGGCCGGCGGCGAAACGACCTCGATCTACCCGGAGGCGGGTCGCACCTTCGCGGCATCGGTCAAGGTCAGCTTCTGACGGGAGGCGCATGGGCGAGCGGCGCAGTCATCCGAAGGGCAGCGGGACAGGCGAGTTGATCCTCGGCGGCCAGCGCAGCGGCAAGTCGCGCTGCGCCGAGTCGCGCGCGGCCGACTGGCTGGCGCTGCCCGGCCGCTCGGCCGTGCTGCTGGCTACCGCGCTGGCGGGCGACGACGAGATGCGCTCGCGCATTGCCCGACACCGACACGACCGCGCCGAGCGCGTGCCCGGTCTCGCGACCGACGAGGTGCCGCGCGAGCTGGCCGCTGCCGTGAGGCGCCACAGCGAGCCGGATCGGATGGTGCTGGTGGATTGCCTGAGCCTGTGGCTCACCAACCTGCGCATGCCGATGCAGGGCGCGGCCGTGACCGACGCCGAACTCGACCGCCACGTCGCCGACCTGTGCGAGGCGCTGCGATCGGCGCGCGGGCCGGTGGTGCTGGTGTCCAACGAGATCGGCCTCGGCCTGGCGCCGCTGGGCGCCGAGGCGCGCCGCTTCGTCGACGACCTCGGCCGCCTGCACCAGGCAGTGGCGGCGCAGTGCGCACGGGTCACGCTGATGGTCGCCGGCATCGAGCTGCCGGTGAGGCGGGCGGATCCGTGAGCCTGTCTTCGATGCTGCGGTGCTGCGTCCTCGTGCTGCTGGGGGCGCTGGGCCTGCACGTCGCTGCAGCGGCGCCCATCGAGCTGCGCGACGACCGCGGCGTGACGCTGACGCTGGCGGTGCCGCCGCAGCGCATCGTCACGCTGCTGCCCTCGCTGACCGAGAGCGTGTGCGCGCTCGGCGGTTGCGCG
Organism: Methylibium petroleiphilum PM1; assembly: GCF_000015725.1. NCBI lineage: Bacteria > Pseudomonadati > Pseudomonadota > Betaproteobacteria > Burkholderiales > Sphaerotilaceae > Methylibium > Methylibium petroleiphilum. The sequence continues at coordinate 2,472,612 of NC_008825.1, read as the reverse complement.
CGGCTGGTCGGCACGGACCGCTTCTCCAATTGGCCGGCCGGCGTCGGCACGTTGCCCAAGCTGGGAGGGCTGGAGGATGCACAGATCGAAGCCATCGTCGCGCTGAAGCCCGACGTGGTGCTGCTGGCCCTCTCCGATCGCGTGATCGAGCGGCTGGAAGCGTTGGGCCTCAAGCTGGTGGTGCTGGAGGCGCGCGACCATGCCGGCGTGCAGCGTGCGTTGCACGCCGTGGCGCGGCTGCTCGGCACGCCGGCCGCGGCCGCGCCGGTGTGGTTGACCATCGAGCGGCAGCTGGCCGACGCCGCCGCGCGGGTGCCGGCCACGCTGCGCGGCCGGCGCGTCTATTTCGAGGTCGATGCCACGCCCTATGCCGCCGGCAGTGGCTCCTTCATCGGCGAGACGCTGCTGCGGCTCGGGCTCGGCAACGTCGTGCCGCCGGCGCTGGGGCCGTTTCCGCGCCTCAACCCGGAGTACGTGCTGCGCGCGCAGCCCGACATCGTGATGGCGCTGCAGCGCAACCTGGCCGAGATGCCCGGACGTCCGGGCTGGGCCTCGCTGCAGGCGCTGCAGCGGCGACAGACCTGCGGCTTCGCGAGCGCGCCCTACGACGTGCTGGTGCGTCCCGGCCCGCGCATGGGAGAAGCGGCGCTGTTGCTGGCCGACTGCCTGGCCGCTTTGCCGGTGTCGGCCGCCAGTGCGAAGCCGGGGGCGGGGAGCCGATGACCCACGCCGAAATCGTCTCGCGTCGCCGCCATCTTGCGGTCGGGCTGGCGGTGCTGAGCTCGCTGCTGATCGTCGCCGGCCTGATGGCCGGCAGCGAGGGCTGGTCGGTTGGGTCGCTGTGGGGCCCGGATGCCGGCCTGATCGTCGGCGAGATCCGTGCGCCGCGCACGCTCGGTGCGTGGCTGGTCGGTGCGCTGCTCGGCCTGGCCGGCGCGGTGGCACAGGGCCTGTTCCGCAATCCGCTGGCCGATCCCTACCTGCTCGGCTCGGCCTCCGGGGCCTCGCTGTGCGTGGTGCTGGTGCTGGCCGGCAGCGCGCTTGCCGGCCACGGCGTCAGCCTCGCGGCGGCCGACCTGCTGGCGCGCGCCGGCCTGGTGCTGGCCGCCTTCGCCGGTGCGCTGGGCGGGGTGCTGCTGACGCTGCTGCTGTCGCGCGGCGCTCAGCACACGGTGCGACTGCTGTTGGCCGGCGTGGTGGTGGGTGTGGTGCTCGGCGCGTTCGGTGACCTGGCGACGATGGCGGCGCCCGAGGCCCTGCGCGGCAAGCAGGCCTTCATGCTCGGCAGCACCGGTTTCCTGGGCTGGACCAGTGTCGGCCTGCTGACCGTTGGCCTGGCGCTGACGCTGCCGCTGGCGTGGCGGCTGGCGCGCGTGCTGGACGCACTGACGTTGGGCATCGACAGCGCCGTGAGCCTGGGCCTCGCGCTGCCGACGCTGCGCATGGTGCTGGTGACGGTGCTGGCGTTGGCGACCGGGCTCGCGGTGTCGCAGGCCGGACTGGTGGCCTTTGTCGGCCTGGTGTCGCCGCACCTGGTGCGGCGCTTCGTGCCGGCGACGCAGAGCTTCACGCTGGTCGCCAGCGCCGCGGCCGGTGGCTGCCTGCTGCTCTCGGCCGACGTGCTGGCGCGCAGCCTGATCGCGCCGCAGGAGCTGCCGGTCGGTGTGCTGACCGCGGTGCTCGGCGGCGGCTACCTGCTGTGGCTGCTGCACCGCCGGGGGATGGCATGAACGCGCCGGTCGCGCCGCGCGAGACAGGCGGGCCGGGCCCGACCCTGCGCGCCGACGGCCTGCAGGTCGCGCTGGGCGACCACCCGGTGCTGCACGACCTGTCGCTGAGCCTGGAACCGGGCTGGACCGCCATCGTCGGCCCCAACGGAGCCGGAAAGTCCACGCTGCTGCGCACGCTGGCCGGGCTGCTGACGCCGGCGCGCGGCAGCGTGTGGCTGCAGCAGCGGCGGCTGGCCGAATGGCCGGCACGCGAGCGCGCACGGCGCATCGCCTGGCTGGCGCAGCAGGGCGACACCAGCGGCGACCTCACGGTGCGCGAGACGGTGCAGCTCGGCCGCCTGCCGCAGCTCGGCCTGTTCGCGTTGCCGGGGCCGGCCGACGAGGCCATCGTCGACGAGGCCATGGCCGCCACCGAGTGCAGTGCCTGGCAGCACGCCCGCCTGCACGAGCTGTCGGGCGGCGAGCGCCAGCGCGTGCTGCTGGCGCGCGCGCTGGCAGTGCGTGCGCCGGTGCTGCTGCTCGACGAGCCGACCACCCACCTCGACCCACCGCACCAGGTGGCGCTGGTCCGGCTCCTGCGCCGGCTGGCGCGCGGCCACACGGTGGTCAGCGTGCTGCACGACCTGCCGCTGGCACTGCAGGCCGACCGGCTGGTGGTGCTGCAGGCCGGGCGCCTGCGCGCCGAGGGCGAGCACGACGATCCGGCGCTGCACCACGCGCTGGTCGACGTGTTTGACGGCGCGCTGCGCATCGAGCCGCTGCCGAGCCCCGGCGGCGTGCAGCGCTACATCACCGTGCCCCACCTGCCTGCTGACGCGGCGCCCTGAGACGATGAACGGACGCACACGATCGCCCGCGCGGGCTGTCATGGTGCTCGGCACCACCAGCGGGGCCGGCAAGAGCTGGCTGGCGACGGCGCTGTGCCGCTGGTATGCGCGTCAGGGCCTGAAGGTCGCGCCCTTCAAGGCGCAGAACATGAGCAACAACGCGCGCGTGGTGCCGGGCAGCGGGGGCCGGCTCGGCGAGATCGGCAGCGCGCAGTACTTCCAGGCGCTGGCCGCCCGGGTGCTGCCCGACGTGCGCATGAATCCGGTGCTGCTGAAGCCCGAGAACGACACCGGCAGCCAGGTCGTCGTGCTGGGCGAGGTGCGTGCCGACCTCGCGGCCGTGCCGTGGCGCGAGCGCAGCGAGCGGCTGTGGCCGTTCGCGCAGGACGCGCTGCTGGCGCTGATGGCCGAGAACGACGTGGTGGTGATCGAGGGCGCCGGCTCGCCGGCCGAGATCAACCTGCACGCCAGCGACTACGTCAACATGCGCACCGCGCAGGCGGCGCGGGCCGCCTGCCTGCTGGTGAGCGACATCGACCGTGGCGGCGCGTTCGCCCACCTCTACGGCACGCACCAGCTGCTGCCGGCGGCGGAGCGCGCACTGCTGCGGGGCTATGTGCTGAACCGCTTCCGCGGCGACGCGCGGCTGCTCGAACCGGGACCGCAGCAGCTGCTGGCGCTGACCGGCGTGCCGACCCTCGCGGTGCTGCCGATGTGGCGCGGCCACGGACTGCCCGAGGAAGACGGCCTGCACGACGAGGGTCCCGGCTGGCAGCGCGGCGCCGGCAATGCCGCGGCCAGCCTGCGCATCGCCGTCGTGGCCTACCCGCGCATCAGCAACCTCGACGAGTTCCAGCCGCTGCGCCAGCTGCGCGGCGTGCAGCTGCGCTGGGCGCGCAGCGCGGAGGAGCTGGCGGGCGCCGACTGGATCGTGCTACCCGGCTCCAAGCACACCAGCGGCGACCTGGCCTGGCTGCGCGAGCAGCGCATCGACGCGGCGCTGGCGCGCCATGCCGCCGCGCGCCGCCCGGTGCTCGGGCTGTGCGGCGGCCTGCAGATGCTGGGCGAGGCGCTGGTCGACCCGCACGGCGTGGAGGGCGAGAACGGCGAGGGCAATGCGCCGGGGCTGGGCCTGCTGCCGCTGGTCACGGCCTTCGAGCCCGACAAGCTGCTGCGCCGCACCGACGCCTGCTTTGATGGTGTGGGAGACGAATGGAGCATGCTGCGCGGCGTGCAGTTCGGCGGCTACGAGATCCGCCACGGCCGCAGCGTGCAGCACCCGGCGCTGCCGGCGGCGGCGGTGGCGCTGCGCAATGCCGAGGGCGAAGCCATCGGCTGGCAGCAGGGCAGCGTGCTGGGCCTCTACGCGCACGGCCTGTTCGAATCGACCGAGGTGCTGCGCGCGCTGTTCGGTGCGCGCGTGCGCGGCCTCGAGTCGGTGTTCGACGGACTGGCCGATTTCATCGACCGGCATTTCGAGCCGGGCGCGCTGATGCGGCTGCTGGCCGACGCCGAACCCGGGAAGGATTGAGATGGACTGGACACCGCCGGCCGTCGCGCCCCGCGCTGACGCAGCGCTCACCGCTCGCCTGCGGCAGCGCATCGACCACCTGACCAAGCCGCTCGGCGCGCTGGGCCAGCTGGAAGCGCTGATGCTGCAGGCCGGCCTGCTGCAGGGCCGCGTGGACCCTCGGCTGGACGCACCGCAGGTGCTGGTGTTCGCGGCCGACCACGGCCTCGCGGCGCGCGGCGTGTCGGCCTATCCGAGCGACGTGACCGCGCAGATGGTCGAGAACTTCCTTGCCGGCGGCGCGGCGATCAGTGTGCTGGCGCGCCTGCACGGCCTGCCGCTGACGGTGGTGGACGCCGGCGTGCGCGGCGCGCGGGCGGTGCGGCCGGGTCTGATCGTGCGGCCGGTCGCGCCGGGCGGAACCGCCGATGCGTCGCTGGGCCCGGCGATGAGCCGGGCGCAGTGCGTGCAGGCGCTGGAACTCGGCCGCGAGGTCGTCGGCTCGGTGCCGGGCAACGCGCTGGTGCTGGGCGAGATGGGCATCGGCAACACCTCGGCCGCGGCGCTGCTGACGGCACACTTCACCGGCGCGCCGCTGGCCGCCTGCGTGGGCCGCGGCACCGGACTCGACGATGCGGGGTTGGCCCGCAAGCTCGAGGTTCTGGCGCAGGTGGCGCAGCGCCATGCGGGCGTCGCCACGCCGCTCGAGGCGCTGGCGGCCTTCGGCGGCTTCGAGATCGCCGCGCTGGCCGGTGCGATGTTGCAGGCCGCGCACGAGCGGCGGCTGATCGTCGTCGACGGCTTCATCGTCACCGCCGCGCTGCTGGTCGCGCACGCGCTGCGGCCAGCGGTGCTGGAGGCCTGCGTGTTCGCGCACTGCTCCGACGAGGCCGGCCACGCCCGCGCGCTGGCGCACCTGGGTGCGCGTCCGCTGCTGGCGCTGGACCTGCGGCTCGGCGAAGGCTCGGGCGCGGCGCTGGCCTGGCCGCTGGTGGTCGGCGCGGTGGCATTGCTCGACGGCATGGCCTCGTTCGACAGTGCCGGAATCAGCGGGCGCGATGCGAGCACCGCGACCGCATGAAGCCCATCAAGCCCCGCCTCGCCCACGAACTGCGCCTGCTGCTGCTGGCCTTGCAGTTCTTCACCCGCGTGCCCGTGACAGGCCGGCTCGCGGCGTGGATGGGCTGGGATGCGACGTGGCTGAACCAGAGTGCGCGCTACTTCCCGCTGGTCGGCGCCTTCGTCGGCGCCATCGCGGCGCTGGTGTTCGCCGCGGCGGCCATGCTGTGGCCGATGTCCGTGGCCGTGGGCCTGTCGATGGCTGCGACGATCCTGCTGACCGGCGCCTTCCACGAGGACGGCTTCGCCGACACCTGCGACGGCCTCGGCGGCAGCGCCGAGCGGGCCCGCGCGCTGGAGATCATGAAGGACTCGCGCATCGGTGCCTACGGCGCCATCGGCATCGTCGTGATGCTGGGGCTGAAGGCGCTGGCGCTGATGTCGCTGCCGCTGGGCTGGGCGCTCGCGGCGCTGTGCGTCGCGCACACGCTGTCGCGTGCCGTCGCGGTGAGCCTGAACTGCTGGTTGCCGTATGCCGGTGATCCCGCGCACGCCAAGGCCAAGCCGCTGGCGCAGCAGGTGTCGGTGGGCAGCTGGGGGGTGGCCTGCGTGTGGCCGCTGGCGTTGATCGCAATGTTCGCCGCAGCACGTCACGGCAGCGACTCGTTCGCGTTGCCGTCGCCGCAGGCCTGGGCGGCGGCGCTGGTCGCTGCCGCGATGACCGGGCTGGCCTGTGCGCGATGGTTCCGCCGTCGGCTGGGCGGCGTGACCGGCGACACGCTGGGGGCGTCGCAGCAGCTCAGCGAGCTGGCGGTCTACCTGGCCATGTTGGCGATGCTGGGGCGATGAGCGTCGATGCTGAGCGTCCGGCGCCGCTGATGCACGCCTGGCGCCACCCGGCGCCGAAGGGTGCCGCGGGCCGCTGCATCGGCGCCCGCACGGACCTGCCGGTCGATCGCCGCAAGGCCAAGCGGCTGGCGCACCGCATCCGCGCGATCGCGCGCCGCGAGGGTCTGCCGCGTGCGGTCGCGACCTCGCCGCTGGCACGTTGCCGCGACGTGGGCCGCTGGCTGCGGCGCTTCGGCTTCCGTCACGTGGTCGATGCGCAGCTCGCCGAGCTGGACTTCGGCCGCTGGGACGGGCGCTGCTGGGAGGCGATCGACGCGGCCGAGATCGCGGCCTGGTCGGCGGACCTTGTCGGTCATGCGCCGGGCGGCGGCGAGTCCGTGCGAGTGTTGCTGTCGAGGGTGCGGGCGGTGCACGCGCGGGCGCCCGCGGCGCTGCTGGTCACGCACGGGGGCTGGCTCTCCGCCGCGGTCTGGCTGGCGCTCGGTGAGGCGCACGCTCCGACGGCCGCCACGTGGCCGAAGGCGCCGGGCTACGGACGTCGGGTGATCCTGTGGCGTCTACAGGCCCCGGCGCTCCACCGCCCCTCGGATCGGTGACATCGGCACGTGCTCCCGTCGCACGAGCAGGTCCGACGCGGGCGTCCCGGCCGCCAGCCGCGCGAGCCAGTCGTCCGGGTCGAACTCGACGCCCAGCGGATTGGCGGCATACACCGGCCCGCGCATGAAGGCGTTGGCCTCTTGCTTCGAGGCGAAGGCCTCCACCTGGAACTCCATCTGGTTGCCGTCGGGGTCGGCGTAGTACATCGACACCGTCACGCCGTGGTGGACGCACCAGTAGGGCGTGATGCCCAGCGACTTGAGCTGCACGTAGTTCTGGAACAGGTCGTGCAGCGAGGCGTAGCCGTAGGCCACGTGATCGATGCCGATCAGGCCGGTCTTCTCGGTCTCGCCCTCGGGCTGCAGCAGTGCCAGATTGGCGAATGCGAAGCGGTGGTGCTCGTCGTCGTAGGTCAGGAAGGCCAGCGCCGGACTCTGCTGCTGGATCCGGGCGTCGAACACGACCCGGTACCACGCCAGCATCTCCTCGAAGCGGCGGGTCCGGTAGAGAACGTGCGCAAGCTTGCCGGGGCGGACGCGGGTCATGGCGATGAGCCTCCTTGCGGTCTCCGGCCAGGATGGTAGGACGGAACGAGGCCAGTCGCTCAGTCGAGTGCGACCACCCGGTCTCCCGGTCCGGGCTCGCAGGCCGCTCCGATGGGCTGCCAGCCGCGGCGAACGACGACCTGCCGTTCGTCGTGACAGAGCTCGATGCGCTCGGCCTCCGGCAGCCGCCTGTGCACGAAGGCCTCGATCGACGCCGGCATGCTGATGTGGAACTGCAGCGCATAGCGGTCCTCGGCGGGATGGTCGTCGAGGTGCACCCAGGGCACGAAGTGCGCGGCGAACATCAGCAGCTGCGAGCCAACCTGCAGCGGCGCCGGCGCGTAGCCCTGTTCGGCCAGCCAGGCCTGCGCGCGGGCGCGCGCCTCGGGGCTGCCGTCGCGCCCACGGTCCAGCGCGCCCCAGGCCGTGGCCAGCAGCTCCATCACCCACTGGTTGCAGTTCTGGTAGCGCAGGCCGTAGGGGTGCGCGTTGGCGCTGTAGCGCTCCGCCAGCAGGCGCAGCGCGAGCGCCTTGTCGAGCGCTGCGCGTTCCAGCGTTGCCGCCTCGGCCGGCGGCGGCAGCACGATGGACACATGGCCGATCGCCGGATCGTCGGTGCCGAACAGGAAGCCGGCGAGCCCCTGGTCGTAGAGCCGGGGCCGCGACTCATCGCAGGCGTAGTAGAGCTGGCGTACCGACCAGGGCCCGTTCTCGCTGGCTTGCAGACTGATGCCGGCATGCGAGTAACGCACGTCGAAGCGGCTCAGGTCCAGGCCCGACCGAGAGATCAGCGCCACCGTGCGGCCGGAGGTGTCGAGCTCCTGCCGCACCACGGCGGCGAAGCGCAGCAGCCGGTCCTGCTGCCGAGCGGTGAGCGAGGTGGGGCGGTCGCAGAAACGCGAGGCGTCTGACGGTGCCGCCAGCGCACAGCCGGCCGCCGCACCGGCCCATAGCCCGGCCGCCAGCGCCCGCGCGCGCCACCCGGCCGTCAAAGCGCCACGGCGTGCGGCGGCAGCTCGCGTTGCCAGTCGTCGCGCAACACCAGGAAGAAGGCTTCGCGTGTCTGCGCGAGCGCGAACTCCAGGCCGTAGGGGCGGTGGCGTGCGCTGAGCACGTCGCCGCGACCCAGGCGGTGCTGCGCGAGCGTCTGGCGCGGCACGTCGAGGAAGAAGGCGCGCGCGTCGTCGCGCGGCAGGGCCGCCTGCAGGGTGAGCCGCAGCAGGCCGGGGCGTTCGGGCAGCTCGGCGACCTCGAGGATGCGGTAGTCGCCCTCGGCCACCTCCTTGTCGCGCGACGAGCTGTTGCTCGAACCGTGCAGCGAGTCGGACACGCTGCCCGACGAGGCGGAGCCGGCGCTCGAGGCCGACGACGCGAAGCTTTCGGCGCGGCCGGCGGTCGCGGCGGCGGCCAGGCACAGCAGGGCGAGGCAGGCGCGCAGGGTCGGCGTGAAGGTCATCGAGGGCTCCGGTTGGAAGTGCGGCAGATGCTGTGGTGAGGGAGGATAGCCTGCAGACGCGGCCGGTCAGGGCCGGGGGGGCTTGGGCCGGAAGTCGCACACGTCCGCGACCGCGCAGTCCCAGCAGCGCGGCTTGCGCGCCTGGCACACGTAGCGGCCGTGCAGGATCAGCCAGTGGTGCGCGTCTTCCAGGTAGGCCGCGGGCACGCGCTGCAGCAGCTTCAGCTCCACCGCCAGCGGCGTCTTGCCCGGCGCCAGGCCGGTCCGGTTGCCGACCCGGAAGATGTGGGTGTCGACCGCCAGCGTCGGTTCGCCGAAGGCCACGTTCAGCACCACGTTGGCGGTCTTGCGGCCGACGCCGGGCAGGGCCTCCAGCGCCTCGCGCGAGCGCGGCACCCGGCCGCCGTGCCGCTCGATCAGCAGGCGGCAGGTCTCGAGCAGATGCTTCGCCTTGCTGCGGAACAGGCCGATGGTCTTGATGTGCTCGATGACGCCGTCGAGGCCGAGCGCCAGCATCCGCTGCGGCGACGGCGCCACCGCGAACAGCCGCCGAGTCGCCTTGTTCACGCTCACGTCGGTGGCCTGTGCCGACAGCAGCACGGCGGCCAGCAGCTCGAACACCGAGCTGTAGACCAGTTCGCTCGCCGGCTGCGGATTGGCCGCCTTCAGGGTGGCGAAGAAGGTCTCGACATCGGCAGGCTTCATGGCCGCGCATTCTGGCAGGGCCGGGGGCGGCGGCCGGGGGCTCACCTGTATGCATCGGCCGAGCGCCGGGCTGCCCCAAGCCGGCCGAGACCCCCGCGGGGGGTGGCCGCGGTACGCTGCGGCCGGGGGCTCACCTGTATTCATCGGCCGAGCGCCGGGCCGCCCCAAGCCGGCCGAGACTCCCGCGGGGGGTGGCCGCGGTACGCCGCGGCCGGGGGCTCACATCAACGCCGCGCGCGTGCGCGCGCCATCGCGGCTTCGATGACGGCGCGCTTGCGGGCGGTCTCGTCGGCGTTGCCGGGCTTCGTCTCGGTGTCCAGGTGGGCCAGCTTGTGCGCGGCCTTCGCGGCGAGCCGCTCGTCGTGCTCGCGCCGTCCCCGCTCGCGGCGCCGGGTGGTCGCGGTGTAGCGGGCGCGCGCCGCGTCGGCCTCGGCCGGTGACCAGGCGGCCCAGCCGGTGGTCTGCGTGGCGTCCTCCAGCGAGATGCAGTCGACCGGGCACACGGGGATGCACAGCTCGCAGCCGGTGCACTGCGATTCGACGACGGTGTGCATCTGCTTGGCCGCGCCGACGATGCAGTCCACCGGGCAGGCCTTGATGCACAGCGTGCAGCCGATGCACCAGGTCTCGTCGATCACGGCGAGCCGGCGAGGGCCCTCGCTGCCGTTGGCAGGGTTCAGCGGCAGCGCCGCGCGGCCGGTCAGCGCCGCGAGCCGGACGATGCCTTCCGCACCGCCCGGCGGGCACTGGTTGATGTCGGCGCGACCGGCGGCCACGGCCTCGGCATAGCGCCGGCAGTCGGGTTCGCCGCAGCGGGTGCACTGCGTCTGCGGCAGCGCGGCGTCGATCGCGTCGGCCAGCGCTGCCTGCCGCGCGTCCGGCGCGTCGGCGGGGCGCTGGAGCGCGTTCACTTGTGGTGCTTCGCGATGAAGTCGCGGATCTCGGGGTAGGCGAAGTCGCGCCAGCGACGGCCGGCGAAGATGCCGTAGTGGCCGGCGCCCTTGAGCTCGTAGTGGCGCTTGCGCGCCTTGGGGATGCCGGCGCACAGGTCCACCGCCGCGGCGGTCTGGCCGGCGCCCGAGATGTCGTCGAGCTCGCCTTCCACCGTCAGCAGCGCGGTGGTCTTGATGTCCTGCGGGCGCACCGGCTCGCCCGCGACGCGCCAGGTGCCGTTCACCAGCGCGAAGTCCTGGAACACGGTCTTGATGGTCTCGAGGTAGTAGTCGGCCGGCATGTCGAGCACGGCGTTGTACTCGTCGTAGAACTCGCGGTGGGCGTCGGCGCTGTCGTCGTCGCCTCGCACCAGGTCGAGGAAGTAGTCGTAGTGGGCCGTCATGTGGCGGTCCGGGTTCATCGCGACGAAGCCGCTGTGCTGCAGGAAGCCCGGGTAGACCAGCCGGCCCGCGCCCGGGTAGTTGGGCGGCACGCGGTAGATCACGTTGTGCTCGAACCACTCGATGCTCTTGTTCATCGCCAGGTTGTTCACCGCGGTCGGCGACTTGCGGGCGTCGATCCAGTCGGTGATGTAGACCTTGTGGTCCTTGAGCAGCGTGCGCACGGTGTCGCGCAGCAGCGTGGAGTGGTGGCCCGACAGCGGCGCCACGACCAGCACGCTCGGCTGGTCGCGCATCCGGGTCAGCAGTCGGGCGTCGTCGGTGTAGCGCTTGAAGCGCAGCAGCTTGCAGAAGGGCTTCTCGATCGCCACGTTCTCCTGCACCACCACGTCGATGCCGTCGACCTGGATGCTGGTGATGCCGAACTGCGGCTTCTCGTATTCCTTGGTCAGCCGGTGGATCAGGTCGAAACCGGCCGACAGCCGCTGGGCCCCGGGGCCCTGTGCGAAGGGGGAGAGCGGGTGGCTGTAGAGCTTGGACGAGGCGCTGGCGAACTCTGAGAACGGGCTGAGCAGCGCGCGCTGGGTCTCGTAGAGCTGATAGAGCATGGAATTCCCCGGAGGCGGATCGTTCGGCCCGCGGATGCCACCGAGCGGTCGCCGTTCGGCAGGCCGCAAACGTGCACCGTTGGTGCGCTGCAGCAGTGTAGGAGGAAAGCGCCCGACCGGTGCATGGAGGCCAACCCGCAGCTCGGTGGGGCCGAACTGCACCAAAGCGTGACAGTTTTGCGGTCGTTTCGGGTGCAGGGGCAGCCGATGCCTAGCGCTCGCGTTGGCTCCAGCCCCGCTGCCCCCCCTCGCCGCCGCCGCCGCGGCGCTCACCGCCCCCGGCGCCGCGCTGTTCGTTCACCGATTCGCGCCCGCGTTGCTGCTGTTGCTGGAGGGGCTGGCGTGGTTCGCGGGCCTGGGGCATCGGTTGCGGCGGGGGATTGGGCACCACCACCTGCGGACGGGGAAGGGCCTGCGGTGCGGGCACCGGCACCGGCCGCGGGATCGCCTGGGGAGAGGGCGTGGCCTGTGGCAGCGAGAGCTGCGGTCGGGGCACGGGCTGCGTGGGCGCCGCACCCCCAGCGTCGGGTCGTGGGATGCGCTGGCCGTGCGGGCCGCGCTCGGCGCTGCCGGGGTCGACGTAACTGCGGCGGCCGCGATCGTCGCGGTCGTCACCGCGCGGTGGGCCGGGTTCTCGCTGGGCCGAACGTGGGCGGTCGGCGGCGTCACGTCCGTCCTGCATGGAACCGGTCCGTTCACCCGGCACGATCGCCGGCCGAGGTTGCGGGACCACCGGGGTCCGCTGCACATTCGGAGGTCCGGCCGCCGGGATACCGCGGCCCGGGACCGGCATCGCCGCAGTCGGTTCGCCCTCGTCACGGCGACGGTCCTGGCCCATCGGCGGCGGACGTTGCGCCGAGCCGCCTGGGGCAGGGGTCATCGACGGCGCGTCGTCTCGCGTGCCGTACACCGGCGCGCGCCGGGGCTCCTGAGGACGCTGCGCGCGGCCCGGTGCCGGCAGCAGCGCCGACGGCAGGCCGCTCGCCGCACCGCCAGGGCGGCCAGCCGGACCTGGTACCGCGCCGCCCGGACGTCCCGGCGGATTGAGGCTGGCCGCGACCGGCTGCAACCGGGCCATCTGGCCGGGCGTCAGGTCGAGGCGGTCGCGGCCGATCGGCCGGGCGTTGCGGAACTGGTCCTCGCTGACCATGGTGACGGCGTCCGGGCGCTGCGCATAGCGGTACGACGGCCGCTCGACCGGTGTGGGCCGCGTGGCGCGCCGGTCCCCGGGGCCGTGCGGCGGCGGGTTGACGACGTTGATGACGTTGATCTGCTGCACGTAGCGCGGCGAGTAGCGGTAGGGCGGGTAGTACCACTCGCGCGGGCCGAGCGGGAACCAGCCGACCGGCGCGCCGCTGCCGAAGCCGATGCTCAGGCTGACATTGCCCGAATGGGCGCCGACGTAGCCCACCAGCGCCGGCGCATACACCGGGCGCGGCACGATGGGGCCGGGCACCCAGCCCCAGCTGCCGCCGATCAACGCCCAGCGGCCATAGTGGAAGGGCGCGAAGCCCCAGGGCGCGTCGTCGACCCAGGTCCAGCCCCAGGGCCGCACGTAGGCCCAGTGCCCGTAGCGGTAGGGGGCCCAGCCGTAGGGCAGGCCGCGCGGGTACCAGACGGCGCCGTAGTCCGGCGCGGTGGTCCAGTAGCCGTGCTCGTCGAGCGCCTCGATGCCGGTGGTCTCGGGCGAGACATAGCGCGCGGAGGCCAGGCGGTCCTGATCGCGGTCGCGTGCCTCGGCCCACGCATCGAAGTCGTCGCGCTGGCCCATCGCGCGCAGTTGCAACTCGCTGCCGCCGTTCTCGACCAGGCTTTCCTGGCCCGATTCCAGGTTGAAGGCGTTGTTCGGCGTCACCACGCGCAGCCGCCCGGACAGCGCGCGCACGGTGTAGGCGCGGCGGTCGGGGTCGTAGCCGACGCGGTAATCGCCCGGGCCCTGAGCCTCGGCGCGCACGCCGTCGGCCGAGAAGCTGAAGCTGTCGCCGGTGGCCAGGCTGCGCACCCGGGCCCGCACGGTGCCCTGGGCCACGTCGATCGCGATGCCGTGGTCGTCGAGCTGCGAGAACACGGCCTGCGTGTTGCCGTCCAGGCGCACCGAACTGCTGCCGATGCGCACCTCGGCCTGGCTGCCGGGCGGCACCCACAGCGAGGTCTCGCTGGTGATGGGCTGGTTGAGCTTGGCCGGATCCCAGGCCGCGCCCGCCTCGGGCGAGCTGTCGACCGGCCCGCGCAGCGCGCTGATGCTGCCCACGCGCGCGGGGGGATCGGCCGGATCGGTCTCGGCCAGCGTGGGCCCGGCCAACAGCAGGCCCGCGCACAGGCCGGCCATCAGGCGGCGGCTGAGGGCGATCAGGGTAGGGTCCATGCGCATCACGTAGTCACCTCGGGCCGCGGCGCGGCGTCTGCTGTCTAACGCATGAGACCCCGGATCGGTGCATCGGTTGCGCCGGCCGGCTTGAAAAGAATTGCAAACGAGCTTGCGAGGCGCACAAAAAAACCGCGGCAGGCCGCGGCTTTCGGACAGGCAGCGCGCCGGAACGCGCTACCGGAGCGGGGTCATCTCAGATCACCGCGGCAATCGCCTTGGCCACCGCGTCGAGGTTGTGCTGGTTCAGCGCCGCCACGCAGATGCGGCCCGAGTCGACGCCGTAGATGCCGAACTCGCTGCGCAGGCGCTGCATCTGCGCCGCGTTCAGCCCGGAGTAGCTGAACATGCCCTGCTGCGTGGTGATGTAGCTCAGGTCACCCTTCACGCCGGCGGCCTGCAGCTTCTCGACCAGCGCGACGCGCATGGCCTTGATGCGCTGGCGCATGCCGGCCAGTTCTTGCTCCCACTGCGCGCGCAGCGCCGGGGTGGTGAGCACCGTGGCGACCACCGAGGCGCCGTGCGTCGGCGGGTTGGAGTAGTTGGTGCGGATCACGATCTTCAGCTGGCTCAACACGCGAGAGGCCTCTTCCTTGCTCGCGCACACCACGCTCAGCGCACCGACGCGCTCGCCGTACAGCGAGAAGCTCTTGCTGAAGCTGGTGGAGACGAAGAAGTCCAGGCCCGAGGCCAGGAACTGCTGCACCACTGCGCCGTCCTCCGCGATGCCCTGACCGAAGCCCTGGTAGGCCATGTCGAGGAAGGGCACCAGACCGCGCGCCTTCACCGCGGCGATCACCTGCTCCCATTGCGCCGCGGAGAGGTCGTAGCCGGTCGGGTTGTGGCAGCAGGCGTGCAGCACGACGATCGTGCCGGCGGCGGCGGTGTTCAGCGCGCCGAGCAACCCGTCGATCGCGATGCCGCGCTGCGCGGCGTCGTAATAGGGATAGGTGCCGACCGTGAAGCCGGCGTTGGTGAACAGCGCACGGTGGTTCTCCCAGCTCGGGTCGCTGATCAGCACCTGCGCGTTCGGGTTCAGGCGCTTCAGGAAATCGGCCCCGACCTTCAGGCCGCCGGTGCCGCCCAGGCCCTGCACGGTGGCGATGCGACCGCTGGCGGTGGCGGCGTCGCCGAACACCAGGCCCTGCACCGCCTTGTCATAGGCCGCGATGCCGTCGATCGGCAGGTAGCCGCGCGCCTTCGGCGCCTCGAGCATCTGGTGTTCGGCCGCGGCCACGCACTTCAGCAGCGGCAGCTTGCCGTTCTCGTCGTAGTACACGCCGACACCGAGGTTGACCTTGGCCGGGTTCGGGTCGGCGTTGAACTGCTCGTTCAGGCCGAGGATCGGGTCGCGCGGAGCGAGCTCGACGGATGCAAACAGAGACATGGAGAGTTCCAGCGAAGTTGGAGGGACGGGGCGTTCACAGGGTTAGTGCGGCCCTAGATCAATTTTAGGCGCTGCCTATTCGAGCCCGTCTGGAGCAGATGATCCGGTCTGGCACAGGACCCGCGAACCCGCGCGAAAGTCGCTGCAAAACGCTCGGGATTTCCACCGAGCCAAGTCGGGAGCGTCTCCCGTATCGCCGGCCTGCGCCTCGCTCCTAGCATGCGACGCCTCTCGTTCCAGAGCCCTGTACGCAGGCCGTTTTCCCCTTGTCGCCCCCGCCCGCATGAGCGTCCGATCCCGAGCCCGAAAGCACCGCCTGACGCCACTGAAGCGCGCGGTGCTTTCGTTGGCGACACTGGCCTCGCCGTTGTCGACGCTGGCCCAGCAGGCGCCCGCGGCCGCGGCCTCGGCGCCCGAAGCCGCCCCGTCCGATGCCGCCGTGCGGCTCAACCCCGTGCTGGTACCGGGCAAGCGCGCCACCGACGTCGGGCCGATGCCGGGCCTGGCGGTCACGAAGGACCAGATCCCCGCGAACATCCAGAGCGCGACCAAGGAGCAGATCAAGGAATCGCGGGCGCTGAACATCGGCGACTACATGAACACTCAGCTGCAAGGGGTTAGCGTCAACGACTACGCCGGCAACCCCTTCCAGATGGACGTGAACTACCGCGGTTTCACGGCCAGCCCGCAGATCGGCACGCCGCAGGGCCTGTCGGTGTTCTTCGACGGTGTGCGGGTGAACGAGCCCTTCGGCGACGTGGTGAACTGGGACCTGATCCCGCTCAACGCGATCGAGCGCTTCGACCTGTTCCCCGGCAGCAACCCACTGTTCGGGCTGAACACCCTGGGCGGCGCGATCTCGGTGCGCAGCAAGAACGGCTTCACCGCGCCCGGCGTCGAGGGTGAGCTGCTGGCCGGTTCCTGGGGCCGCCGGCAGGTCAAGCTGAGCGCCGGTGGCAATGACGACACGCTGGGCGGCTTCGTGGCCTACACCGGCTTTCGCGAGGACGGCTGGCGCGACAACTCGCCGTCGCGCGTGCACCAGCTGTTCGGCCGCGGCGACCTGCGGCTGGATCGCGGCTCGCTGTTCGCCAGCGCGCTGTTCGCGAGCAACGAGCTGATCGGCAATGGGCTGATCCCTCTGTCGCTGTACGAGCAGCGCGCCGAGACCGTGTTCACCTCGCCCGACCGTTCCGACAACCGCGTGCTGCAGCTTGCGCTCGGTGGTCAGTTCGACGTCTCCGAGCGCTTCAACATCACCGGCCAGCTCTACACCCGCAAGAGCCGGCGCGGCGGCCTCAACGGCGACATCTACGAAGGCTTCGACGACATGATCGGCCTGCGCGGCGGCTACTTCGATCCGGACAATCCGGCAGCGGGCGTGCAGCCACGCAACGGCGCCTACTACAACACGCCCGGCGTGATCACCGGCACGCCGATCGGCCTGCTGACGGACACCGCACTGGATCAGCGCACGCACGGTGCCTCGCTGCAGTTCAACTGGAACCTGCCGACGCGCAGCGTGATGGTGGGCGCCTCGATCGACCGCAGCCGTTCGACCTACTCGATGTTCCAGCGGCTCGGCCTGATCGACGCCACGCACGGCGTCTATGCGGACCCGGCCGCGCTGCCGGCGTTCATCGCCGCGCAGATGGACATTCCGGGCAACAACTTCGAGGGCACGTCGACCACGAAGAGCCTCTACGCCAGCGACACCTGGACGCTGGCACCGCAGCTCACGCTCACCACCGCCGCGCGCTACAACCACACCACGGTCGACAACCAGTTGCTGACGCGCACCGTCGAAGGCCTGGTCGATCTGCACGAGCTGCCCGCCAACTACGACAACGCGCAGACGCTGACGGCCGAGAAGTTCAGCTACCGCTCCCTCAATCCGTCGATCGGACTCAACTGGCTGCCGGCACCGGGCCTCAACACCTTCGCCAACGTGAGCCGTGGATCCCGCACGCCGTCGGTGGTGGAGCTCGGCTGCGCCTTCGACGACACGCCCACGCCGGTGACGCTGCCGGGCGCGACGCCGAACGACCCGCCGGTGGTGATCGGCACCACCGCGCGCAGCCTGCTGGGGCCGGGCTGCAACCTGCCGACCACGCTGTCCGGCGACCCCTACCTGCCGCAGATCCGCTCCACCTCGTTCGAGCTCGGCGCGCGCGGTCTGCTGTCGGCGAACTGGGAGTGGAACGCAAGCCTCTTCCGCACCGACCTGAAGGACGACATCTACTACGTCGGCGTGGGGCAGGGCCGCAGCTACTTCGACACCATCGGCAAGACGCGCCGCCAGGGCCTCGAGCTGGGCCTGCAGGGACGCACCGGCGCGTTCGACGTGAAGGCGAGCTACTCATACACGTCGGCGACCTTCGAGTCGCCGTTCTACATGACGAGCCCGCACAACAGCAGCGCGGACTTCGACCAGAACTCGCGCACCCAGGCCGACCTGGGCTACCGCGACTACCAGCTGCTGCCTTCGCCCGGCGCGTCGCTGAACGGCGGGCGCGGCACCTACCACCAGATCCTGGTGAAGCCCGGCGCCCGCATGCCGGGCATCCCGGCGCATGCCCTCAACTTCAACCTCGGCTGGCGCGTCACGCCGTCGTGGAAGCTCGGGCTGGGCATGCAGCTGCGCTCGATGTCCTACGTGCGTGGCAATGAGAACAACCTGCACCGCCCCGGCGGCACGGACCAGGAGACCGGCCAGTACTACTGCTCGACCAACGTGCAGACGCGCGCCTGCGACCAGAGCGATGGGGGCTACATCCAGACCCCGACGCGACCGGGCCGCACCTTCACGCAGAAGGGCACGGTGCCGGGCTTCGCGGTCTTCAACCTCGACACCAGCGTCGTCGTCACCAAGGGCTTCACCGTCGTCGCCCAGGTCACCAACCTGTTCGACCGCCGCTACGTCACGGCGGGCAACCTGGGCGTGAACCCGTTCTCGCCGTCGACCGTGGGCGCGATCGGCGCGAGCGGCTGGAACTACAACTCGGCCGAGTGGCAGCCGTCGACCTTCGTCGGTCCCGGCGCGCCGCGCGGCATCTTCCTGGGGCTGTCCTATGCGCTCGGCGCGGATTGAGGCGGGCGCTTTGCGCGCCGTGCACGTGGTGCTCGACCTGATTCGCGGCCGTCGCGGCGCGTCACGGGCTTGCGCGTGCGCGTGCGCGGTGCTCATGTCGGCCTGCGGCGGCGGCACCACCGGCGACACCGACGAACAGCCGCCCGCGGTGCGCGCCGAACTGGCCGGGGTCGTCAGCCCGGGATTCGACCTGGATGCACAGATCCCCGAGCCCGGCAGTTCGCCGATCACCGGCCGCATCGTCGTCTCGGTCAAGGGCAGCCGCGGGATCATCCGCACCAGCGACAGCTTCGGCGCCGGCCCGGCCGACGAGCACCGCACCAGCCTGGCCGAGCTGGACGCGCCCTACATGCTGCGCTTCAGCCTGGTCGACGGCAGCTTCCTGGTGTCCGTCGCCACCGAGCCGGGCCGCGCCAACGTCACCGCTCTCACCACCCTGCTGGTCGCACAGCTGCTGGGTGCCGACCCGGCGACGGCCTTCGACAACTACAGCGCTGCCTCGACCGCCAACATCGCGCGCATCACCGATGCGCGGATCGCCGAGGCGCAGACCGCGGTGACCACCTACCTGCAGAACGTGCTGGGCATCCCGGTGCGGTCCGGCAGCGCGAGCTTCACCCAGGTGGCGTTCGAGGCCAAGGACGGTGATCCGATGTACGACACGATGGTCGCGCTCAATGCGAAGCTCGCCGCCGACGGGATCACGCTGACCGACCTGTCGCAGACCATCGCGGCCCAGGCCCGCCTGTGCCTCACCGAATCGATCACGATCAGCCTCGGCGGCTCCACGAGCCGCTTCTGCACGGCGTCGAAGAGCGGCCTGCCGGAGACGGCCGACCCCACGGTGATGGCCTACGTGTTCACCGACCCGAACGGCGCCACGCTGACGCTGCGCGTGCGCGGCAACGACCTGCTCACCGAACGCTACGTCACAGCGGAAGGCGCGGCCTACGACTGCAGCGCGGCGGGCTGCACCGGGCTCGTGCTCGGCGCACCGGCTGGCGACCTCAGTCGCCCGGCCACCTTCACCGACGCGCGGATCGGCGCCGCGACCTTGAACGGCAGCCTGACGCTGCCGGCGCCAGGCCCCGCGATCCCGGTGCTGCCCTGCGACAACAACCGCTATGCGCTGGTATATCCGGACTTCAGCTTTGCTGCCGAATGCGTCGATGCCAGCGATCCGTTCGGCATCGGCGGCATGTTCGGTGGCGACGCCGGCCTGCCACGGACCGCCGTCACGTTCGGCAGCGCCCTGTCCGTGTACTTCGAGGACGGCAGCCTGCTCAGCATCACGGCCTTGCAGCCGCTCACCGACCCGGGCACCGGCCAGCCGGTGTTCTTCAAGTGCGTGGGCGCCGAATGCGCGGGCGCGGTTCTCGGTGAGCCGGAACTCAACTACGACTATGGGCCCGAGCTCACCCTGCGCAGCCTGACGCTCGCCGGTGTGCAACTGCGGGCGCTGAATGCCGACGGTACGGCGGCCGCCCTCGGCGCGGCGACCTTGCAGGGCACGTTCCTGACGATCGAGTACATCCAGCCGCCACCGACGCTGAACGACTGCGCGGGTGCGACGGACCTCGTCGAAGGCCAGCTCAGTTTCCGCGCGGACCCTGTTCGCATCTGCCCCAATCCCGTCAGCGGCGTCAAGAACACGTTCGTGGCGCCCGACGGTGAACTGACCCTCAATGTGACCGGCTCGACGCCTGATGGGTCCGGCCTGCCTTCGCCGATGCTCGGGGTCGTCGTGCCGGCCGGCGGAGGGGGCGCGCGGATCTCGCTTGTCGACGCGCAGCAGTACGCCTGCACCGGTGGATGCACGGGGATCACCGTGGGGGCACCCAATGTGGCCGGTGAACGGCAAGTGACGTTCAGCGGCGCGGTTCTGCGCGAGATCGAGTCTGCCAATCTGCCCGGCACTAGAACGATCACCTTGAACGGAAGCTTCGTCGCGCCGCCGCCCTAGTGCGCCGCGCGCGACGGTCTGCAGGGAAGGGCGGATGACAGATCAAGGGGCTTCCCGCGAGGCGGGAGGGTGGCATCCGCCGGAAGGGCCGGCGGGTGTGGCGTTCCAACGGAGAGAGGAGACCGACATGAAGAAGAGATTGCCGCTGCGGCGGCGTGGCATGGCCATGGCCATCGGCCTGGTGCTGGCCGGTACGGGCGCGGCGCAGGCCGCGGGTTTCGAGACGCTGAGCGCAAACGGCGCCAACGTGCTGAAGACCTGCAACCCGACGAGTTCGAGCGGCGTGACGACCTGCAAGGTCACCAGCCTGCCGGGCGAGAGCGGCTTCGATCTGGTGGCGTCGCGCTCGGCGCCGATCATCATCAATGGCGTGAGCGTGGGCACCCAGCTCGAGAAGGTGTGGCGGCACTGCACCGACAAGAAGCTCTTCATCTTCGGCGTGCGCGTGCAGATGAACGCGAACCAGTGGGACGAGACGGGCGCCGCCTTCAACGTCAACGACGTGCTGCGCCAGGTTCGCACCGACAAGGCGGTGGAAGTCGCCTATTTCGCGGGCAGCCCGGCGGCGACCAAGCTGCTCAAGGCCGCCGGCCGCACCTTCGCGGGCCTGAACGAGTACGACACCGCGAAGCCGCCGCGCAACAACGCCTGGGTCGATTTCCGCATCGACGCCAACGCCGCCGAGGCGAGCGGCCCGAGCAGCCCGAACTCGCCGTGGCTGCTGACCAAGACGCGCGCTCCCGAGGGCTACAGCCTCCAGGACTTCGCGTTGCGTCTGCTGAACTCGGAGAACGAGGACGTCGACCAGAACAGCATCTACGCGCTGGGCTACCAGCCGGTGTGCACCAGCGAAGCGTGCGCGCCCGAAGAGGACGACGACGACTGACGCGTCGCGGACCCGAGAGCAACCCACAACAGGAGACCACCATGCATATCCGTTCTCACCTGACCGCGCTGGCGGCGGTCGCCGCCGTGTTCGGCGTCGCCATGCCCGCCCAAGCCCAATGGGTGTCGCTGCCGACCTCCGGCACGATCCTGCAGACCGTCAACCCGAAGACCGTCGTCTCGCCGACGCCGGCGACCTGCACCAACACCGGCGTGGCGCCGACCGGCGACCAGTTGCCGGTCGAACAGCAGTCGGCGTCGCTCGCCACCGGCAAGTTCACCGGCCTGCCGGGCAGCGCCGCGATGCCGGGTTATGCGTCGACGCCGGTCGCCGCGACCTCCTACACACTGCAGACCGGCAGCCCGGCCAAGACCGTGGGCACGCTGTACGACCGGGTCTACTGCGCCGGCTCGGGCACCACCACCTGCAATGCCAGCAAGGTCTACGTGTTCGCCACCCGCGCGATCCTGAACACCACGGTCGCCAACCCGCCCAACCTCACCTTCGAGATCAACGACTTCTTCCGTACCGTGCCTTCGACCGCCACCGTCGAGGCCGGGTACTACATGGGCACGAGCGGCACCAGCGTCGACACCGGGCTGTCGACCAAGTACGTCGAGTACGTGGGGCGCACGAACAGCGGGCTCAACCAGACCATCACGCGCGACAACACCAAGGTCGCGTTCCGCACCGACGTCAACGCCAGCGATCCGGAGCGTTGCGAGCCGTACTCGAAGAACAACCCGATCAGCGCCTGGGTCTACCACCGCGTGACCTGCCCGAACGGCGTGGAGACGGCGCCGGCCAACATCACTTTCAAGACGCGTGTACGCGAGGGCGGCGAGGAGGGGCAGCCCATCATCAGCATCAGCACCAGCGGCTACGTCTGCAAGCCCTGAGGCCAGAAGCCGGAAGCGGGTGAGGGGAGCGAGGCCCTCGACGTTGACATGAGCAGGAACTCCCTCTGGTTCGACGAGCGGCCACGCCACCTGGGGTGGCTGCTCCTGCTGCTGCCGGTGCTGGCGGTGTTGCTGGTGGCCGTCGGCACCAATCTCTGGCGCGATCAGCCCTCGCCGGCGACGGTGCCGGCGGTGGCTGTGTCGCCGCGAGGTCCGGACGTGGCGGTGCGGGTCGGGCTGCCGATGCAGCCCGGCGTTCGCATCGACGCGGGCGGCACGGCCGCGCCGGCAAAGCCTGCGCTTCCGAATTGCCCTTACCAGCAACTTGATCTCGTGACGGCGCACGGCAAGGTGCAGCGGGCCTGCGTGGCGACCACCCGCACGCTGCAGAGCGGCGACCTGCGCAGCTACGTGCTCGAACCGCAGGGCGTCTCCGACTGGACGCTCCGCGTGGACAGCGGGGACGGACGGGTGATGGCGGCCAGCCTGTCAGCGCCCGGTCGCGGCGACTACCGCTGCGAGGAAGACACATGCGCCGGCTTCTCGATCGGCCCGCGCGACGCGCACGGAGGGCGCACGCTGGTAGTGAGCCGGGCCGTGCTCACGGCCGAGGACGGCGTGGCGATGCACCTGAGCGCCAGCCTCAAGGCGCCCGGTGACCAGCAGGATGCCGACCTGGCCTGCAACGAGCCCGGCATCGCCATCGTTGAGCGTAGCGGCGCGGTGCTCACGCTGTGCCCCTCCGGCGGCGGTGGCGTGGTCCGCCTGGAGCACGAGCGCCGCCTCTACAGCCTGCGCGGTGCGGCCGGCGACACGCTGTTGGTCGGGGTGGACGCCGGCGGCGCGGTCGATTTCGTGCAGATCGGTGCCCTCGAGTGCCAGGGACTGGCCTGCTCTGGCGCCACGACGCAGCCGGGAGACGACCCGGCGAGCGAAAGTGGCCGCCGGTTCAGTTTTTCCGGCACCACCGTGACCGACGGGCTGCGCGGCGGTGCCGCGGCCCTGTTGAACGGCAGCGCGGTGCTGCCTCCGTTCTGACGCTGACGATGATCTACCTCCCACGCTGGCTCGACGACGAGCTCCATGGCCGCGGTTGGGTGCTGGCCGCGGTGATGCTGTCGGCCCTGCTGTTCTCCGGCTGGCTGGTGTGGGCGCGCTGGAGCCAACCGGCTGACGCCGTCCAGCGGGTCCGGGTGGAGACGGCAGCGCCTCAGCCGGCTCCGCTCGCGCTGCCGGTCGTGGCCGACCCGGTGGCCGTGCCGGCATCTGCGGCGCCCGCCGCACTGCCGTCCTGCCCGCATCAGCACGTCGACATCACCGGCGCAGATGGCCTGCTGCAGCGCGGCTGTCTGTCGGCGACGCGCACGCGCCAGAGCGGCAGCGTGCGCAGCTACGGGACGCAGGCCGAGGGCGTGTCGAACTGGCACATGACGATCGACGCCGCCGGGGGGCAGGTGATTTCGGTGCGCCTCAGGCAGGGGGCGATCGGCACGTCGCCCGAGCGTCTCTATGTCTGTGACGGTGTGGCCTGCCAGGGCGCATCGCTGGCCACCCCCGATGCCAACGGCGCACGCGCGCTGACCCTGGACGACACCCGGCTGCAGGCCCTGCCGCCCGGCCAGCGTTGGCGACGGCCCTTGCCCGGCGCGAGGCGCAGCCCGGACCTGGCCGCCGCTGGCAGTGCGGCCGGGCAGGCCCGTCCCACGGTGAGCGTGAAGGCCGTCCTGAGTGCCCAGCCCGATCGCAACGACTCGGCGCTGGCGTGTGCCGGGCGTGGCGTGACGATCGTGAACAACCAGGGCGCCGTGATCGATTTCTGTGCCCTGGGGGGGGCCGGCTTCGAGGTGGCCGATGACGGCCCCACGCGCTTTGCCTTCCGTGACCTGGAAGGCCGCGCGCTGGCGGTGGCCGTGGGCTCCGACGGCACGATCGATGGCGTGACGCTGGGCACGCTGTCGTGCCGGGACACGCGTTGCGGTGGCGTGTCGATGAGCGTTCGCGGAGATGCCGGCAACCCGGCGGCCGAGCGGAGCTTCGCGTTCTCCGGCACCACGCTCTACGAGGCCGGCACCGGCCGGCCGGCCGCGACCTTGAATGGCGGCGTGACGATGCCATCCCAGGAGTGAACCGGGCGGCGGCATCGGGGAGGGCGCGACTGGTGACCCGCGGGTGACCCCGGCATCCCGCTTGCTGTAGGCTGGCGGATTGGCCCGGCCCCGCTCGGGCCGCCGCAACCACCCCGCTCGAACCGGGGCCCACGATGCCTGAGCCTGCCCACGTCCTGCCCGTCACCCCCGAAGCCCCGGCCGCGCTGCCCGAGGGCGAGTTCGTCTCGTTCCCCGATTCGCCGTTCCAGCTGTTCCAGCCCTACCCGCCGGCCGGCGACCAGCCGACCGCGATCGGGCAACTGGTGGACGGCATCAACGACGGCGAGGTGTTCCAGACGCTGCTGGGCGTGACCGGCTCGGGCAAGACCTTCACGATGGCCAACGTGATCGCGCGGCTGGGGCGGCCGGCGATCGTGTTCGCGCCGAACAAGACGCTGGCGGCTCAGCTGTACAGCGAGTTCCGCGATTTCTTCCCGAAGAACGCGGTCGAGTACTTCGTCAGCTACTACGACTACTACCAGCCCGAGGCCTATGTGCCGCAGCGCGACCTGTTCATCGAGAAGGACAGCGCGATCAACGAGCACATCGAGCAGATGCGGCTCTCGGCCACCAAGAGCCTGCTGGAACGGCGCGACGTGATCATCGTCGCCACCGTGTCGGCCATCTACGGCATCGGCAAGCCCGAGGACTACACGCAGATGCGGCTGATCGTGCGCGCCGGCGGCAAGCTGGGCCAGCGCGACCTGATCGCGCAGCTCATCCGCATGCAGTACAAGCGCAACGAGACCGATTTCGCGCGCGGCACCTTCCGCGTGCGCGGCGACACGGTGGACATCTTCCCGGCCGAGCACTCCGAGCTGGCGATCCGCATCGAGCTCTTCGACGACGAGATCGAGGCGCTGTCGCTGTTCGATCCGCTCACCGGCCAGATCCGCCAGAAGGTGCCGCGCTTCGTGGTCTACCCCTCCAGCCATTACGTCACGCCGCGCGAGCAGGTGCTCGCGGCGATCGAAGGCATCAAGGAGGAACTGCGCAACCGCCTCGCCGAGTTCGTGGCCGACGGCAAGCTGGTGGAGGCGCAGCGCATCGAGCAGCGCACCCGCTTCGATCTCGAGATGCTGCAGGAGATCGGCCACTGCAAGGGCATCGAGAACTACTCGCGCCATCTGGCGGGTTCGGCGCCGGGCGAACCACCGTCGACGCTGGTGGACTACCTGCCCAAGGACGCGCTGATGTTCCTGGACGAGTCGCACGTGCTGATCGGCCAGCTCGGCGGCATGTTCAATGGCGACCGCGCGCGCAAGACCACGCTGGTCGAGTACGGCTTCCGGCTGCCGAGCGCACTGGACAACCGGCCGCTGAAGTTCGAGGAGTTCGAGACGAAGATGCGCCAGGTGGTGTTCGTCTCCGCCACGCCGGCCACCTACGAGCAGGAGCACGCCGGCAACGTGGTCGAACAGCTGGTGCGGCCCACCGGGCTGGTGGACCCGGTGGTCGAGGTGCGGCCCGCCACTCATCAGGTCGACGACGTGCTGCAGGAGATCCGCGATCGCGTCGACGCAAACGAGCGCGTGCTGATCACCACGCTCACCAAGCGCATGGCCGAGCAGCTGACCGACTACCTGGCCGACAACGGCGTGAAGGTGCGCTATCTGCACTCCGACGTGGATACCGTGGAGCGGGTGGAGATCCTGCGCGACCTGCGGCTCGGCAGCTTCGACGTGCTGGTGGGCATCAACCTGCTGCGCGAGGGCCTCGACATCCCCGAGGTCTCGCTGGTGGCCATTCTCGACGCCGACAAGGAAGGCTTCCTGCGCTCCGAGCGCTCGCTGATCCAGACCATCGGCCGCGCGGCGCGCAACCTCAACGGGAAGGCCATCCTCTACGCCGACAAGATCACCGACTCGATGCGGCGGGCCATCGGCGAGACCGAGCGCCGGCGCGAGCGCCAGATCGCCTTCAATGCCGAGCACGGCATCACGCCGCGCAGCATCAACAAGCAGGTCAAGGACCTGATCGACGGCGTGTATTCCGAGAAGAGCCGTGGCGACGACCTGAAGGCCGCGCAGGCGGCGGCCGAGATCGAGTCGATGAGCGAGAAGGACCTGGGCAAGCGCATCAAGCTGCTCGAGAAGCAGATGCTGGAGCACGCCCGCAGCCTGGAGTTCGAGAAGGCGGCACGGGTGCGCGACCAGCTGGCGCTGCTGCGCGAGCAGGCCTTCGGCGGCGCCGGTCACGACAACGTGCTGCCGCTCGTGTCAGGCAAGAGCGGGTCTGCCCGCTGACCCGTGGTCGCCGCGTCTCCGATAATCCGCACGGGATAGTCAACGGGGCCGTTCGAGCCCCGCCCGTGCGGCCCGGCCGCGCTCTTGCAGGAGACTTGTCGTGGGCGATCCTCTGTCGCTGCTGAGATTCAGTGCGGCATCCGGGCACATCTGGCTCGACGAGCAGCGCATGCTGCTGCTGCACGCGCGCGCGCTGGCCGCGCTGCGCAAGGAACTGTTCGACTCCCTGGGCGTCGAGCGCGCCCGAGGCCTGCTGGTGCGCATGGGCTTCGCTTCCGGCCGTCACGACGGCGAGCTGGCGGTCAAGCAGCGCGGCAGCGGCAAGAGCAACGAGGAGGCCTTCCTGCTCGGGCCGCAGCTGCACGCGCTGGAAGGTGCGGTCAGCGTGGAGAAGGTGGCGCTCGAGATGGACCTCGCCACCGGCCACTTCTTCGGCGACTTCCTGTGGACCAACTCCTGGGAGGACGAGGCCAACATCGCCGATTTCGGCTTCGGCGAGGAGCCGGCCTGCTGGACGCAGATCGGCTACGCCTCGGGCTACACCAGCGCCTTCATGGGCCGGCTGGTGGTGTTCAAGGAAATGGAATGCCGCAGCCAGGGCGACAGCCGCTGCCGCATCATCGGCCAGCCAGCCGAGGCCTGGCGCGACGAGGCCTATCTCAGCTACTTCCGCCCGCAGGTGATCGGTCAGCAGCTGATCGACTACAGCATCGGCCTGGAGCAGCTGCGCGCGGTGCAGGCGAGGCGGCAGTACGACCGCAAGCTGATCGGCGTGTCGCCGGGCTTCCGCGCCGCCTTCGAGCTGCTGCGCAGCGCGGCCGGCAGCGCGATCACCGTGCTGCTGCTGGGCGAGACCGGCGTGGGCAAGGAGATGTTCGCGCGCTGGCTGCACGAGAACGGCCCGCGCGCCGGCGGCCCGTTCATCGCGGTGAACTGCGCTGCCATCCCGCACGAGCTGATCGAGGCCGAGCTGTTCGGCGTGGAGAAGGGCGCCTACACGGGGGCACAGCTGGCGCGCGCCGGGCGCTTCGAGCGCGCCAGCGGCGGCACACTGTTCCTCGACGAGGTGGGCGACCTGCCGCTGGCGGCCCAGGTGAAGCTGCTGCGCGCGCTGCAGACCGCCGAGGTGGAGCGGCTCGGCTCCGAGCACGCCACCAAGATCGACGTGCGCATCGTTGCGGCCACCAATGTCGACCTGCAGCAGGCGATGCAGGCCGGCCGCTTCCGCAGCGACCTGTTCTACCGGCTCAACATCTTCCCGATCACCATCCCGCCGCTGCGCGAGCGCACCACCGACATCCCGGCGCTGATCGAGCGCTTCCTGGAGAAATACGGTGAGCTCTACAACAAGAAACTGCGCGGCCTGACCGACAAGGCGATGCGCCAGGTGCTGAGCCACGCCTGGCCCGGCAACATCCGCGAGCTGGAGAATGTGATCGAGCGCGCCGTGCTGCTGGCGCCGGCCAACGGCCCGATCGAGGCCTGTCACCTGTTCGGTGAACCGGCGCTGCGCGCCAGCGAGGGCAGCCTGGATGCGAAGGGCCGCGTGACCGAGGTCCACCCCGACGCCCTCGGCCGCCTGTGCGACGAGGCCTTCGAGCACCACATCGACCTCGAGTCGCTGGAGCGCCGCATGATGCAGGCGGCGATGCAGCGCGCCAAGGGCAACCTGTCGCAGGCCGCGCGCCTGCTCGGCATCACCCGACCGCAGCTGGCCTATCGGCTCAAGAAGGAAGGCCTGCCGACCGGCTGAACTCGCTCCGCCGGCCCGTGGCTCGAGCCGCCCCGTCGCCTCCCGGCGGCCGGGCGGCTTTTTCGTGTGCGCCGGCACTTCACCAAATGATCAAGCTGCGCTGCAGCAACTGATCAGCTCCGTATCCGGGGCAACCCTGGGTTCGCGCTGGCGCCGGCTTCGAGGGCTTGTGAATCAAGCACTTAGCGCAATTGGCACGGCCGTTGCCCTTATCAGTCCGTCCAGGCGGTTCGCCAGGGCCGAAGTGATGGATTGAACAAATGAAGCTCGCGCTCCCCAAGACTGCCCGGTCGTCGTCGGGCTCGGCGGCCCGGATGACCGGCCAGCCCTGCTACGTGCGCGTCACCGGCACCCTGGACGAGCGCTTCGTGGAGTTCGAGTTCGCGATCGGCGACCCGGAGCTGTCGGTCGAACTGGTGATGCAGTTCGAGCAGTTCCGCGAGTTCTGCGCGACGCACGAGGTCACCCACCTCAGCGCCGAAGAAGGCGCGCGGCTGGACTTCGAGCGCATGAAGTGGCGCTTCGGCGCCCCCGGCATCACCGACTGATCGAGATCGATCGCCAACCAGACAGCAGACAGAGCACCACAGGAGACAAGGCCGTGCAAGTCGACATCAAGACCACCGACATCCATCCGGTCCGCCAGACCTTCGCGCATGTGGCGCGTCGTCTGGGTGCGGACAAGCCCGCGTCGCGCTACCAGGAGGCGACGCTGGACATGCAGCCGACCACCAACTGGCACTACCGGCCGCTCTGGGACGCGGAGCATCACGTGTTCGACGTGCGTCGCTCCAGCATCGTGATGGCCGACTGGTACACGTTCAAGGACCCGCGCCACTTCTACTACGGCGTCTACACGATGGCGCGCGCCAAGCAGCAGGAGGGCGTGGACAAGCAGTTCGAGTTCGCCGAGAAGCGCAACCTGCTCGGCCTGCTCGACGACGCGGCGCGCGATTCGCTGACCCGCGTGCTGGTGCCGCTGCGCCATTACGAGTGGGGCAGCAACATGAACAACACCTACTGCTGTGCCTACGGCTACGGCACGGCCGTCACCCAGGCCTGCTCGTACGCGGCGATGGACCGGCTGGGCATCGCGCAGCAGCTCTCGCGCATCGGCCTGCTGCTCGACGGCAGCCAGGGCAGCTCGCTCGACGCCGGCAAGATCGCCTGGCTGTCGGACCCCGCCTGGCAGGGCGTACGCCGCGTGATGGAGAACCTGTTCGTCACCAAGGACTGGTTCGAGCTGTTCGTCGCGCAGAACCTGGTGTTCGACGGCCTGCTGTACCCGCTGATCTTCCGCCACTACGTCGATGAGGTCAGCCCGCGCACGGGCAATGCGCTGGCGATGCTCACCGAGTTCATCAACGACTGGTATGCGGAAAGCGCACGCTGGGTCGATGCCACCGTCAAGACGGCGGCCGAGGAGTCGCCGGCCAACGCCGCGCGTCTGGCCGAGTGGGTGGGCATGTGGCGCGACGAGGTGCTGCGCGCACTCGGACCGCTGGCCGCGCTGGCGCTCGGCGAGCAGGGCACTGCGGCGCTCGCCGACGTGCGCGCCGAGTTCGATGCCCGCGTCGCGCGCCTGCGTCTCGCAGCCTGATCGCGCCCCAGACCCGACCACCGAGGACACCCCATGAGCTCCAACGCCCCCACCGCTCCCGCCGCCGGCGCTTCGCGGCAGCCCGTGTTCATCTCGCTGCAGACCAACGACATCTCGCGCGGCATCGTCGACGCCATCGTCGCCGACAACCCCGAGGCGACCGTTTCGGAGTACCCGGCGATGGTCAAGATCGACGCGCCCGGGCGTCTCGTGATCCGCCGCGAGTCGGTCGAGGAACGGCTCGGCCGGCGCTGGGACG
This sequence comes from Methylibium petroleiphilum PM1, assembly GCF_000015725.1. Classification (NCBI taxonomy): domain Bacteria; kingdom Pseudomonadati; phylum Pseudomonadota; class Betaproteobacteria; order Burkholderiales; family Sphaerotilaceae; genus Methylibium; species Methylibium petroleiphilum. The sequence goes on along the minus strand of NC_008825.1, from coordinate 2,442,796 downwards.
TGCAGGAACTGCACCTCAGCCTGATCTCGCTGTCCGGAAACATCGACGAGACCGACGAAGAGTTCACCCTCCAGTGGGGCGCGCGCCGTTGAGCCGCCCGCCCGCCGAAACATTCCCCCTCAGCAGCAGGAGATCCGCATGAGCCAAACCGCCGCCAAGCCCGGCAAGCGCCTGGGCATCAAGGAACGCTACGCGATGATGACGCGCGGCCTCGGGTGGGAGACCACCTACCAGTCCATGGACGACGTGTTCCCGTTCGACAAGTTCGAGGGCATCAAGATCCACGACTGGGACAAGTGGGAGGACCCGTTCCGCCTGACGATGGACGCGTACTGGAAATTCCAGGGCGAGAAGGAGAAGAAGCTCTACGCGATCATCGACGCGTTCCAGCAGAACCAGGGCCAGTTCAACATCAGCGACCCGCGCTACCTGAACACCCTGAAGCTGTTCCTGACCGGTGTGTCGCCGCTGGAGTACGCCGCGCACCGCGGCTACGCGATGGCCGGCCGTTCGTTCCGCGGCGTCGGCGCGCGCGTGGCGGCGCAGATGCAGTCGATCGACGAGCTGCGCCACGCGCAGACGCAGATCCACACCATCAGCCACTTCAACAAGTACTTCGACGGCCTGCACGATCCGCAGTACATGCACGACCGCGTCTGGTACCTGTCGGTGCCGAAGTCCTACTTCGAGGACGCGATGACGGCCGGGCCGTTCGAGTTCGTGACCGCGATCTCGTTCTCGTTCGAGTACGTGCTGACCAACCTGCTGTTCATGCCCTTCATGAGCGGCGCTGCCTTCAATGGCGACATGGCCACGGTGACCTTCGGCTTCTCGGCGCAGAGCGACGAGTCGCGCCACATGACGCTGGGCCTCGAGGTGGTGAAGTTCATGCTCGAGCAGGACCCGGACAACGTGCCGATCATCCAGAAGTGGGTCGACAAGTGGTTCTGGCGCGGCTACCGGCTGCTGACGCTGGTGTCGATGATGATGGACTACATGCTGCCCAAGCGCGTGATGAGCTGGAGCGAGGCCTGGGAGATGTACTTCGAGCAGAACGGCGGCGCGCTGTTCGAGGACCTGGCGCGCTACGGCATCCGCCTGCCGAAGTACCACGAGGTCGCCAAGGCGGAGAAGGGTCACCTCTCGCACATCGCCTGGGCCACCTTCAACAACTACGGCCACGCCGCCGACTTCAACTCCTGGGTGCCGCAGCCCGACGAACTGGACTGGCTGAGCCAGAAGTATCCGGACACCTTCGATGCCGTCTACCGCCCGCGCTTCGAGTGGCTGGCCGCATACGAGAAGGAGCACGGGAAGATGTGGCGCAACGACACGCTGCCGCTGCTGTGCCAGGTGTGCCAGGTGCCGTGCATATTCACCGAGGTGTCGGACCCGACGCGCATCAGCCTGCGCGAGACCTCGTACCACGGCATGAAGTACCACTGCTGCTCGGATGGCTGCATGGACATCTTCAAGGACGAGCCCGAGAAGTACGTCCAGGCCTGGATGCCGGTGCACCAGATCTACCAAGGCAACTGCTTCCCCGAGGGCACCGACCCGACGGTGCCGGGCTTCAACCCCTTGGCCGCGGTGCTCGACTACTACCACATGAAGCCGGGCGCCGACAGCGGCGACTTCAACACCTCGCCCGACCGCCACAACTGGGAACGCTGGACCGGCCAGGACCTAACGCCGCCTGCCGCCGAGCCCAAGGCCGCCTGAGGAGCCCGCCATGCCCACCATCGCCCTGAAGCCCGGCTACTCGGGCCCCGTGGAGGACACCGAGGACAAGTTCCACGGCAACCGCCTGCTCTACATCTGCTGGGACGAGCACCTGCTGTTCTGCGCCCCGGTGGCGCTGCCGCTGCCGGCCACCATGCCGTTCGGCGCGCTGCAGTCGCAGGTGCTGCCCGGCATCTACGGCAGCCACCCCGACTTCGCCCAGGTCGACTGGTCGAAGGCGGTCTGGACGCATGGCAGCGAGCCCTTCCAGCCCGACCCGGAGAAGTCGCTCGCGGACAACGGCCTGGTGCACAAGTCGGTGATCCGCTTCCGCACGCCGGGGCTGCACGGCATCCAGGGCTCGCGCAGCTGAGAGAGAGGCGCCCATGAGCTTTCAGATCACGATCGAGCCGCTGGGCCAGGCGGTCGCGGTGCGCGACGGCCAGACCGTGCTGGATGCCTGCCTGCGCGCCGGCGTCTGGCTGCCGCATGCCTGCGGCCACGGCGTGTGCGGCACCTGCAAGGTCCAGGTGCTCGAGGGCGAGTGCGAGCACAACGAATCGTCGAGCTTCGCGCTGATGGACTTCGAGCGCGACGAGGGCAAGATCCTCGCCTGCTGCGCGACGGCCAGCACCGACATCGTCGTCGAGGCCGACATCGACGAGGACCCCGACGCGCAGTTCCTGCCGCTGGAGGACTACCGCGCCGAGCTGGTGGAGGCGCGCATGCTCACGCCCACCATCCGTGGCCTGTGGCTGAAGCCCGACCGCCCGGTGTCCTTCCAGGCCGGCCAGTACGTGATGCTGCAGGTGCCAGGCGTCGAAGGCGAGCGCGCGTTCTCGATCGCCAACAGCCCGGACGAAGCGCTGATCGAGCTGCACATCCGGCGCGTGCCCGAGGGCCGCGCCACCGGCTGGCTGCACGACACGCTGCAGGTCGGGCAGACGCTGCACTTCACCGCGCCGAGCGGCCGCTTCTTCGTGCGCAAGTCGGCCGGACTGCCGCTGATCTTCGTGGCCGGAGGCTCCGGGCTGTCGAGCCCCAAGTCGATGATCCTCGATCTGCTGGCCGAAGGCAGCACGTTGCCGATCACGCTGGTGCAGGGCGCGCGCAACGAGGGCGAGCTCTACTTCCGCGAGCTGTTCGAGCAGCTGGCGCAGAAACACCCGAACTTCAACTACGTGCCGGCGCTGTCGGACCTGCCGGCGGACACGGGCTGGAGCGGTGCGCGCGGCTATGCCCACGAAGCGCTGAAGGCGCGCTTCGAGGGCGACTTCCGCGGCCACCAGGCCTACCTGTGCGGGCCGCCGCCGATGATCGAGGGCTGCATCGCCACGCTGATGCAGGGCCGCCTGTTCGAGCGTGACATCTACACCGAGAAGTTCTTCACCGCGGCCGACGCGGCGAACGCGGCGCCGCGCAGCCCGCTGTTCAGGAAGCTCTGAGCGTGGCGCTTCGATGAACTCAGCGGCCCTGCCATTCCCTGGAGAACGCCCGGACCACGTCGACGAAGGTGGCGAGGATGGGCGACGGATCGTCGCGCCTGTGGATGCAGGCGAGCTCGATGTCCTTCAGGTAGCGGCAGTTGAGCGGCCGGTACACCACACCGGGCAACTGCAGGCTCGCCGTCGATTCCGTCGCTATGCACAGCCCGAAGCCGCCGGCCACCAGCGCCACGCAGGTCAGCACGTCCTCCACCGACTGCGCCACGTTCATGCGCACGCCCTCGCGATGGAACGCGGCGGCCACCTGCTGGGCCAGGCCCGGCAGCGGCGAGTTGGGGTAGAGGATCAGCGGTTCGGCGTCCATGTCGCGCAGCGTGATCTCGCGCTGTTCGCACAGCCGATGACCCTTGTAGAGCCCGACCACCAGGCGCTCGCGCAGCACGGTCTCGATCACCAGGTCGGACTCGCGCGGGAACAGGCGGTTGAAGCCCACCGTGATGCGGCGGTCGCGCAGGGCCTCGATCTGCTGCGCCTTGCTCAGGTGGTGCAGCTCGATCTCGACCGTCGGCCGCTCGGCGTGGAAGCGCGCCAGCAGCCGCGGGATCACGTCGAGCACGCCGGAGCCGAAGATGCCCACGTCGATGCGGCCGATCATGCCCTTGCCGGCGAGCTGGGTGCGCTCCTTGGCGCGGCCGGCCAGCGTCAGCAGGTTGGGCACCTCGTCGAGCAGCACCTGACCGGCCTCGGTCAGCTCCACGCCCTTGGGCGTGCGCACGAACAGCGCCGTGCCCAGTTCCTCCTCCAGCGTGCGGATCTGCCGGGTCAGCGGCGGTTGCGCCATGTGCAGCCGCTCGGCGGCGCGGCGGAAGTTCCGTTCCTCGGCCAACGCCAGGAATTCGCGCATCTGTCTCAGTTCCATCGGAGCGCTCCGTGTCGGTTTGCCAATACTGGATTGGTATCGATTCTGCGAAAAGCAGTATTGGACAGTATCGGACGCGAACCCTATCGTTTCAACCGTTCGGTCGTGATGCAGCGCGTGCAAAGACACGTGGCACCGGCCGCACGGTCAGGAGACAAGGCATGAACAGCGCACCGCGGCGCGAGCAGGTCTGAGGCAGGCCATGTCGCACTACGAGGTTCACATCGACAACACCGGCGAGGCCTATGGCTGCGCCGATACGCGCACGCTGCTCGAAGGCATGGAGGCGCTGGCGCGCCGCGGCATCCCGGTCGGCTGCCGCGGCGGTGGCTGCGGTGTCTGCAAGGTGCGCATCGAGACCGGCACCGTGCGCACCGAGAAGATGAGCCGCGCCCACGTCAGCGTGGCCGAGCAGGCGGCCGGCTATGTGCTGGCCTGCCGCGCCTACCCGCAGAGCGACCTGCGGCTGTGCGCCGTCGAGAAGATGGCGCGCTGCATCGAGCGCAGCCATGCCCGTTCCTTCCTCGACGCTGCGCGTGCCGCGCAGCGATCGACGACTTCCTGACCGCGACCCACCCCCCAAGAGGAGACAACCATGGCCATGACTGGCGTACTGAGACCCGGACACGTGCAGCTGCGCGTGCTCGACATGAAGGCGGCGATCGAACACTACGGCAACGTGCTGGGGCTGTGGGAGAGCGGCCGCGACGCCCAGGGCCGCGTCTACTTCAAGGCCTGGGACGAGCACGACCACCACAGCGTGGTGCTGCGCGAGGCCGATGAGGCCGGCATGGACTTCCTGGGCTTCCGCGTCGATTCGCCGGCCACGCTGAAGAAGCTGGCCGCCGATGTGAAGGCCAGCGGTCTGGCGACCCAGCTGCAGTGGATCGAGGCCGGCGAGATGCTCAAGACCGGCGAGCGCTTCCGCTTCACGGTGGCGACCGGGCACTCGATCGAATTGTTCGCCGAGAAGGAGAAGGTCGGCAACGGCATGCCGCTGGAGAACCCGGAGATCTACCCGGACGGCCTCAAGGGCATGTCGCCGACGCGCTTCGACCACTGCCTGCTGTACGGCGACGACCTCGACGGCACCGTCAAGCTCTTCATCGACGTGCTGGGTTTCAGTCTCGCCGAGCAGGTGGTGGCCGGCCCGGACCGCCTGCAGATCGCGGCCTTCCTGACCTGCTCCAACAAGCCGCACGACGTGGCCTTCATCCGCCACCCGGAGAAGAACAAGTTCCACCACGCGTCCTTCATCCTGGACAACTGGGGCGAGGTGCTGAAGGCGGCCGACATCATCACGCGCAAGCGCGTCTCGCTCGACATCGGCCCGACGCGCCACGGCATCACGCGCGGCGAGACCATCTATTTCTTCGATCCGAGCGGCAACCGCAACGAGGTGTTCTCCGGCGGCTACATCGCCTATCCGGACCGCCCGCCGCTGACCTGGACCGACGACGAACTGGGCCGCGCGATCTTCTATCACGACCGCAAGCTCAACGAGGCCTTCCTGAGCGTCGTGACTTGACCCACCCCCGTTGCGGCTGCGCCGCTCCCCCTCGAAGGGGGCGGCGCTGGCGGACCGGCGGAGCCGGATCCGCTGCGTCTGCTGAGGTGGGCCGTGGCGAACCGAAGCGTCGGGCGACCCGACAGACCGAATGATCGATTGACCGAGATGACATCTTCCACCGTTCCCTTGCGCAACCTCTCGTCCGAAGCGGCGCATGCCGCCGTCGCGGCGGCGGTCGCGCATGCGCGCGGCCTCGGCATCCGGGTCAACGCGGCGGCGGTCGACGTGAGCGGCGTGCTGCTGGCCTTCCTGCGCATGGACGGCGCCTTCCTGCATTCGGGTGGCATCGCGATCGACAAGGCCTACACGGCGGCGAGCTTCGGCTTCCCGACCGAGGGCTGGGGGCCGGTGCTCGAGGGCGACGCGTCGCTGAAGGCCGGCCTGCCGGCGGTGCCGCGTCTGGTGGTGTTCGGTGGTGGCGTCCCGGCCTTCGAGGGCGCGCAGCGCGTCGGGGCGCTCGGCGTGTCGGGCGGCACGGCCGAGCAGGACGCAGCCTGTGCGCGGGCCGGGCTGGCGGCCATCGGACTCGTCGCGCAGGCGTCATGAATTTCGCAGTGATCCAAGAGCAAGCATGAAACAGTTCCTGAACTTCATCGATGGCGAATTCGTCGCCACGGACAAGACCTTCGCCAACCGTGCGCCGGTCGACAACCGGGTGCTGGGCTTGGTGCACGAAGCCGGCCGCGCCGAGGTCGACGCGGCGGTGGCCGCGGCGCGCGGTGCACTGAAGGGCGAGTGGGGCCGCATGCCCGTCGCCAAGCGCGTCGAGCTGCTGTATGCGGTGGCCGACGAGATCAACCGCCGCTTCGACGACTTCCTGGCGGCCGAGATCGCCGACACCGGCAAGCCGCTGAGCCTGGCCTCGCACATCGACATCCCGCGCGGCGCGGCCAACTTCAAGGTGTTCGCCGACATCATCAAGAACGTGCCGGCCGAGACCTTCGAGATGGCCACGCCCGACGGCGGCCAGGCGCTGAACTACGCGGTGCGCACGCCGGTAGGTGTGGTCGGCGTGGTTTGCCCGTGGAACCTGCCGCTGCTGCTGATGACCTGGAAGGTCGGCCCGGCGCTGGCCTGCGGCAACACCGTGGTGGTCAAGCCCTCCGAGGAGACGCCGGCCACTGCCACGCTGCTCGGCGAGGTGATGCAGAAGGTGGGCATGCCCAAGGGCGTCTACAACGTCGTGCACGGCTTCGGCCCGGACTCGGCCGGAGCCTTCCTCACGCAGCACCCGGACGTCGACGCGATCACCTTCACCGGCGAGACGCGCACCGGCGAGGCCATCATGGCCGCGGCGGCCAAGGGCGTGCGGCCGGTCAGCTTCGAGCTCGGCGGCAAGAACGCCGGCATCGTGTTCGCCGATGCCGACTTCGACAAGGCGGTGGCGGGCATCACCCGCAGTGCCTTCGAGAACTGCGGCCAGGTCTGCCTGGGCACCGAGCGTGTCTACGTGCAGCGGCCGATCTTCGAGAAGTTCGTGCAGGCGCTCAAGGCCAAGGCCGAGGCGCTGAAGATCGGCCCGTCGGAGGAGCCCGGCGTGGGCCTGGGTCCGCTGATCTCGGCCGAGCACCGCGACAAGGTGCTGAGCTACTACCGCAAGGCGGTGGAGCAGGGCGCCACCGTCGTCACCGGCGGCGGCGTGCCGAAGATGAGTGGCGCGCTGGCCGAAGGCCATTGGGTGCAGCCGACGATCTGGACCGGCCTGCCCGAGTCGGCCGCAGTGATCCGCGAGGAGATCTTCGGCCCGTGCTGCCACATCGCGCCGTTCGACACCGAAGAGGAGGCGATCGCGCTGGCCAATGCCACCGACTACGGACTCGCCACCACGGTGTGGACCCAGAACCTCGGCACCGCGCACCGCGTGGCCCGGCAAGTCGAGGTCGGCATCTGCTGGATCAACAGCTGGTTCCTGCGCGACCTTCGCACCGCCTTCGGCGGCGCCAAGGCCTCGGGCATCGGCCGCGAAGGCGGCGTGCACTCGCTCGAGTTCTACACCGAGCTGCGCAATGTGTGCGTGAAGCTGTGAGGACCGGACCATGAGCAGCGCGAATCCCGAGATTGGCAAGAAAGTCCGCACCGGCGGCTTCGACAGCAACGTGCACGACCAGGGCGCCTCGGCGCCCGGCCAGCCGCCGGTGCTGTTCGTCCACGGCTCCGGCCCCGGTGTCAGCGCCTGGGCCAACTGGCGCCTGGTGCTGCCGCGGCTGGCCACGCAGCGCCGCGTGGTCGCCCCCGACATGTTGGGCTTCGGCTACACCGACCGGCCGCAGCCGGCCGACCAGTCGGGCGTCTACACGATGGACGCCTGGGTGCAGCAGGCCGTGGACCTGCTGGACGCGCTCGACATCGCGCAGGCCGACCTGGTGGGCAATTCCTTCGGCGGTGCGCTGTCGCTTGCTCTGGCGATCCGCCATCCTCAACGGGTGCGCCGGCTGGTGCTGATGGGCAGTGTCGGCGTGCGCTTCCCGATCACGCCGGGGCTCGACGCGGTGTGGGGCTACACCCCGTCGTTCGAGAACATGCGCGGCATCATGGACGTGTTCGCGCACGACCGCCGGCTCGTCAACGACGAGCTCGCGAAGCTGCGCTACGAGGCCAGCATCCGCCCCGGCTTCCAGGAGTCGTTCGGGGCCATGTTCCCGGCGCCGCGCCAGCGCTGGGTCGACGCGCTCGCCAGCCCGGAGGCCGCGATCCGCGCGCTGCCGCATTCCACGCTGGTGATCCACGGCCGCGACGACCAGGTGATTCCGATGAGCACCTCGCTGACGCTGGCGCAGTGGATCCCGGACGCCCAGCTGCACCTGTTTGGCCGCTGCGGTCACTGGACGCAGATCGAGCACACCGAGCGCTTCGTCCGGCTGGTCGGCGACTTCCTCGCGGAAGCCGATGCCGCCGCCAGCGCCACCCCCTGAATTCTCACTTCCCGATTCCAGACCATGGACCTCCAACGCATCCAGGGCTACGGCGACGAGCTCTACCAGGCGCTGCTGAATCGCACGCCGGTGGCGCCGCTGACCGAGCGCGAACCCGAGATCACGATAGACGACGCTTACCAGATCCAGCTGCGCATGATCCAGCGTCGGCTCGATGCCGGCGAGACCGTGATCGGCAAGAAGATCGGCGTGACGAGCAAGGTCGTGATGGACATGCTCAAGGTCAACCAGCCCGATTTCGGCCACCTGCTCTCGGGCATGGCCTTCAACGAGGGCGAGCCGGTCCGCATGAGCACGCTGATCGCGCCGAAGGCAGAAGCCGAGGTGGCCTTCGTGCTCAAGCGCGACCTGATCGGCCCCGGCGTCACCGCGGCCGACGTGCTGCGCGCCACCGACTGCGTGATGCCGTGCTTCGAGATCGTCGACTCGCGCATCAGGGACTGGAAGATCAAGATCCAGGACACCGTGGCCGACAACGCCTCCTGCGGTGTGCTGGTGCTCGGCGGTGTGCGCAAGGATCCGCGCCGTCTCGATCTCGCACTGGCCGGCATGGTGCTCGAGAAGAACGGCGAGATCGTCAGCACCTCCACCGGCGCCTCGGTGCAGGGCTCGCCGGTCAATGCCGTGGCCTGGCTGGCCAACACGCTGGGCCGTCTCGGCATCGCGCTGAAGGCCGGTGACGTGATCCTGTCGGGCTCGCAATCGCCGCTCGTGCCGGTGGTGGCCGGCGACAGCCTGTACTGCAGCGTCGGGGGCCTCGGCAGTACCTCGGTGCGCTTCGTCGAATGAGCGGAAGAAACGACATGAACCTCGATGCCAAGACCATCGCCCAGCTCGCCGAGCACCTGGAAACGGCCGAACTGCAGGCGCGCGACGTCACCAAGATCACCGACGACTTTCCCGGCATGGACTGGGACGACGCCTACGCGATCCAGGACGAGATCCGTCGTCGCAAGGAGTCGCGCGGCCACAAGACCGTCGGCCTGAAGGCCGGCCTGACCTCGTTCGCGAAGATGAAGCAGATGGGCGTGACCAGCCCGGTGTTCGGCTTCGTCAGCGACTACATGAGCCGGCCCGACGGCGGCGAGATCCAGGCCTCCGAGCTGATCCACCCGAAGGTGGAAGCCGAGATCTGCATCGTCACCAAGGCGCCGCTGAGAGGCCCGGGCTGCCACGTCGGCGCCGTGCTCGCCGCGGTGGACTTCGTGGTGCCGGCGGTCGAGATCATCGACTCGCGCTACCGCGACTTCAAGTTCGACCTGAAGAGCGTGGTGGCCGACAACACCTCGGCCTCGCGCTTCGTCGTCGGCGGGCGCATGCGCGACCTGGCCGAGCTCGACCTGCGCACGCTCGGCGTGGTGCTCGAGAAGAACGGCCAGGTCGTCGCGATGGCGGCCGGCGCCGCGGTGCTGGGCCATCCGGCGGCGGCGGTGGCGATGCTGGCCAACCACCTCGGTGCCCGCGGGCAGGAAATCCCGGCCGGCACTTTCATCATGACCGGCGGCGTCACCGAGGCGATCGCGGTCGAGGCGGGCGACGCGGTCAACGTGCGTTTCCAGGATCTCGGCAGCGTGTCGATGCGCTTCGTCTGAGACCTGAACAGAAGAACGAGAGAGACGAGACACCCATGAACACGATCCGCCGAGGCCTGAGCGCATTGCTGCTGCTCCTTGGTCTGCAAGGTCTGAGCGGCTGCATGCAGGCGCCTGATTTCAGTGCGGTGATGGCTGAGCGCGAGAAGTCTGTGCTGAGGTCCGACACCTTCCAGTCCGCGTCGAGCAACGGCAAGGTCCTGGTGGCGGGGACCGCGAGCGGGGCGCTGGTCAGCTCGGCCGATGCGGGGCGCAGCTGGAGCCGCCAGCGCCTGGCCTCGCCGGCCTCCGTCATTGCCCTGACCGCCTGCGCCGACGGCAGCTTCATCGGCCTGGACTTCTACCGCAAAGTCTGGATCGGCGACGCTGCCGGCCAGCAATGGAGCGCGCGACCCCTGCCCGGCAAGATCAACCCCATGGCCATCGCCTGCGCCCCCGACGGACGCCTGTGGGTGGCCGGCAGCCACACCACGCTCCTCTCCAGCGCCGACCGCGGCCAGACCTGGGAAGCCCGCGACTTCGACGAAGACGCGCTCCTCACCACCCTCCAGTTCATCGACGACCAGCACGCCGTCGTCACCGGAGAATTCGGCACCGTCCTCACCAGCGCCGACGCCGGCAAGACCTGGGTCAAGCAAGCCCCCATCCCCGGCGACTTCTACCCCTACGCCACCGTCTTCACCGACCGCTCGAACGGCTGGACCAGCGGCCTGGGCGGCGTCATCTGGCACACCGCCGACGGCGGCAAGACCTGGCGCGCCCAGGACAACCGCGCCGCCGCCCCCATGTACACCCTGCTGCGCCAGGGCGACGAACTCTACGGCCTCGGCGGAGGCGGCCTCATGGTCGTCAAGCGAGGCGACACCTGGGAACGCTTCGACCACGGCCTCGTCCCGCCCGCCTACCTCGCAGCCGGCGCCGTGCTCGACGCCCGCTCCATGCTCGTGGCCGGCTCCGCCGGCGCCCTGCACGTCGTCACCGCGCCCGGCCAGATCGCGCTCGCCGCCCACGACCCCCACACCCCCAGCCAAGGAGCCGCCCGATGAACGGCCTGCGCCAACGCATCGTCGCTGTCCTGCAGCGCGGCGAAGAATGGCTCTTCGCCAACCCCAAGTACGTCCTCGGCATCATCCTGGCGGTCACCCTGGGCTTCGCCACCCAGCTGCCCGCGCTCAAGATCTACACCGACTTCAGCGACCTGCTGCCGCAGAAGCACGCCTACATCCAGACCTACAACCGCATCAAGGAGAACTTCGGCGGCGCCAACATGATCGTCATGGCCATCGAAGTCGAGCAGGGCACCATCTTCAACGACCGCACCCTCGCGCTCATCGACCAGGCCACCCAGGGCATCGACAACCTCCCCAGCGTCAACCACAACCTCGTCGCCAGCCTCACCCACCGCACCGCGCGCAAGGTCTACCTCACCGCCGACGGCAACTTCGCCTCCGAGTCCTACTACGACCCGGCCCAGCCCGCGCGCAGCGCCGAGCAGCTCGAACAACTGCGCAAGGACGTCATCGCCAACCCCCGCATCTACGGCCTGCTCGTCTCGCCCGACCTCAAGGCCGCGCTGGTGAAGGCCCAGCTCAACGAAGGCGACATCGACTACGCCAAGACCTTCGCCGCGCTGCAGGACGTGCGCCACAAGCTCGAACAACCCGGCCACAAGGTCTACGTCACCGGCAACCCGGTGCTCACCGGCTACGTCTACACCTACCTCAACCAGATCATCGCGATCATGTTCTCCACGCTGGCCCTGCTGGCGCTGCTGCTGATCGTCTACTTCCGCCGCTTCTACGGCGTCGCGCTCCCGCTGCTGGGCATCGCGCTGAGCTCCATCTGGGGTCTGGGCTTCATGGCCTGGCTCGGCTACAACCTCGAGCCCCTGTCCATGCCCATCCCCTTCCTGATCGCCGCGCGAGCCACCTCGCACGGCGTACAGCTCGTGGCGCGCTACTACGAAGAACTCGCCGTCACCCACAGCGGCAAGCAAGCCGCGCGCAACGCCCTCGACGCCCTGTTCCGGCCCGGCTCGCTCGCCATCGTCGTCGACGCCCTCGGCCTGGCCGTGCTCGTGCTCGGTGCGGCCCCCTTCAACTGGAAGCTCGGCGTCTCCGCCGGCTTCTGGGGCCTGGCCGTCATCTTCACCGTCCACTTCATGGTCCCGCTCGCGCTCACCGTGCTGCCCCAGCCCAAGAAGACCGAGAACAAGAACCAGGGCATGCGCAGCTTCCTCGCTGCCGTCATGACCCGCACCGGCGGCACCCGCGGCGGCGCCATCGCCATCCTCGCCGTCTCGGCCGTGCTCATGGCCGGCGGCAGCCTGTACGCCGCGCGCGTGCAGATCGGCGAATCCGAGCCCGGCTCGCCCATCTTGAAGCGCGACCACGACTTCAACCTCTCCACCAAGGCCATCAACGCCCGCTTCCCCGGCTCCGAAGAACTCCACATCGTCGCGCGCACCGCCGAGAAGGGCGGCATCAAGCGCCCCGAAGTGCTCCAGGCCATGGAGGACTTCCAGCAACACATGCAGGCCGACCCCGCGCTCGGCGGCGTCAAGGCCATCCCGGCCATGGTGCGTGCCGTCAACCGCCTCACCCACAGCGACGACCCCCGCTGGATGCAGCTGCCCGACAACGCCGCCGAAGTCGGCGGCCTCATGTTCGCCTACATGGCCTCCAGCCCCATCCCCGGCGCGCTCAAGGAGTTCGTCAACGCCGACGAGAACGAGGCCAACATGGTCTTCTTCTACAAGGACCAGCGCGCCGAGACCATCAACCGCGCCGTCGAACTCGCCAAGGAAGGCGCCGCCGAGATCGAGCAGCGCGTGCCCGGCCTCACCATCGAACTCGGTGGCGGCCTGATCGGCGTCACCGCCGCGGCCAACGAAGCCCTGCACGCCGACCACATGCTCATCATCCCCCTGGTGATGGGCATCGCCTTCCTGCTGGTGATGGTCTATTACCAGTCCTTCCATGCCGGCTGGCTGATGGTCCTGCCCATGCTGTTCTCCACCGTCATGACCTACGCCTACATGGGCATCCAGGGCATCGGCATCAGCGTCAACACCGTCCCCGTCATCGCCGTCGGCGTGGGCGTGGGCATCGACTACGCGGTGTACTTCATGGACCGCATCCGCGAAGAGTACGAAGCCACCCACGACATCCGCCAGGCCGCCATCAACGCCTTCAGCACCACCGGCTACGCGGTCAGCTTCACCGCGCTCACCCTGATCGCCGGCGTCGTCATGTGGATCTTCCTCTCCGACCTGCGCTTCCAGTCCGACGCCGCGGTCCTGCTCTCCTTCATGCTCATCGTCAACGCCGTCGCCGCCATGCTCATCGTGCCGGCCTGGTGCGTGGTCTTCAAGCCCCGCTTCGTGACCGCCGAGACCCCCGACCGCGACGACAAGACCCCCGCGGCGCTCCAGCCCGCCTGAGACGCCGCCCCGAACCCAGGAGTGAAGACGCGCGGGCAGGGGACTGCCCGCTCCAAGAGAAGGTGTGCATTCGATTCCATCCAAGGAACCCACGCAGCGAGGAGACAACGATGAAGAACAGACAAGACACTGCGCGCCGAAGCGGCGCGACCCCCCGCGCGGGCCAGTCCCGCCGCCTCGCGCGCGCGGCGCTGGCCGGCGGCCTGGCCGTGTGCGGCCTGGCCCAGGCGCAGGACGCCGCCGCGCCGGTCGACCCCTGGAAGGTCGACATCTACTACGAGAACGACACCCGCTTCCGGGGCAAGGACGCGACCGGCGAGCGCGTCGGACTCTCCAAGTTCCGCAACACCCTGCAGGTCGAGGCCGACAAGAAGCTCGAAGGCGGCTGGAAGTTCCGCAGCATCCTGCGCGGCAGCTTCGACGGCGTCTACCGCATGAACGACGACCAGTACGGCCGCAAGGCCGGCGGCGGCGTGCTGCTCGAGTCCCAGGGCGGACCGCCCCCGGTGCCCCACGGCAGCGGCATCGTCAACAAGGGCCTGGTCGACGGCCTCGGGCTGGTCAACAACGTCTTCGGCTTCAACTCCACCAACCCCGCCGCGCCCAACTACAACCCCAACGAAGGCCTGCGCCTGCTCGGTGACCGCTGGCACGACTCGCTCAACGGCGGGGTGGAGTTCGCCACCCCCGTGCGCCCCTGCGACACCGACCGGCGCGGCTGCGCCGACTTCGGCGGCTACGGCGACAAGAAGCGCAGCGAGCTCGAACTGCCCGAGTTCAACGAACGCTGGGACGTCATCCGCGAAGCCTTCGTCACCAACACCGTCGGCCTGGCCGACGGCAAGCAGCTCTTCCTCAAGCTGGGCAAGCAGCAGGTGGTGTGGGGCCGCACCGACCTGTTCCGCGTGCTCGACGTGATCAACCCGGTCGACTACTCGCGCAACAACATCTACGACGAACTCCAGGACATCCGCATCCCCATGTGGATCGCCCAGGCCGAGTACCGCATGGGCCCGAGCGAGAGCATGCAGGACCGCAACCTGCAGCTGGTGTGGAACTTCGACAAGTTCCGCCCCAACAACCTCGGCCAGTGCGGCACCGCCAACGTCATCCTCGACGCCGGCTGCTTCTTCCGCGGCATGAAGAACCTGTGGGACAACGGCGGCACGGTGGCCAACTTCGCCAACGTCGGCCCCGGCGTGCTGCTCGCCACCGACTTCGGCCCCGGCCAGATCGGCCTGCGCGACGTGAAGCTGCCCAACTGGAGCTTGAAGAACACCCAGCTCGGGCTGAAGTACGAGGGCGTGAGCCAGGACGGCCTGTCGTTCTCGCTCAACGCCTTGACCTACCGCTCGCAGCTGCCCTCGCTGCGCGGCGGCAAGGGCGCGACCAACGCCTTCACCGGCGAGACGCGCACCGACGCGCAGGGCGGCTGGCCCTACCTGATCGCCTTCGACATGCACTTCCCGCGCGTGAACCTCATCGGCGGCTCGATGGACTTCGAGTGGCAGGCGGCCAAGGCGGCGGTGCGGGTCGAGGCGGCCTTCACCAACGGCGAGGAGTTCGCCAACACCCTCAAGCCCCAGCTGTACTCGAAGAACAAGGTGTTCCGCTCGGTGGTCGGCTTCGACCGGCCCACCTTCGTGCCCTTCATCAACCCCAACCGCACCACGCTGTTCTCCGCGCAGCTGTTCTACCAGCACATCTTCGACCACGAGTACGAGCGCGGCCAGTTCGGCCCGGTGGGCATGCCCGACTGGGAGAACAACGTGATCGCCACGCTGCTGATGAAGGCCTTCCTCGTCAACGACCGCGTCAGCCCGCAGCTGATCACGGCCTACGACGTGCAGGCCCGCGCGCTGGTCACCTCCCCGCAGGTCGACTGGATCGTCACCGACAAGTTCAAGATCAGCTTCGGGGGCAACTTCAAGCTGCGCAACGGCGAGGACCGCTGGAAGTTCGACGACTGCCGCTCGTGCAACCCGTGGGGGCCGTTCACCGCGCCCTTCGGTGACGCCGACCCCACCACCCCCTACTCGCGCGGCTTCGGCGGCTTCGAGCCCCTCGGGCGCTTCCGCGCCGGCCCCATCGGCGCCGCATGGAAGGAGAACGAGATCTTCCTCACCGCGCGGTATCAGTTCTGAAGCAGGAGACAAGCATCATGACAACGAAGATTCATCAGATCGGGCTGGCCCTGGTCACGGCGGGCTTCGCCCTGGCCGCCGGCGCCGCCACCGAGGCCGACGTGGAGGCCGCGTTCAACCCGTACAAGAACGGCTTCCCGAGCTTCCCCGGGCTGGCGGCCGGCACCGTCGTGAACAAGGGCAATGTCGAGCAGTTCAAGGACGCCCTGGACCCGGGCCTCTACCAGATCGTCAAGAACGGCTGGGACGAGATCAAGGTCGGACCGACCACGCAGTTCGCGATGGACAAGTTCTACGTCGAGGCCACGAAGAAGAACCTGAACACCGCCAAGCTCGGTGCCCAGAACGGTGAGATCACCGGCTTCGTTGCCGGCCGGCCCTTCCCCGAGGAGCCCAAGGCCGACGACCCGCGCGCCGGCGAGAAGCTGGCCTGGAACTTCAAGTACGGCCTCAACTGGGGCGACAACGCCGCGATCTACCCGTTCTACTGGAAGTACCGCAACATGACGAGCGGCCAGGTCGAGCGCACGCTGAAGTTCAACTTCCACTTCCTGAACTTCAAGCACCGCGTGCAGCACGCCCCGGTGCCCGAGGTGACGCCGAACCCGTCGGAGCTGTTCCGCGGCATCTACGTGAAGGTGCTCGAGCCGCAGGACCTGAAGAACACGCAGCTCCTGATCCAGCGCTACGAGGACGACCTGAAGTTCGACGACGCCTACCTCTACCTCGGCTTCCAGCGCCGCGTGCGCCGGCTCGCCACCGGGCAGACGACGGATGCCTTCCTGGGCGCCGACCTGATGATCGAGGACTTCGAGGGCTACAACGGCCGCATCTCGGACATGAAGTGGACGTTCAAGGGCACGAAGAACATCCTGATGCCCTACTACAACCACAACGAGCTGCAGCTGACCGACGAGTTCAAGGACCCGAGCGGCTACAAGTTCGTGGACTTCGGCGGGCAGGGCGGCTGCTTCCCGAAGATCACCTGGCAGCTGCGCAAGGTCTACGTGCTCGAGGCCGCACCGGTGCTGGCCAGCCACCCGGTGAGCAAGCGCGTGTTCCACGTCGATGCGCAGGTCTTCAACATCAACCGCACGCTGATCTACGACCGCAAGGGCGAGCTGTGGAAGACCTTCACGATCGGCAAGTCGCACCCCGACCACCACCTGCCGGTCAACAAGGGCACCGGCATCGCGATCGACGACTCGTTCTCGATGATCGACGTGCAGGCCAAGCACTGCACCACCGGCCAGTTCAAGGGCCAGGTCGATCCCAAGCTCAACCCGCCCAGCCTGTTCCAGGTGCAGAACATGCGAGGCGGCGACTGACGAGCCCACGGCCGGCGACGCGGGTCGCCGGCCCTTGAATCTGTTCACTCCCGGAGTTTTTCATGAAGAAGATCAAGTGCGCCCTCATCGGGCCGGGCAACATCGGCACCGACCTGCTTGCCAAGCTCCAGCGCAGCCCGGTGCTCGAGCCGGTGTGGATGGTCGGCATCGACCCCGGCTCCGACGGCCTCAAGCGGGCCCGCGACGCGGGGCTCAAGACCACCGCCGAGGGTGTCGACGGCCTGCTGCCGCATGTCAAGGCCGACGGCGTGCAGATCGCCTTCGACGCGACCAGTGCCTATGTGCACGCCGAGAACTCGCGCAAGCTCAACGCGCTGGGCGTGATGATGATCGACCTCACGCCGGCGGCCATCGGCCCGTTCTGCGTGCCCCCGGTGAACCTGAAGCAGCACCTCGGGCGGCGCGAGATGAACGTCAACATGGTCACCTGCGGCGGCCAGGCCACCATCCCGATGGTGGCCGCGGTGTCGCAGGTGCAGGCAGTGGCCTACGGCGAGATCGTCGCCACCGTCTCCAGCCGCTCGGTCGGCCCCGGCACGCGCAAGAACATCGACGAGTTCACCCGCACCACGGCCGGCGCGGTCGAGAAGGTCGGCGGCGCGAAGAAGGGCAAGGCCATCATCATCATCAACCCGGCCGAGCCGCCGTTGATCATGCGCGACACCGTGCACTGTCTGACGGTGGACGAGCCCGACCGCGACCGGATTACCGCATCGATCCACCAGATGATCCGCGAGGTGCAGAAGTACGTGCCGGGCTACAAGCTGGTCAATGGCCCGGTGTTCGACGGCAAGCGCGTCTCGGTCTTCATGGAGGTCGAGGGCCTGGGCGACTACCTGCCCAAGTACGCCGGCAACCTGGACATCATGACCGCCGCCGCCGCACGCACCGCCGAGATGTTCGCCGAGGAACTGATCGCCGGCACGCTCAAGCTCGAAGCTGTGCCGGCCTGACCCGGACGAAGGAGAACGCCATGATGAACCTGCAAGGCAAGAAGATCACCGTCCATGACATGACGCTGCGCGACGGCATGCACCCCAAGCGCCACCTGATGACGCTGGATCAGATGAAGAGCATCGCCAGCGGCCTGGACGCCGCCGGTGTGCCGCTGATCGAGGTGACGCACGGCGACGGCCTGGGCGGCTCGTCGGTCAACTATGGTTTCCCGGCCCACAGCGACGAGGAATACCTCGGTGCGGTGATCCCGCTGATGAAGCAGGCCAAGGTGTCGGCGTTGCTGCTGCCGGGCATCGGCACCGTCGACCACCTGCTGATGGCCAAGGACCTCGGCGTGCACACCGTGCGCGTGGCCACCCACTGCACCGAGGCCGACGTGTCCGAGCAGCACATCTCGAAGGCGCGCTCGCTCGAGATGGACACCGTGGGCTTCCTGATGATGGCCCACATGGCCAGCCCCGAGAAGCTGGTGAGCCAGGCGCTGCTGATGGAAGGCTATGGGGCCAACTGCATCTACGTCACCGACTCGGCCGGCTACATGCTGCCCGACGACGTGACGGTGCGGCTGCGCGCGGTGCGCGGCGCCCTGAAGCCCGAGACTGAACTGGGTTTCCACGGTCATCACAACCTCGCGATGGGCGTGGCCAACTCGATCGCCGCGGTCGACGCCGGTGCGAACCGCATCGACGCGGCGGCCGCCGGACTGGGCGCGGGCGCGGGCAACACGCCGATGGAGGTGTTCATCGCCGTGTGCGACCGCATGGGCATCGCGACCGGCGTGGACGTGTTCCGGATCCAGGACGTGGCCGAGGACCTGGTGGTGCCGATCATGGATCACATCATCCGTGTCGACCGCGACTCGCTGACGCTGGGCTATGCCGGCGTGTACTCGTCCTTCCTGCTGTTCGCCAAGCGCGCCGAGAAGAAATACGGCGTGCCGGCCCGTGAGATCCTGGTCGAACTGGGCCGCCGCGGCATGGTGGGCGGCCAGGAGGACATGATCGAGGACACCGCGATGACGCTGGCGCGCGAGCGCGCCGCCGCCGCGCACAAGGCCGCCGCCTGAGTGCCGCGACCGACCACAGGACACAGGAGAGGCTCATGCCGTTCGCACAGATCTACCTCATCGAAGGTCGCACCGAAGAGCAGAAGCGCGCCGTGATCGAGAAGGTCACCCAGGCCATGATGGAGGCGGTGGGGGCGCCGAAGGAGAACGTGCGCGTGTGGATCCACGATGTACCCAAGGAGAACTGGGGCATCGGCGGCGTCTCCGCGAAGGCGCTCGGCCGCTGAGGATTCGCAGCTCGGCAGGTGGGCCGGCCGACAGCGCCGGGTTCGCCTCGGTGTGATGGTGCGCGTGGCGTGCCGGCGCGGAGGCTTCGTCGAGAATCGCGGCTCTCGATGGAGAAGCCCGTGCCCGAAGCCCCGCCACCGTTCCGTGTCCTCATGGTCTGCATGGGGAACATCTGCCGCAGCCCCACGGCCGAAGGCGTGCTCCGCGCACGGCTGGCCGCGGCCGGGATGGCCGAGTGGGTGCTCGTCGATTCGGCGGGCACCCATGCCTACCATGTGGGCGAGCCGCCGGACGAGCGCAGCCGGGCGTATGCCGCGCGGCGCGGCTACGATCTGTCGGCGCAACGGGCCCGCGCGGTGGATGACGACGATTTCGAGCGCTTCGACCTGCTGCTGGCGATGGATTGGGACAATCTGGCGCTGCTCCAGGAGCGCTGCCCACCGCAGGCCCAGCGCAAGCTCCGGCGGCTGATGGAATTCGGCCGCACGGCGGGCAGTGAAGTTGTACCTGACCCCTATTATGGTGGCGCAGCCGGGTTCGACCACGTGCTGGACTTGGTCGAGGCGGCCTGCGACGGGCTGGTCGAGCACCTGGCTCGAACTCCGGGTCGCAAGTAGGGGAACTTACGGGGACGTGTCCGACCAAATAAGTCGGCTTCACCTATAATTGAGCTATTCAGTCGGGATTAAGTCCCGATGGCTCGCAGTGAAGCGACCCCCGGATACCCGGTCCGCCAGCCACGCGCCTCAAGGAGTTCAGTATGCGTCTCACCACCAAAGGCCGCTTTGCCGTCACCGCCATGATCGACTTGGCCCTGCGCGAGCACAGCGGCCCGGTTGCGCTTGCCGCGATCAGTTCGCGCCAGCAGATCTCGCTGTCCTACCTGGAACAGCTGTTCGGCAAGCTGCGCCGTCATGAGCTGGTCGAGTCGACCCGTGGCCCGGGCGGCGGCTATTCGCTGGGTCGCAAGGCCGAGGAGATCACGGTCGCCGACATCATCGTCGCGGTCGACGAGCCGATCGACGCCACAGGTTGCGGCGGCAAGGAAAACTGCATGGGCGAGGATTCGGGCCGCTGCATGACGCACGACCTGTGGGCCAGCCTGAACACCAAGATGATCGAGTTCCTGGACTCGATCTCGCTGCGCAAGCTGGTCGACGACCAGCTCGCCAAGGGTGTGTCGATCGAGGAGGCGCCGGTCAAGCGGGCGATCTCGTCGCAGCCGGTCGTCAAGCCGATCAAGATCACTGCGCCGAACTCCGTGTTCGCGCTCGGCAGCTCCTTCAGCAAGTAATCAACCGCCTTCCGCTCCCGCCAGCCACGCCCTGATGCCAGGGAGCCGCCCGCCATGGACATGACCCCGCACTTTCCGATCTACATGGACTACGGCGCCACGACGCCGGTCGACCCCCGCGTCGTCGACGCGATGATTCCCTGGCTGCGTGAACACTTCGGCAATCCAGCCTCGCGCAGCCACGCATGGGGATGGGAGGCCGAAGAGGCGGTCGAGAAGGCACGCGGCGAGGTGGCGGCACTGATCGGTGCGGACCCGCGCGAGATCGTCTGGACCTCCGGCGCGACCGAGTCCAACAACCTCGCGCTCAAGGGCGCGGCGCAGTTCTACAAGACGCGCGGCAAGCACCTGATCACGGTCCGGACCGAGCACAAGGCGGTGCTCGACACCATGCGCGAACTCGAGCGCCAGGGTTTCGAGGTGAGCTACCTGGAGGTTCAGGAAGACGGTCTGATCGACCTCGACCTGCTCAAGACCACGATCCGGCCTGACACGATCCTCGTCTCGGTGATGTTCGTCAACAACGAGATCGGCGTCATCCAGGACATCCCGGCGATCGGTGCACTGTGCCGCGAGCGCGGCATCGTGTTCCATGTCGATGCGGCCCAGGCGACCGGCAAGGTCGCGATCGATCTGGCCACGCTGCCGGTCGACCTGATGAGCTTGGCCTCGCACAAGACCTACGGTCCCAAGGGCATCGGTGCGCTGTACGTGCGCCGCAAGCCGCGCGTGCGGCTGGAAGCGCAGATGCATGGCGGCGGCCACGAGCGTGGCATGCGCTCCGGCACGCTGCCCACGCATCAGATCGTCGGCATGGGCGAGGCCTTCCGCATCGCGCGCGAGGAGATGGGCACCGAGAGCGAGCGCATTCGCATGCTCCAGAAGCGCCTGATCGACGGCCTGGCCGACATCGAGCAGACCTTCCTGAACGGCCACGCCGAGCGGCGCGTGCCGCACAACGTGAACATGAGCTTCAACTTCGTCGAGGGCGAGTCGCTGATCATGGGCATCAAGGGTCTCGCGGTGTCGTCGGGTTCGGCCTGCACCTCGGCCAGCCTGGAGCCGAGCTACGTGCTGCGCGCGCTGGGCCGCAGCGACGAACTGGCGCACTCCAGCCTGCGCATGACCATCGGCCGCTTCACGACCGAGGAAGAGATCGATTACGCCATCGGCACCATCCGCCACAACGTGGCCAAACTGCGCGAACTGTCGCCGCTTTGGGAGATGTACCAGGACGGCGTCGATATCAGCACCATCCAGTGGGCGGCGCACTGAGCCTCGCCCCGGCACCCCGTTCGACCGAGTTTCAGGAGCAGCAGCATGGCCTATAGCGAAAAAGTCGTTGAGCACTACGAGAATCCCCGCAACGTCGGTTCCTTCGAGAAGGGCGACGACACGGTCGGCACTGGCATGGTTGGGGCTCCGGCCTGCGGCGATGTGATGAAGCTGCAGATCAAGGTCAACCCGGCGACCGGGCTGATCGA
The DNA here is from genome assembly GCF_000015725.1 of Methylibium petroleiphilum PM1. Taxonomy (NCBI): domain Bacteria; kingdom Pseudomonadati; phylum Pseudomonadota; class Betaproteobacteria; order Burkholderiales; family Sphaerotilaceae; genus Methylibium; species Methylibium petroleiphilum. Next base: position 2,420,651 of record NC_008825.1, on the reverse strand, counting down.
GGACGCCAAGTTCAAGACCTATGGCTGCGGTTCGGCGATCGCGTCGAGCTCGCTGGTCACCGAATGGGTCAAGGGCAAGTCGCTCGACGAAGCGCTGACGATCAAGAACACCCAGATCGCCGAGGAGCTGGCGCTCCCGCCGGTGAAGATCCACTGTTCGATCCTGGCCGAGGACGCGATCAAGGCGGCCGTGAGCGACTACAAGGCCAAGCATGGCAACGCGCAGCCTGCCGCCGCGACCGCAACGCACTGACCACGATGGCCGTCACCCTGACTCCTGCTGCGGCACGCCACGTGACGCGCTACCTGGGCAAGCGCGGCAAAGGCGTCGGTGTGCGTCTGGGTGTCAAGACCACCGGCTGCTCCGGCCTGGCCTACAAGCTCGAGTACGCTGATGAGGCGGCACCCGAGGACGTGATCTTCGAGGACCAGGGCGTGAAGGTGCTGGTCGACCCGAAGAGCCTGCCGTACATCGAAGGCACGCAGCTCGACTTCGTGCGCGAAGGTCTGAACGAGGGCTTCAAGTTCAACAACCCGAACGAACGCGACCGCTGTGGTTGCGGTGAATCGTTCCGGATCTGAAACCGACTATGCATAAAAGGGCGCGGCACGGCCGCGCCCTTTTTTTGATCCCCCGACGACGATGAAGCTCGACAGCGACGATTTCGAACTCTTCGGCCTGCCGAGGCGCTGTGCCCAGGATCGTGTGCAGATCGATGCACGCTGGAAGGCGCTGCAAGCCGAGGTGCACCCTGATCGGTTTGCGACCGAGGGCGCGGCGGCGCAGCGCGTCGCGATGCAGTGGGCCGTGCGCGTGAACGAGGCCTATGCACGGCTGAAGGATCCGCTGAAGCGCGCGGCCTACCTGTGCGAGTTGCAGGGCGCGAAGGTCGATGCCGAGAACAACACGGCGATGCCAGCGAGCTTCCTGATCCACCAGATGGCCTGGCGCGAGGCGCTCGACGACGCGCGCGACGGCGCGGCCGTGGAGTCGCTCAACGACGAGGTGCTGGCGTTCCGCCGCGCGGCCCTGGCTGAACTGGAGTCCACGCTCGACGAGCGCCGCGACTGGGCTGCCGCAGCGCAGCAGGTCAGAGCCCTCATGTTCGTCGAGCGCTTTGCGCACGATCTCGATCGGCGCCTGGAAGCGCTGGGACAATAGACGAATGGCTCTGCTGCAAATCTCCGAACCCGGCCAGTCGCCGGACCCGCACCAGCGGCGCATCGCGGTCGGCATCGATCTCGGCACCACGCATTCGCTGGTGGCTGCGGTGCGCTCCGGTGTCGCCGAATGCCTGCCCGACGACGAAGGCCGCGTGATCCTGCCTTCGGCGGTGCGCTACCTCGAAGGCGGTCGCCGCGCGATCGGCTTCGATGCGCTGGCGGCACAGGCCGAGGACCCCGAGAACACCATCGTCTCTGCCAAGCGCTTCATGGGCAGGACGCTGACCGACATCGACGACCGCGAGAAGCTGCCGTACCGCTTCGTCGACCAGCCGGGCATGGTGAGCGTGGCCACCCGCGATGGCGTGAAGACGCCGGTCGAGGTGTCGGCCGAACTGCTGGCGACACTGCGCTTCCGCGCCGAGGACAGTTTCGACGACGAGCTGTTCGGTGCGGTGATCACGGTGCCGGCCTACTTTGACGACGCGCAGCGCCAGGCCACCAAGGACGCGGCGCAACTGGCCGGCCTGAACGTGCTGCGCCTGATCAACGAGCCCACCGCGGCGGCGATTGCCTACGGTCTGGAGAACGGCAGCGAAGGCCTTTACGCGGTCTACGATCTGGGCGGCGGTACCTTCGACATCTCGCTGCTGCGCTTGAGCGAAGGCGTGTTCGAAGTCGTCGCGACCGGCGGCGACTCCGCACTGGGAGGCGACGACTACGACCATGCTCTGGCCGACTGGGCACTGGCCGGTGCCGGACTCGCGGCCGAGACAGCGCAGGACAAGAGGGCGGTGCTGGTCGCCGCGCGAGCCGTCAAGGAAGCCTTGTCGTCCGCGGCCGAGGCGCGCATGCAGGTCGTGCTCCGTGCCGGCTTGCTGGACCTCGCGGTCACGCGCGTGCAGTTCGAGGCGCTCACCAAGCCGCTCACCGACCGCACGCTGGCCGCGGTGCGCAAGGTGTTGCGCGATGCCAAGGTGAGCAAGGACGAGGTCAAGGGCGTCGTGCTGGTCGGCGGCTCGACCCGCATGCCGCAGATCCGCGAGGCCGTCACGCTCTACCTCGGCCGCTCGCCGCTGACCGACCTGAACCCTGACGAAGTGGTGGCGCTGGGCGCCGCGATCCAGGCGCACCAGCTGGCGGGCAATGCCTCCGGCAACGACCTGCTGCTGCTCGACGTGACGCCGCTGTCGCTGGGTCTCGAGACGATGGGCGGGCTGGTCGAGCGCATCATCCCGCGCAACAGCAGCATTCCCACGGCACGGGCGCAGGACTTCACCACTTTCAAGGACGGCCAGACCGCGATGGCCATCCACGTGCTGCAGGGCGAGCGCGAGCAGGTCGAATATTGCCGCTCGCTCGCACGCTTCGAACTGCGCGGCATCCCGCCGATGGTGGCCGGGGCCGCGCGCATCCGCGTGAGCTTCCAGGTCGACGCCGACGGGCTGTTGAGCGTCACCGCACGCGAGCAGACCTCCGGCGTCGAAGCGGCGGTGACGGTCAAGCCGAGCTATGGCCTGGCCGATGAGCAGATCGCGCGCATGCTGCAGGAGGGCTTCACCACCGCAGAGGGTGACATGCGCGACCGCGCGCTGCGCGAGGCTCGCGTGGAGACCGAGCGCATGGTGCTGGCCACCCGTGCCGCGCTGGCGGCTGATGGCGACCTGCTCGCCGACGGCGAGCGCGCCGGCATCGAGGCGCTGATGCGCGCGGCCGAGCAGCAGGCGCTCGGTGAAGATGCGGCAGCCATCGATGCGGCCGTCAAGGCGCTGGCCGATGGCACCGAGTCTTTCGCGGCCGAGCGCATGAACCGCGGCATCCGGCAGGCCCTGGCTGGCCGGCGCGTCGAAGAAGTCTGACCCCGTTCGAGAATGCCATGCCCATCATCAAGATCCTGCCGCATCCCGAGTACTGCCCCCAGGGCGCAAGCATCGAGGCGGCGCCCGGCAGCTCGATCTGCGAGGCGCTGCTGGAGCACGACATCGAGGTCGAGCATGCCTGCGAGATGAGCTGTGCCTGCACCACCTGCCACGTCGTCGTGCGCGAGGGTTTCGCGTCGCTGAACGAGATGGACGAGAACGAGGAAGATCTGCTGGACCGCGCCTGGGGCCTGGAGCCGAACTCCCGCCTCAGCTGCCAGGCCATCCTGGCGCAGCAGGATCTGGTGGTGGAGATTCCGCGCTACTCGATCAACCACGCCAAGGAGAATCACTGACCGGCGGTACGCCGGTCAGTGATTTCGGCGTAGGCTCATGGCGCGCAGCGATGTGATGCCGAAGCCAGAATCACTGCACTCACCATGAGCCGCCAGATCTTCCTCGACACCGAGACCACCGGCCTAAGCCCGGAGAACGGCGACCGCATCATCGAGATCGGTTGCGTGGAGATGCTCAGCCGCCGCCTGAGCGGCAACAACCGGCACTTCTACCTGAACCCCGAGCGTCGTAATCACGAGGATGCCGTGAAGATCCACGGCCTGACCGACGAGTTCCTGGCGGACAAGCCCAAGTTCGCGGTCGTTGCCGATGAGCTGATGGAGTACTTGGCTGGCGCCGAGATCATCATCCACAACGCGGCCTTCGACGTCGGCTTCCTCGACGCGGAGCTGAAGCGCCTGCAGCGGCCCCGCTTCGCCGAGCAGGTGGGCGCGGTGACCGACAGCCTGACGATGGCGCGCGAGATGTTCCCTGGCAAGTCCAACTCGCTCGACGCACTGTGCAAGCGCCTCGAGGTCGACAACGCCAGCCGCACCTTGCACGGCGCGCTGCTTGACGCAGGGCTGCTCGCGGAGGTGTATATCCGCATGACGCGAGGCCAGAACTCGTTGGTCATCGATGCCGGCGCAGCGTCAGGCGGGGCGATCGCCGTCGCGGACATCGACCTGCGGCAGTTCGCTCTGCCCGTCATCGAACCCAGCGACGACGAGCGTCAAGCGCACGAGGCCGTGCTCGCAGAACTCGACAAGGTTTCCGGCGGCAAGACGCTGTGGCGCGCCATGGCATAATGCCGACTTCTCGCGTTACCCCGCGAACCCGATTATTCGGGCGGTTAGCTCAGCGGTAGAGCACTGCCTTCACACGGCAGGGGTCGCAGGTTCGAACCCTGCACCGCCCACCAGACAGAAGCCCGCAAGCGGTCGCGCTTGCGGGCTTTTCTCTTGGCGCTGTGGCGAGCCCTCTGTCGGCCACGTTCACCGGAGTGTCCGATGCTGCACGCGATCGCTGCCTTGTTCATCCTGCAACTGATCGGCGAAGTGCTGGTGCAGTGGCTCGGCCTGTCGGTGCCGGGGCCGCTGGTCGGCATGCTGCTGCTGTTGGCCGCGCTGATTGCCTACGGCCGGGTGCCGGAGGCCTTGCGCGACACCACCAACGGGCTGCTGCAGCACCTGATGCTGCTGTTCATCCCCGCGGTCACGGGTGTGATGATGCATTTCGGCCGCGTTTCCCAGGAATGGCTGCCGTTCCTCGCGGCGGGCGTGGGCGGCGCCGCGATCACGCTGGTGGTCACCGCTTTCACTCTGCGCTGGATGCTGCGCATCACCAAGGCGTCCGACCAATGAAGCACAGCCTGTTCGAGGTCTGGGTCTTCCTGGCCAGTTCGCCGCTGCTGTGGCTCACGGTGACCTTGCTGGCGTACTTCGGTGCGACCTGGCTGTACCGGCGCTGCGGTGCCACGCCGTTCCTCATCCCGGTGATGACGGCGACCGTCGCGATCATCGCGGTGCTGCTGCTCACGGACACACCCTATCCGACCTACTTCGAGGGTGCGAAGTTCGTGCATTTCCTGATCGGCCCGGCGACGGTCGCACTTGCCGTGCCGCTGTACAGCCAGTGGGAGCGCCTGAAGCGGATGTGGCTGCCGATCTCGGTAGCCCTGGTGGTCGGCTCGGTGACGGCGATCCTCTCCGGCATGGGCATCGCGTGGGCGCTCGGCGGCTCCCCTGAGACGGTGCTGTCGCTGGCGCCGCGTTCGGCCACGATGCCGATCGCGATGGCAGTGGCCGAGCGCATCGGCGGCCTGCCGTCGCTTGCCGCGGTGGGCGTGGCGGTCACCGGCGTGGGCGGTGCGATCGTCGCACGGGGTCTGCTGAACCTGTCGCGCATCGACGACCCCGCGGTGCGCGGCTTCGCCGTCGGCATCACCGCGCACGCGGTCGGCACGGCGCGCGCCCTGCAGGTCAACGAGACGGCAGGGGCCTTCTCGGCACTCGCCATGGGCCTGAATGGCATCGCGACGGCGCTGCTGATGCCGTTGATCCTGAAGCTGCTGCACTGGCTGTAGCAGAGAGCGGAGAGCGGGCTGGGAATGGCTCGCTTTGCCGTTGAGAAATAAACGGTATAAACTGAAAATACTGTTTATTCATCAAAGGAATTCCATGGTCACGAAATCCAAGTCCACGGGCGCCGTCGGGCGCAAGGCGGTCGCCGCGAAGCCGGTCAAGGCCGCTCCGGCGCCGGGCAAGCGCGCCAAGGCCGCCGCTGCTCCGGACCGCGCCGACGCGCCGAAGAAGCGCGAGAAACTGGTCCGTGACGGTTTCACAATCCCCAAGGGCGAGTACGCCGCGCTGGCCGACCTGAAGCAGCGCGCCGCCAAGCTCGGTCAGGCAGCGAAGAAGAGCGAGCTGCTGCGCGCCGGCATCAAGTTGCTGACCGAACTGGCCGACACGCGCTTCGTCTCGGCGCTGCTGGCGGTGCCGACCCTGAAGACCGGGCGTCCGCGTGTGAGCGAAGCGTCGGTGACGCCCGCAGCAGCGCCGAAGTCCACGCCGAAGGCGGCCGCCACCCGGAAGCCCGCGACGAAGAAGCCAGCACCGCGCAAGGTCGTTGCCCGAAAGAGGGCCTGAGCCTTCCCGGGCTCCGGTCCTGCCCGATTCGAGGCAGTGGCCGGTGGCGGCGCATCGGCCGGGCCTCGCAGCGCATCGGCCGTGGTTTTCCACAGGTTTGTGCACCGCTGCGGTGGACAACTTGTGCAGGCAGCGTGCGGGCCCGGGCGTCATGGGGCGATTGACGGGAATCGAGCGGATCCGAGCGTCGATGCAGTGGGGCGCTTCCCTAGAATCCTCGCATGACTTCGTCCCCGAGCTTCGTTCACCTCCGTACCCACACCGAGTACTCCGTCGTCGACGGGATGCTGCGTGTGGACGACATGGTGGCCGCGGCGGCGGCCGATGAGCAACCCGCGCTGGCGATCACCGATCTGTCGAACCTGTTCGGTGCGATCAAGTTCTACGGCGCGGCGCGCGGCAAGGGCGTGCAGCCGCTGATCGGTGCGGATCTGTGGCTCGAGGCCGAGAGCGACGAGAAGCAGCCGAGCCGCTTGCTGCTGCTGGTGCAGAACCGCACTGGCTACCTGAACCTCTGCGAGCTGATCTCGCACGCGTGGACCGAGAACCTGCAGCGCCACCAGGCCTGCGTGGCATGGCCTCAGTTGGCGAAGCATGGCGATGGACTGATCGCGCTGTCCGGCGCCGACCTGGGCGCGGTCGGGTTGGCGCTGCTGGCCGGTGATGCGGTGCGGGCCGAGGCGCAGGCGCTGCGGCTGGCCGCGCTGTTCCCTGGGCGCTTCTATCTCGAATTGCAGCGTGCCGGGCAAGCCGGCAACGAGGCCCAGGTGAGGGCGGTGGTACCGCTCGCCGCGAAGCTGGGCCTGCCGGTGGTGGCGACGCATCCAGTGCAGTTCCTGAGTGCCGATGATTTCGAGGCCCACGAGGCCCGCGTCTGCATCGCCGAAGGCGAGACGCTCACCAATCCTCGCCGCGTCAAGCGCTTCACGCGTGAGCAGCATTTCAAGACCGCCGCGCAGATGGTCGAGCTGTTTGCCGACATTCCCTCGGCGATCGCCAACACGCTGGCGATTGCGCGCCGCTGTCATCTGACGCTGACGCTCGGCAAACCGCAGCTGCCCGACTTTCCGACACCGATCGTCGACGGACAGCGCATGGCGCCGGACGACTACTTTCGCCACGCCTCGCACGCCGGGCTGAACGAGCGGCTCGCGCAGCTCTACCCGAACGAGGACGAGCGCGAGCGTCATCGCGCACGCTACGTCGAGCGGCTGGACTTCGAGATCGAGACGATCCTGAAGATGGGCTTCCCGGGCTATTTCCTGATCGTGGCCGACTTCATCAACTGGGCCAAGGGCAACGGCTGTCCGGTCGGGCCCGGGCGGGGCTCGGGCGCCGGCTCGCTGGTGGCCTACGCGCTGAAGATCACCGACCTCGACCCGCTTGCCTACAACCTGCTCTTCGAGCGCTTCCTGAATCCGGACCGCGTGTCGATGCCCGATTTCGACATCGACTTCTGCCAGGGCAACCGCGATCGCGTGATCGACTACGTGAAGCAGAAGTACGGCCGCGATGCGGTGAGCCAGATCGCCACTTTCGGCACGATGGCCGCCAAGGCCGCGCTGCGCGACGTGGGCCGCGTGCTGGGCATGGGCTACGGCCACGTCGACAGCATCGCCAAGCTGGTGCCGGCGCCACCCGGCAAGACGGTGACGCTGAAGCGCCCCGGCGACAGGCCTGACCCGGGCCTGATCTACGCCCGAAAGGAGGCCCCGGAGATCGAGCAGCGCGAGCAGAAGGAGGAGGAGGTCGCCGAACTGCTGGCGCTGGCCGAACGCGTGGAAGGCACGGTGCGCAATATCGGCATGCACGCCGGTGGCGTGCTGATCGCGCCGGGCAAGATCACAGACTTCTGTCCGCTCTACCAGCAGCCGGGCAGCGATTCGGCGGTGAGCCAGTACGACAAGGACGACGTCGAGGCGATCGGACTCGTGAAGTTCGACTTCCTCGGCCTCGCCACGCTGACGATCCTGGAACTGGCCAAGGACTTCATCCGGACGCGCCACGCCGATCGCGCCGACTTCGCGTTCGAGAACATCGCTCTCGACGACCGCAAGACCTACCAGCTGCTGAGCGAGGGCAAGACGGTCGCGGTGTTCCAGCTGGAAAGTCGTGGCATGCAGGGCATGTTGCGCGAGGCCCGGCCCAGCGTGTTCGAGGACATCATCGCGCTGGTGGCGCTTTACCGTCCGGGCCCGATGGACCTGATCCCGAGCTTCTGTGCCCGCAAGCACGGCAAGGAGGAAGTGGACTATCCCCATCCGCTGATGCGCGAGGTGCTCGAGGAGACCTACGGGATCATGGTCTACCAGGAGCAGGTGATGCAGGTCGCGCAGCGCCTGGGCGGGTACTCGCTCGGCGGCGCGGACCTGCTGCGTCGCGCGATGGGGAAGAAGAAGGCCGAGGAGATGGCCAAGCACCGCGTCATCTTCGCGGAAGGTGCTGCGAAGAACGGCATCGGCGCAGGTCTCGCGAACGAGATCTTCGACCTGATGGAGAAGTTCGCGGGCTACGGCTTCAACAAGTCGCATGCCGCGGCCTATGCGCTGCTGGCCTACCACACGGCCTGGGCCAAGGTGCATTACCTGGCCGAGTTCACCGCGGCCAACATGAGCGTCGCGCTGGACGACACCGACAAGCTCAAGATCTTCCACGATGACGCGGTGTCCCTGGGCGTGGTGTTCGAGGCACCCGACGTCAATGCCGGCGGCTACCGCTTCGAGCCGGTGGCGCCGCAGGGCAAGGAGCGAGGCCGCGTGCGCTACGGACTCGGCGCCATCAAGGGCACGGGGCAGGGCGCCATCGAGGCGATCGTCGACGCGCGCCGCGAAGGCGGTCCATACAAGAGCCTGTTCGACTTCGCCGCGCGAGTGGACCGCAGTCGCGTCAACAAGCGGGTGGTCGAAGCACTGATCAAGGGTGGGGCCTTCGACGCGCTCGAAGCCGACCGGGCGGTGCTGATGGCCAGCGTGCCGCTCGCCTTCGAGTACGCAGACACGCAGGCGGCGAACGCCGACCAGGGCGGCCTGTTCGACTTCGGCGACTCGCATGCCGCCTCGACCAACGAGCCCGATCTCGTGGCGACGGAAGCCTGGAGCATCAAGGAACGGCTGACGCACGAGAAGGCGGCTCTGGGCTTCTATCTCTCGGGCCATCTGTTCGACGAATGCGAGACCGAGGTGCGGCAGTTCGCGCGGCGCCGCATCGCTGACCTGCTCGATAGCCGGGAGCCGCAGTTGCTGGCGGGGATCGTCACCGAGTTGCGGGTCGTCAACGGTCAGCGTGGCCGGGTTGCGATCTTCAAGCTCGACGACAAGAGCGAGACGATCGAGGCCGTGGCGAACGAGGATCTGCTCAACGCGCACCGCGAACAATTGGTGGAGGATGAGTTCATCGTCGTGCAGGGCAAGGTGCAGCCCGACCGCTTTTCGGGGGGCGTGCGGCTCAATGTGCAGCAGGTGTGGGATCTGGCTGCAGCGCGCTGTCGCTTCGGCCGCTATCTGCGCGTGGCCGTGAACGGCGTCACGCCACCGATCGACGAACTGCTGCGCGAGTTCCCTCCGCGCACCTTGCGCACCGACCAGGGTGACCTGGTCCAGGGCCTGCCAGTGCGCGTGGTGCTGCACCGCGAGGCGGTGCAGGGCGAGATCGACCTCGGCGACGATGGCCGCTTCTTCCCGACCGACACGGCCCTGGCGCGCTGGAAAGCCAGCACCCACGGCCAGGCCGCGGTGGTGTACGAGTGATGGTGCATTTCTTTACAACGCTGCAACATCGTGGTCGTGCGGGCAAGCGGGCCGCCGCAGCACACTGAGGTCGTGTCAGCGAATCGCTTCGCGAGGCGTTGAACAAGTGCACAACCACAAGAGGATCGTTGGATGAAACGCATGCTTCTCGCCGCTACGCTGGCGGTCTCGGCCATCGCGCCCGCGCTGGCGGCCGATGTCGGGGTCTCTGTCAGCATCGGCCAGCCTGGCTTTTACGGCCGCATCGACATCGGCAACTACCCGCAGCCGCAGCTGATCTATCCGCAGCCGGTGGTCATCGCGCCGGCCCCCTATGCGGTGGTGCAGCGGCCGATCTATCTGCGCGTGCCGCCGGGCCACGCCAAGAACTGGGGCAAGCATTGCGCTCGCTATGCGGCCTGCGGTCAGCCGGTCTACTTCGTGCAGGACGGCTGGTATCAGAACGTCTATGCGCCGCACTATCGGGAGGAGCACCGGCACGACCCGCGTGGCGGGCGCGACGAGCGGCGGCGCGGCCGCGACGACCACGATCACCGCGGCAAGGGCCACGGCCCGGGCAAGCACGGCCGTGACTGAATTGACGCCGGACGCCGTCTCGGCGCATCTGGCGGCACGATAACGGCGACTTCTCTCCTTCAGTTCCGCCCTTAGTCACTGCCTGGCCCGCGGCTATGCTCGCCGCGTGAGCAAGACCACAGGCTTGGTGCTGACGGGCGGCGGCGCACGCGCCGCCTATCAGGTCGGCGTGCTGTCGGCCCTGAGCCGGCTACGCCGCGACGCCGGCGTGCGCGCTCACGACAACCCCTTTCCCGTCATCGCTGGCACCTCGGCCGGCGCCATCAACGCGGCGGCATTGGCCTGCGGCGCCGACGATTTCGATCGGGCCGTGCGCCTGCTGTTGCGCGTGTGGCGCAATTTCGAGGCGGGACAGGTCTATCGAGCCGATGCCTTCGGCGTGATCCGCACCGGCGCGCGCTGGCTCACCTTGTTCACCGCCGGCTGGGCGCTTGCGCGCTGGCGGCGGGCGCGGCCGCGCTCCCTGCTCGACAACGAGCCGCTCGAGGACTTGCTCGCGCAACTGCTGCCGCTGGATCGAATCCCGGAACTGATCGATGCCGGCCACCTGCGCGCCCTCGCAATCAGTGCGTCCAGCTACACCGCGGGCGACCATGTGACCTTCTACGACGCGCCGCAGGACCTGCCGGCCTGGACACGCTCCCAGCGCGTGGCGGCGCGCGCGACGCTCGGCATTCCGCACCTGATGGCGTCTTCGGCCATACCGTTCATCTTTCCGGCGGTCTCGCTGGACCGGCACGGCCGTGCCGAGTACTTCGGCGATGGTTCGATGCGCCAGGCCGCGCCGATCTCGCCGGCGGTGCACCTCGGTGCCGAGCGCATCCTCGTCGTTGGAGCTGGTCGGCTGCACGAGCCGTCTGGCGAGCGCCCGCCGGCGAACGGCTACCCCAGCCTCGCGCAGATCGCCGGCCACGCGCTATCGAACATCTTCCTCGACGCGCTGGCGGTGGACATCGAGCGACTACAGCGCATCAACCACACGCTCTCGCTGCTTGGTCCGGAGGCCTTGGCACAGACGCAGCTCAAGCCCATTGAACTGCTGGTCATCGCGCCGAGCCAACGGCTCGACGACATCGCGGCGCGACACCTTCACGCGCTGCCGACGCCGGTGCGCGCGATGCTGCGGGCCGTGGGTGTCAGCGACGTGGCGCCCGACAGCGCGCGGGGCGCCGCGCTGGCGAGCTATCTGTTGTTCGAAGCTCCGTACACGCGAGAGTTGATCGCGCTCGGCGAGGCCGACACGCTGGCGCGTCGCGAAGACGTGCTGCGCTTCTTCGGCTGGGGCACGTGAGCCAGTGGCCCGACCGTGCCCCCGGGCTCATTTGCCGGCAGCCGACGCCTTGGCGGACGACGAGGGAACCGTCACCTTGGTGGGCTTCGTCGCGGCGCCGTAGCTCGCGCCGTTGACTGTGAGCCCGGCGTCGGAGAAGCGCTGCGCATTGCCTTCGCCGACGCCCTTGACGCGACCGATCAGGTCGTCCCAATCCTTGTACGGACTCTTCTTGCGCTCGTCGAGCAGTCGCGTCGACAAGCCGGGGCCGATGCCCTTGACGCCCTCGAGCGTCGCCTGGTCGGCCTTGTTGACATCGACCGCGGCGACAGCGGCCATGAACCAGAACGCGAGTAGCGCGCTCAGCATCTTCTTCAGCATGTCGAATCTCCTCCAGAGTGGTTGCGATGGCGAGCCTTGTTCGAGACCCGCCAGAGCACTCTAGAAGCCGCTTGGCAGCCTGCCCATCCTTCCCAGGAGGGCGGCCGGAGGGGTGTTACGTCGCCGGGAGCAGACAACGGCGCGCCGTGAGCGCTGCGGTCTACTCGAACAACTCGTCGTAGCTGACGCTCGCGGTGCCGAACTTGCCGACCACGATGCTGCCGGCTCGGTTGGCCAGCGGCATCGCCTCGCGCGGACTCAGACCGCAGGCGATCATCGCGGCCATCGTCGCGATCACGGTGTCACCGGCGCCGGTCACGTCGAACACTTCGCGGGCCTGGGCCGGCACGCTGGTGTCGCCTCGTGCGTCGAACAGGGTCATGCCTTCTTCGCTGCGGGTCAACAGCAGGGCCTCCAAGCCCAGCTCGACGCGCAGCGCCTGGGCGCGCTCACGCAACTGCGCCTCACTGCTCCAGGCGCCGACGACCTGCGCGAGTTCGGCACGGTTCGGTGTGATCACACTGGCGCCCGCGTAGCGGCGGTAGTCGCTGCCCTTGGGATCCACGAGCACTGGCTTGCCTGAGCGGCGTGCCAATTCGATCATGCGCGGGATGTGTTCCAACCCGCCCTTGCCGTAGTCGGAGAACAGCACCGCGTCCTGCTCGGCGAGCGTGGTTTCGTAGTCCTGCAGCATCTCGGCCAGCACCTCGTGGTCGGGCTGATTCTCGAAATCGATGCGGATCAGCTGTTGCGAGCGGCCGATCACCCGCAGCTTGACGATGGTGTAGAGCTGCGGGTCGCTGCCCAGCAACGTATCGATGCCGTCGCGCTCCAGCAGGCGCTTTAGCGTGTGCGCCGGCTCGTCGTCACCGACCACGGTCAGCAGGGTCGCGCGGGCACCGAGTGACTTGACGTTGAGTGCCACGTTGGCGGCCCCGCCGAGGCGTTCCTCCTCGCGCGTGACGCGCACCACCGGCACTGGCGCCTCCGGCGAAATCCGTTCCACGGCACCGAACCAGTAGCGATCCAGCATCACGTCGCCGACCACCAGCACGCGTGTACGGCCGAGCTCGGTCTTGTCGGGCACCTGCTTCTTCACTGGTCCTCCAACCGCGTGGGCGGATAGCTGTCCCAGCTGTGGCACCCGGGGCATTGCCAGAAGTAGTGCTGCGCCTCGAAGCCGCAGGCTGCGCAGCGGAAGCGCCGGATCGGCCGGGCGGCGGCGGCCGTGATCTGCTGCAGCTGCTCGGCGTCGGTCGACGTTGGGGCCAGTCCTTGAGCCTGCTGCTCCTTCAGCAGGGCCGATGCGGCCGACAGTGTCGGGTGTGCCTGCAGGTGACGGCGCAATCGTTCGTGGCGCGCGGCCGGATCCGGTTCGAGCTGTTGCAGCGCCGTCACGATGTCGAGGCTCGGAACACGGTCGTAAACGGCTTCCAGCCGCCCGCGGGCGTCGGCTGCGTCACCGCAGGCCAGCGCGCTGTTGGCATAGTCCGATGCGATCAGCGCGAAGGCGCTCGGTTGCGTGGCGAGAAGTTCGTCCCATGCCGAGAGCGCTTCGCGATGCTGGCCGGCGCGCGCAAGGCGCTGCCCGGCGATGACCCGCGGTCGCGGTGCCTGCGGCGCAGCTTCACGCGCCTTGCGCAGGGCTTCCTCGGCTTCATCGGGGCGGCGGCGTGCATCCGCTTCCAGCGCGATCTCGCAGCCGTAGTGCGCCATGCGGTTGGCGAAGGATCCGGCGCCCGCGGCCTCCAGCTTGCGAGCCGTCTCGATGGCGGCATGCCAGTCGCGCGAGCGCTCGTGCAGCGTCAACAGATCGAGGCGCGCATCGGTGGCAAACGCCGTGCCCTCGAGTGCACGGAAGGCCGCCTCGGCGCGGTCGAACAGACCGGCCTTCACGTAGTCCTGCGCCAGCGCGTGCTGGGCACGCTCGCGTTCGGTGGCGGGCAGGTCACCGCGACCGAGCAGGTGTTGATGGACCCGTACCGCACGCTCGTACTCGCCTCGTCGGCGGAACAGGTTGCCGAGCGCGAAATGCAGGTCCGAGGTGCCCGGGTCGTGCTGCACCGCCTCGATGAAGGCGTCAATCGCCTTGTCCTGCTGTTCGTTGAGCAGCAGGTTCAAGCCCTTGTAGTAGGCCTTCGGCGATTCCTGTTGCTCGCGCTTCCACTGGCGGACGTCGAAGCGCGAAGCCAGCCAGCCGAGCGCGAAGGCCACCATCAGGCCGAGCAGGGCCAGCGGCAGCGTGGTCAGCGGATCAAAGTCCATCGCGGGGCGGGTGTTCGGGGAAGGAAGGCTCGGTGCTGCGCGCGGCGTCGGCATCGAGCATCGTCGTCGCGGTCTCGGTACGCGGCAGTTGCTGCTGGGCGACGCGGCGGTGCTTCCACCAGCTCGGCAGCATCGCGAAGATGCCCAGCGCACAGCCGAGGCCGAAGGCGCCGAGAACGATGAACACCATCGGAGCGCGCCATTCATGGCCGAAGAACCACTTGAGCGCGGCGTCGTGCTGATTGTTCAGCGCAAACGCGAACAGCGCAAAGAAGATGGCGGCTCGCAGGAGCCAGTTGAGAGCACGCATCGCCAACGATTCTAGCGACGGCAACGGGACCGAAGCGGGTGCCTCGTCGTGCTCAGGTCGTGGGTTCGTCGCGCGCGGTCTGGTGAGCCTCGGCCTCGAGTGCGGCGGTGTGTGCATCGACCGCTTCCCGGAGGGCCTTGCCGGGCTTGAAGTGCGGGACGAGCTTCTCCGGGATCACCACCTGCTCGCCCGAGCGGGGATTGCGCCCCATGCGCGGAGGACGGCGATTGATCGAGAAGCTGCCGAAGCCGCGGATCTCGATGCGGTGACCGCGCGCGAGCGCATCGCTCATCGCGTCGAGGATGGTCTTGACCGCGAACTCGGTGTCGCGGTGCGTCAGCTGGCTGAAACGCTCACCCAGCAGGGCCACGAGATCGGAGCGGGTCATGATAGATGCGGCGTTCGTTGGCCTGGATCCGGGCACTGTGGCCTGCGCGCATGCCCTCGGGGGCAAAGGGCATGCGCGCAGGCTGGAAACCCTATAAGGTCTCCAGCCTCGGCGGGACTCAGGAGTTGTTCTGGTCCAGCTTGGCCTTCAGCAGGGCGCCGAGGCTCGTGGTGCCGGCGTTTTCACGTTCGGACGTCTGGGCCAGGCGCTGCATGGCTTCCTGGTTATCGACGTTGTCCTTGGCCTTGATCGACAGCTGGATCGAACGCGTCTTGCGGTCGACGTTGATGATCAGCGCCGTGACTTCGTCGCCTTCCTTCAGCACGTTGCGGGCGTCTTCCACACGATCGCGGGAGATTTCGCTGGCGCGAAGGTAGCCGGTCACGTCGTCGGTCAGCTGGATCTCGGCGCCGCGCGCGTCGACCGTCTTGACCTTGCCCGTCACCGTCGCGCCACGGTCGTTGAGCGTGGTGAAGGTGGCGAACGGATCACCGTCGAGCTGCTTGATGCCCAGCGAGATGCGCTCGCGCTCGACGTCGATCGCCAGCACGAGGGCCTCGACTTCCTGGCCCTTCTTGTAGTTGCGCACGGCGGCCTCGCCCGGCTCGTGCCAGGACAGGTCGGACAGGTGCACCAGGCCGTCGATGCCGGCAGCCAGGCCGACGAACACGCCGAAGTCGGTGATCGACTTGACCGGGCCCTTGAGCTTGTCGCCGCGCTTGTGGTTCTGCGCGAATTCGTCCCACGGGTTGGCCTTGCACTGCTTCATGCCCAGGCTGATGCGGCGCTTGTCCTCGTCGATCTCGAGCACCATGACCTCGACCTCTTCGCCCAGCGTGACGAGCTTGGACGGGGCGATGTTCTTGTTGGTCCAGTCCATCTCCGAGACGTGCACCAGGCCTTCGATGCCGGGCTCGATCTCGACGAACGCGCCGTAGTCGGCGATGTTGGTGATCTTGCCGAACAGGCGGGTGCCGGTCGGGTAGCGACGCGAGACGCCGACCCACGGGTCGTCGCCCATCTGCTTGAGGCCCAGCGAGACGCGGTTCTTCTCGGCGTCGAACTTCAGCACCTTGGCGGTCAGTTCCTGACCGACCGTGACCACCTCGCTCGGGTGACGCACGCGGCGCCAGGCCATGTCGGTGATGTGCAGCAGGCCGTCGATGCCGCCGAGGTCGACGAACGCGCCGTATTCGGTGATGTTCTTGACCACGCCGTTGACGAAGGCGCCTTCGCGCAACGTGCCGAGCAGCTTGGCGCGCTCTTCACCCATCGAGGCCTCGACCACGGCGCGGCGTGACAGCACGACGTTGTTGCGCTTGCGGTCGAGCTTGATGACCTTGAACTCCATGGTCTTGCCTTCGAACGGCGTCATGTCCTTGACCGGACGCGTGTCGAGCAGGGAGCCGGGGAGGAAGGCACGGATGCCGTTGACCAGCACGGTCAGGCCGCCCTTGACCTTGCCGTTGACGGTACCGGTCACGAAGTCGCCGGACTCGAGCGAGGTCTCGAGCGACATCCACGACGCGAGGCGCTTGGCCTTGTCGCGAGACAGGATGGTGTCGCCGTAACCGTTCTCGATCGCGTCGATCGCGACGGAGACGAAGTCGCCGACCTGGACTTCGAGCTCGCCCTGGTCGTTCTTGAACTCTTCGATCGCCACATAGGCTTCGCTCTTGAGGCCGGCATTGACGACCACGAAGCTGTGCTCGATGCGGACCACCTCGGCAGTGATCACCTCGCCAGCACGCATGTCGGAGCGCTTGAGCGACTCCTCGAACAGGGCGGCGAACGATTCCATGCCTTGCGACGAGGCAGTTGCGGTTTGACTCATTGGGGTTTCCTGAGGCCGGCGTTCCGGCGATTTGCCACTTGCGTGGCGGGTTAGGTTGAAAGAACCGCCGCTTCAGCGCACCTTGCAGTGCTGAGGGGAAGCCGCGGGCCTGGGGCGCCCGTCAATCCTCGTGCGTGGCGCGAGAACCGAAGGGCTGCACGGCGTCCCACCAATCCAGCACCTGATCCACCGAGGTTTCGACGGACAGGGCCGAGTTGTCGAGCAACCGGGCATCCTCGGCCGGCCTCAAGGGCGCCACGCTGCGATGCTGATCGCGAGCGTCACGTGCCTCCAAGTCGGCCCGAAGACTTTCAATATTAGCTGAAATTCCCTTTGAAATCAACTGCTTATGCCGCCGGCTGGCGCGCTGTTCGCTGTTGGCAGTGAGGAAGACCTTGAGCGCGGCGCCGGGGAAGATCACTGTGCCCATGTCCCGCCCATCGGCCACCAGGCCGGGCAGGCGGCGGAAGGCGAGCTGCAACTCCACCAGCGCCTGACGCACGGCGGGCAGGGCCGCGATCTGCGAGGCCAGGCTACCGACCGCCTCGTGGCGGAGCTCGTCGCTGACATCCTCACCGGCCAGCAGCGTCTGCTGGTTCTCGAAGCGCAGCGGCAGCGCGCGCGCGATCGCCGCAACGGCGGCTTCATCGCCGGCCGGTACGCCCTGGCGCAGCGCGGCCAGGGCCGTGGCACGGTAGAGGGCTCCGGAGTCGAGATGGTGATAGCCCAGTCGCTCGGCGAGCGCACTGCCGAGCGTGCCCTTGCCCGAGGCTGTGGGCCCGTCGACGGTCAGCACCGGGACGCGGTCGGTCCGGGCGCGGGTCACGCCGAACAGGGCGTCGAAGTAGGCCGGGAAGGTCTTGTTGACGCAGCGCGGGTCCAGGATGCGCACCGGCACGTCGCCGCCGGCCAGCGGATTGAAGGCCGCCAGCGAGGCGCACATCGCCATGCGGTGGTCGTCGTAGGTGTGGATCGCCGCAGCCTGCCAGCGCGCCGGCGGCGTGACCTCGATGAAGTCGGTGCCTTCCAAAACCGTGGCGCCGAACTTGCGGAGCTCGATGGCCATGGCGGCGATGCGGTCGGTCTCCTTGACCCGCCAGCTCGCGATGTTGGTCAACCGCGTGGTGCCGGTCGCATACAAGGCCATTGCCGCCAGCGTCATCGCGGCGTCGGGAATGTGGTTGCAGTCGAGCGTGATCGCGGTCAGCGGCCAGGCGCCGCGGCGTACCACGAGGGCGTTCGCTTCCTCGGTGATGTCGGCGCCCATCGCACGGGCCGCTTCGACGAAGCGGATGTCGCCCTGGATCGATGCGGAGCCGACCCCTTCGATGCGCAAGGGCGTGTCAGCGGCGGCAATGGCCCCGGCCGCGATGAAGTACGAGGCCGACGAGGCATCGCCCTCGACGGCGATCTCGCCCGGCGACCGGTAGGCGCTGCCCTGCGGGATGACGAAGCGTTGCCAGCCTTCGCGCTGCACCGAAATGCCGAAGCGCGCCAGCAGCGCCAGCGTGATCTCGATGTAGGGTTTGGAGATCAATTCGCCATCGACCTCGATCGTGATCGATTGGCGTGCAGCGACCAGCGGCAGCGCCATCAGCAGCGCGGTCAGGAACTGGCTGGAGACGTCGCCGCGCACTCGGATCGGCGCGTCCAGCTTCAGCGTGCCGCGTTCGAGCCGCAGCGGGGGATAGCCTTCATTGGCCAGGCAGGTGATCGTGCAGCCCAGGGGCCGCAGCGCATCGACCAGGTCGCCGATCGGCCGCTCGTGCATGCGCGGCACGCCGCTGAGTTCGAAGCGCCCCCCCTGGTCGGCCGCCAGCAGCGCCAGCGCTGCGGCCAGCGGCCGCATCGCGGTGCCGGCGTTGCCGAGGAAGAGCCGGGCCTCGCGCACGGCCAGCCGCCCGCCGAGGCCGGTGACGACCCGCGCCGCGCCGTCGGTCTCGATGTCGCAGCCGAGCGCGCGCAGCGCGTCGAGCATGACTTGGGTGTCGTCGGAATCGAGCAGGTCGAGCACCCGCGTACGGCCGGCGCACAAGCCGGCGAGCAGCAGCACCCGGTTGGAAATGCTCTTGGAGCCAGGCAGCCGCACCGTGCCGCCCGCGGCCTGGAGCGGGGGGATGTCGAGGAAGGCGCGTGGGGTCGCCACGCTCAGCGGCTGCCGCCCGGCTTCGGGCTGCTCATCTGCCAGCCGGCACGCATTTCCGAGGCGTTGCGGATCAGGTCTTCGAGCGCCTCGCTGTTGCCGAGCTTCATCACGTGCTCGAGTGCGTCGAGCGTGTGGCGGAATCGTTGCGACTGCTTCAGGATCTCTTCGCGGTTGCTCATCAGCACGTCGCGCCACATCACCGGGTCGCTGGCAGCGATGCGGGTGAAATCACGGAAACCCGGGCCCGCCAGCGAGAGGAAGTCGCGTCCGGCCGGCTGCTTGGCGACCGAGGCGAAGTAGGCGAAGGCCAGCAGGTGCGGCAGGTGGCTGACGGCCGCGAATGCTGCGTCGTGGTTCTCCGGGCTCATCTTGAGCACCTGGCAGCCGATGGCGGCCCATACGTCGGTGGCCTTCTGCACCAGCGCCGCATCGGTCTGCGCCAGCGGCGTCAGGATGACTTGGCGGTTGGCGTAGAGGTAGGCGTCGGCGTTCTCGATCCCCGAGACTTCCTTGCCGGTGATCGGATGGGCCGGCACGAAACACCCAACCTTGTCCTTCAGGACCCGCCGAGCGGCGTCGACCACATCTCGCTTGGTGCTGCCCACATCCATCAGCATCACGCCGGGCTCAACCAGGTGGCGGATGGCCTTCAAGGTGGCCTCGGTGGCCGCCACCGGCACTGCCAGCAGCACCAGGTCGGAGCCCGAGACGGCCAGCAGAGCCGATTCGGCCGCGGTGTCGATCACACCCAGGCGCCTCGCCTTCTCGGTGGTCGACGGCGACTTGCTGTAGCCGACCACGCGTTTCACGAGGCCGGCGCGCTTGAGCGCCAGCGCGAACGAGCCGCCCATCAGGCCGCAACCGATCACGCCGAGTTGGTTGAACATGGGGCGGCAATCAGTGGACGTCGAGCGGGTACGTGCCCAACAGCTTGAAGAAGGAGCAGGCCGCGCGCAATTCGGCCAGCGCCGCGGCGACGGCCGGCTCGTCGGGGTGGCCCTGCAGGTCGATGTAGAAGTAGTACTCCCACTGATCGGCGCTGCGGGCGGGGCGCGACTCGAAGCGCGTCATCGACACGCCGTGCTGCTTCAGCGGCACCAGCATGTCGTGCACCGCACCGGGCCGGTTGTTGACCGACACCACGAGGCTGGTGCAGTCGTGGCCGGAGGCCTTGGGCTGCGGGTGCCGATCGGGGTGCGTGACGATCACGAAGCGGGTGCGGTTGTGCGGGTCATCCTGGATGGCCGGCGCGACGACGTGCAGTCCGAACTCGCTGCCGGCACGTTCGCTCGCCACGGCGGCGAGGCCGGGGTCGAGCGAAGCCAACCGGGCCCCCTCGGCATTGCTGGCAACCGGCCGACGCTCGACATCGGGCAGGTGGTAGCTGAGCCAGCCGTGGCATTGCGCGAGCGCCTGGGGATGCGCGCACACGGCCTGGATGCCCGCCAGCGAATTGGTCTGGCGCAGCAGGTTGTGGCGCACGAACAGGCTGGTCTCGCCGATCAGGAACAGCGGCGTCGTCAGCAGCAGGTCCAGCGACCGCGCCACCACGCCCTCGGTCGAGTTTTCGACGGGGACAACGCCGAAGTCGGCCGCGGCTGCGGTCGTGGTACGGAACACCTCATCGATGCTGGCGCAGGGCACGCGCACGATCGAGCTGCCGAAGTAGCCCAGGGCCGCGAGTTCGCTGAAGGTGCCGGCCGGGCCAAGGTAGGCCACGCGCGTCGGCGTCTCTAGGGCGCGGCAGGCCGACATGATCTCCCGCCAGATCGGTGCCACGCTGTCTGCCTGCAGCGGGCCGGGATTCGAGGCTTTCAGGCCGTCGATCACCTGGGCCTCGCGCTCGGGGCGGAACACCACCGAGCCTTCGCGCTTTTTGATGCCGCCTACTTCTTGCGCTAGCGACGCACGGCGGTTCAGCAGGGCCAGCAACTCGCGGTCGACGGCGTCGATCTGCTGGCGCAAGCCCAGCAGCGCGGGGTCGAGGGGGGA
Source organism: Methylibium petroleiphilum PM1 (assembly GCF_000015725.1). Taxonomy (NCBI): domain Bacteria; kingdom Pseudomonadati; phylum Pseudomonadota; class Betaproteobacteria; order Burkholderiales; family Sphaerotilaceae; genus Methylibium; species Methylibium petroleiphilum. Next base: position 2,399,736 of record NC_008825.1, on the reverse strand, counting down.
GGCAGCGGAATCAGCCATGGCGTTGCGCAAATTCTCGCATGTAGGTCACCAGTGCCTGCACTCCAGCCAGCGGCATGGCGTTGTAGATCGAGGCCCGCAGGCCGCCCACGCTCTTGTGCCCCTTGAGCTGCAGCAGGCGGTGCTCCTCGGCGCCCGCCAGGAACGGGGCATACAGCCGGTCGTCGGGCAGGAAGAAGGGGACGTTCATGCGCGAGCGGGCCTCGCGCGCGACGCGGTTGGTGTAGAAGGCCGAGCCATCGATTGCGTCGTACAGCAGCGTCGCTTTTTCGATGTTGCGCTGCTCGAGCGCCGCCACGCCACCCTGGGCCGCCATCCACTCGAATACCAGGCCGGCAATGTAGATGGAGTACGTCGGCGGCGTGTTGTACATCGAGCCGTTCGCGGCAACGACGGCGTAGTCGAAGGCGCTGGGGCAGAAGGGGAGCGCATGGCCGAGCAGGTCCTCGCGCACGAACACCAACGTCAGGCCGGAGGGGCCGATGTTCTTCTGCGCACCGGCGTAGGCGAGTCCGACGCGTGTCCACTCGATGGGCCGCGAGCCGATGTGCGAGGAGCAGTCCATCACGAGCGGTGCGTCGCACCCGAGCGCCCGCAGGTCGGGCAGTTCGTGCATCTCCACGCCGTTGATGGTCTCGTTGCTGCACACGTGCACGTAGCTCGCGTTCGCGCTGAGCCGCCAGGTCGCGGGAGCGGGCAGGGTGGTGTGGTTGGCGGCACCGTCGGCCGCGTTGCTCGCGACGATGTGCGCCTCGCCATAGCGCAGCGCCTCCTGCCGGGTCTTGATCGACCACAGGCCGGTCACCACGTGGTCGGTCACGCCGCCGCGGGACAGGTTCATCGGCACGATCGCGTTCTCGGCGATCGCACCGCCCTGCATGAAGAGGATCTTGAACTCGGCCGGAACGGCGAGCAGCTCGCGCAGCCGCAACTCGGTGCGCGCGAAGATCTCGTCGAACTCGCGGCCGCGGTGGCTCATCTCCATGACGCCCATGCCGCTGCCCCGCCAGTCGAGCATCTCGGCGGCCGCCTGGGCCAGGACCGGCTCCGGCAGCGTGGCCGGCCCGGCGGAAAAGTTGTAGGCGCGTGTCACGGCCGGTCAGGGCTTGTCGGCGGACGGGGCGCCCAGCTTCTTCGGCGCAGACGGCTTGAGGCCGCTGCCGGCCGGCGCGCTCGCGCCACCGCCGACCGGTGCGGGCGAGACGCCGAGGATCTTCGCCATCGTGGCCTGCAGCGCCTTGGCCTTCGTCTCGACGGTCGGCTGGACGCCGGCAAGCAGCTTCTGGCCCAGCGCCTGCTCGATCGGCGGCTGCGTCTGCTGCAGCTTCTTGAACACCGGCGATTCGTAGAAGCCGACGACCTGGCGCAGTTCGTCCTCGGTGTATTTCTCTTCCACCGCCGCCAGCATCTGGCTCTGGGCCAGCTCCTGGGCCCGCTTGCGTACCACCGGCGTGAGCTCGTCGGCGTACTTGCGCGCCTCGTCCTGCAGCTGCTTCGCCACGGCATCGCGCTTGTCGGCCGGCACCTTGCTGCGCAATACCGGTTCGGCCGCACCCAGCAACTGCCGAGCCGGTGCCTCGACGATGCTGCGCGCCGCGGCGTCCAGCGAATCCTGCTGCAGTGCCACCCAGCGCCTCGCGAGGTCGCGTTTCGCCGGGCTGCCGGCGGCGGGCGCCGCCGAGGCCGCCGCGGCAGGCGCGACGGCGCCCTGGGCCAGGGCGCTGCCAGCGCCAACGTTCAGCAAGAGTGCGAGGGCGGTCGCCAGGGGAGGCAGTTTCCTCATGGCGCCGGCGTCTCTTCGGTATCGCCGGCATCGCTGCCAGCGTCGTTCTCGACGATGCGCTGCAGGCCACCGAGCTGCGAACCGTCGTCGAGGGAGATCAACGTGACGCCCTGGGTCGCGCGGCCGAGTTCGCGAATCTCGCTCACGCGCGTGCGGACCAGCACACCCCGGTCGGTGATCAGCATGATCTCGTCCTCCGGACGCACCAGCGTCGCGGCGACGACGCGGCCGTTGCGCTCGGTCTGCTGGATCGCGATCATGCCCTTGGTGCCGCGGCCGTGCCGGGTGTACTCGGTGATCGAGGTGCGCTTGCCGTAGCCGTTCTCGGTGGCGGTGAGCACGCTCTGCGACTCGTCCTCGGCCACCAGCATCGCGATGACGTTCTGGCCGGGTTCGAGCGCCATGCCCCGCACGCCGCGCGCGTTGCGGCCCATCGGTCGCACGTCGTCCTCGTCGAAGCGGACTGCCTTGCCTCCGTCGGAGAACAGCATCACATCGTGCTTGCCGTCGGTCAGCGCCGCACCGATGAGGTGGTCGCCTTCGTCCAGGTCGACGGCGATGATGCCGGCCTTGCGCGGGTTGCTGAATTCATCGAGCGCGGTCTTCTTCACTGTGCCGAGCGCGGTGGACATGAAGATGTAGTGATCCGAAGGGAAGGTGCGGAACTCGCCCGTCAGCGGCAGAACCACCGTGATCTTCTCGTTGGGCTGCAACGGGAACATGTTGACGATGGGCTTGCCGCGCGCTGCGCGGCCGCCTTGCGGCACCTCCCAGACCTTGAGCCAGTAGACGCGTCCCCGGTTACTGAAGCACAGCATCCAGTCGTGTGTGTTGGCGATGAAGAGCTGCTCGATCCAGTCGTCGTCCTTGGTCTGCGTGGCCTGCTTGCCGCGCCCGCCGCGGCGCTGCGCGCGGTATTCGGCCAGCGGCTGGCTCTTCACGTAACCGGTGTGGCTCAGCGTGACCACCATGTCGGTCGGCGTGATCAGATCCTCGGTGCCGAGCTCCTGCACGTTGTGCTCGATCACGCTGCGGCGTGCGCCCAGCTTGGTCTGGCCGAACTCCTGCTTCACCGCCACCAGTTCCTCGCCGATGATGGTGGTCACGCGCTCGGGCTTGGACAGGATGTCGAGCAGGTCGGCGATGTGCGCCATCACCTCCTTGTATTCGCCGATGATCTTGTCCTGCTCCAGGCCGGTGAGACGCTGCAGGCGCATCTGCAGGATCTCCTGGGCTTGATCGTCGGACAGCCGGTACAGCCCGTCGGCCTGCATGCCGTATACCGCCGGCAGTCCTTCAGGACGGAACGCGTCGCGGCCGCCCGGGGTGTCGGACGCCGCGCGGACGAGCATCTCGCGCACCAGCGACGAATCCCAGCTCTTGTCCATCAGTCCCTGCTTGGCCAGCGGCGGCGTGGGCGAGTTCTTGATGATCTCGATGAACTCGTCGATGTTCGCCAGCGCGACCGCCAGGCCCTCGAGCACGTGGCCGCGTTCGCGTGCCTTGCGCAGCTCGAACACGGTACGCCGCGTGACCACCTCGCGGCGGTGTTCGAGGAACACCTCCACCAGATCGCGCAGGTTGCACAGCTTGGGCTGGCCGTCCACCAGCGCCACCATGTTGATGCCGAAGCTGTCCTGCAGCTGGGTCTGCTTGTACAGGTTGTTCAGCACCACTTCGGGCACTTCACCGCGCTTGAGCTCGATGACGACCCGCATGCCCGACTTGTCGGACTCGTCCTGGATGTGGCTGATGCCCTCCAGCTTCTTCTCGTGGACGAGCTCGGCCATGCGCTCGAGCAGCGTCTTCTTGTTCACCTGGTAGGGGATTTCGTCGACGATGATCGACTGACGCGCGCCCTTGTCGATATCCTCGAAGTGGCACTTGGCGCGCATCACCACCTTGCCGCGGCCGGTGCGGTAGCCCTCGCGCACGCCATTGAGGCCGTAGATGATGCCGGCAGTCGGGAAGTCCGGCGCCGGGATGATCTCCATCAGTTCGTCGATCGAGGCCTCGGGGTTCTTCAGCAGGTGCAGGCAGGCATCGACCGTCTCGTTCAGGTTGTGAGGCGGGATGTTGGTGGCCATGCCCACCGCGATGCCGGCCGAGCCGTTGACCAGCAGGTTCGGCAGGCGGGTCGGCATCACCAGCGGTTCCTTCTCGGAACCGTCGTAGTTGGGGCCGAAATCGACCGTGCCCTTGTCCAGATCGGCCAGCATCTCGTGGGCGATCTTGGACAGCCGGATCTCGGTGTAGCGCATCGCCGCCGCGTTGTCGCCGTCGACCGAGCCGAAGTTGCCCTGGCCGTCGACCAGCATGTGGCGCAGCGAGAAGTCCTGCGCCATGCGCACGATGGTGTCGTAGACCGCGGTGTCGCCGTGCGGGTGGTACTTACCGATCACGTCGCCGACGATGCGCGCCGACTTCTTGTACGGGCGGTTCCAGTCGTTGTTCAACTCGTGCATCGCGAACAGCACGCGCCGGTGCACCGGCTTCAGGCCGTCGCGTGCATCCGGCAGGGCTCGACCGACGATCACGCTCATCGCGTAGTCGAGGTAGGAGCGCCGCATCTCCTCTTCGAGGCTGATCGGCAGGGTTTCCTTGGCGAACTGGGTCATGCGAGATCGGGAGGTGGTCCGCGGTGAGGGGCCGCGGGGCTTGCATCGGGCGCGGGGCCGGACGCAAGGGGTAGCGGGAAGTCGACGATTCTAGTTGCCGCTCGCTGTCGCAGCAGCGCAACAGCGGCCACGGGTGCGGCACGGGAGCTGGCCGAAACCTTGTCGCTGCAAAGCCATATGGCACAATGATTTGTCGGTCCTAAAGTGCTCTTTTCATAGGGCACTTGATAGTTTCGCTCGATATATCCGCATGGACGTCTGCCGTTTAACGGCCTACCGAGAGAGGAAAGTCATGAATAAATTGAACAAGGTGGCAATGCTCTTCGCGACTGCCGCGATCGCCACCTCCGCTTCCACCGCGTTCGCCCAGACGGTCGACAACTGGAAGAACGTGGACGGGAACGTCTGGAAGAACGGCACCAACGAACTCTGCTGGCGCGACAATTTCTGGACCCCCGCGACCGCCGACGAGCGCTGCGACGGCGCGCCGCCGAAGGCCCCGCCGCCGGCTCCTGTTGCCGCCGCCCCCGCTCCTGCGCCCGTGGCCCCGCCGGCCCCGGCGCCTGCTCCGGCTGTCGTGCCGGTGCCGGTCAGCGAGAAGGTGACCTACGCCGCCGACGCGTTCTTCGACTTCGACAAGGCGACCCTGAAGCCCGAGGCCAAGAGCAAGCTCGACGACCTGGCCAGCAAGATCGCCGGTCTGAACCTGGAAGTCGTGATCGCCGTCGGCCACACCGACTCGGTCGGTTCCGACGCCTACAACCAGAAGCTGTCGCTGCGTCGTTCGGAGGCCGTCAAGGCTTATCTCGAGTCGAAGGGCATCGAGAAGAACCGCATCTACACCGAAGGCAAGGGCGAGAAGCAACCGGTGGCAGACAACAAGACCGCCGATGGCCGCGCGAAGAATCGCCGCACGGAAATCGAAGTGGTCGGTACGCGTACCAAGAAGTAAGCTGGCCTGGTCCGCTTCGAAACCCCGCCTCGGCGGGGTTTTTTGTTTCTTCGCGCCATTTCCAGCGCCTACCATCCGCTCATGACGACGAACGATGCCTCGGCAATGAACGCCGACCCCCAGGAACTCGCGAAGTTCGGTGACCTGGCTCACCGCTGGTGGGACCCGGAGAGCGAGTTCCGGCCGCTGCACCAGATCAACCCGCTGCGGCTCGAGTGGCTCGCCAAGCTGGCCGGCGGGCTCCAGGGCAAGCGGGTGCTCGACGTCGGTTGCGGGGGCGGCATCCTGTCCGATGCGATGGCGCGCCAGGGCGCCGAGGTGCTGGGGATCGACCTGTCGAGCAAGGCGCTCAAGGTGGCACAGCTGCACGCTCTGGAGGTGGCCACACCATCGGTGCAGTACCGCGAAATCGCCGCCGAGGCGCTGGCGGCCGAGCAACCGGGCCGCTACGACGTCGTGACCTGCATGGAAATGCTCGAGCACGTTCCCGATCCGTCTTCGATCGTGCAGGCTTGCGCTGCGCTGGTGCGGCCCGGAGGGCACGTGTTCTTCTCGACGTTGAACCGCAATCCCAAGGCCTTCCTGTTCGCGATCGTCGGTGCGGAATACCTGCTCAAGCTGCTGCCGCGTGGAACGCACGAGTACGCGCGCTTCATCCGCCCGAGCGAACTGGCACGCTGGTGTCGCGAAGCCGATCTCGACGTGAGCGCGACCCGCGGCATGGAATACAACCCGGTCACGCGCCGCTACTGGCTGAGCGCCGACACCAGCGTGAACTACCTGTTCGGCTGCCGCAGAGCATGAGCGCGCGCTTTAGTGTGCGCGCCGTGCTGTTCGACCTCGATGGCACGCTCGCCGACACCGCACCCGACCTCGGCGGGGCCCTGAACCGACTGCGCGAGCGGCGCGGCCTGCCCGCGCTGCCGATATCGCAGTTGCGTCCGGTCGCGTCGGCCGGCGCGCGCGGCATGCTGGGCGCCGGACTCGGCATGCATCCCGGCGACGACGACTACGAAACGGCGCGCGCCGAGTTCCTGACGGAGTACGAGGCCGCGCTCGACCGCGACACCCGCCTGTTCGACGGGGTGGCCGGGTGCCTTGCATCGCTCGCGCAGTGCGGCCTGTCCTGGGGCATCGTGACCAACAAGGCGACCCGCTTCACAGGCCCGGTGGTGGCGGGCTTGGGGCTCGATCGCCTGACCTCGGTGGTGATCTCGGGTGACACCACCCCGCATGCCAAGCCGCATCCGGCGCCGCTGTTCGAAGCCTGCCGGCGGCTTGGGGTCGCGCCGCGCGAGGCCGTGTACGTGGGCGACGACCTGCGCGACATCGAGGCGGCGCGCGCCGCCGGCATGCCCGCCATCGCTGCGGCCTACGGTTACCTCGGAGCGACGCCGGATCTCGATGCCTGGGGCGCCGACGCGGTGATCGCAACGCCGCTCGACCTGCTGTCACTGCTTGCGCCCCTTTGAGTGAAAGCGTGGCGTTGACCCGCGAGTGCGCGCGCGAGCACACTGCCACGGCCTTCCCGACTGTCCCGTCTGCGTCAGCAATGACTTCCTCCCGCACACGATTGCCAGCTCTGCTCCCTTTTCGGCAGTGTGGCGCGGTGCCGCGCGCCCTGTTGTGGACCGCGGGCGGCGTAGCGACCTTCGCTCTGCTGTGGACGCTGCTGATCGGCGCCTGGTTGCCGGGCTTCCTGAAACCACGCATCGAGGCAGCGGCCAGCGAGGCGCTCGGCGCACCACTGGCGCTGGATCGCATCGAACTGGCGCCATGGAGGCTGGAGGCGGTGATCGCAGGCCTGAAGCTCGGGCCGGCCGAGGCGCCCTGGCTGCGCGTCGCCGAGCTGCGCGCCGACCTGTCCATCGAGTCGTTGTGGCGGCTCGCGCCGGTGCTCGAGCGCGTGCTGGTTCGCGAGCCGCAGATCGAACTGGAGCGCCAGGCGATCGGGCGCTACAACATCACGCCGATGCTCGAAGCCTTGGCGAAGCAGCCGCCGGCGCCGCCCGATGCCAAGCCGGCGCGCTTCGCGCTGAACAACATCCGTCTCGAAGGCGGGCGCATCCACATCGTCGACCGCGTGTCTCGCAGTGAGCACCACGTGGAGGGGCTGCAGATCGGCGTTCCCTTCGTCTCGAATCTGCCTTCTCAGGTGACGATCGACGTCGAACCGCTGCTCGACGCCCGGGTCAACGGCAGCCACCTGCAGGTGCAGGGCAAGACCCAGCCGTTCGCCGAGGGGCGCCGCTCACACGTCGACGTGAGCTGGCAGCAGCTCGACGTGCCGCGCTGGGTCGAGGCGTTTGCGCCACTGCTGCCGCAGGCGTTGCCGATCGATGTCCTGCGAGGGCAGCTCGACCTGCGGCTCGCGATCGGCTTCGAGCAGCGGCCCGCACCGGCGGCGCCCCTGTTGCGGATCGCTGGCAGCGCCACGCTGTCCCAGATGCAGACGGTGGTTCCGGCGCAGGGCGCGCGGGTCGCGGTGGAACGTCTGGCGATCGAGGGGCTGGACCTGCAGCCGCTGGAGCGCAAGGCCATCGTGGGTGCGATCCGGCTGCAGGCGCCGCAGATCGAGGTCGACCTGCCGCGCCTCGCGGCCGCGGCGCCGGCGCCCACCGGCAAGGACCGCCTGGTGCTGTCCGATGTGCCAGCCTCGGCCGTCAGTGCAGCGGGCGGGGCCGCCTCGGCGCCCGCCGCGGCTGGCGATGCCGACGGCTGGCAATGGCGGGTGGACAAGCTCGAGCTGGCCGAAGGCCGCGTGTTGCTCACCGAGCCGGCCTGGCCGCAGGGTCAGGCGCTGACGCCCATCACGCTGGCGGTCAGCGGACTTGACGCCCGCCCCGATGCGCCGCCCGCCACGCTGGCACTTTCGCTGGTCGACGCGCAGGGCGCCAAGGTCCAGGTCGATGGCACGCTGTCGGTCGCGGCCCGCAACGCCCGGCTGAAAGCCGACGTGGCCGGCTTCAAGCCCACCGCTTGGCTCGCGCCGTGGCAGACGCTGCTTCCAGTGCGCGTGGTGGGGGCCGACGTGGCGCTGCAGGCACAGGCCGAGGTCGGCCCGGCGAGCTGGTCCGTCAGCGAAGGCGCCCTACAGCTCACGGGACTGGAATTGCAGCCGGTCGGTGCCGCCGCGGTGCCTCCGCCGCCGTCGGCGCGCAAGGCAGCTGGCAAGCTCGCCAAGCCAGACACGGCGACGGACCGGCTGCGCCTGTCGCGGCTCGACGTGAACGGGCTGCAGGTCGGTGCCGGCGCCGCCGAGCCGATCGTGGCCCGCATTGCCGCCGTGAAGCTGGAGGGCCTGGACCTCGAGGCGGCGCGCAACGAGCGAGGCCTGATCGGCTGGCAGCCGCCGCCCGCCGAGCCGGCGGTCTCGGCGTCGGCCGCCGCGCAGGAACGGTCGATCCCGCCGCCGCGCTGGCAGGTCGGCGAACTGAGTTGCAGCAACTGCCGCGTCACCCTCAGCGATCGCAGCGTCAAGCCGGTCGCGGTCTTCGGTGTCACACGCACCGATCTCAAGTTGCGCCAGCTCGACAGCGACCTGACCAAGCCGCTGAGCTTCGAGTTGGCCACGGCCCTGCAGCACGGCGGCCGGCTGCGTGCCAGCGGCACCGCGCGACCGCAGCCGCTGGCGCTGCGCAGCAAGATCGACCTCGATTCCCTCGACCTGCGCGCGCTGCAGCCTTATGTCGAGGCGCAGTTGAACGTCGCGCTGGTGTCGGCGAAGGTCAGCGCGCGAGGCGAGCTGCAGGTCGACGGGACGCCGCAGGAGGCCGTGTCGCTGGCGCGCTGGCGCGGACGTCTGGCGCTGCGGGAGCTGCGCCTGCTCGACCAGATCAACCAGGCCGAGTTCGTGCGCTTCAAGGGCCTGCAGTTCGATGCGGCCGATGTCGGATGGCGGCCCGCCGCGGTCCAGGCCGATCTGGGTACCGTCACGCTCGACGACTTCTACGGCAGGGTGATCGTCAACGCGGATGGCCGCATCAACCTGTCCGAGATCGTCAAGCGCCCAGGCGACGCCACCCCTCGCTCGCTGACCACCGAGACCGCGTCCGGCGCCGCACCTGCCGCACCACCTGAGCCGGCGCCGCCGGCCCCGGCGGCGGCCGCTGCGGCATCCGCTCCCGTGGTGGCCGACGCAGCGCCGGCCGCGCCGCCACCGCAGCTGCGCTGGCGCGAGATCCGCCTGGCGGGCGGCACGGTCGACTTCACCGACAACTTCATCCGCCCCAACTACTCGGCCAAGCTCACCGACATCGGCGGCGAGGTGTCGGCGCTGGCCTGGGACAGCCCGCAACCGGCCACCGTGAAGATCTCCGGCAAGGTCGATGGCGCCGCGCCGCTGGAGATCGGCGGCACCATGCACCCGCTGGGGCCGCGCCTGGCCACCGACATCACGGCCAGCGCGCGTGGCATCGACATCACCCGTCTCACCGCCTACTCCGGCCGCTATGCCGGCTACGGCATCGAGAAGGGCACCCTGTCGGTCAAGGTCCACTACAAGATCGAGAACGGCAAGCTCGAGGCCGAGAACAACGTCTATCTCGACCAGCTCACCTTCGGCGACAAGATCGACAGCCCCGACGCGCTGAAGCTGCCGGTGCTGCTGGCCGTCTCGCTGCTGAAGGACCGGAACGGCGTGATCGACATCGATTTGCCGATCAGCGGCAGCCTCGACGATCCCCAGTTCTCGGTCGGTCGCATCGTCGTGCGGGTCATCGTCAACCTGATCACCAAGGCCATCACCGCGCCGTTCTCGTTGCTCGCCAGCGCCTTCGGCGGCGGAGGGCAGGAGCTGGGCTATGTGGAGTTCGCCCCTGGCTCCACCGAACTCAGCGACGCCAGCCGCCAGCGCCTGGACACCCTGGTCAAGGCACTGACCGACCGGCCGGCCCTCAAGCTCGAAGCCACCGGCCGCGCCGACCCGGCGGTCGACGAGGCCGCGCTCCGCGCCCAGTACCTCGACCGCCTGCTGCGCACGGCCAAGGCCAAATCCACCGGCGAGCTGGCTGAGAGCGTGAAGATCGAGCCCGACGAACGGGGCCGCTGGCTCGAGGCCGCCTACAAGGCCTCCGACCTGAAGACCAAGCCCCGCAACGCCATCGGCCTGGCCAAGAGCCTGCCGCCGGGCGAGATGGAAGCCCTGCTGCTGGCCAGCGCACCGGCCGGCGAGCCAGCCTTGAAGGCCCTGGCCGACCAGCGCGGTGACCGCGTCAAGGCTTACCTGACCGGGAAGGTGCCGCCCGAGAGGGTGCTGCTGACGGCCTCACGGCTCGGCACCGAGGGGATCGACGACAAGGGCGCGACCGCCCGGGTCGCCTTCGGCCTGAAATGACGCCCGCAGGGTCGGCGCGCAGCTCTTGAATCGGCCCGCCGACCCTCCACCTACAATGCACGTACAGGGGCCGACCTGGTTTCGACGTGGGTGCGGAATTGGAGTGGTGCATGCCGAGCATCAGTGAGCTCGTAAATCCAGCTGAAACAAACCAACTGCGAACGACGAACGTTTCGCCCTCGCCGCTTAAACACCGGTGAGCGTCTCAACGGCAGGCCGATGGGCCGGGCCCAAGCCGCAAGGTGGAAGGCTGAGACGTCATGCACATCGGCTGGTTGCTCGTCGGGTCACTCGGCGTTCAACGAGACTCAGTGACTGGCGTTGTCCGTAGCGTGCTTCTGCGCGACGGCGGCGTGAGACTCAAATCAGACAGCTAAGCATGTAGATCTACCTGAGGATGGCTTGCGGACGGGGGTTCGATTCCCCCCGGCTCCACCAAACCGGACAGCCCGTGCCAGTGAAAGACCACTGGTGCGGGCTTCTTCTTTACGATCAGCCGCTTTCCGCGTTGCAGTCAGTGCAACTGCTGCCCCGCGCGAGCCAGCGTCGTGCGCCACGGCCGGATCCCGCTTCGCCGTGGCGACATCGACACCGCATCGACCTGCTGCCAGACGGCCGATTGGTCGAAACTGAAAATGGGGTGAAGGTCGTCGCGGCGTGACAGCGCGATGAGCAGCGGGTTGACGGAGTCCATGACGAGCGGGTCGACGAACGGCCACTGCGCAAGCGCCACCATGTGAGGCGCCGGCGCAGCCTGGAGGTCGATCCGGCTGTAGCGCGCGTACAGCAGCCGAACGCCGTGCTGGGGGTAGCCGCTTGCCAGAAGCAGGAAGAATTTCGTGATCGCGAAGTCTTCACAGTCGCCCGCGCCGCGGGCCATGGTTTCGCAGGGGGTAGACCACACGTCCGCTCCGGGCACCGATGCCGGGTCGGCCCCATACTCGATTCGCTGATTGACCTCGACGTTGATGAATGCGATGCGTCGGTCGAAATCCAGTGCACGTGCCTCAACCGCCAAGGCCTCGAATTCGCGCCTTGCCCGTGTCAGGTCGGCTTCCGGGGGCTCTCCTTCCAGGAGCTCGGCGGTGATCCGGGTGGTGGATGCGCACAGACATGTCGCCATGCAATGTCTGACGAAGGCGCGTCGACCACAGCGGCAGGCGCCGGGCTTTGCAGCAGACGGAACAAGACAGGCATCCATGGCGGCACTCCCTGTCGCCGACGCGTCGAGTCGCGGGCGAGACCGCCGAGACGCGTGCACCGGGAGCCGTCAGTGTCTGCTTCCCGCATCGTCGCGTCACCTGTCAGATCTTGCTAGGTTCAAACCCGCGCCTGACGTCGGTCTCCGGGAGCCGGACGCTGACCCTGCCCAGGTCTCGACATCTGCCACCTCGGCCAGCGGTCATGAGGTCCGTCCTGCGCTGTCGATCCTGTGAGCGGAGCGTCTCGATGTCGACGCAGCGGTGCGACTTCAGGGGGGTTGTCAGACTGGGTCGCTAACGCTTGATCGAGAGCTTGTGGACCCGCTCCGTGCCGGTCTTGTCGGACTTCGTTGCGTAGTAGTCCTCGCCCGAGCGCACGATGTAGCGGCACCACTCCTCGGTCTCGATCAGCTTCCACTCGATCAGCACACAGTAGCGGCCGTCGTCGGAGATGCTCCACTTGCCGGCTGCCGTCGAGGCGACCGCGCCGCGGTCGCGGTTGTCCGACGAGATGATGAAGCTGCCGCCACTCTCGTTCTTCCAGATGTGTGTGTTGCCCTTTGCCGAGATGCGGCTCATGTTGGCGCCAGGCAGCAGCTGTACGAGCTCCTCGCGGGTCAATGTGGTCCGGCCGGTGGCGTCCAGATCCCGCAGCACCTTGACCTCCGCAGCTTGTGCAAAAGCCGTCGAGCAGGCGAGCGGCGACAGGCAGAGGATGTAGCGGGCAAGGTTCTTCATGGGTTTCCCGGCGGCCGGACCTGCCGGCTGTAGGTTGGGGCTGCGATGGCAGGCACGCTAGCGGGGTAGGCCGACAAACGCAAGCCTCCGCGTGGCGCGCGACCGCGGGCGCATTGCGGGGCAGTTGGGCAATACTTCGGCACGCCCAATCTCCAGACGCGACGCCATGGCCGCAGAGACCCCCGTGAACTTGCAGGACATCCTGCAGGCCTTCGAGGCCTGGGAGGCGGTGGCCGCCGAGTACAAGCGCCTGCTCCAGACGACCGCCTCGCTCGGTGCCGACATGAACTGGACCGTCATGTCCGAGTTGATCGACCGCATGAGCGACGCGCGGGAGCGCTGGCTCGACATGAGCCAGCGCTACTGTGACGAGATGGCGCAGCTCAAGTTCAGCGGCTCTACCAAGTAGGCCCGGGGCATGGCGTGGTGCCCACGCCTATCGACCGTCGGCGACATATTTGTGTTCACACGTGCCGATTGCGTTGCGGCCGTGCGCCTGCGCAGGATTGGTCGTTTCGCCGGCATGGGGTATAAATCTTCGCGGAACGGCCTCACACGGCAGTTCATGTTCTTCGTTGCAGATTGTCCGAGCACCCCTCGGCTCAAGCCCTGCTGAACCTCCGCGCGTCGTGATCTGCGACGCAGGCGACGTGACCCACCCGCGGTCTGCGCCCCGACGCCCCTGCATGGGGAGCGCCCGGATGTGCCGGCGCGATGGCCTCCGTACATTTGTCTCCAGCTCCCGACGATCCGCGGCCGCAGGCCGCCTCAACATTCAGAGACCGATGCAAACCTCGCTGAAAGACCTGCTTGCCCACGGCGCCGATGCTGCCCCCGCGATCTCCGCGCCGGGCCGCACTGCGCTGTCCTACCGTGAATTGCGTGCGCTGGTCGATGCCACGCTGGCGAGCCTGAATGCGCTGGGCGCCGGGCGCAACGACCGCGTCGCCATCGTGCTGAACAACGGCCCCGAGATGGCCACCTGTTACATGGCCTGTGCCTCGGGCACGACCAGCGCGCCGCTGAACCCGGCCTATCGTGCCGACGAGTTCGAGTTCTACCTGTCGGACCTGAACGCCAAGCTGCTGATCGTCGAGCAGGGCAGCAGCTCGACGGCGATCGAGGTGGCGCAGAAGCTCGGGGTGCGGGTCGTCGACCTCATCGTCGAGCCCGGCGCGCCGGCCGGCAGCTTCCGGCTGGCCGCACGGGACGGTGGCAGCGCCGCTGCAGCCGGGCAGGGTGGTTACGGCGAGGCGGGCGACGTGGGCATGGTGCTGCACACCTCGGGCACGACCTCGCGGCCGAAGATCGTACCGCTGTCGGTCGGCAACCTCTGCGCCTCGGCGGCCAACATCCGGAAGACGCTGCAGTTCACGGCCGGCGACATCGGCCTGAACATCATGCCGCTGTTCCATATCCACGGCCTGATCGCCGGCGTGCTGGCGCCGCTGTCGGCAGGCTCGCAGGTGTTCTGCACACCCGGCTTCAACGCGCTGAAGTTCTTCGCCTGGATGGACGAGGCCAAGCCCACCTGGTACACGGCGGTGCCGACCATGCACCAGGCGATCGTGCAGCGCGCCAAGGGCAATGCCGACGTGATCGCGCGCAACCCGTTGCGCTTCCTGCGCTCGTCGTCGTCGTCGATGCCGCCTCAGGTGATCAAGGAGCTCGAGGAGATCTTCAAGGCGCCGTTGATCGAGGCCTACGGCATGACCGAGGCCACGCACCAGATGGCCTCGAACCCGCTGCCGCCGCTGACGCGCAAGCCCGGGGCAGTGGGCCTGCCGGCGGGGCCGGAGGTCGAGATCATGGGCGAGGACGGCAGTCTGCTCGCCGTCGGCCAGATCGGCGAGATCGTGATCCGCGGCCCCAATGTCACCGCCGGCTACGAGAACAACCCCAAGGCCAATGCCGAGGGCTTCCTGAACGGATGGTTCCGCACCGGCGACCAGGGCAGCAAGGATGCCGACGGCTACATCAGCCTCACTGGCCGGCTGAAGGAGATCATCAACCGCGGCGGCGAGAAGGTCAGCCCGCGCGAGGTGGACGAGATCCTGATGGACCACCCGGCGGTCGGCCAGTGCGTGTGCTTCGGCATGCCGCACCCGAAGCTGGGCGAGGAGGTGGCCGCGGTCGTGGTGCTGAAGGAGGGCGCCAGCGCCACCGAGCGCGAGATCCAGGACTTCGTCGCCAAGCGCGCCGCCGACTACAAGGTGCCCAAGAAGATCCTGTTCATGGATGAAATTCCGAAGGGTGCCACCGGCAAGCTGCAGCGCATCGGGCTGGCGCAGAAGCTCGGTCTGGGCTGATCGGTGGGCGGCGCCGATTAAAAGATTGCTGAACAGAACCAGAACAAAACCTGAATTCCTCTTGGGGGAGGAGGCCCTTATCGTGCCGCGGGGCAGCTCAGGGCGGCTCCCCGTGACGAGGTTCGAATGATCAATCCGGCGTCCGCCGACCACGAAGGAGACAAGATGCAGACAGTCAAGAAGCTCTTCCTGCGCACCGCGCTCGCGACGGCCGCGCTGGCCGGCCTAGGCCATGCGCCGCTGGCTGCCGCCTGGGAACCCGTCAAGCCGATCGAGTTCGTCGTGCCGGCGGGCACCGGTGGCGGTGCCGACCAGATGGCGCGCTTCATCCAGGGCGTGGCGGCGAAGAACAACCTGACCAAGCAGCCGATCGTCGTGGTCAATCGTTCGGGCGGCGCTGGCGCGGAGGGCTTCCTCGCCGTGAAGGAAGCGAAGGGCGATCCGCACAAGATCATCATCACGCTGTCGAACCTGTTCACCACGCCGCTGGCCACCGGCGTGCCATTCAACTGGCGCGACCTGACGCCGGTGCAGATGCTGGCGCTCGATCAGTTCGTGCTGTGGGTCAACGAGGAGTCGCCTTACAAGACGGCCAAGGCCTACTTCGACGCGGTGAAGGCCGCGCCGCCCGGCAGCGTGAAGATGGCCGGCACCGGCTCCAAGCAGGAAGACCAGATCATCACCGTGCTGCTGGAAAAGGCCGCCGGCAAGAAGATCACCTACATCCCCTTCAAGGGCGGCGGCGACGTGGCGGTGCAACTGGTCGGCAAGCACGTCGACTCCACCGTCAACAACCCGATCGAGGCCGAGTCGCACTGGCGCGCCGGCAAGCTGCGGGCGCTGTGCGTGTTCGACAAGCAGCCGATGCCGTACAAGACCAAGCTCACAGCCACCCAGTCGTGGGCCGATGTGCCGACCTGCCCGGCGGCGGGCCTGCCGGTCGAGTACGTGATGCTGCGCGGCATCTTCATGCCGCCTGGCGTGTCGCAGGAGCAGGTGGCCTACTACCTCGACCTGTTCAAGAAGCTGCGCGCGCTGCCCGAGTGGCAGGAGTTCATGGCCAAGGGCGCCTTCAACCAGACGGCACTCACCGGCTCCGAATTCTTCGACTGGCTCGGCAAGACCGAGCAGATGCACCGCGTCCTCATGAAGGAAGCGGGCTTCATCGCGCAATAAGTCGACCACCCCCGTTGCGGCTGCGCCGCTCCCCCTCCAGGGGGAGCCGCTGACGGGCCGGCGGCGCCGGCCCGTGGCGGCTGCCCGGTTGATCGCGGCGCTTGTGGCCGCCGGCGGATTTTTCTGGAACGAGCTCATGGACTCTGAAACTTCGAGCGACGCGATCGGGTCGCGCTGGCCCGAACTGGTCGTGGCCGCGGTGCTGATGGCGCTGGCGGTGCTGGTGATCGTCGACAGCATGCGGGCGGGGATCGGCTGGGCCGACGATGGCCCGCGGTCGGGCTACTTTCCGTTCTACATCGGCCTGCTGTTGCTGGCCTCCAGCGCCACCGTGCTGATCAAGGCGCTGCTGGGCTGGCGTCGCAGCGACGAGGTGTTTGCCGAGCGCGCGCAGATCGGCATGGTGCTCGCGGTGCTGCTGCCGATGGGCGTGTATGTCGGCGGCATCGCCGTGCTGGGCATCTATGCCGCGTCGCTGCTGCTGATCGGCTATTTCATGCGCCGTCACGGCAAGTTCGGCTGGGCCCTGACGGCCGCGGTGGCGGTCGGTGTGCCGCTGTTCTTCTTCCTGGTCTTCGAGCGCTGGTTCCTGGTGCCGCTGCCCAAGGGCCCGATCGAGCACTGGCTCGGCCTCTGAGCCGCGCCACCAACCCCTCTGCTGGAAGATCATGGAAGAAATCGGCAACCTGATGCATGGCTTCAGCGTGGCGCTGACGCTGCCGAACCTGATGTACATGCTGATCGGCATCACGCTGGGCGTGCTGATCGGCGTGCTGCCCGGGCTGGGCGGCGCCAACGGCATCGCGATCCTGCTGCCCCTCACCTTCAGCATGAACCCCACCTCGGCGATCATCATGCTGAGCTGCATCTACTGGGGTGCGCTGTTCGGCGGGGCGATCACCTCGATCCTTTTCAACATTCCCGGCGAGCCGTGGTCGGTGGCGACCACCTTCGACGGCTACCCGATGGCGCAGCAGGGCCGCGCCGCGCAGGCGCTGACGGCGGCGTTCACCTCCAGCTTCGTCGGGGCGCTGTTCGCGGTGATCCTGATCACCTTCCTGGCACCGCTGCTCGCCAAGTTCGCGTTGAAGTTCGGGCCGGCCGAGTTCTTCGCGGTGCAGCTGCTCACCTTTTGCAGCTTCGTGGGCATGAGCAAGGAGCCACCGGCCAAGGTGATCGCCGCGATGATGCTCGGCTTCGCGCTCGCCGCAGTGGGCCTGGACAGCGTGACCGGTACGCTGCGCATGACCTTCGGCGTGAGCGAACTGCTCAAGGGTTTCGACTTCCTGATCGCGGTGATCGGCCTGTTCGGCATCGGCGAAATCCTGCTGACGATGGAGGAGGGCCTGTCCTTCAAGGGCAAGAACGCCAAGATCAACCCGCGCGTGGTGCTGCAGACCTGGGCCGGGCTGCCGCGCTACTGGCTGACCTTCCTGCGCTCCACCGTGGTGGGCTGCTGGATGGGCATCACGCCGGGTGGCGCAACGCCGGCCTCGTTCATGAGCTACGGCATCGCGCGGCGCAGTTCCAAGGACCCGGCGAGCTTCGGCAAGGGCCAGATCGAGGGCGTGGTGGCGCCCGAGACCGCGGCGCATGCGGCTGGTACCTCGGCGCTGCTGCCGATGCTCACGCTCGGCATCCCGGGCTCGCCGACCGCGGCGGTGCTGCTGGGCGGTCTGCTGATCTGGGGCCTGCAGCCGGGACCGATGCTGTTCGTCGAACAGAAGGACTTCGTCTGGGGGCTGATCGCCAGCATGTACCTCGGCAACATCGTCGGCCTGCTGGTGGTGCTGACCACCGTGCCGTTCTGGGCCTCGATCCTGCGCATCCCGTTCTCGGTGATCGCGCCGGTGATCATCGTCATCTGCGCGATCGGTGCCTACACGGTGCACAGCTCGATGTTCGACGTGTGGTTGATGCTGGTGTTCGGCGTGGTGGGCTATCTGTTCAAGAAGCTCAAGTACCCGCTGGCGCCGATGGTGCTGGCGCTGGTGCTGGGCGACATGGCTGAAGCGAGTTTCCGCCAGGCGATGCTGCTGTCGCAGGGCAGCCTGGCCATCTTCTGGTCCAATCCGCTGGTCGGCAGCATCGCCGGCCTGGCCATCGTGATGCTGCTGTGGCCGCTGTGGGGTCTTGCCAAGGATCACTACAAGGCCCGGGAACGCAAGGAAGGCATGGCATGAAGATCGCGATCGTCGGTGCAGGTGCGATCGGCGGCTATCTCGGCGCCAAGCTGGCGATCGCTGGCGAGGACGTGACCTTCATCGCTCGCAACCGCAACCTCGAGGCGATCCGCGCGAACGGCTTCCGGCTGCAGCTGGAAGACGGCAGCGAGCAGCACGCGCCGACCGCCAAGGCGGTGCAGCGCATGGCCGAGGCCGGCCCGCAGGACGCCGTGCTGTTGACCGTGAAGGCACACCAGGTGCGTGACCTGCTGCCCGATCTGCGCGAGCTGTTCGGCCCGCAGACCATGGTCGTCACGATGATCAACGGCGTGCCATGGTGGTATTTCCACAAGCTCGGCGGCCCCTACGATGGGCAGGCGCTGCGCAGCGTCGATCCCGACGGCCTGCTGGCGCAGCACATCGAGCCCGAGCGCGTGATCGGCAGCGTGGTCTACCCGGCCGCCGAGCTGGTGGCGCCGGGCGTGGTCAAGGTGATCGAGGGCAACCGCTTCACGCTCGGCGAACCCGACGGCTCGCGCAGCCCGCGCATCGAAGCGCTGTCGCAGGCCATGATCCGCGCCGGCTTCAAGAGCCCCGTGTCCAAGGACATCCGCGGCGAGATCTGGGTCAAGCTGTGGGGCAACCTGAGCTTCAACCCGATCAGCGCGCTGACGCATGCGACGCTGCAGGACATCTGCCGCTTTCCGCTGTCGCGCGAGCTCGCGGCGCGCATGATGGGCGAGGCGCAGGCAGTCGGTCAGAAGCTCGGCGTGGAGTTCAAGATCTCGCTCGACAAGCGCATCGCCGGCGCCGAGGCGGTGGGCGCGCACAAGACCTCGATGCTGCAGGACGTGGAGAACGGCCGCGCGCTCGAACTCGAGGCGCTGGTCGGCAGCGTGGTCGAGCTCGGGCGCATCACCGACACGCCCACGCCGACCATCGACGCCATCTACGCGGCCGCCAGCCTGCTGGGCAAGACCCTGGGCGACGCGCGCGGCAGGCTGCAGGTGCAGCCGCTGGCCTGAGTCAGCCGTAGGGATTGGCGAGCACGCCGATCCCGTCGATCTCGACCTCCACCACGCAGCCGGGCTTCATCGGCATCACGCCGAGCGAGGTGCCGCACAGGATCACGTCGCCCGGCTCCAGCGTCATGTCGTGCGACAGGCGCGACACCAGCTCGGCCGGCCCGAAGCACATGTCCGACAGCGGGTAGTTCTGTCGCTCGCGGCCGCTCACCCGCGTGCGCAGCGTGGCCTGTGCGGGGTCGAAGTCGGTCTCGATCACCGGGCCGAACACGCCGAAGCCGTCGAAGCTCTTGGCGCGGGCCCATTGCGGGAAGCTCGGATCGCGCGCGATCAGCTCCATGGCCGTCACGTCGTTGGCGCAGGTGTAGCCGAAGATGCATGAGGGGGCGTCGGCCGGCGACACCGCGCGCGCCCTCCGACCGATCACGATCGCCAGCTCGCCCTCGTACGCAATGCGGCCCACGTCAGTGGCCGGCGGCGCGATGGCCTCGCCGTGCGCGGCGAAACTGCTGGGCGCCTTCAGGAAGTACAGCGGCTCGGTGGGCCGGGCCCAGCCGTTCTTCTCGGCCAGCGCAGCGAAGTTGTTCCACAGGCCGATCATCTTGCCGGGCACGCAGGGCGTGAGCCAGGTCAGTCCGGCCAGCGGCAGACGCTCGCCGGTGGGCCGCGCTGCGCTGAACAGGTCGCCCTCGTGCACCAGCACCTCATCGCCATCGAGGCAGCCGTAGCCCTGGCGCTCGCCGAGGCGGAATCTCAGCCATTTCATCGTCGTCTCCTCAGTGCTTGCTGCGGTAGCTCCACCACGGCAGTACCTTCGTCAATGCCAGCACCGCGCCGGGCTCGGTGGCGCGGTAGCCGGGCAGGCCGGCCAGCGTGCGGGCCCAGGTCGTGGAGCCCAGCAGGCTCACCAGGCGCTGCACCGCTGGCTGCTCCAGCGTGGACTTCAGCGTCACGAGGAAGTAGCGCTCGCGGGCCAGCGGCACGAAGCCCAGTCCGGCGGCGCGCGCCGCGGCCTCCAGCCCGAAGGCCGCGTCGGCCGCGCCGCTGGCCACGGCCTGCGCGGCCGCGCCGTGCGACGGCTCGATCAGCGCGAAGGCCTCCGGCATCTTCAGGCCGGCCTGTTCGATCAGTTCCTCCAGCAGCACCCGCGTGCCGGTGCCCTCGGGGCGCCCGACCCAGCGCAGACCGGGCCGCGACAGGTCGTGCAGCGACCCCACCTTCAGCGGGTTGCCGGGCGCCGTCATCACGCCCTGAACGCGCTGCGCGAAGCCGATCAGCTTGTGGTGGCCCGGCTTCAGCCGTGCGCGGTAGGTGCGTGCACTGACCGAGCCGCGCGCCACGCCGTCCAGCACGTGGAAGCCGGCGAGCAGGCAGCCGCCGGCGTCGAGGGTGTGCAACGCGTCGAGGCTGCCGGCGAACTCGATGTCGAGGTGCAGCTGTTCCGCCAGCGCCAGTTCTCGCAGCAGCGGCAACGCCTGGTCATGGCTGGCGCAGACGCTGAGCACGTCGACGCGGTCGTCGAAGGCATCCGCGAAGGCGCGCTCCAGCTCCATGCGCAGCGACTCGATCTGCGGCGCGAGCCGCGCCTGCGCCCGACGCTCGGCCCACAGCAGCTTGTCGCCGAAGGACGTGAGCACCGCGCGCTGGCCCTTGTTCCAGATGATCAGCGAGCGGCCCAGTTCGGTCTCCCAGCGCCGCAGTTCACCCCAGACATGCCGGTAGGAGAACCCCAGCGCCGTGGCCGCGGCCGAGATCGAACCGCCGCGGTGCAGCGCGTCGAGCAGCGCGAACAGCGGGTGATGCACCGGCCCGGCGGTGCCGTCGGTCCCGAGCGAATAGGTGAGCTGCACGCGCTGCGGCGAACGGGTGGGCGCAGGCGAGTCGTCGTTGTTGTTGCTATGCATGCTCGTTCATATCGATTTGGCGTCCGTGCATATCTAGCATCGCCACGATTGCAGTGTGCCCCAAGGGCGTACGCCGTCCGGAACGGGCCAGGGAATGAATGCTTTTGTCGAGAGTGTGCGCACGGCCGTGAGCCTGATCGTGCAGGCCGATGCGCAATTGCTGCGCGTCGTGGGTCTGTCGCTCGGGATCAGCGGCACCGCCTGTGCATTGGCCGCCGCGGTGGGCCTGGCCGGCGGCGCCGCGCTGGCGGTGCTGCGGTTTCCCGGCCGGCGCGGCGTGCTGGTGCTGCTCAACACGCTGCTGGCGCTGCCCTCGGTCGTGGTGGGCCTGGTGGTCTACCTGCTGTTGTCGCGCTCGGGCCCCCTCGGCGCATGGGGCCTGCTGTTCACGCCGACGGCGATGGTGATCGCGCAGACGGTGCTGGTGGTGCCGGTGGTGGCTGCGCTCACGCGCGAGGCCATCGCCGACAGCTGGAAGCAGCACGGCGAGCAGCTGCGCTCGCTCGGGGCAGGCCGCTGGACCAGCGGCGCGCTGCTGCTGTGGGACGAGCGGCTGGCGCTGCTGACGGTGATGCTGGCGGCCTTCGGCCGCGCGATCTCGGAGGTGGGTGCGGTGATGATCGTGGGCGGCAACATCGATGGCCACACGCGCGTGATGACGACCGCCATCGCGCTCGAGACCAGCAAGGGCGACTTGCCGCTGGCGCTCGCGCTGGGCATGGTGCTGCTCGGCGTGGTGCTGCTGCTCAATGTACTGATCGCGCTGGTGCGTGCCTGGAGCACGCGCTCGCACGGGACGGCGCAAGGCGGCGCGAGCGACGGCAGTCGGGCTGCAGGAGCGATGCATGGCTGAACAGGCCTTGATTGCCCTGGAGTCGGTGGGCCTGCGCTACGGCGCGCTCGAGGCGCTGCGCGCCGTGAACCTGAGCATCGTCCCGGGGGAGTGCGTGGCCTTCGTCGGGGCCAACGGCTCGGGCAAGAGCACGCTGCTGCGGGTGCTGCACGGGCTGCTCGCACCGAGCGCCGGCGTGCGCCGGCAGCGCGAGGCCCTCGACGGCCGGCCGCTGCGCTTCGCGATGCTGTTCCAGCGGCCCTTCCTGTTCCGCCTCTCCGTCCAGGCCAATGTGCGGCTGGGCCTGTGGCTCGGCGGGGTGCGTGGCGAGGAGGCCAAGGTGCGCAGCGCGCAGGCCTTGCAGCGCGTCGGGTTGGCCGCCGAGGCGGCGCGTCCAGCGCGCGCGTTGTCGGGTGGCCAGCAGCAGCGGCTCGCGCTGGCGCGCGCCTGGGCGCTGCAGCCCGACGTGCTGCTGCTCGACGAGCCGACCGCCAGCCTTGACCCGAGTGCCAAGCGCGAGGTCGAGAACCTGCTCGCCGAGTTCGCGATGCAGGGCATGACGCTGTTGATGGCGTCGCACAACCTGGGGCAGGTGAAGCGGCTGGCGCAGCGCGTCGTGTACCTGGAGCACGGCCGCGTGCTGGCCGACGTGCCGGCCGCACAGTTTTTCGAGGGGGTGGCGCTGCCGCCCGAGGCCAAGTTGTTTCTCAAAGGAGAGTTGCCATGGTGAAGTTCGACAGGCGGGCGCTGCTGCGCCATCTGGGCATGTTCGCGATCACGCTCGGCGTGGCCGGCGCAGCGGTCGCGCAGGACAAGAGCATCGTGATGGCGTCGACCACGTCGACCGAGCAGTCCGGCTTGTTCGCGCACCTGCTGCCGGCGTTCAAGAAGGCCAGCGGCATCGACGTGAAGGTGGTGGCGCTCGGTACCGGCCAGGCGCTGGACATGGGCCGTCGCGGCGATGCCGATGTGCTGTTCGTCCATGACCAGGCGGCCGAGGAGAAGTTCGTCGCCGAAGGCTACGGCCTGAAGCGCAGCCCCGTGATGTACAACGACTTCGTGCTGATCGGCCCGAAAGCCGATCCGGTGGGCGTGAAGGGCGCCGACATCGTGGCCGCGCTGGGCACGCTGGCGAAGAGCCCGTCGAGCTTCGTGTCACGTGGCGACAAGAGCGGCACGCATGCTGCCGAACTGCGCTACTGGAAGGCCGCCGGCATCGAGGCCCCGAAGGGCACCTATGCCGGCTACCAGGAATGCGGCTGCGGCATGGGCCCGGCGCTGAACATCGCCGCGTCCAGCAATGCCTATGTGCTGGCGGACCGCGGTACCTGGCTGTCGTTCAAGAACCGCGCCGACCTGGCCGTGCTGGTGGAGGGCGACAAGCGCCTGTTCAACCAGTACGGCGTGATCGTGGTCGATCCGGCCAAGCACCCGCACACCAAGACGGCCCTGGCGCAGGCCTTCGCCGACTGGGTGGTCTCTGCGGAAGGCCAGGCCACGATCGCCAGCTACCAGATCGGGGGCCAGCAACTGTTCTTCCCGAACGCCGCAACCAAGTGAAGGCCGCCGCGCTGGCTCTGGTCGCCGCCGTGACGATGGCGCTGGGCATGACGGGCGAGGCGAGCCGGGCCGGCGCGCCGGACGGCGAGTTGGTGGTCTTCGCCGCAGGCAGTCTGCGGGCCCCGCTGGCCGAGATCGGCCGGCAGTTCGAGGCGCGCGAGCCCGGAGCGCCGCTGCGCTTCGTGTTCGGCGCATCCGGCCTGCTGAAGGACCGTCTGTCGGCGGGCGAGGCGGCCGAGGTGTTTGCTTCAGCCAACATGGCGCACCCGCAGGCGCTGGCCACTGTCGGCCGGGCCGGCGCGGTGCAGCGCTTCACGCGCAATCGCCTGTGCCTGCTGGCGCGGCCCGAGGCCGGCGTGACGGCCGACAACGCGCTGGACCGCCTGCTCGATCCCGCCGTGCGCGTGGGCACGTCCACGCCCCAGGCCGATCCTTCGGGGGACTACACCTGGGAACTGTTCCGCCGCATCGACGGGCGTGGTGCTGCGTACGCCGGAGCCTACGAATCGCTCGATCGCAAGGCCCTGAAGTTGACCGGCGGGCCGGCCTCGCCACCGCCCCCCGCCGGCCGCAGCGTCTATGCGGCGCTGCTCGAGGCGGGGCAGGCCGATGTGTTCATCACCTACTGCACCAATGCCCTGCAGGCGCAACAGGAACTGCCTGCCTTGCAGCGCGTCGACCTGCCGGAGGACGTGAACGTTTCTGCCGACTACGGCGTGGCGCTGTTGGAGCGTGCGGGTCCGCGGGCCCGGCGGTTCGTCGACTTTGTGCTGGGCCCGGCCGGGCAGGCGGTGCTGGCGCAGCAGGGGTTCGCGCCGCGCTGACATCGTCGCCAGGCCTCAGAGCGGATCGAGCCCCAGCGACCGGCTCTCACCGAACACCGTATCGGGCCCGTCCTGCCGGGCCGGCACGGCGCGGCGGCGGCCCTGGCGCTTGGCCTCGTAGAGGGCGAGGTCGGCGCGGTGCTGTGCGGCGGCGAGCGATTCGCCTGTGTGGATCTGCACCAGCCCGAAGCTCAGACTCAACGGCAGCGGGAAGTTCTTGCTCGCCAGGTCGAGATTGCGCGTGATGCGATCGGCCACGTGCAGCGCATCGTCAACGCTCGCACCTGGCAGCAGCAGCATGAACTCGTCGCCCCCGACACGGCCCATCACGTCGCGTGTGCGCAGCGTGTCGCGCGTGCAGCGGGCGACCAGCCGCAGCGCCGCATCGCCGACGGCATGGCCGTGGTTGTCGTTGACGTGCTTGAAATGGTCGATGTCGAACAGCATCAGCACCGACGGCGGCGCGGCGCCGTTGCCGACGATCGCGGTGGCCAATTCCTCGAAGTGACGGCGGTTCGGCACCTGGGTGAGCATGTCGATGTCGGCCAGCACGCGCAGCTGGCGCTGAGTCTCGCGCAGGTCGCGCACGGTGCGCTCGTGCGTGAGCACCAGGCAGAGGTAGACCGTGAACAGCATGCTCAGGAGCAACGGCAGCACCACGCCGGTGACCACCAGCGATTGGGCGGGCAGCGCGCCGGCGCCCTGGGAGAACATGCCCGCCAGGCGCAACATGGGGACGGCGGCCTGAACGATCATCACCGCCATCAGCAGCTTGAGGGCCGGACTGCGGCGGAAGTCGTCGAGCTTGCCGATGAAAACGGCGGCGTAAAGCAGCAGGATCAGCGAGCCGGCGCCATAGGCCAGCGACCGGATCGGCTGCGGCGCGGAAGCCAGCCAGCAAGCCAGCCAGCCGAGGTAGCAGGCGACATACAGCGCGACATCGATCCGCGTCGAAGAGAACTGCCGGTCGCGCGAGAAGAAGCGGCGCAGTCCGGTGGTGATCAACACCGGCCAGACCATCACCAGCAGGCAGGCCGGGACCACGGCCACCGGCCACAGGTTGCGCAGTCCGTGCAGCGCCGCTCCCAGGGTGGCCAGCCACATGGCCCCCACCCACCACCAGTAGCCGCGGTAGACGCGCTGGCTCAGGCCGAACACCGACATGATGGCCGCGGTTGCTCCCATCACGACGACGGCCAGCAGCATCAGCGTCGGCAGGTGGATCGTGAAATCGGAGGTCACGGGCGGTTTCTGCAAGGGGTAACCCGCGATTCTGGGAGTCGAGGCGTGGGTGATGGCTCCCCCAAAAGGGGGTGCACGTCAGGTCCCGAGCGGCGCCGGCGCAGGAGGCCGTTCGCGGGCCGGCAGGAGTTCACGGCACTTCGCTACCATCGTGCCCCGCTAGATCGTGCGCAAACGCACTGACGGAGACCGAGCATGGCGATGGACGTGATCGATTACGAGATCAAAGGCGCAGAGATGCAGTTCGTCGAGGTGGAACTCGACCCCGGCGAGGCCGCCATCGGCGAAGCCGGCAGCATGATGTTCATGGACGCCGGCATTGGCATGGACACGGTGTTCGGCGACGCATCTGCGCAACAGGGCGGCTTCTTCGGCAAGCTGCTGGGGGCCGGCAAGCGCCTGGTGACCGGCGAATCGCTGTTCACGACGGTCTACACCAACAACGTCGGCAGCAAGCAGCGCGTGGCGTTCGCGGCGCCGTACCCCGGCAAGATCCTGCCGATGGACCTGCGGACCTTGGGCGGCACGCTGATCTGCCAGAAGGACGCCTTCCTGTGCGCGGCGCGCGGCGTCAGCCTGGGCATTGCCTTCCAGCGCAAGCTGTCGGTCGGCTTCTTCGGCGGCGAGGGCTTCATCATGCAGAAGCTCGACGGCGACGGCCTGGCCTTCGTGCATGCCGGCGGCACCGTGCTCAAGCGCGAACTGCAGCCGGGACAGACGCTGCTGGTCGACACCGGTTGCGTCGTGGCCTACACGCAGAGCGTCGACTTCGAGATCCAGTACGTCGGCAAGGTCAAGACGGCGCTGTTCGGTGGCGAAGGCCTGTTCTTCGCCAAGCTGACCGGTCCGGGCACGGTGTGGCTGCAGAGCCTGCCGTTCTCGCGGCTCGCATCGCGGGTGTTCGCCGCAGCACCGCAGCGGGGCGGTTCGCGAGAGGAGGGTTCGGTGCTCGGTGGCTTCGGCGCCGGGGGGCTGCTGGGCGCGGTGCTGGGCGGCGACGAGGAATAGCGCGCGAGCGGGCGACCGCGCGTCGCCGCATCAGACCGGCTGCGTGCGCGCCAGCAGCCAGGCCCGCGCCGTGCCGCTGACGAGCGGCACGAGCCGCTCGCGCACCGTGGCGTGGTAGCGGTTCAGCCAGTCGATCTCGTCGGCGCGCAGCAGTGAACGCTCCAGGCAGCGCGTGTCGATGGGGCACAGCGTCAGGGTTTCGAATGCGAGGAAGTCGCCGAACTCGTCGCCTGGCGCCGTCACGTTGAGCACCAGGTTCTCGATGCGCACGCCCCAGCGGCCCGGTCGGTACAGGCCTGGCTCGATGCTGGTGACCATGCCTGGCTCCATCGCCATGTCGGGCGTCGGGACGGCCTTGCTGATCGACTGCGGGCCTTCGTGCACGTTGAGGAAGTAGCCGACGCCGTGGCCGGTGCCATGCCCGTAGTCGAGCGACGCAGCCCACAGCGGCGCCCTCGCGATCGCGTCGAGCATCGGGCTCGCCGTGCCGCGCGGGAAGCGCGTCTGGCTCAACGCGATCGTGCCCTTCAGTACCCGCGTGTAGTCGTGCTTCATCGCCTCGGTCGGCTCGCCGATCGGCCAGACGCGCGTGATGTCGGTCGTGCCGCCCAGGTACTGCGCGCCGGAGTCGATCAACAGCAGCCCGTCGGCGGCGACCCCGGCGGTGCTGGAGATCACCGCATGGGCTTCGGGCGTGGCCCGATAGTGCGGCATCGCACCGTTGGCATTGAAGCCGGCTATCACTGGAAAGCTCAGCGAGACGTAGTCGGGCTGGCGCGCTCGTTCGGCGCTCAGGCGCTCGTCGATGGTCAGTTCGGTGATCGGCTCGCGGCCGAGCGCGCTCTCGAACCAGGCATAGAAGGCGCACATCGCCGCACCGTCGCGTGCCATCGCTTCGCGGATGAAGGCGGCCTCGGGGGCGGACTTGCTGCTCTTCGCGAGCGTGGACGGGTTCACGGCCTCGATCAACCGCACCGAGGCCGGCACCGCCTCACGCAACCCCAGCGTCACGCGCCGCGGATCGATCAGCAGGCGCGCATCGGCGGGCAGGGCGGCGAGCGCGATGCGTGCCTGCCCGTAGGGTCGCAGTTGCACGCCCTCGGCACCCAGCATCGCGGCCAGTGCGGCGTCGACCTTGCCTTCGCCGATGAACAGCAGGGCGTCCGAGGCCGACACCAGCCCGTGCGCCAGGAACACCGGGTTGTAGTCGACGTCGGCACCGCGCAGGTTGAACAGCCAGGCCAGGTCGTCCAGCGTGGAGATGAGGTGGTGGCTCGCGCCGCGCGCCGCCATCGCCGCGCGCAGTTGCGCCAGCTTGTCGCTGCGCGATTGCGGCGCGTGCGGTGCGCGGTGCTCGTAGACCGGCACCGCGGGCAGCGCGGGGCGCTCCGGCCAGGCGGCGGCGAGCGGATCGGCGTCGGTGCGCAGCACGATGCCGGCGGCGTCCATCGCCTCGCGCAGCGTCTTGGCCGCGGCGAGGCCGAGCACTGCGCCGTCGGCCGCGAGCGTCTGGCCGGGGCGCAGCGCTGCGGCGATCCATTCGATGTGCGTGGCCGCGGTGCCGGTCGCGATCTTCACCAGCTCGATGCCGGTGCCGGCGAGCTGCGCCTCGGCCTGCACCCAGTAACGGCTGTCGGCGAACAGCGCGGCGCGATCGGCCAGCACCACCAGCGTGGCCATCGAGCCGGTGAAGCCCGAGAACCACGCGCGGCCCTGCCAGTGCCCGGGCAGGTACTCCGACAGGTGCGGATCGCTCGACGGCAGCAGCACGGCATCGGTCTGCCGTGCGGCCATCGCGGCGCGCAGGCGCTCCAGGCGCAGTCGGATCGGGGAAGTGCGTGTGTCCATGCGGGTCCTGATCGAGGCCGACGACTGCGCCGCCCCGGTGGCCTCGATCTTAGAACCTCGCCTAGCCGGCCGCCGGCCGGTGGGCATCGGCCTCCGCCTCGGCCACCACGCGAGCCTGGCGTTCGAAGCTGAAGTAGGCCCAGGCCCAGTCGCTCAGGACCACCAGGCGGTTGCGGAAACCGATCAGGAAATAGATGTGCACGAACAGCCAGAACAGCCAGGCGGGCATGCCGCTGAAGTGCACACGCCCGAACACCGGTAGGTCGACCATCGCGATCGCGGCGCGGCGGCCGATGGTGGCCAGCGCACCGTAGTCGTTGTAGCGGAACGCCGCCGTTGGTTCGCCGCGCAGGCGGCGCAGCAGGTTGGTCGCGGCGGTGCGTCCCATCTGCTTGGCCGCCGGGCTGACACCGGGGACCGGCGTCGGCGCGCCGCGCTTCGGGTGGCTCTGCGCCGCTGCCAGATCGCCCACGACGTGGATCTCGGGGTGGCCGGCCAGGCTCAGATCGGGCTCGACCACCACGCGGCCGGCGCGGTCCAGCGTGCAGCCGGTGAGCTCGGCGAGGGCCCGCCCCAGCTTCGAGGCGGCCACGCCGGCAGCCCAGACCACGGTCTGCGCCGCGATGCGCTGCGGGCCGTCGGTACCGGCGTAGCTCAGTCCCTCGGCGTCGATCGCGGTAACGCTGGCGCCGGTACGGACCTCCACGCCGAGCGACTGCAGTTGCTCGAGCGCGCGCTGCGACAGCTGCTCGCTGAAGGCGCCGAGCACGCGCGGACCGCCCTCGACCAGCACCACGCGCGAGCGGCGCGAGTCGATGCGGCGGAATTCGTCGTGCAGCGTGTGGTGCGCGATCTCGGCCAGCTGTCCGGCCAGCTCCACGCCGGTCGGCCCGGCGCCGACCACCGCGAACGTGAGCCAGGCTTCGCGCTTCGCGGGGTCGGCTTCTCGCTCGGCATGCTCGAACGCCATCAGCACGCGGCGCCGGATCGTGAAGGCGTCGGCCAGCGTCTTCAGGCCCGGCGCATGGGCGGCCCAGTCGTCGTGGCCGAAGTAGCTGTGGGTCGCGCCGGCGGCGACGATGAGGTGGTCATAGGCGATGGGTTCGCGGCCATCGAGCGTGACGCTGCGCGCGGCCGTGTCGATGCCGGTCACCTCGCCGAGCAGGATGGTCAGGTTGCCGCGCTGCATCTCGCGGCGCAGGATGTGGCGGATCGGGCCCGAGATCGCGGGCGCCGAGAGATTGGCGGTCGCCACCTGGTAGAGCAGCGGCTGGAACAGGTGGTGGTTGGTGCGGTCGACCAGCGTGATCTCGACGTCGGCCCTGGACAGTGAGCGGACGGCTTCGATGCCACCGAAACCACAGCCGATGATGACCACGCGAGGGCGCGGCGCGCCGTCGGCACGGGAAGGGGAGGGAGCGTTCATGACGAGGCGCCTCCGAGCGCCTGGCGGGGAATGTCGTCGTGGGGAGCGTCGGCGGATGGGGCGGACGTGTCGGGCCGGCGTCGGCCACGCGGAAGGCAGCCCACCGTCATGGGGAGGCTGCCGGGGTCTGGGCGCCCAGTGCGCGCAGCTTCTTGCGCACCAGGTCGATGTGGCTGCGCAACGCATACAGCTCGTCGGCATGCGACAGCGGGACCTGCAACTGCTTGACGCGGGCATCGAGAGCGTCGAGCTCGTCCATCAGCGGCTGGGCATCGGCCGGCCCGTCCGGGGCGTCGGCCAGGCTTTCCTCGATCTGGCGCAGCCGGCCGTACCAGCGGAACACCCGCGAGCGGATGCGCAGTTCGTACAGCGGCGGCACCACGCGCGACAGCGGGATCAGCACCACGATGATCGAGGCCAACACCACCCACATCCGGTCGATCAGGTTCGCGACCCAGAACGGCAGGTAGCGCTGCAGCCAGGGCGGACCGGTCTCGAAGAAGCGGTCGGCCTCCTTCGACATCGGCAGTTCCACGGCGCGCCGGTTCGGAAACTCGCCGCGGCGCTGGAACCAGCCCGCTTCGCTGTGGATCGCGTTGGCGGCCTGCACGAACAGCTGCTGCAGGGCCGGATGGGCCGATGCGCGCGCCACCAGCGCGGCCGTCGGGGCCAGCAGCTCGATGTCCTCGGGCGGCACGTCCTCGGCCAGCTTCACCACGCCGCGCGGCAGGCTCACCGGCGTGAGCATCGGCAGGCGGCGCGCGTACGCTTCGGCCTGATCGAAGCTCATGAGGCGGATGCCGGGCGTCAGCAGCAGCAACTGCACCATCGGCGCCTCGGGCGCGGACACCAGCGCCAGCGCGTCGGTGTTGCCATCGAGCAGGCTCACGACGGCTGGGGTCTGCGTCAGCCGCTGGGCGACGATGTCCTCGGGCCCGAGGCCGTTGGTGTCGAGCAGCCGTCGCATCAGGTTGGTGATGCCGCTGCCCTGGGCCCCGATGTTGACGCGCCAGCCCTTGAGCTTCGCCACCGAGTCGAGCCGATCGCTGCCGATCAGCCGCCTGGCGCTGTCCTCGCGATAGAACAGCCAGATCGGCTCGTAGAACAGGCTGCCCAGCGACACCAGATCCGGTGGCGGCGCTTCGTCGCCGCCTCGCAGGCGACCGGCACCGCCCTGTACGAAGCCGAAGTCGACGCCCGAGTCCGGGTCTTCGAGCAACTTCAGGTTCTCCGCCGCGCCCTGGGTCGTGCGCAGTTCGACCTGGATGCGGTGCTTGGCCAGCGCCGCCTGGTAGCGTTTGCCGAACTCGGCGTACGCCCCCTGTTCCGGCCCGGTGGCCAGCACCAGCTTCTTCGGCGGGCTCGGGTCGAGTGCCCAGTAGGCCAGCGCCAGGAGCGCCACCGTCAGCAGCACGAACGGGCCGGCGGTCATCAGCAGGTCGCGGCTGCTCAGCAAGGTGTGACGCAGGGAAGGCAGGCGGGGCATTGGAGCAGTCGGGGCGGGGCGAGCGGAGGTCGCATTCTCGTCCAGCGTGTGCGGGGTCACATGCTGGACGCATCCGATCCACGGGGGAACGCTCGGGGCGGAGGGCGCGATCCGGGATCGGACGGAGAGGCGCGGGCGGCGAAATAGTGCTTCAGTCTCGCGTTTCGTGACCGATACCCGGGAGTGGCGCCTTGCCGGGCGCGTTCTCTGCTTGTGCAACGACCGATGTCCGCTGTCCCACCCCTGACCCCGAGTTTCGAAGCAGCGCTGGCCTGCCTGAGTGGTCTTGGCGGCCCGGCCGGCCAATCGGTCACAGGCCACCATGCCGGTCTCCGGCTCGCCAGTCATTTCCAGCCGATCTTCAGCCTGTCGCATGGCCGCGTGGTCGGTCACGAGGCCTTGCTGCGCGCCAGCGACGCGACCGGCGCCGGACTGCCGCCGCCGCGGTTCTTCGACGGACACGACTCCAACGAACTGCTGTGGCGCGACCAGCTGGTGCGCACCATGCACATGGCGAACTACGCCAAGGCGGCGCCGCAGTCTCAGTGGCTGTTCCTGAACCTGCACCCGCAGGTCTTCCTGCAGTCACCGCAGACGACCTTCGACGCCTGCAGCGAGGCGATGCCCGCCGACCTGCGGTTGCAACCCAAGCAGATCGTCGTCGAGGTGCTCGAGGACGCGGTGCGCGACGACGCGAACTTCGATGCCGCTGTCGCGACCATCCGGTCCCAAGGAGGCCTGATCGCGCTCGACGACTTCGGCGCCGGGCATTCCAACTTCGATCGCGTGTGGCGCCTGCGCCCCGAGATCGTCAAGCTCGACCGCAGCCTGGTCGAGCGCGCGGCGCTCGACCTGCGTGCGCGCCGTGTCGTGATCCAGATGACCTCGCTGCTGCACGAATGCGGCGCGCTGGTGCTGATGGAAGGCGTGGAAACGGAGGCCGAGGCCTTCGTCGCGCTGGAAGCCGACGCCGACCTGGTGCAGGGCTATTTCTTCGCGCGGCCGCAGGCGGCGCTGGTCGGGCCGAACCACGCCAGCGAGGCCCTGAACGCGATCTGGAGCGGCTTCGGCGAGCGCTGGCGCGAAGAGGACGCGGGCTATCGCGAGCGCATCGCGCCGTATTTCAACGCCATCGGCTACGCGTCGGCGCTGCTGGCCGGTGGGCGCCCGCTCGAGGAGGCGACGCAGTCTTTCCTGGCTTTGCCGGGCACCGAACTCTGCTATCTGCTCGGCCAGGACGGGCGGCAGGTGGGCGTGAACCAGTGGGGCCGCAGCCCCGCGGCGGGCAACGGCACGGCGTTCGAGCCGTTTCGCGACACGCGCGGTGCGCGCTGGGCGCGTCGGCCCTATTTCCGCCGCGCCGTCGCGGCGGTCGGCAAGGTGCAGGTCACCCGGCCATACCGCACCTTGCACGGCTCGCACCTGTGCGTGACGGTTTCCACCGCCTTCCGGGCACCTGCCAGTCAGGGCGGGGAACTGCAGGTGATCTGCGGCGACCTGACCTGGTCCTAGATCGGGCGAAGGGCCCCGCGCGACGACTGCCTGGGTTTGCTCAACTCGCCGTGCTGGCAGAGGCCGCGATCCGCAGGCAGGCCTTGCCGGCCCGCTTGGCGTCGTACATCGCGCCGTCGGCACGCTTGCGCAGGCTGTCGAGCGATTCACCCGGCAGGTAGACGGCCATGCCCAGGCTCGGCGTCGACACGGTTGCCTGGCCGGCCAACACGTGTGGTTCGGACAGCTGGGCGAGGATGCGCTCGCACAGCTGAAGACGATCCTCGGCCGTTCCCGACTCTTCCAGGATCACGGTGAACTCGTCACCCCCGAGCCGGCTGACCAGATCGGTCACACGCACGCAGGCTGTCAGGCGCAGCGCGACCGAGATCAGCAACCGATCCCCCGCTTCGTGACCGAGCGTGTCGTTGACGCGCTTGAAGCCGTCGAGATCGAGGTAGACGAGGGCCATCGGCCGACCACTGCGTTGAGCGCGGGCAGCGGCCAGTTCGAGCTGTTCCTCGAAATGACGGCGGTTCGGCAACTGCGTCAAGGCATCCCGGCGTGCAATGTCGGCGAGCTGTGCTTCGGCGCGCTTGCGGTCGTCGATGTCGCGCGTGATCAGCGCCACGCCCTCCTCGACCGGGACGACCTGGAAGTGCATCCAGCGTCCGCGCATCGAGGTCGCGACGGCCTGGGCCTCGACATCCATCGGCTTCTGCCGTTGCAGCACCGTGAGCAGCAGGTTCAGCAGGCCATCTTCGCGGATCGACGGCACCAACTCGGTCGCGCGACGCCCGATCATCGCAGCGGGGTCCAGCCCGAGCATGGCGCCCGCACGGCGGTTGGCGTCGGTGATCACGAAATCGTGTGTCTGCCCCGACGCATCCCGCTCGGCACGCATCAGCCACAGTGCATCCAGGCTGCCGTCGAGTGTGGCGACGTAGAGCGCCTTGGCCCGACGGGCCTCGCGCCGACTGCTGTCGAGCCCGCGGGCCTGCCGCCACAGCACCAGCGTTCCGAACACGATCAGCAGTGCGACGGCCGCGGACCAGCCGAGGAGACGAAGCCGCGTCTGCTGATAGCCGGCTGTCACGGCGTCGGCCGAGACGGCCACGACGGCGACCATCGGATAGCGATCGATCGGCAGCGCCGTGAAGAAGCGGGCCGTGCCGTCGACCTGGCTGTAGAAGGGCTGGAGCGTCTCGCGGATCTCGCGCGAGCGCTGCAGCACCTTCTGGGCGTCGACCTTCTCGCCGAAACTGATGCTGCCGTCCAGACGCCGTGAGCGGTTGATGTTGTCGAGGCCGATCACCGTGATCACGGTGCCCGGCGCCTCGCCATGATCGAAGCCCTTGGTCAGAGAGCCGGGATCGAGCATCGCGACGACGACGCCGTCGAACTGGCCGTCGTGGGTCAGGCGGCGCATCACCGGCAGCATCCAACCGCCATTCAGATGATCGGGCTGAGGCGCGCCGATGCTCAGACCGAGGACGGGATCGTGGAGGTGACGCTTGAAATCGTCTTCGTCGGCGACGTTCAGCGCAACGTCGGGCGAGGTGCTTTCCTGCACGACGCCATGTCGATCGGTGATGAGCAGGGCGCGGGTCGTGTCCAGCGTCACGAGTCCGGCGGCGCGCAGCCCGGACAGGCTCGTCGGGTTGCCGGTCTCGTGCAGCGACTTGACCAGCAGCGTGGTCTGGTCGACACGGTCGAGCACTTCGCCGACGCGCACGGCCAGCTTCTGCGTGTTGCGTTCGGTATCGCGCAGTGCGCGCTGCACCTCGTTGCGGCGGGCGGTGTCGAGACTCAGCTGTGTCACGACGCCGAGCACGGCGAGCAACAGCACGGCCGCCGCCAGCAGCGCGCTGTGGAGCGTGACCGACGACGTGAGGGGTGAGCGGGCGGAGGAGTTTTCGGTCATTGAAATCGCGTCGGGACACATCCGCTGGGGACGGTCCGCGACACGGCGATTTCGGTAGCGCATCGCCGGACTTGAGCCCCCCGGGCACTGCCCCGGGGCGACGGCTCAGCCGATGACGGCGAGCAACTCGACCTCGAACAGCAACGTCGCGTTCGGCGGAATCACACCGCCGGCGCCGCGTGCGCCGTAGCCGAGCGCCGGAGGAATCACCAGGCGCCGCGTACCGCCGACCTGCATGCCGGCCACGCCTTCGTCCCAGCCGCGGATCACCATGCCGCCGCCGAGCGGGAACTCGAACGGATCGCCGCGATCCTTGCTGGAATCGAACTTCCGCCCGGCGCTGCCGTCGTTGTAGAGCCAGCCGGTGTAGTGCACACGGACGTTCTTGCCGACGGTGGCGGTCGGGCCGTTGCCGATCAGTGGGTCTTCGTATTTCAGGCCCGAGGGAGTGGTGTTCATGATCGCTTCCTTTGAAAACAGGGTCGCAGCATAGCCGCAAGGGCCGCTACTGGAACAGTGCGGCCAGTGTGTTGACGGCCAGCGCCAGGATGAGGAGGTTGAAGCCGAAGGAGAGCAGGCTGTGCCACAGCACCAGGCGACGCATCGCCCGCGTGTGCACCGTCACGTCGGAGACCTGCGAGGTCATGCCGATCACGAACGAGAAGTACAGGTAGTCCAGGTAGTCGGGCTCGGGCGTGCCCGGGAAGTCGAGCGCGGCCCGGCCCTTCGACGCGGGGCGTGCCTCGAGATCGCGGTGGGCGTAGTGAAAGGCGAAGCGCACGTGGATCAGCAGCCACGACAGCGCGATCGCCACCACCGCCAGCAGGCCGTGCGGCCAGCGTTCGCCGGCCGGCAGATCCCGGCTGGTCAGCAGCAGCGCACCGATCGCGGTGATGCTGGCCGCACAGCCGAGCAGCACGACCACCAGCATCGCGGTGCTGCTCTGGTCGTTGCGAGCCACCTCGTCGGGCCGTGGGATGTCGCCGTGCAGGCCCAGCGTCAGCCCCGACAACAACAGGGAGAGGAGGGCGAAGCCGCACCAGCCGACCAGCAGGGACTCCACCCACGGCAAATCCGCGATCCGGCACGCGGTTGCGACCCCGCCGCCCAGCGTGGCCGACACCAGCAGGCGGCTGCTGGCGGACCAGGTGCGGAGCCGCGCGCGCCAGGCAGGTTCGGGAATCTCCATGACCGGCATGCTAGGGCCTGCGGGGCTGCCCGACGAGTCGGCTCTGGGGCGCGGCGGCCTTCAGCTCAACGCCGGCGCAGCGACGCGGGCCGCAGTCGGCGCAGTGCCAGCTGCAGCATGCGGGCGTCGGTGCTGGCGCGGTGGCGCTGCTGTCCGGACTCGGCGATGACCTGGCGCTTCAGGGCATCGAAGCGTCGGGCCTGGTCTTCGTCGAGCAGGCTCAGCAGGTGTTCCAGTCGGAAGCTCGGCGTCAGCTCGGCGGCGTCGTACAGGCGTGCCAGCCAGGGGTAGTCGTGTGCCCAGCCGTCGCAGTAGGCGACGCGGCCGTTCAGGCGCTGGTTCAACAAGCCGGCGACCTCGGCTGCGCTGCGGCCGTGTCGCTGCGCGAGCTCGCGCGGGATGTGATGCAGGGCCTGGGCCTGCGGATCCCAGTGCAGCCAGTCCGGCTCGGGCCGGATCAGCGAGCACCAGGCGCGGCCGTCGGGCAGCACGAAGCCGACTTCGATCGGGTAGCTGCCGCGGCCGAAGCCCGACGCTTCGATGTCGAGGATCGTCGGCGCCGCAGGCTCGAACGGACGGGGTGGGGTCAGCACGCGTGCGCCGCATGCAAGTCGCGAGCCGGGTCACGGTCTGCTCCGGCCGCGTCTGCGGCGGCACGTCACTTCACGACCATCAGCGTGAACGGGTACACGTAGGCCTGCAGCGTCACCAGGATCCCGACCAGGCTCGCGAGCGCGATGGAATGGAAGAACACGTAGCGCAGGATGTCGCCTTCGTGATCGAACCAGCGTGTCGCGGTCGAGGCGACGACGATGGACTGCGCGTCGATCATCTTGCCCATCACGCCGCCGGAGCTGTTGGCCGCACCCATCAGGTTCGGGCTCAGGCCCAGCTGCTCGGCCGCGACCTTCTGCATGCCGCCGAACAGCACGTTCGAGGCGGTGTCCGAACCGGTCAGCGCCACACCCAGCCAGCCCATCAGCGTGCCGAAGAACGGATAGAACACGCCGGTCGACGCGAAGGCCAGACCCAGCGTGGTGTCGAGACCGGAGTAGCGGGTGAGCGTGCCGAGCGCGAGCATCAGCACGATGGTGAGCAACGAGTACTTCACCAGCCAGATCGTCCGGCCGTAGGCCTGGACCAGGGCCGGGATGCCATAGCCCATCACGAGGCCGCCCACGACAGCGGCCAGCAGGATGCCCGAGCCGGTCGCCGACAGCAGGCCCAACACGTACTCCGCCGATTCGGCGGTCGGCTTGGGCACCACCGGCGGCATCTTCTCGATCAGCTTGTGCAGGCCCTCGATCGGGAACTTGGGAGCGAAGATGCCGTTCAGCCAGGTTTTGGTGGCTGGCAGACCCCAGACGAACACGAAGGCCGTCAGGATGACCCAGGGCGTCCACGCCTTCACGACGTCCGCTCGCGCATGGCGGGTCGGTGCGGTGGCGGCGCGCGCTTCGCCGCCGTCCTTTTCGTGACCCTTCAGCGACACCGAGGTCCAGATCTCGGACGGCTGCCAGACGCGCAGGAACAACACCAGCGCGGTCATCGAGCAGATCGCGGCGATCACGTCGACCAGCTCCGGGCCCATGTAGTTGGACACCAGGAACTGCGGCACCGCGAAGCTCACGCCGGTGACGAGCACCGCCGGCCAGATCTGCTTCATGCCGCGCCAGCCGGCGAAGGCCCAGATCAGCCAGAACGGCACCAGCAGCGAGAAGAACGGCAGCTGTCGGCCGATCATCGCCGACACCGCCAGCACGTCGTAACCGTGCACCTTGGCCAGCGTGATGACCGGCGTGCCGAGCGCGCCGTAGGCCACCGGCGCGGTGTTCGCAATCAGTGACAGGCCGGAGGCCGCGAGCGGAGAGAAGCCCAGGCCGATCAGGATCGCGGCGGTCACCGCGACCGGCGTGCCGAAGCCCGCGGCGCCCTCGAAGAAGGCGCCGAACGCGAACGCGATCAGCAGCAACTGCAGGCGGCGGTCCTCGGTGATGCCGGCGATCGAGTCCTGCAGCACCTTGAAGCTGCCGTTCTGCTCGGTCAGCTGGTGCAGGAAGATGATGTTCAGCACGATCCATCCGATCGGCAGCAGGCCGGTCAGCCCCCCGAGCAGCGCCGCACGACCGGCCATGCCGGCCGGCATGCCGAAGGCGAGGATCGCGATCGCCAGCGCGCTGGCCAGGCCGGCCGCCGCGGCGATGTGGGCCTTGAGGTGCAGAAAGCCGAGGCCGATCAGCATCACTGCCACCGGCACGGCGGCCAGCAGCGTCGAGACGAGCATGCTGTCGAAAGGGTTGTAGACCTGCTGCCAAACCATCGCGAACTCCAATCAGTCACCGCACCGGACGCGGAAGGCCCGTGGCGTTGTCACGGGCTGCGGCGAGAAGATCGCAGGTCTGGAGGTCGCCGAGCTGAAGGCAGGCTGAATGGTGCGCTGTCGCCAAGGCGACAGCGCAATGCAGGACGGTTTCAGCGCGGCGTGATGCGCAGCTCTGGATAGCCGGTGCGGGCGTCCGCCATGCGTTCGAAGCGCAGGTCTTCGAGCACCTCGACCAGCAGCTCGACCGTCGTGCGCACCTCGCAGCCGGCCGCTACGTGTCCGCCGAGCACGCGGCCCTGGGCGTCGGCGATGCTCATGTGCAGGTGGGCGCCCGCGAGCGACAGCGAGCCGCACAGGCTCAGGATCTCGACCGGTGCCTCCAGTTGCAGCGGCTCGGTCGCTTCGGCCAACCGCAGCGCGGTGATGCGCAGGCTGCCGATGCCGGCGATCACGAAGGCGGCCGGCCAGCCGCGCTCGACTGTCAGCGCCTCGAGACGGCGCCGCAGGTCGTCGCCGGGCTCGAGCCGCAACGCGGTGCGCATGGGCGGGTCAGCGTGCGGGCAACGGCCGCACCGCGAGCGCGCACAGGTTGCGCACGTGGCGCGGCCCGGGTCGCTGATCGGCGAGCGAGCGCAGCGCCAGCGGACCGGCGGTGACGTCGAGCGCGCGACCGTCCTGCGAGCCGATCACGTAGACCTGCTCGCCGAGCGCGCTGTTGTAGAGCTCGCCCCAGGAAAACACCGCGCGGTAGCCGTCGGTGGCCGTGGCCTCGACCACCCAGGTGCGCGTGTCGCGACGGCCGGCCTCGTCGAAGCCGGCAAGCGTGAGCACGTCGCGCAGCAGCCAGCCGCCGTAGCTCAGGATCTGCTCGTCGCGAGCGCCTTCGCGCTCGACCGCGCGGCGAAGGCTGACCTGGCGCGGCGGCAGCGACTCGAGGTCGCTGCGCTTGAGGTCGCGAGCGCGGCCGTCGGCCACCTGGGCCGTCAGCAGCACCTCGGCGTCGCGTGGCGCCGTGTCGCTGGGGCAGGGTTGCGCGTAAGCGCCGGCGTGGGCGGCGATCGCGGCAGCAAGCAGGGCGTCACGCGGGCACATCGTGCGGCTCCGGTCGAAGGGCTTCGTGGCCATGCTAACGCCCGCTCCGGCGCGTCGCCCCCAAAGGAAAAGCCCCTGCCGCGGGGCAGGGGCTTCGTTGTTGGTGCTCCTGTTGGTGGGTCCCCCGCAGGGGGCCCGGGGCCCGGAAGCTCGACCCTTTGTCCGGTGGCCGCGGAGAGTCGACGGGGCGTTGCCCTCCATCGCCATCGAACGGTTCTGATTGTCGGCAGGGAAGATGACAGGCATATGCCGTGATTGGGGGATGCGACCCCCTCATTCCGGTCAGAAGTCGCGTCGAGTTGCCGAATGCCGGGCCCGCTTTTCGTGGTGCGGTGCAGCACGAGCGAAGCGCTCAGGCATGCAGGTCCTGCGTCTCCGGATGGCGCCGCATGTAGCTCGCGACGTAGGAGCACGACGGCTCCACCTTGAGCCCCTGCGCTCGTGCATGCGCCAGGGCTTCCTGCACCAGCGCGGCGGCCACGCCGCGGCCGCGCAGCGCGGTCGGCACGAAGGTGTGGTGCAGGGTCATCACGTGGCCGCGCAGGGCGTAGTCGGCGACCGAGAGCAGGCCGTCGACGCTCGCTTCGAAGCGCGTGGCGGCCGGGTTGTGAAGGACAGTGATCATGAGGCAACGGCAGGGCGGGGAGTGCGGACAGTGTGCACGCGGCGCGTCGTCCGTGCGGGCCGGGCGGTCAGATCCAGCCCAGCAGGCCGAGCAGCGCGCCGGCCGCGATCATCCACAGCAGGTGCAGCCGCGTGCGCCAGACCAGCAGCGCGGCGACGGCGGTCGCCAGCAGGGAACGCCACTCGCTCGGCGGTGCGGCCAGCAGCCAGCCGGTGGCGGCGATCAGCGCCAGCGTGATCGGCGCCATGCCGACCTTGAAGGCGCGCACCGAGCGCCAATCCTGCCGCGTGTGCCCCCAGCGGTTGACCAGCAGCGCCAGCGTGACCGAGGGCAGCATGATGCCCAGCAGGGTGGCCGCCGCGCCCAGCAACCCGGCCGCCTGGTAGCCGAGCAGCGCCACGAACAGCACGTTCGGGCCCGGCGCCGCCTGGGCTATCGCGATCGACGACGTGAATTGCGGATCGCTCAGCAACTGCTGTTCGACGACCATCCAGCGGTGCATGTCCGGCGCCACCGTGATGGCGCCGCCGATCGACAGCAGCGACAGCAGCAGGAAGTGGCCGAACAGCGCCAATAGCGCCGAGCCTTCGGGCAGCGTCACGACGGCGTCTCCGAGGTCCGCAGCCGCCGCCATGCCAGCGCGCAGGCCAGCAGGCCCAGCGCCGGCAGCACCCAGACCAGCGGCCAGCGCAGCAGCGCCACGGCCACGAAGCAGGCGGTGGCCAACGCCGCCAGCGTTGGCAGGCCGAGCGGGCTGCTGCGCAGCGGTGCGGCCAGCTTCAGGGCTGTTCCGATGATCATGCCTGCCGCGATGGCCCCCATGCCGCGCAGGGCACCGGCCACCAGGGGATGGGTGGCGAATTGCGCATAGAGCATCGTGGC
The DNA here is from genome assembly GCF_000015725.1 of Methylibium petroleiphilum PM1. NCBI lineage: Bacteria > Pseudomonadati > Pseudomonadota > Betaproteobacteria > Burkholderiales > Sphaerotilaceae > Methylibium > Methylibium petroleiphilum. The sequence goes on along the minus strand of NC_008825.1, from coordinate 2,358,759 downwards.
CGCCAGCACGATCAGCAGCGGCGCCGCCATCATCCCGGCCAGCGCGGCGAAAGCGCCACGCGTGCCGAAGTAGCGGTCCCCCACCATCAGCGAGAGGTTGCAGACGTTCGGCCCGGGCAGCACCTGCGCGAGCGCGAGGGCCTCGAGGAACTCACCCTTGCTCAGCCAGCGCTTGTCGTCGCACAGCACGCGCTGAGCCACCGCCAGCACACCACCGAAGCCCTGGAGCGCGAGGCCGGTGAAGGCGGTGAAGAGTTCGGTGCAGGAGGCGGGCCGGGCCAGGGGGGACGGGTCGTCGGAATGCATGCGGGCGATGTTAGTGGTGGCGTGGAACCTCAGCGGGCCACGGCGAACCGGCGTTGCGCGTGCAGGCCCAGCCCGGTGGCGACGCTGGCGAGCCGGTCGCCGCGCACTGCGCGTGCGGCCGGGAAGCTCGCGGCCAGGCGCTTGGTCAGCAGCCGCAGGCCGGTGGACCCGCCGGTGAAGTAGAGCGCGTCCACCGATGCCGCCGTCAACCCGGCCTGCACCACGGTCTGCCGCGCGGCCTCGACGATGCGCTCCACATCGCCGTCGATCGCCTCGGCCGCCTGCGGCGCGCTGAGCGGGACCCTCAGCGCACGTTCGACCAGGTCCAGGTCGATCTGCGTGTCGGCACCGTCGGCGACCGCGATCTTCGCCGCCTCGGCACGCGCCAGCAGCTCGTGCCCGAGCCGTTCGCTCACCGTGCGCAGCAGGCGCCGGTGGTGGCGCGGGTCGGCGTAGAAGGCCGCCATGTTCTTGAGTTCGGCCACGCGTCCCGGCTGGTAGACGGTGTTGATCAGGTGCCAGGTCGCGAGGTCGAAGTACACCGCGCTCGGCACCTCGCGCGGCGGTTGGTCGCCTCGTGCGGGGCCCGAGGCGCCGTAGCCGAGCTCGCGCAGGATGCCGGTGAGCTCGATGCGCCGGTCGAAGTCGGTGCCGGCGATGTGCACCCCGTGGCTGGCGAGGATGTCGTCCTTGCGATCGGTCCGGTCGCGGCGGTCGGGGCCGACGCGCACGACCGAGAAGTCCGAGGTGCCGCCGCCGATGTCGGCCACCAGCACGCATTGCTCGCGCGTCGCCTGCTGCTCGAAGTCGAAGGCGGCCGCGATCGGCTCGTACTGGAACACCACGTCGCGCAAACCTACCGCGCGCGCTGCGGCTTCAAGCGAAGCCTGCGCCTGCGCATCGCGCGTCGCGTCGCCGTCTACGAAGAACACCGGCCGCCCCAGAACAGCCTGCGTGATCGGCGCGCCGAGGGCGGTTTCGGCGGCATGTCGCAGGTGGCGCAGGTAACCGGTGATGACGTCGAGGAACTTCACCGCATGACCGCCTCCGACATCGGTAGTCTGCTCGACCAGGCTGGAGCCGAGGATGCTCTTCATCGAGCGCATCAGGCGGCCTTCGTAGCCGTCCACGTAGGCCGCGATCGCGGCCCGGCCGAAGGCGCGCGGTGGCTCGGCACCGGGTGCGAGCGGCTCGTGCTCGGCGAAATAGAACACCGCCGTCGGCATGGTGGACTCGCCGGCCTCCAGTTCGACCAGGCGGCTGCTGCCGTGGTCGGCGGGAATGGCGATGGCTGAGTTCGAGGTGCCGAAATCGATCGCGCAGTAGGAAAGGGTCGGTCCGGGCATGGTGGCGTCTGGCGAGGGGGCGCGATTCTAGGATGCAGACGCGGGCGGACAACAAAAAACGCGGCCGAAGCCGCGTCTTGAGTGGAGCACCGAACTCGCTGATTACAGCGGGCGGATGTTCGCAGCTTGCGGGCCCTTCTGGCCTTGCTTCACTTCGAACTCGACGCGCTGGTTTTCCTGCAGCGTCTTGAAGCCGTTGCCCTGGATGTCGCGGAAGTGCGCGAAGACGTCGGCGCCACCGCCGTCCTGGGCGATGAATCCAAAGCCCTTGGCTTCGTTGAACCACTTCACGGTGCCGGTTTGCACGCTCATATACGTTCCTGTCGATCAAAAAGTACGGCACGGCAACATGCCGTGCTCATGCAGAGACACTCAAGAAACGTTACCTGGGGGAGACAAACCAGACAGTCGACGAGAACCATCGACCGGATTGAGCAAACACCTAAGAACCGCGATCTTGTGTATATCTACGAAGGTGAGTGTAGCTGATCGTTTCCCATGTGGGCGAAGGAGCCTCGATCCGTTTCACCGATGCCACACCCGTGAACCCTGCGCCGACGACCGGCATGGCCCGCGGTCAGATCAGAGGGATCGTTCGCATCGGCCGTTCTGCATAGTCGGCCAGGCGCTGCAGGGCGTGGCGGTTCAGCAGTCGCAGCCGGCCGTCGGCGATCTCGTGCAGGCCGAGCCTGTGCAGGCGGCGCAGTGTCTTGTTGGTGTGAACCAGCGACAGGCCCAGCGCATCGGCGATGTGCTGCTGCGTGACCGGAAAGGCCACGGCGGCCCCCTCGACGAGGCCCACCCGCTCGGCGCGCCGGTACAGATGGATCAACAGCATCGCGATCCGCTCGGCCGCGCTGCGCTGGCCCACCGACAGCAGCGTCTCGTCGGTCAGGTTCTCCTCGCGCGCAGCCAGCCAGGTCAGGTCGTAGCCGAGGCTCGGGAACTCGCGGTACAGAGACCACAACTCGGCTTTCGGGAAGCGGCACAACTGCAGTTCGGTCAGGGCCTCGGCGCCGTGTGGAGCCCCGTCGGCGAACTGCTCCTGCAAGCCGATGAAGTCACCGGGCAGCAGGAAATTGAGGATCTGGCGGCGCCCGTCGCTGAGGGTCTTGAAGCGGAAGGCCCAGCCCGAGAACACCGTGTAGAGCCACTCGCTCGTCGCATGCTCGGCCAGCACGTCCTGTCCGGCGGCGAAAGCCGCGCTGCCATGGCGGAAGCTCTGGATATAAGCCAATTCCTTCGCGCTGACCGGAGAGAACGCCGGCAGAGCCCGCAGCGGGCACTGGGCGCAGGCGGCCGGCGGGTGGCGATCGGCGTGATGGGCAAGGGCGGCAAGGGAACTCCGGCGAGTGTCAATTGACATTGTGAAGGCTGATGGTGTGTTCTATCGTGCTGCGCGCCTCACTTCCACCTGAACCGGAATCTCTCCTCCATGACGACACTGTCGCAGTTCTTGTATCTCAGTCAGGTCCGCGGCGACAAGCCCTTCGAAACGATCGCCGTGGTGGTGGCCGAGGCGCGGCAGCTGAATGCCGAACAGTCGATCACCGGTGTGCTGGTGTTCGACGGGGCCCAGGTCTGCCAGTACGTGGAGGGCGAGGTGGGCACGATCGATGCGCTGATTGAGCGCCTGATGGTCGACCCGCGTCATGAGCAACTGAAGGTGCTGCACCACGCTCCGCTGCAGGGTGAACGGCGGTTCGCGCGTTGGCGCCTGGGCACCTGATGCTCGACGATGGCCGGGATCTGACGCGTTTCGACGCGCTGAGTGGAGAGGGCGCGATCGCGTCCTTTCTCGAGCAACTGCCGCTGGTCGATCTGGAGCCCTGAGTCAGCCGGCGGCGATGCGCCGCGCGAGCGCTTCAATGCCGGCCTCGGAGAGATCGTCCGTCCCGACGCGCCGCCCTCCGCTCAGCTTCTCGAAGTGGCGGCCTTGCGAGCGGGCGTAGAGCGGGTCGTAGTGCTGTGTCATCAGTGCCGCGAACAGCGGCGGCAGATTGCGCTCCATCGCCCAGTCCTGCCACTGCGCCAGCGTCTCGTTGGCGAGCATGCCCTTGAGCAGGCCGAGCTTGTCGGCAAGGCGTTGCGGGTCGTCGCCGAGCCAGGCGTAGTCGCGCAGCAGGTAGGCCAGGCGGGCGTCGGGCGTGGCATCGATCTGCACCACCGGGCTGACGCGCAGGCGTTCCAGCAGGGCGTCGGGCAGGCTGATGCGGCCGATCCTGCGGCTCTCGGCCTCGACCCAGATCGTGCGCGTCAGGTCGAAGCCCTTCATTGCCGCCGCGAGCTGCGTCTCGAAGGCCTTCTGCGACGGCTGCTCCATGCCGGGCAGTGCGCCGAGCACCGAGCCGCGGTGTGCGGCCAGCGCCTCGAGGTCGAGCACCTGCTCGCCCAGCGCACCCAGCGCCTGCAGCACACGTGTCTTGGCGCTGCCGGTCGGCCCGCACAGCACGCGCAGCGGCAAGCTCGGCGCCAGCGCCGCGATGCGCGCGATGACATGCGCGCGCCAGGCCTTGTAGCCGCCCTGCAGTTGCTGGGCATCCCAGCCCACCAAGCGCATCCAGGTCACGAAACTGCCGCTGCGCATGCCGCCGCGCCAGCAGTAGAGCAGCGGTCGCCAGCCCTTCGGCCGGTCGTGGAAAGCCGTGTCCAGATGCCGTGCGATGTTGCGTGCGACCATCGCGCCGCCGAGCTTGCGTGCCTCGAAGGCCGACACCTGCACGTACAGCGTGCCGACGACGCGGCGCTCCTCGTCGTCGAGAACCGGGCAGTTGATCGCGCCCGGGATGTGGTCGAGCGCGAACTCGGCCGGCGAGCGCACGTCGATCACGGTGTCGAAGCCGGCGAGGTCGTCGACGGTAGTCGGGCAGTGGCTCACCGTCGGGCCGCCCGATTCGGTTTGATCGACACTTGCATCATGGAATCCATCCGACTCACATCCTTTTCCCACGGTGGCGGCTGCGGCTGCAAGATCGCGCCCGGGGTGCTGGCCGACATCCTGTCGCGTGCCCCGGCCGGGCTGATCCCACCCGACCTGCTGGTCGGCACCGAGACAGCCGACGACGCGGCGGTCTACCGACTCAACGAGCACCAGGCGCTGGTGGCCACCACCGATTTCTTCACGCCGATTGTCGACGAGCCCTACGACTTCGGCCGCATCGCGGCCACCAACGCGATCTCCGACGTCTATGCGATGGGCGGCACGCCGATCCTGGCCCTGGCCCTGGTCGGCATGCCGCTGGACAAGCTGCCGCCCGCGGTGATCGGCCGCATCCTGGAGGGCGGCGCGAGCGTGTGCCGCGAGGCCGGCATCCCGATCGCCGGCGGACACTCGATCGACGTGCTCGAGCCGATCTACGGCCTGGTCGCGCTGGGCCTGGTGCACCCCGAGCGCGTGCGCCGCAATGCCGACGCCCGGCCGGGCGACGTGCTGGTGCTCGGCAAGCCGCTCGGCGTGGGAGTGCTGTCGGCGGCGTTGAAGAAGGGCCGCCTCGACGCGGCCGGCTATGCCGAGATGCTGCGCCTCACCACGCAGCTCAATCGCGTGGGCAGCGAACTCGGTGCGCTGGACGGCGTGCACGCGATGACCGACGTGACCGGCTTCGGCCTCGCGGGCCACCTGCTGGAGGTGTGCCGTGGCTCCGGACTGGCCGCCGAAGTCGACCTGGCGAGCGTGCCGTGGATCGACATCGCGCGAGGCTTCGCGCAGGAAGGCATCGTCACCGGCGCCTCGGCACGCAACTGGGCCGGCTACGGCGACCACGTCGATCTCGGCCCGCAGGTCGAGCCCTGGCAGCGTGCGCTGCTCAGCGATCCGCAGACGAGCGGCGGGTTGCTGGTGTCGTGTGCGCCGGGCGCCGTCGACGCGGTGCTGGCCGCGTTCTGGCGCGCCGGCTTCGCGGCGGCCGCATCCATCGGTCGGCTGCAGTCCGGCGCCGCGCGCGTGCGGTTCGCATGAGCGGGCGCAAGCTGCAGCAGCTCGACTTCGCACTGCGCGGCGAGTTCATCACGCTCGACGCGCTGCTCAAGGCGACGGGACTGGCCGACAGCGGCGGCGCCGCCAAGCAACTGATCCAGTCCGGCCAGGTCCAGGTCGACGGCCGCGAGGAACTGCGGCGCGGCGCCAAGCTGCGGGCCGGTCAGGTGGTCGCCGTGAGCGGCGCGCGCGTGCGGCTGCTGGCCGCGGAAGGCGCGGGAAGCGCTTGATCGTGTCGGGCTCGGGAACGCGATCGATTCTCGGTTCGGCTGCGCGCGCAGGGCTTTGCAGTCGCGTCGCCGAGATGTCAGCCTTGGCTGCCTAGCATGCAGCGTCGATCGGATGCCTGCGCATCCGGCGATCCGTGCAACCCGACCCTCAGCAGGAGACGACGATGACAGCCAGACGCCAGTTCATCCAGTGGATACCCGCAGCCGGCCTGGCCGCCTGGGCAGGACGCCATGCGCAAGCGCAGACCAAGGTCAGCGAGAAGGATCCGCAGGCCGTGGCACTGGGCTATGTGGAAGACGCGACGAAGGCCGACAAGGCCAAGTTCAAGACCTACGCCGCCGGGCAAAAATGCGGCAACTGCCAGTTGTTCCAGGGCAAGGCGGGCGACGCCGCCGGCAACTGCCCGCTGTTCGCCGGCAAGCAGGTGGCCGCAGCAGGGTGGTGCAGCGCCTACGCGAAGAAGGCCTGAGCGGTCCGCTCCTGGCGACGCCTCGGTCAGAACGGCGGCGGCGACTCGAAGGCGAGCGCCGGCCGGCCGGGCATCGGGTGCGCGAAGGCCAGGGCGCTGGCGTGCAGCAGCAGGCGCGGTGATCGGGCCATCATCGACGGCGGTGCGTACAGCGCGTCGCCGAGGATGGCGTGGCCGATGGCCATCAGGTGCACGCGCAACTGGTGCGTGCGGCCGGTTTCGGGCGTGAGCTCGAGGCGGGTCGAATCGCCGCTCGTGTCGTAGGACAGCACCTGCCAGTGCGTGCGCGCGGGTTTGCCGCGCGCGTGATCGACCTGTTGGCGCGGCCGGTTCGGCCAGTCGGCGCCGAGCGGCAGGTCGATGCGGCCCGCGGCCGGCTCGACATGGCCTGCGACCACGGCGACGTAGCGCTTCTCGACTTCACGCTGCTCGAACGCCCGGCTCAGGCGTCGCTGCATCTCGACGTCCAGCGCGAACACCATCAGCCCGGAGGTGGCCTCGTCGAGCCGATGCACCACGCGGGCGTCCGGCCAGGCGCGCTGCACCCGGGCCGCCAGGCAATCCTGCTTCAGCGGGCCGCGTCCGGGCACGGCCAGCAGGCCGGGTGGCTTGTCGACGACCAGCAGGGCCTCGTCGCGGTAGAGCGCCGGCGGTGCGGGCCCCACCAACGGGTCGTCGGCTGGCGTCACCTCCGTGGCTCGGGTCAGAGACCCAGCCAGGTGCCGATGGCGAGCATCGCGGCTTCGTCGTAGGTGGCGAAGCCCTGGTACTTGGTCGGTTCGAGCTTCTTGCGGCCGTCCTCGCTGCCATCGAGCGACAGCAGGTAATCGCGCACGATGCCGACCTGCTCCGCACTGAGCGAGGGGCTCGCGATCACGTGCTTGATCGGCACCGGCTTGGACTTGAACAGCACCTTGCCGCCCTTGGCTTGCCAGGCCTTGATGACCGATGACGCTGCGGTCGCACCGACGTGGGTGAGATTGTTCTCGACGAAGAAGGGCACCGCGTCCTGGTAGCGGGTGTAGGTGAAGGCCACGCCTTTGGGATCGCCGATCGCGTCGCGCAGCGAGGCTCGCACCATCCACGAGGTGATCGAGTCTTCGTCGGGTGCGCCGAGGCGCAGGCCCTTGATGTCGGCCAGCGACTTCAGCGGCGAGTCGGCCTTGACGAGGAAGTTGGCGCTGTACTGTTCGTAGCCCTTGGTCACGACCACCAGCTTGTAGCCCGACTGCTTGATGGCGACGATCGACAGGTGGGCCGGGTGCACCATCGCCAGGTCGTAGGCCTTCTCGGCCAGGCGCTTGCGCAGCGTCGGGTAGTCGCCCACGGGCTCGATGGTCACCGGCTGCTTCAGCAGCTTGCCCAGGTCGGCCGCGATAGCGGCGTACTTGGCGGCGATCTGCTCGCTCGGCACGCGGTAGGTCACGCCTTCGTTGACCGCGAACACCAGGCCAGCCTGGGCCCAGGGCGCGGCCAGCAGCAGACAGGCGGCCAGGAAGCGGCGCATTCTCGTAGGTCCCATTCTTTCTCCTCCGGTCGGACGGCTACAGCGAGACCGACGGTGGACCAGCTTGCCACCAGATCAGTGCGCGCACTGGCCCGGATTAGAGCGCACGCCGGCCGCGTTCCGACCCCGCCGGGGCCCGCGGCGTCGCTGAATCCGGTGAAGTCGTGTCAGTCTTGGCGCCCGGCCGACTTCAGCAGCGTCTCCTGCATGAAGAGCAGCATCGCGTAGAACTGGTAGTCGGCGTTCTCCTTGCGGCGAAAGCCGTGCCCCTCGTTCTCGGCGAGCAGGTACCAGACCGGCGTGCCGGTCTGCCGGACGCGTTCGACGATCTGTTCGGCCTCGGTCCACGGCACCCTCGGGTCATTGCGACCCTGGATCACGAACAGCGGCTTGCGGATCTTCTGTGCGTTGTTCAGCGGCGAGATGCGTTCGAGGAAGTCGCGCATCGCCGGATCGCGCTCGTCGCCGTATTCCACGCGGCGCAGGTCGCGCCGATAGCTCTCGGTGTTGTTCAGGAAGCTCACGAAGCTGGAGATGCCGACGATGTCGATCGCACCGGCGATGCGGTCGGCGAAGTGCACGCTCGCGGCCAGGCTCATGTAGCCGCCGTAGCTGCCGCCGACCACCAGCACGCGGCCCGCGTCGAGGTCCGGCTGCGTGGCGATCCAGTCGAGCAGCGTGCCGAGGTCCCTGACGGCGTCCTCGCGCTTCATGCCGTTGTCGAGCGCGAGGAAGGTCTTGCCATAGCCCGAGGAACCGCGCACGTTGGGCTCGACGATGGCGACGCCGAGCTCGTTGACAAGGTAGCTCCAGCGGCCCAGGAAGCCCATCGTCGCTTGCGCTTCGGGGCCGCCGTGCACCAGCACCACGACCGGCCGCTTGCCGGTGAAGCGCGCCGGCGGCGGACTGAGCACGGCCGACATGCTCAGGCCGTCGAAGCTGGTCCAGCGCACGATGCGCTGGTCGGGGAAGCTGGTGGTGTCCAGGCCCGGCGGCACGTGGGGCCGTGTCCACGGCTGCACCGTGCCGCGGTCGACGTCGAGCGCCAACAGGCGGCCCGGCCCCTGGGCGCTGTCGATCGCCACCGCGAGCCGGTGGGTGCGCGGCTGGAAGCGCACCGCATTCACGCCGCCGGCCGGCAGCGCGGGGAGCGCTCGTTCGCGCAGCGTGCGGGTGTCGACGACGCGCAGTTCCTCGCGACCGTCGACGTTCATCTTCAGCGCCGCCAGCGCGCCGTCGTCGCTGAGCTGGGCCGCGCCGACGTCCCAGGGAATCGCCGCCGTGAGCCGCGTCAGCGCGCGGCTCGCGAAGTCGTAGCGCATCAGCTCGCGGAACTCGCCGGCGCGGTCGCTCAGCACGTAGAGCGAGGCGCCGTCCGGCGAGTAGCCGACCGGGAAGTGCGTGGCCTGCAAGGGTTCGCCGACGGCCGGCAGCAACTGCGTCGGCGTGCCGTCGGCGAGGTCGATCAGCCAGACCTGCGAATCGGTCGCCGAGCGGTAGCGCGTGATCGCCAACTGCTTGTCGTCACGCGAGATCTCGCCACCGAACCAGCCGGTGCCGGGCAGCTCGGCGATGCGGCGACGCGACGACGGCTGCAGGGGATCGACCAGCCACAGCGTGGTGGTGGGCGTTGCGCGGCTGCCGCCCTCGGCGGTGCGGTCCAGCGGTACCGCGGTGTAAAGCAACTGCGCGCTCTGGTGCAGCCAGCCGATGGCGTCGTGGCGCTGGTCGGGATCGGTCAGCAGCGTGGGTTGGCGCTTGCCGGCATCGAGCCGATACAGCTGCTCGGCCTCGTTGCCGCCGGGGCTGCGCGAGAACACGAGGTAGCGGCCCAGCACTGGCTCGTAGCTCGCCTCGGTCACCGGGTCGGCGAAGTCGGTCAGCGCGACCGGGGCCGCCAACGGGCCGGGCACACGGAACAGCTGCGCGGTGTTGGCGCCGGCCGGGCGGTGCGAGACCAGCATCTCGTCGCGTGCCGGATGCCAGTCGGCAAGGGCATGGCCGCGAAAATCGGTGTAACGCTCGACCTGCTGCACCAGCGACACCGGGATGGCCGGAATGCCCTGCACGACGAGGTTCTCGTTCGGCAGCAGCGTGCCGGCGGCCGGCGAGCGCGCCGCAGGCGTGCCGCAGGCCTGCAGCATCAGCAGGCCGGTGAGCAGCGAGGCGGTGAGGAGGATCGTGCGGGGCATGGCAGCTGTGCAGGGGATTCTTCGGGTTCCAGAACGGGACAAGGGGCCGCAGCCCCTTGTCGACACCCTGGAGCGTAGCCGCAGCCACGCACCTCGACGCGATCAGTGCCGCTGCTCGATACCGGCGATGGCCCAGGGACGGCTGTCGTCGTCCGGCTTCACGAGGTGCCAGACCTCGTCGAAATCGGTGGCGGCGGCGTCGCTCAGTTCGCGCACCAGGCCGTGGAAGCGCACGCTGACCACTTGCCGGCCGTCCTCACGGGCCAGGTCCAGAACCTCGGCGTCGATCTTGAGCACGTCGGTCTGCTGCGAAGTCTCGCCGCGCTCCTGCAGGTCCAGGCGCAAAGAGGCGAACAGCTCGGGCGTCGTGAAAGCGCGCAGGTCGTTCAGATCGGCCGTGTCGTTGGCTGCCTGGAGGCGGATGAAGATCTGCTTGGCGAGGCGTTCGAAGCCGGCGGCGTCGAAATCAGCCGGCAATGCTCCGCCCGTGGACACCATGGCGATCGGGGGCACTGCCGCGACGGGCGAGGGCTCCACGCGGCGCTGCAGCGGCTCGGCCGGCGCGGGCCAGGCAGGCTGCGTGGCGCCGCCGTGACCGCCGGCTCCCGCACCGGCCAGCGCCGGTCGCGGTCCGGCCGAGCCGCCGGCCATGCGCCGCATCACGAAGCGGATCAGGAAGACCGCGGCGACGGCCAGCAGTGCGAGCATCAGGAAATTGCCGAAGGCCTCGCCCAGGCCCAGATGGCTCATCAATGCCGCGATGCCCAGGCCGGCGGCCAGACCGGCGATCGGGCCCATCCAGGAGCGCTTGGGCGCGGCGGCAGCGGCCGTACCGGCCGCTGCCGGCGCCGCCGGTGCGGCCTGGTTCGGTGTGGCGGCCGGCTTGGCCGGCGGCGCGTCCGGGGTGCTGCGCGGCGGCAGGCTGCGCTTCATGCCGGCCGAACCGCCACCGCCGAGGCGCTTGGCCTCCACGAGCGTCGGGGCCAGCCCCACTGCCAGCGACGCCGCCATCACTACACCAAGCCACCAACGCTTCATGTCCTGTTCCTTGTCAGAGTCTGCAGGCGGCCGATCAGTGGAAGGGCGCCTGTCGGAAGTATGACGTAAAGCTGACAAATTGGTTCCGAACGTCGCCGGCACCTGCGCTCAGATGGTCTCGATCCAGCCCGACTGCCGTGCCGATTCGGGGTTCGACCCGGCTTCGCGCACCTGCTGCAGTGCCGCATCGGTGCTCAGACCCAGGCGCTTGAGCAGGCAGGCGGCGGCGGTGCCGGTGCGGCCGATGCCGGCAGCGCAATGCAGCAGCAGGACCTCGCCGCGGCCCAGGGCGAGCGCCATCTCCTCGACCCCGACCTGGAAGGCCGGTAGATCCGGCGCGACGCCGTAGTTGCGCATCGGTAGCGCCTGCCACTGGCAGGGCAGGGTGTGCGATTCGATGGCCGCCGCGTAGTCGGGCGACAGCTCGGCGATCTCCTCGAGGGGTGTCAAGCAGACGATGCGCGTCAGCCCGGCATCGCGCGCCACGGTGACGAACCGCTCCCAGGGTTGCAGCCGGCCCGGCATCGGCGACAGCCACACCCGACCGGCGACCCCAGGCGGCAGTGCGAGCGGGCGAAAGCTCATGCAGCGTTCTCCGGGGGTGTTGTTGCGAGGTCCGGCGCCAAGCCGAACTCGCGCGCCAGCAGCGCATAGGAGCGGCGGCGCACGGCCGGGTCGTGCGCCCAGGTGTTGACCACCAGTTCATCGAGCCCCAGCGCGGTCGCCAGCTCCCTCAGCTGCGCGGCGACCTGCGGGGCGCTGCCGACGAAGGCTTTGCGATGCTGGGCCTCCAGGGCCGGTCCTTCCTCGGCGCTGAAGCCGCGTTCGGCAACTGCGTCGGGCGACAGCAGCGGGCCAAGACGGCCGCGAGCGCGGTCGATCCGCCAGCGGTCGCGGCTGAGCGCGTGGTGCCGTGCCTCGGCCTCGCTGTCGGCGGCGAGCGCCCAGACGCAGATCGTGGCCTGCGGCGTCGGGTGCCGTTCGCTCGGCTGGTACAGCGCGCGATACAGCGACAGGGCCTGCTCGACGCCCTGGCCGTCCATGAAGAAGTAGGCGAAGGCGTAGGGCAGGCCGAAGTGCGCCGCGAGCCGGGCGCCGTAGTCGGAGCTGCCGAGCACCCAGAGCGCGGGGGCCCGCTCGAAGTCGCGCGCGTCCGCCGGCGGCCGGGGATGCGCCACGATGCCGCGGTGTTGCCGCCCGGCGGTCCAGGCCTGCAGGTCGCGGATCTGCTCGGGGAACTGGTCAGCCGCGCCGTGGGCCTGCGGGTTGAGCGCGAGCGCGGTCCGCATGTCGCCGCCCGGCGCGCGGCCCACGCCCAGATCGATGCGCCCCGGCGCCAGCGCGTCGAGGACGCGGAACTGTTCCGCCACCTTCAGCGCTGCGTAGTGCGGCAGCATCACGCCCGCACTGCCGATGCGGATGCGGCGGGTGCGTGCGGCCACCGCGGCCATCAGCACCTCGGGCGCGGTGCCCACGATGGTCGGCAGGTTGTGGTGCTCGCTCAACCAGAAGCGCCGGTAGCCGAGCGTCTCGCAGTGCACGGCGAGATCGACGGTGTCGCGGATCGCCGCGTCCTCGCCGACACCGGCGAGTGCGATGGACTGGTCGAGGACCGAGAGTTGCATGGGCTGAGGGCCGGCAAGGCCACATCGAGGGAGGGCTCGATTGTCGGGAATCGGGGCGCATCTGGCCGGACCGGTTCAGTTCGACACTGACGGCGCCGGGGTCGGGCGCCGGCCGGCCCGCGCCCTTCGAGCTCGGTCGTGAGTCGAGAAAGGCCGACCCCACGCGGCAGTCGGTGCGGTGGGCCCGCTACAGTGAGGTCGGGAGACAAGACGAGAGCGCAGCGGGCCGCCGGGCCGGAATCGCTCCAGCCCCGAGCCCTGGAAGAAGAAGGTGCAGTTCGCCATCAGAAGAAGGATCCTGCTGCCGCTCGTCGGCGCCCTCGGCCTGGCCGCGGCGAGCGGCTGTGCCACGCTTGCGGCCCCCGGCGCGGACCCGACGGCGCCGAGGGCCGTCGAAGTGGCGTCCGGCGTGTACATGGTGCAGGGAAGCTCCGGCGAGGTGGACCTGGCCAACCAGGGCCGGCTGGGCAACGCCGGCTTCATCGTCGGTGACGCCGGCGTCATCGCGATCGACAGCGGCACGTCCTACCGTCATGGCCAGGCGCTGCTGGCCGAGATCGCGAGGGTGACCGACAAGCCCGTGAAGCTGCTCCTGCTCACGCATGCGCGCCAGGAGTTCATCTTCGGCGCTGCGGCCTTCCGAGAGCGCGGCATTCCGGTGCAGATGCAGCGCAAGGCCTCGCGGCTGATGACGGCGCGCTGCGAGGGCTGCCTGAAGACGCTCAATCGCGTGCTCGGCGAGGAGGCGATGCGTGGCACCGTGATGTTCAAGCCGGACACCGAGTTCGATGCGCCCTACGAGTCCGGGTTGATCGGTCGGCCGGTCCGGGTGCTGTACTACGGCCATTCGAGCGGGCCGGGCGACATCGCGGTGCTGGACGGGCGCACGGGCGTGCTGTTCGCCGGCGGCCTGCTCGACCAGCGCCGCATCCCCGACGTGCAGGACGGAGAGATCGACGGCTGGCGGCAGGCCCTGCAGGCACTGCGGGGGCTGCCGATCCGCCAGGTGGTTCCAGGGCACGGTCCGGTCGCGTCGGCCGCGCTGATCGACGGCGTGGACCGCTACCTGACCCAACTCGAATCCCGGCTGATCGAGCTGACCCGGGCCGACGCGGCGCTGAGCGAGGTGCCGGATGCGGCGGGTTTGCCCGAGTTCAAGGACTGGGACCAGTATCAGACGATCCACCGGCGCAACGCATCGATCGTCTTCGTGCGTATGGAGCGCGATCTGTTGGTCAGGTAAGAGGCAGGCATCCGGAGGATCACGATGCTGGAAAGCAAGCGGTCGAGACCGTCGAGGGGCGTTGCGGGGTGGCTGGTGGCGCTGCTGTTCGCCGCCGCAGGGGCAATGGTGGGGCCGGTGCACGCGGCGCCGGGTGGCTTGCCGACCAACGTGGCGCACACCGACTCGTCGCCCGAGTGGGAGAACCTGCGGCAACGGCTGTTCGCGTCGCGTCGCATCGAAACTGACTCCGGCAAGGTGCAGCTGATCGTGCCGCTGCGGGCCGCCTACGGCGCCTCGGTGCCGGTGAAGATCGTCTCGAAGCTGCCGCAGACCGCCGAGCTCTATGTCCGCAAGATGTACGTGCTGGTGGACAAGAACCCCTCGCCCGTGGCGGCGGTGCTCGACCTCACGACCGAACTCGGCCAGGCCGACTTCGAGACCCGCTTGAGGGTCGACGAGTACAGCCATGTGCGGGTCATCAGCGAATTGTCAGACGGCTCGCTGCACATGGATTCCCGCTACGTGAAGACCTCCGGCGGCTGCTCGGCGCCGCCGAACCGCGACGCGCTGCATCTGGTCGGCAAGACGGTGTTCAAGCTGCCCGAGCCGGCCCGCATGAACGCCGTGACGGCGGCCGACGTGACGGTTCTGCACCCCAACGACACCGGCTTCGAGCTCAACAACCAGACAGTGATGTTCATACCGCCGCACTTCGTGCGCTCGATCAGGGTGAGCTACGACCAGCGAAAGCTGTTCGACGCCGAGCTCGATTTCTCGGTCAGCGAGAACCCGACCTTCCGCTTCAACTTCGTGCCGCACGCCCGGGGCGAGCTGTCGGCCGAGGTCGAGGATTCGAAGGACGGGCGGTTCTCGGGTCGCCTGGCCGTGCAGTGAGACGACCCGCATGACGCCCTGGCTGCACCGCTGGCGCTCTGGCGCGTGGGTGCTGATGCTGGCGCTGGGCTCGTCGTTGGCGTCGCTCAGTTCTGCGGCCGGCCTGCCGTCGGCCTATGGCGCGGTGGTGTTGCAGCCCGGTGGCGGGCCGGAGCGGACCGAGTTCGACCTGACTACCGTGCGCGACCGGGCGCGTCAGGAGAACAAGAGGCTCTATGTCTACCTCGGTGCCAGCGATTGTCGCTATTGCCGTCAATACGAGGCCTTCCTGGAAAAGAACGCGCGGGAGCTGGTGCCGCGCTTCGCGGCGAAGTACATCGTGGTCCACCTGCGGAGTTCGCTGTCGGTGCCGGCCAGCCGCCTGTACTTCCGCGTCGGAGGGAGTGTCTGGCCTTATGGCGAATTCCAGCGCTCCATCGGCGACGAGCGTTCGCGCTTGCTGGTCTACCCGACGGTCTGGCTGTTCGACGCCGACTTGAGGCCGCTGATGCAGATGCCTTCGGGGGCCGGAACCTTCCAGACCGTGCTGGAGCAGATCGAGGTGCTCGATCTGGTGCAATAGGTCGCGCTGGTCAGCGTGGCGATGGCAGCGGTTCGCCGAGCAGGCGGCGCCAGAGCCACGGGCCCGTGCGCTGCAAGTCCGGCCGCACGCCGACCGGCAGTGGCGGTCGCGCCTCGAACCGCCCGTCGCGTTGCTCGGCGACGACGAAGCTGAAGAAGTAGCTCGGTTCGAGCCCCATGCGCAGGTCGGTGATGCGCACCTGACCGTCGCGCTGCTCGAGCTTGAAGAAGCCGTGGCTGAACGCGGCGATGCGCTGTGCGGGGAGGTTGTCGGCGAGCCGGGGCAGGAGCCCGGTGTCGTGCGGAAAGCGCTCGAAGCTGATGTGGGGTGTGTCGTCCAGCAGCGAATAGAAGCCCTCGGCGTGGCCGTCCGGCGTGAGGACGAGCACGCGCCACAGCACGGTGTTGAACGGGGCCGGCGTCACCAGCAAGTCGCGCGCGGCCAGTCCCTGAGCCTGCAGCGAGGCCCGCGCGAGGCTCGTCACATGCTGCTGCGCGATCACGCTCCAGGCGAGGTAGCCGGTGCTCAGCAGCAGGCCCGCGGCGTTCCAGCGCAAGCCGCGGCCGGGCCACGCAACGAGCGCCAGGATCACACCCGCCAGCAGCGGCAGCGTGTAGAGCGGGTCGATGATGAAGATGCTGCCGACGGCGAACGGAAAGTCGCTGAACGGCCGGGCGAGTTGCGTGCCGTAGACCGTCATCAGGTCGAGCAGCGGGTGGGTGACGAGCGCGAGCCAGACGGTCACCCACCAGCGGCCGAAGTGCGCGCGGTCACGGTGCAGCCCGGCGATGGCTGCGGCGAGCAGCGGCGCCGCCAGCGTCAGGAAGAACAGCGCGTGGCTCTCGGCGCGGTGCAGCGTCATGTTGCTGATCGCGTCACCGTGGTCGATGAAGGCGTCGAGGTCGGGCAGGGTGCCGCACAGGCCGCCCCACAGCGCGGCCTTCCAGGCGGCGGTGCGTCGGCCCATGACGGCGATGCCGACGGCGGCGCCGAGTGCGAGCTGAGTCAGTGAATCCATCGGAGGCGGTGGGCGAAGCGGTGAGCCGTGCGGGCGAAGCGCGCATGCTAGGGCCTGTCGACGCTGGCATGGGGGCAGGGCCATTGCCATCGGCTAACCTCGCCGCCTGGCTCCGGTGCGGGCCCCATCCACCACGGAGACCCTGCGTGTTCGGCGCGTTCGAGAAGCTGCTCCATCCTTACCCAGACGCGGCGCCCACGCCGCCGCCCAAGGGGCTGCTGCCTTTCCTGTGGCACAGCACGCGCGGGCTGCGGCCCTGGCTGCTGGCGATGACCTTGTTGACCGCCGGCATCGGGGCGTTCGAGGCACTGCTGTTCAGCATGCTCGGCCGCATCGTCGACTGGTTGGCCGCGGTGGCGCCCGCGCGTCTGTGGGCCGAGCAGGGCGGCACACTGATGCTGCTGGCGGCGGTGCTGGTGGGCAGCACGCTGCTGATCGCGCTGCAGTCGCTGATCAAGCAGCAGGCGCTGGCCGGCAACTTCCCGATGCTGCTGCGCTGGAACTTCCACCGCCTGATGCTCGGCCAGAGCATGGGCTTCTACCAAGACGAGTTCGCCGGCCGGGTGGCCACCAAGGTGATGCAGACGGCGCTGGCGGTGCGCGACACCTGGATGATCCTGGCCGAGCTGCTGGTGTTCGTGGTGATCTACTTCGTCACGCTGCTGCTGGTGCTGGGCGGCTTCGATGCATGGCTGCTGCTGCCCTTCCTGGGCTGGGTGGCGCTCTACACGCTGGCCCTGCGGCATTTCGTGCCCCGGCTGGCGCGTGTGGCGCAGTCGCAGGCCGATGCGCGCTCGCTGATGACCGGGCGCATCACCGATGCCTACACGAACATCGCCACCGTCAAGCTGTTCTCGCATGCCGGGCGGGAGGCCGGCTATGCACGCGGCGCGATGCAGGAGTTCCTGCAGACCGTGCAGGCGCAGATGCGGCTGGTCACCGGCTTCGAGATCGTCAATCACGCGCTGAGCATGCTGCTGATCCTGAGCACGGCCGGTGCGACGCTGTGGCTGTGGACGCAAGGGCAGGTGGGGGTGGGCGCGCTGGCGGCGGCGACCGCGATGTCGCTGCGGCTCAACGGCATCTCGCACTGGGTGATGTGGGAGATGGCGGCGCTGTTCGAGCACATCGGCACGGTTCAGGACGGCATGAACACGTTGTCGCGACCCCATGCGGTGGTCGACCGGGCGGACGCACGGCCGCTGCAGGTAAGCCGCGGCGAGATCCGTTTCGAGGACGTGAGCTTCGGCTACGGCGGCGAGCGGATGGTGGTGGAGAACCTGTCGCTGGACATCCGGGCGGGCGAGAAGATCGGCCTGGTCGGCCGGTCCGGTGCCGGCAAGTCCACCCTCATCAACCTGCTGCTGCGCTTCTACGACATCGAACGAGGCCGCGTGCTGATCGACGGCCAGGACATCGCCGGGGTGACACAGAACAGCCTGCGCGAGCAGGTCGGCATGGTCACGCAGGACACCTCGCTGCTGCACCGCTCGGTGCGGGACAACATCCTCTACGGCCGGCCCGACGCGACCGATGCCGACATGGTGCTCGCCGCCCGACGGGCCGAGGCACACGAGTTCATCCAGGGCCTGACCGACCCGAAGCAGCGGACCGGGTACGACGCCCATGTGGGCGAACGCGGCGTCAAGCTCTCGGGCGGCCAGCGGCAGCGCATCGCGATCGCGCGCGTGATGCTGAAGGACGCACCGATCCTGCTGCTCGACGAGGCCACCAGCGCGCTCGACTCGGAGGTCGAGGCGGCCATCCAGGCCAGCCTGTACCGGCTGATGGAGGGCAAGACGGTTGTCGCCATCGCCCACCGGCTCAGCACGATCGCGGCGATGGACCGGCTGGTCGTGCTGGACCGCGGCCGCATCGTCGAGCAGGGCGACCACCGCAGCCTGCTCGCGCGGGGTGGGCTGTATGCGCGATTGTGGGCGCACCAGAGTGGGGGCTTCCTGGGCGAAGAGGCAGAGGACGCCGCAGAGGTGTTGGCGTGAGCCCGCCGGTGGGGCTGCCCCGGACCACAATTCCCCTCGATTGCGGGGTCCGCCGCAGCGACGACTTGTCGCCATCGTCGTTCATGATGTATTCATAGGCCACCGGCCAGCAGTTCAGGGAGAGAGTGATGCGGGAAGCGATGCGTGACTTTGCGGCGTCCACGTTGTGGCGCATCAGTGCGTTCGAGCGCGTGAGGGCGGAAACCGGCACCAGCGGCTTCATGCGTCTGGCGGGCGGGCCGACGCTGCTGCCCAGCACGCTGATGGCTGACCTGCGGCAGATCGAGGAGGACCTGCAGGAGGGCGACATCCTCGAGGTGATCGCTGCCTGCATACGGCACCGGGAGCCGGCATTGCTCTGCCTGCAGCACGAGCAACTGGTGTGGCCCATCACCGTGTTTCCCGACGAGCGCCTCTACCATTCGCCGCGCGACATGACCGGTGCGTCTGCAGAGGGTTTGGCCGAGTTGCGCGTGCTGACCGTCGAGCCGCCGGGCGTGAGGCCACCGGGCCACTGGATGCATGAACGGGTGGGCCAGGCGGATTGCTACCGTCCGCTGGCTCCGCTGCTCTGGACCATGGCTCTGAACGGTCCGCGACGCACCTTGCTCAGCGAAATCGGCGGCACGGCGGCCTACCGCGTGGTCGATCGCTCGGCGATCGAGAACCTGAATGCGCCTGGCGCCCTTGGCTCGGCCATCGAGCGACTGCGCAAGGAGTCGGTCTCGATGCGTGACGTGGCGCGCTTCCCTGGCATGAACGTCGAGCGGGCCGCGCGCCTGCTCAATGCGCTTTACCTGACCTCCAGCCTGATGGTCACCCGCACCAACCCGGCCGCCCGTTCGGAGCCGGGCCTGCTGCGCGGCCTGTTCGGTTCCGGCAAGGCCCGACGCTAGGGCCCGTGCGCCGGCGTCGGCGCGCCCGCCTCGTCGAGTGGATGTCCGGAGTAGGAGCGTAGGCAAGTTCCTACCGTGCGGTCGGTCCGCGGACTATGGCTTGCGGCCGGGGTGCATGGTCTGATGCGGTCTTCGTGCCGCACGCCCACCGACCATGCCTACCGACCCTCCCGAGCCCGACTCCAACGCGCCGATCTTCGTGGTGCTCAACGTCGGTTCCGGCAGCGACGACGCCAACGCCACGCGCGCGACGATCGAGCGTGTGCTGAGCGAGGCGGGACGGAAGCACGAACTGACGGTGGTCGACGAGCCGGCGCGGCTGCACGACATCGCGCGCAACGTAGTCGGTCGCGCGCGGGCGCGTGGCGGCATCGTGGTCGCCGCCGGTGGCGACGGCACGATCAACGCGGTGGCCCAGGCGGTTCTGGGCAGCGGCTGCGCGTTCGGGGTGCTGCCGCAGGGCACCTTCAACTACTTCAGTCGCACCCACGGGCTGCCGGCCACGACGGAAGAGGGCACCCGACTGCTGCTGACGGCTGAGGCGCAGCCGGTGCAGGTGGGGCTGGTCAACGACCGCGTGTTCCTCGTGAACGCCAGCCTCGGGCTCTACCCGAAGCTGCTCGAGGACCGCGAGGCCTACAAGCAGCAGTACGGACGCAGCCGCCTGGTGGCGCTGTGGTCGGGCGTCATGACGCTGCTGCGCGGGCACCGGCGGTTGCGCCTGCATCTCGAGCAGGACGGCGATCTGCAGGCCTGCGAGCTGCGAACGTCGACGCTGTTCATCGGCAACAACCGCCTGCAGCTCGAGCAGATCGGAATCCGCGAGGCGCCGCTGCTCGAACAGGGCCGGCTCGCGGCGATCGCGCTGCGGCCTGTGGGCCGGCTCGAGATGCTGTGGCTGCTGCTGCGGGGCGCGTTCGGTCAGCTCGGGGACGCCGACAAGGTGTCGAGCTTCCCGTTCGCGCGGATCACGGTGCAGCCGGCGCTGCGGGGCCGCGCGGGGCGGCGTATCAAGGTGGCGACCGACGGCGAGATCGCCTGGCTGGCCACGCCACTGGTGTTCCGAGTCGCTCCGCAGCCGCTGTGGTTGCTCAAGCCGGAGCCGCAATGACCCTGGCGATCCAGATCTCCGATCCGCACTTCGGTACCGAGCAGCCCGCGGTGGTCGAGGCGCTGCTGCAGCTGGTGCGCGAGCAGGCGCCCGACGTGGCCGTGCTGTCGGGCGACATCACCCAACGGGCCAGCCGCGCGCAATTCCGCGCGGCGCGGGCCTTCGTCGATCGCCTGGGTACCCCGGTCACGCTAGTGATCCCCGGCAACCACGACATCCCGCTGTTCAACCCGCTCGCCCGGCTGTTTGCGCCGTATGCCAACCACCGCCAGGCTTTCGGTGCCGAGCTCGAACCGATGGCCGCGTGGCCCGACCTGCTGCTGCTCACCGTCAACACCACCCGGCCCTGGCGCCACAAGGACGGCGAGGTGTCGGACGCGCAGGTGGCGCGCGTGGCGGCGCAGCTGCACGCCGCGCAACCGGGTCAGCTGCGGGTGGTGGTCGTGCACCAGCCGCTGGCGGTGACGCGCGAGGAGGACGAACCGAACCGGTTGCACCGCGGCACCGAGGCGGCGCGCGCCTGGTCTCAGGCCGGGGCGGACCTGGTGCTCGGCGGCCACATCCATCTGCCCTTCGTGCTGCCGCTGCACGAGCGCTTCGAGGCGCTGGCGCGACCACTGTGGGCGGTGCAGGCGGGCACCGCGGTGTCGCGGCGGGTGCGTGACGAGGCCGGCAACTCGGTCAACCTGGTCCGTTCGCGAGGCCGTGTGGGGCCGCGCCGCGAGGCGCTGGTCGAGCGCTGGGATTACCGCGCGGCGTCGCAGCGTTTCGAACCGGTGTCGATGCACCGCCTCGGCTTCGAGGTTGGCAGCGATGGATGAGGCCCGCGTTCTCGCGCTGGTCACCGCGGTGGGCGAGCGGGCCGTACCCAGCTTCGTGTTTGCGCTGGCTTGCCTGCTGTTGTTCGTCGCCTCGGCCTGGTGGCTGACACGACGCCATGTGCTGCCGCGGCTGGAGAGCCCGTTGCCGCCGAGCGGCTTCCTGGCGCTGAACCTCGGCCTGGGCTTCGTGATCGTCGTGGTGTCCGCCGCCATCTTCGCCGGCACGGCTGACGAGATCGGCATCGACGAGGAATTGGGGATGCTCGACACGGCCTTTTCCGACACGCTGCGGGACAGCGTCTCGCTCGCGACCCTGCGGGTCTTCTCGCTTCTGACCCGCTTCGGCGACACGGCGACGCTCTCCGTGCTTTGCACCGTGGTGGCGGTGTGGCTGTGGGTCGTCCGCAAACGCTGGCTGGCGCTGGCCTGGGTGATCGCGATCGCCGGCAACGGCGTCCTGAACACCACCCTGAAGGGCATCTTCGAGCGCGTGCGGCCACTGCACGAACACGGCCTGGTGCACGAACTGGGGTGGAGCTTCCCCAGTGGCCACAGCTCCGGTGCGGTAGTCGCTTACGGCATGCTCGCCTACATCGCGATGCGGCGCCTGCCGCCGGCGTGGCATCTGCCGGCGCTGCTTCTGGCCACCGCGATCGCCTTCACGACCGGATGCAGCCGCATCTTCCTGCAGGTGCATTTCGCCAGCGACGTGCTGGCCGGCTTCGCTTCCGGCCTGGCCTGGCTGACCGTCTGCGTCGTCAGCACCGAGCTGACGCGTCGCTATCGCCGTGCGCCGGGCTGAGCGCAAGGCGTCCCCTCGAGCAAGGAGAGTCCCATGAGCACACGCGCCGCATCCTCCTCCCGATCCCGGCCGCCCGCGCCGAAGCCGAGCCCGCGTCCATCACTGCCACACGAACGCGACGAATCCAGCGACATGACCGGTGGCGAGCCCAGCGAGAGCATGCGGCAGGCCCATCGCGATCTGGCTCGCGGTTTGAAGGACACCGATCGCGGACCGGAAGCGGACCGCGCCTACCGCAAGCTGAAGCGTTGATCCGCTGCGTCCGCTTGAGTGCGCGGCGCGTGTCATCATTTGCAGCGGTCGACATCAAGGCCGGTCATCCATACAGGAGCAGCAACGTGAGACGTCAGCGACTCACCGCAGGTTGGGCCATCGTGCTGGCGCTGTGCGGCACCGTGCTGCCCGGCACGGCGGGCGCGGAGGAAGACGCGAGGGCCTACGTGGCCTTCGTCGAAGACTTCACCGCGCAGTGTGTCTCTCGAAACGGCGTGCAGATTCTCGTCAGGAACACGCACCCCACGCGCCGGCTGCGCGTGTGGCTGGATCGCTACCACATGGGCACCGGGACCGGCGACCGCTCGCGCAGCGATCTCGCACCCGCTGGCGAGCCCGAGGCCCTGGGGTGTTCGCGCAGCAGCACGGGACCGCAGGAGTGGCGTGTCGTGCGCAGTGTGTTCCTCGACTGAGGGCGCGGCGTCCACCGCCTGACCGCGAGCGTTGCGTCGGCCGAGCGGTCCGGCGGAGCATGTCAAAAGACAAAGCGCGTTGTCCGACACTCTCTTGCGGGGCGCCCTACGTGCAGGCGCCGCATCGGCCGACAGAAGCCCGCAGGCTTCGCTCCTACCTTTCAAGGGTTCGCAAGACGGACTCGCCTCACCGGCCGCCAGGCCCAGGCGATCACTCAGCAACCCTTCGAGAGGCAAGACCGATGAAGCATTCCATGAAGTTCCTGCTGGCGCTCGCGCCCATCGCCCTGCTCGCCGCTTGTGGTGGCGGCGACGACGACCTCGACGACCGGCTCGACATCGCCGACCCGAAGGTCCGGTTCGTCCATGCCATTCCGGCCGGCCCGGACGTCACGCTGTTCCGCGGCGCCAACGCGCAGTCCGACGCGACCGATGTGCCCTACCTGTTCGCATCGAAGTACTTCGACGTCGATTCCGGCGACGCGACCTGGTCGGTGAAGACATCGACCGGTTCGCTCGATGTCGGTGCGGTCACCTTCGATGCCAAGCGCGGCAACAAGTACAGCCTGCTCGCGGTGCCGAGTTCTTCGGTGACCGAGATGGTGCTGATCGACGACCCGTACAACAAGGGCCTGACCGCGGACAATGCCCGCGTGCGCGTGTTCAATGCCTCGTTCAACGCCGGCAGCATCGATGTCTATCTCAATGCACCCGGCACCGATCTGGCCGGCGTGTCGCCCACCTTCCCAGCGGTGGCCTACAAGGCAGCGAGTCCGGCCTCGGGCTCCGACTCTGTCGATCTGCCCGGCGGTACCTACCAGATGCGCATCACCAACGCCGGCACGAAGAACGTGATCTTCAATGCACCGGTGACGTTGAACGTCAACGCCGACTGGTTGGTGCTCAGCCTGCCGGCCAGCGCGACACCCGACGACGTGAAGGCCCTCGTGGTGCAGTCGGACGACGACACGCCGGCAGCGACCGAACTGACGACGACGCCCTGACGTGACGCGGCCCCTGCCGTCGGCCGCCGCTGTAGGACGCGGCCGACGCGCAGGAGCGGCCCTCGCCGATAGTTCGCGCCCCGGCCCGGGGCGACCATGAATGCACCCCAACGCAAGGAGTGGTCCATGAACATCGAAACACAAGAAGCGGCCGACCTGAACCAATTGGCGAGCCTGATCGACGGCATGTCGATCGCGATGCTCAGCGGCGTCGAACGCGACGGTTCGCTGGTGAGCCGGCCGATGACGCCGCTGGAGATGGACGGCGACGGCGCGCTGTGGTTCTTCACCGATGTGCGTTCGGAGAAGACGGAGCGGCTGATCCCTCTGAACCTCAGCTTCTCCAACGAAGCGAACTCGATCTACGTGTCCATCTCCGGTCACGGCGAGGTAGTTCGCGACCGGGAGCACGTGAAGCGACTGTGGACGCCCTATGCGAAGCCCTGGTTCCTCGAGGGTCCCGAATCACCCTACCTGGTGCTGTTGAAGTTCGTCCCGCACTCGGCCGATTACTGGGACGCACCGCACAGCAAGATGATGCGCCTGGTCGCGATGAACCCGCCGACGTCGGCCGCCGAGCGGTCCGATCCCGAATCGAATGCGTTGCGTCCCGTGCCCAGGCCGACCCGTCGCTTTGAAGACGCGGTCCGCACGCCGTCCGCCCGCCGGGCTCATGCCTGAAGGCTGCGTGCCTTGATCTTCTTGCCCTTGACCCGGCCGCCGTCGAGCTTGCGCAGCGCCTCCTTGGCGATGCTGCGCTCGACGGCCACGTAGGTCGAGAATTCGGTGACGTTGATCTTGCCGATCTGGGCGGCGGCCAGACCGGCGTCGCCGGTCAGCGCGCCCAGCACGTCGCCGGGACGGATCTTCTCCTTGCGGCCGCCCAGAATCTGCAGCGTGACCATCGGAGGCACCAGGGGCCCGGCGCCGGACGGCGTGAGTTCGCTCAGCGGGTGCCATTCCGATTCCCGGTCCTGCAACTGATCGATCTTCGCCACGCTGGGCATTTCGTCGAGCGTCGCCAGGCTGAGCGCCCACCCGGCCTGATCGGCGCGGCCGGTACGGCCGATGCGGTGGATGTGCACTTCCGGGTCGGGCGAGATGTCGACGTTGACGACCGCTTCGAGTTGCTCGACATCGAGGCCGCGCGCGGCGACGTCGGTGGCCACCAGCACCGAACAGCTGCGGTTCGCGAACTGCATCAGCACCTGGTCCCGTTCGCGCTGCTCCAGATCGCCGTGCAGCGCCAGCGCCTGCACGCCTTGCGCGCTCAGCACGGCCACCAGGTCGCGACACTGCTGTTTGGTGTTGCAGAACGCCAGCGTGCTGGCGGGGCGGAAGTGGTCGAGCAGCAGTCCGACCGCGTGCAGGCGCTGCTCTTCCGTCACCTCGTAGAAGCGCTGGCGGATCTTGCCTGCGTCCTGCTGCGATTCGAGCCGGACATGCTCGGGCTGGCGCAGGAACTGCGCGCTCAGCCGGGCGATGCCGTCCGGGTAGGTGGCCGAGAACAGCAGTGTCTGGCGCTGCGGTGGGCAATGGCGGGCGACGGCAGCGATGTCGTCGAAGAAGCCCATGTCGAGCATGCGGTCGGCTTCGTCGAGCACCAGTGTGTTCAGCGAGGCGAGCGCGAGGCTGCCGCGCTCCAGGTGGTCGATGATGCGACCTGGCGTGCCGACGACGATGTGCGCGCCGTGCTGCAGGCTGGCCAGTTGCGGGCGCATCGTGGCGCCGCCGCACAGCGTGAGGATCTTGGTGTTCTCTTGACTGCGAGCCAGGCGGCGCAGTTCCTGCGTCACCTGGTCGGCGAGTTCGCGCGTCGGGCACAGCACCAGGCTCTGCACGTCGAGGCGGCGCGGATCGAGCCGCGCCAGAAGGGCCAGGGCGAAGGCAGCCGTCTTGCCGCTCCCGGTCTTGGCCTGGGCGATCAGGTCGCGGCCCGCCAGTGCGATCGGCAGTGTGGCGGCCTGGACCGGCGTCATGCTGTGGTAGCCGAGCTGCTCCAGATTGGCCAGCACGGCGGGCGCCAGCGGCAGCTGGCTGAAGGGCAGGGGAGGTGCGCCGGACGGGGCGTCTTTCGAGAGGGGCAGAGACATGCCCGATTGTCGGGCCTGCGCCCCGTGTCCCCGCCCGCAGGGGCCCGGTCCTGCTTTTCTTCCTAGTAGCAGTCCGGTTCGGGCTTCTTCAGGCGGCAGCTCCAGCGAAAGCCGTCGACCCCCTGCTTGGCCGAACGTCTCAGGATGGCGGTGGGCTCGTTTGCGATCGCATCCGGCAGCGGCACCGCCAGAGGCGCGCCGGTGGTGTTGGTGTAGAAGTTGAGAAAGCAGGTTTCGGCACCGGCACACAGGCTGTCGATCTGCGGCTGATAGGCCTCCCGCTGGCCGGCCAGGTCGGCCGGCACGATCACCGAGCGGATGATCCCCTGCCGGCCGGCCACCGGCCACGCCTCGGTTGCGGCAGCGGCGCTGCCCACCCAGCCCGCCGCGCACGCGGCGAGCAGCAGCCGGATCGATCGGTCGCGCTCTTGCGTCTTGCCCACCAGCTTCTCCTCGGCCGGGAAGAGGTTCTGCGTCGCGCCCCCGGCAGGGCGGCCGCCGGCGATGCTAGCGCGGCGCCCTGCCGCCGTGGCGGGATGCCGCGGCGGGGGCGTGGGAATCGTCCGACAACACTGCGCGGTGAGCGCCGATGGTGAGGGGCCCCCGCCGTTCCTAAGCTGTCTACATCGCAACGACGCGAGTCGGTGTCTTCGGCCCCTCGCGATGTCCGGGCCCTGCTGCAGGCAATGCCCTCCCGCTTTTCAAGGAGATAGAGATGAAGATGAGTTCACGCACCCTCACCACGATGTCTGCTTCCACCGTGCTGCTGGCCGCCCTGGCGCTGGCCGGATGCAATCGCAACACCGAACAGGCCCAGGCGCCGGCCGACAGCGGCGCGGGCGTGGCCCAGTCCGAGCAGCGCATGGAGCAGAAGGTCGATCAGGCGCAGGCCAGCGCCGAGCGCGGCATGGACAACGCTGCCAACGCCGTGAAGGGCGCCGCCCAGGACGCCACCCAGGCGACCAAGAACGCGGCGGCCGAGGTCGGCGACAAGGTCGGCGACGCCATGATCACCACGACGGTCAATGCCGAACTGGCGAAGGATCCGAAGCTGAGCGCGCTGAAGATCGATGTCGACACCGCCGACGGCAAGGTGGCGTTGCGCGGCACGGCGCCGGACAGCGCCTCGCGCGAACGTGCGACCCAGCTCGCGATGGCGGTCAAGGGCGTGGTGAGCGTCGACAACCAGCTCACCATCGAACCGGCCAAGAGCTGATCCCCGAACGACCCGGCAGCCGCCGGGCACGACGGTGTCGCGGGCGTCCACTCGACAGGGTGGGCGCCCGCGGCTGCGTTACGTTCTGGAGAGGGTCAACGTTGTTCCTGCGAGCGCGTTGAGGAGACACGAAGCCCTGCGTCCGCAAGGCCGGTCGGCTCCACGCGGTGGAGGGTCCGGGAGATGCGGGGCGTCGAAGCCGCAGGAGGCCGACGCATGAGCTCCCTCTCCGTCACCCGCTACGAGATCCGCTTCCAGTCGCTGTTCAGGGAAGGCCGGGCGCTGAGCTTTCCCTGCGACGCGCAGGGCCACGTGCAGCTCGACGCGCTGAGCGAGCAGGCTCGTCACAACTACCTCTATGCGCGCGCCGTGGTCGGCCGCGAGTACGCCACGCCGATGGTGCTGGCGCTCTGCGCGCACTGAGTGCCGCGCCGTGTGGCCGCGGGTGGCTCAGGCCGCGGCGGTGGCGAAGAAGGCCGAGCGCGCCGTGTCGGGCAGCGAGCGCCCGGTGCGGGCGGCACGCTCCAGCACGTGCCAGTGGTAGCGATAGCTCGCACGGTCCTGCAGCAGGCCGCGGTGCGCGATCGGGGCCCAATCGGCGGCCTGGGCGGCCAGCAGGATGTCGAGAGCCGCCTCGATCTCGGCCGGCACCGGGGCGAAGGCCTCGACGATGGGTCGGATCTGGTTGGGGTGGATGCTCCACATGCGCGCGTAGCCCAGCTCGCGCGACGCACGCGTGGCAGCCTGCGCGATGGCCTGCGTGTCGCTGTACTCGGTGACCACGCAGTGCGAGGGCAGCTTGCCGGCCGCGTGGCAGGCAGCCGAGATCTCCAGCTTGGCACGCAGCACCAGCGGATGGCTGAACTGCCCCGCCAGGCTCATGCCGAAGGCAGGGATCGCGCCGTGGTGCGCCGAGACGAAGTCCATCAACCCGAAGGACAGGGATTCGATCGCCGGCAGTGCCGCGATCGCCTGCACGTCGCGCAGCGCGCCGTGCGTTTCGACCAGCGCATGCACCGGGACCGCGCGCGCCAGGCCCTGCTCGCGGCGGGTCGCTTCGATGGCGGCGATGGCGTCGCGCAGCTCTTCCACGCCCTGCGCCTTCGGGATCATGAGGTAGGCCAGCCGCTCGCCGGCGCCGGCCAGCAGGCTGCGCACGTCATCCGCGAAACTCGGGTGAGGGTAGGGGTGGACACGCACCCCGACGCGGCCGTGGCGGTTGGCGGCGCTCGACACCAACTCCGCGGCGAGCCGTGCGTGCTCTGGTTCGCCGCCGACCGGGGCGCCGTCCTCGAGGTCGAGCGTCACGTCGAACAGCGCGGTGTCGGCCATGTCAGCCTGCAGCGCCAGGGCCTTGCGCATGCGCGGCTCGACGCCGGCGTAGTGGTCGCAGACCGGCAGATCCGGCCGGTGTTCGTGGGCGCCGAACAGCGCCTGCAGCGGGTGGATGCGGGGGCGGCTCATCGCGAGGGCTCCATGCGGGAACAGCGAGGCGGAATGAAAAAGGCCGACCCGAGCAACGGGATCGGCCTCTCGGGGCGGCGCTGCGGGCCGGATCAGATCAGGTGCTTGACGCCGTCCTGTTCTCCCTGCAGTTCGGCCAGGGTCTTGTTGATGCATTCCTGCGAGAACGCGTCGATCGCGAGGCCGTCGACGATCTTGTACTCGCCGTTGGCGCAGGTGACCGGGAAGCCGAACATCACGTCCTTCGGGATACCGTATTCGCCGTTCGACGGGACGCCCATCGTGACCCAGGCGCCATTGGTGCCCAGGGCCCAGTCGCGCATGTGGTCGATTGCCGCATTGGCTGCCGACGCCGCCGACGACAGGCCACGGGCCTCGATGATCGCCGCGCCGCGCTTGCCGACCGTCGGCAGGAACACGTCCTTGTTCCAGACCTGGTCGTTGATCATGTCCTTCACCGAGGCGCCATCGATGGTGGCGAAGCGGTAGTCGGCATACATCGTGGGCGAATGGTTGCCCCACACGGCCAGCTGCTTGATCGACGACACCGGCTTGCCGGTCTTGGCGGCAATCTGCGAGGCGGCGCGGTTGTGGTCAAGGCGCAGCATCGCGGTGAAGTTCTTGCGCGGCAGGTCGGGTGCGGCCTTCATCGCGATGTAGGCGTTGGTGTTGGCCGGGTTACCGACCACCAGCACCTTGACGTTGCGTGAGGCCACGGCGTTCAGCGCCTTGCCCTGCGCGGTAAAAATGGCGCCGTTGATCGACAGCAGCTCGGCACGCTCCATGCCCGGGCCGCGCGGACGCGAGCCGACGAGCAGCGCGTAGTCGGCATCCTTGAAGGCGGTCATGGGGTCGCCGTGGGCCTCCATGCCGGCCAGCAGCGGGAAGGCGCAGTCTTCCAGTTCCATCATCACGCCCTTCAGCGCCTTCTGGGCCTTCTCGTCCGGGATCTCGAGCAACTGCAGGATCACGGGCTGGTCCTTGCCCAGCATCTCGCCGGAGGCGATGCGGAACAGCAGGGCGTAGCCGATCTGGCCAGCAGCACCGGTGACGGCCACGCGGACGGGTTTCTTGCTCATGTCGAAGCTCCGGAGGTAGGGTCGTGAGATGGGGGGCCGGGTTGCGTACGTCAAAGACGTGACGAAGACCGGCACACGACTGCGAGTGTAGAAGCAATCGATGCTGCTGCCGCAGGATTCGCCGAATCTTATGTCTTATATAAGACATCTTTCATCGGTTTTGTGGACGATCCGGGGCGCGCTGTGATGCAATCCGCCGCATGGCCAACGCGCTGCCTCCCCCCCTGTCTGCGGAAGACACGTCGCTCGAGGTGTCGGGGCCGGCCTTCAGTCCGCTGTATCAGCAGATCAAGGCGCTGATCACGCGCAGCCTGCAGGGCGGCGAGTGGCGCCCCGGCGAGGCTATTCCGAGCGAGATCGAACTTGCGGCACGCTACAAGGTCAGCCAGGGGACGGTGCGCAAGGCGATCGATGAACTCGCCACCGAGAACCTGGTTGTTCGCCGCCAGGGCAAGGGGACCTTCGTCGCGACCCACGCGGAGCAGCAGGTGCAGTACCGCTTCCTGCGTCTGGTTCCCGATGCAGAGGGCAAGGTCGGCGCCGTGGAGCGCCGCTTCCTCGATTGTCGGCGCGTCCGGGCGCCGGCCGAGGTCGCGCGTGCGCTGGAGTTGAAGGCTGGCGAGACGGTGATCCAGGTCAGGCGCCTGCTGTCGTTCGGCGGCCGCCCGGTGGTGCTGGACGACATTTGGCTCAACGGCGCGCTGTTCAGGGGGCTCACGGCCGAACGGCTGGCCGATTCGCGCGGCGCGTTGTACGCCACCTTCGAAGCGGAATTCGGTGTTCGGATGATCCGTGCCGAAGAAAAGCTGAGGGCGGTGGCCGCGATGGCCGTCGAGGCCGAGTTGCTGCAGGTGGCGCTCGGCGCACCTCTGCTGAGCGTGGAGCGGCGCACGCTGACCTACGGGGACCGGCCGGTGGAACTGCGCCGCGGGCTGTACGACACGACGCTCCATCACTACAGGAACGAGTTGAGCTGAACCGGAACGGAACAGAATCGCGCGTCGGATGTTCGCCGGCGAGCATCCGTCTGCTGCGATGCAACAATGCAATAAACTCGCCGAGTTTCACAGACCAGAACAAGGTAAATGGGTATGGCAGAGACCACCGTGAAAGCAGGCCGGCCGCGTCCGGTCCACCGCAACATCCACGTCAGCCAGATCATCGGCTACCGGCTGCCCCCTGCCGGCATCGTGTCGATCCTGCACCGCATCAGCGGCGCGATCATGTTCCTGCTGTTGCCCTTCATCGTCTGGCTGTTCGACACCAGCCTGAGCTCCGAAATCTCCTACGAGACCTTCACCAGTGCCTTCGTCGCCGGGATCGGCTTCGTGCCGGGCTGGTTCGTCAAGCTGGTGGCGCTGGCCCTGATCTGGGCCTACCTGCTGCACTTCATCGCCGGCGTGCGCCATCTGTGGATGGACGTGACGCATGCCGTCAGCAAGGAGGCGGGGCACCGCTCGGCCCTGATCACCCTGGGCCTGAGCACGCTGCTGACGCTGGCGCTGATGGGTAAGCTGTTCGGCTGGTACTGACAAGAGAAGAACGAGAAATCTGAGGCAACGCGGATCGATCAACATGACACAGAACTACGGATCCAAGCGCATCGTCGTCGGTGCGCACTACGGTCTGCGCGACTGGCTCAGCCAGCGCGTCACGGCCGCGCTGATGGCGATCTTCACCATCGTGCTGATCGCTCAGGTGCTGTTCGGCGCGCCGATGGGCTACGAACGCTGGGCCGGCATCTTCTCGTCGCAGTGGATGAAGGTGCTGACCTTCGTCGTCATCGTGTCGCTGGCCTGGCACGCCTGGGTCGGCGTGCGCGACATCTGGATGGACTACGTCAAGCCGGTCGGGGTGCGCCTGCTGCTGCAGGTGTTGACGATCTCGTGGCTGGTCGGTTGTGCCGGCTGGGCGATCCAAGTGCTGTGGAGGCTGTGACACCATGACAACCAAGCTTCCGACCCGCAAGTTCGACGTCGTCATCGTCGGAGCCGGTGGCTCCGGCATGCGCGCCTCGCTGCAACTCGCTCGTGCCGGCCTGAACGTGGCCGTGCTGTCCAAGGTGTTCCCGACCCGCTCGCACACCGTCGCGGCGCAAGGCGGCATCGGCGCCTCGCTCGGCAACATGTCCGAGGACAACTGGCACTACCACTTCTTCGACACCGTCAAGGGCTCCGACTGGCTCGGCGACCAGGACGCGATCGAGTTCATGTGCCGCGAAGCGCCCAAGGTCGTCTACGAGCTCGAGCATTTCGGCATGCCGTTCGACCGCAACCCGGACGGCACGATCTACCAGCGCCCGTTCGGCGGCCACACCGCGAACTACGGCGAGAAGCCGGTGCAGCGCGCCTGCGCCGCGGCCGACCGCACCGGCCACGCGATGCTGCACACGCTGTACCAGCAGAACGTCAAGGCGCGCACGCAGTTCTTCGTCGAGTGGATGGCGCTCGACCTGATCTGCGACGCTGACGGCGACGTGGTCGGCGTCACCGCGCTCGAGATGGAGACCGGTGACGTCCACGTGCTGCAAGGCAAGACCGTGCTGCTCGCCACCGGTGGGGCGGGTCGCATCTTCGCGGCCAGCACCAACGCCTTCATCAACACCGGCGACGGCCTGGGCATGGCGGCTCGTGCCGGCATCCCTCTGGAGGACATGGAGTTCTGGCAGTTCCACCCGACCGGGGTGCACAACGCTGGCGTGCTGCTGACGGAAGGCTGTCGTGGCGAAGGCGCGATCCTGCGCAACAGCAACGGCGAGCGCTTCATGGAGCGCTACGCGCCGACGCTGAAGGACCTGGCGCCGCGCGACTTCGTGTCGCGCTGCATGGACCAGGAGATCAAGGAAGGGCGCGGCTGCGGTCCGAACAAGGACTACATCCAGCTCGACATGACCCACCTCGGCGGCGAGACGATCATGAAGCGCCTGCCGAGCGTGTTCGAGATCGGCCACAACTTCGCGAACGTCGACATCACGAAGGAGCCGATCCCGGTCGTGCCGACCATCCACTACCAGATGGGTGGCATCCCGACGAACGTTCACGGCCAGGTGGTGGTGCCGAACAACGGCAAGCCCAACGACATCGTCAACGGCCTCTATGCGGTCGGCGAGTGCGCCTGCGTCAGCGTGCACGGCGCCAACCGGCTGGGCACGAACTCGCTGCTCGACCTGCTGGTGTTCGGCCGCGCGGCGGGCAACCACATCGTCGAGTTCAATCAGAAGAACAAGCTGCACAAGTCCCTGCCCGCCGATGCTGCCGATCGCACGCTGGCACGCCTGGCGCGCCTCGACGGCAGCAGCAGCGGCGAGTACGCCCAGGATGTGGCCAACGACATCCGCACGACGATGCAGCAGCACGCCGGCGTGTTCCGCACCCAGGCGATGCTCGACGAGGGCGTGACCAAGATGGCCGCGGTGGCCGAGCGCGTGCGGAGCATCGCGCTGAAGGACAAGTCCAAGGTCTTCAACACCGCCCGCATCGAGGCGCTGGAAGTCGAGAACCTGATCGAGGCGGCGCAGGCCACCATCGTGTCGGCCGCGGCCCGCAAGGAAAGCCGGGGCGCGCACACGGTCAACGACTACGGCGACACGCCCGAGCATCCGAACGGCCGCAACGATGCCGTGTGGATGAAGCACACCCTCTGGTACAGCGATGGCAACCGGCTCGACTACAAGCCGGTCAACCTCAAGCCGATGTCGGTCGAGTCGATCCCCCCCAAGGTCCGCACGTTCTGATCACCCCAGTCCGAAGCGCCCCAGGAAGCGAAAACATGAGCAAGCGCACATTCCAGATCTACCGCTACGACCCGGACACCGACGCCAAGCCGTATATGCAGACGCTCGAGGTCGAGCTCGACGGTTCCGAGCGCATGCTGCTGGACGCGTTGAACAAGCTGAAGGCGGTCGATCCGAGCCTGAGCTTCCGTCGCTCGTGCCGCGAGGGTGTTTGCGGCTCGGACGCGATGAACATCAACGGCAAGAACGGTCTGGCCTGCCTGACCAACATGCGCACGCTGCCGGGAACCGTGGTGCTCAAGCCGCTGCCGGGGCTGCCGGTAATCCGCGACCTGATCGTGGACATGACGCAGTTCTTCAAGCAGTACAACTCGATCAAGCCCTATCTCGTCAACGAAGAGGTGCCGCCCGAGAAGGAGCGTCTGCAGTCGCCGGAGGAGCGCGACGAGCTCAACGGCCTGTACGAATGCATCCTGTGCGCGAGCTGCTCGACCAGCTGCCCGAGCTTCTGGTGGAACCCCGACAAGTTCGTCGGCCCGGCCGGATTGCTCCAGGCCTACCGCTTCATCGCCGACAGCCGCGACCAGGACACCGCAGGGCGACTCGACAACCTCGAGGACCCCTATCGCCTGTTCCGTTGCCACACGATCATGAACTGCGTCGACGTCTGCCCGAAGGGCCTGAACCCGACCAAGGCGATCGGCAAGATCAAGGAATTGATGGTGCGCCGCGCCGTCTGACCCGACCCGGCAGACCTGCATGGCCCACGTGCTCGATGATCCGCTGCTGAGCCCCGCTGCGTTGAGCAAGCTGCGCTGGCGTTGCCGCCGCGGCCTGCTCGAGAACGATCTGTTCATCGAGCGCTTCTTCGCACGGCACGAGGCCACGCTGACCGAGCGTCAGGCGACGGGCCTGGAAGCGCTGATGGATCTGCCGGACAACGATCTGCTGGACCTGTTGCTGGTGCGCACGCAGCCCCAGGCTGAACTCGACCGCCCCGAGGTTCGCCTGGTGCTCGATCAACTGCGCACGCCGCGGCCCGCCTGAAGCCACGCTGCGCTCCGTTTCGCTTTCGTCCCTCGCTCTTTGCCCCTTGTCCCGCTCCGTTTCGTCTCCCTTCGAAGTCTCTAGCCAAGGAACTGCCATGACACCGTCCGACGTGAAAGCCACCCTGTCGTTCTCCGACGGCAGCCCCAGCATGGATTTGCCGATCTACAAGGGCAGCGTGGGCCCGGACGTGATCGACATCCGCAAGCTCTACGCACAGACCGGCAAGTTCACCTACGACCCGGGCTTCCTGAGCACGGCGTCCTGCCAATCGGCCATCACCTACATCGACGGCGACAAGGGTGAACTGTTGTACCGCGGCTACCCGATCGAACAGCTGGCCGAGAACTGCGACTTCCTCGAGACCTGCTATCTGCTGCTCAACGGCGAACTGCCGAACGTCACCGAGAAGGCGAAGTTCGTCAAGACGGTCAACGGCCACACGATGGTCAACGAGCAGATGCAGTTCTTCCTGCGCGGCTTCCGCCGGGACGCCCACCCGATGGCCGTGCTGACCGGTCTGGTGGGGGGGCTGTCGGCCTTCTATCACGACAGCACCGACGTGCAGAACCCGGAGCACCGCGCGATCGCGGCGATCCGCCTGATCGCGAAGATGCCCACGCTGGTTGCGATGGCCTACAAGTATTCGATCGGCCAGCCCTACATCTATCCGCGCAACGATCTGAGCTACACCTCGAACTTCATGCGGATGATGTTCGGTACCCCCTGTGAGGAGTACGTGCCCAACGATGTGCTGGTGCGCGCGATGGACCGCATCTTCATCCTGCACGCCGACCACGAGCAGAACGCGTCGACCTCGACGGTGCGTTTGTGCGGTAGCTCCGGCACCAACCCGTTCGCCGCCATCGCGGCCGGGGTGGCTTGTCTGTGGGGCCCGGCGCACGGCGGGGCCAACGAAGCCTGTCTGAACATGCTGGAAGACATCCAGAAGATGGGCGGCGTGGCCAAGGTCGGCAAGTTCATCGAGCAGGTGAAGGACAAGAACTCGGGCGTGCGCCTGATGGGCTTCGGACACCGCGTCTACAAGAACTACGACCCGCGCGCCAAGCTGATGCGCGAGACCTGTCACGAGGTGCTCGCCGAGATGGGCCTGCAGAACGATCCGCTGTTCAAGCTGGCGATGGAACTGGAGAAGATCGCGCTGGAAGACGATTACTTCGTGTCGCGCAAGCTCTACCCGAACGTCGACTTCTACTCCGGCATCGTCCAGCGTGCCATCGGCATCCCGGTGAGCCTGTTCACCGCCATCTTCGCATTGGCCCGCACGGTGGGCTGGATCGCGCAGCTCAACGAGATGATCGGCGACCCCGAGTACAAGATCGGCCGCCCACGCCAGTTGTTCGTCGGTGCAACGGCCCGCGACGTCACGCCGATTGCCGAGCGCGCCTGACGCCGGTCCGCTCCAATCAGAGCAACCCCGGCCCTGCGCCGGGGTTTCTTGTTGTTGACGCCTAAAATCGAGGCCATGGGACGCACTCTGTACGACAAGCTGTGGGACGAACACGTCGTCCACTCCGAGGACGACGGCACCGCCGTGCTCTACATCGACCGACACCTGGTGCACGAGGTGACGAGCCCGCAGGCCTTCGAAGGCTTGGACCTCGCCGGCCGCAAGATCTGGCGACTTTCGGCCAATCTGGCGGTGAGCGACCACAACGTGCCGACCACCGACCGATCCCGGGGCATCGCCGACCCGGTGTCGCGCCTGCAGGTCGACACGCTGGACGCCAACTGCGACCGCTTCGGCATCACGCAGTTCAAGATGAACGATCGTCGCCAGGGCATCGTGCACGTGATCGGGCCGGAGCAGGGCGCCACGCTGCCGGGCATGACGGTGGTGTGCGGTGATTCGCACACCAGCACCCACGGCGCCTTCGGTGCGCTGGCGCATGGCATCGGCACCAGCGAGGTCGAGCACGTGCTTGCGACTCAGACGCTGCTCGCCAAGAAGGCGAAGAACCTGCTGGTGCGGGTGGACGGCGTGCTACCGGCCGGCTGCAGCGCCAAGGACATCGTGCTGGCGATCATCGGTCGCATCGGCACGGCCGGCGGCAACGGCCATACCATCGAGTTCGGTGGCTCGGCGATTCGCGCGCTGAGCATGGAAGGCCGCATGACGGTGTGCAACATGGCCATCGAGGCCGGCGCGAGGGCCGGCCTGGTCGCGGTGGACGACACGACGATCCAGTACGTGAAGGGGCGGCCGTTCTCGCCGTCAGGTGTGGAGTGGGAGCACGCGGTCGCCTACTGGCGCACGCTGCATTCCGACGAGGATGCCGTCTTTGATCGCGTGGTCGAACTCGATGCGGGTCAGATCGCACCGCAGGTCACCTGGGGCACCTCGCCCGAGATGGTGCTTTCGATCAACGACCGGGTGCCCGATCCGGACCGCGAGAAGGATGCTGGCAAGCGCGGCGCCATCGAGCGCGCGCTGACCTACATGTCGCTCGAGCCGAACAAGCCGATCGGTGACATCCGCATCGACAAGGTGTTCATCGGCTCGTGTACCAACTCCCGCATCGAGGACCTGCGCGAGGCCGCCGCGGTGGTGCGGCGCGTCGGCGGGCGCATCGCCGGCAACGTGAAGCTGGCGCTGGTCGTGCCGGGTTCCGGGCTGGTCAAGGCGCAGGCCGAGCGCGAAGGGCTCGATGCGGTGTTCAAGGCGGCCGGCTTCGAATGGCGGGAGCCGGGCTGCTCGATGTGCCTGGCGATGAACGCCGACCGCCTCGAGCCCGGAGAACGGTGCGCGTCTACCAGCAACCGCAACTTCGAGGGTCGCCAGGGCGCCGGCGGCCGCACGCACCTCGTGAGCCCCGCGATGGCCGCCGCCGCCGCCATGGAAGGGCATTTCGTCGACGTCCGGCGCATTGCCGCCTGAGCGTCCGTCACCGCCTCCACCTGAAACCGACAGCCATGCAGCCTTTCCGTTTGCACCGAGGCGTGGTCGCCCCGATCGACCGTGAGAACGTCGACACCGACGCGATCATCCCCAAGCAGTTTCTCAAGTCGATCAAGCGCAGCGGCTTCGGCGTGAACCTGTTCGACGAATGGCGCTATCTCGACCATGGCGAGCCGGGGCAGGATCCGGCGTCGCGCCGACCCAACCCGGACTTCGTGCTGAACCAGCCGCGCTACCGTGGCGCCTCGGTGCTGCTGGCGCGCCGCAATTTCGGCTGCGGCTCCAGCCGCGAGCACGCGCCCTGGGCCATCGACCAGTACGGGTTCCGCGCGCTGATCGCGCCGAGCTTCGCCGACATCTTCTTCAACAACTGCTTCAAGAACGGCCTGCTGCCCATCGTGCTGCCCGAGGCGCAGGTGGCGCGGCTGTTCGACGAGGTGGCGGCCTTCCCGGGCTACGAGTTGACGATCGACCTAGAGCGCCAGGTGGTCGTCAAGCCCGACGGCGACGAGCTGGCGTTCGACGTCGAGCCGTTCCGCCGGCACTGCCTGCTCGGCGGCCTGGATGACATCGGCCTGACGCTGCGCCACGCGGACAAGATCCGCGCCTACGAGGCCGAGCGCCTGCTGCGCAAGCCCTGGCTGGCGAACACGCTGGCCTCCTGAACCACGAGGAATTGCAGAGCATGAAGATTGCCGTGTTGCCGGGTGACGGCATCGGTCCCGAGATCGTCGACGAGGCGGTCCGGGTCCTGGAGGTGCTGGACCTGCGCTTCGAGCTGGAAGCTGCGCCGGTGGGCGGCGCTGCCTACGAGGCCGCGGGTCATCCGTTGCCCGAGAGCACGCTGCAGCTTGCCCAAAGCGCGGACGCGATCCTGTTCGGCGCCGTCGGCGACTGGAAGTTCGACAAGCTCGACCGCCCGCTGCGGCCCGAGCAGGCCATCCTCGGGCTGCGCAAGCACCTGGGGCTGTTCGCCAACTTCCGCCCGGCCATCTGCTACCCGCAGCTCACGCACGCGTCGAGCCTGAAGCCCGAGCTGGTGGCGGGCCTGGACATCCTCATCATCCGCGAACTGACCGGCGACATCTACTTCGGCCAGCCGCGCGGCCGGCGCAGTGCACCCGATGGGCATTTCCCTGGGGCCGAGGAGGCGTACGACACGATGCGCTACAGCCGCCCTGAAGTCGAGCGCATCGCCCACGTGGCTTTTCAGGCGGCCCGCAAGCGCGGCGGCAAGCTCACCAGCGTGGACAAGGCCAACGTTCTGGAGACCTTCCAGTTCTGGAAGGACATCGTCACCGAGGTCCACGCCCAGTACCCGGACGTGAAGCTCGACCACCTCTATGTCGACAACGCCGCGATGCAGCTGGTCAAGGCGCCCAAGGCCTTCGACGTGATCGTCACCGGCAACATGTTCGGCGACATCCTCAGTGACGAGGCGGCCATGCTGACCGGCTCGATCGGCATGCTGCCCAGCGCCTCGCTGAACGCAAAGAACCAGGGCCTGTATGAGCCCAGCCACGGCAGCGCGCCCGACATCGCGGGCAAGGGCGTGGCGAATCCGCTCGCTACAATCCTGTCCGCTGCCATGATGCTTCGCTTCTCCCTCAACCAGCCCGAAGCCGCCGCTCGCATCGAGCGCGGCGTGGATGCCGTGCTCGCGGCGGGCCTGCGCACGGCCGACATCTGGTCCGAGGGCACCACCAAGGTGGGCACGCGCGCGATGGGTGATGCGGTCGTGGCCGCCATCACCGGCAAAACCATTACCAAGAGCTAGCAGGCTCCGGTTCGTCTCGCCCCACCTTCCTGGACCCCGGCGACACGAGCCGGGCAAGTGGGGTCCGGACTCTCGAACTGGAAAGGCAATCACATGGCACTCGTAGGATTGGTCGGCTGGCGCGGCATGGTAGGTTCCGTGCTGATGGATCGCATGGTCGCCGAGCGCGACTTCGACCTCATCGAGCCGCTGTTCTTCAGCACCAGCAACGCTGGCGGCGCGGCGCCAGCGATGGCGAAGAACGAGACGCGCCTGCAGGATGCGCACGACATCGCGGCGCTCAAGCGCTGCGACATCATCATCACGGCGCAGGGTGGCGACTACACCACCGAGGTCTTCCCCAAGCTGCGCGCCGCAGGCTGGAAGGGCCATTGGGTCGATGCCGCCTCCACACTGCGCATGAAGGACGATGCCGTCATCATCCTCGACCCGGTGAACCTGCCGGTCATCGAGAACGCGCTCGCCCAGGGAGGGCGCAACTGGGTCGGCGGCAACTGCACGGTCAGCTGCATGTTGATGGGCGTGGGTGCGCTGTACAAGGCGGGTCTCGTCGAGTGGATGAGCTCGATGACCTACCAGGCGGCCTCGGGCGGCGGCGCACAGCACATGCGCGAACTGTTGACGCAGTTCGGCACCCTGAACGCCTCGGTCCGTGCGCTGCTCGACGATCCGAAGAGCGCGATCCTCGAGATCGACCGCCAGGTCATCGACACGCAACGTGGCCTGTCGGCCGAAGCGACCCAGCAATTCGGCGTGCCGCTGGGCGGCTCGTTGATCCCGTGGATCGACAAGGACCTCGGCGCAGGCGTCAGCCGCGAGGAATGGAAGGCGGGCGCCGAGACCAACAAGATCCTCGGCATCGGCGAAGGCTTTGGCACGCCGGCGATCCCGGTAGACGGCTTCTGTGTGCGTGTCGGCGCCATGCGCTGCCATAGCCAGGCGTTGACCTTCAAGCTGAAGAAGGACGTGCCGCTGGCCGATGTGGAGGCCCTGATCGCCCAGGACAACGACTGGGTCAAGCTGGTGCCGAACACGCGCGAGGCGACGATCCGCGACCTGACACCGGTGGCCGTGACAGGCACGCTCGGCATTCCGGTCGGGCGCGTTCGCAAGTTGGCGATGGGCCCGGAATACCTGGGCGCGTTCACGATCGGCGACCAGTTGTTGTGGGGTGCGGCCGAGCCGCTGCGGCGTATGCTGCGCATCCTGCTGCAGGCTTGAACGACCGGCAGCGCACCGCCTGGGACCGAGACGTTGCAGAGTGACAACGAAGCCGTCTCGGGTGCGCAGGTCGCCACGGTCACGAAGACGTCACGCGGAGCATGAGCTTGTCACCGTATCTGCTTGATGTTATTGTGATTTCAGTCATTTCAGCTCGGCTTGCCCGGCGTTTCGCCTCGGCACCGGCGGACAACGAGTCGCATCGCGCGACGCTTGGATTTCGTATTTGGGAGGCGCCTTGAAAGAACGAAAGAACCGCGTCGGGCAGGCTCGTGCACCCAGAACACTGAACGCCGTCGCTGTTGCAGCGCTGGCGGTTTGCGCCTGGATGCCGATCGACGCGGCGGCGCTCGGCTTGGGGCGTCTGTCGGTTCAGTCCGCACTCGGGGAGGCGCTCCGGGCCGAGATCGACGTCACCGCACTCACGCCGGAAGAGGCTTCGAGCCTGAAGGTGAAGGTGGCGTCGCCCGACGCCTACCGTGCGGCCGGGGTCGACTACAACGCAGCGCTGTCGGCGGCGAACGTGACGCTGCAGCGGCGCGCCGATGGCCGACCCTACCTGCGACTGACCGGCGATCGTCCGGTCGGCGAGCCCTTCGTCGACGTCATCCTCGAATTGAACTGGTCGTCGGGGCGCCTGGTGCGCGAGTTCACCATGCTGTTCGACCCGCCGGCCACGCGTGCCGCGGCGCCGGCATCTGCACCGGCGGTCATCTCGCCGGCGCCGTCGGCGGCGCCCGCCGTCGCGGCGCCGCTGCCGCCCCGCGCGGCCGCTCCCGCCAGCCCGAACGGGGCGGTTCCGGCCCCGGCCCCGGCCCCGGCCCCGGCCCCGGCTCCGCGTCCGGCACCGGCACCGGCACCGGCACCGGCACCGGCACCGGCACCGGCACCGGCACCGCGCGCTGCGGCGGCCGAGCCGGCTGGCACGGGTGCCGCGTCCGAGTACCGCGTCAAGGCGGGTGACACGCTGTACCGCATCGCCACTCGCACGCAGCAGCCCGGCGTGTCGCTGGACCAGATGCTGGTGGCGCTCTATCGCAGCAACCCCGGCGCCTT
Source organism: Methylibium petroleiphilum PM1 (assembly GCF_000015725.1). NCBI lineage: Bacteria > Pseudomonadati > Pseudomonadota > Betaproteobacteria > Burkholderiales > Sphaerotilaceae > Methylibium > Methylibium petroleiphilum. The sequence goes on along the minus strand of NC_008825.1, from coordinate 2,317,444 downwards.
CCTCGGCAACAACATGAACCGGCTCAAGGCCGGCGCCGTGCTCAATGTTCCGTCCGGTGAAGAGACCCAGGCCATCACGCCATCCGACGCCCGGCAGGTGATCCAGGCGCAGAGCGCCGACTTCGGCGCCTACCGTGCCAAGCTCGCCGGTGGCGTGCCCACTGCGGCCGCGCCCGACAGCAGCCGCTCTGCGGCGGGCAAGGTGCAGGCGGACGTGCAGGACCGCAAGACGGCCGCTGGTGGTACGCCGGACAAGCTGACCTTGAGCAAGGGTGCGGTCGGTGCGAGCAAGCCGGGGCCGGAAGACCAGGTGGCCAAAGGCCGCGAGCAGAAGGACAGCTCCACCCGTGTGGCCGAATTGGCCAAGAACGTCGAGGAACTGAAGAAATTGCAGGGAGCGGCCGCGGCCGGTTCGGCGGCTTCAGCTGCGGTAGCCAAGCCGGGGGTCAGCGTACCCGCGCCAGTGGTCGTCCCGCCGACGCCGCCGAAGCCCGCTCCTGCGCCCGCACCAGTTCCCGCTCCGCCGCCGCCCGCGCCGGTCCCGCCCCCGGCTCCCGAGCCAGCCCCTGCGCCGGCCCCTGTCCCCGCGCCCGCCCCGGCGCCCAGCCCGGAAGTGCCTCCGGCGGTGGCTTCGGCACCCTCCGAGGCGCTGCCGGTCGCTGCTGCGCCAGCGTCGACGGCAGCCAGCGAGCCGGCAACTGCCCCGGCACCGGCACCCAGCGCGGGCCCGAGCTTCCTCGACGGCTTGCTCGAGAACCCGTTGCTGCTGCCGGGTGTCGGCGTGCTGGTCGCGCTCCTCGCCGGCTTCGGCTTCTACCGCATGCGCCAGGGCAAGCGCGACAGCGGCGAGACCTCGTTCCTCGAAAGTCGCCTGCAGCCGGATTCGTTCTTCGGTGCGAGTGGTGGGCAGCGCGTCGACACCCGCGACGCGACCGGCGTGCCGTCATCGATGAGCTACTCTCTGAGCCAGCTCGATGCGATCGGCGACGTGGACCCTGTGGCCGAGGCCGATGTCTACCTGGCCTACGGCCGCGATCTGCAGGCCGAAGAGATCCTCAAGGAAGCGATGCGCTCGAGTCCGGAGCGCATGGCGATCCGGCTGAAGCTGCTCGAGGTCTATGCGAAGCGCCGCGACACCAAGGGCTTCGAACTGCTCGCCACGCAGCTCTATGCGCTGACCGGTGGCGAAGGCGAGGACTGGCTGCGCGCGCAGCAGCTCGGCGCCGGCATCGACCCCGAAAACCCGCTGTTCCAGCCGGGCGGCCGCCCGCCCGGTGCGCCGGTCGACGGCGGCGCCGTGGTGGAGGCGCTCGGCGCCAGCACCATGCCGCAATCGGTGTTGCCGTCTCCGTCGCGCTTCGATGCGCAGCGTTCGGAAATCCTCGAGGACCCAGGAGTCGACCTGGACCTGGACGTGTCGGTGCCCGGCGCGCTCGACGAGACCCCACGGCCTTCGGCACCGGAGCGCACCCAGCCGCTGCCGGCCGCGGCGGCCCCGACCGCCTCGCCGGACCTCGGGTTCGACTTCGACCTGCCGTCCCTCTCGCTTGACGATCCCAGCCAACCGGCTGTCTCCACCACCGTGGCCGATGAGTCGCTGCCCGACCTCGGCAACTTCGATCTGCCGGGCGACGAAGCGACCGATGAGGCGCTGTCCCGCAAGCTCGAACTGGCGGAGGAGTTCCGCCAGATCGGTGATCTCGAAGGCGCCCGCGACCTGTTGCAGGAAGTCGTGGCGCAGTCCGGCGGCACGCTCAAAGCCAAGGCCCAGAGCATGCTGAAGGACATCGGCTGAACCGGGTCGGTTCGGTCGCTGATCGTCTCCAGCCGGGCTCCGGGCCATGCGATTGGCCCTGGGCCTGAGCTATCGCGGCGGCGCCTACCGGGGCTGGCAGAGCCAACCCGACGGACTCACGGTGCAGGACCGGGTCGAGGAGGCCCTGGCCCGCTTCGCCGATCGGCCGGTGCGCACCGTGTGCGCCGGGCGCACCGACGCTGGCGTGCATGCGCTCAACCAGGTGGTCCATCTCGACACCGAGATCGAGCGTGAGCCGTTCTCCTGGGTGCGCGGCACCAACCGCTACCTGCCTCCTGATATCGCCGTGCAATGGTGCCGGCCGGTCGATGCCGCCTTCCACGCGCGCAACAGCGCGCGTGGAAGGCGCTATGCCTACCTGCTGCTGGAGTCCCCCGTGCGGCCGGCCATCGAGGCCGGTGCCGTCGGCTGGGTGTTCCGGCCACTCGATGCGACGCCCATGCGCGAGGCGGCAGCCCACCTGATCGGCGAGCATGATTTCAGCGCCTTCCGCTCAGCCGAGTGCCAGGCGGCCAGCCCGGTGAAGAACCTGAGGCGTATCGAGATCGTTCGCTGCGGCGCCTACTGGCGTTTTGAGTTCGAGGCTAGCGCCTTTCTCCACCACATGGTCCGCAACTTGATGGGCTGCCTGCTGGCCGTAGGGCAGGGTGTGCGAGCGCCGCAGTGGCTGGCCGAGGTGCTGGCCGCGGGCGATCGCCGCCGGGCTGCGCCCACCTTTGCCCCGGATGGCCTGTATTTCCTCGGTCCGCAATACGATGCGAACCTCGACCTGCCCGAACGCACGCCCGCGTTCGACTGGCTGCCCTGAAAGCCCATGCGCACCCGCATCAAAATCTGTGGTCTGACCCGCGAGGCCGATGTCGACGCGGCGGTCGAGGCCGGAGTCGACGCCGTCGGCTTCGTTTTCTATGCGAAGAGCCCGCGTGCGGTGTCCGTGGCGCACGCTGCGGCGTTGGCGCGTCGCCTGCCGCCGTTCGTGACGCCGGTCGGCCTGTTCGTCAACGCTGCGCCGCACGAACTGGCCGCTGCCTGTGCCGCCATTCCGACGCTGATGCTGCAGTTCCACGGCGACGAGACGCCGGCGCAGTGCGATGCGGTGGGGCGGCCCTACCTGCGCGCTGCCCGCATGACACCGGGTTTCGATTTGTTAAACTTTGCGCAGCAGTTCTCGAGCGCCCAGGCCCTGCTTCTCGATGCATATGTCGAGGGCTACGGCGGCGGCGGAAAGGTCTTCGATTGGTCACTCGTTCCATCCGGCGTCACCCCTCCGCTCGTTTTGTCTGGTGGGTTGAGTGCTGCCAACGTGACCGATGGGGTGCTGAAGGTGCGGCCTTGGGCCGTTGACGTGAGTTCCGGCGTGGAGAGTGCGAAGGGCATCAAGGATGCCGACGCCGTCCGCCGGTTTTGCGAGGCAGTGCGCGAGGCCGATGCCCGTGTCGCCGCCAGCGAGATCTGACACCTTCCCTGCACCCACCATGTTGAATTACCAGCAACCCGATGCGAGCGGCCATTTCGGCCGCTATGGCGGCAGCTTCGTCGCCGAGACCCTGATCCACGCGCTCGACGAACTGAAGGCCGCCTACGCGCGCTATCGCGACGATCCCGAGTTCGTGGCCGAGTTCAAGAGCGAGCTCGCGCATTTCGTCGGCCGACCCAGTCCGATCTACCACGCCGCGCGCATGAGCCGCGAGCTCGGTGGCGCCCAGATCTACCTGAAGCGCGAGGACCTCAACCACACCGGCGCCCACAAGATCAACAACACCATCGGCCAGGCGCTGCTGGCCCGGCGCATGGGCAAGCCGCGCGTGATCGCCGAAACCGGTGCCGGCCAGCACGGCGTGGCCACCGCCACCATCTGTGCCCGCTACGGCATGGAATGCGTGGTCTACATGGGCAGCGAGGACGTGAAGCGCCAGTCGCCCAACGTCTACCGCATGCACCTGCTGGGCGCCAGGGTGGTGCCGGTGGACAGCGGCAGCAAGACGCTGAAGGACGCGCTGAACGAGGCGCTGCGCGACTGGGTCACCAACGTCGAGAACACCTTCTACATCATCGGCACCGTGGCCGGCCCGGCGCCGTACCCGGAGATGGTGCGTGACTTCCAGAGCGTCATCGGCGAGGAATGCCTGCGGCAGATGCCGGAGATGGCGGGTCGCCAGCCCGACGCGGTGATCGCCTGCGTCGGCGGCGGCAGCAATGCGATGGGCATCTTCTACCCGTATATCCGACACGAGGGCGTGCGCCTGATCGGCGTGGAGGCGGCCGGACACGGGCTCGACTCCGGCAAGCATGCGGCCAGCCTCAGCGCCGGCTCGCCGGGCGTGCTGCACGGCAACCGCACCTACCTGTTGCAGGACGCGAACGGCCAGATCATCGAGACGCACTCGATCTCCGCCGGACTCGATTACCCCGGCGTCGGCCCTGAGCACGCCTACCTGAAGGACATCGGGCGGGCCGAGTACGTCGGCATCACCGACGACGAGGCGCTGCAGGCCTTTCACCGGCTGTGCCGCACCGAAGGCATCATCCCGGCGCTTGAATCCAGCCATGCGGTGGCCTACGCGATGAAACTGGCGCCGACGATGCGCAGCGACCAGAGTCTGCTGGTCAATCTGTCCGGCCGGGGCGACAAGGACATCGGCACCGTTGCCGACCTGTCCGGCGCCGAGTTCTACGACCGGCCGTCGTCGCGCGGCGAGAAGGTGAAGCAATGAGTCGCATCGCTGCGACCTTCGAGCGGCTGCGCGGGCAGCGGCGCACCGCGCTGATTCCCTACATCACCGCCGGCGATCCCTACGCCGACGCCACCGTCGACATCATGCTGGCGATGGCCGGAGCCGGGGCCGACGTCATCGAACTCGGCGTGCCGTTCTCCGACCCGATGGCCGACGGCCCTGTGATCCAGAAGGCCTCGGAGCGGGCGTTGGCCAAAGGCATCGGCATGGGTCAGGTGCTGGCGATGGTGCGGAGCTTCCGAGAGCACAACGACACCACGCCGGTGGTCCTGATGGGCTACGCGAACCCGGTCGAGCGCTATGGCATCGACCGCTTCGTCGCCGACGCCAAGTCGGCCGGTGTCGACGGTGTGCTGGTGGTCGACTACCCGCCTGAGGAGTGCGAGGCTTTCGCCGCGCAACTGCAGGGCGCGGACCTCGACCCGATCTTCCTGCTCGCCCCGACCTCCACCGAGCAGCGTATGAAGGACGTGGGCCGCATTGCGCGGGGCTACGTCTACTACGTGTCGCTCAAGGGCGTGACCGGAGCAGGGCACCTGGACACCGACGCCGTCGCGACGATGCTGCCGCGCATCCGCGAGCACGTGAAAGTGCCGGTCGGCGTGGGTTTCGGCATTCGCGACGCGGCCACTGCGAAGGCGCTTGCAGCGGTGGCCGACGCGGTCGTCATCGGCTCGCGCATCGTCCAGTTGCTGGAAGCCGAGCCGCGCGAGAGCGTCGCTGCCGTCGGCGGCACCTTCATTGCCTCGATCCGCGAGGCGCTAGATTCTTCAACCGAAGGAGTGCGTGCATGAGCTGGCTCGAGAAACTGCTGCCGCCCAAGATCCAGCCCACCGATCCGACCGAGCGTCGCTCGGTGCCGGAAGGGCTGTGGATCAAGTGCCCTGCCTGCGAGACGGTGCTCTACAAGACCGACCTGGAGCAGAACGCCTACGTCTGCCCCAAGTGCACCCACCACCACCGCGTCGGTGCGCGCGAACGCCTCGACAAGTTCCTCGACCCGGAGGGCCGCTACGAGCTGGCCCAGGAGGTCGTGCCGGTCGACCCGCTGAAGTTCAAGGACAGCAAGAAGTACCCCGAGCGCCTGAAGCAGGCGATGGAATCCACCGGCGAGACCGACGCGCTGGTGGTGATGGGCGGCGCGGTCCACACGCTGCCGGTCGTCGCCGCAGCCTTCGAGTTCGAGTTCATGGGCGGCTCGATGGGCTCGGTCGTCGGCGAGCGCTTCGTGCGCGGCGTCGAGGCAGCCATCGACCAGAAGACGCCGTTCCTCTGCTTCACCGCGACCGGCGGCGCGCGTATGCAAGAGGGACTGTTGTCGCTGATGCAGATGGCCAAGACCAATGCGGCCCTGACGCGGCTGGCCAAGGCGAAGCTGCCCTACATCAGCGTGCTGACCGACCCGACGATGGGCGGCGTATCGGCCGGCTTCGCCTTCATGGGCGACGTGGTGATTGCCGAACCGAAGGCGCTGATCGGTTTCGCCGGCCCGCGCGTGATCGAGAACACCGTGCGCGAGAAGCTGCCCGAGGGCTTCCAGCGCAGCGAGTTCCTGCTGAACAAGGGGGCGCTCGACATGATCGTCGACCGTCGCGAATTGCGCGGCACGGTGGCCCAACTGCTCGCGATGCTGCAGCGGCAGAGCGCCGACGCGGTGGCCTGAGCTTTCTCCCGTCGCGCTCGGTGCAGCTGGCGGCAGCGAGCCGCCAGCACGGCGAAGGGCGGTGTCGGCCGCCCTTGCGCTTGAAGCTCGGCCGTTGTCCATCCGCTTCTCTGTCCCACGATTCGCGCTCCATGACGACCCCGTCCACGCTCGCCGACTGGCTGGCCCATTGCGAGCGCCTGCATCCCCGCACCATCGACCTCACGCTGGAGCGCGTGCAGCGCGTGCGCAAGCGGCTCGGGCTGGGCTTCGACTGTCCGGTGTTCACGGTGGCTGGCACCAACGGCAAGGGCTCGACCTGCGCGATGCTCGAAGCCATCCTGCTGCATTCGGGTTATCGGGTTGGCGTCTACACCTCGCCGCACCTGGTGCATTTCGAGGAACGCTGCCGCATCGGCGGCGAGATCGTCGAGGCGGCAGCGCTGCTGCCGCACTTCGCGGCCGTCGAGACGGCCCGCCAAGGTGAGACGCTGACCTACTTCGAGTTCACCACGCTGGTGATCCTGCGGCTTCTCAGCGAAGCCTCGCTTGACGCGGTGGTGCTGGAGGTCGGCCTCGGGGGGCGGCTTGACGCCGTCAATTCGATCGATACCGACTGCGCCATCCTCACCAGCATCGACCTCGACCACATGGACTATCTCGGGCCCGACCGCGAGGCGATCGGGCGCGAGAAGGCAGGCATCCTGCGCACCGGCCGGCCGGCGATCGTCGGCGACCCGGTGCCGCCGCAGAGCGTGATCGACCACGCGCGCGAGATCGGCGCCGACCTGTGGCGCTTCGGGCACGACTTCAACTACCGCGGCGACAAGCAGCAGTGGGGCTGGGCCGGTCGCGCGCGCCGCCACAACGGGCTGGCCTATCCGGCCCTGCGCGGCGCGAACCAGCTGCTCAACGCCTCGGGCGTGCTGGCGGCGCTGGAGGCGCTGCGCGACCGGCTCCCGGTCACAGCGCAGGCCGTTCGCAACGGACTCGCGATGGTGGAACTGCCAGGGCGCTTCCAGATCGTGCCGGGCGCACCGACGCTGGTGCTCGATGTCGCGCACAACCCGCACGCCGTCGCCACGCTGGCCGAGAACCTCGACCAGATGGGCTACTACCCCTGCACCCACGTCGTGTTCGGTGCGATGAAGGACAAGGACATCGAGACCATGTTCGCGCGTCTGTTGCCGCTGGTGGATCGCTGGTACTTCAGCGACCTGCCGACACCCCGCGCTGCGACGGCGCAGGAGCTCCGGGCCCTGCACGTGCGGGCCGTGGCCGCGCGCGCGCCGGGGGCGACGCCGCTGCCGCCGCAAGTGCAGGCCAGCGAGCATCCAGCGCCCCGCGCCGCACTCGTCGCGGCCCTCGAAGCGGCTGACCCCGCTGATAGAATTGTGGTGTTCGGATCGTTCTTCACCGTCGGTGGCGTGCTCGAGAACGGGTTGCCACGCCGCACTGCCAAGCATCTGGGTTGACATTGCGGTTGCCGACCCGATGTGCAGGTCCGACGGCCTGCATCGCGGAACCATCGCAGGGCGTTGCGCTTGCCGTCGATCACCTCCCGGAAGCCTCCTCGCATGGGTCTGCTGTCCTTCTTTCAACGCAAGTCCGGCACCGGGTCCGGCGCCTCACCGACCGACGCTGATTCCGTCGAACTCGCGCGTGGCCGTGCACGTCGCCGCCTGGTCGGCGCGACAGTTCTGGTGGTGCTGGGTGTGTTGGGCTTTCCTCTGCTGTTCGACACGGCGCCGCGACCGCTGTCGGGCGATATCCCGATCGACATTCCTCGCAAGGACGCTGCCGCGCCGCTGGTCACCAAGCCGGCGAGTCCGCCGTCGGACGCCGTGACGGCACCGAAGGACGATGCGGTCATGACGGAGCGCGCCGAGGAGGCCGGACGCGAGGTCGCCGTGCCGGCTGCGTCGCCGCGTGTCGCGGCTGCGCCCCCGGAAAAGCCCGCCGCAAAACCCGCCGACAAGAAGCCTGAGCCGGCCGCCAGCAAGCCCGCTGCCACCAAACCGGCGGTGGCCGCCGATGCTGCCCGAGCCAGGGCCGCGTTGGAAGGCAAGCCTGCGGTCGTCGCGGCCAAGACCGAGGCTGCCGACAAGCCCTCCGATGGCAGTACACGCTTCGTCGTGCAGGTCGGTGCCTACAGTGAGGCCGACTCTGCCCGCGAGGCCCGCTCGCGTGTCGAGAAGCTGGGCTACAAGACCTACACGCAGGTCGTGGAGACGCCATCGGGCAAGCGCATCCGGGTGCGCATCGGCCCCTACGCCGATCGCGGTGAGGCCGACAAGGTGGCCGCGAAGATCAAGCAATCCGGCCTCGGTTCGGCCGTGCTCACGCTGTGAGCGCCGCCGTGGCGCAGGTCAGCTGGGTCGACTGGGTGTTCCTCGCCGTCGTCGGCCTGTCGGTCATCGTGGGTCTGGTGCGCGGCCTGCTGTACGAGGTGATGTCGCTGCTGGGCTGGGTGGTCGCCTACGTGGCGGCGCAGGCTTTCGGCTTCGCCGTGGCGCCGAGCATCCCGGTCGGGGCACCGGGCTCGGGGCTCAATCTCGCAGCGTCGTTCGTGATCGTCTTCGTGGCCGTGCTGATCGGCTGGGGTTTCCTGTCGTGGCTGATCAAGAAGCTGGTGCAGGCCTCGCCGCTGAGTCCGCTCGATCGGGTGCTGGGCGCGGTGTTCGGTCTGTTGCGCGGGGTGCTGGTGGCGCTGGTCGCCGCGACGGCGGTCACCATGACGCCGCTGGCGACATCGCCGGCATGGCAAGCTGCCCACAGCGTGGCGGGCCTGCAGGCGGTGCTGGCCGGCCTGAAGCCGCTGCTGCCGCACGAGGTGGCGCGGCATCTGCGGGCCTGAGAGAGATTCATTTCAAGGGGTAGTCCATGTGTGGCATCGTCGGTGTGATCTCCACGGCACCGGTCAATCAGCTGATCTATGACGCACTGCTGCTGCTGCAGCACCGCGGGCAGGACGCAGCCGGCATCGTGACAGCGGGGCCGGACGCCAAGGGCCGCAAGTTCTTCATGCACAAGGCGCGTGGCATGGTGCGCGACGTGTTCCGCACCCGCAACATGCGCGGATTGCCCGGCACCGTGGGGCTCGGCCAAGTGCGCTACCCGACCGCGGGCAACGCCTACAGCGAGGAGGAGGCGCAGCCGTTCTACGTGAACGCACCCTTCGGCCTGGTGCTGGTGCACAACGGCAATCTCACCAACGCCCATGCGCTGAAGCAGGAGCTGTATGCGGTCGATCGCCGCCACCTCAATACCGACAGCGACACCGAGGTGCTGCTGAACGTGGTGGCGCACGAGCTCGAACTCGCGGCCCGCGACTTGCCGCTGACGCCGAACGAGATCTTCAAGGCCGTTGGCGCGGTGCATCGGCGCATCAAGGGCTCTTACGCGGTGGTCTGCCTGATTGCCGGGCACGGCGTGCTGGCGTTCCGCGACCCGTTCGGCATCCGCCCTCTCTGCCTGGGCGATGCGGAAGGCCCAGAAGGACGCAGCGTCATGGTGGCCAGTGAATCGGTCGCACTCGAAGGCACCGGCCACCGCATGGTGCGCGACGTGGCGCCGGGCGAGGCGGTGTTCATCGATCTCGAAGGCCGTGTCCACGCGCGGCAGTGCGCTGCGAAGGCCTCGCTCAATCCCTGCGTATTCGAGTTCGTCTACCTGGCCCGTCCCGACTCGGTGATCGACGGCATCTCGGTCTACCAGGCGCGGCTCAACATGGGCGAGACCCTGGCGCAGCGCCTGGTATCGACGATGCCGCCGAACGAGATCGACGTGGTGATTCCGATCCCCGAGTCGAGTCGGCCGTCGGCCATGCAGCTGGCGCAGAAGCTCGGCAAGCCCTACCGCGAGGGCTTCGTGAAGAACCGCTACGTCGGCCGTACCTTCATCATGCCGGGGCAGGGCATGCGCAAGAAATCGGTGCGCCAGAAGCTCAATGCGATCGTGTCGGAGTTCAAGGGCCGCAACGTGCTGCTGGTCGACGACTCCATCGTGCGTGGCACCACCAGCAAGGAGATCGTGCAGATGGCGCGCGAGGCCGGTGCCCGCAAGGTCTTCATGGCCTCGGCTGCACCGCCGGTGCGCTTCCCGAACGTCTACGGCATCGACATGCCAACCAAGGGCGAGCTGATCGCGCACGACCGCAGCATCGAGGAGATCCGCGAGTTCATCGGCGCCGATGCGCTGATCTACCAGGACGTCGCGGCAATGAAGAAGGCCGTGGGCTCGCTGAACCCGAACCTGGCCGGCTTCGAGGCCTCGTGCTTCGATGGCGTCTACATCACCGGTGACGTGAGTGCCGCCGACTTCGAGGCACTGGCTGCGCAGCGGCCGTTGCAACTGGAAGAAGATGCCGAGTCGGCATCGCGGCTGGCGCTGCAGAGCGCCACGGAGGTCTGATGGCGGGCACCGACGACACCAAGCGGCTGCCGCGCGTCGATCTGCCGGCCGACGTTCGGTTGGACACGCTCGCCGTGCGCGAGGGCCTGCCGCCCAGCCAGTACGGAGAGAACTCCGAGGCGCTGTACCTGACCAGCAGCTTCGTGCACCCCGACGCCGCCACCGCGGCCGCGCGCTTCGCCAATGAGGAAGAAGCCTTCGTCTACTCGCGCTTCAGCAACCCGACCGTCACGATGATGGAGCGTCGCCTGGCGGCGATGGAAGGCACCGAGGCCTGCATCGCGTCGTCGAGCGGCATGAGCGCGATCCTGCTGCTGTGCCTGGGCCTGTTGAAGGCCGGCGATCACGTGATCTGCTCGCAGAGCGTGTTCGGTTCGACCATCAAGCTGCTGGGCGGTGAACTGGCCAGGTTCGGCGTCGAGACCAGCTTCGTGTCGCAGACCGACGTGGCGGCATGGCAGGCAGCCGTGAGGCCGACGACCCGCCTGCTGTTCGCCGAGACGCCGAGCAACCCGCTCACCGAGGTGTGCGACATCGCGGCGCTGGCTGACGTGGCGCACCGGGCTGGTGCCCTGCTGGCAGTCGACAACTGCTTCTGCTCGCCGGCACTGCAGCAGCCGGTGAAGCTGGGTGCCGACCTGATCGTCCATTCCGGCACCAAGTACCTCGACGGCCAGGGTCGCGTGCTGGCCGGCGCGGTGTGCGGCCCGGCGCACATCGTCAACGACAAGTTGGTGCCGCTGATGCGCAGCGCCGGCATGAGCCTGTCGCCGTTCAACGCCTGGGTGGTGCTGAAGGGCCTGGAAACGCTGGCGATCCGCATGGCCGCTCAGAGCGAGCGAGCGCTCGGTCTGGCGCGATGGCTCGAGGCTCACCCGGCGGTGCAGCGCGTCTTCCACCCTGGCCTGCCGTCGCACCCGCAGCACGCGCTGGCGATGGCGCAGCAGAACGGCTGCGGCGGGGCGGTGGTGTCTTTCATCGTGAAGGGCGAGGGCGCGGAACTCGCGCGTCGCAACGCCTTCCACGTGATCGACAGCACGCGCATCTGCTCGATCACCGCCAACCTCGGCGACACCAAGACCACCATCACGCATCCGGCCAGCACCTCGCACGGACGACTGACCGAGGCGCAGCGCCTGGCGGCCGGCATCACGCAGGGCATGATCCGCGTTGCCGCCGGCCTGGACGACCTGGACGACCTGAAGGCCGATCTCGCGCGCGGCCTCGACACCCTGACGGCATGAGCAGCACCTCCCCAGCCCCCGTTCGCACGCGCTTCGCGCCGTCGCCCACCGGCTTCATCCACCTCGGCAACATCCGCTCCGCGCTCTACCCCTGGGCCTACGCCCGGGCGACGGGCGGCGTGTTCGTGCTGCGCATCGAAGATACCGATGTGGAGCGTTCGTCGCAGGAGGCCGTCGACGTCATCCTCGAGAGCATGCGCTGGCTGGGCCTGGATGCCGACGAGGGCCCGTTCTTCCAGATGCAGCGCATGGACCGCTACAAGGAGGTGCTGGCCGGGATGCTCGAGCGGGGGCTCGCCTACCGCTGCTACATGGCCCAGGCCGAGCTCGACGCGTTGCGCGAGCGCCAGATGGCCGCCAAGCAGAAGCCGCGCTACGACGGCACCTGGCGGCCCGAACCCGGCAAGACGCTGCCGCCGGTGCCGGCGGGTGTGCAACCGGTGATCCGCTTCCGCTCGCCGATCGGCGGCAGCGTGGCGTGGGACGACAAGGTCAAGGGCCGCATCGAGTTCAGCAATGACGAGCTCGACGACCTGGTGATCGCCCGGCCCGACGGCACGCCGACCTACAACTTCTGCGTCGTCGTCGACGACGCCGACATGCAGATCACGCACGTGATCCGCGGTGACGACCACGTGAACAACACGCCGCGGCAGATCCACATCCTGCGAGCGTTGGGTCACGAGCCGCCGGTCTACGCGCACCTGCCGACCGTGCTGAACGAGCAGGGCGAGAAGATGAGCAAGCGCCACGGCGCCAAGCCCGTCACGCAGTATCGCGACGAGGGCTACCTCGCCGATGCGGTGGTGAACTACCTGGCCCGCCTGGGCTGGAGCCACGGCGATGACGAGATCTTCTCGCGCGAGCAACTGGTCGAATGGTTCAACCTCGATCACCTCGGCAAGAGCGCTGCACAGTTCGACGAGGCCAAGCTGCGCTGGGTCGGTGCCCAGCACCTCAAGCGCACCGACGATGCCGTGCTGGCGCCGCTGGTGGCGCTGCAGTTGCATCGGCTGGGCCTTGCCGCTCCCACCGACGAGCGGCTCGCGAAGCTGTGTGGCTTGTTCAAGGACCGCTGCGCGACCACCGCGGAGCTGGCGCAGTGGCTGGCGATGTACTTCGGCGACGTGACGCCGAGCGCCGAGGACCTTGCGGCCCACGTGACCGACGCGGTGAAGCCCGCGCTGTCGTCGCTCGCGGTCCAGTTCGCCGAGATCGCGTGGGATGCCGCATCCATCCAGCAGGCCTTCAAGGCAACGCTTGCCGAGCACGGCCTGAAGATGCCGCAACTGGCGCATGCGGTGCGCGTGCTGGTGTGCGGCCGCGCGCAGACGCCGTCGGTCGATGCCGTGCTGGCCCTGTTTGCCCGCGACACTGTGCTGGCTCGCTTGCGAGCATCCTGAAAATCGTCATATAATTTCAGTCTCGCTTGAACAGCGCCGGGGGTATAGCTCAGCTGGGAGAGCGCTTGCATGGCATGCAAGAGGTCAGCGGTTCGATCCCGCTTACCTCCACCAAAGGCTTGAAGCTGCGGTGGCGCTGTTCAAAAGAGAAGTGATTTGCCAGAAGGTTTCAGTCCCCTTCGTCTAGAGGCCTAGGACACCACCCTTTCACGGTGATTACAGGGGTTCGAATCCCCTAGGGGACGCCAAGTCAGCGCAGGACTTGCACAGCGATGTGAAACCTGCCAACCACATGGAGTGGTAGTTCAGTTGGTTAGAATACCGGCCTGTCACGCCGGGGGTCGCGGGTTCGAGCCCCGTCCACTCCGCCAAAAAATCAACGGGTTGCAGCAGCGATGTTGCAACCCGTTGTGCTTTGTGGGCGCTCTATCACACCGCCCAGCGCACGCGGTGGCTCAACCAGGGCGGCTGGGGCGTGCCGCGTGCACGTGCCAACACAGCATCGCGCTCGATGACGCTGCGCAGTGACTGTTCCACGCGCACGCCGATCTCTGCGTCGACCTCGTAGCGGCCGTCCACGCTCGGGATCTGCGCATCGCTGGCGTAGACCGCGTCGAGGATGTCGCGAGCACCCAGCGCCGACAGCACCGGCTTGAGCGCGTAGTCGAGAGCCAGCAGGTGAGCTGCGCTTCCGCCCGTGGCGAGTGGCAGCACGGTCTTGTCGCGCAGTCCGTCCTGTGGCAACAGGTCGAGGAAGCTCTTCAGCAGGCCGCTGTAGGCGGCCTTGTAGATCGGGGTGGCGACGAGGACGACCTGCGCCTCCAGCACCTTGCGGATCGCGGCCTGGATGTCGGTGTCGGCGAATTCGGCGTGCAGCAGTGCCTGGCCGGGCAGGTCGCGGACCGTGATCGTCTCTGTGGTGGTCGCGTGAGGCTGCAGCCTGGCCTGCGCCAACTGGAGCAGGGCGCCGGAGCGCGAACGCAACGAGGGACTGCCGAGAATGCTGATGACTTTCATGGGGTTCTGGTTTGGTGTGCGAGAGAGAGAAGTGCAGTCGCGGAACAACCCTCGACCCTAAGCCGCGAGGTCCCGGTGGACAAGGACGCTTTGCGGCTTTGCATATGCCGGCCCGTCTGACCGTGCCACGGCGAGAAGAGGGGGAAGCCCTCCACCCGGCAGCCGTGCCGTCTCATAATGGATTCGTCTTCGCTCCGAAGGAGGCAGGCATGGTCGTCGAAACGAACCCGTCTTCGATCGCATCGTCCGCGCGCATCGACCTCTTGCGCGACGTCGACGTCGCCTATTGGTGTCGCTTGCTGGACGTCGACCACGCGCAGTTGCGTCGAGCCGTCCAGCAAGTCGGTCCGCGCGCCGAGTCGGTGGTGCGCTACCTGAAGCGCGAGCTGCCGGCCTCCGGCCCCGAGTACGACCCGCCCGGCGGTTGAGCGCTCGGCGACGCTGGCGTCGGCGCGCCGAAATCGCAGTGCCTGCAGCTGGTTGAGCGCCTCACAGTCCGTGGCAGACACCGATTCGACCAAGCTTTGGGCTTGGCGGCGAAGCTGCCCTTGCCCTGCAGCTCGATCTGCGCAAGCAGCGGTGTGCCGGGCAGGCGGACCAGGGTAGCGGGGGATCTGGCGGCGCGAGAAGCGTTCATCGGCAACTTGTCACGACGAGTTGCCGGGAGCGTCGCGGCGCCCGCTGGTGCGGCCAACCGGGCGGATCGCATATCGAACCTCGCCCTGCTCGCACATACCGGGACGACGAGCGCCGCGGATCAGCGGCGGCGCGCCGGGGTCAACGGGTCACGACGTGGCCGTCGCTCGCTGGCAGGAGTCGATGCTGCGCAACCGGTCGAACTCTCGCCGGGCCACCAGCGCCGGGTCGCTGGCGCCTTCACGCGCCTGCAGTTCATAGGCCAGATCGAGGTAGCCGTGGAAGTTGCCGCGCCCTTCGGAGAGGGCCTGACATTGCTGCGCGAAGGTTTCAGCCCAGATGATCTTTTGTACCGTCGTCATTCCTGTACTCCAGGGCGGCAGCGGGGCGCCGCGCTCAGTGGTTGCTCCTGCGCCGTAAGCGTAGACGGGACCGGCTGTTCATGGGCGCAAGCGGGCCCCCCTGAAGCGAGGGCGTCGCGGGCCACGCGTGTGAAGTTCTTGCGATTCCGATGCAGTGGTCGTCGCAGCGGGAGTTGGTCGGCGAGGCCCGCCCGAGGCTTTCCACCGCTTCCGTTTCGCCGGAACTTGTGATCTCCTCGCCACAACCGCGCCATTGGGGCGACCCACAACCAGGAGACTTAACCGTGACCACCGCTGGCAACCGCCAACTGCTGCTCGCCCGCCATCCCGAAGGCCGCATCCGCGACGAAGATTTCCGCCTCGTCGACGCGCCGCTCGCGCCGCTCGCGGACGGCCAGGTGCAGGTGCGCACGATCTACCTGTCGATCGACCCGACGATGCGCGTCTGGCTGCACCCGACCGACAACTACCTGCCGATGATCCAGCCCGGCGAGGTGTTCCGCGGCATCGGCATCGGCGTGGTCGAGGCCACGCGGCACCCTGGCTTCGCACAGGGCACGCTGGTGCAGGGCCTGTTCGGCTGCCAGCAACGCGTGATCAGCGATGGCTCTGACCTGCTCGTCTTGTCGGACATCGCGCCGCTGCCGGTCACGGCTCATTTCAGTCTGCTCGGTCACATCGGCATGACGGCCTACTGCGGCCTCGTCAAAGTGGGCGCGGCGAAGGCCGGAGAGACCTTGCTGGTGTCTGGCGCCGCCGGTGCCGTGGGCGCGCTGGTCGGCCAGATCGGCCGCATCCTCGGCTGCCGCGTCGTCGGCGTGGCGGGCGGCGCCGAGAAGTGCCGCTACCTGACCGAGGTGCTGGGCTTCGATGCCGCGGTGGATTACCGCGCCGCCGACTTCGACGCGTCGCTGGCCGCAGCCTGTTCGAAGGGCATCGACGTGTACTTCGACAACGTCGGCGGGCACACCCTCGAGCTTGCTCTGGGGCTGATGAACGACTTCGGCCGCATCGTCTGCTGCGGCATGATCTCGACCTACAACGACTACGATGTGCCGGGTCCGCGCAACATCGTGCAGGTGGTGCTGAAGCGGCTGCGCATGCAGGGTTTCGTGATCCTTGATCCCGAGCACGACCCGAAGGAGGCCTACGCGCACCTGCTGCAGTGGGCCGGAGAGGGCCGCCTGCAGCATCGCGCGCATGTTGTCGAAGGCCTCGAACGCGTGCCCGATGCCATCAACATGCTGCTTGATGGCCGCAACCAGGGCAAGCTGATGGTTCGCCTGTCGGACGAGCCTGCCGCGGCATGAGGCTTGCGCTGTACTCGGACCTGCACCTGTCGGTGCAGCCGCTGGACGTGCCGTCGACGCCGGCCGACGTGGTGGTGGTGGCGGGCGACGTGTCGCGGCCCGCCGGCGCCATCGCGTGGGCTCGACAGTTTCCGCAGCCCACGCTGTTCGTTGCGGGCAACCACGAGTTCTACGGCGGCGATCTCGTCACCACGCTGCGGCAGTTGCGTGAGCAGGCGCAGGGCAGCGCGGTGCGGGTGCTGGAGCGCGACGAGTGGCACCACGGCGGCGTGCGCTTCCTCGGCTGCACGCTGTGGTCCGACTACCGCCTGTTCGCTACCTTGGCCGAGCGTGACGCCGGAGTGCGACAGGCGACCGAATTGGTGCGAGACTTCTCGCGCATTCGCATGGCACCGGAGTTCGACCAGCTTTTCACGCCCGCGCTGTCGCAACTGCTGTTCGACACGGCCGTCGACTGGCTGGAGGCGCGCTTCGCCGAACCGCACGACGGCCCGACGGTGGTGGTGACCCACCATGCGCCCTCGCGAGGCAGCATCGCGGACAAGTTCGCCGGCTCGCCGCTGAACGCCTGCTTCGTCTCCGACCTGGAGGCGCGCATCCTGCGCTGGCAGCCGCAGCTCTGGCTGCACGGTCATGTGCACGACAGCTTCGACTACCGGATCGGCCGGACCCGCGTGGTCGCCAATCCGCGTGGCTATGCGCCACGCGGTCAGGTAGAGAACCCGGCGTTCGATCCGGCGCTGCTGATCGAGGTCGACTGAGCCGGGCCCGCCGGCCCGGACCCTCACGCTTCCGTGGCGGTCTTGCGTCGGCCAAGCGGCAACGTGACCAGCCCGGTCGTGAGCGCCGTGCCGACCAGGATGACCGCGCAGCCGATCACCATCGCCGTGGTGATGCCCTCGGCCAGGAATATCCAGCCCCACAGCACAGCGAACGCCGGAATCAGGAAGGTCACCGCGATCGTGTTGGACGGGCCGATGCGGGCGATCAGGCGGAAGAACAGCACGTAGGCCACGCCGGTGCAGGCCAGTGCCAGCAGGCCGACCGCCAGCCAGGCCGTGGCCGAGGGCGCCTGCGTGGGCCAGAACCACAGCATCGGCAGCGTGAGCACGAGCGCCGCCGACACCTGGCTGCCGGTGGCCACGGCGAGCGGCGCCACGCCGGTGAGCCGCTTCTTGGTGAAGCTGGCCGACCAGCCGTAGAGCAGGGTCGCGCCCAGGCAGGCCACGATCGCCCAGCCGGTGCTTGTGCCATCGGCGCCCGGCTTGAAGCTGGCCTTGTCCCAGGCCAGCCACAGCACGCCGCTGAAGCCGATCAGCAGGCCCAGCACGCGCGATGGCGTCAGCCGGTCCTTGAGCCACAGCCAGGCGATCAGCGCACCCCACAGCGGAGTGGTAGCGTTGAAGATCGACGACAGGCCGGCCGTGATGGCGAGCGCCGCATAGCTGTAGGCCAGGAAGGGCAGAGCCGAGTTGGCGAGTCCCACCAGGAAGATGTCGCGCCAGTGTGTACGCAGCACACCCAGCTGCCGGCGGGCGGCCAGCAGCGGCAGCAGGAACAGCGTGGCCCCCAGCACGCGCAGCCCGGCCAGCGCCACCGGGCCGAATTCGCCGGCCCCCAGGCGCATGAACAGGAAGGAGGCACCCCAGAGCGCCGCCAGCAGGCACAGCTCGAGGACGTCGGCCGGCTTCACAGCAGGGTGCCCTCAAGCCGCAGCAACGCCGCCTTGCGCTCCAGGCCACCGGCATAGCCGGTGAGGGAGCCGCTCGTGCCCAGCACGCGGTGGCAGGGCACGATCACCGCGACCGGGTTGCGGCCGATCGCCGCACCCACCGCCCGCACCGCCGACGCACGGCCGAGCTGCTGCGCGAGGCCACCGTAGCTGAGCGTGCGGCCCGCGGCGATGCCACGAAGCGCCTCCCACACCGATTGCTGGAACGGCGTGCCCTGCGGATCCAGCGCGATCGTGAAGGGTGCCGAACCGTCGCGCCAGTAGTCGGCGAGTTCATCGAGGGCCTGGACGATCCAGCGTTGGCCGGCGTCGACCGGCGCATCGATCGTGCCGGGATGGTGCTTCTGACCGTCGAACCAGAGGCCCGCGAGGCCGCGCTCGGTGGCTGCGAGTGTGATCGGGCCGAGCGGCGTGTCGGCCCGGGCCTGGGCGGCGAACGAACGAGGTGGCATGGGGCGCTTGGACGGAAAGGTCGCCGGAGATCCCGTTGAGCAGCCAGCCGGCGACGGACCCGCGATCTTAGGCTGGGCAGGCGTGATGCACTCGGCGCGAGGAAACCCGGTGACCGGCGGGCCGAAGCAGGGGGCGTCCCTACAATCCGCCGGTCTCCTCAGTCTTCTCATTCAGGACGGACCCCCGCATGCAAGTTGCAGCTTCGATCTTCAAGGCCTATGACATCCGTGGCATCGTCGGCAAGACGATCGACGAGCAGTTCGCCGAGCACCTCGGCCGTGCGTTCGGCAGCGAGGCGCGCAAGCTGGGCGAGAAGGCGGTCGCGGTCGGCAGGGACGGGCGCCTTTCCGGGCCGGGGCTGTCGGCCGCGCTGATCCGTGGCCTGGCCTCGACCGGTCTCGACGTGGTGGACCTGGGGCCGGTCACCACGCCGATGCTGTATTACGTGGCCGCCACGCGCGCAAAGCACGGCTGCCGCAGCGGCATCCAGGTCACCGGCAGCCACAACCCGAAGGACTACAACGGCTTCAAGATGGTGCTGGGCGGCCGCGCGATCTACGGCGAGGACATCCAGGGTCTGCGCCGGCGCATCGAGGCCGAGGACTACGTGAAGGGCCAGGGCCGCTCGGCCGCGATGGACATCGGCGCCGAGTACCGGCACCGCATCACCAACGACTGCAAGCTGGCCCGGCCGATGAAGATCGTGGTCGATTCCGGCAACGGCATCCCCGGCGCGTCGGCGCCCGGCATCCTGCGCGCGCTGGGCTGCGAGGTGATCGAGCTCTACTCCGAGGTCGACGGCGACTTCCCGAACCACCATCCCGATCCCTCCAAGCCGGAGAACCTGGTGGACCTGATCCGCACCGTGAAGGAGACCGGTGCCGAACTCGGCCTGGCTTTCGACGGCGACGGCGACCGCCTGGGCGTCGTGACCGCCGATGGCCAGAACATCTTCCCCGACCGGCAATTGATGCTGTACGCGCAGGACATCCTGCAGCGCCACCCCGGCGCGCCGATCATCTTCGACGTCAAGTGCTCGCAGCGCCTCGTCGCGGCGATCCGCAAGGCCGGCGGCGAGCCGGTGATGTGGAAGACCGGCCACTCGCTGATCAAGGCAAAGCTCAAGGAGAGTGGCGCACCGCTGGCCGGCGAGATGAGCGGCCACATCTTCTTCGGCGAGCGCTGGTATGGCTTCGACGATGCCACCTACACCGCGGCGCGGCTGCTGGAGATCGTGTCGCGCCACAAGGACCCGAGCAAGCTGCTCAACGCCCTGCCCACCAGCTACAGCACGCCTGAGCTGAACGTGCCCTGCGCCGAGGGCGAGCACCACGAGGTGGTGGCCCGGCTGCGCGAAGTGGCCAAGTTCCCCGGCGCCAGCGAGGTGATCACCATCGATGGCCTGCGCGCCGAGTTCAAGGATGGCTTCGGCCTGGTGCGCGCCTCCAACACCACGCCGGTGCTGGTGCTGCGTTTCGAGGGCCACACGGCGGCGGCGCTGGAGCGCATCCAGGCGCAGTTCATGGCCGCATTGCGCGCCGTGAAGCCGGACGCGCAGGTCGCCGCGGCGGCGCACTGAGCGGCGCCGTCGCCTCGCGGCCGCCATGGACGTGAAGGCCGGCTTCGCGCGCTTCGTCTACGGCAGCCTGTTGCGCGCGCTGAGCCCGGTCTACGCGCTGCGGCTGTGGTGGCGCGGGCGCGCCGAACCGCCGTACCGCCAGGCCATCGGCGAGCGCTTCGGCCGCTATGCCGGGACCGCGGTGCCCGGCGCGGTGTGGATCCATGCCGTGTCGCTCGGCGAGACCCGGGCCGCCCAGGCGCTGGTCGATGCGCTGCGCGACGAACAGCCGTCGCTGCGCCTGCTGCTCACCCACGGCACGGCGACCGGGCGCGAGGCCGGCGCCGCCCTGCTGCGCGCCGGTGACGCCCAGACCTGGCTGCCCTACGACACGCCGGGCGCGACGCGCCGCTTCCTGGCCCATTGGCGGCCGGCGGTCGGCGTGCTGATGGAAACCGAGGTGTGGCCCAACTTGATGCGCAGCGCCGCCGCCGCCGGCGTGCCTGTGCTGCTGGCCAATGCCCGCCTCAGCGAGAAGAGCCTGCGACGCGGTGCGCGCTTCGCGGTACTGCTGAGGCCGGCCTTCGCGGCGCTCGTGCGCGTGCTGGCGCAGACCGAGGCCGACGCGGCACGCCTGCGCGACGCCGGCGCACGCCGCGTCGACGTGATGGGTAACCTGAAGTTCGACGTGGATCCCGATGCCGCGCTGTGCCGGCTCGGCGAACGCTGGGCGCAGGCGAGCGGCCGGCCGCTGGTGCTGGCGGCCAGCACCCGCGAGGGCGAGGAGGCCGCGCTGCTGGCCGCCTGGCAGGCCCGGCCCGCGCCGCGCCCGCGGCTGCTGCTGGTGCCGCGCCACCCGCAGCGATTCGACGAGGTGGCGGCACTGGTCGAGCGCAGCGGCGCGTCGCTGTCGCGCCGCAGTGCGTGGTTCGACGACCAGCCCGGCGAGGTGGCTCAGGCCGCCGACGTCTGGCTGGGGGACACGCTGCGCGAGATGCCGGCCTACTACGCGGCCGCGCGCGTCGCGCTGCTCGGCGGCAGCTTCGAGCCGCTGGGCGGGCAGAACCTGATCGAGGCGGCCGCCTGCGGGTGCCCGGTGCTGATGGGGCCGCACACCTTCAACTTCGCCGATGCGGCGCAGCGCTCGCTCGCGGCAGGTGCCGCCGAGCGGGTGGCCGACATCGACACCGGCGTGCTGCGCGCGATCGCGCTCACCGCCGACGAGCCGCTGCGTGCGCGCATGGCGCAGGCAGCGCTGGCGTTCTCGGCGGCGCACCGCGGCGCTGCGCAGCGCATGGCGGCGGCGGTGGTCGCCACGCTGTGAGCGCGACGTCGGACAGTCCGCGGGCCACGGCCTAAAATCACGGTCTTGCCGATGCAAGGTACAGGAGGCTCGACGTGGATCTGAAGTTGCCCGTGGTTCTTTTCGACGAGCTGTCCGAGACGGTGATCCGTTCCTCCGGGCTGCTCGACATGGCCAGCGGCGAGATCACGCGCGTCGACTACGAGGACTACGACATCGGCACCCAGGGGCTGCCGGCCGAGCAGGAGGACTACGAGTTCACCTCGGGCATGCTGTCGAACGGCGACCGCGACGTGGAGTTCCGGGTCGAGGTCAATGTGGTTGCCGGGACCTACTCGGTCACACCGAGCGAGCTGCTCGAACTCAAGGGCCGCGCAGCGCGGCTGTTCGCGTCGGTGCCGCCGAAGGGCGTGAGCGCCGTCGGACGCAAGCCGCACTGAGTCGCTGCGTCGCGGCTCAGCCTTTCAGGGCGCGCGCCGCTTCGCTCACCAGCGCCGGACCGCGGTAGATGAGGCCGGTGTAGATCTGCACCACGTCGGCGCCGACGTCGCGCTTGGCGCGCGCATCGGCGCCACTCATCACGCCGCCCACGCCGATGATCGGATAGCCGGCGCCGAGCGCGGCGCGCAGCTGGCCGACCACGCGGTTGCTGGCCTCGAACACCGGCCGGCCGCTCAGGCCGCCCACCTCGGTGGCGTGCGCCTGGCCCCGCACGGCATCGCGCGACAACGTGGTGTTGGTGGCGATCACGCCGTCGACGGCATTCTTCTTCAAGGTGGCGGCGATCACGTCGACCTGGGCCTCGTCGAGGTCGGGCGCGATCTTCACGAACATCGGCACGCTGCGGCCGTGCCGCGCGATGAGCTGCTGGCGACGCTCCTGCAGGCGGCCGAGCAGCGCATCGAGAGCTGCGTCGCTCTGCAGGCTGCGCAGGTTCTGCGTGTTCGGGCTGGAGATGTTGACCGTCACGTAGTCGGCGTGCGGGTACACACCCTCCAGGCCGAGCAGATAGTCGTCGACCGCGTCCTCGATCGGCGTGGCGGCGTTCTTGCCAATGTTCAGGCCGAGCACACCACCGCCCTGACGGAAGCCGGCGCGCCGCACATTGGCGAGAAAGGCGTCGAGGCCGTCGTTGTTGAAGCCCAGGCGGTTGATCAGCGCCTCGGCCTGCGGCAGGCGGAAGATGCGCGGCTTCGGGTTGCCGGGCTGTCCCTTGGGCGTGACGGTCCCCACCTCGATGAAGCCGAAGCCCATGGCACCGAAGCCGTCGATGCAGCGGCCGTTCTTGTCGAGGCCAGCCGCCAGGCCGATGCGGTTGGGAAAGCGCACGCCCGCCAGCGTGACCGGATCGTCGATGCGCGGTTGCTGCCACAGGCACTGCAGCGGCGTGTTCTGCAGCCGCGCGATCGAGGCCAGCGTCAGTTCGTGGGCGTGCTCGGCGTCCAGGCCGAACAGGAAGGGGCGCGTCAGCGCGTACGGAATGAGGGGCATCGGCGCATTTTGCTAGAGGCCGGCGTTCACCCGGTGCGCGCCCTTGAAGGTATGGCGCTTGAGCCAGGCCACGAGGTCGTCGACGTAGGTGAACACCACCGGGATCACCAGTAGGCTCAGGAAGGTCGAGGTGATCAGGCCGCCGATCACCACGATCGCCATCGGCGCGCGGAAGCTCGGGTCCACACCCAGGCCGATCGCGATCGGCATCATGCCGGCGCCCATCGCCACCGTCGTCATGACGATCGGGCGGGCGCGCTTGCTGCAGGCGTCGATCAGCGCGTCCCAGCGCGACAGGCCGCGGTCGCGCCGCGCGACGATCGCGTACTCCACCAGCAGGATGGAGTTCTTGGTCGCGATGCCCATCAGCATGATGAGGCCGATCATCGACGGCATCGACAGCGCGGTGTGCGTGATGAACAGCGCCAGGAAGGCGCCCGGCACCGACAGCACCAGCGCCGCAAGGATGGTGACCGGCTGCACGAAGTCCTTGAACAGCAGCACCAGCACGATGTAGATGCACATCACGCCGGTCAGCATCGCCAGGCCGAAGCTCTCGAACAGCTCGGCCATCGCCTCGGCGTCACCCACGGTGGTCTGGCTCACGCCGGGCGGTAAGGTCTTCAGGCTGGGCAGGGCCAGCGCGGCCTTCTCCACCGCGCCGAGCGGCTGCTGGTTCAGCTCGATCTCGAAGTTGATGTTGCGCAGCCGGTCGTAGCGGTCGATCTGCGCCGGGCCGCTCTCGAGCGTGAGCGTGGCCACGTTGCCCAGCATCACCGGGCCGTGCGCGCCGGGAACCGGCAGCCTCGCCAGCAGCGTGAGGTCCTGGCGCGCGTCGGCCTTCAGCCGCACCAGCATCGGCACCTGCCGTTGCGACAGGTTGAGCTTGGCCAGCGCCTGGTCGTAGTCGCCAGCGGTCGCGATGCGCAGCGTGTCGGCGATCGCGGCCGAGGTCACGCCCAGGTCGGCGGCGCGGGCGAAGTCGGGTCGCACGATGAGCTCCGGCCGCACCAGGCTGGACGTGGAGGTCACGTTGCCGATGCCGGGCAGGGTGCGCAGTTCGCGCTCGACACGGCTCGCGTGCGCGGCCAGCGTCGGGCCGTCCTCGCCGGCCAGCACCAGCACGTATTTCTCGCTCGAGCCGCCCAGCCCGATCTTCAGCCGCACGCCGGGCAGCGCCTCAAGCGTGTCGCGCAACTCGCGCTCGACGGCCTGCTTCTTTAAGCCGCCCCGCTCGCCGCGTGGCGTGAGATTGATGGTGAGGGTGGCCTTGCGCGCCTCCGCGACACCGGCGCCGGCGAAGGGATCGCCGCCGGCGCTGCCGCCGCCGATGGCGGTGTAGACGCGCTTCACATGCGGATGGCGCTGCACGATCTCGCGTGCCTGCTCGGCCGCGGCGCGCGTCTCCTCGAAGGTCGAGCCGGGCGGCAGCTCCAGGTAGACCTGCGTCTGCGACAGGTCGTCCGGGGGGATGAAGCCGGTCGGCAGCAGCGGCGCCAGTGCCAGCGAGCCGAAGAAGAACAGCGCGGCCGCCAGCGAGGTGAGCACGCGGTGCCGCAGGCACCAGGCGGCCGCGGCCAGGTAGCCCCGCATCAGACGGCCGTCATGGTGGGCCTGGCCGTCGGCGCGTAGCAGGTAGGCGGCCATCATCGGCGTCAGCATGCGCGCCACCACCAGCGAGGCAAACACCGCGATGGCCGCGGTCCAGCCGAACTGCACGAAGAACTTGCCGGCCACGCCGCTCATGAACGCGGTGGGCAGGAACACCGCGACCAGCGTGAAGGTGGTGGCGATGACCGCGAGGCCGATCTCGTCGGCTGCCTCCATGGCGGCCTGGTAGGGCGTCTTGCCCATGCGCAGGTGGCGCATGATGTTCTCGATCTCGACGATCGCGTCGTCGACCAGGATGCCGACCACCAGCGACAGCGCCAGCAGCGTCACGCCGTTGATCGTGAAGCCCAGAAGGTGCATGCCGACGAAAGCCGGCAGGATGGACAGCGGCAGCGCCGTGGCCGAGACCAGCGTGCTGCGCCAGTCGCGCAGGAAGAACCACACCACCACGACGGCCAGCAGCGCGCCCTCGAGCAGCAGCTTCATCGAGCCTTCGTAGTTGTCGACCACCGGGTCGACGAAATTGAAGGCCTCGCTGACGGTGATCTCGGGGTGGGCGGCCAGCAGCCGCTGGAGCGCTCGCTTCACACCGGCATCGACGTCCACCTCGCCGGCACCGCGGCTGCGCGTGATCTCGAAGCCGACCACCGGCCGGCCGTCGAGCAGGGCGGCCGAACGTTGCTCGGCCACGGTGTCGCGCACGCTCGCCACTTCGTCAAGGCGGATGCGGCGGCCGTCGCTCAGCGCGATCTGCACGCGCCCCAGTTCCTCGGCCGACTGCACCGTGCCCAGCGTGCGCACCGACTGTTCGGCCCCGCCGACATCGGTGCGGCCGCCTGCCGCCTCCTGCTGCACCTGGCGTAGCTGGCGCGAGATGTCGGCCGCGCTGGCGTTCAGCGCCAGCAGGCGGCCAGGGTCGAGCTCGACCGCGATCTCGCGCGTGACGCCGCCGACCCGCGCCACCGCGCCCACACCTTGCACATTGAGCAGCGTCTTGGCCACCGTGTTGTCGACGAACCAGGACAGCGCCTCATCGTCCATGCGGTCCGAGGCGACCGTGTAGGTGAGGATCGGCATGCCCGCCAGGTCGACCTTGGCGATCACCGGGTCGCGCAGGTCGACGGGCAGGTCGGAGCGCACCCGCGAGACGGCGTCGCGCACGTCGTCCACGGCCTCCTGGATGGGCTTCTCTAGGCGGAACTCCACGGTGATCGTGGCCACGCCGTCCTGCACCTTGGTGTACAGGTGCTTGACCCCCTGCACCGAGGCGACCGAGTTCTCGATCTTGCGCGCCACCTCGGTCTCCAGCTGCGACGGCGATGCACCGGGCAAGGCGGCCGTGACGGTGACCATCGGCAGGTCGATGTCGGGGAAGTTCTGGATCTTCATCGCCCGGAACGACATCAGTCCCAGCACCGTCAGCAGCGCGAACAGCAGGATGGCCGGGATCGGATTGCGGATCGACCAGGCGGAGACGTTGATGTCCATCGGCAGCTCGCGGGTCGGTCTCAGGGGGCGGACGCGGCGTCGGCGCGCGGGCCGGCCGGCACCACGCGAACGAGGTCGCCGTCGCCGAGGAAGCCGGCGCCCGAGGCCACCACCAAATCGCCGGCCTTCAGGCCGTCGAGCACCTCGATGCGTTCGCCCAGGCGCCGCCCGGTGGCCAGCTTGACCTGCGCGAGCCGCGCATCCGGTCCCACGCGCAGCGCATAGCTGAAGCCGTCGCGCAGCACCACCGCCGATTGCGGCAGGGTCAGCGCCGGCGAGCGGCCCAGTTCGAACTCGCCGCGCGCGAACAGGCCGGCGCGCACCTGTGCGCGATCGTCGCCGTTGGCCGGCAGGTCGACGTAGACCAGGCCGTTGCGCGTCTGCGGGTCGATGGTCGGCGCGACCATGCGCACGCGACCGGGCGTGCTGCTGCCGTCGCCGTGCAGCAGCCGCACCGGGATTCCGGCGCGGAGGCGAGGCAACTCGGTCGCGGTGACTTCGGCGCGCCATTCGAGCCGTCCGCCGCGGATCAGTCGGAACATCTCGGCGCCCGGCTGGGCCACAGCACCGACGGCGGCGGTACGTGCCGAGATCACGCCATCGTCGGGTGCGAGCACGCGGGTCTGGCGCAGCCGCAGTGCCTCGACCTCCAGCCGGGCCCGCTGCGCCTCGAGGCGCGCACGCGCCGTCTGCTCCGCGGTCAGGTACTGGTTGATCTGCTGGCTGCTGATGGCGCCGGTGGTCTGCAGCTGGCGGGCGCGCTCGGCGTTCGCCTGGGCCTCGGCCAGCGTGGCCTCGGCCTCGGCGAGGGCGGCACGGGTCTGTGCCAGGTCGGCCTGCACCGTGTCGGGCGACATCAGCGCCAGCACCTGGCCGCGCCGGACACGATCGCCCACGTTGACCCGCACCTCGGTGAGGCGGAAACCGCCGATCTCGGCGCTGATCGACGCCTCCTGCCAGGCCGCCACGCTGCCGTGGGCTTCCAGCGTACGCGGCCAGTCGAGCGTCTCGGCGCGTGTGGTGGTCACGGTGAGTGCCGGCTTGCCGGCCGAGGTCGCCGCCGACGCGGCGGGGGCGGCCGCTGCCGCGCCGTCGGGTGCGCTGCGGCCGATGGCCAACCCCACCGCAACGGCGATCACGCCGGCCACAGCGACGGCCGCGACGATCCACTTGCGCGATCTCTTGCTCTCCTGCATGCCCTTTACCTCGTCGTCGTATCGTCGTCGGCCTGCCAGGCGCCGCCGACCGTCTTGTAGAGCTGAACCCAGGCGCTCACGCGCTCTCGCCGCACCTGGATCAGCCCGGCGTCGGCCGCCAGCGCGGCACGCCGCGCCTGTTCCAGGTCGAGCAGACTGCCCACGCCGACCTGCCACTGGGTCTGCGCGGCGGCCAGGAACTCGCCATAGCCCTGAGCCGCCCGCTCGGCGTCGGCTTCGCGGCGGCCAGCCGCGTCCAGCCGCAGCAGGGCTTCCTCCACCTCGCGCACGGCGGCCAGCGCGCGCTCGCGGTAGGCAGCCATCGCGCCGTCGTATCGCGCCTGCGCGGCATCGACGTTGGCGCGTCGCCGGCCACCATCGAA
This sequence comes from Methylibium petroleiphilum PM1, assembly GCF_000015725.1. Taxonomy (NCBI): domain Bacteria; kingdom Pseudomonadati; phylum Pseudomonadota; class Betaproteobacteria; order Burkholderiales; family Sphaerotilaceae; genus Methylibium; species Methylibium petroleiphilum. The sequence continues at coordinate 2,289,651 of NC_008825.1, read as the reverse complement.
CAGAGGCATCAGCAGGCCGGGACCGAAGGACCAGGTCGTGCCGTCGAACGTCTGGCCGCCGCTGCGGATGGATGCGCGGCCGATCGAGCCCGACAGGCTCAGGCGCGGAAAGCGATCCGCCTGGGCCGCGCCGACCTCGGCCGCCGCCGCGACGATGTTGCGTTCGGCCGCAGCGAGGTCGGGACGCTGCGACAGCACGGCCGCGGGTACCGCGGCGACCTCGAAGCTGGACGGCTGCGGCAGCCGGGCGCGCTGCGGCAGCAACTGTTCACGCAACGCCGGTTCGGACGTCGCGGTCAACTGCACCAGCTGCCTGACGGAGAGCTCGCACTCGGTCTGCTGTGCCGCCACGCGGTTGACCGCCTCCGCTGCACTGGCCCGTGCGAGCGCGCCGTTTGCCGGTGCGTCGAAGCCGGCGCGGACCTTCTGTCCCACCAGGTCGGCGGTCTGCTGCAGCGACGCCGCGTCCTCCTCGTAGACCGCCAGCACGGCCTCGCAACTGCGCAGGCCGACGTAGGTGGCCGCCACCTCGGCCGCCAGGCTGACGCGGGCGTCGTGCCATTGCGCGCGGCTCGCGTCGGCCCGCGCCTCGGCCGCCGCAACGCCCTGGCGCACGGCGCCGAACAGGTCGATCTCCCACAGCGCGTCGAGCGTGGCACCGCTCGTGGTCTGGATGGCGCCCGCGGGCGGCAGCACGCTGCGGCTGCGCACGGCGCTCGCATTCGCGTCGAGCGTGGGCCAGCGGGACGAGCCGGCTGCCTGCGCCAGCGCGCGCGACTCGGCGACACGCGCCGCGGCCTGCGCCAGCGTCGGGTTGGCACGCTGGGCCGCGTCGATCAGCGCTGCCACCTGCGGATCGTCGAAGCCTGACCACCAGTCGCGCAAGGCCGCGCGCTGGCCGCCGTGCGGCAGTGGCGCCGACCAGGCCATGGCCAGCGCGCCGGCCGGTGGGGTGGTGGCCGGCGGCGCGGCGCAGGCACCCAGCAGGAGGCACAGGGCTGCGGCGATCGACCGTGCGGGCAATCCGCGGGGCGTGGGCGGTCGGGAGGAACGAAGGGAAAGGGGCTCGGTCATGCGTCGGGGGTCGGCGGGCCGGAAGCCTCGCCTTCGGGACCGGCCGCTCGGCGAGGACTCGCGAGTCGGGCTGCAGCCGGAGGCCTTTCAGGGCAGGTCAGGGCGGGTCGGCCCTGTTGCTGGGCGAGCATACCGCGGTGGCCGCCGTCGCCGTGGCGGGGGCATGACACGCATCTTGCTTCGAGGCTTGGATAATCGCGGCCGCGATCGCTGCATTCGCACTGACTTCCCACGACCTCCCTGCCGGTCCCGCCCCGGCCACCCATCATGAACCAGGATGAACTGAAGACCCTCGTCGGCCGCGCTGCACTCGAGTACGTGCCCGAAGGCAGCATCGTTGGCGTCGGCACCGGCTCGACCGTCAACTGCTTCATCGACGCACTGGCGGGTATCAAGGAGCGTATCGCCGGGGCCGTGTCGAGCTCGGTCAAGAGCACCGAGCGGCTGCGCGAGAAGGGCATCCGTGTGTTCGAGGCCGCCGCGGTCGAATCGCTGCCGGTCTACATCGACGGCGCAGACGAGATCGACCCCCACGGCTGCATGATCAAGGGCGGTGGCGCGGCGCTGACGCGAGAGAAGATCGTGGCCGATCTGGCCGAGCGTTTCGTCTGCATCGCCGATGCCTCCAAGCTGGTGGACGTGCTGGGGCGCTTTCCGTTGCCGGTCGAGGTGCTGCCGATGGCGGTGAGCCAGATCCAGCGGCGCTTTGCGAAGCTGGGCGCGACCGCGACCGTGCGCGAGGGTGTGATCACCGACAACGGTCAGCTGATCCTCGATGTTCAGGGCCTGCGCATCGGCGACCCGCTGGCCTTCGAGACCGAGGTCAACCAGTGGCCCGGTGTGGTGACCGTGGGCGTGTTCGCGCGGCACAAGGCCAGCGTCTGCCTGCTGGGCACGCCCGAAGGCGTGAAGACGCTGCGCTTCTGACCGGCATCCTGCGCGCGAGCCGCGCAGGCCGTCAGAACCGGATGCCGTTGGGTGCGGCCTCCAGGGCCGGCGGCAGGGCGGCCGGGGCTTCCGCGGCGGGGCGCGGCGCCGGAGCGGCCCGCGGCGCCGTGGTCTGACCCACCAGCGGGGTCGGCTCCCAGCCGCGGTAGGTGGGCGGCAGGCGCGACTGCTTGGGGTAGCCGGCGGCGTCGAGGTAGCCGCGCCATTCGGCCTCCGAATAGCCGCGCAGCTGCTGGCCGCCGATGCGCAGCACCGGCAGTTCGGCGCTCGATTCGATCTGTCGGAAGGCGGCGATGTCGGCTTCGCCGGTGATGGTCTTCTCGGTGTAGGGGATGCCACGCTGGCGCAGCATGTCGCGGCCGGCCACGCAGCCCGAGCAGTCGCTACCGCTGTACAGCGTCACCGGGTAGCGTTCGGCGATCTGCGCCAGCTCGTACGGCAGGCCGCTGGGGGTGCCGGCGACCGCTGCGCCGCCGCGGATCGGTTGTACCTTGGCCGCGGCCGAGGGCGCGGGGCGGTCGGTGTAGGTGATGCGCCCGTCGGGCTCGACGATCTTGTACTGCGCCAGGGCCGGACCGGAGCCCAGTGCGACGAGGCTGAACAGCAGGACGGCAGCGGAACGGCTCATGACAAGGTTCTCGGGTTCGGCGGAACTTCGATCTTAGTCCGCCATGCCCTGGTGGCGCAGCAGGGCGTCGATGCGTGGCTCGCGACCGCGGAAGGCCTTGAAGCTCTCCATCGCCGGACGGCTGCCACCGGCTTCGAGGATGGCTTCGCGGTAACGGCGGCCGACGGCGGGGTTGAACACCCCTTCCTCCTCGAAGGCGGCGTAGGCGTCGGCGCTCAGTACCTCGGCCCACTTGTAGCTGTAGTAGCCGGCTGCGTAACCGCCGGCGAAGATGTGCGAGAAGCTGTGCTGGAAGCGGTTGAAGGCCGGCGGCACGATGACCGCGATCTCGCGGCGCACGCCGTCGAGCACCCGCTGGATGGCGTCGGCGCCGTAGGGCGCCGCCGACGCACCGTCGTGGATCAGCATGTCGAACAGCGAGAACTCCACCTGGCGCAACGTCTGCAAGCCACTCTGGAAGTTCTTTGCGGCGAGCATCTTGTCGAACAGCGTCCGCGGCAGCGGCTCGCCGCTGTCGACGTGCGCCGTCATGTGCTTCACCACCTCCCACTCCCAGCAGAAGTTCTCCATGAACTGGCTGGGCAGCTCGACCGCGTCCCACTCGACGCCGGAGATGCCGGCCACGCCGATCTCGTCGACCTGCGTGAGCATGTGGTGCAGGCCGTGGCCGAACTCGTGGAACAACGTGGTCACGTCGTCGTGCGACAGCAGCGCGGGGCGGTCACCGACGGGCGCAGCGAAGTTGCAAACCAGATGAGCCACCGGCGTCTGCACCCTGCCCTCAGGGCGGGCCCAGCGACCCCGTACGTCGTCCATCCAGGCGCCCGGGCGCTTGCCGGGGCGTGCGTAGGGGTCGAGGTAGAACTGGCCGACCAGCTGAGTGCCGCGCTCGATGCGGAAGAATCGCACGTGCTCGTTCCAGACCGGCGCCGTGTCCGGGCGGATCGCCACCTCGAACAGCGTCTCGATGATGCGGAACAGGCCGGCCAGCACCTTGGGTTCGGTGAAGTACTGCTTCACCTCGGTGTCGCTGAAGGCGTAACGGGCTTCCTTCAGGCGCTCGGCCGCGTAGGCCATGTCCCAGGCCTGCAGATCGGCCAGGCCGAGCTCGGTGCGGGCGAACTCGCGAAGCTCGGCCAGATCGCGCTCGGCGTGGGGCCGTGCGCGCCGCGCCAGGTCGCGCAGGAATCCCTGCACCTGCGCCGGCGAGTCGGCCATCTTGGCGACCAGCGAAACCTCGGCGAAGTTGCGGTAGCCCAGCAGCTCGGCCTCTTCCTGCCGCAGAGTGAGGATCTCGCCCATCACGGCGCTGTTGTCGCGCTCGGTCGGGCCGGCCTCCGAGGCACGCGTGACGTGGGCGCGGTAGACGCGTTCGCGCAGCGCGCGGTCCTGCGCGTACTGCAGCACCGGCAGGTAGACCGGCATGTGCAGGCTGAGCTTGTGGCCGTCTTGGCCGTCGGCCCGGGCGGCGGCGCGCGTGGCGGCCTTGACGTCCTCCGGTACGCCGGCGAGCTCGGCCTCGCTCGCGATGAAGCTCCAGCCGTCTGTCGCGTCGAGCACATGCTCGGAGAAGGCCTGGCCGAGTTCGGCCTGACGCGCCTGGATGGCTGCGAAGCGCTCCTTGGCGGCCCCCTGCAGCTCGGCGCCGGACAGCACGAAATCGCGCATCGCGTTCGACAGCGCCTTGCGCCGTGCCGCGTTGAGCGCGGCTGCCGCAGGGCTGCCGGCCACGGCCTTGTACTTCGCGTAGAGCCGCTCGTCGGCACCCAGGTTCGTGTAGAACTCGGTCACGCGCGGCAGGGCCTCGGTGTAGGCGGCGCGCAGCTCGGGCGTGTCGGCCACCGCGTTGAGGTGGCTGACCGCTCCCCAGGCGCGCCCGAGGCGCTCGGTTGCGACATCGAGCACCGCGGAGAGGGCATCGTAGTCGGCCGGCACGTCCGCGCCCGTGGCGCGTTCCAGCGCCACGTTCGCTTCGGCCAGCAGGGCCTCGACCGCAGGCTCCACATGCTCGGGGCGGATCTCGCCGAAGCGCGGCAGGGCGGCGGTATCGAGTAGAGGATTGCTCATGGGTCGGCTCGTCGGTTCGGGGCTCGCAGCAGTGTCAGCTGGCGTCGGGCGGCGCGGTTTCAATCCTGTTCATCGGCAGGATAGCGAGCCCATGGGCTCAGCCCACCAGCCGCTCGGCCGATTCCAGGGTGTTCATCAGCAGCATCGTGATCGTCATCGGTCCCACGCCGCCGGGCACCGGCGTGATCCATCCGGCGACCTTGGCGACCCCGGCGTAGTCAACGTCGCCGCACAGCTTGCCATGGTCGTCGCGGTTCATGCCCACGTCGATCACCACGGCGCCGGGCTTCACCATGTCGGCGGTCAGCACCTTGCGCTTGCCGACCGCGGCGACCACGATGTCGGCCTGGCGGGTGTGCAGCGCGAGGTCGGGGGTCGCACTGTGGCAGACCGTGACGGTGGCGTTGGCCTGCAGCAGCAGCATCGCCATCGGCTTGCCGACAATGTTGCTGCGGCCGATCACGACGGCGTGCTTGCCCTTGGGGTCGTAGCCGATCGACTCGAGCATCTTCATGCAACCGTAGGGTGTGCAGGGCTTGAAACCGGGCTGGCCGACCATCAGTGCGCCTGCGCTCGCGACGTGGAAGCCGTCCACGTCCTTGTGCGGCGCGATGGTCTCGATGACGCGGTGCGCGTCGATGTGCGGCGGCAGCGGCAACTGCACCAGGATGCCGTGGATTGCCGGATCGGCGTTCAGCGCCTGCACGCGGGCCAGCAGCTCGGCCTCGGTCATCGCCGCCGGGTAATGCTCCAGCACCGAATGCAGGCCGCTGTCGTGACAGGCCTTCACCTTGTTGCGCACGTAGACCTGCGAGGCCGGGTTCTCGCCCACCAGGATGACGGCGAGTCCCGGCGTGATGCCGTGCTCGCGCAGCGTGGCGGCGCGCTGCGCGACTTCGTGGCGGAGGTGGCGGGACAGGGCATTGCCGTCGATGGCTCGGGCGCTCATGCGAGGGGCTCCTTCAGCGGTAGGCACCGTCAGCACGGCACCGGAGGTAGAAACGACAAGGGCCGCACGAAGGCGGCCCTGGCGACGAGGAGGTGCGTCAGGCCTTGGCCTGGGCACCGAGCGCGATCTTCAGCAGATCGGCCACGGTGTTGGCGTTGAGCTTCTCCATGATGTTGGCGCGGTGGGCCTCCACCGTCTTGATGCTGATGCCCAGGTCGTCGGCGATCTGCTTGTTCAGGCGGCCGGCGACGATGCGCTCGAGGACCTGGGCCTCGCGGGTGGTCAGCCGCGACAGCAGCGCGTCGCGGCTGGCGGCTTCCTGGTGCTGGCTGAAGGCGGCACGGGCGCTGTCGAGCATGCGCTCGACCAGGCTCAGCAGTTCCTCTTCCTTGAAGGGCTTCTCGATGAAATCCATCGCGCCCTTCTTCATCGTGGTGACCGCCATCGGCACGTCGCCGTGGCCGGTGATGAAGACCACGGGCAGCGGGCTCTTGCGCTCGACCAGACGATCCTGCAGCTCCAGCCCGCTCATGCCGTCCATGCGGATGTCGGCGATCAGGCAGGCGACCTCGCGGGAGTCGAAGCGCGACAGGAAGGACTCGGCCGAGTCGAAGCACTTGACCCGGTAGTCCTTGCCTTCGAGCAGCCACTGAAGAGAGTCGCGCACGGCTTCGTCGTCGTCGACGACATAGACCGTGCCCTTCTTGGGGATGAGGCTCATGCGCGCTCTTTACGAGGTTTCGGTCAAGGTGACGCCGGGAGGCTCGGTCGCCGGGACCGGGAGCTCCACTGGCAGGGTGAAGGCAAAGCTGCAGCCGCTAATCACGCTTCCATTGTAGAGGTTCTCCGCACGGATACGGCCGCGGTGGGACTCGACGATGGATCGGCACAACGACAGGCCGATGCCCAGCCCGTCGGGCTTGGTGGAGAAGAACGCCTCGTAGAGCCGGGCCATCATCTCCTCCTTCACGCCCGGGCCGTTGTCTCGCACGCTGAACTCGATCACGCCGCCTTCCTCCGGCGTGTGCTTGGGCACCACGCGCAGTTCGATGTGGCGACGAGAGGACGGCAGCTTCGCGTTGTCGATCGCCTCGGCCGAGTTCTTCAGCAGGTTCAGCAGCACCTGCTCGATCAGGATCGGGTCCACCTGCAGGTCGGGCAGCCGCTGCGCGACGTAGGTGCGGATGTGCACGTTGCGGCGCTTGAGCTCGATGCCGGCCAGTTCGACAGCGTCCTCCACGATGTCGCGCGCCTTGGCGGTCTGGCGCTGTGGTTCGCTTCGCTTCACGAAGGCGCGGATGCGGTGGATGATCTGTCCGGCGCGGTGGGCCTGGCGCGCGGTCTTCTCCAGCGCGGCGATCAGGTCGTCCTTCTCGATGGCGTCGGACTTGACCCGCGAGACCATGCCGTTGCAGTAGTTGGTGATCGCGGTGAGCGGCTGATTCAGCTCGTGGGCGACGCTGGAGGCCATCTCGCCCATCGTCACGAGGCGGCTGGTGACCTGGGCCTTCTCCGCCTGGTGCGAGGCCTGCTCCTCTGCGCGGCGCCGAGCGGTGATGTCGGTCGCGATGAGCATCTGCGCCAGCCGGCCGTCGGTCCACTGCACGTAGCGCGCACGCACGTCGAACCACTTCTGCAGCGACTCGACGAACACTTCGTGCACGTCGCCGCTGGCTTCGGTGAGTTCCTGTGCAGGCAGGCCGCCGAAGCTGTCGACCGACTCATCGGCGTCGCGCCGGCCTGCCTGCAGCTCGTCTGCGCCGGCCAGGCGCGCATGGCCCTGGGAATCGGCGCCGAACCACAGCCGGTAGGAACGGTTGGCGAACAGCAGTTCGTCCTGCGCCACCGACAGCACCGACACCGCAGCCTCTAGCCCCTCGAGCACCGTGGTGAAGCGCTCGTGCGAGGCCGACAACTGGTCGCGGATGCGCTTGGCCTCGGTGATGTTGGTCATCGAGGTCATCCAGCCGGTCTGGTGGCCCTTGGCATCGATCAGCGGCGACACGTACATCCGCGAGTCGAACAGCGTGCCGTCCTTGCGCATGATCTTCACTTCGATGCCGCCAGCCGGGCTGCGGCCCTGCAGCTCCTGCTGCAGCAGCCGCGTGTTCTCTTCCATGCGGTCGGGCGGCCAGTGCGGGAAGGGCGGCAGACGGCCGATCAGCTCGTCCTCGGCGAAACCGGTCATTGCGCAGAACGCCGGGTTGACATAGCTGATGCGCCCCTCGAGATCCATCGCGCGCATGCCGGTCAGCATGGAGTTCTCCATCGCGCGCCGGAAGTTCGTCTCGGTGATCAGCGTGCTCTGCATCTGCGAACGCCGGCGCATGTGGCGCCAGGTGCCCAGCAGCATCCACACCGTCAGTGCGGACAGCGCGACCACCATCCAGAACAACGTGTTGCCGATGAGGCCGATGGAAGTGCGCCAGCCCTGGCCGCGCACGACCAGGCCGTTGCCCGACGGCGCGAGCGCCACGTCCTGCACGATGCCGCTGCTGCTGCGCACGCTGTTGGCCGGCTCACGCGAGACGCTGCTGGCGAGCACGCGGTCGTTGCTGTCGAGCAGGCTGATGGCGTGGCGCCGCGTGACCTCGGCGGGCACGAAATAGCGCAGCAGTGATTCGACCGAATACTCCGCCACCAGCGTGCCGGAGAAGGCGCTGCGGTCGAGCAGGGGGACGTGCACCTGGAACACCGACAGCGAGCCGGTGCCTTCGTAGGGGCGCGAATAGACCGGCTGACGCAGGTCGCGCGCCGCGGCGAAGGCCCAGGCCGGCTCGCCGCGAAGGGCGGCCGCAGCAGCGGTACCGGCCGGCGGCTGCGGCTCGGCCGCGGAGGCGGCCGGTGCGGAAGGCTCCGTCCAGCGCATCAGGTCGGCCGGGTGATTGGGCGACAGGTGGCGCGCCTTGACGCTCTGGTCGGCATCGATCCAGCTCAGGCTCACGACCTCGGGGCGCTCGCGCGCGAAGCTCACTGCCTGGCCCAGGAATTCGTCGAGGTCGATGGCGCGGGTGGCGACCTCGCGGGCCATGCGCACCAGTTGTTCCTGGTTCTCGATCAGCCGCAGGCGGATCTGCTGCTGGGCGATCTCGGTGTCGCGCTTGACCGACTCCTGCTCCCGCTCGAATTCCTCGTTGCGCAGGTACCAGAAGGCCGTGATGATCGCCGCGAGGAACAGCAGTACCGACAACAGGGGCGCGAACGTGGCGAAGCGGTCCTGGTGGGCCGGCGACTGCCTTTTCCACCAGGCCCAGAACAGCCGCCGCGGATGCGCCTTGGGTGGCGGATCGAGGGTCGAGTCGGGTGGATGGGGCGTCATCGGCGGATTATCGGTGCCAGAGTGAATTCGGCGTCGCAGGAAGCTCCCATCCCGGGGGATGTTGGTTGGCGGATGGCTAAGTAAATTCCACAATAAGAAATCAACTGGCACCATTTGAAAAAATAAGACGACTATGCAATACTGAAATCGAGCATCAGCCCAGGGCGCGCCACAGCACCCGATCCAAGGAGACAAGACATGTCTGCATTGCCGGAATCCTTTGGCCGTTCGGCCGCCAACGACAGTGACGCGCAGGAAACGCGCGAATGGCTGGAGGCGCTGGCCGCCGTGATCGACAGCGAGGGGCCGCAGCGCGCGCACTTCCTCCTCGAGCGCCTGATCGACGAGGCGCGCCAGGCCGGCATCGACATGCCGTTCTCGGCCACCACGCCCTACGTCAACACCATCCCGGCCGGCCAGGAACTGCACAGTCCGGGGCAGATCGACATCGAGGAGCGGCTGCGTGCCTACATGCGCTGGAACGCGATGGCGATGGTGGTCAAGGCCAACCGCCTCGACCCGGCCGACGGCGGCGACCTCGGCGGCCACATCTCCAGCTTCGCCTCGCTGGCCACGATGTTCGGCGCCGGCTTCAACCACTTCTGGCACGCCGACGACACCGACCAGGGCGGCAAGCACGGCGGCGACCTGCTCTACATCCAGGGCCATTCTTCGCCCGGCATCTACGCCCGCGCCTTCATGGAAGGCCGGATCACCGAGGAGCAACTGCTCAACTTCCGCCAGGAGGTCGACGGTAAGGGCCTCTCCAGCTACCCGCACCCGAAGCTGATGCCGGAGTTCTGGCAGTTCCCCACCGTCTCGATGGGCCTCGGCCCGCTGATGGCGATCTACCAGGCGCGCTTCCTGAAGTACCTCCACGCGCGCGGCATTGCCGACACATCGAAGCGCAAGGTCTGGGTGTTCTGCGGCGACGGCGAGATGGACGAGCCCGAGTCGCTGGGCGCCATCGGCCTGGCGGCGCGCGAGAAGCTCGACAACCTGATCTTCGTCATCAACTGCAACCTGCAGCGGCTGGACGGCCCGGTGCGCGGTAACGGCAAGATCATCCAGGAGCTCGAGGGCGAGTTCCGCGGCTCGGGCTGGAATGTCATCAAGCTGATCTGGGGCAGCTACTGGGACCCGCTGCTGGCGCGCGACAAGGAGGGCCTGCTGCGCAAGGTGATGATGGAGACGGTCGACGGCGACTACCAGGCGATGAAGGCCAACGACGGCGCTTTCGTGCGCAAGCACTTCTTCGGCCAGCACCCCAAGCTGCTGGAGATGGTGTCCAAGCTGAGCGACGACGACATCTGGCGCCTGAACCGCGGTGGTCACGACCCGCACAAGGTGCATGCCGCCTACCACGAGGCCGTGAACCACAAGGGCCAGCCCACCGTGCTGCTGATCAAGACGGTCAAGGGCTATGGCATGGGCAAGATCGGCGAGGGCAAGAACACCGCCCACCAGACCAAGAAGCTGGTCGACGAGGACGTGAAGGCTTTCCGCGACCGCTTCAACATCCCCATCCCCGACGACAAGCTGCACGACATTCCGTTCTACAAGCCGGCCGACGACACGCCGGAGATGCAGTATCTGCACGAGCGCCGCAAGGCCCTCGGCGGCTACCTGCCCAAGCGCCGTCCGAAGGCCGACGAGCAGCTGCCGGTGCCCGATCTGTCGGTGTTCCAGGCGGTGATGGAGCCGACAGCCGAAGGCCGCGAGATCAGCACCACGCAGGCCTATGTGCGCTGTCTGAACGCGCTGCTGCGCGACAAGGCCCTGGGCCCGCGCACCGTGCCGATCCTCGTCGACGAGGCGCGCACCTTCGGCATGGAAGGCCTGTTCCGCCAGATCGGCATCTACAACCCCGCGGGGCAGCAGTACACGCCGGTCGACAAGGACCAGGTCATGTACTACAAGGAAGACAAGGCCGGCCAGATCCTGCAGGAAGGCATCAACGAGGCGGGCGGGATGAGCTCGTGGATCGCTGCGGCGACGTCGTACTCGACGAACAACCGCATCATGATTCCGTTCTACATCTACTACTCGATGTTCGGGCTGCAGCGCGTCGGCGACCTGTGCTGGGCCGCGGGCGACATGCAGGCGCGCGGCTTCCTGCTCGGCGGCACCTCGGGCCGCACCACGCTCAACGGCGAGGGCCTGCAGCACGAGGACGGCCACAGCCACATCCTCGCGAGCACGATCCCCAACTGCATCAGCTACGACCCGACCTTCGCGCACGAGGTGGCGGTCATCATCCACCATGGCCTGAAGCGCATGGTCGAGCAGCAGGACAACGTCTACTTCTATCTCACGCTGCTCAACGAGAACTACGCGCAACCGGGCCTGAGGCCGGGCACCGAGACGCAGATCGTCAAGGGCATGTACCTGCTGCTCGAGGGCGGGTCGAAGAAGAAGGACGCGCCGCAGGTCAACCTGCTGGGCAGCGGCACCATCCTGCGCGAGTCGATCGCCGCGAAGGAGTTGCTCGAGAAGGACTGGGGCGTGTCCGCCAATGTGTGGAGCTGCCCGAGCTTCAACGAACTGGCGCGCGACGGCCAGGACGCCGACCGCTGGAACCTGCTGCACCCGGCCGACAAGAAGCCGCGCGTGCCCTTCGTGACGCAGCAGCTCGAGCCGCATGCCGGGCCGGTGGTGGCGTCGACCGACTACATGAAGGCCTACGCGGAGCAGATCCGCGCCTTCATCCCGAAGGGCCGCAGCTACAAGGTGCTGGGGACCGACGGCTTCGGCCGCAGTGACTTCCGCACCAAGCTGCGCGAACACTTTGAGGTGAACCGCCACTACGTCGTGGTTGCCGCGCTCAAGGCCCTGGCAGACGAGGGCACGGTGCCGGCTGCGAAGGTGGCCGAGGCGATCAAGAAGTACGGGATCAACGCTGACAAGATCAACCCCTTGTACGCGTGAGCGAAGAACGCGGCGGCGGGGCTTCCCGCCGATCTGCCCTAGAACGGAGACAACATGGCGCTGATGGAAGTGAAGGTCCCTGACATCGGGGATTTCGAGGCGGTCGAGGTCATCGAGGTGCTGGTCAAGCCCGGTGACGCGATCAAGGCCGAGCAAAGCCTGGTCACGGTGGAGAGCGACAAGGCCTCGATGGAGATTCCCTCGTCGCACGCCGGCGTGGTGAAGGAACTCAAGGTCAAGCTGGGCGACAAGGTCAGCGAGGGCACCGTGGTGCTGGTGATCGAGGCGGCCGATGCCGCTGCCTCGACGCCCGCACCGGCCCCGGCTCCGGCCGTGGCTTCGGTGCCGCCAGCGGCGCCCATTGCTGCGTCGGTGGCCGCCGGTCCGGTGGAGGTGGTGGTGCCCGACATCGGCGACTTCGACGCCGTTGAGGTGATCGAACTGCTGGTTAAGCCCGGCGACGCGGTGAAAGCCGAGCAGAGCCTGATCACGGTCGAGAGCGACAAGGCGTCGATGGAGATCCCGTCCTCGCACGCCGGCACCGTGGAGCGGCTGCTGGTCAAGCTGGGCGACAAGGTGTCCAAAGGCACGCCGGTGGTGGTTCTGCAGGGCGCCGGCGGGGCGCCGGCCGCAGCCAAGGCGGCCGACGTCGCTCCGGCCGCTGCGGCTGCTCCGGCTTCGCCACTGGCCAGCCAGCCGGTCGAGCGCACCGCGCCGACGGCCGCGCTGCCGGCCCACGAGCAGACGGCGCCCCAGGGTCATCTGCCGCACGCCTCGCCGTCGGTGCGCCGCTTCGCCCGCGAACTGGGCGTGCCGCTGGCCGAGGTCAAGGGCAGCGGCCTGAAGGGCCGCATCACGCTGGAGGACGTGCAGGGCTTCGTCAAGGGCGTGATGTCCGGCGAGACGCGCACCGCGCAGGCCGCCAAGGCGCCCGCTGCGGGCGGCGGCGCCGGGCTCGACCTGCTGCCGTGGCCCAAGGTCGACTTCGCGAAATTCGGCGCGGTGGAGCGCAAGGACCTGTCGCGCATCAAGAAGATCAGCGGCGCCAACCTGCACCGCAACTGGGTCGTGATCCCGCACGTCACCAACCACGACGATGCCGACATCACCGAACTCGAGGCCTTCCGTGTCCAGCTCAACAAGGAGAACGAGAAGTCCGGCGTGAAGGTCACGATGCTGGCCTTCCTGATCAAGGCCTGCGTGGCGGCGCTGAAGAAGTTCCCTGAATTCAACGCCAGCCTGGACGGCGAGCAGATCGTGCTGAAGCAGTACTTCCACATCGGCTTCGCGGCCGACACGCCCAATGGGCTAGTCGTGCCGGTGATCAAGGACGCCGACAAGAAGGGCGTGCTGCAGATCAGCCAGGAGATGAGCGAGCTGGCCAAGAAGGCACGCGACGGCAAGCTGGGGCCGGCCGACATGAGCGGCGGTTGCTTCAGCATCAGCTCGCTCGGCGGCATCGGCGGACGCTACTTCACGCCGATCATCAACGCGCCCGAAGTCTCCATCCTCGGCGTGTGCAAGAGCAGCACCGAGCCGCGCTGGGACGGCAAGGCCTTCCAGCCACGCCTGATCCTGCCGCTGTCGCTGAGCTGGGACCACCGCGTGATCGACGGCGCGGCGGCGGCTCGCTTCAACGCCTACCTCGGTCAGATCCTGGCGGACTTCCGCCGGGTGCTGCTGTGAGAGGGACGCGGACATGGCAATGATCGATATCAAGGTCCCCGACATCGGCGACTTCAAGGACGTGGCAGTGATCGAGCTGCTGGTGAAGCCGGGCGACACCGTCGCGGCCGACCAGAGCCTGATCACCGTTGAGAGCGACAAGGCGTCGATGGAGATCCCGTCCTCGCATGCGGGCGTCGTGAAGGCGCTGAAGCTGAAGGTCGGCGACACGGTCAACGAGGGCTCGGTGATCCTGTCGCTCGATGCGGCCAGTGCGGCCGCCGAGCCGGCGGCATCGTCCGCGGCTGCCGCGGCGCCGGCAGTCGCTGCACCCGCGGCGGCTGCGGTGGCGCCATCAGCCGCCAGCTACGCCGGCGGTGCCGACGTCGAGTGCGACCTGCTGGTGCTGGGTGCCGGTCCCGGCGGTTATTCGGCCGCCTTCCGCGGCGCCGACCTCGGCCTGAAGGTCGTGCTGGTCGAGCGCTACGCGACGCTCGGCGGCGTGTGCCTGAACGTCGGCTGCATCCCGTCGAAGGCGCTGCTGCACGTTGCCGCGGTGATGGACGAGGTCTCGCACTTCGAGGCCCTGGGCGTGAGCTTCGGCAAGCCCAGTGTGGACCTAGCGAGGCTCAAGGCCCACAAGGACAAGGTGGTCGGCAAGCTGACCGGCGGCCTGGCCGCGATGGCCAAGATGCGCAAGGTCACCGTGGTGACCGGCAGCGGCGAGTTCGTCGATCCACATCACCTGAAGGTCGTGCCGTCGAAGGACGGCGCGCCGCAGACGATCCGCTTCAAGCAAGCGATCATCGCGGCCGGTTCCGAGGCGGTGAAGCTGCCCTTCCTGCCGAAGGACGACCCGCGCATCGTCACGTCGACCGGCGCGCTCGAGTTGCGCCAGCAGCCGAAGAAGATGCTGGTGATCGGCGGCGGCATCATCGGCCTGGAGATGGGCACGGTGTACTCCACGCTGGGCGCGAAGCTCGACGTCGTCGAGATGCTCGATGGCCTGATGCAGGGCGCCGACCGCGACCTCGTCAAGGTGTGGCAGAAGATGAATGCGCCGCGCTTCGACAAGCTGATGCTCAAGACCAAGACCGTCGGCGCCGAAGCGACGAAGGACGGCGTCCGCGTGCAGTTCGAGGGCCTGGACGGTACGAAGAGCGAGGGCGTCTACGACCTCGTGCTGCAGGCCGTCGGCCGCACGCCCAACGGCAAGAAGATCGGTGCCGAGAAGGCCGGCGTGCTGGTCGGCGAGCGCGGCTTCGTCCCCGTCGACATCCAGATGCGCACCAACGTGCCGCACATCTTCGCGATCGGCGACATCGTCGGCCAGCCGATGCTGGCACACAAGGCGGTGCACGAGGCCCACGTGGCGGCCGAGGTGGCAGCCGGCGCGGTACTCGGCGACGCCAAGCTCGCGACGAGCTCCTTCAACGCGCGCGTGATCCCGAGCGTGGCCTACACCGATCCGGAAGTGGCCTGGGTCGGGCTGACCGAGGACGAGGCCAAGGCGCGCGGCGTCAAGGTGAAGAAGGGGTTGTTCCCCTGGACAGCTTCGGGTCGTGCGATCGCCAATGGCCGCGACGAAGGCTTCACCAAGCTGCTGTTCGACGAGGCCACGCACCGCATCGTCGGCGGTGGCATCGTCGGCACGCATGCGGGCGACATGATCGGCGAGATCGCGTTGGCGATCGAGATGGGCGCCGATGCGGTGGACATCGGCAAGACCATCCATCCGCACCCGACGCTCGGTGAGAGCATCGGCATGGCGGCCGAAGTGGCACACGGCTCCTGCACCGACCTGCCGCCGGCGAAGCGCTGAGGCCTCGCCGCGGCCGACGCGTCAGCCGAAGCGCGCCTGCACGCGGCCCAGCCAGCCGAAGCCAGCCTCGACGAACTGCCCGCGCTCGGCCGGCTGGGCGCGCGTGAGCCCGCCGGTCAGCACCACCGCGCCGGCCGGCACGGCCAGCCCGCGCTCGGCCAGGAATCCAGCCAGCCAGGCCAGCGCGAGCAACGGGTCGCCCATCGCGTCGGCACCGCGGCCGCGATCCACCGTCTGCCCATCGATCCGCAGCTCGACCTCGACGGCGCCGAGGTCGAAGCCCTCCTGCCAGGGGAGGGCCGGGCCCGTCACGAAACCGGCGCTGGAGCTGTTGTCGGCGATGTTGTCGACGAGCGTGAAGCGGTAGTCCGGGTAGCGTGTGTCCACCACCTCCAGCGCCGGCATCACCGCATCGAGGTGCCGGGAGACGCTCGCCCGGTCATGCCCCGCGCCGGCGAGTTCACGCCCCAGCCTCAGGGCGATCTCGGGCTCGACGCGCGGATGGATCAGGCGCCCGCGGTCGATCGTGTGGCCGTCGACGCCGAGGCGGTGTGCTTCGGTCAGCACGCCGAAGTTCGGCTGGTCGATGTTCATCTGGGCGCGCATCGCCGCACTGGTGTAGCCGAGCTTGAAGCCGACGGCCGGCATGCCGCGGCGGCGCAACGTCGCGGCCTGTATCGCGTACGCGTCGCTCACGTCGAGTTCGGGGTGGGACGAGCTCAACAGCGCCGTCGGCGTACAGGCGACCTCGGCCGCCCAGAGTCGTGCAGAACAATCGTCGAGGAACTGATCCGAGGTCGGTGAAGAAGGGGTCATCGCCTTAGGGGCCTGTCGTGATGAAGGGTTCATGGCTCGGTTTGCGCAGGGCGACGAACTCTTCCGCCGAGGTCGGATGAACGCCGAGTGTCGTATCGAACACCTGCTTGGTCGCCCCGGCTCGCAAGGCGATGGCCATGCCCTGAATGATTTCGGCAGCGTCGGCTCCCACCATGTGGACACCCACGACACGGTCGCTGTCATGGTCCACCAGAAGCTTCGCGAAAGTTCTCTCGTTGCCTTCGGCGAGGGTCTGCTTGAGGGCGCGAAAACTGGATTTGTAGACCACCACGTCTTTATAACGGAGCCGCGCCTGCGCTTCGGTCAGTCCGACGGTCGCAATGGCCGGTAGGCTGAACACGGCGCTTGGGACCATTTCATAGTCCACCTGCGGACCTTCGTCGCCGAGGAGATGTCGGACCAATTGCATTCCTTCGGCCAGGGCAACGGGCGTCAATTGCGTGCGTCCGACCGCGTCGCCGATCGCATAGATCGAGGGCTCGTCAGTCTGCAGGTGTTCGTTGACGACAATGGCGCCATGGGCCTGCTGCCGGATGCGCGTGTTTTCCAGACCGAGCCCTGCAACATTGGGGAGTCGCCCTGTCGCGTAGAGGACGCAATCCGTCGATTCGCGACGGCCATTGCTGAACGTCACTAGCAAACTTCCGTCCGCCTGCTTTTCGATGGCGCTGATTTCGCAGCCGAAGTTCAGGAAGACGCCCCGCCTCATCATCTCCTCGGCTGCGACGCGGCGTATGTCCTCGTCAAAGCCGCGCAGGAACAACGCGCCGCGATACACGAGTCGAGTCTGTGCGCCGAGACCGGCGGCGATACTGGCGAGTTCAAGGGCAATATAGCCTCCCCCGACGATGACCGCCCGCTTCGGGAAATGTTCGAGCAAAAAAAAGTCATTGGAGGTGATCGCGTGTTCGCGTCCCGGCACGTTCGGCACGAACGGCCAGCCTCCGGTGGCAATCACCATGCGTTCGGTGCTCCAACTGCGTCCATCCACGGCGACCGTGTGTGCTCCCTTGATCGTCGCGTGCCCCTCGATCAACTGGCAACCGGAATCGACCAGCAACGCTCGGTAGACACCGTTCAGACGTTCGATCTCGGCATCCTTGTTGTCGCGCAAGGTCGACCAATTGAACGCGGCTTCTGGCACGCGCCAACCGTAGCCGCGTGCCTGCTGGAACGCCTCGGTGAACTGTGCGGCATAGACGAAGAGCTTCTTCGGGATGCAGCCGACGTTCACGCAGGTCCCCCCCAGACGCGACACCTCGGCAATTGCGACGCGCAGCCCCCGTTCGCTCGCCATGCGCGCCGTCCGCACGCCACCAGAGCCGGCCCCGATGACGAACAGGTCGAAATCGTAGGACTTCACGCAATCGCGCCCGAGTCGTCGAACGAGGCCAGGTGCGTGCGGATCGTCCGCCAGGCCGATTCCCCCATGGTCAGCAGGTCGACCTGGACTTCGGGTGCGAAATCGCGCGTCACGGAACCTTCATAGGATTCGCGCTCGCGGCAGCGCGAAAACCAATCGGCCACGCGCGGGCAATCGTCGTACATCGCGGTCCAGCCGAACTGCAGGACGGTCTGGAAGTAGGGCGCCAGGCACACGTCGGCGAGGCTGAAGACGTCACCAACCATCCAGTGGTGCTGGGCGAGCGCCGCTTCCATATCGAGGATCGTCCGGCGGTAGACATGGACGGCGTCGACGACATCCGGAGCCTCAAGTCCGAACTTGACCAGGCGTCTCTGCCGTTCGCGGCGTGGCTTTTCGGGGATCCGCGCCAGCAGTGCCTCACGCTCCTCCTCGCCTTTCTCCATCAATGCCGGCCGCATCACCAGCGGCCACTGCAAGGCGCCGCAGGACGGGTGCAGCTTGTTGTCCACATGCTTCATCCACAGGCGCATGTTCGCCAGCGCGTAAGCCGAGCTGGGTTTGAGGCGGATAACGGGATACGCGTCGTCCAGATACTCGCAGATCACGCTCGATTCAATCACCGGGCGACCGTCGTGGACCAGGGTGGGCACGACGCCCAATGGATTGAGTTTCAGGTATTCCGGTCGCAAGTTTTCCTTCTGCGAAAGATCGACGTGGTGCTTGATCCACTCCAGCTTCTTTTCGGCCAGGACGATGCGAACTTTCTGGGCACAGGGTGACATCGGGTGCGTGTACAGCTCGAGCATGGAAACTCCCGTGGCGATTGCGGTGGTCAGGTGACTGGTCGCTGAATTCGACGATTCGCAAGGCTATCTTCCCGGCCGCCTGGTGATAATCATCACAAGTGGAAAATGTTCTGTGAATAGAGTTCACAAATCAGGAGGTGATTTGGACAAGTGGACCGAAATGCAGGTATTTGTGGAGTCGGTCAAGCGCGGCAGCCTTTCCGCTGCGGGACGCCAGCTGAATCTGTCGCCATCGGCGATCAGCAAGCTGCTATCGCGTTTGGAATCCAGGCTGGGCGTGCGTCTGATCAACCGCACCACGCGCAGCCTCAGCCTGACCGAGGGAGGTGAGCGCTATTTCAAGCGATGCCTGGAGATCCTGACCGACATAGAGAGCGCCGAAGATTCGCTGACCAGCTTCGTGCGTGAGCCGACCGGAACCCTGCGCATCAACAGCACTCAGGGCTTCGCCAAGCACCAGCTGCTGGAGTTCATGGCTGAGTTTCAGGGGCGCTATCCGCGTTTGACGCTGGAACTCCAGATCACCGGGCAGGCGGTGGACCTGATCGACGAGGGCGTGGATCTGGCGATCCGACTGGGTGAGTTGCGGGATACGAGCCTTGTCGGCCGCAAGCTGGGTGAGAGCCAGCGTCTGGTTTGTGCCAGCCCCCAGTATCTGAACGCCAGAGGACGTCCGACCCGGCCATCGGATCTGTTGGATCACGATTGCCTTCGCCTGTCCACCAGCGATGTTTTCAATCAGTGGCATTTCAGCGGCGCCACGGGACCGGAGCTGGTCAATGTCCAGGGGCATTTCGTGACCGACAACGTCGATGTGCTGCATGAATACGCACGGCTGGGCGGAGGTATCGTCCGACTTTCCGCGTTCATGGTGGCCAAGGATATTGCGGCGGGACGCCTGGAGCCGCTGCTGACGAATTACCACATCGAAAAGCAGTTGATCTACGCGGTCTATCCTCACCGCAGGCACTTGCCGGCGAAGGTGAGGGTGCTGCTGGAGTACCTGACCGAGAAGTTTTCGCCGAAACCACCCTGGAGTTGATGGCGGCTGCCTCTCTCCCACGCCCGGCGTTGCCCGTCCGGACCATTCCGCGTTGTTCCCAAAAAAAAGGGCCCGCCGAGGCGGGCCCTCGTTGATCCCGCGGGCGGGTTACTCGAGCTTCACCTCGACGCGCCGGGCCTCGGCCGCGTCGCCGGCATTGAGCTGTTCGGGCTTCTTCAGCTCGATCTTGTCCTCGGCCACGCCTGCCGCCTTCAGGGCATCGCGCACCGCGAGGGCACGCTGCTTGGCGAGCTCGACGTTCTTGTCCGGGTCCCCGGTGGCGTCGTGGTAGCCGCTGATCACGGCCTTCTTGCCCGCCGCGACGCCCTTTACCACGTCGGCCAGTGCCTCGGCCGCGCCACCCGCCAGGGACGATGAGGCGCTGGCGAAGTAGAACTTCACCACGCCGTTCTCGACCTTGATGCTGGCGCCGTCGGCGGTGGGCGCCGGCGTGGCGGCAACTGGCGCGGTGCTCTCGACCGCCGCCGCGGGGGCGGCCGGCGCATGCGCCCCCGCACCACCGCTGGCAGCCGGCAGCAGCGGCACGATCAGCAGCGCCACGATGTTGATGATCTTGATCAGCGGGTTGACAGCGGGGCCGGCCGTGTCCTTGTAGGGATCACCCACCGTATCGCCGGTGACAGCCGCCTTGTGGGCGTCGCTGCCCTTGCCGCCGAAGTGACCTTCCTCGATGTACTTCTTGGCGTTGTCCCAGGCGCCACCGCCGGTGCACATCGAGATCGCGACGAACAGGCCCGTGACGATGGTGCCCATCAGCAGGCCGCCGAGCGCCGCCGGGCCGAGCAGCAGGCCCACGACGATGGGCACCACCACCGGCAGCAGGCTGGGGATAATCATTTCCTTGATCGCCGCCGACGTCAGCATGTCGACCGCTGCGCTGTAGTCGGGCTTGCGCTTGCCGGCCATGATCTGGCCATCCTGGAACTGGCGCCGCACCTCGACCACCACGGAACCGGCGGCACGCCCCACGGCCTCCATCGCCATCGCACCGAACAGGTAGGGGATCAGGCCACCGATGAAGAGGCCGACGATCACCGACGGGTTGCTGAGGTCGAAGCTCACCAGCTTGCCGGCGGCCTCGAGCGTGTGGGTGTAGTCGGCGAACAGCACCAGCGCGGCGAGGCCAGCCGAGCCGATGGCGTAGCCCTTGGTCACCGCCTTGGTCGTGTTGCCGACGGCGTCCAGCGGGTCGGTGATGTCGCGCACGCTCGACGGCAGCTCGGCCATCTCGGCGATGCCACCAGCGTTGTCGGTGATCGGACCGTAGGCGTCGAGCGCGACCACGATGCCGGCCAGGCTCAGCATCGAGGTGGCCGCCACCGCGATGCCGTACAGGCCACCGAGCTGGTAGGACGCCAGGATGGCACCGCAGACGAACACGACCGGCCAGGCCGTCGAGCGCATCGACACGCCCAGGCCGGCGATCACGTTGGTGCCGTGGCCGGTGGTCGAGGCCTGCGCCACGTGCTTCACCGGCGCGTAGTCGGTGCCGGTGTAGTACTCGGTGATCCACACCAGCAGGGCCGTCAGCACGAGGCCGATGACCGCCGCACCGAACAGGCGCCATTGGGTGCCGCTCTCGTAGATCGCGTTGTCAGGCATCACCCACTTGGTGATGAAGAAGAAGCCCACCAGCGAGATCACGCCCGCGACGATCAGGCCCTTGTAGAGCGCAGGCATCACGTTCTTCATGCCCGGCGTGGCCTTGACAGCGCTGCAGCCGATGATCGACGCGATGATCGAGAAGCCGCCCAGCGCCAGCGGGTAGAGTGCTGCCTGCATCGGCGCCGCGGTGACCATCAGCGCGCCCAGCACCATGGTCGCGATCAGCGTGACCGCGTAGGTCTCGAACAGATCGGCCGCCATGCCCGCGCAGTCACCGACGTTGTCGCCCACGTTGTCGGCGATCACCGCCGGGTTGCGCGGGTCGTCTTCCGGAATGCCGGCCTCGACCTTGCCCACCAGATCGGCGCCGACATCGGCGCCCTTGGTGAAGATGCCGCCGCCCAGTCTCGCGAAGATCGAGATCAGGCTGGAGCCGAACGCGAAGCCAAGCAGCGGCTTCAGTGCCGGTGCCAGGCCGCTGGTCGGTGTGAGCTGGCCGTTGCTGGTCAGGAA
The DNA here is from genome assembly GCF_000015725.1 of Methylibium petroleiphilum PM1. NCBI lineage: Bacteria > Pseudomonadati > Pseudomonadota > Betaproteobacteria > Burkholderiales > Sphaerotilaceae > Methylibium > Methylibium petroleiphilum. Next base: position 2,268,061 of record NC_008825.1, on the reverse strand, counting down.
CCAGAACACGATGCCCACGCCCAGCAGCCCGAGGCCGACCACCAGCATGCCGGTGATGGCGCCGCCCTTGAAGGCCACATCGAGCGCCTCCTTCATGCCGCGCGTGGCCGCCTGTGCGGTGCGCACGTTGGCCTTGACTGACACGTTCATGCCGATGAAGCCGCAGGCTCCCGACAACACCGCGCCGATCACGAAGGCCACCGCGGTCGGCAGTCCGATGAAGATGCCGATCAGCACGGTGAGGATGACGCCGACCAGGGCGATGGTGCGGTATTGCCGCGCGAGGTAGGCGGCCGCACCCTGCTGGATGGCCGCCGCGATCTCCTGCATGCGGGCGTTGCCCGCGTCCTGTTTGAGGATCCAGCTTCGCTGGACAAAACCGTAGACGACGGCCGCGAAACCGCAAAGCAGCGCAAAGGTGAGCGCCAGGGAACTGGACATGGAAAGAGTCTCCTTCCTCGTTAGAGGTCCTCGGTGAAAGGGCTTGCACCGCGACTCTTCACTGTCGACACCACGCGTGTGGCATCCCGGTCGGGTTGCCGGCGCATGCTAAGGGAAGCCCCTCGAAGCCGCAATGGAATTGGCCCGTGCGGTTCGCCACGGTGGGGCCGGGCCGTGGTCAGGCCCGCGACAGGCCGCTGCTTAGAATTCGGGTTTCCCCGCGATTCCGGAGACAGGACCCATGAGTCTGGACAAAGTGACCCCCGGCGCCAAGGCGCCCGAACAGTTCAACGTGATCATCGAGATTCCGATGAACGCCGACCCGATCAAGTACGAGGTCGACAAGGAAAGCGGCGCCCTGTTTGTCGATCGCTTCATGACGACCGCGATGCACTACCCCTGCAACTACGGCTACGTGCCGCAGACGCTGTCCGACGACGGGGACCCGGTCGACGTGCTGGTGATCACGCCGTTCGCGCTGACCCCGGGCGTGGTGGTGACCTGCCGCGCCATCGGCGTGCTGAAGATGGAAGACGAGGCGGGCGGAGACGCCAAGGTGCTGGCCGTGCCCACCACCAAGATCCTGCCGATCTACGACCACTGGAAGAAGCCGGAGGACATCAATCAGATGCGCCTGAAGGCGATCCAGCACTTCTTCGAGCACTACAAGGACCTCGAGGCCGGCAAATGGGTCAAGGTTCAGGGCTGGGAAGGCCCCGAAAGCGCGCAGGCTGAAGTGCGCTCCGGCATGGAGAACTACCTCAAGGCCCAGGCGGCCTGACTGACGATCGGCTGGCGTCGCCAGCGCCGCGCTCGGGTATGCCCCCGAGGCGGCGAGGCCCCAAACCGGCTGGCTACACTGCGGGCCTCCATCACACCGCCTCGGTGGTTGCGAGGCCCGCAGCATGTTCTCGAAGTACTTGGTCGCCGGCGCGCTCGCGCTGGTCGTGATGCAGGTGTCGCCGGTTGTTGCGGCCGCCAGCAAGCCAATCCCACCTTCCGGTTCCGTCGCCTCACCAGGCTTGCCACGCGGGGTGACCGCAGTGACCCAGGTCGAGGGCATCACCGAGTACCGGCTGACCAACGGGCTGCAGGTGCTGCTGGTGCCCGATGCGTCCAAGCCCACGACGACGGTCAACCTGACGTACCACGTCGGTTCTCGCCACGAGAACTACGGCGAGACGGGCATGGCGCACCTGCTCGAGCACCTGATGTTCAAGGGCACGCCGACCACGCCCAACGTGTGGGGCGAGTTCACCAAGCGCGGCTTGCGGGCCAACGGCAGCACCTGGTTCGACCGTACCAACTACTTCGCCAGCTTTGCGGCGAACGACGACAACCTGCGGTGGTTCCTGTCGTGGCACGCGGATGCCATGGTCCACAGCTTCATCGCGCGCAAGGATCTCGATTCCGAGATGACGGTGGTGCGCAACGAGATGGAGATGGGCGAGAACAACCCCGGCCGCATCCTGTACCAGAAGACGCTGGCCGCGATGTACGACTGGCACAACTACGGCAAGGACACGATCGGCGCGCGCAGTGATGTCGAGAACGTCGACATCGCGCGGTTGCAGGCCTTCTACCGTCAGTATTACCAGCCCGACAACGCCACGCTGGTCGTCAGCGGTCAGTTCGACACGGCCCGGGTGCTGGCCTGGGTGCAGCAGTACTTCGGCAAGATCCCGAGGCCTCGACGCGTGCTGCCCACGCTCTACACCCTCGATGCGGCTCAGGACGGTGAGCGCGCCCTGACGCTGCGCCGCGTCGGCGGCGCGCCGCTGCTGTACGCGGGCTATCACGTGCCGGCTGCGCCGGATCCCGAGTTCGCCGCCATCGAACTGCTCGCGCTGGTGCTGGGCGATGCGCCTTCAGGGCGGCTGCATAAGCGACTGGTCGAGAAGCAACTGGCCGCAAGCGTGGGGGCGGAGCCGTTCGGCCTGCATGATCCCGGCGCGGCGCTGTTCGTGGCGCAGCTCGCGCCGGAGCAGGACGTCGAGCGTGCGCGCAGCGAGCTGATCGCGGTGCTGGAGTCGGTCGCGGCCGAGCCGGTCACGGCCGAGGAACTGGAGCGCGCGCGCGCCAAGTGGCTCAAGGGCTGGGACCTGGCGTTCACGAACCCGGAGACGGTGGGCGTTTCGCTGTCGGAGTCGGTCGCGCAGGGCGACTGGCGCCTGTTCTTCCTGATCCGCGACCGCGTCAAGGCGACCACGCTGGAGGACGTGCAGCGCGTCGCCGTCGAGCGGTTGCTGCCGTCGAACCGCACGCTCGCGACCTATGTCCCCACTGACAAGCCGCAGCGCGCGCCGGCGCCGAAGGCTGTGGACGTGGCGGCGCAATTCAAGGACTTCAAGCCGCAGGCGGGCGCCACCGCGGTGGCCGCGTTCGACACCACCCCGGCCAACATCGACGCGCAGACGCAGCGTTTCGCGCTGGCCAGCGGCATGAAGGTCGCGCTGCTGCCCAAGCCGACCCGCGGCGGGGCGGTGAATGCGGTGCTCTCTCTGCACTTCGGCGACGAGAAAAGCCTGGCCGATCAGGGCGAGGTGCCTGCATTGACGGCCGCGATGCTCGACGAGGGCACGGCGAAGCTCTCGCGCCAGCAGATCCGCGATCGGCTCGACGCGCTGCAGGCCGAGGTGGCCTTTTCCAGCGGCACCGGTAGCGTGAGCGCGACGATCGCCACCAAGCGCGAGAACCTGCCAGCCGTGATCGCGCTGGTGGGCGAACTGCTCCGCGAGCCTTCCTTCCCGCCTGCGGTGCTGGAGGAGCAGCGCAGTCAGGCGCTGACGGGCGTGGAGCAGCAGCGCAAGGAACCCGAGGCGGTGGTGGCCAACGCGATCGACCGCCATGTGAACCGGTACCCACGCAGCGACGTGCGCCATGCGAAGAGCTTCGACGAACTGGTGGCCGACATCCGCGCGGCCACGCCGGACCAGTTGCGTGCCTTCCATCGTCGCTTCTACGGCGCCTCGCATGCCGAGTTCGGCGCGAGCGGCGACCTCGATGTGCCGGCGGTGAGGCAGGCGCTCGAGGCGGCCTTCGGCGACTGGAAGAGCAGTGAACCCTACGCGCGGGTGTCCGATCCGCTGGCGCCGGTGGCACCGGCTCGCCTGGTGCTGCCGACGCCCGACAAGCAGAACGCCCACATGGCAGTGTTCCTGCCGGTGCCGTTGATGGACAGCGATCCGGACTACGCACCGCTCACGCTCGCCAACCACCTGCTGGGCGGCGGCGGCAGCTCGAGGCTGTGGGTGCGCATCCGCGAGAAGGAGGGCCTGTCCTACGGCGTCTACAGCTACCTGGCGTGGAACCAGGACGAGCGCAATTCGCCGTGGCAGGCGCAGGCCATCTTCGCGCCTCAGAACCGCGCCAAGGTCGAGGCGGCGTTCAGGGAAGAGGTGGCGCGTTCCCTGCAGGACGGCTTCACTGCAACCGAGCTGCAGGAGGCGCAGCGGGGGCTGATCAGCGCGCGCCGCCTGTCACGCGCGCAGGACGCGCGGCTGGCGGCCGGGCTGGCCAGCAACCTGCGGCTCGACCGAACCTTCGCGATCTCGCAGCAGGTCGACGACGCGATCGCTGCGGCGACCCTGGAGCAGGTGAACGCGGCGCTGCGCAAGTACATCCGGCCCGAGGCCTTCGTCTACGGCTTCGGCGGCGACTTCAAGGAGTAGTGTGGGCACCCGGCGCCGGGTTGCCGGCGCTACCCGCCGAGCGGGTGTGCGGTCGGCTGGCGGCCCGGCGCTCGACCGCGCGTGGGACGCCCGTTTCATTCGGTCGTCGTTGGCAGCGGCGAGGGCGGCTTGATCTCTTCCATGCAGATCATCGAGCGCACGTTGGCGACGCCGGAGATCTGCATCAATCGGTCGGTCAGGAACTGGCTGAGCGACTTCAGGTCGCGCGCCACCACCTTGAGCAGGTAGTCCGAGTCACCCGAGAACCAGGACGAGCGCAATTCGCCGTGGCAGGCGCAGGCCATCTTCGCGCCTCAGAACCGCGCCAAGGTCGAGGCGGCGTTCAGGGAAGAGGTGGCGCGTTCCCTGCAGGACGGCTTCACTGCAACCGAGCTGCAGGAGGCGCAGCGGGGGCTGATCAGCGCGCGCCGCCTGTCACGCGCGCAGGACGCGCGGCTGGCGGCCGGGCTGGCCAGCAACCTGCGGCTCGACCGAACCTTCGCGATCTCGCAGCAGGTCGACGACGCGATCGCTGCGGCGACCCTGGAGCAGGTGAACGCGGCGCTGCGCAAGTACATCCGGCCCGAGGCCTTCGTCTACGGCTTCGGCGGCGACTTCAAGGAGTAGTGTGGGCACCCGGCGCCGGGTTGCCGGCGCTACCCGCCGAGCGGGTGTGCGGTCGGCTGGCGGCCCGGCGCTCGACCGCGCGTGGGACGCCCGTTTCATTCGGTCGTCGTTGGCAGCGGCGAGGGCGGCTTGATCTCTTCCATGCAGATCATCGAGCGCACGTTGGCGACGCCGGAGATCTGCATCAATCGGTCGGTCAGGAACTGGCTGAGCGACTTCAGGTCGCGCGCCACCACCTTGAGCAGGTAGTCCGAGTCACCCGAGACGGTGTGGCATTCCAGGATCTGCGGGAAGTCGCGGATCGTCTGCTCGAACTCGCGCACATGCCCGAACTGCTCGGCGGCGATGTCCACGCTGACGTAGGCCATCACGCCCAGCCCCAGCGCCTCGCGATCGACGTGCGCTGCATAGCCGCGGATCACGCCACGCTCCTCGAGCGACCTGACGCGCCGGAAGCACTGCGGCGCCGACAGGTGGACCGCCGCGGACAACTCGACGTTCGAGGCGCGACCGCGGGCCTGAAGTTCGGCCAGCAAACGGCGGTCCAGCGCATCTAATGTGCTCATGTTCTGTCTTTCATACACGAAGCATGCGCCAAAAAATGAGAATGCACAACAAATTGAACGCACATTGCGTTCGACCGTCTCTACAGTGAAGCGCTGGGGGAAGCGACCCCCGTGTTCAGGAGATCGCCATGACCATTCACCCCGGCTTCCCCTTGTCGGCCAGCCCCATCGCGCTGGAAGAGCATTACGGTGCCGCGAACTACGCCCCCTTGCCGGTCGTGCTGACGCGCGGCGAGGGCGTCTACCTGTGGGGTCAGGATGGCCGGCGCTATCTCGACATGATGTCGGCCTATTCGGCCGTCAGCTTCGGTCACGGTCACCCGCGGCTGGTGGAGGCGCTGGTCGCGCAGGCCCGGCAACTGGCCGTGACCTCGCGCGCTTTCCACACCGACCGCCTCGGCCCCTTCCTCGAACGCCTGTGCCGCCTGACCGGCATGGACCGGGCGCTGCCGATGAACACCGGCGCCGAAGCCGTGGAGACGGCGCTGAAGGCGGCCCGCAAGTGGGGCTACACGGTCAAGGGCATCGCCGAGGGTCACGCGCAGATCATCGTCGCGGCCAACAACTTCGCCGGACGCACGACGACCATCGTGGGCTTCTCGAGCGAGGCTCAATACCGCAGCGGCTTCGGGCCGTTCGCGCCCGGCTTCGTGACCGTGCCCTACGGCGATGCGGCGGCTCTGGAAGCGGCCATCACCGACGACACCTGCGCCTTCCTGGTCGAGCCGGTGCAGGGTGAGGCCGGCATCGTCGTGCCGCCGGTCGGCTACCTGAAGGCGGTGCGCGAGATCTGCACGCGCCGCGGCATCCTGATGATCTGCGACGAGGTGCAGACCGGCCTGGGTCGCACCGGGCGGGTGCTCGCCTGTGACCACGAGGGCGTGCGTCCCGACGGCCTCACGCTGGGCAAGGCGCTGGGTGGCGGGCTCCTGCCGGTCAGCGCCTTCCTGGCGCGCGAGGAGGTGATGGCGGTATTCACGCCCGGCGACCACGGTTCCACCTTCGGCGGCAATCCGCTGGCGGCGGCCGTGGGCGACACGGCGTTGCAGGTGCTGGTGGAGGAGAAGCTGTCCGAGCGGGCGGCCGAGCAGGGCGCCGTGCTGCTCGAGCGTCTGCACGCGCTGCGGCATCCCGCGATCCGCGACGTCCGCGGCAAGGGGCTGCTGGTCGGCGTGGAGATCGATCCGGGCTTCGCCTCGGCCCGCACCGTGTGCGAGGGACTGATGCAGGAAGGCGTGCTGAGCAAGGACACCCATGGCACGGTGGTGCGCTTCGCGCCGCCGTTGGTGATCGGTGCACGCGAGATCGGTGACGCCGTGGCGGCGCTGGGACGTGCGCTCGAGCGTCTGGGCAAGGCACCGTGAGGCCCGGCGCCCTTCGGTCGCGCAAGAGGCCCTATCGCTTGAACGGGTTGCGCTCGTCGAGCTCGTCGACGTAGGCCTCGATGCCGGCGCCTTCGCGCGCCAGATAGCGCGCCACGGCATCGGCAAAGCGCGCATCGCTGAGCCAGTGCGCGGAATGCGTGCGCACCGGCATCAGCCCGCGAGCCATCTTGTGCTCGCCCTGCGCGCCGCCCTCGAAGCGACGGTAGCCGTTCTCGATGCACCACTGCAGCGGCTGGTAGTAGCAGGCCTCGAAGTGCAGGCAACTCACCGGAGCGAGCGCGCCCCAGTAGCGGCCATAGGCGTGGCCGCGTTCGGGGTCGAGGGCGATCAGCGATGCGGCGATCGGCTCACCCTCGCGCCGGGCGGTGAACAGCAGCCAGTGCTGCGGCAGGGACTCGGCCATGTGGGCGAAGAAGTCGCGCGTCAGGTAGGGCGTCGAGCGGTGCTCACGGTAGGTGTTGCGATAGCAGCGGTAGAAGAAGTCCCAGTCGGCGGCCCGGATCTGCGTGCCGACGCGGGTTTCGAACTCGACGCCGGCCTCGCGCACGTAGCGGCGCTCCTGCTGGATCTTCTTGCGCTTGTCGCGCTGCAGGCTGGCGAGGAAATCGGCGAAGTCGGCATAGGCCGCGGGAGCCCGGTTGGTCCAGTGGAATTGCACCGTGCTGCGCAGCATCCAGCCGGCCGCCTCAGCAGCGCTGCGGTCGGCCTCGTCGAGAAAGAGCACGTGCGCCGATGACAGGCCGTGTTGTCGGGCGAAGCTCTCCATCGCGCGCAGCAGCACGCTGCGCGCGGCCGGGTCGCGTGCCAGCAGGCGCGAGCCTGGCACCGGCGTGAACGGCACCGCCGACAGCAGCTTCGGGTAGTAGCGCAGTCCGGCCTCCTCATAGGCTTGCGCCCAGGCCCAGTCGAACACGTACTCGCCGTAGGAGTGGTTCTTGAGGTAGAGCGGGCAGGCCGCCACCAGCACCTCGTCACGCTCGATCACCAGGAACTGCGGTGCCCACCCGGTACCCGAAACGGCGCTGGCCGACGCGTGCAGCGCGCACAGATAGGCATGGCGCATGAAGGGCGTCTGCGCCGGGCTGGCGTCGACCAGCGCGTCCCAGGCCTGGGCGTCGATGAGGGCCGGATCGGCGTGCACCTGGACCGCCCACGCCTCGGGGTCGCGGGTACCATCGATCGACAACGCGTCTTCTTCCTGATCCATGCCTGCCACCGTGTCTGCCTCGATCGCCCTCGTCCAGTTCAACGCCACCGTCGGCGACCTCGCAGGCAACGCGCAACGCATCGCCCAGTGGTCCCGCCAGGCCTACTCACAGGGCGCGCGACTGGTGATTACGCCGGAACTGTCGCTGACCGGTTATCCGCCGGAAGACCTGCTGCTGCGACCGGCCTTCATGCGTGCCTGCGACGAAGCGCTGGCCGCTTGCGCGGCGTCGCTGGCCGATCTGCCGGACCTGCAGGTGGTGGTCGGTCACCCGCAGGCCATCGATGCGCTGGGTGATCTTCGCACGCGCTCGCTGGCGGTGCAGCGGCGGGTCAATGCGGCGTCGGTGCTGGCCGGCGGGCGTGTCATGGCCACCTATGCGAAGCGGGAACTGCCCAACTACCAGGTGTTCGACGAGCGCCGCTACTTCGTGTCGGGCCGCGATGCCGGCTTCGGCCCGCTGGTGGTGGAGACAGGCGGGTTGCGCGTCGGGCTGCTGATCTGCGAGGACGCCTGGTTCGACGAGCCGGCGGCGGCGGCGAAGGCGGCGGGCGCCCAGGTGCTGGCGGTGATCAATGCCTCGCCCTTCCACCTCGGCAAGGCCGAGGAGCGCGAGGAACGCATGGCGCGGCGCGCCGTGGAGAGCGGCCTGCCATTGCTGTACTCACACCTGGTCGGCGGACAGGACGAGGTGGTGTTCGACGGGGCCTCGTTCGCAGTCGACGCAAAGGGCGCTGTGCGGGCGCGCGCCGCCAGCTTCGTGGAGGAGGTGCTTGCGGTTCAGGTGAACGCCGACGGCGCCGTCAGCGGCCCGCTGGCGCCGGCGCCTTCGCTGGAATCGCAGGCGTGGGCAGCACTGGTGACCGGCGTGCGCGACTATCTCGGCAAGAACGGCTTCCCCGGCGCCATCATCGGCCTGAGCGGCGGCATCGATTCGGCGCTGGTGCTGGCGGTCGCGGTCGATGCCTTGGGGGCCGATCGGGTGAGGGCGGTGATGATGCCTTCGCCGTATACCGCGGACATCTCGTGGATCGACGCCCGGGACATGGCGCGGCGCCTGGGCGTGCAGTACGACGAGATCTCGATCGTGCCGATGTTCGAGTCCTTCAAGTCGGCCCTGGCGCTGGAGTTCGCCGGCCTGGCCGAGGATGCGACCGAGGAGAACATCCAGGCGCGCATCCGTGGCACGCTGCTGATGGCCCTGTCGAACAAGTCGGGTCGCATCGTGCTGACCACCGGCAACAAGAGCGAGATGGCGACCGGCTACTGCACGCTCTACGGCGACATGGCGGGCGGCTTCGCGGTGATCAAGGACGTGGCCAAGACCCTGGTCTACCGCCTCGCGGCCTGGCGCAATGCGCAGGGTGCCGCGCCGGTGATACCCGAACGCATCATCACGCGGCCACCGTCTGCGGAACTGCGGCCGGACCAGACCGACCAGGACAGCCTGCCGCCCTACGACGTGCTCGACGCGATCCTGGCGCGCTACATGGAAGACGATCAGGGCGTCGAGGAGATCGTCGCTGCGGGCTACGCACGCACCGATGTGGAGCGCGTGACGCGGCTGATCAAGATCAACGAGTACAAGCGACGGCAGGCACCGGTGGGGATTCGCATCACGCACCGCTCGTTCGGCAAGGACTGGCGCTATCCCATCACCTCGAAATTCCGTGCTTAAATTCTGGTCAGTCACCTTTCACCGGAGCGCGCCATGAAACAGATCACCGCCGTCATCAAGCCCTTCAAGCTCGAGGAAGTGCGCGAGGCGCTTGCCGAGGTGGGTGTGTCCGGTCTGACCGTGACCGAGGTCAAGGGCTTCGGCCGCCAGAAGGGCCACACCGAGCTGTACCGTGGTGCCGAGTACGTGGTCGACTTCCTGCCGAAGGTCAAGCTCGAGGTGGTGGTGAAGGACGTCGACGTCGATCGTTGCCTGGAAGCCATCGTCAAGGCGGCCAAGACCGGCAAGATCGGTGACGGCAAGATCTTCGTCAGCTCGGTCGAGCAGGTCGTTCGCATCCGCACCGGCGAAACGGACGAAGCGGCGGTCTGACCGAACTGAAGCTCAGGTTCGGCTGTAGTCGTCGCGGCCGCCGCTCAGCGCAGCCTGGGCTGCGAGCCGATCGAGCAGGGCAGACGGCTCGTCGCCGATCTCCAGCATCGCGCGCGTGCCATCCGAGACGAAGCCGGCGTCTACCGTCTGCTGCATGAACGCGACCAGAGCGTTGTAGTAGCCGCCGACATTGAGCAGCCCGATCGGCTGGTCGTGGTAGCCGAGCTGCCGCCAGGTCCACACCTCGAACAACTCCTCGAAGGTGCCGATGCCGCCGGGCAGCGCCAGGAAAGCGTCGGCCTGCTCGGCCATGCCTTGCTTGCGCTGATGCATGGTCTCGACCACGTTCAGTTCGCTGAGGCCGGAGTGTCCGACCTCGCGCTCCATCAGCGACCGCGGGATCACGCCGATCACCGGGGCGCCGCCCGCCAGCGAGGCGTCGGCGACGATGCCCATCAGCCCGACGTTGCCGCCGCCGTAGACCAGCTGCCAGCCGCGTTGCGCGATCTCCCGGCCAACGGCCCGGGCCGCGTGGGCATGGGCCGGATCGTCGCCAAGGCGCGAGCCGCAGTACACACACAGCGTGAAGCGCTTCGTCATGGTTCGCGTCGCGTCAGCTGCCGAAACGATGCCAGAGCGCAGCCGCCCAGATGCCCATGCACAGCAGCAGCGACAGCAGCACGGCGGCACTGGCGAGGTCCTTCGCGCGCTTGGACAGGTCGTGGAGCTCGTAGCTGACGCGGTCGATCGCCGCTTCGATGCCCGAATTGAGCAGCTCGACGATCAACACCAACAGCACCGAGCCGACCAGCAGAGAGACCTCGATCCAGCTGCCGCCCAGCCAGAAGGCTGTGGGCACCAGCAGCACGGCCGCCCAGACTTCCTGCCGGAACGCGCTCTCGCCGCGGTAGGCGATCTGCAGCCCGTCCATCGAGTAGCCAGCCGCGCGGATCACGCGGTCCAGGCCGGTGCGGCCTTTGTAGGGGTTGCTCATGGCGCGCGATGGTAACTGCGGCGTATGGCGCCGCTGCGAAACTCAGGCGCGGGCAGGAGGCGCGCCGCGCGTGTCGACGAGCCGCGTGCCGCACAGCGCGTCGTGCCAGAACTGGCGCTGCGGATGCAGCTTCGATGACAGGGCATAGAGCGCGACCCCGGCCGCGAGCACCGCGGCCAGGTGCGTGCCGCTGTCATGCCAGCCGGCCAGCCAGGCCAGGGTCAGGGCCGGCAGGAACCATATCCAGGCGGTGAGATAACGCCCCAAAGCGCGTGCGCGCGTGAGCCGCCGGCCGTCGGCCGTCTGCAGGTGGATGCGCCAGGTCTGCATCGGCAGCGTCTGGCCGCTCCCCGACCAATACCACGTGAAGTAAACGCCGGGCGCCAGCACGAAGGCGGTCAGCAACAGGCCCAGGCGTCCGACCATCGCATGGCGCTGATCGGTGAGCACGGAATAGATCAGCGCACAGACGAACACCACGCCGAACAGCAGCACGCCCTCGTAGAGGAAGCACGCCAGCCGGCGACGCAGTGGCGGTGCCAGTGCCCCGGGCGGCGGCGCTAGGCCAGCTTGCACGTTCGGGGTCGGCACGTGTCAGGGCTTGCGGCGCGGCTCGGTCGCTGCGCCCTGAGGGCCGCGGCGCGGCAGCAGCGTCGTCGAGTCGACGAACTCGGGGGTCGCCGCGACCTTCGGCAGGCCAGTCTGCTGGTGCAGAGGGGGCGCGGGGCGCGTCGACATCAGGTTGGTCGTGGCCCCAGGCTTGGCCTGCGTCAGCCCCGGTGTCACTGCGCGCGGCTTACGGGCCTCCAGCAGCGGGTTGGGGACGGTGTTGACCTTGGTCTCGGCGGCTGGCGTGATGGGTCGCGCATTGACCTTGCCGGCGCCGGTCTTGGCGCGGGCGGCGAGGTCGCGCCGCTGGCTTTCCGGCAGGGACTGGTAGGCTTCCCAGCGGCGCTGGCGTTCCTGCGGGCTCAGGTCCTTCGCACCCTGGTAGTTCATGCGCGCCTCGGTGCGTTGCTTGGCGCTGAGATTGACCCAGTCGGACATGCGTCGCTGAACGCGGCTGCGCTCGTCGGGCGACATGCGATCGAAGCGCGATGCCAGCTCCAGCCATTTCTGCTTGCGCTGGGGGGCGATCGATGACCATTCGCTCTGGAGCGGTGCCAGTGCTTCGCGTTGCGCCGGGCCGAGGCTGTTCCAGCTGGGGCCACCGGCGTCGGCGCCCGCGGCACTGGCGAGTGGCGCGGCCAGCGCCAGCAGCATGCTCAGCAACGCGCCGGCCGCGACCCGGGCAAACGCCGGATGCCGCGCAGCGACTCGCCGCAGGGACACGAAACCCGTCATCCTCAGTTGCTGCCCACCGATCCGGGCAGGCGCAGGAACTCGGCGAAGCCGGCATCGGTGTAAGCCGCCGGCGGCAGGTCGTCGGCCAGCAGGGCGGCGTCGACCTCGGCCGCGGCGCTGATCTGGTCGTCGTCGTGCTGGATCTGGATCAGCACCAGGCCGGCCACCAGCGCGAACAACGGCGCCAACGTCGCGAGGCGCCAGCCCCAACCGGGCTCTCCACCCCAGGCCAGCACGCCTCCGCCGAGCCGAGCGGTGCTCGGGGCGGTGCGTGTCGCAGCCTGTCTGGCACGCGCCAGCGCTTGCTCGCGCGCGAAACGAAGGCGCTCCGTCACGTCGCCAGGCAGACTGTCGACGTGCGTGCTGAGAGCCGCCGCCACACGCAGCGCAAAGCGGTCTTCGAGCGACTGGCGATCCAGCCGGGTTGGTCCCGTGACGACGTTGGAATGATTCATGGCAGCACCCCTCTGGCCTTCAAGGCCTGCGCCAAGCTGTGCACTGCCCGGGAGCAGTGGGTCTTGACGCTGCCCTCCGAGCAGCCCATCGATTGAGCGGTCTCGGCGACATCGAGTTCCTCCCAGTAACGCAGCAGGAAGGCCTCCCGTTGACGCCCCGGCAACCGCGCGACTTCGGTCTCGATCGCGAGCAGGATCTGGGCCCGCGACACGCTGTCGGCCGCCGTTTCGACCGCGGTAGCACCACCGGCGGCCGCCAGAGTCTCGAGCAGATCGAAGTCGCCGTCGGCGTCCGCTGGCTCGAAATCCGAGAAATTGCGCACGACTGCATTGCGCACCTTCTGCCGGCGGAACCAGTCCATCATGGCGTTCGACAGGATGCGCTGGAACAGCAGCGGCAATTCGGCCGGCGGCCGGTCGGCATATTTTTCGGCCAGGCGGATCATCGAGTCCTGCACGATGTCGAGCGCAGCATCGTCGTCGCGAACGGCATAAACGGCGCGCTTGAAGGCGCGCTTTTCGACGCTCTTGAGGAAGTCGCTGAGTTCTTTGTCGGAAGCCAAGAGGCGCGGCCTGTCTGCCGTGGCTTTGGGGAGGCCGCGGATTATGTCACCGCGCCTCGATGCAGCAGCCTGCGCCGGGCTGGTGCCGGGCGGATGCCATAATGTGCGTTCGCAAAACGCTCATTGGTCTTCAACACCATCCGACCCGGGTGGCTTTGCCAGACCGCGCAGGCCCCACATCCACCCCACCAGGGTGCGAAGAGGGGCACCGATGGTTTTTCGTCAGAGAAATTCACAAAGGTTCGAAATGGACATGTCTGCCGCGGAAATCAAGCGGGCCGCCACGGCCCAACCGCACCCCACCCAAGCTGCCGAGCCCAACGGTTCGGAAATCCTCGTTCGCTGCCTGCAGGCCGAAGGTGTCAAGTACCTTTGGGGCTACCCGGGCGGCGCCGTGCTGTACATCTACGACGCGCTGTACAAGCAGGAGACCATAGAGCACGTGCTCGTGCGCCATGAGCAGGCGGCCATCCATGCGGCCGACGGCTATGCGCGCGCGACCGGCGACGTGGGCGTTGCGCTGGTGACCTCGGGGCCGGGCGTGACGAATGCCATCACCGGCATTGCCACCGCCTACATGGACTCGATTCCGATGGTGATCATCACCGGGCAGGTGCCGACGCCAGCGATCGGCCTCGACGCCTTCCAGGAGTGCGACACCGTCGGCATCACCCGGCCGATCGTCAAGCACAACTTCCTTGTGAAGGACGTGCGCGAGCTGGCGCTCACCATGAAGAAGGCCTTCCACATCGCCCGCACCGGCCGTCCTGGCCCGGTGGTGGTCGACGTGCCGAAGGACGTGTCGCTGAAGACCGCGCCCTTCCAGTACCCTGCGGCGGTCGAGATGCGCTCGTACAGCCCGGCGAAGAAGGGCCACAGCGGCCAGATCCGCAAGGCCGTGCAGCTGCTGCTGCAGGCGAAGCGGCCTTACATCTACACCGGCGGCGGCGTGATCCTCGGCAATGCCTCGGCGCAACTGCGCCAGCTGGTCGACCTGCTCGGCTACCCGTGCACCAACACGCTGATGGGCCTGGGCGCCTTCCCGTCGACCGACCCGCGCTTCCTGGGCATGCTGGGCATGCACGGCACCTACGAAGCCAACATGACGATGCAGAACTGTGACGTCCTGCTGGCCGTGGGCGCACGTTTCGACGACCGGGTGATCGGTAACCCGAAGCATTTCGCTTCGGTGGAGCGCAAGATCGTGCACGTCGACATCGATCCGTCGAGCATCTCCAAGCGCGTGAAGGTCGACATTCCGATCGTCGGCGACGTGAAGGAAGTGCTGCAAGAACTGATCTCGCAGATCAAGGAAGCGCAGGCGAAGCCGGATTCGCAGGCCCTGTCGGCCTGGTGGAAACAGATCGCTGAATGGCGCGGTCGCGAGTGCCTGAAGTACAAGAATTCCGACGAGGTCATCAAGCCGCAGTTCGTGGTCGAGAAGCTCTGGGAGTTGACCCGCGAACGCGACACCTACATCACCTCCGATGTCGGCCAGCACCAGATGTGGGCGGCGCAGTACTACCGCTTCGACGAGCCGCGGCGCTGGATCAACTCGGGTGGTCTGGGCACGATGGGGGTGGGCCTGCCGTACGCCATGGGCATCAAGCTCGCGAAGCCGGACTCCGATGTCTTCTGCATCACCGGCGAAGGCTCGATCCAGATGTGCATCCAGGAGCTGTCGACCTGCCTGCAGTACAAGACGCCGGTCAAGGTGATCTCGTTGAACAACCGCTATCTGGGCATGGTGCGGCAGTGGCAGGAGCTCGATTACGGCGGCCGCTATTCGCACAGCTACATGGAGGCCTTGCCCGATTTCGTGAAGCTGGCCGAAGCCTACGGTCACGTCGGACTGAAGATCGAGAAACCGAGCGAGGTGGAACCCGCGCTGCGCGAGGCGATCCGGCTGAAGGATCGCACGGTCTTTCTCGACATCCGTACCGACCCGACCGAGAACGTCTGGCCGATGGTCCAGGCCGGAAAGGGCATCTCGGAGATGCTGCTGGGCTCGGAAGACCTGTAAGGCCGGGGCACGAGCGGCGCGAGGGCGGCGGGCTTGCCGGTCCGTCGCCAGGAGCGCAGCGAGTGCAGCGACCGCGGTCTGAACCACTACTCATTCATCGAAGCGCGTGGCCAAGGGGCTGCGGTTACCGCCGCAGTCCTGAAGAGCGCGAAGGACGATCTACCCATGAAACACATCATTGCCCTGTTGCTCGAGAACGAGCCGGGCGCCCTGTCGCGCGTCGTGGCGCTGTTTTCGGCGCGCGGCTACAACATCGAGAGCCTGACCGTTGCGGCCACCGAGGATCCGTCGCTGTCGCGCATGACCATCACCACCACCGGTAGCGAGGACGTGATAGAGCAGATCACGAAGCACCTCAACCGGCTCATCGAGGTGGTGAAGGTGGTCGACCTGACCGAGGGTCAGTACACCGAGCGCGAACTGATGCTCATCAAAGTGCGCGCCGTCGGCAAGGAGCGCGACGAGATGAAGCGCATGGCCGACATCTTCCGGGGCCGCATCGTCGACGTCACCGAAAAGACCTACACGATCGAGCTCACCGGCGATGCGCCCAAGCTCGACGCGTTCATCGAGGCGGTGGACCGCACCGCGATTCTGGAAACCGTGCGCACCGGCACCAGCGGGATCGGTCGCGGCGAGCGCATCCTGCGCGTCTGAACCCCGTTCCATTACTGAATTTCGACAGGAGAGAACCCCATGAAGGTCTATTACGACAAGGACGCCGACCTCAGCCTCATCAAGGGCAAGAGCGTGGCGATCATCGGCTACGGCTCGCAAGGCCATGCGCATGCCCAGAACCTGAACGACAGCGGCGTCAAGGTCACCGTCGGCCTGCGTCGCGGCGGCGCATCGTGGAACAAGGTCGAGAAGGCCGGGCTGAAGGTGGCCGAGGTCGCTGATGCGGTCAAGAGCGCCGACGTCGTGATGATCCTGCTGCCCGACGAGCAGATCGCCTCGGTCTACAGCGCCGAGGTCGCGCCGAACATCAAGCAGGGCGCCTCGCTGGCCTTCGCGCACGGCTTCAACGTCCACTACGGCCAGGTCGTGCCGCGCGAAGACCTCGACGTGTGGATGGTTGCCCCGAAGGCCCCCGGCCACACGGTGCGCAACACCTACACCCAGGGCGGCGGCGTGCCGCACCTGATCGCCGTCCACGCCGACAAGACCGGCAAGGCGCGCGACCTGGCTCTGAGCTATGCGGCAGCCAATGGCGGCGGCAAGGCCGGCATCATCGAGACCAATTTCCGCGAGGAGA
The DNA here is from genome assembly GCF_000015725.1 of Methylibium petroleiphilum PM1. NCBI lineage: Bacteria > Pseudomonadati > Pseudomonadota > Betaproteobacteria > Burkholderiales > Sphaerotilaceae > Methylibium > Methylibium petroleiphilum. The sequence goes on along the minus strand of NC_008825.1, from coordinate 2,251,480 downwards.
CCGAGACCGACCTGTTCGGCGAGCAAGCCGTGCTGTGCGGCGGCACCGTGGAGCTGATCAAGGCCGGCTTCGAGACACTGGTGGAAGCCGGCTACGCGCCCGAGATGGCCTACTTCGAATGCCTTCACGAACTCAAGCTGATCGTCGACCTGATCTATGAAGGCGGCATCGCCAACATGAACTACTCGATCTCGAACAATGCCGAGTACGGCGAGTACGTGACCGGGCCGAGGGTCGTGACCGAGGACACCAAGGCGGCGATGCGCCAGTGCCTCAAGGACATCCAGACCGGCGAGTACGCCAAGAGCTTCATCCTCGAGAACCGTGCCGGTGCGCCGACGCTGCTGTCGCGTCGCCGCCTGACCGCAGAGCACGACATCGAGGTGGTGGGTGAGAAGCTGCGCGCGATGATGCCGTGGATCAAGGCGAACAAGCTGGTGGACAAGAGCCGCAACTGATCGCGACCTTCCGCTCCACGCTCCGTCTAGGGCCGCGACACTGAAGGGTGCGCGGCCCTTCTTGCGACGGGTGCTGCGGTATCCTCCCGCCCATGATCGATCTTCATGGTGCGCCGAGGGGTCTGGATTCGTTGCCACGGACTGGCCGAGCATGAGCATGCACGACGGCACGCAGGATCCGAAAACGCCGGACGCGCTCGAAGATGTCGACGACGAGGCGCCGCGCCGGCCTCGCCGCAAGGGCATCTACATCCTGCCCAATCTCTTCACGCTTGCGGCATTGTTCGGCGGGTTCTACGCGATCGTGATGGCCATGAACGACCGCTTCGAGCAGGCGGCGATCGGCGTGTTCTGCGCGATGGTGCTCGACAGCCTCGACGGTCGCGTCGCGCGCATGACCAACACCCAGAGCGCCTTCGGCGAACAGATGGACAGCCTGTCGGACATGGTGTCCTTCGGCGCTGCGCCGGCGTTGATCGTCTATGAGTGGGCGCTGCGGGGGCTGGGCAAGCTCGGCTGGGTGGCGGCGTTCGTCTACTGCGCTGGGGCTGCGCTCCGGCTGGCCCGCTTCAATACCAACATCGGCGTCGTCGACAAGCGCTTCTTCCAGGGGCTGCCGAGTCCGGCCGCCGCAGCGCTGGTGGTCGGGTTCATCTGGCTGATGGACGACGCGGGGTTCAAGGGGGCCGGCAGCATCGACTGGTTGTCCTGGATGGCGTTCGCGTTCACGCTCTACGCCGGACTGACGATGGTCACGAACGTGCCGTTCTACAGCTTCAAGGACGTGAGCTTCAAGCGCACGGTCCCGTTCATCGTGATCGTCGCGATCGCGCTCTTCATCGCAGTGATCAACCTTCACCCGCCGCTCGTGCTGTTCAGTCTGTTCGTCTGCTACGGCTTCTCAGGTTACGCGGTCTACGTGTGGCGCAAGACCAAGGGCAGGCCTGTCAGCGTCATCGCCACGTCCACTCACGAGCCCGATGAAGAGGGGCTGCACCGCTGATAGCCACTGCGGCGCGTGCCGTGATCAGGCGCGTGCTATATTGTGCTCATGACGTTTCGCGCCCGCTTTTCGCTGCTGCTACTGCTAGGAGTGCCCTGCGCGCGCTGATTGCACACGTCCCGTCGTTTCTGCATCCACGGCCCGCGCGCTTCCTGCTCGCGGGCCGTTTTGTTTAGTCCTCGACCTTCGTATCTTCGCTGGAGACTTCCATGGCCGACAAGCTCATCATCTTCGACACCACCTTGCGCGACGGCGAACAGTCGCCCGGCGCCTCCATGACCAAGGATGAGAAGCTGCGCATCGCGCGCCAGCTGGAGCGTTTGCGGGTCGACGTGATCGAGGCGGGTTTCGCGGCGTCGAGCAACGGCGACTTCGAGGCGGTCCGGGCGATTGCCGACGTGATCAAGGAATCGACCGTGTGCTCGCTGGCGCGCGCCAATGACCGCGACATCGCGCGGGCGGCCGAGGCGCTGAAGAGCGCTGCGCGTTCTCGCATCCACACCTTCATCGCGACCAGTGAACTGCACATGGAGAAGAAGTTGCGGATGACGCGCGAGCAGGTGCTGGAGCAGGCCAGGCTGTCGATTCGCTTCGCCCGCAACCTGTGCGAGGACATCGAGTTTTCGCCGGAGGATGGCTACCGGTCCGACCCGGACTTCCTGTGCCGTGTGATCGAGGCCGTGATCAACGAGGGCGCGACCACCATCAACGTGCCCGACACCGTCGGATACGGCATCCCCGAGCTGTACGGCAATTTCATCAGGACCTTGCGGGAGCGGGTGCCGAATTCGGACAAGGCGGTCTGGTCGGTTCACTGCCACAACGACCTCGGTATGGCGGTGGCGAACTCGTTGGCTGGCGTGAAGATCGGGGGTGCCCGCCAGATCGAATGCACGATCAATGGGCTCGGCGAGCGCGCAGGCAACTGCTCGCTCGAGGAAGTCGTGATGGCGGTTCGCACGCGGCGCGACCATTTCGGGCTCGAAGTGGGCATCGATACCACGCAGATCGTGCCGGCTTCGCGGCTGGTGTCGCAGACGACTGGCTTCATCGTGCAGCCGAACAAGGCGGTCGTCGGCGCAAATGCCTTCGCGCACGCCTCCGGTATCCACCAGGACGGCGTCCTGAAGGCGCGCGACACCTACGAGATCATGCGCGCCGAGGACGTGGGCTGGAGTGCCAACAAGATCGTGCTCGGCAAGCTCAGCGGCCGGAACGCCTTCAAGCAGCGCCTGCAGGAGCTCGGAATCGAGCTCGAGTCCGAGACCGACGTCAACGCGGCCTTTGCGCGCTTCAAGGATCTGGCCGATCGCAAGAGCGACATCTTCGACGAAGACATCATCGCGCTGGTCGGCGATGAGAGCGTGACCCACGAGCAGGAGACGTACCGGCTGCTCTCGCTGGAGCAGCAATCGGCGACTGGGGAGCGTCCGCATGCGAAGGTGGCTTTCGCGGTCGGAGAGACCGAGTTCCATGCCGAGAGCGAAGGCAACGGGCCGGTCGACGCGAGTCTCAAGGCCATCGAGTCGAAGCTGAAAAGCGGCGCAGAAATGCTGCTCTATTCGGTCAATGCCATCACCTCGGGCAGCACAGAATCCCAGGGCGAGGTGACTGTGCGGCTGCAGCACGGCGGACGGGTGGTGAATGGCGTGGGGGCGGACCCGGACATCGTGGTGGCCTCGGCCAAGGCCTACCTGTCGGCCCTGAACAAGCTGCACAGCAAGAACGAGCGCGTCGCCGCCCAGGGGTAACGGGAGGCATTCTTCACGTGGAATGGAGGAAGGGCGCGTAAGCTTTTGATCTTGCGCGCTTTTTTTCTTTATCCTAGACTCGTGCGCGTGTCGGAGGGAGTGCCCGTGTTGATTTCGTTGCCTGTGTTTCGTTGGCGTGTGGCTCTGTTGGCCCTGTTTGCCATGCTGTCCTTCGGACTGAGCACGGGCGCCGATGCCGCCACCAAACGTCAGAGCAGCGCCAGCAAGGCGAGCGCCAAGTCGAAGGCCAAGGTAAAGAGCATTCGTGCCGCGACGCGCAAGTCGGTCCGTACGGTGGTGGCACGCCCCTCTTTCGGTGAGCTCAGCGGTTTGCGCGCCACCGATGACCCGCTCGATCTGCGTTCGAGCGTGGCGCTCGTGATGGATCAGGACACCCACGAGGTGCTGATCGACAAGAACGCCCAGGCCGTGTTGCCGATCGCGTCGTTGACGAAGCTGATGACCTCGGTGGTCGTCGTCGAAGCCGGGCAGTCGCTCGACGAGATGCTCACGATCAGCCAGGACGACGTGGACACCGAGAAGGGCAGCGGGTCGCGACTGGCCGTCGGTACCCAGCTGACGCGTGGCGAGATGCTGCATCTGGCCCTGATGTCGTCGGAGAACCGTGCGGCCCATGCTCTGGGCCGGCATTACCCGGGCGGCTTGGTGGCTTTCGTCTCGGCGATGAACGCGCGCGCCAGCCTGCTCGGCATGACCGACACGCGCTATGTCGAGCCCACGGGACTGTCGAGCCGCAATCAATCGAGCGCGCGCGACTTGGCGGCGCTGGTATCGGCGGCCTACCAGCATCCGCTGATCCGCGAGCTGTCGACCTCGCAGGAATACAGCGTGGCGGTCGGGCGCCGCACGCTCCAGTACCGCAATACCAACGGCCTGGTGCGCAATCCAGCCTGGGACATCGGGTTGCAGAAGACCGGCTACATCTCCGAGGCGGGTCGCTGCCTGGTCATGCAGGCGCAACTGGCGGGACGCAAGCTGATCATGGTCTTCCTCGATTCAGCCGGCAAGTACTCGCGGCAGGGCGACGCCGAGCGTGTGCGCCATTGGATCGAGGCAAGCCCGCCGCCTGCCGTGACGCCGGAAGTGCCGCGGGCCGAAGGGCCGAAGACGACCTCCTGACGCGCTGCGGCGGGACGCACCGGCGAGCGCCGGGCATCCGCCCGGGCAGACCCCGGCGATCAGCCTTTCAGGGTTTGGCGTGGTGGCCGAGGGCCGCCGAAATCTGGGCGGCCGTGGCCTTCAGCCGCTCCATCCAACTGTCTTCCAGGCGATCGGCGGGGGCCGAGATCGACAGTCCGGCGATCAGCTTGTCCTGGTCGTCGAAGATGCCGGCTGCCATGCAGCGCACGCCCAGTTCCAGTTCCTCGTTGTCGCGGGCGCTGCCGTATTGCAGCACCTTCGCCAGTTCGCGCTCCAGAGCCGGTAACTCGGTGATGCTGTTGCGCGTGTGGCCGGCGAGCCCCGTACGGGCGGCATAGGCCCGGACTCGCTGGGCGTCGTCGTGCGCGAGGAACAGCTTGCCCACGGAGGTCAGGTGCAGCGGGGCGCGGCCGCCGACGGCGCGAACGACCTGCATGCCGGAGCGCTCGCTGTAGGTCCGCTCGATGTAGACGATCTCGTCGCCCTGACGCATCGAAAGATTCACGGGTTGGTGCGTGAGCTTGTGAAGCTCGCGCATCGGCGCGATCGCAGCCTCCCGGACGTCCAGCCGTGCCTTGACCAAGTTGCCGAGTTCGAGAAGGCGCATGCCCAACCGGTAGCTGCCCGCCTCGGGCCGGTCGACGAAGCGACCGATCGCGAGATCGTTGAGGATGCGATGGGCCGTGGAGGGGTGCAATCCGGTCTGTTCGCTGATGTGTTTCAGCGAGACCGGATCCGGGTGCGCCGCCAGCACGTTGAGCAGCGAGAACATGCGCTCCATCACCTGAATGGTCGGCGCCTGGGCTTCGGTGCGTTTCATAGCGTGGATTGTCGCTCAGCGTGGCGGATTCCTGTTTCGGGGCCGTCGCTGCGGAGCGACGCGTCAACTCAGAGGTCAATGGGGCACGGGCCCTCAGGTAAACCCGCACAATTCTCTGCATTGACGCGCGCTATTGGACGTTGCCTCCGGTCTCCTCTACCGTCGACGCGCACTGGGCCCTCCAGGCTCCGTGGTCACCATCGCACACGCACGACAAGGAGATCGACATGCAACTGAAGGGCTCCAAGACCGAGCAGAACCTGAAGGACGCGTTCGCCGGGGAATCACAGGCGAACCGTCGCTACCTTTACTTCGCGAACAAGGCCGACATCGAGGGCCAGAACGACGTGGCGGCGCTGTTCCGCTCCACCGCCGAAGGCGAGACCGGCCACGCGCATGGCCACCTCGAGTTCCTCGAGGCTGTCGGCGACCCGGCCACCGGCCTGCCGATCGGGTCGAGCCGCCAGAACCTGATGGCCGCCGTCGCCGGCGAGACGCACGAGTACACCGACATGTACCCGGGCATGGCGAAGCAGGCGCGCGACGAAGGCTTCGACGAGGTCGCCGACTGGTTCGAGACCCTGGCGAAGGCCGAGCGCTCCCACGCGAACCGCTACCAGAAGGCGCTGGACGCTCTGGTCGATTGAGCAGACGGCGGTGGCGCGTAGCGTCGCCGCCGCAGCGAGCGTCGAGCGGAGCGCCGTGCCCCGCTCGGCGCCCGTGTGCATGCCTTGCGCTCGCGAGTCGCCGTTCCTTCCCGCGCAGGAAGCCCTTGGTCCACAGGAGAACCCCGGATGAGCACACGCGAGGGCAATCTCGAAGCCCCTACCCGGCACGCGATCGACTGGACGAACCCCGAGTACTACGACGAGGCGGCCTGCGAGAAGGAGCTCGAGCGCATCTTCGACATCTGCCACGGCTGCCGCCGTTGCGTGAGCCTGTGTCAGGCTTTTCCGAGCCTGTTCGATCTGGTCGATGCGACCGACGACGGCGAGGTGCACGGCATCCCGAAGCAGGATTACGCGAAGGTCGTCGATCAGTGCTACCTGTGCGACCTCTGCTACATGACCAAATGTCCCTACGTGCCGCCGCACCCCTGGCGCCTGGATTTCCCGCACACGATGCTGCGGGCGAAGGCGATCAAGTTCAAGAAGGGCGGTGTCGGCGCTGGCGAGAAGCTGCTTGCCTCGACAGACGTGCACGGCCAGTTCGCCGGCATCCCGGTGGTGGTCCAGGTGGCCAACGCGCTGAACAAGACCCGGCCAATGCGCAAGCTGCTCGACTCGGCGCTGCAGGTGCATCCCGACGCCTGGTTGCCGGAGCTCGCGAGCAACCGCTTCCGCTGGTCCGCGAGTCGGCAGGGCCGTGCCACCGTGGTCACGAACGGGGAACGCACGCCGGGCAAGGTGGCGATCTTCTCCACTTGCTACGTGAACTACAACGAACCCGGCATCGGTCACGACCTGATCAAGCTGCTCGAGCACAACGACATTCCCTATGTGCTGGTCGAGAAGGAGAAGTGCTGCGGCATGCCCAAGCTGGAGCTCGGCGACCTCGACGCCGTGGCGGCGCACAAGGCTGCGAACATGCCGGTGCTCGCAAGGTATGCGAAGGAGGGCTACGCGATCCTCAGTGCCATTCCCAGCTGCACGCTGATGTTCAAGCAGGAGCTGCCGCTGATGTTCCCCGCGTGCGCGGACACGCAGCTCGTCAAGGAGGCGATGTTCGATCCCTTCGAGTACCTGATCGCCCGGCACCGCGACGGCCTGTTGAAGACCGACTTCAAGCAGGCGCTCGGCAAGGTCAGTTATCACATCCCTTGCCACGGCCGCGTGCAGAACATCGGTCGGAAGACCGAGGAGATGTTCAAGCTGATCGGCCAGACGGTGTCCGTGCAGCTCAACACGGTCGAGCGGTGCTCGGGCCATGCGGGCACGTATGGCGTGAAGACCCCCTACCACCCGATCGCGATGAAGATCGGGCGGCCGGTCTTCAAGAGCATGGCCAAGGACGAACCGGACTACATCAGCTCCGACTGCCAGCTGGCCGGGCACCACATCGCGCAGGGCATGGAGGCGGGCGGGTTCCCGGCCGCCAGGCTCCTGCATCCGCTCAGCCTGGTGCGAACCGCCTACGGGCTGTGACCCCACGCAGCGAGGACAGATCGCCATGACGACCATTCCCAGAGACAGCCTGATGTCGCTCGAGGCCTATGCCAAGGTCCGCCAGACCGGCAAGCCCGAGTCGATCGCGCACCGGCGTCTGCGCACCGTGCGGCTCGGCGAGCACCTCAGCGTGCAGTTCGAGGACGAGCGCACCGTCCGCCGTCAAATCCAGGAGATGCTGCACATCGAGAAGATCTTCGACGAGGCGGGCATCCAGGCCGAGATCGACGCCTATGCGCCGCTCGTGCCGGACGGCGGCAACTGGAAGGCGACGATGCTGATCGAATACCCCGACGCGCACGAGCGCAAGCGCGAACTGGCGCGCCTGATCGGCATCGAGGATCGGATGTTCGTCGAGCCGGAAGGGCTGCAGCGCGTCTATGCGATCGCCGACGAGGACCTGGACCGGGAGACCGAGGAGAAGACCTCCTCGGTGCACTTCCTGCGCTTCGAGTTCACCCGGGTCGCGATCGAGGCCATCCGGGCTGGCGCCGCCGTGAAGCTGGGTTGCGACCACCGAAATTACCCGGCGCACACCGGCATCCCGCCGGAAACCTTGGCCAGCCTGGCGGGCGACCTGCGCTGAGCCGCGGTCGGTTCGATAGCAATTTCGGATGGGTTTGATTTAGTCTATGAATAAAGTGGATAACGGGGTCGCATTACTATTTGGGCGCGGTATCACTCAACCCTGTCCCGATAAGGAAGCTCCCGATGTCCCTGATCAACACCGAAGTCAAGCCCTTCAAGGCCACCGCGTACCACAACGGCAAGTTCGTGCCGGTCAGCAACGAGAACCTGCTGGGCAAGTGGTCCGTGTTCGTGTTCTACCCGGCCGACTTCACCTTCGTCTGCCCGACCGAACTGGGCGACTTGGCTGACCATTACGCGGAATTCAAGAAGCTCGGCGTCGAGATCTACGGCATCTCCACCGACACGCATTTCGCGCACAAGGCCTGGCACGACACCTCGGACACCATCTCCAAGGTGCAGTACCCGCTCGTCGGTGACCCGACCGCGGCGCTGGCGCGAAACTTCGAGGTGCTGATCGAAGAGGAAGGCTTGGCCTACCGCGGCACCTTCGTGATCAACCCCGAAGGCAAGATCAAGATCATCGAAGTGCACGACAACGGCATCGGCCGTGATGCCACGGAGCTGCTGCGCAAGGTCAAGGCCGCGCAGTACGTCGCCGCGCACCCCGGTGAAGTCTGCCCGGCCAAGTGGACCGAAGGTGCCGAGACGCTGAAGCCCTCGCTGGACCTCGTCGGCAAGATCTGACGGTCCGCGTTCGCCGCGGACTGCTTCCGATCGAAGCCGGTCCGCGGAGCCGTAACCCCTGACCCCGGCCGAGCGCCGGACCGCACGACCGGGCGCACGAGGCCCGGGCGTCGGGACGGCCTTTTCCCTGAATTTTCCAAGGACGAGCCACCATGCTGGACGCTGCCCTCAAGACCCAACTGAAGAGCTATCTCGAAAAGGTCGAACACCCGATCGACATCGTGGCCTCGGTCGACGAAGGCGACAAGTCGCAGGAGCTCCTGGCCTTGCTGAACGACATCGCCGAACTCTCGGCCCGCATCACGCTCTCGGTGCGCCGTGACGACGCCGAGCGCAAGCCCTCGTTCTCGCTGAACCGCCCCGGCGCGCGGATCGGCCTGCGGTTCGCCGGTCTGCCGATGGGCCATGAATTCACGTCATTGGTGCTGGCGCTGCTGCAGGTCGGCGGCCATCCCTCGAAGGCGGCGGCGGAGGTGATCGAGCAGGTCCGGGGACTCGAAGGCGACTACCTGTTCGAGACCTTCTTCTCCCTGAGCTGTCAGAACTGCCCTGACGTCGTGCAGGCGCTCAACCTGATGGCGGTGCTGAACCCGAACATCCGCCACGTGGCGATCGACGGTGCGCTGTTCCAGGCCGAAGTCGAACAACGCCAGGTGATGGCCGTGCCGACGATCTTTCTCAACGGCCAGGTCTTCGGCCAGGGCCGCATGGGCCTGGAGGAGATCGTCGCGAAGCTCGACACCGGCGCCGTGAAGCGCGAGGCCGCGAAGCTCAGCGCCAAGGCGCCTTACGACGTGCTGATCGTTGGCGGCGGCCCGGCCGGCGCGGCCGCTGCCATCTACGCGGCGCGCAAGGGCATCCGCACCGGCCTCGCGGCCGAGCGCTTCGGCGGCCAGGTGCTGGACACGCTGGCGATCGAGAATTTCATCTCGGTCAAGGAGACCGACGGCCCGAAGTTCGCCGTCGCGCTGGAAGAGCACGTCAAGGCCTACGATGTCGACATCATGAATCTGCAGCGTGCCGAGGCGCTGATCCCCGGCAAACCCGGTGAGCTGACCGAAGTGCGCTTCGCCGGGGGCGCGGCGCTGAAGGCCAGCACGGTGATCATCGCCACCGGCGCGCGCTGGCGCGACATGAACGTGCCCGGCGAGCAGGTGTACCGGACCAAGGGAGTGACCTACTGTCCGCACTGCGACGGCCCGCTGTTCAAGGGCAAGCGCGTGGCGGTGATCGGCGGCGGCAATTCCGGCGTCGAGGCCGCGATCGACCTGGCCGGCGTGGTGGCGCACGTCACGCTGCTCGAGTTCGCCGCGGAATTGCGCGCCGATGCGGTGCTGCAGCGCAAGCTGCACAGCCTGCCCAACGTGAAGGTCATCACCCAGGCGCAGACGACCGAAGTCACCGGCGACGGGCACAAGGTCAATGGCCTGACGTACACCGATCGCGCCTCCGGCGAGGTTCACCAGCTGACGCTCGAGGGCGTGTTCGTGCAGATCGGCCTGCTACCCAACACCGACTGGCTCAAGGGCACGGTGGAGCTGTCCCGGCACGGTGAGGTGATCGTCGATGCCCGTGGCCAGACCTCGGTGCCTGGCGTGTTCGCGGCTGGCGACGTGACGACCGTGCCCTACAAGCAGATCGTGATCGCGCTCGGCGAGGGCTCGAAGGCGGCGCTGAGCGCCTTCGACCACCTGATCCGCTCGACGGCGCCTGCGCTCGCCTGAGGCGTCGGCCTCAGCCGGCGACCGGCGGGTCAATCTCGCCGTCCAGATAGAACCAGCGGCCCTGATCGCGGACGAAACGGCTGCGCTCGTGCAGCCGGTGGGCACGGCCGGCGAGCTTGCTTCGGGCCACGAACTCCACCTCTGCCGCGTCGGGGCCGGTGAGCCGGTGCTGCCGCACCTCGAGGCCCAGCCAGCGCAGGCCGGGAGGCGGTGGCTCGATCGCCGCGGGCCGGGTCGAAGCGTGCCAAGTCGCCAGCAGATGCTCGCGGCGGTCGAGCACGAAGGCGCTGTAGCGCGAGCGCATCAGGGTCTCGGCATCGGGGGCCGGCAGCGCCGTCCCGACATGGCGTCCGCAGCACCGGTCATAGGCCGGGCGGCCGCAGGGGCAGGGCAAGGGGGCGTGCTTCGCGTCGGGAACCATGGAGCGAGCCTACCGCGACCGGGGCGGCAGCCGCGCTGCTACCCTTCGCGCTTCGCCGTTCCTCGCCTGTCATGCTGTTCCTGATCTCACCCGCCAAGTCGCTCGACTACGAACATCCCGCGCCGGTGCCCGATGCCGGTGTGCCGCATTTCTCGGCCGCGGCCGGCGAACTCATCGGGCTGCTGCGCCAGCACGACGAGCGTGGCATCGCCGAGCTGATGGACCTGAGCGAGCCGCTGGCCGCACTCAACGTCGCCCGCTATGCCGCCTTCAGTCCGCGCCCTACCTCGGCCAACAGCAAGCCCGCGCTGTTCGCCTTCGACGGTGACGTCTACGGTGGGTTGGGCGCGCACGAACTGAGCCGGCCCCAGGTCCGCTGGGTGCAGGAGCACGTGGCCATCCTGAGCGGCCTGTACGGCGTACTGCGACCGCTGGACCGCCTGCAGCCCTACCGGCTCGAGATGGGGACGCGGCTCGCCAACCCGCTGGGCAAGGATCTCTACGCCTTCTGGCGCACGCGCATCGCCGAGCACCTGAACGAGCGCCTCGCCGGGCAACGAGCGCCGGTGGTCGTGAACCTCGCGTCGGAGGAGTACTTCAAGGCGGTCGATCGCAGTGAACTGCGCGCGCGTGTCGTCCACTGCGTGTTCCAGGATTGGAAGGGCGGCGCCTACAAGATCATCAGCTTCCACGCCAAGCGGGCGCGCGGACTCATGGTGCGCTACGCGGCACTGCACCGCGCGCGATCGCCGCGGGCGCTGGCCGGATTCGATCTCGAGGGCTATGCTTTCGATGCTTCGGCAAGCGAACCCGACCGGATGGTGTTCCGTCGCCGCCTGCCCTGACGCCTCCGCAACGCTATCGACTGCCCGATGAGTGCAACTCCCACCCGCAGCGTGCCCCACATCACCCGCGAGATGCGCGAATGGGTCACCGACCAGGCACGCGCCGGGCACACGCCCGAAGCCTTGCTGGCGTCCATGAAGGCCAGCGGCTGGGAGGAGGATGCCGCGCTGGACGTGCTCGAGATCGTGCTGCGCGACATCGTCGAGGCGGGTACCCGGCAGAAGGTGCTGCCACCGCCCGCGCGGGTGCCCGAGCCTTTCCTCGACGGTGCGCCGGCCACCCTGTGGGCACACGATCGCGAGGTGCGCGTGGTGATGGCGATGCGCGATCCGCGCGTGATCGTCTTCTCCGGCCTGCTGTCGGACGCGGAATGCGACGAGATCGTGGCGCTCGCGGGCGCGCGGCTGGCGCGATCGCACACCGTCGACACGGCCACCGGAGCCAGCGAGGTCAACGCCGCCCGCACCAGCGATGGCATGTTCTTCACGCGCGGCGAACACCCGGTGTGTGCGCGCTTCGAGGCCCGCATCGCGGCGCTGCTGAACTGGCCGGTCGAGAACGGTGAGGGCCTGCAGGTGCTGCACTACCGGCCGGGCGCAGAATACAAGCCGCACTACGACTACTTCGACCCCGACCAGCCCGGCACTCCGGCTGTTTTGCGGCGGGGCGGCCAGCGGGTGGCCACGTTGGTGACCTACCTCAACACCCCGACGCGGGGCGGTGGCACCACCTTCCCGGACATCGGCCTCGAGGTCACGCCGCTCAAGGGGCATGCAGTGTTCTTCAGCTACGACCGGCCGCACCCCTCGACCCGCAGCCTGCACGGCGGCGCGCCGGTGCTGGAGGGCGACAAGTGGGTGGCGACCAAGTGGTTGCGCGTCGGACGCTTCGATTGACGCCGGGCTTGCGACGGTTGACGCCGGCCTGAACGTCGCTGCCAGGCGTCGCCGTTGCTGCCGGGCGGACCGTTGAGTGAAGGAGCCTGTCGCTCATTCACCCTTCGAGGAGTTGTCCCAAATGAACAAGCTGATTGCTGGTCTCGCTGCTTCACTGATCGTCCTGGGAGCCCAGGCCCAGACCGCGACGCCCGCTGCACCCGCAGCGCCTGCTGCGACGCCATCCGCTGCGGTGACGGCTGCGCCGGCGAAGACGGAAAAGAAGGCGGTCGCGAAGAAGACCGCGGCAAAGAAGAAGCACAAGAAGGCGGCGGCAACCAAGCCCACGGCCTGAACGTCGGCACAAAGAAAGAAGGCCCGCGCTTGCGGGCCTCTTCACTCGAGGCGTACCGGTCGCGGCCGACGGCGGCCCTCCCTCAGCCCTGCTGCGGTTCCTGCAGGCGGGAGGGCATCGTGTCGCGCCGCGTATCGATATGAGCGAATGGCACCGAGCGCTCGAAACGCCGCCAGCGGCGCTCGTCCCAGCTGCACGGCCCTTCGATGAGCCACTGCTCCACCACGGCATCGAGCTCGGCTCGCGGGACGCGGCCATAGCGCGGGCTGCGCCGCGAGAGCATGAAGCCGCCGCGGCGCAGGCAATGCGCCGGCAGCCGTGCGGTGACGGTGTTGGTCCAGTAGGTGCACGCCTTCGCGGCCCAGAAGGCCTGACGCTCGAAATGGACGCGTCCGGCGAAGCCGGTCTCGGTCGGGAAGACCACGAACTCGGCCTCCAGTTCGACCAGCGCAAAAGAGGGATCGGCCGATCCTTGTGCCCCGGCGGCCTGCACGAAGACGATGCGCCGGATGTCCGGCGTGTGCAGCCGATCGACTTCGTTGCTGTTGCGCCGCACCACGATGTCGGCCCCGGACCACACGGTGCTCCAGCGTGGGGAAAGATCGAAGCTGGTTTTCATCGCGTGGACTCTAGGTCCCTGCGAGAAAACGGGGTGTGACGAGGCGCGTCCAAATGCAATCGCTGTGTGCGAACGATGGACGAGGCGGCTGCAGGTCACCGTTCGCAGTGCCCCAAGCTCCCGGCCAGCGGGCCCCGGGACCGAAGTACATGCTTCGGTCCGTTGCCTGACGCCTCGGCGCCCTGTCGCAAATCAGCGACTGCGGCCACCGCCCCCGCCGTGGCCGCCACCGCCGCGAGGGCCACCGGCCCCGCCACTGCGGGCGCCGCCGCCGGCACTGCGGGGGCCCCCACGGCCGCCACCGCCACCGCCCGCCGGACGACCCGCGCCGCCCCGGCCGCCGCCACCAGAGCGCAGGCCGCCGTTGAGCGTCTGCCGTCCGATCTGGATGGGCTGCGCCACGGCACGCGGATCGGGCTCGAAGCCGGGCACGACCTCGCGCGGGATGCTGCGCTTGATCAGCTTCTCGATATCGCGCAGGAAGCCGTCCTCGTCGACACAGACCAGCGACACGGCCTCGCCCAGGGCACCGGCGCGGCCGGTGCGGCCGATACGGTGCACGTAGTCCTCGGACACGTTGGGCAGCTCGAAATTGACGACGTGCGGCAACTGGTCGATGTCGATGCCGCGCGCGGCGATGTCGGTCGCCACCAGCACCTGGAGCGCGCCGCTCTTGAAGTCGGCCAGCGCCTTGGTGCGCGCGGTCTGGCTCTTGTTGCCGTGGATCGCCATCGCGGTGATGCGCTGGTCGTTCAGATACTCGGTGAGGCGGTTGGCGCCGTGCTTCATGCGGCAGAACACCAGCACCTGGTGCCAATCCTGGCTCTTGATCAGGTGGGCCAGCAGTTCCTTCTTCTTGTCGCGGTCGACCGGGTGGATCTTCTGCGCGATGGTCTCGACGGTGCTGTTGCGGCGCGCCACCTCGATCACCTGCGGGCTGTTCAGCAGGCGGTCGGCCAGGGTTTTGATCTCGTCGCTGAAGGTCGCGCTGAACAGCAGGCTCTGCTTCTGCTTCGGCACGATCGCCAGCACCTTCTTGATGTCGTGGATGAAGCCCATGTCGAGCATGCGGTCGGCTTCATCGAGCACGAAGATCTCGACGTGGCTCAGGTCCAGCGTGCGCTGCTGGTGGTGGTCGAGCAGGCGGCCGGGCGTGGCCACCAGGATGTCGACGCCGCGCTTGAGGCGGTCGATCTGCGGCTGCATGCCGACGCCGCCGAACATCACCATCGAGCTGAGCTTGGCGTGCTTGCCGTAGATGCGCACGCTTTCCTCCACCTGCGCCGCCAGTTCGCGGGTCGGCGTGAGGATCAGCGCCCGCACCGGGCTCTTGCCGCGAGCGTCCTTGACGGCCGGCCTGGCCATCAGGCGGTGCAGCATCGGCAGCACGAAGCCGGCGGTCTTGCCGGTGCCGGTCTGGGCGCCGGCGAGCAGGTCGCCGCCCAGCATGACGGCCGGAATGGCCTGTTTCTGGATCGGCGTGGGCGTCTCGTAGCCGGCGTCGACGATGGCTTGCAGCAGGGGCTCGGCGAGCCCCAGTTCTTTGAATGACATGAATGAGGTGCCCGGATGCGGGCATCGAGTCGGCCTGCCGCGGCGTGCGAAGCACGTGCGCCAGTCGGAGGCCTGAAGGGGGAAGAGGTCGGAATCGACTGCAGCGCAAGGACTGGAACTGCGCGCTACGGACGCTATTGTAGGGGACAGATTGGAAACCCTCAGTTCCGCGAGGCAGGACCCGGCCCGCGCCGACGGCGGCGGTCAGCGCGGCGGCAGCGTCGCGTCGATGCCGGTGAAGCCGTCGCGGTTGGGCATGCGCAGCCGTGGCAGGGTCCGGGCGTCCATCTCGTCTGTCTCGCCGAGCAGCCCGTTGGCGTACAGCAGGTAGGCGGTGAGCGCGTAGACCTCGTCGGCGCTGAGCGTGCCGGGTGCCGTCATCGGCTTGGCGCGGCGCACGAAGTCGAAGACCGTCGTCGCGTAGGGCCAGTAGAGGCCGATGGTCTTGTCGGGCGTCGGGCTGGTCAGCGGCTCGGTGCCGCCGGCCAGTTCCTCGGCACTTGCGCCGCGGCCTCCCGCCCCATGGCAGGCCGCGCAGTGCTGGCGGAACAGGATGGCGCCTTCGGCGGCATTGCCGCGGCCGGCAGGGAGGCCACGGCCGTCGGGAAAGACGCTCAGGTCCCAGCGGGCGACTTCCTGCGCGTCGACTGGCCGGCCCAGCCGCGGTGCCTGCAGGGCCTCGGCCGCCGCAGCGCCGCCGGCCCACGCCAGCAGCAGCCCGGCGGCCAGCGCACGCGGCTCACGCATAGACATGGCGCACGTTGCCTTCCTCGTCGACGGCCCAGGACACGATGGCGTTGTAGTGGAAGTAGCCGTTGGTGCCGCGCTGCGCAACCAGGGCGCTGCGCTCGGGCTGCACATCGCCGGTTTCGTCGGTCGCGCGGCTCTTCAGCACGGTCGGTCGACCATCCCATTTCCATGCGGCGCGAAAGCGCGTCATGCAGCGCGGCAGCACCGGGTCCTGCAGCGTGGCGTCGGCCCAGCTGCGGCCACCGTCGGCCGACACCTCCACGCGCCGGATGCGACCCCGGCCGCTCCACGCCAGGCCGCTGATCGCGTAGACGTCGGGCCCGCGCAGGTGCTGGCCGTGCGAGGGCGAGGTGATCAGCGACTTGGCCTCCATCACGAAGGTGAACATGCGCGCCTTGCCGTCGGGCAGCAGCTCGGTGTACTTGGCCGTCTCGTTGCGCGCCATCAGCGGCTGTTCGCTCAACTGCAGCCGCCTGAGCCACTTGACATTCAGGACACCCTCCCAGCCGGGGACGATGAGCCGCAGCGGATAGCCGTGCTCGGGCCGCAGGCGCTCGCCGTTCTGGTAGAGCGCGACGATCGCGTCGTCCATCAGCTTGGCGACCGGCAGGCTCACGTTCATCGCGAAGGCGTCGGCGCCCTCAGCGACGGCCCAGGTCGTGCGTGGCTCGATCCCGGCCTCGTCGAGCAGCACCGAGAGCGGCACGCCGGTCCACTCGCTGCACGAAACCAGGCCGTGGAAGGAGCCGACCGGCCGCTGGATCGGCTCGGGATGCCAGCCTGCGTTGCTGTTGCCGCCGCACTCCAGCACAAGCAGCTGCGAGCGCATCGGGTAGCGCAGCAGGTCGTCGACGCAGAAACTCAGCGCACGCTTCACACGGCCGTGGATCAGCAGGCGGTGCTGCGCCGGATCGATGTCGGGTACGCCGTTGTGATGGCGCTCGAAATGCAGGCCGGTGGGCGTGATGATGCCTTCGAGCTCCTCCAGCGGCGTGAGCGACACGCCGTTGCCCGGCAGCAGGCGGTTGCCGCTGATGCGGCGGATCACCTGCTGCTCGTGCTTCGAGGGCTGGCCATAGACCGTGAACGGGCGGCCCGGCGCGTGCATCCATGGGGGCGAAGGATCGCCGGCGCTGACCGCCGGCGCGGCCGCCTGCAGCGGCGCGGCCGCACTGCCCGCCGTGGCCAGCACCAGCCCGCGCGTCAGCAGTGCGCGCCGGCCCAGCAGGCCGCCGCCGGCCACCGGCTGCAGTGCGTCGCCGGGCGGGCCGGGCGTGTCCGCCACGGCCTCAGGACTTCGAGTGGACGGGGAGCACGCTCTCGAACGTGCGCTCGCTGCTGTCGACGACCTGGGCCTTCAGTTCGCCGTCGCCGCGTGGCACGAAGTAGAAGCGCAGCGAGGGGTTCTCGCTGATCGTGAAATCGACGTCGGCGCTCATCACCGGCCGGCCGGCGTAGGTGACGCTGATGCTGCGCACATAGTGCGGCCGCGGCGCCAGACGCGTGAGCTGGTCGATCGCCAGGCCGGACACATTGGGGTGGCTCACCATCAACTGCGCCAGCGCCGGCTGGCCGGCGACCGGTTCGCCCTCGACGCGCAGCTTCATCCGGCCGATCGAGGCCATCGCCTCGGCGAGGTCCTTGCCGGCGGGTGCCGAACAGCCGCCGGACGCCTTGACGAAGCGCTTGTCCATCACCAGCTTGCCGTCGCTCAGCTCGGCGATGGCCCGGACATGGGTGTACTCCTCGATGCGCACGCGGGTTTCCAGATCGGCTCGCCCGCTCTCGGGCGTGAAGCTGAACACCGCGCCGACCGGCGACGGGTTGCCGTCGATGACCAGCCAGAGCTTGCGGATGTAGCGCGCCGGGCTCTGCACCAGCTGGGTCCGGATGGCGATCGGCACCACTGCCGCGTCGGCCGCCCGGACCGGGGTGTCGAGTTCGACGATGCCGCGCGCGTCCTCGGAGATCGGGCGGTCCGCGAACAGCGACTTGCGCACCGCCTGCCAGCGCTCGTTGTCCGCGTTGTCGTCGGCCGACGAGGCCGGGCCGGCGTACAGGCCCAGGGCCGCCAGGCCGAGGAGCATCCTTCGGGTGAGGGTCGTCATGCGTGTCTCCAGGAGCGCCATCGAGGGCTGTTCGATCGTCGGATCATGCGCCCAGGACCGGCGCTTGTCAGTGGTTTGATCCCTGATCCCCGCCGCCGCAGGGGCCGTCGGCGACAATACCGTGGTCGCGCGGCAAACGCTGCGCCTTACAGAATTTGACCGGGAAGAGCGCTCCGAACATGGCCCAGTACGTGTACACGATGAACCGCGTCAGCAAGACGGTTCCCCCGAAACGACAGATCCTCAAGGACATTTCCCTGAGTTTCTTCCCCGGCGCCAAGATCGGCGTGCTGGGCTTGAATGGCTCGGGCAAGTCGACCTTGCTGAAGATCATGGCCGGCCTCGACAACGAGATCGAGGGCGAGGCCGTGCCCATGCCCGGCATCAAGATCGGCTACCTGCCGCAGGAACCGCAGCTCAACCCGGAGCAGACCGTGCGTCAGGCGGTCGAGGAGGGCATCGGCGGCGTGCTGGCCGCCAAGAAGCGCCTGGACGAGGTGTATGCCGAGTACGCCGAACCGGATGCGGACTTCGACAAGCTGGCCGCCGAGCAGGCCGAGCTGGAGGCCGTGATCGCTGCCGCCGGCAGCGAGAACACCGACCTGCAGCTCGAGATCGCCGCCGACGCGCTGCGCCTGCCGCCCTGGGACGCCGTGATCGGCAAGCTCTCGGGCGGCGAGAAGCGCCGCGTCGCGTTGTGCCGGCTGCTGCTGAGCCAGCCCGACATGCTGCTGCTCGACGAACCGACCAACCACCTCGACGCCGAATCGGTCGATTGGCTGGAGCAGTTCCTCAAGCGTTTCCCCGGCACCGTGGTCGGCATCACCCACGATCGCTACTTCCTCGACAACGCCGCCGAGTGGATCCTGGAGCTCGACCGCGGCCGCGGCATCCCCTGGAAGGGCAACTACTCCGACTGGCTCGAGCAGAAGGAAGCCCGCCTCGAGCAGGAGCAGAAGGCCGAGGATGCCCACACCAAGGCGATGAAGCAGGAGCTCGAGTGGGTCCGCAAGAACGCCAAGGGGCGCCAGGCCAAGAGCAAGGCACGCCTGCAGCGCTTCGAGGAACTGTCGGACGTCGAATATCAGAAACGCAACGAGACCAACGAGATCTTCATCCCGGTGGCCGACCGCCTGGGCAACGAGGTCATCGAGTTCGAGAACGTCACCAAGAGCTTCGGCGACCGGGTGCTGATCGACAACCTGAGCTTCAAGGTACCGGCCGGCGCGATCGTCGGCATCATCGGCCCGAACGGTGCGGGCAAGTCCACGCTGTTCCGCATGATCGCCGGCAAGGAGAAGCCGGACTCGGGCAACGTGAAGGTCGGCGCGACCGTCAAGATGGCCTTCGTCGAGCAGACCCGCGAGACGCTCGAAGGCGACAAGACCGTGTGGCAGGACATGTCGGGCGGTCTCGACAACCTGGTGATCGGCAAGTTCGTCGTGCCATCGCGGGCCTACCTGGGGCGCTTCAACTTCAAGGGCAACGACCAGCAGAAGCTGGTGGGCAACCTCTCGGGCGGCGAACGCGGACGCCTGCACCTGGCCAAGACGCTGGCGACAGGCGGCAACGTGCTGATGCTCGACGAACCGTCGAACGACCTCGACGTGGAGACGCTGCGTGCGCTGGAAGACGCGCTGCTCGAGTTCGCCGGCTGCGTGATGGTGATCTCGCACGACCGCTGGTTCCTCGACCGCATCGCCACCCACATCCTGGCCTGCGAGGGTGATTCGAAGTGGTTCTTCTTCGACGGCAACTACCAGGAATACGAGGCCGACAAGAAGAAGCGCCTGGGCGAGGAGGGCGCCAAGCCCAAGCGCATCCGTTTCAAGGCGCTGAGCGTCTGAGGCGAAGGCCTCGCGCCCGCAACGGGCGCGGTGCGGCGCCGCAATCCCGTCGAGCATGAAGTTCCTGCGCGTTCCGGTGCTGTTGCTGGCGGGTGCACTGCTGCTGTCCGGCTGCGCATCGCTGGGGACGGCGGCACAGGCCGGTGCGGCGGCGGCGCCGCCGGCCGCCGCGGGGGCCGCTTCGGCGCCTGCACCGGCACCCGGTGCGCCGCCGGCCTTCGCGACAGTGGTGAAGGACGCCAAGGCCAGCGAAGGCCTGTTCACGCTGTGGCGCAAGGACGACAAGCTCTGGCTCGAGCTGAAGCCCGAGGATCTGAACCGGCCTTACTTCTTTTCGCCCAAGCTGGCCACCGGCATCGGCGAGGCCGGGCTGTTCGGCGGCCTGATGGCCAGCAGCCCGCGCATCGTCGAGTTCCGCCGGCTCAACAATCAGGTGCAGTTGATCGCGCCGAACCTCGCGTACACCGCCGCCGCGGGCACGCCGACCGGCCGTGCGGTGCAGGCGGCGTTCTCGCCGAGCCTCGTCACCAGCGCGCCGGTGGCCAGCCAGCCGCACCCGCAACGCAAGTCGGTGCTGGTCGAGCTCAATGCGCTGTTCGTCGGCGACCTGCTGGGCATTGCCTCGACGCTGGACCGCAGCTACCGCCAAGGCTACGCCTTCGAGGCGCGCAACTCCGCGATCGGCAAGGAGCGCGCGCTGCCCGACGCGGTGAGCTTCGAGGTGCTGGGGCATTTCGCCACCGCCCGCATCGCCCAGGCCCAGCCGGGCGCGACGGTGGTGCCGAGCACGCCCGGCACCGTGCCCGACGCCCGCAGCCTGTTCGTCACCGTCTACTACGCGCTGGCCCGGTTGCCCGAGCAGCCGATGGCGCCGCGTGCCTCCGATCCCCGCATCGGCTACTTCCAGAGCGTGCGCAGCGATTTCAGCGACGACCTCGCGCGCTCGCCGCGCCAGCGCTTCGTCAACCGCTGGCGTCTGGAGAAAAAGGACCCGGCGGCGGCGCTGTCCGAGCCGGTCAAGCCCATCACCTACTGGCTGGACCGCAGCATCCCGGACAAGTACCGCGGCGCCATCAGCGCCGGCATCCTGGAGTGGAACAAGGCCTTCGAGCGCATCGGTTTCCGTGATGCGATCCGCGTCGAGGTGCAGCCCGACGATGCCGACTTCGACACGCTGGACGTGAACCGCGCCTCGGTGCGCTGGATGACCAACGCGGCACCGTCCTTCGGCGCCATCGGCCCGAGCCACGTCGATCCGCGCAGCGGCGAGATCGTCGATGCCGACATCGGCATCGAGAGCCTGTCCTCGCGCAACCGCCGCACCGAGCGCGCCCAGGTGCTCGCGATCGGTCAGGGCCCGGACACGCATGCGGGGCATGACGCCGCTGCCTGCACTCACGCCGATGGCGCCGCCGAGCAGCTCGGCTACGCGCTCGACGTGCTCGAGGCGCGCGGTGAACTCGACCCCGGCAGCCTCGACACCGAGGCCTACGTGCTGGCCTACCTGAAGGACGTGACGATGCACGAGGTCGGCCACACGCTGGGGCTGCGCCACAACTTCCGTGCCTCCCGGGTCTACGGCGAGGCGCAGCTGTCCGACCCGGCCTTCACCGCCGACCATGCGCTGACCGGCTCGGTGATGGAGTACGCCGCCGTCAACCTGCCGGCGCCCGGCCAGGCCGGCGGCGTGCCGTTCCAGACCACGCTCGGTCCCTACGACTACTGGGCCATCGAGTACGGCTACAAGCCGCTCTCCGCGGCCGACGAGGCGGCCGAACTGTCGCGCATCGCCGCCCGCAGCGCCGAACCCGAGCTGGCCTACGGCACCGACGAGGACAACGCGCTGGGCATCGACCCCGAGGCGCTGCAGTTCGACCTCGGCGACGATCCGGTGGCCTTCGCCAGCAAGCGCTTCGCGATCGCGCGCGACCTGCTGGCGCGCCAGGAGCGGCGCGCGCTGCCTCCGGGCAGCGACTACCCGGTGCTGCGGCGCTCGGTCAGCTATGCGCTGCGCGATCTGGGCCGTGCCGCGACCGTGCTGGCGCGCCAGATCGGCGGCGTGCGGACGCTGCGTGATGCGCCGGGCAGCGGGCGAGACCCGCTGCAGCCGCTGCCGGCCGCGCAGCAGCGCCTGGCGCTCGACACGCTGTCGCGCGGCCTGCTGGCGGCCGACAGCATCCGCCTCTCGCCGACCCTGCAGCGCCGGCTGGCGCCCGATTTCGCAGAGCGCACCGACGCGGTCTTCAGCGGCGAGACGCAGATCGCCACCGATTACTCGCTGGTCGGCGCGGTGCTCGAACTGCAGCGCAATGTGCTGAACCAGCTGATGAGCGACGCGGTGGCCGCGCGCCTGCTCGACAGCCAGGGCAAGGCCAGCAGCGCCGCCGATGCCTTGCCGCTCGCCGAGCTCTACCAGCGCCTGACGCGCGACGTGTGGAGTGAGTTGCGCGCCGGTGGCGACATCGCGCCGCCGCGTCGCGAACTGCAGCGCGAGCATGTGAACCGCGTCGCCGCGCTGTTGTTGCGGCCGGGCGCGCTCAGCCGGGCCGATGCCCGCAGCCTGCTGCGCGCGCAATCGCGCACGCTGCTGGCGCAGATGGAGGTGGCGCGCCGTCGGCCGGGCCTCAGCGCCGAGGCGCGGGCCCACCTGGCTGACAGCGCCGAGACTCTGTTGCAGGCACTCAGCGCGCGGCCGGTGCGCGCTTCGTCCTGAGCGGCGCGGTGACGCTGGCGCTCACAGCGCGCGTCCGAGCCAGGCCGCCCCGCGCACGCCCGAGGCGTCGCCATGCTGCGAGAGCGCGAGCCGCGTCCGCACCGGCGGGTCGTGGCGGGCGCCGAACACCCAGGGTGTCCACAGGCTCGGCAGGCGCTCGATGAGTCCCGGCAGACGCGAGGCGCCACCACCGAACACGATGACGTCCGGGTCGAGCAGGTTGACCACTGACGCCAGCGCCCGCGCCACGCGCAGCGCATGGCGGTCGAGGCTGGCCTGGCAGGCCGCATCGCCGGCCAGGGCGCCTTGCGCAATCGCGACGGCGTCGATGGCCGCGCCACCGTGGCGTCGGTGGTCGGCGGCCACGGCCGGACCGCTGAGCCAGGCCTCGATGCACCCTGCGGTGCCGCAGTAGCAGGCCGGCCCGGGGCGTTCGTCGTCGCGTGCCCAGGGCAGGGGGTTGTGGCCCCATTCCCCGGCCAGGCCGTTCGGGCCCTGCAGGACCCGGCCATGCACCGCCACGCCCCCGCCGCAACCGGTGCCGAGGATCACCGCGAACACCACCGCCGCGCCGGCGCCGGCCCCGTCGGTGGCTTCGGACAGCGCCAGGCAGTTGGCGTCGTTGGCCAGGGCGATCGGCTGGCCCAGCAGCGCCTCCAGATCGCGTTGCAGCGGCTGGCCGTTGAGGCAGGTGGAGTTGGCATTCTTCATCGCGCCGTCGGCGCGCCGCGTGCCCGGTGTGCCGATGCCGACGCTGATGGCGCTCCCGGCGGCCGTACGGGCCTGCTCGACCAGGCCGCCGATGGCGGCCAGCGCGGCCCGGTAATCGTCGGGCGGTGTCGGGATGCGCTCGCGCCAGCGCGTGGCGCCGGTGTCGTCGAGCAGCATGGCTTCGATCTTGGTGCCGCCGAGGTCGATGCCGAGGGCGGGCAGGGGGCTGGGGCTCATGGTCGGTAGGTCGGCCGCGAAGGCCGTCATCGCGTTGACTGCACTGTAGTGAAGCCCGGGCCGTCATGGGGCGGCCCGTAGAATCTTGGGTTTGCTGTCGGGGAATCGATTGAATCAAGAAGTGAGCGCGCGGCGCGGCCCGTGCCGGCCCGGAATGGTGGGTCGGGCTCTGCAGACCGTGGTGCTGGCGACGCTGTGCGCAGCCGGCTTCGGGGTTCGATCGCAGCCCGCCCCGGCCGCATCGGAAGCTGCAGTCGCTCCAACAGCCGCTTCGGTACCCGCGCCGGCTGTCATTCCCGTGTCGATCCCTGCCCCGGAACCGACCGTCGCGTCGACCCCGGCGCACTCTGCGGCGTCAGCCGTCGCAGCGGAACCTGCACCTGCGCCCGCATCTGCAGCGCGGCCCGCTCCGGCACAGGCCGTGGTGCCAGCCAGGACACGGCCTGCAACGCCGGTGCCAGTGCCGACCCCAGCGCGGGCTTCGGCTTCACCGGCGGTTCAGGTGCCGGTCTCGACCCCGGCCCCAACACGGGCGGTGGCTGCCGCGAGTGCAGGCGGGGTGGTGACCGCATCGCAGCCGATCTTCGTGCTCAACTCGCTGGACGCGACGATCAGCGTGATCGATCCCGTGAGTTTCACCGAACTGCGCCGTCTGCCCACCGGCAAGGAGCCGCACCATCTCTACCTGTCGCCCGACGAGCGTTCGCTGCTCGTCGCGAATGCGATGTCGGACACCCTGACGCTGGTCGATCCGAAGACCGGGCTGGTGCAACGCACGATCGCCGGCGTCGACGATCCCTACCAGCTGCGCTTCTCACCCGACATGAAGTGGTTCGTCACCGCGGCGAACCGGCTCGACCATGTGGCGATCTACCGCTGGACCGCCGGCGCCGACGGCGGCGACTTCAAGCTGGTGAAGAAGGTGGCCGCCGCCAAGACACCGAGCCATCTGTTCATCGACAGCAGGAGCAGCGTGGTCTACGCCTCGCTGCAGGACAGCGACCAGCTGATGGCGATCGAGCTCGCCACGCAGGCGCCGCGCTGGACGGTGCCGACCGGCAAGCTGCCGGCCGACGTCTACCTGACGCCGGACGACAAGCAGTTGCTCGTCGGCCTGACCGGCGACGAGTTCGTCGAGGTCTACGACGTGACCTCCGCCACCGCGAAGCTGGTCAAGCGCATCAAGACCGGTGCCGGCGCGCATGCCTTTCGCGCCTGGGGCGACGGACGCCATGTGCTCGTGAGCAACCGAGTGGCCAACACCATCAGCCGCATCGACCTGCAGACGCTCGCCGTGGTCGACACCTATCCGGCGCCCGGCGGGCCGGACTGCATCGACGTGATGGTCGATGCGCAGGGCACGAAGACCATCCTGGTCACCTCGCGCTGGGCGCGCAAGCTCACGGTGATCGACCCGGTCAAGCGCCAGGTGGTGCGCCAGGTCGCCGTCGGTCGCTCGCCGCATGGCGTGTGGACCCTGGCCCATGCGTCTCGCCGCTGAGCTGCGACGTGCGTTGGCCGCCGTGGCGGCCGCGTTGTGCGGCGGCGCAGCGCTCGCCGCGGCCTGCGACAAGCCGGTCTATCTGAGCTTCGACACCGGGCACATGGGCGTGGCCCCTCTGGTGGCCGAGGTGCTGCAGCGTCAGCAGGTCCGGGTCACGTTCTTCCTTGCCAACGAGCGCACCCTGACCGGCGGCAGCAGCCTCGACGACCAGTGGGCGCCGTGGTGGAAGGCGCGTGCCGCCGAGGGCCATGCCTTCGGCTCTCACACCTGGGACCACTGGGTGTGGCGCGCCGACCGCGGTGCGGGCTTCAGCGTGCGGCCCACCGCCGGCCCCGACAGCGGGCGAACGCTCTCGGTCACCGCGGCCGAGTACTGCGCGGCGCTGAAGCGGCCGCTGCAGCGCTTCGAGCAGATGACCGGGCAGCCGGCGCTGCCGCTGTTCCGCGCGCCGGCCGGACGCACCTCGCCGGCCTTGCTGAAAGCGGCCGAAACCTGCGGCTACAAGCACGTGCCGTGGTCGCCGGCCGGCTTCCTGGGCGACGAGCTGCCGAGCGACAAGTACCCGAACGCGCAGCTGCTGTCGAAGGCGCTGCGCGACATCCGGGCGGGTGACATCCTCCTGGCCCACCTGGGGATCTGGTCGCGCCAGGACGCCTGGGCGCCGGCGGTGCTGGAGCCGCTGATCGAGGGCCTGAAGGCCCGCGGGCTGTGCTTCGCGACCCTGCGCGAGCATCCCGACTACCGCGCCTGGATCTCGGCCCATCCGCTGCATTGAGTCCGCCGATGGATACCCTGACCGATCTGTTCGCGCAGGCCCAACAGGCCTTGTTCGAGGCCGTGGTGCAGCCCTTGCTGTTCTCGCTCGGCTTCGGCAACCTGCTCGAGGACGGCTTCGATGCCACCGGCTGGCTGCTGGTCGGCCTGTTGCAGCTGACGGTGATGCTCGCGGTCAT
The DNA here is from genome assembly GCF_000015725.1 of Methylibium petroleiphilum PM1. Lineage (NCBI taxonomy): Bacteria > Pseudomonadati > Pseudomonadota > Betaproteobacteria > Burkholderiales > Sphaerotilaceae > Methylibium > Methylibium petroleiphilum. The sequence continues at coordinate 2,225,630 of NC_008825.1, read as the reverse complement.
TGCACCGCTGGAGCGCTGGCGGCCGGTGGAACCGGTGGTGGACCGGCGCGCCGTGCGCGTGGACGTGCTGTACACGCTGCTGCACCGCCTGGGCCTGTTCCGTGTGGCGCTGTTCTTCGCCGTCGATCCGCTGTGGGACGCGCTGTTCGGCGCGCTCAGCGTGCGGGGCTACGGCGGCTGGCAGCTCGATCAGTGGATGGCTCCCGCGTGGCCGGGCGTCAGCGACACGGCGCTGTTCGCTTTCGTGGCCTACCTGCTGGTGTTCGACCTCGCCGACTACTGGATCCACCGGGGCCAGCACGGCCTGAACGCCTGGTGGGCGCTGCATGCGCTGCACCACAGCCAGCGCCAGATGACGATGTGGAGCGACAGCCGCAACCACCTGCTCGACGACCTGCTGCGCGACGCGCTGCTGGTGCTGCTGGCGCGGGCGATCGGCGTCCCGCCGGGCCAGTTCATCGCGGTCGTCGCGGTCACCCAGCTGCTGGAGAACCTGCAGCACGCAAACCTGCGCCTGAGCTTCGGTCGCGTCGGCGAGCGTCTGCTGACCAGCCCGCGCTTCCACCGCCTGCACCACAGCATCGGGCTGGGCCACGAGTCGAACGGGCAGGGCACGCTCGGCGGCCACAACTTCGCGGTGCTGTTCCCGCTGTGGGACGTGCTCTTCGGCACCGCGAACTTCGAGAACCGCTACGACCCGACCGGCGTGCGCGACCAGCTGCCTGGCGAGGGCGCGCGCGACTACGGCCGCGGCTTCTGGGCCCAGCAATTGCGCGGGTTGCAGCGCCTGTTCGGGCGTGCCTGAGCGACGGCGCGTCCGGCGGCCCTTGGGTATGCTCATCGGATGAAGCAACTGGTCGATTCCTTCTGGCGGGCCGCCGCCTACTGTCTGCACCCGCGCGTCATCTGGCTGTCGGTGCTGCCGCTGCTGCTGACCGGCGTGCTGGCCGCGGTCCTGGGCTACTTCTTCTGGGAGAGTGCGCTGATCGCCGTGCGCACCCAGCTTGATGCCTGGTCGCTGACCGGCAGTGCGCTCGGCTGGCTCGAATCGGTCGGCGCGGGCAGCCTGCGGACCCTGGTCGCGCCGCTGATCGTGCTGGCGCTGGCGGTGCCTGCGCTGGTGATCCTGTCGCTGCTCGCGGTGGCCCTGATCATGATGCCCAGGCTGGTCGACCTGGTGGCGCAGCGGCGCTTCGCCGCGCTCGAACGCCGGCATGGCGAGCCGGTGTGGCGCAGCGTGCTGTACTCGCTGGGCGCGACCTTGCTGGCGGTGGGCGCGCTGGTGATCTCGATGCCGCTGTGGCTCGTGCCGCCGCTGGTGCTGTTGCTGCCTCCGCTGATCTGGGGCTGGCTCAGCTACCGCGTGATGAGTTTCGATGCGCTCGCCGAGCACGCGACGCGCGACGAGCGGCGCGAACTGATGCGCGTGCACCGCCTGCCGCTGCTGGGCATCGGCATCGTCACCGGCTACCTGGGTGCAGCGCCCGCGCTGGTGTGGGCGGTGAGCGCCGCGCTGCTGGTGTTCGCGCCGGTGCTGATCGTGGTGTCGGTGTGGCTGTACACGCTGGTGTTCGCGTTCTCGTCGCTGTGGTTCAGCCACTACTGCCTGGCCGAGCTGCAGGCGCTGCGCGAACGCAGTGCCGCGCTGACGCCGCCGCGGCCTGATGCGATCGGGATCGATGCCGTGCCGGCGGCGCCGCCGGCGCTGCCGCCGGTCTGAGTGGCCGCCGAGGGAAAACGAACATGGAATTCGGACTGCTGATCATCGGGGACGAGATCCTGTCGGGCAAGCGCCAGGACAAGCACCTCGCCAAGACCATCGAACTGCTGGCCGAACGCGGCCTGCAGCTGGCCTGGGCGCGCTACGCCGGCGATGACCGCGCGCGCATCACCGCGGACCTGCGCGACGCCTTCGCCAGCGGTGCGGCGGTGTTCTCCTGCGGCGGCATCGGCGCGACGCCGGACGACCACACGCGCCAGTGCGCGGCGGCGGCGCTCGGCGTGCCGCTGGCGTTGCACCCGCAGGCGCGCGACCTCATCCTCGAGCGCATGCGCGATGTGGCGGCGGAGCAGGGCCTACCCTACGAACCCGATCGCGACGACAACCGCCACCGGCTCAACATGGGCGTGTTCCCCGAAGGCGCGCGCCTCATCCCCAATCCGTACAACAAGATCGCCGGTTTCACACTCGACGGTCCGGCCGGCGGTGCCGTGCATTTCGTCCCCGGCTTCCCGGTGATGGCGTGGCCGATGATGGCCTGGGTGCTCGACACGCACTACGGTCACCTGCGCGGCGGCGGCCAGGCCGAGCGCTCGGTGATCGTCTACGGCGCCATGGAGGCCACGCTGACGCCGCTGATGGAGGCCATCGAGGCCGAGTTCGGCGACGTCAAGGTGTTCAGCCTCCCGAGCGTCGACCACCCGGAGCACGGGCGCCACATCGAGCTCGGCGTGAAGGGCGCCAACGCGCTCTCGCTGGGTCGCGCCTACGCCGTGCTGCTGGAGGGACTGGCCAACCACGGAGCCAGGCTAGGCCCCGAAATGGTGCGATGACGACGCCCGGAATCGCCCGGTTAAGGTGCGTAATCCGCGTTGAATTGGTGCCTGATCGATCCGCCTTGCCGTCCATGGGCCGTCGAGGCGCACGCGTGCACCGTTCGTGCTCCTGTCCTGGGCATGGTTTCTGCTAAATTTCCAAGAGCCCTTTCCGGCCATTGCCGGGGCCTCTCAGCCCCATTTCCCCCACACCGACACAACGTCCCGCTAGGAGCACCTGATGGCCAACAAGACCGTCGCCGACGTGATGAAGATGGTGAAGGAAAACGAGATCAAGTTCGTTGATTTCCGTTTCACCGACACCCGCGGCAAAGAGCAGCACGTATCCGTGCCCGTCTCGCATTTCGACGAAGACAAGTTCACGTCGGGCCACGCCTTCGATGGCTCTTCGATCGCCGGCTGGAAGGGCATCGAAGCCTCCGACATGCAGCTGATGCCCGACCCGAACACGGCCAACATCGACCCGTTCTTCGAAGAGCCGACGCTGATCCTGACCTGCGACGTCATCGACCCGGCCGACGGCAAGGCCTACGAGCGCGACCCGCGCTCGCTTGCCAAGCGCGCCGAGGCCTACATGAAGGCCTCGGGCCTGGGCGATGCCGCCTACTTCGGCCCGGAGCCGGAGTTCTTCGTGTTCGACAGCGTGCGCTGGAGCAACGACATGTCGGGCTGCTTCGCCAAGATCGAGAGCGAGGAAGCCGCCTGGAACACCGGCAAGGAATACGAGCATGGCAACTCGGGCTTCCGTCCGGCCGTCAAGGGCGGCTACTTCCCGGTGCCGCCGGTCGATTCGGGCCAGGACCTGCGTTCGGAGATGTGTCTGATCCTCGAATCCCTGGGCATCCCGGTCGAGGTGCACCACCACGAGGTGGCGAATGCCGGCCAGATGGAGATCGGCACGAAGTTCAGCACGCTGATCCAGCGCGCCGACTGGGTGCAGCTGCAGAAGTACGTGATCCACAACGTGGCCCATGCCTACGGCAAGACCGCGACCTTCATGCCCAAGCCCATCGTCGGCGACAACGGCTCGGGCATGCACGTTCACCAGTCGGTCTGGAAGGACGGCAAGAACCTGTTCGCCGGTGACGGCTACGCCGGCCTGAGCGAGTTCGCGCTGTTCTACATCGGCGGCATCATCAAGCACGCCCGTGCGCTGAACGCGATCACGAACCCCGGCACCAACAGCTACAAGCGCCTGGTGCCCGGCTTCGAAGCCCCGGTGAAGCTGGCCTACTCGGCCAAGAACCGCTCGGCCTCGATCCGCATCCCCTACGTGGCGAACCCGAAGGGCCGTCGTGTCGAGGCGCGCTTCCCCGATCCCCTGATGAACCCCTACCTGGGTTTCGCGGCGCTGCTGATGGCCGGCCTGGACGGCGTGGAGAACAAGATCCACCCGGGCGAAGCCGCCACCAAGGACCTGTACCACCTGCCGCCGGAAGAGGACGCGAAGATCCCGACCGTCTGCGCCAGCCTCGAGCAGGCGCTCGAGTACCTGGAGAAGGACCGTGCCTTCCTCACCAAGGGGGGCGTGTTCACCGACTCCTACCTCGACGCCTACATCGACCTCAAGATGCAGGAAGTCACGCGCTTCCGCATGGCGACCCATCCGGTCGAGTTCGACATGTACTACACGCTCTGATCGCCGAGGCGGGCCTGCGGGCCCGCCGACCGGCGCGCAAGTCGCGTGTGAGCAAGGGACGGCATCTGCCGTCCCTTTTTCTTGGCGGCGCTGTGTGCTCCAGCCGCCCACCGCGCGTTGAATGCGGGATGCCGGATACTCCGGTCGCAGGGCGTCGCGCTGTTGCGGATCGTCAGGATGAAGGAGTCGGGATGAGTCGATGGACGGTTGAACTGCGCGTGCTGGTCGCGGCAGGGCTGGTGAGCTCGGCCGCTGGCGCGGGGGCCCAGGAGCCCGTCATCTACAAGTGCCCGGGCAACCTGTACACCAGCGCCTACACGCCGAAGGAGGCCGCCGCCAAGGGCTGCAAGACGCTCGAGGGCGCGCCGATCACGGTGATCCAGGCGCCGGCGCGGCGCGCTCCGGCCGCCACGCCGAGCGGCGAATCGCGTCCCGCAGACAGCCGTGTCGACCCGGCCGACCAGCGGGCGCGCGACACCGACAAGCGCCGCATCCTCGAGACCGAGCTGCGCCGCGAAGAGGAGCGCCTGACGGCGCTGAAGCAGGAGTACAACAACGGCCAGCCCGAGCGACGCGGCGACGAGAAGAACTACCAGAAGTACCTCGACCGCGTGGCCGAGATGAAGGCCAGCATCGAGCGCTCCGAGTCCGACGTGGCGGCCCTGCGGCGCGAGCTCTCCAAGGTCACCGGCGGCAGCGGTGGCTGAGCGGCGCGGCATCGCCGTCGCGGCCGGCACGACAAGCACGACACTGCCGGCTGCGGCGCACTGGAGCGAGGCCTTCGACCTGCTCGCCACCATGGTGGCGGTGGTCCAGCCCGACGGGCGCTGCCTGTTCGCCAACGCGGCGTTCGAGAACGTCCTGGGCCTGTCGCGCCGCAACGTGCTGCGGCGCGACTGGTTCGAATGGTTCGTCGATCCCTCGCTGCTGCGGGACACCGTCGCCGCGGTGGCCTGCAACGAGTTCTCGACCAGCCGCCTCGACGCCCAGCTCAAGCGGCCCTTCGTGTCACCCGGTGAGCCGCTGCTCGTGCACGTGATCGTCAACCAGATGGAGCAGTCCGACGTCACGCTGGTCGAGCTGATCGAGATCGAGCAGCAGACCCGGCAGGACCGCGAGGAGCGCGCGCTGGACCAGGTGCGCGCCACCAAGGAGCTGATTCGCAACCTGGCGCACGAGATCAAGAACCCGCTGGGCGGCATCCGTGGCGCGGCGCAACTGCTGCAGATGGAGGTCGAGTCCAAGGGCCTGAGCGAATACGCCCAGGTCATCATCCACGAGGCCGACCGCCTGCAGGCGCTGGTCGACCGGCTGCTGGCGCCGCACCGCCGCCCGCACGTGGTGGGCGACGTCAACATCCACGAGGTGTGCGAGCGGGTGCGCGCCCTGATCGTGGCCGAGTTTCCCCGCGGGCTCCGGATCGAACGCGACTACGACACATCCATCCCCGACTTCCGCGGCGACCGCGAGCAGCTGATCCAGGCGGTGCTGAACATCGCCCACAACGCCGCCCAGGCGCTGGGCGAGCGCATGGTGGCCGGTGACGCCCGCATCGTGCTGCGCACGCGGATCGCCCGGCAGGTCACGCTCGGCAAGCAGCGCTTTCGTTTGGCACTGGAATTGCATATTGAGGACAACGGTCCGGGCGTTCCCGAGGCCATCCGTGATCGCATCTTCTACCCCCTGGTTTCTGGGCGCGATGGCGGATCGGGCTTGGGGCTCACACTGGCACAGACCTTCGTGGCGCAACATCAGGGCACGATCGAATGCGAGAGTGAACCGGGCAGGACGCTGTTCAAAATCACGATGCCGTTACCCTGACCCGTTGTCGGGGCTGCGGCTGGCAAGACGCTCAGGGATCGCAGAGCCGCATGAAATCCATCTGGATCGTCGACGACGATCAATCCATCCGCTTCGTGCTCCAGAAGGCCCTGCAACGCGAGGAGCTGCCGGTGCGCTGCTTCGCGAACCCGCGCGACGTGCTCGCGGCGCTCGACGACGGCGACGCGCCGCAGGTGCTGGTGAGCGACATCCGCATGCCCGGCGGCTCGGGCATCGACCTGCTCGGAACGCTCAAGGAGCGGCTGCCGGCCCTGCCGGTCATCATCATGACCGCCTACTCCGACCTCGACAGCGCCGTCTCGGCCTTCCAGGGCGGGGCCTTCGAATACCTGCCGAAGCCCTTCGACCTGCCCAAGGCCGTGGAGCTGATCCGCCGCGCGCTCGACGAGAGCCTGCGCGAGGACGAGGGCGACGAGCGCCTGACCCAGGTGCCCGAGATGCTCGGCCAGGCCCCGGCGATGCAGGACGTGTTCCGTGCCATCGGTCGCCTGAGCCAGAGCAACGTCACCGTGCTCATTACCGGTGAGAGCGGCTCCGGCAAGGAACTGGTGGCGCATGCGCTGCACAAGCACAGCTCGCGCGCCAGCGGCCCGTTCGTCGCCATCAACACCGCGGCGATCCCGAAGGACCTTCTCGAGAGCGAGCTGTTCGGCCACGAGCGCGGCGCCTTCACCGGCGCGCAGACCACGCGGCGCGGGCGCTTCGAGCAGGCCGACGGCGGCACGCTGTTCCTCGACGAGATCGGCGACATGCCCTTCGACCTGCAGACGCGCCTGCTGCGCGTGCTGAGCGACGGGCAGTTCTATCGCGTTGGCGGGCACAACCCACTGAAGAGCACGGTGCGCGTGATCGCCGCCACCCACCAGGATCTCGAGCAGCGAGTGAAGCAGGGCGCCTTCCGCGAAGACTTGTTCCACCGCCTCAACGTGATCCGCCTGCGTCTGCCGGCGCTGCGCGAGCGGCGCGAGGACATCCCGGCGCTGGCGCGCTCCTTCCTGCAGAAGAGCGCCAAGGAACTGGGCGTCGAGGCCAAGCGCCTGAGCGAGGCCGCGCTGGCTCGGCTGTCAAGCTTCGACTACCCCGGCAACGTGCGGCAGCTCGAGAACATCTGCCACTGGCTCACGGTGATGGCGCCGGCGCAGATGGTCGACGCCAAGGACCTGCCGCCGGAACTGACCACCGCGGCCCTGGCCGCTCCCGCGGCGGCCGTGACGCTGGCCGCGGGCCCTGGTGGCCTGTCCGAGGCACCCGCCGCTCCGGCCGGCGAGCCGGGGGTGTCCGGCCTGGCCGCCACGCCGAGCGCGGTGGCCGCCGCGGTTGCCGGTCTCTGGCTCGACGACCTGGAGCGCGAGGCCCGCGCCCTGCTGGAGGCCGGCGTGCCCGACGTCTGGCAGGCCCTGACCGACAAGTTCGAGGCGCGCCTGATCCACACCGCGCTCGACATCACGCGCGGCCGTCGCATCGAGGCGGCCCACAAGCTCGGTATCGGCCGCAACACGATCACGCGCAAAATCCAGGAACTGGGTCTCGACGACTGAACGGCGCCATGCCGGCGCGGGTCGATGCCCGGGCTGGACGAGGAGACGACCGTGAGCCACTTCGGAACGCGTACCGCGGCGCTGCTGTGCGCAGTAGGGATGTCGGGGATGGTCGGGCCGGCGCAGAGTCAGACCGCCATGAAGCCGGGCCTGTGGCAGATCAAGCAGCAGATGGAGCTTGATCCTGCCCAGCAGGCGCAGATGGAGCAGATGCGCAAGCAGATCGCCGCCATGCCGCCGGCGCAGCGCAAGCAGATGGAAGAGATGATGGGCCGCAACGGCGCCGGCATGGACGCCGCCGCCGGCGGCGGCTCGACCAGCAAGGTCTGCGTCACGCCCGATGACGTGGCGCGCCAGTCGGTGCCGATGGAGCAGCGGCCGGACTGCAAATACGACCAGAGCCGCTCCGGCGCGACGACGAACATCAAGTACGTCTGCACCAAGCCGCCGTCGCAGGGTGACATCGAGATCACCACGCTCGGCCCCGAGCGCTACACGATGAAGATGCGCGGCACCGGTGGCGCCAAGGGCACGAAGATGGCGATGCAGGGTGAGGGCCAGTGGCTCGGCGCCGATTGCGGCAGCGTCAAGCCGCTGCCGCGCCCGCCCGCCGCCGCCAAATAGGCAAGCCGCCTTCTACGCGGTCGACAACTCCACGACCACCGGCGCGTGGTCGCTCGGACGCTCGTTCTTGCGGGGCAGCTTGTCGATCATGCAGGCGCTCACCGCGGGTCGGAGCGCCTCGCTGACCAGGATGTGGTCGATGCGCAGACCCTGGTTCTTGCGGAACGCCAGGTTGCGGTAGTCCCACCAGCTCCAGCTCTTGGGCGGCTGCTCGAACAGTCGGAAGGCATCGACCAGGCCGAGCGCGATCAACTCGCGGAAGTGCTCACGCTCCTGCGGTGTGCAATGGATCTGCCCGGCCCACAGCACCGGGTCGTGCACATCACGGTCTTCCGGCGCGATGTTGAAGTCGCCCATCAGCACCAGCCGCGGGTGCGCGGCCAGCTCGCTGCGCACCCAGTCGCGCAGCGCCTGCAGCCAGGCCATCTTGTAGGTGAACTTCTCGCTGTCCGGCGCCTGGCCGTTCGGGAAGTAGGCGCCGATCACGCGCACGCCGTCCACCGTGCCGGCGATCACGCGGGCCTGCTCGTCGGCGAAGCCGAAGATGTTCTTCGTCACGTCATGCGCCGGCTCGCGCGACAGCAGCGCCACGCCGTTGTAGGTCTTCTGCCCGAACCACTGCACCGCGTAACCGGCGGCCTCGATTTCGGCGCGCGGGAACTTGTCGTCGGTGAGCTTGGTTTCCTGCAGCACCAGCGCGTCGACCGGGTTCGCGGTCAACCAGTCCAGCACCTGAGGCAGGCGCACGGCGAGCGAGTTGACGTTCCAGGTGGCAAGTCTCATAAGAGGAAAAAATCGATACACATCAACAGAGTAATTGATTCGATTCTGAATCAGCTACGCACTTAGCTACACGAATGCGCATTCCTCCTGCCGATCTCGTTGCACGGTCGCGAACGAACGATCTTGCCGCCACAGGCGAGTCGGTTGTTCGACCGATACGAGGAAACGCCGAGCACATCGTCTCATGGCCCAGGCAGAGGTGCCGGCGTCACCCGCTCCTCCAGTGCCCTGCGCTGATCAAGCGGCGATGAGGAGCGCGGCCCAATGGCCACAGCGGCGCAAGCTGTTCCCCGGATCGGCGATGAAGCGGTGGATCTCATCCAGGTGGATGTCCCGATCCGTGGCCCAGTCGTCGAATCCGCGCATGAGTTCGGCCTTCCCCACCGGCAGCAGTTCGGCCGGCGGCATCGAAGCCGCCCGTGCGCCGAGGCGGCGCCGGTACAGAGGCGACTTGTCAACCGCCATGGGTCGAGATCGCTCCACATGCTGAAGCATCTCCAGCAGGCGAGAATTGGTGTTGCGCTCCGTCAAGCGAGCCGCACGCCTTCCGGGCTGTCAGGGTTCAGCCGGCCTTCCCGCGTACCCGCTGGCCCGGCTGCAGCGCTGGCGGTGGGTAGACGATGACCGTGGCGCCTGCGGCCAGCCCCCCGCGGAGCCAGGCCTGGCTGCCATTGCGTGCGCCCAGATCGACGCGGCGCAGTTGGGCACGGCCGTCTTCGACCACCATCACGGCAGCGCCCGCGCCGCCATCGTCGACCGACGGGAACACCGCACTGACAGGAACCACGACCGCCTGTTCTTCGGACACCGTGATGATGCGCACGCCGACACGGAAGCCGTCTCCGAGCAAGCGCCAGCGCGCCGGCGCTCGCTCGAGCGCAACCAGATCGATCAGCACGCGCACGCGCTGTTCCTCGACGCCGAGCGCCGAGACCTTGGTGAACGCGGCCGGCTCGACGCGGCGCACGCGTCCTTCGAGTACGCCTTCGCCGCCCCAGCGCTCGATGAGCACGCGGCTGCCGGGCGCGGCCTGCAGCGCGTCGGCGGTCAAGAGCTCTGCCACGATTTCCAGTTCACGTACGTCGCCCAGTTCCATCAGTGGCGCGCCGGTGGCGACGCTGGCCTCGCTCTCCTGCGCGACCCGCAGCACCGTGCCTGCCACCGGTGCCCGCAGCGTGAAGGCGCGCCCGGGCGTGGGCTGCCGCACGGCGGCGAGCGCGGCGCGGGCTTGCTCGACGCCATGCACTGCAACCAGCCGCTCGCTCTCGGCCGCATCGACTTCGCGCTCGGCGGCGGCGAGCGCCAGGCGGTCGGATTCCAGCCGCGTCATGGCAACGAAGCCCTGCTGCGCAAGCTCGGCGCTGCGGCTGGCGTCGTGCGCGGCCTGCAGCCGCGCGACCGCGGCGCGCGCAGCGCGGGCGCCGGCGCGCTGCACGTTGGCTCGCGCGATCTCGAGCTGCGACTGCTGTTCGCGCAGCGTGCGTTCGTCCAGCATCGGCGGCAGCACCGGGTCGAGCATGGCGAGAACCGCGCCGGCTTGCACGCGGTCGCCCTCGTGGAGCTCGATGCGCCGCAGTCGGCCCGCCAGCGGCGCCGAGACGAGGTAGCGCTCGCGCAGCCGCGTGCGCCCGTCCTCCTCGATCGCGGCCTCGAAGCGGCCGAGCCTGGCCTGGGCCGTCTGCACGTCCATCGGCCGCGGCGCGAAGGCCCAGGTCAGCAGCAAAGCCGCTGCCAGCAGCGCACCGGCGGTGTAGGCCATGGTGGTCTTCTTAATCATCACTCCCTCGTCTTCAGCACCGCCACCAGGTCGAGCCGGTCGATGCGCCGGCGCACCACGAGCGCGCTGCCCACTCCGGCAACCGCGACACACAACGCGGCCCAGGCGTACGTGCGCGGGCGGATCGTGGCGGGGAACAGGAACTGGTCCGAGCGAAGCAGCTCGTTGACGCCGTGCACCAGTGCCCAGCCGAGCGCCATGCCGAGCGGCAGCGCAAGCGCAATCGCCAGCGCCAACTCGCCCAGCAGCAGCGCCGAGACCTCGGCGCGCGTGAAGCCGAGCACGCGCAGCGAGGCCAGCTCCCAGCCGCGCTCGGCGAGCGCGATGCGCGCGTTGTTGTAGACCACGCCGATCGAGATCATCGCGGCGAACAGCGTCAGTACCGTGCTCGTGATGCGCACGTTGCGCGCGCTGATCTCCTGCATGTTGCGCAGCATCGTCGCCTTGCTGAAGGCACCGGCTGCGCGGGGCAGCGCTTTGCTGGCCTCCAGCAGCGCGGCCTCGCGGCCCGGCTCGACGCCTAGCACCCAGCCGGTGGAGACGTCGCTGTCGCCGAGCGCGCGGTTGAGAGCACCGCGCTCCATGTAGGCGTTGAGGCCCATCATCTCGCGCACCGTGGCATCGACGCGCAGCGCCAGCGTGCGCGGCTCGCCGGTCAGCAGTTCGGCCTGCACGGTGTCGCCGACCCGCAGCCCGAGCTTGTCGGCCAGCCGGTCGGAGAGCACGACGCCATCGCCGGCGAGCGGTATGACCGCCCCGTCGAGATCGACCACGCGGTACAGCGCGGGCCGGGCGGCATACCCGCGGATCAGGCCGCGTTCGTGGCGGTGGCCGTGCACCAGCGTCACTGGCACGAAGCGCGTCGATTCGACCTGGCGCACGCCAGGCAGCCGCATCAGCTCGAGGCGCGCCGCGTCATCGACCGGCTCGACAGCCCAGACCGTGACGTCGCCGCGCAGGCCGAGCTCGAACTGTGTGTGCACGATGACGTCGATCGCGTCGCGGAAGAAGTTGCCCATGATCGTGATGGCCACCGCGGCGGCGATGCCGGTGATGCTGGAGGCGGTGCGCAGGGGCCGCCGCTCCATGTTGCGGATGACCATGCGCAGCGCCGGCGCCATGTGCTGCACGCCCAGCCGCTCCAGCAAGGTGCGGCGGTAGCGGTCGGGCGCCGGCGGGCGCATCGCCTCGGCCGGCGGCAAGCGCACCGTGGCCAGCACCGCGCTCAGCGTGCCCAGCACCGCGGTGAGCAGCGCCACCGCCGCGCTGGTCGCCGCCAGCCAGGGCGCGAGGCGGTGTTCGAAGCGCGGGAACTGGAACAGCTCGGCGTAGAGTCCCGTGAGCATCGTTCCCATCCAGCGGCCCAGCAGCAGACCCAGGCCCAGACCGACGATCACGATCGCCAGAACCAGCTTCAGGTAGTGCATGCCGATCGCGCGGTCGGTATAGCCCAGCGCTTTCAACGCCGCGATCTGTTCGCGCTGTGTGCCGACCAGGCGCGAGATCACCACGTGCAGCAGGAAGGCCGCGACGCCGAGGAAGATCGCCGGCACCACGGTGCCGATGACGTGCTGCGCCTTGATCTCGTTGTCCAGCATCTGGTGCGAAGCCTGGTCGGCGCGGCCGTGCACATCGCGGCCGCCGTAGGGCGCCAGGCGGCGCGCCAGCGCAGCCATCGTCGCGGTGGTGTCGGCGCCCGGCGCCAGCCGCACCGCGAGGCGGTTGAACGCGCCGTCCATGTCGATGGCGGCGGCGAGGACGCGGCGGTCGACCCAGAAGATGCCGTATCCGCGCTGGTCCGGCATGCCCCAGAGGCCCGCAAACACGAACTCCGGCGACAGCGCCAGCCCGCTCACGCGCAGGGTGCGCAAGCGGCCGTTGATCTGCGCCTGCAGCGTGGCGCCGGGTTTCAGCCCGCGCGCCTGCGCAAAGCCGCGCGACACCAGCACCGGGATGCTGCGTGCGCCCCCGTCGGCGTCGAAGGGCTGCAGCGCCGCGCCGGCGGCGACGCTCACCACGTTGAGCCGTTGTGGGCGTTCCAGGTCCAGGCCGACGAGTTGACCGATGATGGGATCTGGCACGCCGGGCAACGTGATGCGCGCCATCGTCTCGACGCCGGCTTCCAGGTCGGCCACGCCGGGCTGCTCGCGCAGCGTGACCTGCAACGAGTCGGGCGCGCGCTTCAGGTTCGCGAACACGTCGGCGAAGCGGCCGGCGGCATAGTAGTCGTCGCGCGCGGCGGCCAGCGAGTCCACTGCCGACAGACTGGCGATGAAGCCGGCGATGCCGGCAGCGACCACCAGCGCGATCGTCAGCGCCTGGCTCCACATCAGGCGCAGGTCGCGCAGCAGCTTGCGGTCGAGGGCCTTCATGAACCGTCACCAAGCCAGTTCGGCCGGCGTCAGCTTGCGCGCGGGCACTTCGATGCGCTGGATGCGGCCGTCGGCGAGATGGATCACGCGATCGGCCATCCCGGCGATTGCCGCGTTGTGCGTGATCACGATCGCGGTCGTGCCCAGCTCGCGGTTGACGCGCTCGATCACTTCCAGCACCAGCTTGCCGGTCTGGAAGTCGAGCGCGCCGGTCGGCTCGTCGCACAGCAGCACCTCGGGCCGCTTGGCGATGGCGCGCGCGATCGCCACGCGCTGCTGCTCGCCGCCTGACAGCTGGGCCGGGAAATGGTCGCGCCGCGGCGCCAGGCCCACCTGTGCCACCGCCTCATCAGCCGGCATCGGGTCGCGCGCGATCTCGGTCACGAGGGCGACGTTCTCCCGGACGGTCAGGCTCGGGATCAGGTTGTAGAACTGAAACACGAAGCCCACGTGCTCGCGTCGATAGGCGGTGAGCGCGGCGTCGCCCGCCCCGTCCAGGCGCGTCGGGCCAAACTGAAGAGTGCCGGCGCTCGGCACGTCGAGCCCACCGAGGATGTTCAGCAGCGTCGACTTGCCGCTGCCCGAAGGTCCGAGCAGCACGATGAACTCGCCGCGCGCGATGTCGAGGTCGACGTCGCGCAGCGCGCGCACCTCGACCTCGCCGGTGCGGTAGGTTTTTGCGAGACCGCGGGCGCGGAAGAGAGGCGAGTCGACGAGCGGCATCTTCATCTTTCCTCGTCGGGCCGCCGTCTTCCGTTTGCGACCGCCCGCAGCGGCAGCAATGCGCTGAACACGGCGCCGGCGAACCCGACAAGCCCGAACGCCGGCAGACCCAGCAGCGGGGGGCCGCCGCGGATGGTCATCACGATCGACGAGCCGATGATCAGCGCCGCGGTCACCAGCGCCAGCGAGAGCCGGCTCGCGGCACGATCGAGCGGATCGCCGTGGTGGTGAAGGTCGTCGATCTCGATGCTCACCTTCAGATTGCCGCGCCGCGCCCGATGCAGCCGCCGCGCCAGGTCCTGCGGCAGCCGGGCCATCGTCTCGACGGCTCTGCGGGTTGGCTGGCCGAGTCCGACGTACCGATGAACTGGCGAGAGTGCCGCGACGGCATGCCCGTTGCCGAGACGGCGCGTGCAGCGCTCGTGCACGACCTGGTGGTTCTGGGCCAGCGCAGGCCCGCGTTGCGCCGGGCCAGCGAGCTGCGCGCCGACTTCGTTCAGGCGGTGGTCATCGACAGCGGCATGCCGGCGCTGCTTGTCCCGCAAGCCATGCCCTACAAGGGAATGGGATACCGGGCGATGGTGGCCTGGAAGCCGACGCGCGAGGCAGCCCGCGCGCTGCACGCAGCGCTGCCGCTGCTGCGACCGGCACAAACGATCACTGTCGTCGGCTGGGGCGAGGATGCCGGAGCCAGCGCCGAGGGCGTGCGGCACTGGCTGGCGCGGCACGATGTCCAGGGCCGGCTGGACGTGTCGGCCGGGGCGCAGCCCGACGCGCTGGGCGAGTTGTTGCTTTCGCGCGCTGCCGACCTTGAAGCCGATCTGCTGGTCTGCGGTTGTTATGGTCACAGCCGCGCACGCGAACGGGTGTTCGGCGGCGCAACGCGCACGCTGCTGCAATCGATGACGCTGCCGACCCTGATGGCGCACGGAAGGACCCGGCTCAGCGCGCGTCGGCGGCGAGCCAGTGCGCCGCCAGCGCATCGATGTCACCGGCCAGCGGCAGCACGTGGGCAAGCTCGTCTTCGGCCAGCAGCTGCTGTGTGCGCAACTGATGCTCCAGCACCTCGGTGCCGCCTTCCGAAGCGTCGCTCGCGGCGGCGGCACGCTGCGCCAGACGCACGGCAAGAACGTCCCGGGGTGCCTCGCAGTGCAGGATCGAGAACGGCACCCGCATCTGGTCGGCCAGCGCGCGGAACATGCGCCGCGGCGCCTCGGAAAGGAAGGTCGCGTCGACGATCACCGGCCAGCCGGCCGCGAGCGCGTGGTGCGCAGCGTCACGCAGGTACGCATAGGTCTGCTCCGTGCCCGCCGCATCGTAGGGACCGTCGCCCAGTCCTGCTCCGCTGCGCGCCAGCGCCGCCAGCCCATGCAGGCGCTTGCGCTCGACGTCAGAACGCAACCGCACCGCGCCTGCGCGTTCGAGCAGGCGCTCCGCGATGGTGCTCTTGCCCGAGCCGGACACGCCATGCATCAGCAGCAGCCGCCCGCTCGCGGGCGCGATCCAGTGCCGTGCCAGGCCCAGGTAGTCGGGCGCCTCGGTCACCGGTGAGTGCAGCGTCGCGACCATCGCCCGCACGAGGGCACGGTAGACGAGGTAGTAGCGCAACACGGCCAGACCGGCGTGGTCGCCGGTGGCCGCGAGCCAACGATCGAGGAAGCGGAATCCGAGGTCAGTGCGTCCGTGAGCCGTCAGGTCCATCACGGTGAAGGCGATGTCGGCCTGGACGTCGATCCAGCGCATCGCCGGGTCGAACTCGATGCCATCGAAGGCGGTTGCCTCGTCGCCTTCGGCGAACAGGTTGGCCAGGTGCAGGTCGCCATGGCCTTCGCGCACCCAGCCTTCGCGCTGGCGCGCCCGCCAGTGGCCGTCGAGTGCCGACGCCTGCGAGCGGGCCCAGGTTTCGAACGCCTGCGTCTGCACGCCGTGCGCGGCAAGACCTTCGAGCAAGTGACACGTGTCGGCCGCGATGCGAGTCGGGCTGCCGTAGGCCGTGCCCGCGCTGGCGCGAGGCGCCGCGGCATGGAAGGTGGCCAGCCGTTCCGCCAGCTTGTCGACGAGCGCTGGCGTCAGCGTGCCGGCCGCCAGGCGCTCGCTGAACAGCGCCCCATCGGCGAAGCGGCGCATCACGAGCGCCCACTCGATCGCAGGCCCGGACCCGCCGAGCACCGGGTCGTCGGGCTCGCCGGTCACCGGGACGACGGCCTGGTAGATCGAAGGCGCGAGGCGGCGATTCAGCTGCAACTCCTCGGCGCACATGCGCCGGCGCGCCTCCAGCGTGCTGAAGTCGACGAACGGCAGCGTCACCGGCTTCTTGATCTTCCAGACTTGCCCGGCGCCGAGCAGCACCCACGAGATGTGGGTCTCGACGAGGCGCGCGCCCAGCTTGCGCTGGAGTGCGCCGACGATGCGTTCGCCGGCGGCGAAGGGCGCTGCTTGCGCCCCGGTCTTTGCCGCGGCGAAGGTCGAAAGCGCCTCGGGTCTCATGGGTGGACCGTGATCGGCGCGCCGCGGTCGGCTGCCAGTTCTCGCACCAGGCGCATTGACGCCGTCGAATCCTGCCCCGGTTCAGCCGTGAAGCCGTGGCTGCGCGCCAGCTCGCGCATCGCGGCGTTCTCGTGCAGAACGTCGGCGACGACGCGCTGCGTCCCGTGCCCGCGCAGATGGCGGATCGCCTTGTCCAGCAACAGATGGCCCAGGCCCTGATGCTTCAGGTCCGAGCGCACGAGGATCGCGAGCTCGGCCTCGACGTTGTCCGGGTCGCACACGACGCGCACCACACCGACGGTCTCGGGCGCGCCGCCGCGGGCGGGCGCGAGCAGTGCGATGAAGGCCATCTCGCGTGCGTAGTCGATCTGGACCAGGCGCGCCAACTCGCTGCGCGGCAACTCGCGTCGGCTGCTGAAGAAGCGCAGGCGCAAGTCGCGGGGCTCGACTTGCTCGAAGAATGCGCGGTGGCGCGCCTCGTCTTCCGGCCTGATCGGGCGCAGCAGCAACTCGCGGCCGCGCCACGCCACGGTCTCGGCGAGCTCGGCAGGGTAGGGCGCGATGGCGAACCGCTGCGCGCCGGCGCACTGCTTGCGGCTCACGCGCAGCCGTGCGTCGAGCGTCAGCACGCCGTCGGCGTCGGCCCACAGCGGATTGATGTCGAGCTCGGCGATCTGCGGCAGGTCGGCGAGCATCTGCGAGACCGCGACCAGCACGTCGGCGATCGCGTCGAGCTTCGCCGGCGGATGGTCGCGGTAGCCGGCAAGCAGCTTGGCCACCCGCGTGCGCCCGATTGCCTCGTGCGCTAGGACGCGGTTCAGCGGCGGCAGCGCCACCGCGCGGTCGGCGAGCACCTCGACCGCGGTGCCGCCCTGGCCGAACAGGATCACCGGCCCGAACAGCGGGTCGATGCTGGCGCCGACGATCAGCTCCTGCGCCAGCGGCCGCTTCCCCATCGCCTGGACCGTGAAGCCATCGATGCGTGCCTGCGGCCGGCTCCCGCGGATGCGCGAGAGCATGCTGTCGGTGGCGTCGCGCACTGCCGCTCCGTCGCACAAGTCGAGGGCGACACCGCCGACATCCGACTTGTGGCTGATGTCGCGCGAGCGGATCTTCAGCGCCACCGGATAGCCCAGTGTCCGCGCTGCATCCTCTGCGGCATCGGCCGACGCGTCGACGGCCAATGTCTTTACCACCGGAATGCCGTAGGCGACCAACACGGCCTTGGCCTCCGACTCGTCGAGCATCTCGCGGCCGGCGTCGAGCGCGCGCGCAATGACGGTGCGGGCCACGTCGACAGCGGGCGGTCCGTTCTCGCTGGCCGTCGGTGCCTCGGTCAGAAGGGCCTGGTTGCGGCGGTAGGTCACGACGCTGGCGAACGCATGCACGGCCTCTTCGGGGGTCGCGTAGTCGGCCACGCCGGCCTCCTCGAAGATGCGCCGCGCGTCGGTCACGGCGGCGTCCCCGAGCCAGCATGCCATCACGCGATCGGCATCGGGGCGCACGATCGGCGCGCAGGCACGCGCGATGTCGTCGCTGCGCACGATCGCGGTGGGCGCATGCAGGAACAGCACCGCGCCGGTGTCGCGATCGGCGAGCAGCGCCCGCAATGTGTCGGTGTAACGATGCACGGGCGCGTCGCCGATGATGTCGATCGGATTGGCGTGCGACCAGGTGGCCGGCAGCCCGGCGTCGAGCCGGCTAAGCAGCTCGGGGCCGAGCTCGCGCAGCGGGATGCCGGCGAGCGAGGCCGCATCGGCGGCCATCACGCCGGCGCCGCCGCCGTTGGTCACGATGGTCAGGGTACCGTCGTGGCCGCCGCGAAAGCGCGCCAGCGTCTCCGCGGCCGTGAAGAGTTCCTGCAGCGTGTCCACGCGCAGCATGCCGGCGCGGCGGATCGCCGCATCGAACACGACGTCCGAGCCGGCCAAAGCCCCGGTGTGCGATGCGGCGGCATGGATGCCGTTGCCGGCACGCCCGGCCTTCACGACGACGACCGGCTTGTTGCGCGCGGCCGCACGCGCCGCGGACATGAACTTGCGCGGTGACTCGATGCTCTCGATGTAGAGCAGGATGGAGCGCGTCTGCGGGTCGCTCGCCAGGTAGTCGAGCAGGTCGCCGAAGTCGACGTCGGCATGTTCGCCGAGCGAGACGAGATGCGAGAAGCCGAGGCGCCGCGATCGGGCCCAATCCAGAACGGCGGTGACGAGCGCGCCCGATTGCGAGACGAAGGCGATGTCTCCGGGCAGCGCGTCGGCGTGAGCGAAGCTCGCGTTCAGCCCGATGGCGGGTGTGAGCAGACCGAGGCAGTTGGGCCCCAGTACGCGCAGCAGATGCGGCCGCGCGGCGTCCAGCAGCGCCTGCTTCCGCATGGCATCGAGGCCCGCGGTCATCACGATCGCGGCGCGTGTACCGCGTGCGCCGAGCTCGGCGACGAGTGGCGGCAGCGTTTCCGGAGGTGTGCAGAGCACGGCCAGATCCGGCACCACGAGGAGGGCCCCGATGTTTGGGACCACGGGCTGTCCGTCCAGGACCGCGTGGTGCGGGTTCACGGCCAGCACCGGCCCCTGGAAACCGCCCGCGCGCAGGTTCCGCCATACGGTACCGCCGACGCTGCCAATGCGATCGGAAGCTCCGATGACGGCGACCGACGAAGGCCGCAGCAGGGCATCGAGGTTGCGGACGGTCACGCGCGAACCCGGTGCTTCACGGCGTGATCGCGATCTTCAGCACGCCATCGCGCTGCTGACCGAAGAGCTCGTAGGCGGTCTCGATGTCGTCGAGCCGGTAGCGGTGCGTGACCATGGCGCCCAGATCGATGCGCCCGCGCTCGATCACCGACATCAGCCGCCGCATGCGTTCCTTGCCGCCCGGGCACAGCGTCGTCACGATCTTGTGATCGCCCAACCCCGCAGCAAAGGCGCCGAGTGGAATCTTCAGGTCGGTGGAGTACACGCCCAGACTGGACAGCGTGCCACCGGGACGCAGAACCCGCAAGCACGACTCGAAAGTCTGCTGTGTCCCCAGCGCCTCGATCGCCACGTCGACGCCGCGGCCACCGGTCAGCCGTGCGATCTCCTCGACCGGATCGACCCGCGAGGCATCGATGACATGATCGGCCCCCATGCGCCGAGCCATCGCCAGACGCTCGGGCAGCCGGTCCACGCCGATCACGACGCTGGCACCGCACAGCTTCGCGCCGGCTGTTGCGCAAAGCCCGATCGGGCCTTGAGCAAACACCGCCACAATGTCACCGATTCGGATGCCTGCACTTTCGGCGCCGCCGAAGCCGGTCGACATGATGTCGGGGCACATCAGCACCTGCTCGTCGGTGAGGCCGTCGGGCACCCGCGCCAGGTTGGCCATGGCGTCGGGCACGCGCACGTACTCGGCTTGGCAGCCGTCGATGGTGTTGCCGAAGCGCCAGCCACCCATCGGCTTCCACCCGTGCGCGGTTCCCGCGCCGTCCTGCGAGCAAGCACCGCAGAGGCAGGCATTGCTCCAGCCGCTGGGCGTGATGGCGCCCGCGACGACGCGCTGCCCTTCCTCGTAGCCCTCGACGGCCGAACCGAGCTTCTCGATCACCCCCACGGGTTCGTGACCGACGGTGAGGCCGCGGGCGACCGGGTACTCGCCCTTCAGGATGTGGACGTCGGTGCCGCAGATGGTCGTGGTGGTGATGCGCACCAGCGCATCGAGCGGACCGATGTCCGGAATCGGCTTGTCCTCGAGGACGATGCGTCCCGGCTCGACGAAGACGGCGGCTTTCATCTTGGGCATGGCTGACTCCTCGAGGTGGGCGGTGCTTCGCATTGTTCGCAACTGCCGTGCGGCCGGCTTGCGCCCGGTCAAGAATTCCGCCGCCCAGGCGGCGTCGGTGCATCGTCGACTCGATGGCGGGCATCGCGGGTTCCCGGCCGATCACCTTGCGGGCGTAGAAGTAGTTGCTGAGCGCGTGCGGGCTCAAGGTTCCCAGGTCGACCTGCCGGCGGCGTCGCACGGGAAACGCAGCCGCGGCCTTCGTGGAAGAGCGAGTGGAAGCGCAGCTGGTAGCCCAGGTCCGCGGCGATGGCACCAGCGCTCATCTCTTGCTCCTCCGGTTTCTGGCGGTCTCGCCATGGGAACAGGACGGAGGGGCGACGACAACACATCGCGACGACGCCGATAACGCGCAGCATCGCTGCGCAACACTGTGTGATCGACCGCGACGATCCGCCTTCAGGCGACCTGCCGGATTGCGGCTGGACGCCCAGCCGCACGCAGGCCTGCCGTCAGCGCCAGCAGGGCCTCTTCGTCGAGCGTCTCCTGCGCCATCAGCGCTGCAGCCGTGCGGTCCAGCATCTCGCGGTTGTCGCGCAGGATCTCGGTGGCGCGTTGCCGGGCGTGGCCGAGCAGCGCCTGCACGGCCGCATCGATGCGTTCGGCGGTGGCCGGGCTGGCGCGCTCGGACAGAGTCGGCATGGCGGGCAGACCGACCAAGGGACTCGCTGGCGCATCGGCGTAGGCCACCGGCCCGAGGCCCTCGTCCATGCCGAAGCGCAGCACCATGTCGCGCGCCATCCCGGTGGCGCGCGCCAGATCGTCCGCGGCGCCGGTCGACGGTTCTCCGAAGACGAGTTCCTCCGCCGCCCGGCCGCCAAGCAGCACGGTCAGCCGGTCGATCAGTTCTGTGCGCCGCTGCAGGTGACGGTCCTCGCTCGGGCGCTGCAGCGTGTAGCCGAGCGCGCCGATGCCGTGCGGCACGATCGACACTTTCTGCACTCGGTCGGTGCTTGGCAGTGCGAGTGCGGTCAGTGCGTGCCCCAGCTCGTGGTAGGCGACGAGACGCTTCTCGTCCTCCCCGAGCAGGCCGTGCTTCTTCTCGATGCCGGCCACGATGCGCTCGATCGCGATGGTGAAATCGGCCAGCGTCACGGCATCCGCCCGCCGGCGCGTCGCGACCAGGGCCGCCTCGTTGACGAGGTTCGCCAGGTCCGCGCCGGCGAATCCGACCGTGATCGCGGCCACCTGATCGAGGTCCCAATCGGGCGCGAGGCGGACCTTCGCAGCGTGCACCCGCAGGATCGCGCGCCGACCCGACCTGTCGGGCCGGTCCACGAGCACCTGGCGGTCGAAGCGGCCGGCGCGCAACAGCGCCGGGTCGAGGATCTCGGGCCGGTTCGTCGCCGCGAGCAGCACCACCCCGACGCTCGGATCGAAGCCGTCGAGCTCGACCAGCAACTGGTTCAGTGTCTGCTCACGCTCGTCGTGGCCGCCCACCAGCGCGCCCATGCCGCGCGCCTTGCCGAGCGCGTCCAACTCATCGATGAAGATGATCGCCGGCGCCGCGGCACGAGCCTGCTCGAACAGATCGCGCACGCGCGCCGCACCGACGCCGACGAACATTTCGATGAACTCGGAGCCGCTGATCGAGAAGAACGGCACCCCGGCCTCGCCAGCCACCGCACGCGCCAGCAGCGTCTTGCCGGTCCCGGTCGGCCCCATCAGCAGCACGCCCTTGGGCATGCGGGCGCCGAGTCGCCCGTGCGCCTTCGGGTCCCTCAGAAAGTCGACGATCTCCTGCAGCTCGGCCTTGGCCTCGTCGACGCCGGCGACGTCGTCGAAGCGAACACCGGTGGACTTCTCCATGTAGACCTTGGCATGGCTGCGGCCGATGCCCAGGAAGCCGGCGCCGCCCTGTTGCCCGTCGATGCGGCGGCTCATGAAGTACCAGAATCCGAGCAACAGCAGCGGCCCGGCCATCCACGACAACAGTTGGGAGAGCCAGTTCGATTCGCGCACGCGCCGGTACGACACGCCATAGTGCGACATGCGCTCGGCCATCGCCGGTTCGACCAGCTCGGCGACGACGGTCGCCTTGCCGTCGTGCGGCGAGGTGAACCTAGCGCTGATCACCTGGTCGCCGACCTGCACGTCGGTCAACTGGCCGTCGCGCAGGTACTGCTCGAACACGCTGTAAGGCACCGCCTCGACGGTGCGCTGGTCGCGCAAGCTGCTTCCCAGCAACCAGAGGCCGAGCAGCAGCAGGAGCAGCGTGGGCCAGCCGAGCCAGCGATCGAAGGGGATCTTCACGGCAGCCAGTCTCGCCGCGCGCCAGGGGGGTCCGCTTGCGCTGCGTCAATGGCGGTCGCGCCGGCCGTCCCTATAGTGAGGTGCTGGATGGATGGGACGGACCATGACTCAGCAGATCGAGGTCGACGCAGCTCGAGCGCCGCCGGTGCTGGACATTCCCGTGGGTGAGCCCACCGAAGGGTTCGATCGCTGGCTGCACGCGCAACTCGGGCACGCCACGCGCGGCGTCTCGCCGTCGGCGCTGCTGCTCGCCTATGTCGACTGGTTGTCGCACCTGGCGCTGTCGCCGGCCAAGCAGGCCGAGCTGGTGCACAAAGCCTGGCGCAAGGCGCTTCGGCTCGCCTTGTACCTCGCGCATGCAACGAGCCCCGAAGCGCCCTGCTGCATCGAGCCGCTGCCGCAGGACAGGCGCTTCGCCGACCCGGCCTGGCACCAGTGGCCGTTCAACCTGATCTCGCAGTCTTTCCTGCTCACCCAACAATGGTGGCACAACGCCACCACCGGAGTGCGCGGCGTCTCGAAGCACCATGAGGAGGTGGTGACCTTCATCACCCGCCAACTGCTGGACCTGTGCTCGCCGAGCAATTTCGTCGCCACCAATCCGCTGGTGCTGCAGCGCACGCTCTCCACCCTCGGCGCCAACCTGGCGCAGGGCGCCGGGCACTGGTGGGACGATTGGGAGCGCCTGAAGGCGGGCCGCCCGAGCGCGGGCAGCGAGGCTTGGGGCGTCGGTGGGAACCTGGCCACTACGCCGGGGAAGGTCGTGCTGCGCAATTCGCTCGTCGAGCTGATCCAGTACACGCCGACCACGCCGAAGGTGCATCCCGAGCCGATCCTGATCGTGCCCGCGTGGATCATGAAGTACTACGTGCTCGACCTGTCGCCGCACGACTCGCTGATCCGGTATCTCGTCGATCAAGGCCACACGGTGTTCTGCGTGTCGTGGAAGAACCCGGGCGAAGCCGAGCGCGACTACGGCATGGAGGACTACCTGCGCATGGGTTTGTACGACGCGCTCGACGCGGTCGGCGCGATCGTGCCGAAACGCCGCGTGCATGCCGTCGGCTACTGCCTGGGCGGCACGCTGCTGGCGATCGGCGCCGCCGCGATGGCGCGCGACGGCGACGATCGCCTCGCCTCGCTGACGCTGCTGGCCGCGCAGACCGATTTCACCGAGCCGGGCGAGATCGCCCTTTTCATCGACGACAGCGAGGTGGCGTTTCTCGAGGACATCATGTTCGATCGCGGCTACCTCGCCAGCGACCAGATGGCCGGCGCCTTCCAGATTCTGCGCTCCAACGATCTGATCTGGTCGCGCGGTGTGCGCGACTACCTGATGGGTGAGCGCGCGCCCATGACCGACCTGATGGCCTGGAACCAGGACGCCACCCGCATGCCCTACCGCATGCACGCTCAGTATCTGAAGCGCCTCTTCCTGCGCAACGATCTGGCCGCTGCGCGCTTCCGTGTGGCCGGCAAGCCGGTCGCGCTGGGCGACGTGCACGTGCCCGTGTTCTGCCTCGGCACCGAGACGGACCATGTCGCGCCGTGGCGCTCGGTCTACAAGCTGCACGTGCTGACCGACACCGAACTGACCTTCGTGCTGACCAGCGGCGGCCACAACGTCGGCGTCGTCAGCCCGCCGGGCCATCCCCACCGGCACTACCGCGTGCGCACCCGCGCCGCGGATGGCAAGTACATCGACCCCGACCTGTATCTCGCGCAGGCCGAGGCAAAGCCCGGCTCCTGGTGGCCCGAGTGGCAACGCTGGCTGGCGAGCCGCTCCGGCCGTCTGGTCACGCCACCGGCCGTCGGCGCGGCCGCGCAGGGCTATGCCGTGCTGGCGGATGCGCCGGGGCAGTACGTGCTGATGCGCTGAGTCTCCGGTGGTGCAGCACAAGGCGCCCGCGACTTGGTGGCTGTTGCCGCTCGACCGGCTGCTGGCGACGCTGCACACGACCCCGCGAGGCTTGACGCAGCGCCAGGCAGCCGCGCGCCTGCGCCGCCATGGCGAGAACCGGCTCGAGCAGGCCAAAGGGTCATCGTTCGTCCGCCGCGTCGCCACGCGCCTGCTGGAACCGCTGACTTTGGTGCTGCTGGTGGCCTCGGGGATCGCCGCCGCGACCGGCGATGCGATCAGCTTCGGTCTTGTCACTGCGGTGGTGCTGGCGAGCATCTGCCTCGACCTGTTCCAGGAGCATCGCGCGGGACGCGCCGTCGAGGCACTGCAACGTTCGGTGGCCTTGCGCGTGCGGGCCTGGCGCGATGGGCGCGAGGTCGAGCTGCCGGCGTCACGCCTGGTTCCTGGCGACTGCGTCATGCTGGCTGCCGGTAACCTGGTGCCGGCCGATGGGCGGTTGCTGGAGGCGAATGACTTCTTCGTCAACGAGGCGTCTCTGACGGGCGAGGCGTTCCCTGTCGAGAAGCGGCCGCGCGCTACTGCCGGGACCGAGCAGGTCGCACTCGGCTGCCCGCACGCCGCCCTGATGGGCAGCAGTGTGGTCAGCGGATCGGCCCGCGTGCTGGTGTGCGCGACCGGGCGGCAGACAGAGCTGGGCCGGCTGGCGCATCGCCTCGCGCAGGCGCCGCCGCCGACAGCCTTCGAACGCGCGACGCGTCGCTTCGGTCTACTGCTGACGCGTGCCACGGTGGCGCTGGTACTGGCCGTCGTTTTGTCAACCTGCTGAACCAGCGGCCGATGCTGGAATCCTTCCTCTTCGCGGTCGCGCTGGCCGTGGGCCTGACGCCGGAGCTGCTGCCGATGATCGTGTCGGTGACACTGGCCCGCGGTGCCGCGCGCTTGGCGCGCCGCAAGGTTGTCGTCAAGCGGCTCGCCGCGGTGCAGGACCTCGGCGCGATGGACGTGTTGTGCACCGACAAGACCGGGACCCTGACCGAGGCGCGCTTGCGCGTCGAGCGTGCGCTCGATGCCGAAGGCGAGCCGAGCCCGCGCGTGCTCGAACTGGCGTGGCTCAACAGCCACTTCGAGACCGGGCTGAAGAGCCCGCTGGACGACGCCATCCTTGCCCACGGCCAGCTAGATGCAGAGGGCTGGCGCAAGCTCGATGAAGTGCCCTTCGACTTCGAGCGGCGCCGGGTCTCGGTGCTGGTCGAGCGCGCGGGCTCCCGGCTGCTCGTGGCCAAAGGTGCGCCGGAAGACATCTTGCGCCTGTGTGTGGGTGTCGAGCAGGGTTCGGGCATCGCGGCGTTAGACGCAGCGCGCCGTATCTCCATCGAACGCCTGTTTGCGCAGTGCGGCGAGCAGGGCCTGCGCCTGCTGGCCGTGGCCACGCGGTGTATCGACAACGCCACGACGGATGTCACGGCGCGCGACGAACACGACTTCATCTTTGCCGGCTTCGTTGCGTTCACCGATCCGCCCAAGGCGTCTGCGGCCGAGGCGCTGCGCTCGCTGCGGGCGCACGGCGTGGCGGTGAAGATCGTCACCGGCGACCACGAAGCCGTGGCCCGGCACCTGTGCGGCGCGCTGTCCCTGCCGCTTGGCGGCGTGTTGACCGGCACGCAGATCGCCGCACTCGACGACCATGCGCTGCGCGCCGCGGCGTCCGATGCCACCTTGTTCTGCCGCGTGACACCGGAGCAGAAGAACCGCATCGTGCGCGCGCTTCAGGCCGGCGGGCATGTCGTCGGCTACCTCGGCGACGGCATCAACGACGCGCCGCCGCTGCACTCGGCCGACGTCGGCATCTCGGTCGACGGCGCAGTCGACGTCGCCAAGCAGGCGGCCGATCTGGTTCTCCTGGAGCAAGACCTCGCGGTGCTGTGCGACGGCTTGCGTGAAGGCCGGCGCACCGTGGTCAACGTCGGCAAGTACGTGAAGATGGCCACCAGTTCCAACTTCGGCAACATGGTCAGCATGGCAGCCGCCGCGGTGTTCCTGCCGTTCCTGCCGATGCGGCCGGTGCAGATCCTGCTCAACAACTTCCTCTACGACCTGTCGGAACTCGCGATCCCGACCGACCGCGTGAGCGACGCCCAACTGTTCGTGCCGCAGCGCTGGGATGTCGCCGAGATCCGCAACTTCATGTTGTGCTTCGGCACGCTGAGCTCGGTGTTCGACCTCGCCGCGTTCGCGCTGATGGTGCTCGTTCTGCACGTCCCGGCCGCCGTCTTCCAGAGCGCGTGGTTCGTGCAGTCGATGGCCACGCAGGTCCTGGTCATCTTCCTGATCCGCACGCCGCACGCCGCGTGGCGCGATCGGCCCTCTGCCTGGCTGGCGGCGAGCAGCCTCGCGATCACGGCGCTGGCGGTGGCGATGCCGTGGCTCCCCTGGGCCGATGCCTTCGGCTTCGTGCCACTGCCGTTGCCGGCGCTGGCGATGATCGTCGCGCTGACGCTTTCCTATCTGGCCGCAGTCGAGCTGGCCAAGCATGCACTGGGCGCGTTCCAGCGCGTCTCGTTTCCGCAAGATCGCACGTTGCCCATCCCGGCGGCCGATTCGCGTTGATGGCGGCTCGTGGCATCCAGCCGGAGCGCAAGGCGGGCGGCGGGCCAGCAGCAGGTTCATCGGTTGCGAGGCCACCGAGAGCAACGCTGCCGTTTTGCAGCGGTCCAGGACGCCGGTGCCGACCGAGCCAAGCACCAACCCGGCGAACACGCCGTGGCCGTGCGAGCTCATCCCAAACAGGTCCGGCTGCTCCTTGTCGACCAGCGATGCGATCTCTCCGGCCGGATGGCCGACGACAGGCAGGTCGCGGCTGCCGCCCGCTCGTTCGGTTGGCTTGACGTGGCGCAAGCCGTGCGCCGGAGCGAATCCTAGACTGACCTTGCCGCTGCGTGTCGTGCAGCGACTCAACCGAATGGAGCTGACCATGAATGACCTCGCCCGCCTCGACGATTTCTTCCCCGAGTTCTTCCGCCGCTTCGCGCGCACCGTGCCCACCTCGTTGGCGGCCGACATGCCGGCCGAGATCAAAGTCGACGTCACCGAGAACGACAAGGACTACCACGTTCGCGCATCGATTCCTGGCGCGAAGAAGGATGACATCCGCGTCTCGGTCGACGGCAACTACGTTTCCATCAGCGCCGAAGTGCGCAAGGAGAAGGAGGAGAAGTCCGGCCGCTCGCTACTGAAGGAAACCTACTACGGCAGCGCATCGCGCGGGTTCTCGCTGGCGCACGAGATCGACGACAAGGCGGTCGTCGCGAAGCTGGAAGATGGCGTGCTGAAGCTGACCCTGCCCAAGCGCGACGGTGCCGGCTCCCGCGTCATCGCGATCCAGTAGTCGAGGTCACCATGTGCCTCGACGACGTGCCTCCGAGCGAAGAACTGCTGCGTCGCCTGCGCGAGTCCGGTGGCTTTTGAAACAGCCGCACCTCGCGTTCGGCTCGGCCGCGAAGGCATTGCCGCGGTTGACCGAAACGGCGGTGTGGGGCCTTTCGCTCGCGATGGCGATGGCGATGGCGTCCGGCGCCGCAGCGGCCGGGGGCGTCGAGGTCGACGATGGCCCGCCGACCTCGACGCCGTTGGCCGACGTCTTCGTTGCCGAGGTGGACCGCCGCCTGGCGCCCGGCGCACAAGAGGTGATCGAATGGCGCGGCCTGCTGCAGCGGGCTTTCGCGGTCGCCGGGGTGGCTGTGCCAGACGGACAGTTCGTGCTCATGGTCGACCGTGCGCCGCATGCACAGGCCGCCGTGCTGTGGTGGCTGCCGCCGCAGGGTGGATTCGACGCGGCGCGCGTGGTCGGCGCCAGTCCCGTGTCCACCGGACGCGCCTCAGGGTACGACCATTTCGAGACGCCGCTGGGGGTCTTCCCTCACACGTTGGCCAATCCCGACTTCCGTGCCGAAGGCACGCCCAATGCGCAGGGCATCTGCGGCTACGGCGCGCGCGGCATGCGCGTCTTCGACTTTGGATGGCAGCAGGGCTGGCGCGGGTGGGGCGGCGGTGGATGGGGGCAGATGCGCCTGCAGGTGCACGCCACCGATCCGCAGCGGCTCGAACCGCGCCTGGGCACGCAGCAGTCCAAAGGCTGCATCCGCATCGCCGCCAGCCTGAACCGCTTTCTCGATCGTCACGGCGTGCTCGATGCCGACTACGACGCGGCCGTCGCCCGCGGCGAGAGCTTCTGGGTCCTGCGTTCCGACCGACTCATGACGCCCTGGGCGGGACGCTGGCTCGTGGTCGTGGATCGAGAGGGCAGCGGGCACTGATCAGGGCGTGATGACCCCGGCGCGTTGCAAGACCGCACGTGGGCGATCGACCTCGTCGAGGAGGTCTCTCCTCACGGCCACGCTTTGCAGGTTGGCTTCGACGTCGCGTTGCAGCCGCCGGATGCTGGAAGCGGGCCTTGTCAGCCATGTGTCTCGGGCTCCTCGTCGCCGTGCTACCGGTCGAGGTCGTCGCTGAAACCCCGACCAGGACCATCCACCGCCTCGCCGGTGCGCACCGGCAGCGGCAGGCCTCGCGCGGCGAGGGCGTCGCGCAGTGCCACCCGGCATTTCAGCAACCAGGCCTCGCGCCGCGGGTGGGATTCGGGGCTGGTCAGCCAAGCGGGTTCGACGATGAAGAGCGCCAGCGCGGCGTCGCCGCGCGCTGCCTCGGCCGGCGTCGCGTGGTCTGCCACGCGCAGGTCGTCGTTTGAACCAGACAATGGCCCGGCTCACGCGACCGCGCCGTTGCGGATAGCCACTGCGCGCTCGCGGATCGCCTGCTTCTGCGCGTCGTCCAGACGCGCCACGTTCTTCACCTGCAGCGCCATGCGCGGATTGCCGGCCAGCGTCTCCTCGTGGCGCATCAGGAAATCCCAGTACAGCGTGGTGAACGGGCAGGCCTTCTCGCCCGTGCGCTGGGCGGGGTCGTAGCGGCAGCCCTGGCAGTGCGGGCTCATGCGCTGGATGTACTTGCCGGTCGCCACGTAGGGCTTGCTGCCCATCAGCCCGCCGTCCGCGTACTGGCTCATGCCCAGGGTGTTGGGCAGTTCCACCCATTCGACGGCATCCACGTACACCGCCAGGTACCAGGCGTGCACCTGCTGCGGCTGCACGCCCAGCATCAGCGCGTACAGGCCGGTGACCATCAGGCGCTGGATGTGGTGCGCGTAGCCGTGCTGCAGCGTCTGCGTGATCGCGTCGCGCAGGCAGGCCATCTCGGTGTCGCCGGTCCAGTACCAGGCGGGCAGGTCTTCGCGGGCGTCCAGTGCATTGAGCTCGGCATAGCCCGGCATGCGGGTCCAGTAGATGCCGCGCACGTACTCGCGCCAGCCGAGGATCTGGCGCACGAAGCCTTCCACGCCGGCCAGCGGCGCGGCGCCCCCGCGGTAGGCCGCTACGGCCGCGTCCACGACCTCGCGCGGGTTCAGCAGCTTCAGGTTCAGCGCGGCCGCCAGGTGGGCGTGGTACAGCCAGGGTTCGCCGGGCCACATGGCGTCCTGGTAGCGGCCGAACAGCGGCAGGCGCTCGGTGATGAAGCGCTGCAGCGCGACGAGTGCCTGTGCACGCGTCACCGGCCAGGCAAAGCCATCGAGTCGGCCGGGATGGGTGCCGAAGCGCTTCTCGACCAGCGCGATCACCTCGCGCGTGAGCGCATCGGGCTCGAACACCGCACGCGGCGGCACGGCGCCCGGGCCGGCGGCACCGAAGGCCTCGCGGTTGTCGGCATCGAAATTCCACTGGCCGCCCTCGGGCTCGTCTCCGTGCATCAACACGCCGTGGCGCTTGCGCATCTCGCGGTAGAAGTACTCCATGCGTAGCGCCTTGCGGCCGCGCGCGTGGGCCGCGAACTCGCGCACGCTGCCGTAGAAATGGCGGTCCTCGCGGATCTCGAGCGGCAGGCCCTGCGCCTGCGCCACGCACTTGATCGCCTGCAGCACGCGCCAGTCGCCTGGGGCCGTCATCACGAGGCCGGTGGGGCGCAGGCGTTCGATGTCGGCGTGCAGCTGCGCCTGCAGGCTGCCGTGCGTGGCGGGATCGTCCAGCGCGGCGTAATGCAAGGCTCGCCCAGCCGCACGCAGGGCGAGCGCGAAGTGGCGCATCGCGGCGAGGAACATCACCGTGCGCGGTTGGCTCGACCACACATGCGCCGATTCCTCGGCCACCTCGGCCATCCACACCGCATCGCGTGCGGCGTCGAAGCCGTCGAACGCGGCGGCGTGCAGATCCAGCTGATCGCCCAGCACCACGACCAGGTGGCGCATCTCAGTCACGAGTTCCCTTGGCGCGCCGGTAGGCGTCGGAGCAGAACTTCACCTCATCCCAGGTGCGCGCCCAGCGACGGCGCCAGCTCATCGGCCGGCCGCAGGCCACGCAAGGCTTGCTGGGCAGGGCGGCCTTGTTGCCGCGGAATGCGGGGGTGGACGATGTCATTGGCGGCGAGCCCGAACCGAACTCCGAATCGACTGTGCGGGCTCCGAAGGATGCCATCCGGAGGCGGTCGAAGCTGGAGCAGGGGCGTTGCGCAAGCGTTGTGCTTGCCGCCGTCGACGGCCTGAACTGCGAAGCCGAACTACTTCTTGGGAAGTTCCTCAGCCAGTCCCTTGGACAGCGCAGCTCCTGCGGCGTTGCTCATCTCGACCGGCAGCACCGCCCCGTTCTCGAACAGCAATTGGACGCGGACCTTGCCCTCGGTCTCGGAAGGTGCTGCTCCGGCAGCCAGACATTCCAGCGACGGCGTCGCGGCGCCTGGGGCCTGGTCGGTCTTGTCGAGCAATGCGATGGCGACAGCCGGCGCGAGCTCCGTCGCAATGGCCTCGTTGATCGCGGCCTTCTTCGTGCGCTGGGCTGCGGCCGGCTTGGAGCGAGCGCCGCCGCTCCCGGACTTCGGCTTCTTGGCCCGCTTCGAGGCGGTCGCTGCAGTTCGGGGAGAGGTTGTCATGGTTCGCACCCTCTGGTTGAACGCCCAAATGATAGTCGCTGCCTGATGTGCGGCTTCAGCGACGGATGCGCTCGTAGCGCACGAAGTGATAGGGCCAGGGCGCGCCGTCGGTGTGGCTTTCGCGCGCGGCTTCGGAGAAGGCACTGCGGTCCCAGGCCGGGAAGTGCGTGTCGGCGTCCGGCACGTCGGTGTCGACCTCGGTCAGCACCAGTCCGTCGGCGCGCGGCAGCGCCTGGGCGTAGAGCTCACCGCCGCCGATGACGAACACCCGCTCCGCTTCGCGCAGGCGCTCGAGCGCGGCGTCGAGCGAGGGCGCGGCCTCGGCGCCGTCGGCCTGCCAGGCGGCATTGCGCGTCACCACCACGTTGCGGCGGCCCGGCAGAGGCCGGAAACGCGGCGGCAACGACTCCCAGGTCTTGCGGCCCATCACCACCGGACAGCCCAGCGTCGTGCGCTTGAAGTGAGCCAGGTCCTGCGGCAGGTGCCACGGCATCGTTCCGGCACGGCCGATGGCGCCGTCGCGCGCCACCGCGGCGATCAGCCAGAGTTCCATCGGGAGGCCTCAGACCGCGACCGGCGCCTTGATGGCCGGGTGCGGGTCGTAGCCGATGATCTCGAAGTCCTCGTAGGCGTAGTCGAAGATCGACGGCGGCCGGCGCTTGATCTGCAGCGTGGGGTAGGGGCGCGGCGCGCGCGAGAGCTGCAGCTCGACCTGCTCGCGGTGGTTGCTGTAGATGTGGCAGTCGCCGCCGGTCCAGACGAAGTCGCCCACCTCCAGGTCGCACTGCTGCGCCAGCATGTGCGTCAGCAGCGCGTAGCTGGCGATGTTGAAGGGCACGCCGAGGAAGATGTCGGCGCTGCGCTGGTAGAGCTGGCACGACAGCCGACCCCGAGCCGAAGGCGAGTCGCCGGGCGCCACATAGAACTGGAAGAAGGCGTGGCAGGGCATCAGTGCCATCTTCGGCAAGTCGGCCACGTTCCACGCGCTGACGATGATGCGCCGCGAATCAGGGTTGGTCTTGAGCTGCTTCACCACCTCGGCGATCTGGTCGACGTGGCCGCCGTCCGGCGTGGGCCAACTGCGCCACTGCACACCATAGACCGGGCCGAGGTCGCCGTCGGGCGCGGCCCACTCGTCCCAGATCGTCACGCCGCGTTCCTGCAGCCAGGTGGCGTTCCCGTCGCCGCGCAGGAACCACAGCAGTTCGAGGACGATGCTCTTGAGATGGACCTTCTTGGTCGTGACCAGCGGAAAGCCCTCGCGCAGGTCGAAGCGCATCTGGTGGCCGAACACGCTGGTGGTGCCGGTGCCGGTGCGGTCGGCCTTGACCACACCGTGGTCGCGCACGTGGCGCAGGAAGTCCTCGTACTGGGAGCGGGCGGGGCGGGGCGAGGGGGAAGGAAGAGCTGACATCTGCAGATTGTAGGCAGCGGGCCCCGCGGCCGCGCCGGGTCAGGACTTCGGGGCGGCCGGTGCGCCGGCCTGTTCCGGCTCGCGCAGGAGGATCTCCACGCGGCGGTTCTTCGCGCGGCCGGCCTCGCTGGTGTTGTCGGCGATCGGCTCGTGCGAGCCGCGGCCCGAGGTCTCGATGCGTGTCGGCAGGATGCCGCGGCCGGCGAGATAGTCGCGCACGCTCTGCGCGCGGTCGACCGACAGCGGGTTGTTGATCGCGTCGCTGCCGGTGCTGTCGGTGTGGCCGATCACGCGCACCTGCAGCGCCGGGTCGTTGGCTAGGCCGTTGGCGAAGCTGTCGAGCACGGTGCGCAGCTCGGGTTTGATGGCCGACTTGCCGGTGTCGAAGGAGATGTCGCTCGGCACGTTGAGCTTGAGCTGGTTGTCGGCGGTGCGCGTCACGTCGACGCCGGTGCCTTGCGTGGACTGCTCCATCGCACGGCGCTTCTCTTCCATCTTCTTGGACCACACGTTGCCGGCCACCGCGCCGCCCAGCGCGCCGATCGCCGCGCCGGTGGCCGCGCCCTTCTTGCTGTCGCCGATCAGCACGCCGGCCACCGCACCGACGGCCGCGCCGATGCCGGCGCCCTTGGCGGTGTCCTGCTGTTCCTGGTTCATGTTCGCGCAGCCGCTGGCCAGCAACGCGGCCGCGGTGAGCGCGACGATCGAGAGCGTGGGGATCGACTTGCGGGAGGAGGTGATCGTCATGGCAATTCCTTCGAGGTCCAGGATCGTCTTTGTACGGCGCGGCGCCGGGGGCGCTGCAAGCGTTCGTTACAACGCGCCCGCCTCAGGCGTCGTTGACCGCCATCGCCTGCGCATCGGAGAACTGCGACGCCGCCAGCCGCTGGTAGAGCCCGCTGCGCGCCAGCAGTTCCGTGTGCGTGCCGCTGTCCACCACGCGCCCGGCGTCGAGCACCACGATGCGGTCGGCGTGCATCACCGTGCCCAGCCGGTGCGCGATGACCAGGGTGGTGCGGCCCCGCATCGCCTCGTCGAGCGCGGCCTGCACCGCGCGCTCGCTTTCGCTGTCGAGCGCGCTGGTGGCCTCGTCCAGCAGCAGCAGCGGCGCGTTCTTCAGGATCGCGCGGGCGATCGAGATGCGCTGGCGCTGCCCGCCCGACAGCCGCACGCCGCGCTCGCCCAGGAAGCTGGCATATCCCTCGGGCAGGGCGCGGATGAAGGTGTCCGCGTGCGCGGCGCGTGCGGCGGCGATCACCTCGTCGTCGCTCGCCTCGGGTCGGCCGTAGCGGATGTTCTCCATCGCGCTGGTCGAGAAGATCACGCTGTCCTGCGGCACCAGGCCGATGCGCGAGCGCAGCGCGCCGAGGTCGGCCTCGCGCACCGGCACGCCGTCGATCGCCACCGTGCCGCCCTGGGTGTCGTAGTAGCGCAGCAGCAGCTGGAACACCGTGCTCTTGCCGGCGCCGCTCGGGCCCACCAGCGCCACCGTCTGGCCCGGCTCCACGTCGATCGTCACACCGTCCAGTGCCGGCGTCAGCGGGCGCGACGGATAACGGAACACCACATCGCGCAGGCTCACGCGCGAGCCGATCGGCGCTGCGGCCAGCGCGCGCGGCCGGGCGGGGCTCTCGATCGGCGAGCGCGTGGCCAGCAGTTCCATCAGCCGCTCGCTGGCGCCGGCGGCGCGCAGCAGGTCGCCCCACACCTCGGCCAGCACCGCCACCGAGCTCACCAGCAGGATCACGTAGACCACCGTCTGGCCCAGGTGGCCTGCGCTGATCTCGCCGCGGATCACCGCCTGCGTGCCCTGGTACAGACCCCACAGCAGCGCCCCGAAAGTGGCCGTGATGATGAAGGCCACCAGCCCGGCGCGCATGCGCGTGCGCCGCACCGCGGTGGCGAAGGCGCGTGCGGTCGACTCGTCGAAACGTTGCGCCTCGCGCGCCTCCTGCGTGTAGCTCTGCACCACCGGCACGGCGTTCAGCACCTCGGCGGCGATCGCACTCGAATCGGCCACGCGGTCCTGGCTGGCGCGCGACAGGCTGCGCACCTTGCGGCCGAACCACAGCGCCGGCAGCACCACCAGCACCAGGATGCCCAGCACCTGCGCCATCACCACCGGGTTCGTGATCACCAGCATGACGAGCGCGCCCAGGCCCATCACGGTGTTGCGCAGGCCCATGCTGAGGCTGGAGCCCACCACCGTCTGCACCAGCGTCGTGTCGGTGGTCAGGCGCGACAGCACCTCGCCGGTCTGCGTGGTCTCGAAGAACTGCGGGCTCTGCTTCACCACATGCGCATACACCGCGTTGCGCAGGTCGGCCGTGATGCGCTCGCCGAGCCAGGTGACCATGTAGAAGCGCAGTGCCGAGAACACGCCCAGCGCCGCACCCACGCCGAACAGCGCGAAGAAGTGGCCGCGCAGCGCCAGCACGCGCTCGCCGGGGTCGCTGCTGACGAGGCCCTGGTCGATCAGCGCCTTCAGCGCCACCGGGAACACCAGCGTGGTCAGCGCGGCCCCCACCAGGAACAACCCGGCCAGCACGATGCGGCCGCGGTAGGGTTTCAGGAAGGGCAGCAGGCCGCGCAAGGGGCGGACCGAGCGCGCCTTGGCGCCGGCGCCGGCAGCGGCGCCGCCGGTGACGGCCTGGGACATCGTGGAAGTGGAAGAGGCCATGGGGCCAGCAGTGTAAGCAGCCCCCGCCGTGGCGCCCTGACGCTGCGGCCCTGCGCGCGGCGCGGCTACAGCTTCAGCGGGCTCGCATAGCCGGTCATTTCCAGGTAGCCACGGCCGATGCGCGTGCCGCTGCGCGCGTCGAGCAGGTCGCTCAGGCCCTCCCAGTAGACCGAGCCGGTCGAGCCGCGGCTGTCGAGTTCCTGCGCGTCCAGGCGGGCGCGCACCTGGTGCGTGCCGGCGGGTGTGTCGAGCTGCCATGCCACCGCGTACTCGGCCTGCGTGGCCGGGCTGCGCCAGCGCCGCAGTGGCGTGAAGCGCACCTCGTCGGGCCCGAACGCGCGCACCGCGCCGTCGCGCGGCCGGAAGCTGCCGCCGGCCCACAGCGCCGAGCCGTCGGCGCGGCGCAGCCGGAAGGCGGTGAGGGCGCTGCCGTCGTCGAGGTTCATGCCGACCCAGTCCCAGCCCACGGCGTCGGGGTGCATCAGCGCCTCGCTCCATTCGTGGTCGAGCCAGGCGCGGCCGCTGACCGCGAGCGCGCGGCCCTCGACGCGCAGCGTGCCGCCCACGGCGAGCTGCGGCTCGCTGAGGTAGTGGCTCGCCTGTTCGGGCGCCGGGCCCTTGCGCGAATAGCCGGCGTCGCCCTGCAGCAGCACCGGCTGCGTCGCGTCGAGGCGCAGGTCGAAGGAGAAGCCCTGCGTGCCGGCATCGACCACGGCGCGGTAGTGGTGCGCGCTCGGAGAGGATTTGCCGTCGCGTACCAGTTGCCACCCGCGCAGCCGCACGTCGGTGTCGGTGGTGGCGGCCTCGGCGATGTCGAAGCCGGCGCGGGCGATGCGTTGGTCGTGGCGCAGCCGGCCGGCCAGCGGATCGGTGAGCGCGGCATGCGCGAACAGCAACTGCCGCGCGGCGAAGCGGCTCGGGTGGTCGGCGGCCGCCACGTCGGTGCGCGACCGGAAGAAGGTGATCTGGAAGCCGAAGGGTTCGGGCGTTGCGGCGGCCTCGAGCCAGCCGGTCACATACCACCATTCGGTGCGGTACTCGGGGTGCGAGCCGAAGTCGCGCGGCAGCACGATGGGCGTGCCGGCCCGCACCACCGGCGCCGCGCGTGCGGTGCCCACGCCCAGCCCGAAACCCGGCGCACACGCCAGCAGCAGCGCGCGGCGCGACAGCGGCAGGGGCTTGTCGTTCACCAGTCTTCCTTCACCGCGAGCACCGCGTCCTGCGAGACCGCGCGACGCGCCGCGACGGCCGCGGTCAGCGTGCCGGCGGCCACCACCGCGGCGCACAGCGCGGCCAGCCGGCCCCAAGGCGCCAGCAGTTCCATCGTCCAGTGGAAGCTCTGCGGGTTGACCACGTGCACCAGCACCACGCTCACGGCCAGCCCGAGCGCCAGGCCGAGCAGGGCACCGGCCGCCGTCCACGCCACGCCTTCGCCGGCCACGATGGCCAGCACCTGGCCGCGCGTGAAGCCCAGGTGCGCCAGCAGGCCGAACTCCTTGCGCCGTGCCAGCACCTGGGCCGAGAAGCTGGCCGCGATGCCGAACAGCCCGATCGCGATCGCCACCGCCTGCAGCCAGTAGGTGACCGCGAAGCTGCGGTCGAAGATGCGCAACGAGCTCGCGCGGATCTCCCCCGCCTGCGCGAACTCGAGCAAGGCCGGGTCGGGCGCCAGTGCGCGCAACGCCTGCTGCAGCGCGGCCGGGTCGGCGCCGGGCGCGAGCGTGAGCGCGAGGTCGTTCACGCGCGTGTCGCCGGTGAGCGCCACGAAATCCTGCGCGTCGACCACCAGCGCGCCTTGCTGCCGTGCGTAATCGCGCCACACGCCGCGCACGAAGAAGCGCGTGGGCAGCGCGTGGCCGTCGCGGTGCGTCAGCGGCAGCAGGAGGCGCGTGCCCGGCGCGGCGCCGTACAGCGCCACCATCGCCTCGCTCACGTACACGCCGGGTTCGCCGCCGGGCGCGGCAGGCAGCAACTCGCCCGTCATCGGCAGCGTGCGCTGCGCGTCGGCCAGCGGCCGTGCGATCAGCACCGGCGACGGCCGCGCCGGGTCGAGAGACAGCGGCAGGGCGCGCAGCGTCTCGAGGCGGCGCACGCCGGGCAGGGCGCCGGCACGCGCCACGAAATCCGGCGGCAGCCAGGCCGTGTCGTTGCTGGCGCTCACGGTCGCGGTGCGCACGTACAGGTCGGCCGGCAGCACCGTGTCGAGCCAGCGCGTCACCGCGTCGCGGAAGCTCGCCACCATGACCGTCAGCGCCACCGCCAGCGCCAGGCTCGCCACCACGCCGGCGACCGCCACCGTCGCGCTGGAACGCAGGTGCCGCGCGCGCTGCGTGGCCAGCAGCCAGGCAGCGCTCGAGGTCGGGGCACGCACCGCGCGCAGCAGCAGGCCCACGCCGGCCGGGACGCAGGCGATGCCGCCGACCAGAAGCACCGCCACCGCCACGTAGGCGGCGATCGGCAGGCCGGCGATCGGCGGTGCCAGCGCCAGCAGGGCGCCGGCCAGCATCAGCAGCGGCCCGAGCCACGGCCGCCGCGTGCGCGCGCCGGCCTCGCCCAGGCCCTTCAAGGCCTGGGCCGGTGCGATGCGCTGCGCCGCGCGCGCGGGCAGCCAGCCGCCCACCAGCGCCGCCACCACGCCCAGTCCGCCGTAGACGAGCGCTGCGAGCGGCCCGAACTGCAGCCGCGGCGCCACGCCTGAGAAGTAGCCGCCGCCGAGATCGCCGCCCAGCCAGCGCAGCGCGCCCAGCGCGAGCGCCGTGCCGAGCGCGATGCCCAGCGCGCTGCCCGCCAGCCCCAGCAGCGCCGACTCGGCCAGCACCCAGTGCAGCCGCTCGCGCGCGCCAAGTCCCAGCACGCCCAGCAGCGCGAACTGCGGCTGCCGCTTCGCCACCGACAGCGACAGTACCGAGAACACCAGGAAGGCCCCGGTGAACAACGCCACCAGCGCCAGCACCGTGAGGTTCACGCGGTAGGCGCGCGACACGTTGCTGAGCCGCTGCGCCGATTCACCCGGCGTGGCAGCCCGCACGTCGGTCGGCAGCGCCAGTTCGCGCAGCACGCGCTGCGGGTCGGCGCCGGCGGCGAGGCGCAGGTCGATGCGGCTCAGCCGCCCCAGCCGGTCGAAGGCCTGCTGCGCACCGGCCAGGTCCATCAACGCCAGCGGCGCACCCGGCGCGCTGCTGCCGCCAGCGATGCGCAGCGACACGAGGCGCAGGCCGCTCTGCACGCGCAGCGCATCGCCGCCGCTCGGTGCCAGCGCCGCGCGGGCGGCCGGGTTCAGGAACACCGCGCCGGGGTCCAGCATCGCCAGGCGGCCGGCATCGGCGGCCGGCTCCGGCAACAGCGAAGGCGAGAGCGCCGGCGCCACCAGCGCGTCGAGCCCCAGCACGCGCAGTGCCACGCGCCGGCCCTGCGCGTCGAGCGCGTAGGTGTCCACCTCGACCACCGGCGATGCCAGCGCCACCTGCGGGTGCGTGGCCACGCGGCCATACAGTGCCTCGTCGAAACCGCCGCCGCTCACGGCGCGGAGGCTCAGGTCGGGTTCGCCGTTGACGCTGCGCACCGCCGCGCCGAACTCCGACAGCGCCGAGGCGTTGATCAGGTGCACCGAGAACGCCAGCGCCACGCCGAGCATCACCGCCAGCACGGCGATGGCGTGGCGTGCGGCGTGGTGCCGCAGCTCGGGCCACGAAAGGTGGCGCAGCAGGGTGGCCAGGCTCATCGCGCTCGCTCAGCGCGCCGCCGCCACGCCGACGAGAAGGCGTCCGTGGGGCTGCGGGGGCACGGTGCGCTTCATGACGGCGCCGATGCTAACGCTGCCGCCCCCGTAGACTGCCCGCATGATGCCGATGCACCCCGTCACCCTCGACCACGCCAGCCGCCTGGTCAACCACGGCCCCACGGTGCTGATCACCACCGAACACCAGGGCCGCCGCAATGTGATGGCCGCGGCCTGGTCGATGCCGGTGGAGTTCACGCCGCCGCGCATTGCCATCGTGGTCGACAAGAAGACCCTCACGCGCGAGCTGCTCGAGGCCAGTGGCCATTTCGCGATCGGGCTGCCTTGCGCGGCACTGGCCGACCTGACCTACGCGGTGGGCAGCGAGAGCGGGCGCGAGGTCGACAAGTTCACCCGCTTCGGCCTCCGCGCCACACCGGGGCCGGTGCTGGGCCTGCCGCTGATCGAGGGCTGCGTGGCCTGGCTGGAACTGCGCCGCATCCCGGAGCCGCACACCGAGGCAGCCTACGACACCGTGTTCGGCGAGGTGGTCTCGGCGCAGGCCGACCCGCGCGTGTTCGCCGACGGGCGCTGGTCGTTCCGCGACGACAACGCCGAGCTGCACACGCTGCACCACCTGGGCGGCGGCACCTTCGCCGTGCCCTCGCGCACCGTCCGGGCCCGGCCGCTCGGCGGCAACCGCTGAATGCACATCCAGGAGGTCTGCATGTCCCACCACACGCCATCCCCGCCGCCCCCGCCGCCTCGCCACCTGTCGATGATCCGCGGCTTCCATCTCGCGGACTTCGTGACGCTGGGCAACGCCGCCTGCGGCACCGCGGGTGTGTTCCTGGCGATGCTGTACATGGGCAGCGGCGAGCTGGCCGACTTCCTGTGGGCCGCCGCGATGGCGCCACTGGCCTTCGCGTTCGACTGGCTCGACGGCCGCGTGGCGCGCTGGCGGCAGCAGCTCTCGGCGCTGGGCCGCGAACTCGATTCGCTGGCCGACGTGATCTCCTTCGGCGTGGCGCCGGCCGCGCTGGCCTTCGCCGCGGGTCTGCGCGGCGGCTGGGACGTGGTGGTGCTGATCTACTTCGTGTGCTGCGGCGTCAGCCGGCTGGCGCGCTACAACGTCACTGCCGAGAGCCTGTCGGCCGGCGCCGCCAAGGTGCCTTACTTCGAGGGCACGCCCATTCCCACCAGCGTGGTGCTGACCGCGGTGCTCGCGGCCATCGCGTGGCAGCAGGGCGGCCTCACGGCGCCGCTGCCCGGCGGCGCCTGGTCCCTCGCCGGCTGGACGCTGCACCCGCTGGTGCTGATGTTCGCGCTGTCGGGCACCTTGATGATCAGCAAGACGCTGCGGATCCCGAAGATCTGAGTGCGCCGCAGTCTGCGGGAGCGGCCCGCCGGTCTCCGCCGACGCAATACGCCCACGCCGCAGTGCGACTTGCCGGCCGTCCGTTGCGTCGATCCGGGCAGCCGCCTAGAGTGCCTGCATGTGTTCGCCCCTTCGCACCACCGCGCTGCGCGGACCCGCCTTGCGGGCCGGGGCGGGCACGCGCACCCGTCTGCCGGCCGCACACCCCTAGGCCCGGCGATCACCTCCACCCACACTGCGCAAACCTCCGATCGCCGGGCCTCCAGTCCGCGCGATGGCGTGTGCCGGCGATGGCCCGGCACGGCGCCCCTGATCGAAGGAATGCCCCGTGGAAGTCTTGACACTCGAGCGCACGCTCACTGAGCTCGACCATGTTCGTCTGCTGAGCCTCGCGCGCCGCCAGCGGCCCGGCGTCGCTGCCGCGGCGATCGAGCCGCTGCTCGACGCGTGCACCGTCGTGCCCTCGCGCCAGGTCCGGCCCGACGTGGTGACCATGTATTCGCAGGTGCTGCTGCAGGACCTGGCCAGCGGCCTGCGCAGCCGGCTCACGCTCTGCTACCCGGCCGACGCGGAGCCCGCGGCAGGTTTCGTGTCGGTGCTGTCGCCGGTGGGCTGCAGCCTGCTGGGGCTGACGGTCGGCGCCGTGGCGCGCTGGTCCACGCCCTCGGGCGAGGCGCGGTCCGCCGAGGTGGTTGCCCTGCTGTTCCAGCCCGAGGCGAGCGGCGACTACGCGATGTAGCGGTCATCACCCCGAGCCATGGGCGCCCGGCGCGTGGACTTGGGCGCCCCCGCGTGCTTCGAGGGCGCCGCATGCCGACGGCGGCCCGACGCTTCAGCCCGAAGTCACGGCAATGCGCCGCGGCTGCGCGTGCGCCTGCTTGGGGATCCGCACGGTCAGCACGCCGTCCTTCAGGTTGGCCTCGATGCGCGCCGTGTCGAGCTCCCGGCTCAGCGTGAAGCTGCGTCGGTACCGCGGCACCCGCACTTCGGCATACACCGCCTCCAGGCCATCGGGCGTGGGTTGCTGCACCGCGCCTTCGATCAGCAGCGCGTCACCCTCGATCTTCAGATCCAGCTGATCCCTGGGAACGCCGGGCATGTCGGCCAGCAGCGTGATGCCGGAGGCGTCCTCGAACACATCGACCGCGGGCGACACGGCGCGTTGCTGTTCGGTGTCGGCGGCGGCGCGGGCGGTCACTTGCTTCCTGTCGCTCATGATGGGCTCTCCTTTCGTGTCCTGCTTGCGCGTCACTGCACGGTGATGCGCTGGGGTCGGGCCGATTCGCGGCGCGCCACGCTGACCTGCAGCACGCCGTCGCGGTAGCTCGCGTTCACGTGAGCGGCGTCCACGTCGTCGGGGAGCGAGATCGCCCGGGCGAAGCGGCCGGTGCCGCGTTCGCGGGCATAGACCTGCACCTTGGGGTCGCCGCTCGGGATGCCCGGCGCGCGCTCGCCCGAGATGCGCAGCACGCCGCGGTCGAGCGTGACCTCGATCTTCGACGCGTCCAGGCCGGGCGCGAAGGCGTAGATCTCCACGCTGCTGGCGGTGCGGCCGATGTTGATCGCAGGGGTCGTGCCCGCCGCGACCGAGCGGATGCTGTTGGGCAACCCGGAAACGCCGAACACGTCGTCGAGTTCACGACGCAGGCGCTCGAACTGGCCAAACAGGCTGTACGGGTGATTCAGGATCGATTCGTACATGGTGTGTGTCCTCCGATTCATGGGTCGACACCGGCAGGAGACCAGACCCGCCGGCTCGGTTCTCGAAGTAGGGGCCGGCGCAGCGGTTTCAAGAGGTCGGAAAAGCGGCCATGCGCAGGCCGGGCGCAACGCCGAGACGACAGCCTTCGACAGCGTGCGAAGGATCGATGCCGATCAGTACGTGCGCGCGGCAATCACCGCCGCCACCTTCTCCAGCGCCTCGCGCAGCGTGTCGAAGTCCACCGAGCCCAGCGCCAGCCGGATCGCGTGCGGCACCCGGGCCGACGTGGCGAAGGGTTCGGCTGTGGACACCGAGATGCGCTCGCGCATCAGCGCCGCGGCCACCTGGTCGGCGCGCACCTCTTCGGCGAGCGGCAGCCAGACGAAGTAGGACGCCGGGTGGCTCACGCGCTGCAGCGCGCCCAGCACCTGCGCGGCGAGTTGCTGGCGCGCGCGTGCGTCCCGGCGCTTGCCGGCTTCCAGCCGGTCCACCGTGCCGTCGTCGATCCAGCCGCAGGTGATGGCGGTCATCACGCCCGGCGTGTTCCAGGTGGTGGCGCGGATCGCGCGCTCGATCGCGCCCACCCACT
This sequence comes from Methylibium petroleiphilum PM1, assembly GCF_000015725.1. Classification (NCBI taxonomy): domain Bacteria; kingdom Pseudomonadati; phylum Pseudomonadota; class Betaproteobacteria; order Burkholderiales; family Sphaerotilaceae; genus Methylibium; species Methylibium petroleiphilum. The sequence continues at coordinate 2,182,903 of NC_008825.1, read as the reverse complement.
GCGGCGGCGCGGCCACGCAGCCCACGCGCAGGCCGGTGGCCACGCTCTTGGAGAAGCCCGACACGTAGACCGTGCGCTCCGGTGCCAGCGCCGCCAGCGGCGGCGGCGCCTTCTCCACGAGGAAGGCGTAGGCGGCGTCCTCGATGACGAGCAGCCCGTGTCGCCGCGCCACCGCCACCAGGGCACGGCGGTGGCTGGCGCTCATCACCCAGCCCAGCGGGTTGTGCATGGTCGGCATGGCGTACAGGGCCTTGACCCGGCGGCGCTGGCACAGCGCAGCCAGCGCGTCCGGGTCGGGGCCGTCGGTGCCGGCGGGCACCGCCACCAGCTCCAGGCGGTGCGCCTCGGCGAGCAGCTTGAAGCCGGGGTAGGTGAGGGCGTCGACCGCCACCACGTCGCCGGGCTGCAGCAGCGCCATCACGGTGGTGGCCAGGCCGTGCTGCGCGCCGTCGACCAGCATCACCTGCTCGCCCGGCAGCGTGAGCCCGCGGCGCGCCAGATGCCGCGCCACCGAGGCGCGCTCGTGCGGGCGCCCGCCATGGGGCTGGTAGCGCAGCAGCGCCTCCAGGTCACCGGCCGCGGCCAGCTGGCGCAGCGCGTTCCGCAACAGTTCGGCCTGGCCCGGCAGCGACGGGTAGTTGAAGTTCAGGTCGAGCATGTTGGCCGCCACCGCGTGCTGGTCCACGCCCTGGCCGCGCGGAACCGCCGTTTCCTTGACGAAGGTACCGCGGCCGGTCTCGCCGCTCACCAGGCCCATGGCCGCCAGCTCGGCATAGACGCGGCTGGCCGTCACCAGCGCCAGGCCCTCGTCGGCGGCGAGCTGCCGGTGCGTGGGCAGGCGCGTGCCGGGGGGCAGGCGGCCGCCCGTGATCTCAGCGGCGAACCGGTCGACGACCTGCTTGTACCGGGTCTGGGCCATGGGGCGATGTTGTATGCATGACAATTATTTGATTGTATTGATTGGCGCATCTAGCATCGAACCCATGCACATCGCCATCCTCACCTTCGAGGGCTACAACGAGCTCGATTCGTTGATCGCCCTCGGCATTCTCAACCGCGTCAAGCAGCCCGGCTGGCGCGTGTCGATCGCCAGCCCGAGCGCCAAGGTCCGTTCGATGAACGGCGTGGTCATCGAGGCCCAGGCCTCGCTGCAGGACGCCGTGGCGGCCGACGCCGTGATCGTGGGCAGCGGCATGCAGACACGCGAGGTGATCGCCGATGCCGCGTTGATGCAACAACTGAAGCCGCTCGACCCGACCCGGCAGCTGCTGGGCGCCCAGTGCTCCGGCACGCTGGTGCTGGCCCGGCTGGGCCTGCTGGACCGCGTGCCCGCCTGCACCGACCTGATCACCAAGCCCTGGGTCCAGGAGGCCGGCGTCGATGTGCTGAACCAGCCCTTCTTCGCCAAGGGCAACATCGCCACCGCGGGCGGTTGCCTGGCGTCGGCCTACCTCGCGGCGTGGGTCATCGCCCGGCTGCAGGGCGTGGCCGCGGCCGAGAGCGCGCTGCACTACGTGGCGCCGGTGGGCGAGAAGGACGCCTATGTGGCGCAGGCGATGCGCAACATCGGGCCGTATCTCCCGGGTGCCGAGCGATCGGCGGCCTGAGAATCGACCGCGAGCGAGCCCGGAACACGCGGAGCCACGATGTACCTACCCCGCCATTTCGAGGAGCAGCGGCCCGAGGCCCTGCACGACCTGATCGACAAGCACCCGCTGGGCATGCTGGTCACCCACGGCAGCGACGGCCTCGACGCGAACCATGTGCCGTTCGAGCTGGATGCCGGCGAGGGCCCGCACGGTGTGCTGCGCGCCCACGTGGCGCGCAACAACCCGCTGTGGCAGAACGTGGCCCAGGGCGACGAGGTGCTGGTGGTGTTCCGCGCCCAGGACGCCTACATCTCGCCCAACTGGTACCCCAGCAAGCACGAGGCGCACAAGCAGGTGCCCACGTGGAACTACCGCGTGGTGCATGCCCACGGCCGCATCACCGTGCACGACGACGAACGCCACGTGCGCGGCCTGGTGGCGCGCCTCACGCGCCGGCACGAGGCCGACCAGCCTCGCCCGTGGAAGATGGGCGATGCGCCGCCGGAGTACATCGACACCATGCTCAAGTCCATCGTCGGGCTGGAGATCGCGGTGGAGCGCCTGGTGGGCAAGTACAAGCTCAGCCAGAACCGCGAGGCGCGCGACCGCCTGAGCGCGGCGCAGGCGCTGATCGGCCAGGGCGACAGCGAGCTCGGCGAGGCGATGCGAGCCGCCGGTCCGCCCGCGTGAGCTGCAGCCGCAGGCGGCGCTAGCGGGACACGCCGATCTGGATGGCGCCGAAGCTGCCGTAGTCGGCCTCGACACGGTCGCCCGGTTGCACCTCCAGCGGCACCATGCAGGTCCCGCACGAGGCCCAGTCGCCGGCGCGCAGGCCGACGCCCAGCGAGGACAGCTCGTTGGCCAGCCAGGTGAGCGCGGTGCGCGGATCGCCGAGCAGCGCGCGCCCTTCGCCGCGGCGCGTGCAGCGCACGCTGCCGTCTGCGGACCGCACGGTGGCGTGCACGGCCTGCGCCGCCAAGTCGGCCCCGCGCCACGCCGCTGGCGCCACCGCCGGCCCGAACGCGAAGCGGCCGCAGCAGGCGTTGTCGGCGATCAGCTGCGCCTGGCCGGCGCGGGCGAAATCGGCGAAGCGCGAATCGGGCAGCTCGAAGGCCGGGTGCAGCGACGCGACGGCCGCCATCACGTCGTCGACGGCGTAGGGCGTGGCGCGCGGCGGCAGCGCGGAGCCCATGCGGAACGCGAACTCGGGCTCGACCACGCGCATGTGGTTGCCCGCGAGTGACAGCGTCGCGCCCATCGGATGAACGAAGCTGCTCAGGATGCGCCCCGGCAGCGGGCCGTCGACCTGGATGTGCGCCTGACCGGCCGCGCTGGTGGCGGCGATCTTCCAGCCGACCACCGGGCTGCCGGCTACGTCGGCCAGCGCGGCCTGGATCGCATGGCCGGCCGCGGCATCGGCGGGGCGCAGCGCGGCGGGCAGGGCGTCGATGACGGTGCCCGACTGGCGGCAACGCCAGAGCAACTGGGCGGCGTCGGAGAAGGCGGCGGGCGGCATGGTCCGGCGATGTTGCCAGAGGGTGCTCGCCGTCAGAACTGCCTGAACACCGCCGCCGCCACGATGCCGGCGGCGATGGCGGGCAGGGGCTTCTTCAGAACGAGCATCACCACCGCGGTGGTCGCCAGCGCCAGCCGCGCGCCGCCGTCGCCCTGCACGGCCAGCGGCGCCAGCAGTGCCATCAGCACCGAGCCCGACATGGCCTCGATGAAGCGCCGCACCCGCGGGCCGATGGGCACGAAGGACATGACGAACACGCCGCCCCAGCGCGTGGCCAGCGTGACCAGCGCCATCACGGCCACGATCAGCAGCGTGCCCCAGCCCAGCGAATCAAGGCTCATCGCGCGGCTCCTTCCAGGCCGTGCCCAGCAGGCCGCCGGCCAGGGCGCCCACCACCACATGGCTGTTCTCGGGCAGCCAGCGCCAGGCGGCGAGCGAGGCGCCGGCCGCCACCGCCCAGATGGCGAGCAGGCGCAGGTTCTTCGTTTGTCCGCCGACCGCCATGGCCAGCAGGAAACAACCCATCACCATGTCCAGCCCCCACCGCCGCGCATCGGCGATCAGGTCGCCCACCTGCGTGCCCAGCCAGGTGCCGACGACCCAGAACAGCCACAGCGCCAGGCCACCGCCCAGCAGCTGGCCGAGGCCCGGCTGGCCGCGCCCGAAGGCCTGCAGGGTCATGGCCCAGTTGGCGTCCGAGGCCAGCACCATCACGCCGTAGCGCCGGCGCGCCGGCAGCGGGCGCAGCCAGCGGTAGAGCGTGGCGCCCATCAGCAGGTGGCGGGCGTTGATGGCGAACACCGTCAGCACCAGCGGCAGCACCGGCACCCGCTCAGCGACGTCGCGAACTTCGGCAAGCTGGCTCTGATCTGCTGTTCGGCTTGCGAGCTCGGATGGCCGCTTACGCTGCCAAAGTGCCGCTCAGCACGCGTCAATGTCTGGCTGATGAGGAGCGAAAGCGGTCATCACCCCGTGAAGTTCCCGTGGCGAGCAGCACCGCATGCAGAGGCGGGTCACCGATCCCCATGCGGCCTGTCCGCAAGGTGTCCACAAAGAGTTCGTCAGCGCACCGCCCACACCACGCCGGCCGCCCCCGCCACGATCACCTACACCGGCCGTTCGATCGGCGCCTTCAACGAGTTCGCGGCCGACCCGCAGAAGGCCGTGGCCGAGAACCTCTGCGGCTGAACCGCGAGGCCCGGCCGCGCCTTCAGGCCGCGGCCGGCTGCACGCCCTTCGGCGTGAGCCGCAGCACGCGGTCGGCCCGTGCCGCCGCGGCCGTGGAGTGGGTGACCAGCAGGCAGGCCGTGCCTTGCTGCTTCACCTCGTGAGCCAGCACGTCCATCACCCGCTCGGCGGTGGTGGGGTCGAGGTTGCCGGTGGGCTCGTCGGCCAGGATCAGGCGCGGTCGGTGCACCACCGCGCGGGCGATCGCCACGCGCTGCAGCTGGCCGCCCGACAGTTGTTGCGGCAGGCGCTCGCCCAGCCCGCCCAGGCCCACCGCGTCCAGCACCGACTGCACGCGCGCCGGATCGGGCGCGCCCAGCAGCAGCAGCGGCAGCGCCACGTTGTCGGCCACGCTCAGGTGCGGCAGCACGTGGAAGGCCTGGAACACGAAGCCGAGCTTCGCGCGCCGCAGCAGCGCCAGCGCGCGCTCGGGCAGGGCGGTCACGTCGTCGCCGTCCAGCAGCACGTGGCCGGCATCCACCGTGTCCAGCCCGGCGATAGCGTTGAGCAGCGTCGACTTGCCCACGCCCGATTCGCCGAGCAGCGCGACGAACTCGCCCGCCTCGACGCGCAGCGACACCTGCTCGAACACGGCGCTGTCGCCGTAGCGCTTGGCGAGGCCGTCGATGGCGAGCAGGCTCATGCCGCGGCCTCGCGCTCGTCGACCAGTTGCCGCGCCAGCGCCACCACCTGTGCGCTGGCGTCGGGCGCGTCGCAGGCCACCGTCCGGCGCCACGGCATGCCCCGCAGCCAGGTGAGCTGGCGCTTGGCGAGCTGGCGCGTGGCGGCGGCGCCTTCGGCCTGCAGGCGGGCGAGGTCGGGCGGGTCGCCGGCGTCCAGCGCGGCCCAGGCCTGGCGGTAGCCCACGCAGCGCATGGCGGGCAGGTCGGCGTGCAGATCGCCGCGCGCGCGCAGGCGGCGCACCTCGTCCACCAGGCCGGCCTGCAGCATGGCCGCGAAGCGCTCGCCGATGCGGGCGTGCAGCCAGCCGCGGTCGGTGGGCTCCAGCGAGATCAGCGCCGTGCGGGGCGGCGCGGCGGAGGCTACGTCGAAGCGGCCGCTGTGAAAGCTCGACAGCGGCTGGCCGGTGGCGCGCCACACCTCCAGCGCGCGCTGCACGCGCTGCGCATCGTTCGGCGCCAGCCGCGCGGCGGTGACCGGGTCCACCGTGGCCAGCTCGGCGTGCAGCGCCGGCCAGCCGCGCGTGCGTGCCTCGGCGTCGAGCGCGGCGCGGAGGGCCGGGTCGGCCGGCGGCAGCGCGTCGATGCCGTCGAACAGCGCCTTGAAGTACAGCATCGTGCCGCCCACCAGCAGCGGCAGCCGGCCGCGGGCGCGGATCTCCGCCATCGCACGCCGCGCGTCGGCCACGAACTGCGCGGCCGAGTACGCGGCGCAGGGTTCGATCAGGTCGATCAGGTGGTGCGGCACGAGCGCGCGCTCGGCGGCGCTGGGCTTGGCGGTGCCGATGTCCATGCCGCGGTAGACCAGCGCCGAGTCGACGCTGACCACCTCGACCGGCAGCACCTGCGCGAGCGCCAGCGCGGCCGCGGTCTTGCCGGAGGCGGTGGGCCCGGCCAGGCACAGCGTGTCCAGCCCGGCGGCGGCGGGCGAGGCCACGCTCACAGGAAGTTCTCGAACGGCCCGAGGTAGCGCCACTGCCCCGGCGGCAGCTCGCCCAGGCCGACGCGGCCGATACGGATGCGCTTGAGCGACTCGACCTTCAGGCCGACCAGCTCGCACATGCGGCGGATCTGGCGCTTCTTGCCCTCGCGCAGCACGAAGCGCAGGTGCTGCTCGTTCTGCCACGACACCTTGGCGGGCTTGAGCTTCTCGCCGTCGAGCGCGAGCCCGTGGCGCAGCCGCGCCAGGGCCTCGGGCGGGAAGTGCTGCTTCAGGTCGGTGAGCTCGGGCCGCGCGGTCCACTGCACGCGCACCACGTACTCCTTCTCGACCGGGCTGTCCTCGCCGATCAGCAGCTTGGCGACGCGGCCGTCCTGGGTCAGCACCAGCAGGCCGGTGGAGTCGAGGTCCAGGCGGCCGGCCGGCACCAGGTGCTTGAGCTGGCTGGCGTTGAAGCGCTGCTTGCTGCCGTCGGTCGCCCAGCGGTTGGCGGCGGTGACCAGCGTGAAGGCCGGCGCGTGGCCGTCCTCGGCCTGGCCGCTCACGTAGCCGAGCGGCTTGTGCAGCAGGATGGTCACGCGCTGCGCCTGCTCCAGCCTGGCCTGCGGGTCGATGGTGATCTGCTGCTCGGGCCGCACGCGGGCGCCGAGCTGGTCGACCACCTCGCCGTCGACGCGCACGTAGCCTTGCTCGATCCACTCGTCGGCCTCGCGACGCGAGGCGAGGCCGAGTTCGCTCATGCGCTTGGAGAGGCGCGGGTTGAGCTCCTCGGGCGGCGCGCCGCCGGTGGTGCGGGCCTGGGCAGGGCGGGGCGGTGGGCGCTGCGAGGGCCGGGCCGAGGGGCGCGGCGCACCGCTGTCGTTTGTACGCGGTGGGCGGCGGTCTGAGCTCGGCTCGCGGGCCGGATCGCGCAAGGTGGGGCGCTCGGAGGTGCGGTTCGGGTCACGCGGCGAGCGTTCGGCACCGGGCCGACCGGGGCCGCGCGGGGGCTGGCCGGCCTCCGTGCGGGATGAGGGGCGTGGTGCGTCGCTGCGCTGACGGCCGGGCGCGGCGGGTGCCGCGCGGCCGGCGCGAGGCGGGGCGTCGGCCCGCTCGGGCCGCGGTGGGGGCGTGCTTTCCGCGCGCTGCCGGGCGCGCTCGGCCTCGGCCTGCGCCAGGGTCGGCCGCGCGGGCTTCACGCCGCCGCTGCGCAGTGGCGCGCGGCGGACGGTCGCGGGTGAGGAGGGCGCGCCGGGCGCCGGCTTCTTGAGCTTGAGGGTGGCCATGTCGGTGCCGATTGGATCATGGCGCGCCGCGGGCGCCGGGCTGGCCACTCAGGACGCCAGCCCGAACAGCTCGCGCAGTGCCTCGCGGTAGGCGCCCTGGCCGACGGCGTTGGTGTTGTGGTGCGAGCCACCTTCCACCAGCAGCCAACGCTTGGGCGACGCGGCGCGCTCGTACAGCGCCTTGCCGAGCGCGGGCGGGATCAGCCGGTCCTCGCTGCCGTGCACCACCAGCAGCGGCGAGCCGACCCGGGCCACCTTCTCCTGTGCGTCGAAGCGCTGCGTGATCAGTGGGCCCAGCGGCAGCCAGCCCCAGCGCATCTGCGAGAACACGTCGCGCACCGAGGTGAAGCTGCCCTCGACGATCAGCCCGGCCTCGTCGGGCACCTGCGCGGCGAGGTCGATCGCGATCGCGCCGCCCAGCGAGTGGCCGAAGATGTAGCGCGGCGCGCCCGGGTGCTGCACGGCAAGCCAATCCCAGGCGGCGCGGGCGTCCTCGTAGGCCATCTGCTCCGACGGCAGCTCGCCCGGGGCGCTGCGGCCGAAGCCGCGGTAGTCGATCGCCAGCACGTTGAAGCCCAGTTCCTGCATGCGCCGCACGCGGCGGGCGCTGCCGGTCACGTCCCAGCGCGCACCGTGCAGGTAGAGCAGCACCGGCGCTCCGGCCTGCGTGCCGTCGGGGCGCGGATGCCACAGGCCGTGCAGCCGCGCCGGCCGGCCGGTCGCGGTGGAGTCGAAGTCGATCCACACGTCGTCCATGCCCTCGGCGGCGGTCACTCCGCCGGCCCAGGGCGACGCGGCGGGCTGGAAGATCCAACGGCGCTGCTGGGTGTCGAGCGAGGCGCAGCCGGCCGTCAGCAGCACGAGGCCGAGCAGCAGGGCGACGAGGGCGGGTGCGATGCCGGGGCGGCGTGCGGAGCGGGGCGGTGCGGGCATGGGCGACAGAGCACCGCGCCGCGCAGAAGTTCAGCGGCCGCGCAGGAAGCGCTGGTCCAGCTCCTTCAGCGTGAGCTGGCGCCAGGTGGGGCGGCCGTGGTTGCATTGGTCGGCGCGCTCGGTGCGCTCCATGTCGCGCAGCAGCGCGTTCATCTCTTCGACGCTGAGGCGCCGGTTGGCGCGCACCGCGCCGTGGCAGGCCATGCTGGACAGCAGCTCGTGCTGCGCACGCTCGATCGCGTGGCTGGCGTCGTAGCGTGCCAGTTCGGCGAGCACCGACCGCGCCAGCGCCACCATGTCGCCGCCGGCCAGCGCGGCCGGGTGCGAGCGCAGCGCCAGCACGTTGGACGACAGCACCGTGAGGTCGAGGCCGAGCCGCGCCAGCGTCTCCACCTGCGCCTCGGCGGTAGCCACCTCGGCGGCGGTGGCCGGGAAGATGGCGGGGATCAGCAGCGGCTGCGATTCGATGCGTGCGCCGGCCAGGCCGGCCTTGAGCCGCTCGTAGACCACGCGCTCGTGCGCGGCGTGCATGTCGACGATGACCAGGCCGTCGCGGTTCTCGGCCAGGATGTACACGCCGCCCAACTGCGCCAGCGCGCGGCCCAGCGGCCAGTCGTCACCGCTCTGAAGGGTCAGCGGCAGGAACGGGGACGGAGCGCCACCGTCCGGCGCCGCATCGAGGTGCAGCAGCAGGTCGACCGATTCGCCGCTCGGTGCGGGCCAGGCCGGCCGGCGCTCGCTGACGCCTGCCCCCAGGCCCAGCCCGGCCTGCTCGGCCAGCGGGCTCCACACGGCCGGCCGGGTGGGCTCGAACAGCGCGGGCCGGGTCTCGTCGGCACGCGGCAGCGCCAGCGCGTCCTCGGCGGCGTGTCGCACCGCCTGGTGCACCTCGCGGCCGTCGCGGAAGCGCACCTCGATCTTGGTCGGGTGCACGTTCACGTCGACCCGCGAGGGGGCGATCTCGATGAACAGCACGTAGCTCGGCTGGCGCCCGCCGTGCAGCACGTCGGCGTAGGCGGTGCGCAGGCCGTGGGAGATGAGCCGGTCGCGCACGTGGCGGCCGTTGACGTAGACGTACTGCTCGTCGGCCCGGGCACGCGCGGCATCGGGCAGGCCGATGCGGCCGCTGATGCGCAGGCCGGTGGGCTGGGCCGTGACCTCGCGGCTGTGGGCCATGAAGTCTTCGCCCAGCGCGTCGCGGATGCGCTGCTCGAGCGGCGCGCGGCGCCACTGCGCCAGCAGCTTGCCCTCGTGCCAGACCGCGAAGCCCACGTCGGGCCGCGCCAGCGCGTGGCGGCGCACCGCCTCCAGGCAGTGGGCCAGCTCGGTGGCGTCGGTCTTCAGGAACTTGCGGCGTGCGGGCGTGCTGAAGAACAGCTCGCGCACCTCCACGCTGGTGCCCACGCCGCGCGCGGCGGGCACCAGCTCACCGGAGCGGGCGTCGAGGCGCTGCGCGTGGGGGGCGTCGGCGTGGCGGCTGGCGATCGACAGCTCCGACACCGCGGCGATGGCGGCCAGCGCCTCGCCGCGAAAGCCCATCGTCGACACGTTCTCCAGCTCGTCGAGCGAGGCGATCTTGCTGGTCGCGTGGCGCTTGAGCGCCAGCGGCAGCTCGCTGGCGGGGATGCCGGCACCGTCGTCCTCCACCAGGATGGCGCGCACGCCGCCGGCCATCAGCTTGACGACGATCTCGCGGGCGCCGGCGTCGAGGGCGTTGTCGACCAGCTCTCGCACCACCGAGGCCGGCCGCTCGACCACTTCGCCGGCGGCGATCTGGCTCACCAGCTCGTCGGGCAGCTCACGGATCTGCCGGCGCGGGCCGGCCGGGGACAACACGGCATTCATCGAGAAGATTGTAGGAGCGCGAAATCGGGCGTCGGCCTGTTATGGTCACGGGCACCGCCTCGATCGACCCTCGACTTCCTCTCACGCATGCACGACCTCACGCTGATCGTCACGCTGGCCGGCGGGCTGGCCTTTGCCCTGCTGCTGGGCACGCTGACGCGTCGGCTCGGCCTGTCGACGCTGGTGGGCTACATGCTGGCCGGCATCGTGGTCGGCCCCAACACGCCGGGCTTCGTGGCCGATCAGTCGCTGGCCTCGCAGCTGTCGGAGATCGGCGTGATCCTGCTGATGTTCGGCGTGGGGCAGCACTTCCATCCGCAGGAGCTGCTGCGCGTGTGGCGTCTCGCGGTGCCCGGCGCGGTGGCGCAGAGCCTGGTGGCCGGCGTGGCCGGCTGGGCCGCGGCGCGCGCCTTCGGCTGGTCGCATGCGGCCGGTGCGGTGTTCGGCATGTCTCTGGCGGTGGCGAGCACCGTGGTGCTGATGCGCATGCTGGTGGAGCGCGACCGCCTGAGCTCGCGCGACGGCCATGTGGCGGTGGGCTGGCTGATCGTCGAGGACCTGTTCACCGTCGCGGCGCTGGTGGTGCTGCCGGTGCTGGCGAGTGACTCCTCCGATGCGCAGAGCCTGGGCAGCGCGCTGCTGCTGGCGATGGGCAAGGTCGCGGCCTTCGTGGCGATCGTCATGCTGGTCGGCACCCGTGTGGTGGGCCGGCTGCTGGAGCGCGTGGCGGGCGCGCGCTCGGCCGAGCTGTTCACGCTCACGGTGTTCGTGGTGGCGCTGGGCGTGGCGGTGCTGGCGTCGGAGCTGTTCCATGTGTCGGTGGCGCTCGGGGCCTTCTTCGCCGGGCTGGTGGTCGGGCAGTCGCGCTTCGGGCCGCAGGCGGCGGCCGACATGGCGCCGTTCCGCGACGTCTTCACCGCGCTGTTCTTCGTGTCGGTGGGCATGCTGTTCAACCCGAACCTGGTGGTGCAGCAGCCCGCGCTGGTGCTCACCGCGCTGGGCGTCGTGCTGCTGCTCAAGCCGCTGGTGGCGGTGGTGATCGTGCTGCTGCTGCGCTCCGACTGGCGCACCGCCGCGACGGTGGGCGTGGGGCTGGCGCAGATCGGCGAGTTCTCCTTCATCCTGGCGAGCCTGGGGTTGAGCCTGGGTGTGATCCCCAAGGAGGCGCTGGACGTGCTGGTGGTGGCGGCCATCGTCTCGATCGCGCTCAACCCGGTGCTGTTCCGCCTGGTCGAGCGCTGGCTGCCGAAGGAGCACGGCAGCGCGCCCGAGGAAGAGGTGCCGCTCGCCTCCACCTATGCGCCGGACGCGCCGGGCGCCGCGGTGGTGCTGGCCGGCTACCGCTCGCTCGGTCGGCGCGTGGTGCAGCGCTGCGCCGCCGCCGGCATCCCGCTGTGCGTGGTGCAACACGAGGCGATCGAGGCGCTGGAGGGCCTGCCGCCCGGCGTGGCCCAGATCTACGGCGACCCCGGACGCCCCGATGTGCTGGCCGCCGCCGGACTGGGCCAGGCGCACATGCTGGTGGTGGCCGACATGCCGCTGGTGGAGAAGATGCAGGTCTGTCGCGCGGCGCGCCAGCTCAACCCGCGCGTGGAGATCGTCGGCGCGGCGATGAACGATGCCGAGGCCGCCTGGCTGCGCGACTTCGGCGCCGAGTTCGTGGTCGATGCGCTGGACGAGCAGACCGAGCAGATCACCCGCGCCATCCGCGCGCGGCTGTGAGCCGCCGTCGCCGTCACGGTCGCCCCGGATAATCGCGTCCCATGGAAATCATTGCCTACCTGATCGACTTCATCCTGCGCGTCGACGTGCACCTCGCGGCCTTCGTGCAGGCCTACGGCGCCTGGGTCTACGCGCTGCTGTTCCTGATCGTGTTCGTCGAGACCGGCGTGGTGGTGATGCCCTTCCTGCCCGGCGACTCGCTGCTGTTCGTGGTGGGCACGCTGTGCGGCGCCGGGCTGATGAGCCTGCCGCTGGCGATGGGGCTGCTGCTGGTGGCCGCGGTGCTGGGCGATCAGACCAACTACTCGATCGGGCGCTATTTCGGACCGAAGGTGTTCCAGTGGGAGAGTTCGCGCTTCTTCAACAAGCGCGCCTTCGACCAGGCCCACGCCTTCTACGAGCGCTACGGCGGCATCACCATCGTGCTGGCGCGCTTCATGCCGTTCATCCGCACCTTCGCGCCCTTCGTGGCCGGCGTGGCCGCGATGAGCCGCGGCAAGTTCACCGCCTACAACGTGCTGGGGGCGGTGCTGTGGGTCTGCGGCCTGGTGCTCGCCGGCTACTGGTTCGGCAACATCCCGTGGGTGCAGCAGAACCTCAGCAAGATCATCTGGGCCATGATCATCATCCCCGGCGTGGTGGCGCTGTTCGGCGCCTGGCGCGCCAGCCGCGGCGAGGGCAAGGCGCAGGCCGTCTGACGGCTCAGTTCGGTGCGAGTTCCGCCACTGTCTGTTGTCTTCGCATGCGTCTCGACGGCAAACTCAAATCCTGGAACGATGAGCGCGGTTTCGGCTTCATCGATCCGGTTCATGGTGGGCAGGATATCTTCGTCCACATCAAGGCCTTTCCTTCAGGAACCGGTCGACCTACCGTCGGGCAGGCCGTAACTTTCGAGGTAGAACTCGGCCCCAACGGAAAGAAGCGCGCGCGCTCGGTGCAGTACCCGGTGCGTGGTCGATCCCGCAAGCCGCTGCGCTCCGAAGCCCCGGCTGACTGGACGCTCCCCCGACTACTCGCTATTCCCGCATTCGTCGCGATCTACTACGTTGTGGCGAGTCACTGGCCGGTCAAGCCGGTCGTCGCGGCCATCTACGTGTTCGTCAGTCTTGTTGCCTTCATGGCATACGCGCTGGACAAGTCAGCGGCCATCCAGAAGCGCTGGCGAACGTCCGAAGGAACACTGCTCCTCATCGGGCTCGCCTGCGGCTGGCCCGGATCCCTGGTCGCGCAGCAGTTCCTGCGGCACAAGTCCTCCAAGCCGAGTTTCGTGGCCGCATTTTGGTTGACTGTGCTGCTGAATGTCGCGGGGTTCGTCGTCCTGCATGCGGGTGTGCTTCCGCTGCCGTGGTTGTGACGAAATGGCTCGACGCCCTCGATAGCACCCACATCCCAGGCAGGCCAGCGGCGACACCGCGACACCGGTGCAAGGCCGGTTCTGTCCGTCACATGGAGCGGTTGCGCGCCAGCGGCGGGTTCTTCGCGAAGTAGCGCAGGATGCCGCTCAGCAGCGCCTCCACCAGCTGGGTCTGGTAGGCCGGGTCGCGCAGGCGCTTCTCCTCCTCGGGGTTGGAGATGAAGGCCGTTTCCACCAGGATGGAGGGCACGTCGGGCGCCTTCAGCACCGCGAAGCCGGCCTGCTCGACGCGCGGCTTGTGCAGCCGGCCGACCTGTCCGATGCGGCCCAGCACTTCGCTGCCGAGTCGCAGGCTGTCGCGGATCTGCACGCTGGTGCTCATGTCGAGCAGGGCGCGCGTGACGGCGGCGTCCTTGCTCTTGATGTTGGTGCCGCCCACCAGGTCGGCGGCGTTCTCCTTCTGCGCCATCCAGCGCGCCTCCACGCTGGTGGCGCCGCGCTCGCTGAGCGCGAACACCGAGGCACCGCGCGCATGCGGCTTGATGAAGGCGTCGGCGTGGATGGAGATGAACAGGTCGGCCTGCACCCGGCGCGCCTTGCGCACGCGCTCGTTGAGCGGCACGAAGAAGTCGGCGTCGCGCGTCATCATCGCGCGCATGTTGGGTTGCTCGTTGATGCGGGCGCGCAGGCGCTGCGCCACCTGCAGCACCACGTCCTTCTCGCGCAGGCCGGTCGGGCCGATGGCGCCGGGGTCCTCGCCGCCGTGGCCGGGATCGAGCGCGACGATCACCAGCCGTTCGGCGATGCGCTTGGCCGCCGCAGCACCCGCTGACGGCGGCTCGCTGCCGGCCACCGGCGGCACCGGCAGCGGCCCGGTGGCGCTGGCGGCGGGCTTGTTGCCGTGCCCGCCCATCTGGCCGATGAAGTCGCCCAGTGCGTCGTTCACCGCCGAGGCGGCGCGGTCCGAGGGCTCGGCGGCGGCGCGGTCGGCGTAGACCTTCTCCTGCACCAGCGCGAGCAGTGGGTCGCGCTCGGCGGTCGGGTAGAGGTCGAACACCAGCCGGTGCCGGTAGGCGGCCACCGGATCGAGCGTGAAGACCTGCGGCGCGGTGGGCTGTTTCAGGTCGATCACCAGCCGCACCACGCGCGGCTGGTTCTGGCCGACGCGCACACCGGAGATGAAGGGATCGCCGGCCTTCACCTTGCCGACCACCTCGCGCAGCTCGGGGCTGAGTTCGAGGCCTTCGACGTCGATCACCACGCGCTGCGGGTTCTCGGCCATGAAGTGCTTCGCGGCGAGCGCGGTGTCGGACTCGATGGTCACGCGGGTGTAGTCGGCTGCCGGCCACACGCGCACCGCGACGATGCTGGCGCCGAAGGCCAGTTCGCGCGAGCCGAGCAGCAGCACGACCGAACCGGCGCGTTGCAGCAGTCGGCGTCGGGAGGGTTTCATCGCAGCAGCTCCCGGCCGCGCTCGGTGTAGGCCATCAGGGTCACGGCGCGTTGGTCGCCATCCAGCGGCGCAAGTTCCACGCGCAGGTCGGGGACGGGCAGGGTCTCGCCGGCGTTCTGCGCCCACTCCACGAGCTTGAGGCCCGGGCCCGCGAAGATGTCGCGAAAGCCCGCGTCCTCCCACTCGCGCTCGTCACCGAAGCGGTAGAAGTCGAAGTGCCAGGCAGGCCCGGTGGCGAGTTCGTACGGTTCGACCACCGCATAGCTCGGGCTCTTCACGCGGCCGGTGACGCCCAGCGCGCGCAGCAGGTGGCGTGTGAAGGTGGTCTTGCCGGCGCCGAGCGGTCCCTGCAGCTCGACGAAGGCGTCGCGCAGCGCCGCATGGGCGGCCAGTGCGGACGCGCGCGCCGCGCAGGCGTCCTCGTCGGGCCAGTGTTCGTGTCGGGTTTCTAGAATCGGTGGATGCATCGAACGCAAGGCGTCCCGGACGAGCAGGCCGTGATGGCCGGGCTGCGCCGTGAGGCGCGCGAGCTCGGATTTTCACAGATCGGTGTGGCCGACGTGGACCTGCGCAGCGCAGAGCCCGGCCTGCTGGCCTGGCTGGCGCAGGGCTTCCACGGCAGCATGCACTACATGGCGCTGCACGGGCTGAAGCGGGCACGGCCCGGCGAGCTGGTGCCGGGCACGGTGCGCGTGATCACCGCGCGCATGGACTACCTACCGGCCGCGCTCCCCGAGGGCTGGCAGACGATCGAGTTCGAGCGCCTGCGCCGGCCCGAGGCGGCGACCGTGTCGCTCTATGCCCGGGGCCGCGACTACCACAAGGTGCTGCGCGCGCGGCTGCAGACACTGGCCGATCGGCTCGGTGAGCGGCTGGGCCCGTTCGGCCACCGCGTGTTCACCGATTCGGCGCCGGTGCTGGAGGTGGAGCTGGCCTCGCGCAGCGGCATCGGCTGGCGCGGCAAGCACACGCTGGCGCTGTCGCGCGAGGCCGGGTCGATGTTCTTCCTGGGCGAGATCTACGTCGACCTGGCGCTGCCGCTCACCGAGCCGGTGGACGCGCACTGCGGCAGCTGCCGCGCCTGCATCGACGTGTGTCCCACGCAGGCGATCGTCGGCGAGCGACGGGTCGATGCGCGGCGCTGCATCTCCTACCTGACGATCGAGCACGACGGTCCGATCCCGGCCGAGCTTCGCGCACCGATGGGCAATCGCATCTACGGCTGCGACGACTGCCAGCTGGTGTGCCCCTGGAACAAATACGCCACGCGCGCCGTGCTGCCCGACTTCGACACCCGCGAGGTCTTCGATGCGCCGACGCTGCTGGGGCTGTGGGCCTGGTCCGAGGCCGAATTCCTGAAGCGGACCGAGGGCAGCGCGATCCGACGCATCGGCCCCGCGCGCTGGCGGCGCAACCTGGCGGTGGCGCTGGGCAATGCCTGGCGTGAGCAGGGCGATCCGGCGGTCGCGCAGGCGCTGCAGGCGGCGCGTTACGGTGCGAGCGAGCTGCTGCGCGAGCACATCGACTGGGCGCTGGCGCAGCGCGCCTGAGCGGCCTCGCGGCCGGTGCACGGGCGGACTCAGCCCACCGCGAGCCGCAGCGCGATCCACGCGGGCAGCGTGACCATGCCGAGCAGGGTCGACACGGTCACCAGCCCGGCCACGAAGGGCCCGTGGCCGCCCATGCGCACCGCCAGCACGTACGCGCTCGACGCGGTGGGCATCGCAGCGAAGGCCACCAGCACCGTCAGTTCGAGCGGCGGCAATTGCCGCCACAGGCCGAAGCCGAGCGCGAAGGCCGGCAGCAGCGCATGGCGGATCGTCAGCAGCGCGGTGGCCAGTTTCGGTGCGATCGTCAGCCCTCCCAGCTGCAGGCCGGCGCCGACCGCCATCAGCCCCAGTGGCAGCGCTGCGCTGCCGATCCGCTGCAGGGTGGTGCCGACCGCATCGGGAAACTGCAACCCCAGCAGGTTCGCCACCAGGCCGCCCAAGGTGCTGAGGATCAGCGGGTTGCGCATCAGCTCGCGGCCGAGGTGGTGGCCGCCGTGGCGCGCCAGAGGCAGCACCGCGCCAGCGTTGCACAGCGGCACGCACACCGCCACCAGCACGGCCATCTGGGCCACGCCGGCCGCGCCGCCCAGGCGCTCAGCCATCGCCAGCGCCACGTAGGAGTTGAAGCGGAACGCCGTCTGCGCCCCGGAAGCGTGCAGCATCGGGTCGACCCCGGGCCAGCGACCCAGCGCGTAGGCCAGCCCCATGCCCAGCACCACGGTGGCCACGCCACCGAGGGCGAGCGAGGCGGCATCGGCCGGATTCAGCGGGTTGCGAACGATCGAGGTGAACAGCAGCACCGGGAAGAGCAGGTGGTAGACCAGCTTCTCCATCGACTCCCAGATCGGGCGGTTCAGCGTGGTGTAGCGGCAGACGAGGAAGCCGACCACGATCAGCAGGAAGTCGGGCAGCAGGAGCAGGATGTCGCGCATGTCGGAACCGGGGCAGGGGCTCCTAGAGTAACGGTTGACCCTGTGAGGGGTTTCCACAATCGGCGATGGCAAACCTCGGGGGCACAGTCGACCGCATTGCCCAATTCTTCCAGGAGCGCTCAATGGTTTCGAGTTCGCGTCGCATCGTGGTGGCCGCCTGCGGGGTGCTGGCGGCCCTCGCCCCGGTCACGATGGTGTTCGCCCAGGCCTACCCGAGCAAGCCGGTGCGGCTGATCGTGCCGTTCGCGCCGGGCGGCACCACCGACATCGTGGCCCGTGTCGTGGCCGAGAAGATGAACGGCCCGCTCGGACAGACCGTGGTGGTCGAGAACAAGGCCGGCGGCGGCGGGATCATCGGTGCCAACGAGATCACCAAGGCGGCACCGGACGGCTACACGATCGGCATGGCCACGGTGTCCACCACGGCGTCCAACCCGGCCATCAACCCGAAGACGCCGTACAACCCGCTGACCGACTTCACGTCGATCATCAACATCGCGGCGACACCGAACGTCATCGCGGTGCACCCCAGCTTTCCCGCCCGCGACTACAAGGGCTTCCTCGCCGAGCTGAAGAAGAGCCCGGGCAAGTACAGCTTCGCGAGCTCCGGCACCGGCGGTATCGGCCACCTGCAGATGGAGCTGTACAAGAGCCTGTCGGGCACCTTCGTGACGCACATCCCGTACCGCGGCGCCGGCCCGGCGCTCAACGACACGGTGGCGGGCCAGGTGCCGATGATCTTCGACAACCTGCCGTCGGCGCTGCCCTTCATCAAGGACGGCCGGCTGATCGCGATCGTGGTGGCCGCGCCCGAGCGCCTGGCGGTGCTGCCGAACGTGCCGACCTTCAAGGAGGTGGGGCTGGAGCCGGTGAACCGGATGGCCTACTACGGCTTCCATGGCCCGAAGGGCATGCCCCGGGATGTGGTCGACAAGATCGCCGCCGCGACCAAGAAGACGCTCGAGGACCCGTCGGTGCGCAAGCGCATCGAGGACACCGGTTCGCTGATCGTGGCGAACACGCCGGAGCAGTTCACCGCCCAGACGCAGGCCGAGTTCGAGGTCTACAAGAAGGTGGTCGAGCAGCAGAAGTTGAAACTCGACTGAAGCCCACCCCTGGCTCGTGCTGTCCAGCGGCTCCAACGGGGGTGAGCCAGCTTTAGGCACACTGCGTGCCTGATGTCAGCCGAGCCACACGACGAACTGCCCCCGCTGCCCGCCGACAGTGCGGTCGCGATCGACGCCTTTCTCGAGGCGCTGTGGGTCGAGGACGGGCTGTCGGACAACACCCTGGCCGCCTACCGGCGCGACCTGACGCTGTATGCGCGCTGGCTGGTCCACGCCAGCGGCAAGCCGCTCGACGGCAGCGGCGAGGCCGACCTGCGCGCCTACGCGCTGGAGCGGCACGCCGGCACGCGTGCGACCAGCGCGAACCGTCGGCTCACCGTCTTCCGGCGCTATTTCCGCTGGGCGCTGCGCGAGCATCGGCTGAGCGCCGATCCGACCCTGAAGCTGCTGGCCGCGAAGCAGCCGCTGCGGGTGCCCAAGACGCTGAGCGAGGCGCAGGTGGAGGCGTTGCTGGAGGCGCCGGACGTCGACACGCCGCTCGGCCTGCGCGACCGGGCGATGCTGGAGATCCTGTACGCCAGCGGCCTGCGCGTCAGCGAGCTGGTCACGCTGAAGAGCGTGAACGTGGGCTACTCGGAGGCGGCCCTGCGCGTCACCGGCAAGGGCAGCAAGGAGCGGCTGGTGCCGTTCGGCGAGGAGGCGCACGGCTGGCTGATGCGCTACCTGGCGGAGGCGCGCGCGGCCATCCTGGGCGGCCAGGCGAGCGACGCGCTGTTCGTCACCGCACGCGGCGGCCCGATGACGCGGCAGGCGTTCTGGCAGCTGATCAAGCGGCATGCGGGCGCCGCCGGCATCCAGGTGCCACTGTCGCCGCACACGCTGCGGCATGCGTTCGCCACGCACCTGCTCAACCACGGCGCCGACCTGCGTGCGGTGCAGATGCTGCTGGGCCATGCCGACATCTCCACCACGACCATCTACACGCACGTGGCGCGCGAGCGGCTCAAGCAGTTGCACTCACAGCATCACCCGCGCGGCTGAACACGGGCCGCAGGAGCGGCCGACTACCATCGGGGCCTTGAAGCACCGCCTCCTGCCTCCCGTCGGCTGGCTGCACGAACTGCGCCGGCGCACCCGCGTGCTGAGCCTGGTGAAGATGACGGGCACCACGCTCGGCATCACGCTGTTCTTCGTGGCCTACTTCTGGGTGATGCGCCACACGCCGCAGGCGATCACGACGATGCCGCTGATCGCGATGGACGACTGGGTGGACTTCCAGCCCGCCGCGCTGCCGCTGTATGCGTCGCTGTGGTTCTACGTGTCGATCGCCCCGGCGCTGCTGGACGACGCGCGCGAGGTGCGCACCTATGCGCTGTCGGCGCTGCTGCTGAGCCTGGTCGGGCTGGCGATCTTCTGGTTCTGGCCGAGCAAGGTGCCCGAGTTCGACATCGACTGGGCCCGCCACGAGGCGGTGGCCTTCCTGAAATCGGCCGACGTAGCCGGCAACGCCTGCCCGTCGCTGCACGCGGCGTTCGCGGTGTACACCGCGGTGTGGTTCGAGCGCGTGTTCCGTCAGACCTCGGCCGGCCTGGTGATGCGCGGCCTGAACGCGCTCTGGTGCATGGGCATCCTGTACGCCACGCTGGCGATCCGGCAGCACGTGGCGCTGGACATGCTGGCCGGCAGCGCGCTGGGCGGGCTGGTGGGCTGGCTGAGCCTGCTTTCGCTGGCGCCCCGTCCGCTCGTCCGCCCTGCGGCGGGCGCCCCGGCGCCGCGCACGGGCGAGACCTGAGGCGCCGGCCTGGGACAATCGGGCCATGGATCACAGCTTCGTCTCCGCCTTCGTCCTGCTGCTGCTGGTGCTCGACCCCTTCGGCAGCCTGCCGATCTTCATCTCGGTGCTGAAGGGCGTGCCGCCCGAGCGGCGCACCCGCGTGGCGGTGCGAGAGGTGCTGATCGCCTTCTGCGTGCTGCTGGCCTTCATGTTCGCGGGGCAGGGCTTCCTGAACCTGATGCACCTGTCGGAGCGCTCGCTCGAGGTGGCCGGCGGCGTGATCCTGCTGATCATCGCGATCCGCATGATCTTCACGTCGGGCTCGCAGATCTACGCGTCCGACGGGGGCGCGCGCGAGCCCTTCATCTTCCCGCTCGCGGTGCCGCTGCTGGCCGGGCCGTCGGCGATGGCCACGGTGCTGCTGCTGGCCTCGCGGCAGCCGCAGCAGCTGATGCAATGGGTCGGCGCGGTCAGCGCGGCGATGCTGGTGTGCGGCGCGGTGATGCTGGCGGCCGACCGCATCCGCAAGCTGCTCGGACACTCGATGGTGTCGGCGATCGAGAAGCTGATGGGCCTGGTGCTGACCGCGGTGGCGGTGGAGATGATCCTGGCGGGGTTGAAGCGCTACTTCTTTGACAGCCTTTGAGCTGCCTCATCCGCTCAGGTAGGCCAGCTCCTCGGCGCTGAAGCCCGCCGCTGTGCGGGCCGCCAGGTTGAAGGGCGGACGCGGGCGCGGCGCCTCGTAGCGCGCTGCGAGTTCGGGGTAGAGCGCCACCGGGTCCAGGCCCTCGCGCTCGCACAGCCAGCGGTACCAGCGGTTGCCGATCGCGACGTGGCCGATCTCGTCGCGCAGGATGATCCCGAGGATCTCGACCGCGCGCGCATCGCCGGCTGCGGCGAACTTGCGCTGCAGCGGCGGGGTGGCGTCGAGCCCGCGGGCCTCCAGCGTGCGCGGCACCAGCGCCATGCGGGCGATGGGATCGTGGGCGGTGCGCTCGGTCATGATCCACAGGCCGTCGTGGGCGGGGAAGTCGCCGTACTCGTGGCCCAGGCTCAGCAGGTGCTCGCGCAGCAGCGTGAAGTGCAGGGCCTCCTCGCCGGCGACCTGCAGCCAGTCGAGGTAGTAGGCGGCCGGCAGGCCCGGAAAGCGCCAGAGGGCGTCGAGCGCGAGGTTGATGATTTAGAATGTAGGAAGATTGGCTCCTGGGGTCATCCATGCTCAAAGCGTGGTCCTACATCCGGTTCAGCAGCGAGAAGCAGGAACTTGGCGACAGCCTTGCCGTACGAGCCGGCCTGGGCGTTCGGGGACAGCGACGCGAGGGGGACGCGCTTCTTGACCGTCACCCAACCCATTACTCGCCTCCGGCGGCAATGAGCGTGGCGCGACGCGCCTTCTTCTCTGAGCGCTTCTCAGGCTCCGCAGGGTCAGCGAGCGATGCGCTGTCCTTCTCTTCAGCCTCCGCGCCGATCAGCAGGGCTCTGGTGCGCCGACGAGCCTCTTGGTCAGAGGTCGCCATCGCCACGCGGTCGGCCAGAACCTTCTGACCTTCTCGCTCCTGCTCAAGCGCCTGCTCAGCCTTGAGCTTCGATGCCTCTGCCTGTGCGCGCTGCCTGGATGCTTCTTCCTGCGCGAGGATCTCTGCCTGACTTGGTCCGCTGTATCCGCCACCCATACACATGCTCGTTCACTCCCGAATTGCTCGGGCTATTTAGTGAACCGAGAGGTTGGAGCCCTCATCGAGTACTTCGGCTTTGGCGCATGGGGTCCGCTCGCTCAAGGTGCAGCGTTCTTCCTGAGCGGTCTACCTGCGTGGGTCAGCGTGCGCGCGTTCTTCGCCTGGACCGAGAACAACAAGACCACGTCGCTCGTTGACATGATCAAGCAGCTTCGTGAAGCGTTGTTCAAGTGAGATTCACACCGGCCCAGGCGTGATCGGTTACGCGTTGTAACTTCCTACGTTCTAAACGTACTTGATCGCGTTGAACTCGATGTGGGCGATGGCGTGCAGCAGCGAGGCCCGGCCCTCGGGACTGGCCATCGAACGTTGCGGCACGCGCAGCGCCGGCAGCAGCAGGGGCCGTGCGGGCCGGCCGGGCAGCGGGCCTGCAGGCTGAAGCATGGCCGTGGTGTCGAGCGCGAGCGCATCGCGCCGGGCCAGCAGTGCGCGCGCCGCAGAAGCCTTGGCCAGTGGATCGCATTCCTGCAGCAGCGTCAGCGCTTGGCTTCGCAGTTCAAGGGCTTGCTCGCCGGCGCAGGGCAGGTCGGGATGCATCCGTAAAATTATCGCTTTGCCGGAGTTGCCCATGGCCCTGTACCAGCTCGATGATCGCGTGCCGCAGGTGCACGCGACGGCCTATGTGGCCGAGAGCGCCGAGCTGATCGGCAGCGTGGAGATCGGCGAAGGCGCCAGCGTGTGGTCGCAGGTCACGATGCGCGGCGACAACGAGCCCATCGTCATCGGTCGCCACTCCAACGTGCAGGAAGGCAGCGTGCTGCACACCGACCCGGGCTGTCCGCTGGTGGTGGGCGAGGGCGTCACCGTGGGGCACCAGGCGATGCTGCACGGCTGCACCGTCGGCGACGGCGCCCTGATCGGCATCCAGGCGGTGGTGCTCAACCGCGCGAAGATCGGCCGCAACTGCCTCGTCGGTGCCGGCGCGCTGGTCACCGAAGGCAAGGAGTTCGAGGACGGCATGCTGATCCTCGGCAGCCCTGCCAAGGCGGTGCGGCCGCTGAGCGAGGAGGACATCGCGCGCATGCGGCGCGGCACCCAGACCTATGTGGAGCGCGGGCAGCGCTTCAAGGCCACGTTGAAGCGCGTGGGTTGAGCCCCATATGCAGCCGGATCCATCGGGCGAGGGGCAGTCATGAGCGAACTCCATAAATTCATCTTCGAGGGCCTGCCGGTGCGCGGCATGCTGGTGCGTTTGACCGGCGCGTGGACCGAACTGCTGGCACGCCGGGGGACAGAGCGGGCGCATCCGGCGCCGGTGCGCACGCTGCTCGGCGAGATGGCGGCCGCCGGGGTGCTGATGCAGGCCAGCATCAAGTTCAACGGCGCACTGGTGCTGCAGATCTCGGGCGACGGGCCGGTGAAGCTGGCGGTGGCCGAGGTGCAGCCCGACCTGGCGCTGCGGGCCACGGCCACGGTGGTCGGCGACGTGCCGGCCGGCGCGCGGCTGGAGGCGCTGGTCAACGTGGGCGGGCGCGGCCATTGCGCGATCACGCTGGACCCCAAGGACCGCTACCCGGGCCAGCAGCCCTATCAGGGCGTGGTGCCGCTGCATGGTGACCGGCGCGAGCCGCTGCAGCAGCTGTCGGAGGTGCTGGAGCACTACATGCTGCAGTCGGAGCAGCTCGACACCAAGCTCGTGCTGGCGGCGAACGACGACGTGGCCGCCGGCCTGCTGATCCAGCGCCTGCCGGTCGAGGGCGAAGGCAACCTCGGCGCGCGGAACGAGGACGAGATCGGCCTCAACGAGGCCTACAACCGCATCGCCCACCTCAGTGCGACGCTGACGCGCGAGGAGTTGCTGACGCTGGACGCCGACACCCTGCTGCGGCGGCTGTTCTGGGAGGAGACCGTGCGCCGCTTCGAGCCGCTGACCGGCGAGCACGGGCCGCGCTTCGCCTGCAGCTGCTCGCGGGAGCGCGTGGCGCGCATGCTGCGCGGCCTGGGGCGCGAGGAGTTCGACGGCCTGATCGCCGAGCGCGGGCTGGCCGAGGTGGGCTGCGAGTTCTGTGGCGCCCAGTACCACTTCGATGCGGTCGACGGCGGCGAGGTCTTCACGGCGCCCCGCGACCAGCCGCCGGCCTCGCGCGCCGTGCAGTAGCGAAGGCCGTCCGCACGATCGTGAAACGCCGATGAACGGCCGGATTCCGGCCTGTTCTGGTGCCGGTTCACGGGACAGCGCCCCGCCGCGGTGCTACAGTGCACCTCGAAATTTGGTCCTTCCCGTCCCCTTTTCTGGTTCTGTTGAACAAGCAAAGGCGGGTCGCAATCCGCCAACCGGTCCAGCCGTGTCGCGGAAGGTTTTTCAACCAGCCAACGTCCTGGATACCAGGGTGAAAGGTGAGCGAAGATGATGCAGCAGTACCGGTCGAACTCGTACCTGTTCGGGGGCAACGCGCCCTACGTCGAGGAACTGTACGAGTCCTATCTCGACAACCCGGGTTCGGTCCCCGAGAAATGGCGCGCCTACTTCGACGCGCTTCAGCACGTACCGGCCACCGACGGCTCCGAATCCCGCGACGTGGCGCATGCGCCGGTCGTCGAATCCTTCGCGCAGCGCGCCAAGGCCAACGCCTTCGCCGTCAAGGCCAGCGCCGCCGAACTGGCGGTCGCGCGCAAGCAGGTGCACGTGCAGTCGCTGATCGCGGCCTACCGCACGCTGGGCGCCCGCTGGGCCGACCTCGACCCGCTCAAGCGCACCGAGCGCCCCAAGATTCCCGAACTGGAGCCGGCGTTCTACGACCTGAGCGAGTCCGACATGGACATCACGTTCAGCGCTACGAACACCTACTTCACCACCGCCGAACAGCAGACGCTGCGTGAGATCCTGCAGGCGCTGCGCGAGACCTACTGTGGCTCCATCGGCGCCGAGTTCATGCACATCACCGAGCCGGTCGAGAAGCGCTGGTGGCAGCAGCGGCTCGAAAGCGTGCGGGCCAAGCCGAGCTTCTCCGCGGCGCAGAAGACCCACATCCTCGATCGGCTGACCGCCTCCGAAGGCCTGGAGCGCTATCTGCACACCAAGTACGTCGGCCAGAAGCGCTTCTCGCTCGAGGGCGG
The DNA here is from genome assembly GCF_000015725.1 of Methylibium petroleiphilum PM1. NCBI lineage: Bacteria > Pseudomonadati > Pseudomonadota > Betaproteobacteria > Burkholderiales > Sphaerotilaceae > Methylibium > Methylibium petroleiphilum. The sequence goes on along the minus strand of NC_008825.1, from coordinate 2,158,263 downwards.
CGAGAGCTTCATCGCCTCGATGGACGAGGTGGTGCAGCGCGGCGGCGAGCGCGGCGTCCAGGAGATCGTGATCGGCATGGCCCACCGTGGCCGCCTCAACGTGCTGGTCAACACGCTGGGCAAGATGCCCAAGGACCTGTTCGCCGAGTTCGACCACACCGCCAAGGAAGAACTGCCGGCGGGTGACGTGAAGTACCACCAGGGCTTCTCCAGCGACGTGACCACGCCGGGCGGCCCGGTCCACCTGAGCCTGTCGTTCAACCCCTCGCACCTGGAGATCGTGAATCCGGTGGTGGAAGGTTCCGTCAAGGCGCGACTCGACCGACGCGGCGACAAGGAAGGCGACACGGTGCTGCCGGTGCTGGTGCACGGTGACGCGGCCTTCGCCGGGCAGGGCGTGGTGATGGAGACGCTGGCGCTGGCGCAGACGCGTGGCTACTACACCGGCGGCACGGTGCACCTGGTCATCAACAACCAGATCGGCTTCACCACCAGCGACCCGCGCGACTCGCGTTCCACGTTGTATTGCACCGACGTGGTCAAGATGATCGAGGCGCCGGTGCTGCACGTGAACGGCGACGATCCCGAGGCCGTGGTGCTGTGCACCCAGCTCGCGCTCGACTACCGGCAGGAGTTCAACAAGGACGTCGTCGTCGACATCATCTGCTTCCGCAAGCTGGGCCACAACGAGCAGGACACGCCGTCGCTGACCCAGCCGCTGATGTACAAGAAGATCGCGGCCCACCCCGGCACGCGCAAGCTGTACGCCGACAAGCTGGTCGCCCAGGGCACGCTGAAGCCCGACGAGCCCGACGCGATGGTGAAGGCCTTCCGTGCCGCGATGGACGCCGGCAAGCACACGGTCGACCCGGTGCTGACCAACTACAAGAGCAAGTACGCGGTCGACTGGACGCCCTACCTGAACCGCAAGTGGACCGACGCGGCCGACACCGCGCTGCCGCTGGCCGAGATCAAGCGTCTGGCCGAGCGCATCACGACCATCCCGAAGGGCTTCAAGGTCCATCCGCTGGTCGAGAAGGTGCTCGCCGACCGCGCGGCGATGGGCCGCGGCGAGATCAACGTCGACTGGGGCATGGGCGAGCACCTCGCCTACGCCTCGCTGGTGGCGAGCGGCTATCCGGTACGTCTGTCCGGCGAGGACTGCGGCCGCGGCACCTTCACCCACCGCCATGCAGTGCTGCACGACCAGAACCGCGAGAAGTGGGACGAAGGTACTTGGACGCCGCTGCAGCACGTGGCCGACGGCCAGGCGCCGTTCGTCGTGATCGACTCCATCCTGTCGGAAGAGGCGGTGCTCGGCTTCGAGTACGGCTACGCCTCGGCCGACCCGACCACGCTGACGATCTGGGAAGCGCAGTTCGGCGACTTCGTCAACGGCGCGCAGGTCGTGATCGACCAGTTCATCGCCTCCGGCGAGGTGAAGTGGGGCCGCGCGAACGGACTCACGCTGCTGCTGCCGCACGGCTACGAAGGGCAGGGACCTGAGCACAGCTCGGCGCGCCTCGAGCGCTTCATGCAGCTGGCGGCGGACAACAACATGCAGGTCTGCCAGCCGACCTCGGCGAGTCAGATCTTCCATCTGCTGCGTCGCCAGCAGGTGCGCATGTTCCGCAAGCCGCTGGTGGTGATGACGCCGAAGTCGCTGCTGCGCAACAAGGACGCGGCGTCGCCGCTGTCGGAGTTCACCCGCGGCGAATTCCGCACGGTCATCCCCGAGCAGAACGCCGACATCGACGCGGCCAAGGTCAAGCGCGTGATCGCGTGCTCGGGCAAGGTCTACTACGACTTGGTGAAGCGTCGCGACGAGAAGAAGAGCACCGACGTGGTGATCCTGCGCGTGGAGCAGCTCTATCCCTTCCCGCACAAGGCCTTCGCGACCGAATTGAAGAAGTACCCGAACGCGACCGACGTGGTGTGGTGCCAGGACGAGCCGCAGAACCAGGGCGCGTGGTTCTTCGTGCAGCACTACGTGCACGAGAACATGCTCGAGGGGCAGAAGCTCGGCTACGCCGGCCGACCGGCGTCTGCCTCGCCAGCCGTCGGCTACGCGCACCTGCACCAGGAGCAGCTCAAGGCCCTGCTGGACCAGGCCTACGGCAAGCTCAAGGGATTCGTCCTGTCCAAGTGACGTCATCGCGGACGCGTGCGCGGCGATGAACCGCGGCCTTCGACCGGCCCTTGCGCCGGTCGGAGCTGCCGGATCCGCGCGATGCGTCATCCAAACAACGAAGAAAGCATTCCATGGCCATCATTGAAGTCAAAGTCCCCCAGCTGAGCGAGTCCGTTGCCGAAGCGACGCTGCTGCAGTGGAAGAAGAAGCCCGGCGAAGCCGTGGCGATCGATGAGATCCTGATCGAGATCGAGACCGACAAGGTCGTGCTCGAGGTGCCGGCACCGGCTGCCGGCGTGCTGGCGCAACTGGTCAAGAACGACGGCGAGAGCTGCGTCAGCGACGAGGTGATCGCGAAGATCGATACCGAGGGCAAGGAAGCGGTCAGCCCGCTCGAGGTCAAGCCGGTGCCCGAGGTCAAGCCGGCGCCCGGCGCCGCGTCCGATACGGCCGGCGCGAAGGGCGACGTGGCGATGCCCGCGGCCGCGAAGCTGCTGGCCGAGAACCAGCTGGGTGCGGGCCAGGTGGCCGGTAGCGGCAAGGATGGTCGCGTGACCAAGGGCGACGTGCAGGCAGCGCTGCAGACCGGCGCCAAGGCAGCGGCGCCCGCCGTCGCTGCCCCGGCAGCGGCTGCCGTCTCGGTGCCGGTCGCGCCATCCGTCGCCAAGGCGCTGCCCGCCGTCACGGTGCCGGCCGCGCTGAACTTGGGCGACCGCCCCGAGCAGCGCGTGCCGATGTCGCGCCTGCGGGCCCGCGTGGCCGAGCGGCTGCTGCAGTCGCAGGCGACCAACGCCATCCTGACCACCTTCAACGAGGTCAACATGGCCCCGGTGATGGAGATGCGCAAGCGTTTCCAGGAGAAGTTCGAGAAGGAACACGGCGTCAAGATCGGCTTCATGAGCTTCTTCGTGAAGGCGGCGGTCGCGGCGCTCAAGCGCTACCCGGTCATCAACGCCAGCGTGGACGGCAACGACATCGTCTACCACGGCTACTTCGACATCGGCATCGCGGTGGGCTCGCCGCGCGGCCTGGTGGTGCCGATCCTGCGCAACGCCGACCAGATGAGCTTCGCCGACATCGAGAAGAAGATCGCCGAATTCGGCCAGAAGGCCCGCGACGGCAAGCTGTCGCTCGAGGACCTGACCGGCGGCACCTTCTCCATCTCCAACGGTGGCACCTTCGGTTCGATGCTGAGCACGCCGATCATCAACCCGCCGCAGAGCGCCATCCTGGGCGTGCACGCGACGAAGGACCGCGCGGTGGTCGAGAACGGCCAGATCGTGATCCGGCCGATGAACTACCTGGCGATGTCCTACGACCACCGCATCATCGACGGCCGCGAGGCGGTTCTGGGCCTCGTGGCGATGAAGGAAGCGCTGGAAGACCCGGCGCGCCTGCTGTTCGATATCTGATCGTCTCGAGACCGGTTCCCGATTGACGAGCATGGCCTGGATCTACCTCGCGCTGGCGGGCCTGTTCGAGATCGGCTGGCCGGTCGGTTTCAAGCTGTCGCAGCAACCGGCCTACAAGGTCTGGGGCATCGCCGCTGCCGTGCTGTCGATGGGGCTGTCGGGTTGGCTGCTGTGGCTGGCCCAGCGCGAGATCCCCATCGGCACGGCCTACGCGGTCTGGACCGGCATCGGCGGCGCAGGCACCTTCCTGATCGGGGTGCTGTTCTTCGGCGACTCGGCGTCGCTGGCGCGGTACCTCGGCGTGGCACTGATCGTCGGTGGCGTCATCACACTCAAGCTCGCCCACTGAACGCGGCGAGCCTTTCGGAGCATTCTCATGAGCAAGACTTTCGACGTCGTCGTCATCGGCGGCGGCCCGGGCGGCTACATCGCTGCCATCCGTGCGGCGCAGCTGGGTTTCAACACCGCCTGCATCGACGAGTGGAAGAACGACAAGGGCGGTCCAGCGCCGGGCGGCACCTGCACGAACGTGGGCTGCATCCCGTCGAAGGCGCTGCTGCAGTCGAGCGAGCACTTCGAACACGCCGGCCATGCGTTCGCCGACCACGGCATCGGACTGAAGGATCTGAGCATCGACGTCGCGAAGATGCTGGGGCGCAAGGACACCGTCGTGAAGCAGAACAACGACGGCATCCTCTATCTGTTCAAGAAGAACAAGGTCAGCTTCTTCCACGGCCGCGGCTCGTTCGTGAAGGCCGGTGACGCCGGCTACGAGATCAAGGTCAGCGGCGCCACCGAGGACACGCTGATCGGCAAGGACATCATCATCGCGACCGGCTCGAGTGCACGTGCGCTGCCGGGTGCACCGTTCGACGAGGAGAGCATCCTCAGCAACGACGGGGCGCTGCGCATCCCGTCGGTGCCGGCGAAGCTGGGCGTCATCGGCTCGGGCGTGATCGGCCTCGAGATGGGCTCGGTGTGGCGCCGCCTGGGCGCCGAGGTGACGGTGCTGGAAGCGCTGCCGACCTTCCTGGGCGCGGTCGACGAACAGATCGCCAAGGAAGCCCAGAAGGCCTTCATGAGGCAGCGCCTGAAGATCGAGCTGGGCGTGAAGATCAGCGAAGTCAAGAAGGACAAGAAGGGCGTCAGCGTCAGTTACACCAGCGCCAAGGGCGATGCCAAGACGCTGGAAGTCGACAAGCTGATCGTGTCGATCGGCCGCGTGCCCAACACCACCGGCCTGAACGCCGAGGCGGTGGGACTGAAGCTCGACGAGCGCGGCGCGATCGTGGTCGACGACGACTGCCGCACCAACCTGCCGAAGGTGTGGGCCATCGGCGACGTGGTGCGCGGCCCGATGCTCGCCCACAAGGCGGAAGAAGAGGGCGTGGCGGTCGCGGAGCGCATTGCCGGCCAGCATGGACACGTCAACTTCAACACCATCCCCTGGGTCATCTATACCAGTCCGGAGATCGCCTGGGTCGGCCAGACCGAGCAGCAGCTCAAGGCGGCGGGCCGCGCCTACAAGGCCGGAACCTTCCCGTTCCTGGCCAACGGTCGTGCGCGTGCGCTCGGCGACACGACCGGCATGGTGAAGTTCCTGGCGGACGCTGCGACCGACGAGATCCTCGGCGTGCACATCGTCGGACCGATGGCCAGCGAACTGATCGCTGAGGCGGTGGTGGCGATGGAGTTCAAGGCCAGCGCCGAGGACATTGCCCGCATCTGCCACGCGCACCCGTCGCTGTCGGAAGCGACCAAGGAGGCCGCCCTGGCCGTGGACAAGCGCACACTGAATTTCTGAACGGCGCGGGCCGACAGCCATGACGGTCCGCCAACTGTTCGGTGAGACGCTTTCCGAGCGCGGCTACCGGGCCGACGAGGCGCAGTTGCGCGCGCTCGACGCGCTGGAGCGCTGCGAGAACGAGTGGATCGACTACAAGGCACGCCGCAGCAATGCGGTGAGCAAGCTGCTGCGCCGGCCACCGATTCCTCGCGGCGTCTACATGTACGGCGGTGTCGGGCGCGGCAAGAGCTTCCTGATGGACTGCTTCTTCCAGTCGGTGCCGCTGGTGCGCAAGACGCGGCTGCACTTCCACGAGTTCATGCGCGAGGTGCATCGCGAATTGCAGGAGCTCAAGGGCACGGCCGACCCGCTGGACGAACTGGGCAGCCGCATCGCGCGGCGCTTCCGGTTGATCTGCTTCGACGAGTTCCACGTCGCCGACGTGACCGACGCGATGATCCTGCACCGCCTGCTGGCGGCACTGTTTGCCAACCGCGTCAGCATCGTCACGACGTCCAACTTCCACCCCGACGCGCTCTATCCCAATGGCCTGCATCGCGACCGGATCCTGCCGGCGATCGAACTGCTCAAGGACAGGCTGGAGGTGATCAATGTCGACGCCGGGGTCGACTACCGCCAGCGCACGCTGGAGGACGTGGCGCTCTACCACACACCGCTCGGACCGGAGGCCGACGGAGCGCTGACCGAGACCTTCGAGCGCCTCGCCGAGGCCAAGGACGAGGATCCGGTGCTGAACATCGAGCAGCGGACGATCCGTGCGCGCCGGCGCGCCGGGGGGGTGGTGTGGTTCGACTTCAAGACCCTGTGCGGCGGCCCGCGCTCGCAGAACGACTACCTCGAACTGGCCTCGCAGTTCCATACCGTGCTGCTGTCCGACGTGCCCGAGATGCCGCCCCGGCTGGCGTCCGAGGCGCGGCGCTTCACGTGGCTGGTCGACGTGCTCTACGATCGGCGCGTGAAACTCGTGATATCCGCCGCCGTGCCTCCCGAACAGCTCTACACCGACGGGCCGCTGGCCCATGAATTTCCGCGCACCGTGTCTCGCTTGACCGAGATGCAGTCGGCCGAGTTTCTGGCGCTGTCGCGGCGAGATGTCGATACGAGCTTGACGTGATGAGAGCACAGCTCGCCGGCTGCCTGATCTCCTGCGCCGTCGCCGTGGCGACGTTTGGCGCGGCATTCCCTTCGCGGGGCGCGACAGGGGATTCGGACAAGGCACAGCGAGAGCGCCTGTCCGCCGAGCGTCGGCAAGTCGAGCGCGATTTTGCGGAGCAGGAGCGCGAATGCTCGCAGCGTTTTCTCGTGACGGCTTGCGTCGACACTGCCAAGACGCAGCGCCGAGACGCGCTGAAGCGCCTGAGCACTCGCGAGGCGGCACTTGACGACGCGGAGCGGACGCGGCGGGCTGCGGCCCGTCAGCAGCGCATCGACGCGAAGCAGGCGCGCCAGGCGCGTGACCGCGAGGAGCGCGCATCGGCGCCGCTGATCCCCTTCGAACCCGCCAGCGCGGCGATCCGTACGCCGACGCGCGCGGCAACGCATACGCCTGCGCCCGCGCGGCCTCTCGACACCGCCCAGCGGCGCGCCGACGAGCAGCGCTCGCGCACTGAATACGAGAACCGGCAGAGCCAGGTCAAGGCGCGTCAGGAGGCAGCGGCGCAGAGGGCCGCATCGCGCAAGCCGCCCGCTGCACCGCTGCCGCCGGTCGAGAGTGCGTCGGCACCCTGAGTGACAGCGGGGCTGCGTCCGCCTGCAACTTGGCAGCGCCGTTCAACCGCCGAGGGAGCCCTTTCAGCCCAGCGCTTCGACGCGCACCAGCGCCAGCGACAGGTTGTCGCCACCCCCGCGGGCCCGATGCCGGGCCTTGCCGACCAGCATCTCGCTGGCCTCGCGCGGTGACAGCGTGTGCACGATCGCACCAAGCTCGCGCGGCGTGAAGTAGTGCCACAAGCCGTCGCTGCAGGCCAACAGCGTGTCGCCGATTTCCAGCGACGGGATGTGGCTCAGCGTCAGCGGCGGGTCCTGCTGCGTGCCGAGGCAGCCGGTCAGCAGGTTCGATTGCGGGTGCGTGTTCGCCTCATCCTCGGTGATCTGGCCTTCATCGACCAGGCGCTGCACGAACGAGTGGTCCACGGTGCGGCTGACCAGCTCTGCGCCGCGGAAGTGGTAGACGCGCGAGTCGCCGGCATGGATCACGTCGCAGGCGCGTGTGGCGCTGATCAGGAAAGCCGCCAGCGTACTGTGCGGTTCTTCCTCGGCAGTGATCGCCGTGAGCTTGATCATCAGGTGCGACTCGAGCACGAGCTGCTTCAGCGTCTCGGCGGGTGTGTCGCGGGTCGGCGTGTAGCGCTCGAACAGTTGCTGGGCGGTGAGCAACACCTGGTCGGCGGCCTTGCGCCCGCCGCTCTTGCCGCCCATGCCATCGGCGACGACGGCCAGCACGCAGCCCGGCACCCGTGGGTGCGGCAGCACGCCGACCTGATCCTGCTGGTACGCGCGATCGCCGCGGTGCAGGCCGGTGGCGGCGGCAAGTCGATAACCTGGGGGCGCAGTACTCATCCGAAAACTATAATCTTCATTGCCATGCGAACCAATGGCAGGCTTGCATCGGCATCAAGGCCTGTTGACATCCAGATTGCGGCGGTGCAACCCCCGATGGACGACAACCTGCATTCACCGCAACGCCGGCTCATCGAATTGCGCATCGAGCACGGCGACCTCGACAGCCTGATCGACCAGGCGTCCGTCGAGCGGCCCCTCGACGAACTGACGCTGCGGCGTCTCAAGAAGCGCCGCCTGGCCTTGCGGGACCAGATCGCCACACTGGAAATGCGCCTCAGCCCGCCCGAGCCGGCATGAGGTCGATGCACGGCCGCCCGAAGGCGGGCGACATCCCCGCGGGGGATCGGGAGCGGCCGGCGGCCGTGAGCGCGGGGCGCTCATGAGCCCGGCCAACGGCATGCGCAGCGAACTGCAGAAGGCGGTGAGTGCGGCATTCGCGTTCGGCGGTCCGCTGCAGCGGGCTGATGCGCAGTACCGCGAGCGCGGCGCCCAGTTGGAGCTCGCCGCAGCCGTGGCCGATGCGATCGATGCGCGCGAGGTGCTGGTGGCCGAGGCCGGCACAGGCGTCGGCAAGACGTTCGCCTACCTGGTCCCTGCGCTGCTGGCCGGGCATCGCACGCTGATCAGCACCGCGACCAAGAGCCTGCAGGACCAGCTTTTCCTGCGCGATCTGCCGCGGCTGCGCGAGGTGCTGGCCCTGCCGGTCAGCGTGGCCTTGCTGAAGGGACGCGGCAGCTACCTGTGCCTGCAGCGGCTGGTGCTGGCCCGGGAGACGACGGCGCTGCCCGACCGCTATGCGGCGCGCACGCTGGCGAAGATCGAGCAGTGGGCGCAGCGCACCGTGAGCGGCGACCTGGCCGAGCTCGAAGGCCTGGATGAGCGCTCGTCGGTGATCCCGCTGGTGACCTCGACGCGCGAGAACTGCCTCGGCAGCGAATGCCCGGAATACCGCGGCTGCCACGTGATGAAGGCCCGCCGCGAGGCGATGGCGGCCGACCTGGTGGTGGTCAACCACCACCTCTTCTTCGCCGACCTGTCGCTGCGCGACACCGGCATGGCAGAGCTGCTGCCTTCCGTGGACGTGGCGGTGTTCGACGAAGCGCATCAGCTTGCCGAGGCGGGCGTGGCCTTCCTCGGCAGCACGCTGGGCAGCGCCCAGGTGGTCGATTTCGCGCGCGACATGCTGGCCGTCGGGCTGGCGCAGGCGCGCGGCCTGCAGCCTTGGCAGGACCTGGCGGCAAGATGCGACCGCGCGGCGCGCGATCTGCGCCTCGCGGCCAACGGGCCCCTTCGCGAGGTGCGCGGCAGCCTCAAGCTGCGCTGGGGCGATCGCGCCGACCGGGCCGACTTCATCGAGACACTCGCCGCGCTGGGGCAGGCCTGCCGGAGTGCGGCCGACGCGCTCGACGTCGTGGCGGAGATGTCACCCGATCTGGCCAAGCTCGCGGAGCGGGCGTCGACGCTGGCCGCCCGCGCCGCCGGCTTCGGGCTCGAGGCCGAGCCGGGGCGCGTGCGCTGGATCGACCTCACACCGCAGGGGCTGCGGCTGGTGGAATCCCCGCTCGACGTGCGCGACGCGATGCGCGAGCAGATCGCGGCGGCGCCCAAGGCCTGGATCTTCACGTCGGCCACGCTCGGAGCCGACGAGCGGCTCACCTGGTTCACCGAGCAGGCCGGGTTGGAGACGGCGCGCACGCTGCGCGTCGACAGCCCCTTCGACTACCCGATGCACGCGCGGCTCTACGTCCCCACGCGTTTCCCGAAGCCGAACGAGCCGGGCCACACGGCGGCGGTTGCACGCCTGGCGGCGGCCTGCGCGCGGGCCGCGGGGGGGCGCACCTTCGTGCTGACGACGACCCTGCGTGCGCTGTCCGGCGTGGGCGAGGCGCTGCAGTCCGACTTCGAGGGCGATGCGGAGCCGATCACCGTGCTGATGCAGGGCAGCGGGCCCAAGCGCCAGCTGCTGCAGCGCTTCCTCGACACACCTCGCGCGGTGCTGGTCGGTTCGCAGAGCTTCTGGGAAGGCATCGACGTGCCCGGCGAGGCACTGCAGTGCGTGATCATCGACAAGCTGCCGTTCCCGCCGCCGAACGATCCGCTGGTCGAGGCGCGCGTGAAGCGGCTCGAGAGCGAGGGGCGCAACCCCTTCAACGACTACTTCGTGGCCGAGGCTGCGGTCTCGCTGAAACAGGGGGCCGGCCGGCTGATCCGCAGCGAGAGCGATCGCGGTCTGCTGGTCGTGTGCGACCCCCGCATGGGCACGATGGGCTATGGACAGCGCATGAGGGCCGCTTTGCCGCCGATGCAGGTGCTGCGCGAGGAAGCGCAGGCGCTGGCGTGGTTGGCCGAGATATCGAAGGCGGCGTCGGCCTGGGCTTGAGGCGGCGGGATCAGCGCCGTGGGTCCGGCCGCCTGATCACCAGATCTGCCACCAGGGCTTGTCGGCCGTCTCGAAGCCGTCCTTCACGTAGCGCGATTCCGGAAAGTTGGTCTGCAGCACACGCTGGGCATCGTCGCGCAGTTCGGTCAGGCCGAGCTTGTCGTAGCTGATGCCCAGGATGTAGAGCGCCTCCTCGGTCGCAGGAGCGCGCTGGAATTCCTGCACGGCCTGCTGGGCGCGGTTGGCCGCGGCCACGTAGGCGCCGCGGCGGTAGTAGTAGCGCGCCACGTGGACCTCGTAGGTGGCCAGCGTGTTGACGATGTAGTTCATGCGCAGCTGCGCATCCGGCGTGTACTTGGAATTGGGGAACTGCAGCGTGAGCTGGCGAAAGCTCTGGTAGGCGTCGCGCGCGGCCTGCTGGTCGCGTTCGGAGAGATCCTGGCGTGCCAGCCCGCCGAGCAGGCCGAGGTTCTCGTTGAAGTTGATCAGGCCCTGCAGGTAGTAGGCATAGTCGATCGCCGGGCTGCTGGGATGCAGCTTGATGAAGCGTTCGATCGTCGACAGCGCCTGAGCCTTTTCGTTCGTCTTGTAGTACGCGTAGGCGAGGTCGATCTGCGTCTGCTGCGCCTGCTGGGTGCCGGCGGTGCGCGCCTCGAGCTTCTCGTACAGCTTGGAGGCGCGCTCCCAGTTGCCGTTGGCGGCTTCGTCGCGGGCCTCTTCGTACAATTTGTCGGTGCTCTTGCCGGCAAACTCGTCCTTCGGGCCGCCGGCACATCCGATCAGTCCGATGCTGGCGGCCGCCAGCACCACGGCCAGGGTCGCGCGCCAGTGGGCGGCAGGGCTCATACGCATCGCGGTCATCACCAGCAGGCGGCGCCGGAGCGACCGCAGTTGAAGGAACAGCAAAATTATATGGGTGCTCCCTTGCGCCAGACCGTGGCCACCGAGCCGGCCGAGGCCGACGAGCCCGCCGAACCGCTGGCGGGCGATGCCGAGCAACGCCAGGCGCGGGTCGATGCCGGCGCCCACGGCGAGCGTCTCGATCGCTGGCTGGCGACGCTGGCGGGCGAGTTCTCCCGCAACCACCTGCAGACGCTGATCGAGGGCGGGCAGGTCCGCATCGACGGGCAGACCGTCACCGCCCGCGCACGGCGCGTCAGTGCGGGCCAGCAGATCGAGATCACGCTGCTGCCCACGCCGGAGAGCCAGGCCTTCCGGCCCGAGCCGGTGGCGCTGCCGGTGGTGTTCGAGGACGCCCATCTGCTGGTCATCGACAAGCCGGCCGGTCTGGTGGTGCACCCGGCGCCCGGCAATTGGTCGGGCACCGTGCTCAACGGCCTGCTGGCGCATCACGCCGGCGCGGCGGCGCTGCCGCGGGCCGGCATCGTGCACCGGCTCGACAAGGACACCAGCGGCCTGATGGTGGTGGCCAAGACGCTGCCGGCCATGACGTCACTGGTGCGTGCGATCGCCGCGCGGGAGGTGCATCGCGAGTACCTGGCCCTGGTGCACGGTGTGCTGCGCCAGGCGGTCTTCAGCGTCGACGCGCCGATCGGTCGCGATCCGGTGTCGCGCATCAAGATGGCCGTGCTGGCGGGCGGCCGGACGGCGCGCACCGATGTCGAGTTGATCGCGGCGCGCGACGCCGTCAGCGCGGTGCGCTGCACGCTCCACACCGGCCGCACGCACCAGATCCGGGTGCACATGGCCTCGAGAGGACATGCCCTGTTGGCCGACGCGCTGTACGGTGGCCGACCCGGACTCGGCCTGACGCGACAGGCGCTGCATGCGCACCGGCTGGGCTTCGTCCATCCGGCGAGCCTGCAGCCAATCGAGTTCAGCGCCGTCCCGCCCGACGACCTGCGCGCGGCCTGGCAGCAGATCGTGGGCGGGTCGCACGCGCCCGGCCACGATACAGATACAATCGTCGTGCAGGGCTGATGCAGCCCTTGCCGGTGGCCGAAGGCGGCTCGACCGGCTCCGACCACCGCAGGTCCCCCCGAGTTCAGCCACACCCCGGCTCCGGCCGGCCTCTGCGGCCGAGACACTCGCCGCACCTGCAGTGCAGACAGCACACGGAAGGCACCCCGGTTCCCTTGCACGCCGGCTCCCCAGTCGGCCAAGACGACAGACGGATTCGATGAACACACAGGATGCAAAGCGCGTCCTCGAGACGGCGCTCATCTGCGCGCAGCAGCCGCTGCCGCTGCGCGAGTTGCGCACGCTGTTCGATGACCAACTCGGCCCCGACACCCTGCGCGTCCTGCTCGACGAGCTGGCGCGCGACTGGGAGGACCGCGGCGTCGAGCTCGTGGCGGTGGCCAATGGCTGGCGTTTCCAGAGCCGTCCGGAGCTGCGTGAGTACCTCGATCGCCTGCACCCCGAGAAGCCGCCGCGCTACACCCGCGCGACGCTCGAGACGCTGGCAATCATTGCCTACCGCCAGCCCGTGACGCGCGGCGACATCGAGGACATCCGCGGCGTCACCGTCAACAGCCAGTTGCTCAAGCAGCTCGAGGACCGCGGCTGGATCGAGGCGATCGGCCACCGCGAAACGCCGGGGCGGCCGGCGCTGTTCGCGACGACGCGGCAGTTCCTCGACGACCTCGGCCTCGCCACGCTCGAGCAGTTGCCCGCCCTCGACGGCGCGCCAGCGGTGACGATGCTCGTCGACGCCTTGCCGGGCCAGGTATCGCTACTCGATGTCGCCATCGATGCGGCCTTGCCGGGGGAGGGCGATCCCGGGCTTCCGCAGCAGGGCCTCGATGCCATTCCGCCGGAGCCGCTCGAGGCTTCGGACGAAGCGGCCTCGGACGACGACGAGGCTGTCGACGCAGCCATCCCCATGGCTGCATCGGAGGCTCTCTCCTCGACCGCAGAACTTCCCACGCCGCCGGCCGACGCCGGCACGGAACCCCAGACATGAATTCGAACGACACTCCGCCCAGCGATACGCAGCCCGATGCCACGCCGCACACCGGCGACGACAGCGCCGCTGCAGCGCCGGTCAAGCGACGCACGCGCAAGGCGGCGACGCCAGCGGCCGCGAGCACGGCAGCCGTGGAGGTGACGGCGGCCGTCGAAGCCGATGCGGACACAGCGGCACCGAAGACCCCGCGGCGGCGCAAGCCCAAGGCCGATGTGGCTGTCGCGGAGTCGTCCGATGCCGTCGCGTCGCCCGTGGCGGCTGATGCGCCGGCGGCGGCCGAGTCCCGACCGGCTCCGATCGAGCGACCTGTACCGGTCTCGGCGCCGGCTGCCGCGGAAGCGGCCGAAGGAACAGCCGCCGACAGCGAACCGACCGAAGTGGCCGGATCCGGCGAATCGGGGGCTGCGGCCGGCGACGAATCGGTCGAGCGCAGCCGTCGTGGCCGCAACCGGCGCCGAGGCCGCAAGGACCGCGCCGGCCGTGAAGGCGGCGAGGCTGCGGGCGCCGATGGCTCGGCCGAGCCCGGCGCCGAACGCCCGCCGCAGGCACCGCGACCGGCGCTCGATCCGGCGCTGGTGGTGGAGCGCTTCGAGGAAGTGCTGTCGGGTGCCTACGACGCCGAGCCACCCGAGCCGGACGATGAGGCCAGCGTCGAGCAGTCGACCAAGCGCGTGCTGCGCCCCGAGCCCGAGGCGCCCAAGCTGCACAAGGTGCTGGCGCAGTCGGGCATCGGTTCGCGCCGCGACATGGAACAGTTCATTCTCGACGGCAAGGTCACGGTCAACGACGAGGTGGCCCATGTGGGCATGCGCATCTCCTACGGCGACCGCATCGCCGTCGACGGCAAGCCGGTGCGTCTGCGCATCCAGCCGGGCCCGGCGCGGCTGCTGGCCTATCACAAGCCGACCGGCGAAGTGGTCACGCTGAACGACCCGGAAGGGCGTCCCACGGTGTTTCGCCGTCTGCCGCGCCTTCAGCAGGGCAAGTGGCAGTCCGTCGGTCGCCTGGATATCAACACCGAGGGCCTGCTGCTGTTCACCAACTCGGGTGAACTGGCGAACCAGCTGATGCATCCCCGCTTCGGCGTCGAGCGCGAGTACGCGGTGCGCGTGCTCGGCAGCCTGAACGAGGAGCAGCGCGCGAAGCTGCTCGAGGGCGTGGAGATCGACGGTCAGACCGCCGGCTTCAAGAGCATCGAGGAGGGCGGTGGCGAAGGCGCGAACCGCTGGTACCGCGTGGTCATCACCGAAGGGCGCAACCGTGAGGTGCGCAAGCTGTTCGACAAGGTCGGCCTGGCCGTGAGCCGTCTGATCCGCATTCGCTACGGCACTGTGGTGCTGCCGCGCGGCCTCAAGCGCGGCGTCTGGGTCGAGCTCGACGACCAGGACCTGCGCGCGATCCGCCAGCTGGCCAGCGGCAACCGTGGCGCAGCGGCGCAAAGCGAGTCGCGCGACGCTCAGGGCAACCGCGAACAACGGCGCAACAACGGTCGCAACGGCAAGCCCGAGCGCAACGCGCGCGGGCCGCAGCAGGGCGGGGCCCGCGCGCAGGGCCAGGGCGGCGGCGAGCGCGGCCCGCGCCGCGAGCCGCGTGAATCGCGGTTCGGCGAGGCCGCACCCGACACCGACGGCGCTGGAGAGGAAGACTTCGGCCGCATCCCCAATCCGCTGGAGCAGACCTTCGACCGTCGCTTTGCGAAGGGCCCGCGCCGCGGCGCAGCCCAGGGCTTCGGGCATGGTGGCTCGCAGTCGGATCACGACGCCGGCGGCCCGCCCGGAACCATTCCGAATCCGCTGGAACAGACCTTCGACAAGCGCTTCGTCAAGGGCTCTCAGCGCATCAATGCCGGCTTCGGCCGGCACGATGCGCACCAGCCCGAGCCGGGCGCCAGGAAGGGCGGGCCGAAGCAGCCCGATCCGATGCAGACCTCGGTGGGCTACATCGGCGCCGATGCCTACTTCAACAAGGCCGGCGGCAAGCGGGGCGGTGGGGGTGGGCGCGGAGGCCAGGGGGGTCGTGGGGGCGGCGGTGGGGGCCGCGGACCGCGCCGCTGAGGCTGCGAGCGACATCGAGGCGCCGACCTCAAGCGCTACAATTCAAGGTTCTGCTAAATCATTGATTCCGGAGAATAAATATGGCGATCGAACGCACCTTGTCCATCATCAAGCCTGACGCCGTTGCCAAGAACGTGATCGGTCAGATCTATGCCCGTTTCGAGGGCGCGGGCCTGAAGATCGTGGCGGCCAAGCTGGTTCACCTGTCGCGCGGCGAGGCCGAGCAGTTCTACGCCGTGCACAAGGCCCGGCCTTTCTTCAAGGACCTGGTCGAGTTCATGATCTCGGGCCCGGTGATGATCCAGGCGCTGGAAGGCGAGGGCGCGATCGCCAAGAACCGCGAGCTGATGGGCGCGACGGACCCGAAGAAGGCCGAGAAGGGCACCATCCGTGCCGACTTCGCCGACAGCATCGACGCCAATGCCGTGCACGGCTCGGACGCGCCGGAGACCGCCGCGGTCGAGGTGGCGTTCTTCTTCCCGGGCATGAACGTCTACAGCCGCTGAACGACTGCGGGGCGCCTGGCGCCCCGACGGTCCGATCGGTGCATGCCATGACTGCGGCCAACCTGCTCGAATTCGATCTCGACGCGCTGGCCGCTTTCTGCGAGCAGCTCGGCGAGAAGCGTTTTCGCGCCACTCAGCTGTTCCGCTGGATCCACCAGAAGGGCCAGAGCGACTTCGCTCAGATGTCCGATCTGGCGAAGTCGCTGCGCGAGAAGCTGGCGGGGCGGGCGGTGGTCCGGCCACTCGCAGTGCTGAGCGAGCACGTGTCGGCCGACGGCACGGTCAAGTGGCTGTTCGACGTCGGCGGCGGCAATGCCGTCGAGACGGTGTTCATCCCCGAGAACGATCGCGGCACGTTGTGCATCTCGTCGCAGGCCGGTTGCGCGGTCGGTTGCCGCTTCTGCTCGACCGGTCACCAGGGCTTCAGTCGCAACCTGTCGACCGGCGAGATCGTTGCCCAGCTCTGGCATGCCGAGCACCAGCTGCGCGCACGGCTGGGCACGACCGAGCGCGTCATCAGCAACGTCGTGATGATGGGCATGGGTGAGCCGCTGCAGAACTACGCCGCGCTGTTGCCGGCGCTGCGCGTGATGCTCGACGATCACGGCTACGGCCTGTCGCGTCGCCGTGTCACGGTATCGACCTCCGGTGTGGTGCCGATGATCGACCGCCTGCGCGAGGACTGTCCGGTGGCTCTGGCAGTGTCGCTGCATGCGCCGACCGACGCGCTGCGCGACGATCTCGTGCCGCTCAACCGCAAGTACCCGATCGCAGAGCTGCTCGAGGCCTGCCAGCGCTACCTCGAGGCGGCGCCGCGCGACTTCATCACCTTCGAGTACTGCATGCTCGACGGCGTCAACGACAGTGAGGCGCAGGCGCGCGAACTGTTGCGCCTGGTGGGCGAACGCGGGCCGGTGGGGCGCGTGCCCTGCAAGATCAACCTCATCCCGTTCAACCCGTTCCCGGCCTCGGGGCTGACGCGTTCGTCAGTGGCGCGCGTGCAGGCCTTCGCGCAGCTGCTGGTCGACGGGGGTCTGGTCACCACGGTGCGACGGACTCGCGGCGATGACATCGACGCCGCCTGCGGCCAACTGGCCGGCGAGGTACAGGACCGCACCAATGCGCAGGCACGGATGCGGCGTGCGCCGATCGCCATCCGGCCGATCGACAGCGCGGTGCAGCGCCGGGCCGACGCTGCACCATCAGGTTCAGCCACGGAGACGACACGATGATGCGGGACGGATGGGTGAGGGACGCGATGCGAGGACTGCTGCTGGCGACGCTGTTGTGTGGCGCGGTCTGGAGCGTTGCCCAGGCGCAGGGCCGGCCCAACGACTTCGGCCGCAGCAGTTCCACCGCCGGTGCCGGCACGGACGAGGAGTCCGACTCGGCGAAGCGCGCGCGCATCCGCCTCGACCTTGCGGGGGCCTATTTCTCCGAGGGGCGTTTCGACAATGCCCTGTCGGAGGTGAAGCTGGCGCTGGCCGCCGACCCCAATCTGCCGCAGGCGCTGAACCTGCAAGGCCTGGTACTGGCCGCGCTGGGCGAGGAGCAGAAGGCCGAGGACAGTTTCAAGCGCGCACTGCAGCTGGCATCCACCGACGGCGACGTGATGCACAACTACGGCTGGTTCCTGTGCCAGCGTGGCCGCTACCCGGAGGCGGGAAAGCTGTTCGAGCGCGCCGTGGCGACGCCGCAGTACCGCACCCCGAACCGGACTTTCCTGGTGCAGGGGATCTGCGAGGCACGCGCCGGCCAGCTGGACCTGGCCGAGCTGACGCTCAAGCGCGCCTACGAACTCGAGCCGGCCAACCCGGCGATCGCGATGAACCTGGCCGACGTGCTGTACCGACGTGGCGAGTACGAGCGGGCGCGCTTCTACGTGCGCCGCGTCAACAACAACGCCGAGTTGCGCAGCGCCGAGACGCTGTGGCTCGCCGCCCGCATCGAGAACCGCCTGGCCAATCCGCAGGGCGTTCGCGATCTGGGCAACCAGCTGCGTGCGAGCTACCCCACGTCGCGCGAGGCGGCGTCGTTCGAGCGGGGGATGTTCGATGAGTGAGGGGACGGTCGACGCCGGCCCGCCGGCCACGACGGCCGGGAAGCTGCTGCGCGCGGCGCGCGAATCGCAAGGGATGCACCTCGCGGTGCTCGCAGCCTCGCTGAAGGTCTCGCCGCAGAAGCTGGAGGCGATCGAGAACGACCACCCAGAACAGCTGCCCGATGCCACTTTCGCGCGTGCGCTGGCGCAGAGCATGTGCCGCGCACTGAAAATCGATGCCGAGCCGGTGCTGTCGCTCCTGCCTACGGCCGCGTCGGCCGGCCGGGGGCTCGATCACGTGGCGCGGGGCCTCAACCAGCCCTTCCACGATCGCGGCGTGCCGAGCGACGGTGACGAGTGGCAGCGCTTCCTCAGCCCACCGCTGATCGCGGCCGCCGTCCTGGTGCTGGCAGCGGTGGCCGTCTACCTGCTGCCCGTGGGCTGGGTGGGTCGGCTGCTGCCGACCGATCCAAGCGCCTCGGCAGTCCCGGAGATCGCCGCCAGCAACCCGATCGATACAGGCGTTGCCGTGTCCTCGACGACGTCGATCGCGCCCGAGTCGGCATCGCCCGCGCTGGCGGGAGCGTCGGCCGTCGGGTCGTCCGAGGCCGAGGCTGCAGCACCCGGTTCGGCCGTGATCGACACGGTGTTCTCGGCCCCGGTCGGCACCGCAGCCTCGGCATCCGCGGCCGGCGGCCTGCTGACCATGCGGGCGGTGGCGGAATCCTGGGTCGAGGTGCGTGATGCGAAGGGGCAGGTGCTGCTGTCGCGCACGCTGGCGGCCGGCGAGGCGGCGGGTCTGGACGGCCCGCTCCCGCTGCGCGTGACCGTGGGAAATGCCGAAGCCACCCAGATCGTTTTCCGCGGCCAGCCGGTCGCATTGAGCGAGTCGACGCGCGACAACGTCGCGCGCTTGGAGCTGAAATGAACAGGCCAGTAGCGTCCACAGGGACCCGCAGTGACGCCGAAGCGATCGACGTGGCGCAGCCTGCCGCGCGCCGTTCGCTGCAGGCGCGTGTCGTCTGGGGCAGCAATGTCGTGACGGTCGGTGGCGACGCCCCGGTGCGCGTGCAGTCCATGACCAACACCGACACGGTGAATGCGATCGAGACTGCGATCCAGGTCAAGGAGCTGGCGTTGGCGGGCTCGGAGTTGGTGCGCATCACGGTCAACACGCCGGAGGCGGCGCAGGCCGTGCCGCACGTGCGCGAGCAGCTAGACCGCATGGGCATCTCGGTGCCGCTGATCGGCGATTTCCACTACAACGGCCACCGCCTGCTGACCGAGTTCCCGGACTGCGCGGCCGCGCTGTCGAAGTACCGCATCAATC
Organism: Methylibium petroleiphilum PM1; assembly: GCF_000015725.1. Classification (NCBI taxonomy): domain Bacteria; kingdom Pseudomonadati; phylum Pseudomonadota; class Betaproteobacteria; order Burkholderiales; family Sphaerotilaceae; genus Methylibium; species Methylibium petroleiphilum. The sequence goes on along the minus strand of NC_008825.1, from coordinate 2,139,111 downwards.
CCGGCAACGTGGGCAAGGGCGACAAGCGCGACCGGCAGTTCGCGATGATGATCGAGGCCGCGATGCGCCACGACAAGCCTGTGCGTATCGGCGTCAACTGGGGCAGCCTCGATCAGGAACTGCTGGCGGCTTTGATGGACGAGAACGCCGCCCGCGCCCGGCCCTGGGACGCGAAGCAGGTGATGTACCACGCGCTGATCAGCTCGGCGCTGCAGTCGGCCGCATATGCGCGCGAGCTGGGCATGGACCCGTCCCAGATCCTCATCAGCTGCAAGGTCAGCGGCGTGCAGGACCTCGTGAGCGTCTACCGCGCACTGGCGCGACGCTGCGATTACCCGCTGCACCTCGGGCTCACCGAAGCCGGCATGGGCACCAAGGGCACCGTGGCGTCGACCGCGGCGCTGGCGATGCTGCTGCAGGACGGCATCGGCGACACCATCCGCGTCAGCCTCACGCCGCAGCCGGGCGAGGCCCGCACGCAGGAGGTGGTGGTGGCGCTCGAGATCCTGCAGTCGCTCGGCCTGCGTGCCTTCAATCCCAGCGTCACCGCCTGCCCGGGCTGCGGCCGCACCACCAGCACCACCTTCCAGGAGCTGGCCAAGCAGATCGACGACTTCCTGCGGGCACAGATGCCGGTCTGGAAGGCGCGTTACCCGGGCGTGGAGAACATGAAGGTGGCGGTGATGGGCTGCATCGTCAACGGGCCTGGCGAGAGCAAGCATGCCGATATCGGCATCAGCCTGCCCGGCACCGGCGAGGCGCCTGCCGCGCCGGTGTTCATCGATGGCGAGAAGGCGATGACCTTGCGCGGCGAGGGCATCGCGCGCGAGTTCCAGAACGTCGTCGAGCACTACATCGAGCGCCGTTACGGCAGCATCACCGCCGCGCATTGACGCGGCGAGCCGGCGCACCCCCCGGGTGTGCCCAGCGAACCGGCCGCGGCCGGCCTGAATCCTTGTGGGCATCGACCATGGCAGAACAACAGAAAGCCGCCAAGACGGAGACTTCGCCGCTGCGTGCGGTCAAGGGCATGAACGACCTGCTGCCGCCCGAATCGGCACGCTGGGAATGGTTCGAGGACGCGGTGCGCCGCGTGATGCAGCGTTACGGCTATGCCGCGGTCCGCACACCGATCGTCGAACCGACGGCGCTGTTCGTGCGCGGGCTCGGCGAGGTGACCGACATCGTCGAGAAGGAGATGTACTCCTTCACCGACAACATGAACGGCGACCAACTCACGCTGCGCCCGGAAGGCACGGCCGGCGTGGTGCGGGCGGTGACCGAGCATTCGCTGCTGTACGAGGGCGGCAAACGCCTCTACTACCTGGGCGCGATGTTCCGCCACGAGCGCCCGCAGAAGGGCCGCTACCGCCAGTTCCATCAGGCCGGCGCCGAGGCGCTGGGCTTTCATGGCCCGGACGTCGATGCCGAGCTGATCCTGATGTGCCGCGCGCTGTGGCGCGAGCTCGGGCTGATCGAAGGCCGTGATCTGTGGCTGGAGATCAACAGCCTGGGGCAGCCCGAAGAGCGGCGTGCCCACCGGGCGGCGCTGATCGCGCACCTGGAGGCGCACGCCGACCTGCTGGACGATGACGCGAAGCGCCGCCTGCACAGCAACCCGCTGCGAATCCTCGACACCAAGACGCCGGTGATGCAGGCTGTGGTGGATGCGGCGCCCCGGCTCATCGACTTCCTCGGCGAGGCCTCACTGGCGCATTTCGATGCCGTGCGTGCGGTGCTGGATGCCGCCGGTCTGCCCTACCGCATCAACCCGCGGCTGGTGCGCGGCATGGACTACTACAACCTCACCGTGTTCGAGTGGGTCACCGATCGCATGGGCGCGCCCCTGACGGTCGGAGGCGGTGGCCGTTACGACAGCCTGATCGAGCAGCTCGGCGGCAAGCCGGCGCCAGGCGTCGGCTGGGGCCTGGGGATCGAGCGCCTGTTGCTGCTGCTGGACGCGGTGGGCGTCGTGACGCCGCCGCGGCTGCCGGACGCCTATGCGGTGTTGCCTGCCGCTGCTGCGCTGCCGACGGCGATGGTGCTGATCGAGGCCCTGCGCGCCCACGGCGCCAGCGTCGTCCTGCATCCCGCCGGCAAGGACGGGCCGGCCAGCATGAAGTCGCAGTTCAAGAAGGCCGACGCCAGCGGCGCCCGCCATGCGCTGGTCTTCGGCGCCGACGAGCTGGCGCAGGGCATGGTGGCGCTCAAGCCGCTGCGTGCCGGAGAGGGCGCGGCCACCCAGGTGCTGCGCCCGCTGGACGATCCGGCGGCCTGGGCCGGCGAATTGCTCCGTTCATAATCCCGGCTTCGCGCCCCGCACGCCGCGCAGCCTCTCACAAAGCATCCGCATGGCCACCCATCTCGACCTCCAAGAACAAGAACAGCTCGACTCGATCAAGCACTTCTGGAAGCAGTACGGCAACCTGATCACCTGGGTCCTGATCATTGCGCTCGGCGGTTTCGCCGCGTTCAACGGCTGGCAGTGGATGCAGCGAGACCGATCCGTGAAGGCCAGCGTGCTGTTCGACGAACTCGACAAGGCCGTGATCGCCGGCGACACCGACAAGGCCGCCCGCGTGTTCTCCGACATGAAGGATCGCTACGGCTCGACGGCGTTCGCTGGACAGGCCGGCCTGCTGGCGGCGAAGGCGCAGTTCGAGAAGGGCCAGAACGACGCGGCGCGGGCCAGCCTGGAATGGGTGATCGGCAATGCGAGCGACAAGGAGTACGCGGTGCTGGCGCGCCTGCGCCTGGCCGGCGTACTGCTCGACGAGAAGAAGTACGACGAGGCGCTCAAGGCACTGCCGACCGATCCTCCGCAGTCCTTTGCAGGGCTGGCGGCCGATCGCCGCGGCGACATCCTCACGGCGCAGGGCAAGCCCGCCGAGGCGCGTACCGCCTATCAGGCCGCGTTCGATGCGATGCCGCCGACGCTCGACTACCGTCGGCTGGTCGAGGCCAAGCTAACCGCGCTGGGCGCCGCTGAGGCGCCCGCTGCGGCGGCCTCAGCGGCTGCGACGGGAGCGTCGAAGTGATGCGCCGCCTTGCCGCCGCGCTGCTCGTTGCCGGCCTGGCCGCCTGCTCCAGCGGGCCCGAGAAGCCCAAGCCGACGCCACTCGAGCCGCTCAAGGCGCAGATCGCCGGCCGGCAGGTGTGGACGCAGGGCCTGGGCAGTGTGGACTTTCCCCTGCGCATCGCCACCGGCGCCGGTGCCGTGGTGCTGGCCAGTTCCGATGGTCGCGTCGTCGCCCTGGCGGCGGACACCGGCCGCGAGCTCTGGCGCGGCGATGCCGATGGCAAGCTCAGCGCCGGGGTGGGCAGCGACGGGCGCTACGCCAGCGTCGTGACCACCGGCAACGAGCTGGTCGTGCTCGACAGCGGAAAGCCGCTGTGGCGCACGCGCCTGACCACCCGTGTCGTGACGCCGCCGCTGGTGGCGGGCGAGCGCGTCTTCGTGCTCGGCATCGACCGCAGCGTTCAGGCCTTCGACGTACTGGATGGCCGCAAGCTGTGGGTCCAGCAGCGCCCCGGCGATCCGTTGACGCTGCTGCAGCCCGGTGTGCTGCTGCCGTGGAAGGACACGCTGGTGGTCGGCCAGGGTCCGCGCCTCGCCGGGCTCGACCCGCTGCGCGGCAGCGTGCGCTGGGACACCACCGTCGCGTCGCCGCGCGGCACCAACGAGGTCGAACGGCTGGCCGACCTCGTCGGGCCGGCGGCGCGCGTCGGCGACGCGGTCTGCGTGCGCGGCTTCCAGGCCGCGGTCGGTTGCGTCAACGTCGAACGGGGCACCCTCGGCTGGGCCAAGACCACCGGCGGGACCCAGGGCGTGGCGGCCGACGAGCAACTGGTGTTCTCGGCCGATGCCACCGACCGCATTACCGCCTGGAAGCGCGCCAGCGGCGAAGTCGCATGGACCTCGGAGCGCATGCTCCACCGCGGCCTCAGTTCACCGTTGGTGGTGGGTCCGACGCTGGTGTTTGGAGATTTCGAGGGCCAGGTGCACTTCCTCGATCGCGACAACGGCCAGCCGCTGTTGCGCCTGCCCACCGACGGGCAGCCCATCATCGGTGCCCCGGTGAAGGTCGGCACCACCATCGTCGCGGTGACCCGCCGCGGCACGGTGTTCGCGTTCCGGCCCGAGTGAGTGCGATCGGAACCTGAATGAAACCCGTCCTGGCGCTCGTGGGGCGCCCCAACGTCGGCAAGTCGACGCTGTTCAACCGTCTGACGAAGAGCCGCGACGCGATCGTGGCCGACTTCGCCGGCCTGACCCGCGACCGCCATTACGGTGATGGGCGGCTCGGCGAACGCGAGTTCATCGTCGTCGACACCGGCGGCTTCGAGCCCACGGCCGAGAGCGGCATCTACAAGGAGATGGCCAAGCAGACGCGCCAGGCGGTGGCGGAGTCCGACGTGGTCATCTTCGTGGTCGACGTCCGCGCCGGCGTCACCGGGCAGGACCATGACATCGCACGCTACCTGCGCACTGCCGGCAAGAAGGTGCTGCTCGCTGCCAACAAGGCCGAGGGCATGCTGGAAGGCATCCAGCTGGCCGAGTTCTACGAGCTCGGCATGGGCGAGCCGCTGGCGGTGTCGTCGGCACACGGGCAGGGCATCCGCAGCCTGCTGACGGCGGCGCTGGAGGACTTTGCGTTCGACGAGCCCGACGATCTCGCGCTCGACGACCCCGAACGGCCGATCCGCCTGGCGGTAGCGGGTCGCCCGAACGTGGGCAAGTCGACGTTGATCAACACCTGGCTCGGTGAAGAGCGGCTGGTGGCCTTCGACCTGCCCGGCACCACACGCGACGCCATCAGCGTTCCGTTCGAGCGCAATGGCCAGAAGTTCGAGTTGATCGACACTGCCGGCCTGCGTCGCAAGGGCAAGGTGTTCGAGTCGATCGAGAAGTTCTCGGTCGTCAAGACGCTGCAGGCGATCGCCGACGCGAATGTCGTGCTGCTGTTGCTCGACGCGACCCAGGGGGTGACTGACCAGGACGCCCACATCGCCGGCTATATCCTCGATTCCGGCCGTGCCGTGGTGCTGGCGGTGAACAAGTGGGACGCGGTCGACAGCTACCAGCGCGAACTGCTGCAGCGCTCCATCGAGCAGCGGTTGGCGTTCCTGAAGTTCGCGCCGGTGCTGCACATCTCCGCCATCAAGCGCCAGGGCCTGGGGCCGGTGTGGAAGGCGATCGCCGACGCGTGGGCCTCGGCCACCAAGAAGCTCGCCACGCCGGTGCTGACGCGGGTGCTGCTGGAGGCGGTGCAGTTCCAGCAGCCCAAGCGCGCCGGCGCCTTCCGGCCCAAGCTGCGCTACGCCCACCAAGGCGGGCAGAACCCGCCGGTGATCGTGATCCACGGCAACTCGCTGGAGCATGTGACAGACGCCTACAAGCGCTTCCTGGAGGGGCGTTTCCGCTGCCACTTCCAGCTCAGCGGCACGCCGATGCGCATCGAGATGAAATCGTCACGGAACCCCTTCGCGGAGAAGGACTCGTAGTCTGAGGGCGTCGCCGGCTGGAGCCTGTGATACCTTCCATCCTCCAACAGCTTCACAACACGGACGATATCGTGAGCAACAAAGGGCAACTCCTACAAGACCCGTTCCTGAACCTGCTTCGCAAGGAGCACGTTCCGGTCTCGATCTACCTCGTGAACGGCATCAAGCTGCAGGGGCACATCGAGTCCTTCGACCAGTACGTGGTCTTGTTGCGCAACACCGTGACCCAGATGGTCTACAAGCACGCGATTTCCACCGTCGTGCCCGGCCGGGCCGTGAATTTCCAGGCCAACGACGCGCCGGAGTCGGCGGGCTGAACGGCTCGATGGACTCCCGGCATCCGTCTCGTCGCCTGACCGCCTGCCGCCAGACCCTGGTGGTTTCAGCTTGAGCGCGTCCACCGCCGTCAACGAGGCCAGGGCGGTGCTGGTCGGTGTCGACCTCGGCGCCGGCGCCTCCTTCGACGCCACCCTCGACGAACTGGCGCTGCTGGCCGAGTCGGCCGGCGACACGCCGGTGGCGCGCCTGATCGCTCGCCGCAAGGCGCCCGACGCCGCACTGTTCCTCGGTTCGGGCAAGGCCGACGAGCTGAAGGCGCTGGTGGCCGAAAGCGGCGGCCAGTGCGTGATCTTCGATCAGGCCTTGTCCCCGACGCAGCAGCGCAACCTGGAGCGCCATCTTGGCGTCGAGGTGCTCGACCGAACCGGCCTGATCCTCGAGATCTTCGCCGCGCGCGCTCAGAGCCACGAAGGCAAGCTGCAAGTCGAGCTCGCGCAGCTGCAGTACCTCAGCAACCGACTGGTGCGCCGGTGGACCCACCTCGAGCGCCAGCGCGGCGGCGTGGGTCATCGTGGCGGTCCGGGCGAACGCCAGATCGAACTCGATCGCCGCATGATCGGCGAGCGCATCAAGGCGCTCAAGGCGAGGCTCGACAAGGTGAAGCGCCAGCGCGGCACGCAACGGCGCTCGCGCGAGCGCGCCGGCACCTTCCGCGTCTCGCTGATCGGCTACACCAATGCCGGCAAGTCCACGCTGTTCAACGCGCTGGTCAAGGCCCGCAGCTACGCCGCCGACCAACTGTTCGCGACGCTCGACACCACCACGCGGCAGCTCTATCTCGAGGACGCGCAGCGCTCGGTCAGTCTGTCGGACACCGTGGGCTTCATCCGCGATCTGCCGCACACGCTGGTCAAGGCCTTCGCCGCCACGCTGCAGGAGGCTGCCGATGCCGATCTGCTGCTGCATGTGGTCGACGCTTCGAGCCCGGTGCTGGCCGAGCAGCGGGTCGAGGTGGAGCGCGTGCTCGCGGAGATCGACGCGGCCGGTATTCCCCAGATCCTGGTCTACAACAAGCTCGACCAGCTCGACGAGGAGCAGCGGCCTCGCGTGCTGGTGGATCGGCTCGAACTCGACGGCGGACGCCGCATCCCGCGCGTCTTCGTCAGTGCCTTGCGCGGTGTGGGGCTCGCCGAGCTGCGGGCGCTGGTGAGCGAGGCGCTGCTCGCCGACGGTGGCGAGGCGGGCGCGCCCGGTGCCTCGGTCTCCGACGCGCCGGTGCGCGACGTCGCCGACGCCGCGCCCTCCGATCACGATCCCATTCCCGCCTCCGTCTTGCTCCAACGACACGCATGAATACCTATAACGATGCAGGCGCAGCGCGCCCGCGGGGACGCCCCGCACTCCTGGTCGAGGCCCTGGCGCTGCTGTGGTCCGGCGCCGTGCGCCGCGCCGTCTGGCGCGCGCGTGGGGAGCGGCTGCTGGCGACCGGCGGCCGCAATGACGGCCCGCCCGATCTCGACGAGCTTTGGCGCGACTTCAATCGTCGCCTGAGCGGCCTGTTCGGTGGCAAAGGGGGTGGGAACAGTCCGCAGCCCGACGGCGGTGGCGCCAGCTCGCCACCGCCGGACCTGCGCAGCGCCGGTATCGGCATCGGCTTGATCGGCGCGGTCGTGGCGCTGATCTGGCTGGGCAGCGGCTTCTTCATCGTGCAGGAAGGGCAGCAGGGCGTCGTGATGTCCTTCGGCCGATACAGCCACACGGTCGAAGCCGGCTTCCAGTGGCGTTTCCCATACCCGTTCCAGTCGGCAGAGGTGGTGAACGTGACGCAGTTGCGGTCGGTCGAGGTCGGGCGCAATTCGGTGGTGCAGGCCACCGGGCTGAGGGACTCGTCGATGCTGACCCAGGACGAGAACATCGTCGACATCCGCTTCACGGTGCAGTACCGCCTGAAGGATTCGAAGGACTACCTGTTCGAGAACCGCAATGCGGACGAGGCGGTGGTGTTGGCCTCCGAATCCGCGGTGCGCGAGATCGTCGGTCGCAGCAACATGGACTCGGTGCTGTACGAGCAGCGCGATGCCATCGCGACCGACCTCGTCAAGTCCATCCAGGCGCAGCTCGATCGTCTGAAGACCGGCATCCTGATTTCCAACGTCAACGTGCAGAGTGTGGCGCCGCCCGAGCAGGTGCAGGCGGCGTTCGACGATGCCGTGAAGGCCGGCGCCGACCGCTCGCGCTTCAAGAACGAAGGCCAGGCCTACGCCAACGACGTGATCCCGAAGGCGCAGGGCACGGCCTCGCGCCTGCGCGAGGAGGCCGAGGGCTACAAGGCGCGCGTGATCGCGCAGGCCGAGGGCGATGCATCGCGCTTCAAGCAGGTGCTGACGGAGTACCAGAAGGCGCCGGCCGTCACGCGCGATCGCCTCTATGTGGACACGATGCGAGAGGTGTACTCCAACGTCAGCAAGATCATGATCGAGTCGCGCACCGGCTCTAACCTGCTGTACCTGCCGCTCGACAAGCTGATGCAATCGGCCGGGGCGACCGCCGCGGCCGCACCTGCGCCCGCGCTGCCGACCACCGAAAGCACCGGCACGTCACAGAACGATGTGCGATCGCGCGACAACCAGCGTTCGCGTGAGCGCGAAAGCCGTTGAGGAGAACAACAAGAATGAATCGCATCGGTCTGATCGTGGCGAGCGCTCTGCTCGCATTGATGATTGCCTCGAGCACGCTGTTCGTCGTCGACCAGCGGCAGTTCGCCGTGCTGTATGCGCTGGGCGAGATCAAGGAAGTCATTGCCCAGCCGGGGTTGAAGTTCAAGCTGCCCCCGCCGTTCCAGAACGTGGTCTTCCTCGACCGCCGCATCCAGAGCCTCGACAGCCCTGAAACGCGGCCGGTGTTCACCGCCGAGAAGACCAGTCTGGTGATCGACTGGCTGGTGAAGTGGCGCATCAAGGACCCGCGACAATTCATCCGCAACAGCGGCATCGATGCGCGCAATGTCGAGGCGCGGCTGGCACCGATCGTCCAGGCCGCGCTGAACGAGGAGGTCACCAAGGTCAGTGTGCGCCAGGTGCTCTCGACCGAGCGCGACAAGGTCATGCAGGGCGTGCTGCGGCGGTTGTCGGACGACGCCACGAGCTTCGGCATCGAGGTGGTCGACGTGCGGATCAAGCGGGTCGACTTCGTCGCCAACATCACCGAGGCCGTCTACCGCCGCATGGAGTCGGAGCGCAAGCGCGTCGCCAACGAGACCCGCTCCACCGGCCAGGCCGAAGGCGAGCAGGTGCGTGCCGACGCCGATCGGCAGCGCGAGGTCATTGTCGCCGAGGCCTATCGGGATGCACAGAAGGTCAAGGGTGACGGCGATGCCAAGGCTTCGGCCCTGTATGCCGAGGCCTTCGGTCGCGACCCGCAGTTCGCGCAGTTCTATCGCAGTCTCGAGGCCTATCGGGCGAGCTTTCGCAGCAAGACCGACGTGATGGTGGTCGAGCCCGAGAGCGAGTTCTTCCGCGCGATGCGAGGTGAGGGCGGGCCATCCTCCTCCCGTGCCAGGTGAGTCCGGGCTGACGGCGCGTTGCCGCAGGAGCCGGCATGTGGGACACGCTGTTCAGCGCGCTGGCGCTGATGCTGGTCTTCGAGGGGCTGCTGCCTTTCCTGAGTCCGCAGCGCTGGCGCCGGGTGTTCGAGCAGGCCACGCGGCTGAGCGACGGGCAACTGCGTTTTCTTGGCTTGAGCAGCATGCTGGGCGGGCTGGTGGTGCTGCTGGTTTTGGCAGGCTGATCACCGTTCGCGCAGGTCAATCGCGCGCGAATGCTGCTGGGGGCGCCGGTACAATGCGGTTTTAACCCCGCAGGCTTTTCATGACCTCTGCTTGGCTGCTGCCCGAGCACATTGCCGATGTGCTGCCCTCCGAGGCGCGGCGCATCGAGGAATTGCGGCGCACCGTGCTGGACGCGGCCCGCGTCTACGGCTACGAACTGGTGATGCCGCCCTTGCTCGAGCACCTCGAGTCGCTGCTGACGGGCACCGGGCACGAACTGGATTTACGGACCTTCAAGCTGGTCGATCAACTGAGCGGCCGCACGCTGGGTCTGCGTGCCGACACCACGCCCCAGGTGGCGCGCATCGACGCGCACCTGCTCAATCGCGATGGCATCACGCGCCTGTGCTACTGCGGCCCGGTGGCGCACACGCGGCCGGCCGGACTGCACGGTAGCCGGGAACCGCTGCAGTTCGGCGCCGAACTCTACGGTCATGCCGGACTCGAGGCCGATCTCGAGGTACAGGATCTGGCGCTCGACAGCTTGCGTGCCGCGGGTGTCCCGGGCCTGGTGCTCGACTTGGCCGACGCGCGTATCGTGCGCGGTCTGCTGGCCGGTGTCGCTTGCGACCCCGCGCGTCTGAACGAGGTGTACGCGGCGCTCGCTGCCAAGGACGGCACGGCGCTGCAGGCGCTTGGCAGCGGATTCGCCGCCGAGGTGCGGCAGGGGCTGCAGGCACTGACCTCGCTGTACGGCGATGGAGAGGTGCTCGACATCGCGGCAGCGCGGCTGCCTCAGCGTCCACTGATCACGGCCGCGCTGGCCGACCTGCGACGCCTGGCCGCGCACGCCGCGATCGCGCATCCCGACGTGCGGGTCGGCTTCGACCTTGCCGACCTGAGCGGCTACGCCTACTACAGCGGCGCGCGCTTTGCCGTCTACGGCGCCGGGTCCAGCGACTCGCTGGTGCGCGGCGGGCGCTACGACGAGGTCGGTGCGGTGTTCGGCCGCAACCGGCCAGCGGTGGGCTTCAGCGCTGATCTCAAGGAAGTGGTGCAACGTGCCTGCCCCGATGGGCGCCGGGCTGCCGTGCGTGCGCCCTGGGGTGAGGAAACCGGGTTGCGCGCCGCCGTCCGCGCCCTGCGGGCTGGCGGCGAGACCGTGGTGTGCGTGCTGCCGGGACATGAGCACGAGGTCCAGGAGTTCGACTGCGACCGCGAGATCGTGCAAAAAGGCGGCCAATGGGTCGTCCGGCCGCTGTGAAACCAGCGACCGAGAGCCATCAGATTCAGGACAAGACAATGCAAGCAGCGAGCAAGGCCGGTCACAACGTCGTGGTGGTCGGGACCCAGTGGGGCGACGAGGGCAAGGGAAAGGTGGTCGACTGGCTGACCGACCACGCAGCGGCGGTGGTGCGCTTCCAGGGCGGCCACAACGCCGGTCACACGCTGGTGATCAAGGGCAAGAAGACTGCGCTGCAGCTCATTCCGTCGGGTGTGATGCGCGACGGCGTGGCCTGCTACATCGGCAACGGCGTGGTCGTCGATCCGGCCCACCTGCTCGGCGAGATCGAGCGGTTGGAGGCGGCCGGCGTCGAGGTGCGTTCGCGGCTGTTCATCAGCGAGTCGTGCCCGCTGATCCTGCCGTTCCACGTGGAGGTCGACAAGGCCCGCGAGGCGCTGCGCGAGAGCTCGGGGGCCGGCAAGATCGGGACGACCGGCAAGGGCATCGGCCCGGCCTACGAGGACAAGGTCGCACGGCGCGCGTTGCGCGTGCAGGACCTGAAGCACCCGGATCGCTTCGCGAAGAAGCTGCGCGACCTGCTCGAACTCCACAACTTCGTGCTGCAGGGCTTCCTGAAGGCGGAGGCGCTCGAGTTTCCGCCGATCTTCGACCATGCAATGAACGTCGCCGAGCAGCTGAAGCCCATGCTGGCCGATGTCGGCGTGCGCATCCACGAGACCAACCTGGCCGGCGGCAGCGTTCTGTTCGAGGGTGCGCAGGGCACACTGCTCGACATCGACCACGGCACCTACCCCTACGTCACGTCGAGCAACTGCGTGGCCGGCAATGCGGCGGCCGGGTCCGGCGTCGGCCCGGACAAGCTGCACTATATCCTCGGCATCACCAAGGCCTACACCACACGCGTGGGCTCGGGCCCGTTCCCGACCGAGCTGCCGATGGACGAGCCGGGCACGGTGGGGCACCATCTGTCGACGGTCGGTCAGGAGCGGGGCACCGTCACGGGCCGCCCGCGGCGCTGCGGCTGGCTGGATGCGGCGGCGATGAAGCGCTCGATCCTGATCAACGGCCTCACGGGCCTGTGCATCACCAAGCTCGACGTGCTCGATGGCCTGACCGAGATCAAGATGGGCGTGGGCTACGAACTCGATGGCCGGCGCATCGACATCCTGCCGCTCGACGCCGACGAGATCGTGGCCTGCAAGCCGGTCTACGAGAGCTTCCCGGGGTGGACCGGCAGCACCGTCGGCACGACGCGCTGGGACGACTTGCCACTCAATGCCCGCCGCTATCTCGAGCGCGTGCAGGAGGTCATCGGCGCGCCGATCGACATGGTGTCGACGGGGCCGGATCGCGAGCACACCATCCTGCTACGCCACCCCTACCAGGGCTGATGCGCCAAAGGTAGACACCACGGGAACCACGCCACATGCTCACCGACGACGGCAAGCACCTCTACGTCTCCTGGGACGAGTACCACCTGCTGATCGAGCGCCTGGCACTGAAGGTGCACAACTCGGGCTGGGCGTTCGACCAGATCCTGTGCCTGGCGCGTGGCGGCCTGCGGCCCGGCGACATGCTGTCGCGGGTGTTCGACAAGCCGCTGGCCATCATGTCGACCAGTTCCTATCGCTCGGACGCCGGGACCATCCAGGGGCGGCTGGACCTGGCGACCTACATCACCCTGCCCAAGGGCGAACTGGCCGGCCGGGTCCTGCTGGTCGATGACCTCGCCGATACCGGGGTGACACTGAAGGCGGTGGTCGATCGCCTGCGCGGCATGCCCTCGATCAGCGAACTGCGTTCGTCCGTGATCTGGGTGAAGGGTGTGTCGAGCTACACGCCGGACTACTATGTCGAATCGCTGCCGACCAGTCCCTGGATCCACCAGCCGTTCGAGGATTACGACAGCCTGCGGCCTGACGGGCTCGCGAGGAAGCTGGCGGTTTGAGAGGTCACGCACCATCGACCGCGGAAAACAAAAAGGCCAGCGCGCTGCGCTGGCCTTTTATGATTTGGTGCCCAGGAGAGGACTCGAACCTCCACGATGTTACTCGCTAGTACCTGAAACTAGTGCGTCTACCAATTCCGCCACCTGGGCTAGGTACCGAAGCCGGAGATTTTAGCATCAAGAACGAAGACAAGACAAGCAGCGCCTCACTCGGTGCTGCGCTAATGAGTGAGGTCGAGGGTATCGTCCAAGGCCACCGCGACGGGCACGGCTTCGTCCAGCGCGACGACGGCGAATCCGACATCTATCTGTCGCCGCAGGAAATGCGGGCGGTTCTGCACCGCGATCGGGTCCGCGTGCGGGTGATCCGCTACGACCGCAAGGGCCGGCCTGAAGGGCGGGTGCTCGAGATCCTGGAACGCCGCAAGGCGCCGATCATCGGTCGCCTGCTGCACGAGAGCGGCATCTGGCTGGTCGCCCCGGAGGACAAGCGCTACGGCCAGGACATCATGATCCCGAAGAATGGCATTGCCAATGCCAGCGCGGGTCAGGTGGTCGCGGTCGAGCTGACCGAGCCGCCGTCGATGCATTCGCAGCCGCTGGGCCGCGTGACAGAGGTGCTCGGCGAGATCGACGACGCGGGCATGGAGATCGAGATCGCGGTGCGCAAGTACGAGGTGCCGCACCGCTTCTCGGCCGAAACGCTGGCGCAGACGGCCAAGCTGCCCGACAAGGTGCGGCCAGCCGACAAGAGGCAGCGCATCGACCTGACCGACGTCCCGCTGGTCACCATCGATGGCGAGGACGCCCGGGACTTCGACGACGCCGTGTACTGCGAGCCGGTCACGATCGGCCGCAAGACCAAGGGGGCGGCGCCGAACGGCTGGCGCCTGATCGTCGCCATTGCCGACGTGAGCCACTACGTGAAGCCCGGCGAGTCGCTGGACGACGATGCCTACGAGCGCGCGACCTCGGTCTATTTCCCGCGGCGCGTGATTCCGATGCTGCCGGAGAAGCTCAGCAACGGGCTGTGCTCGCTGAATCCCAACGAGGACCGCCTCGCGATGGTGTGCGACATGGTGGTCGACGCCGCAGGCGAGGTACACGCCTACCAGTTCTTCCCGGCCGTCATCAACTCGCATGCGCGCTTCACGTACACGGAAGTCGCGACGATCCTCGCCAACACGCGCGGGCCAGAGGCGCAGAAGCGCAAGGAGTTGGTGCCGCACCTGCTGCACCTGCACGAGGTGTATCGCGCCCTGCTGAAGGCGCGCGCCACGCGCGGCGCGGTCGACTTCGAGACCACCGAGACGCAGATCGTCTGCGATGAGAACGGGCGAATCGAGAAGATTGTGCCGCGGACACGCAACGACGCACACCGCCTGATCGAGGAGGCGATGCTGGCGGCGAACGTGTGCTCGGCCGATTTCATCGCGTCACACAAGCACGCTTCGCTGTATCGCGTGCACGAAGGCCCGACGCCCGAGAAGCGCGCGATCCTGCAGACTTATCTGCGTGCGCTCGGCCTCGGCTTGTCGATCGGCGACGATCCCCGGCCCGGTGAGTTCCAGGCGATCGCGCAGGCGACGAAGGACCGCCCTGACGCCACCCAGATCCACTCGATGCTGCTGCGCTCGATGCAGCAGGCCATCTACACGCCGACCAACAGCGGTCACTTCGGCCTGGCCTATCCGGCCTACACCCACTTCACCAGCCCGATCCGCCGCTACCCGGACCTGCTGGTGCACCGTGTGATCAAGGCTCTGCTGGGCAGCAAGAAGTACCACCTGCAGGTCACCGAGCTCGCCAGCTCAGCCGTCCACACGCGCAAGGTTCGGCCGACCGCGGCCTCCAAGGCGCAGCAGGCCAGCAAGCTGGTCGTCAAGCGGACCGCCGAGGCGATGGCCTGGGAAGCGGCCGGCGCGCACTGCAGCGCGAACGAGCGGAGGGCCGACGAGGCGTCGCGCGATGTCGAGGCTTGGCTGAAATGCAAGTTCATGCGTGAGCACCTCGGCGAGGAGTTCGGCGGCGCGGTCACCGCAGTCACGACCTTCGGGTTGTTCGTCACGCTCGACGAGCTGTACGTCGAGGGCCTGGTGCACATCACCGAACTCGGCGGAGAGTACTTCCGCTTCGACGAAGCGCGACAGGAGCTGCGCGGCGAGCGCACCGGCGTGCGCTACGTCGTCGGCAGCCGGGTGCGGGTGCAAGTGAGCCGCGTCGATCTCGACGGGCGCAAGATCGACTTCCGACTGGTCCACGAATCGGGGCTGAACCCGCGGGCACCGCGTGACAAGGCGGCTTCGGCCGTCGAGGAACTGCAGGTCGTGAAGGACGTCGACCGCGAGCACAAGCGGGCGACCAAGAAGGCGGTCAGCAAGACTCCCCGCAAGCCTGCGCGCAGCGCTGGGGCGGACACCGCGGCAGCGCCGCGCAAGTCGAAGCGTTCGAGGCGGTAGGCCCGATCCACTGAGTCGCTGCGGCGCTCAGCGCCGCAGCTGAGCAATCAGCGCGCTCGCGGCCAGCGGCCCGGGACGCGCCTGGTGTGCGCACCAGACGTCGGCCGCGGCGCCATGGGTGTGCGTGCCCAGCAGCGCGGCGCTTCGTGCTGACAGGCCTTGCGCCCAGAGCCCGCCGATCCAGCCCGCCAGCACATCGCCGGTTCCCGCCGTGGCCAGCGATGCATTGCCGCTGGCGTTGATCAGCGTGGTTTCCCCAGGCGCCGCGATGACGCTCCCCGATCCCTTGAGGACGACGGTGGCGTGCCATCGCTGCGCGACCCGCTCCGCGGCCGACAGCCGGGCGGACTGGATCGCGTCAGTCTGCAGCCCCAGCAGCCGGGCGGCCTCGAGAGGGTGCGGCGTCAGCAGCGTGGCGGCCCGCCCGCGGCCGGCACGCATTTCGAGCAGGCGAGCGAGCGACGGGTCGGCGGCCACCGCGTTCAGCGCATCGGCATCGAGCAGCAGGCGTCCGGCACGGGCGATCAGGCCCGGCAGGTGTTCGCGCACCGCATCGCCGCCACCGCAGCCGCACACCACCGTGGCGTTCTCGAGCGGCGTGCGTGCATCGTGCAGTGCGGCGAGCGGCCGGAGCATCAACTCGGGGTGCATGGGATCGAGCGTCGGTGACTGCGGATCGAGCTGTACCAGATGCACACGGCCCGCGCCGGCGGCCAGCGCGGCCCGTGCCGCAAGCAGCGCAGCCCCGGCCATGCCGGCGGCGCCACCGACCACCCATACATCGCCGAAGCTGCCTTTGTGCTGCGCATGCCGGCGCGCCGGCCACAGAGAGCTCGCACCCGTCAGCAGGCCGGCACTCGCCTGTGAGGCCTCGGCATGGACGCCCAGGTCGTGGAACCAGATTTGCCCGGCGTGGTCGCGTCCCTGGGCGGTGAACAATCCCGGCTTCAGGGTCAGCAGGCTCAGCGTCCAGCGAGCCTGCACCACGGCGGTCTCGTCAAGCAGCGCACCCTGCTCGGCATCCAACCCGCTGGGCAGATCGATCGACAACACGGGAGTGCCGCCGTCGTTGAGCGACCTCATCGCGGCCAGGGCCCAGCCGGCGGGCGCGCGGGTCAGGCCGATGCCGAACAGGGCGTCGATGGCCAGATCGTCGGGGCCGAGCGGCTCGGGCGGCGCGCTGCTTTCCACCAGAGCGACTCCCGCGGCACGTGCCTCGGCGCCGGCCGCTGCTGCATCGACTGGCGTTTGCACGCAAGGCGCAAGGCTCACCGTCACCTGCTTGCCGGTGCGCTGCAGCCACGCCGCGGCTTCCAGGCCATCGCCACCGTTGTTGCCGGGACCGGCAGCGATCCAGATGCGTCGTGCATGCGGCGCCAATGCGAGGGCCAGCCGCGCCACCGAACCGCCGGCACGCTGCATCAGCGTGTGGGGCGGCAAGGCGCGCGCGGCCTCGATTTCCAGCGCACGCGTTGCGGCCACACCGAACAGCGGCAGCCGCTCCGCGTCACGCCGCGAGCCATCGCCCAGAACGGCCCAGGGCATCGCAACATCGAACATCTTGGCTGATCCGTCAGACAGGCGGTAGGCCCGAGGCCGCCCGGGCCAGCGCGAAGCTGCCCGGATCGAAGCCGGGCGAGCGCCCGGCGATCTGGTCGGCCAGCAGGCGGGCGCTGCCGCAGGCCAGCGTCCAGCCGTGGTCGGCGTGGCCCAGGTTCAGCCACACGCCGGGGCGCGGGCTGGGGCCGATCAGCGGCAGGCCGTCGGGCAGCGTCGGTCGCGCGCCTTTCCATACCTGCGGCCGGGCAATGTGGGCGGCGCCGGGGAACCAGTCGTTGAGCAGGCGGTACAGCGTCTCGACCGCCGCCCGTCGCTGCGTCTGCACCGAGCCGCCCAGCTCGGCGCAGCCGGCCAGACGCACGCGCTGCCCCAGCCGGCTCATCGCGATGCGGTAGCGCTCGTCGACCAGTGCCGCCTTCGGGCCCCGTTCGGGCGAACGCAGCGGCGCTGTCAGCGAGTAGCCGTGGATCGGCATCAGCGGCAGCTTGATGCCCAGACCCGGCAGCAATTCGGCAGCGTCGACACCGGCGGCGATCACCACGGCATCGAAAGCCTCCGCCGACACCGGGTCGAGATAGCGCGCTGCGGCGCGCGCGCGGTGAGCCATCGCGCTGCCATGCTTGTTGCCGTTGCCGCCGGGAATGGCCGTGGCCCGGCTCGAGGCGAAGCCGGTGGTCAGGGCCAGGTGCTCGAGCTGCAGTTCGGCGCCGTCGGAGCGTGTCCCGGTCTCCAGCGCGCGCACCACGGTACCGAACCGGAACTCGACGCCGAGCCGCTCGGCCGCGTCGCGCAGCAGATGAGCGAATTGGCGGCAGTTGCCCACGCCGTCCTGGGGCAGCTGGATCCCGCCGGCCAGCGCTTGCTCGCGATTGAGGCCGGGCTCCGTCGCGTGGCAGGCAGCGACATCCAGTTCGCGCACGCTGATGCCGAGCTCTCGCAGCAGCGCCAGGCGAGGCTGTGCCGCGGCAACGTCACGCTCTTCGCGCAGCAGGAGCAACAGGCCCTGCGAGCGTTCGAAATCCAGCTGCAGCCGCTCGTCCAGCACGCGGAGCCGTTCGCGGCTGTACTGCGCCAGGCGCAGCAGCTCGATGCGGCGCTGCGGGAAGTTCGGCGCGCGGCAGGCGCTCCACCAGCGCCACAGCCAGCGCCATTGCATCGCGTCGAAAGAGGGGCGCACGCGCATCGCCGGATGGCGGCTGAACAGGTCGCGCAGCAGGCGTCCAGGAAGGCCGGGCGCAGCCCACGGCACGACATCGCCCGAGCCCAGCACGCCGGCATGCGCGAAGCTCGCCTCCGAGGCGACGCTGCTGTGTCGCTCGAACACGGTAACGTCGTGGCCGTCCTCGGCCAGTTCGTAGGCTGTGGTCACGCCGACGATACCGGCGCCGATCACGCCGACTCTCATGAGAATGCTCCATTGGCCAGCGCGGCTTCGACGGCCAGGGCCATGTCGAGCAGGGCGTCGTCGGCATGGCCGCGCGACCACAGCATCAGGCCGACTGGCGCGTCGCCCGGCGCCTGGCAGGGCAGGCTGATCGCGCAGCCGTCGAGCAAGTTCACGACCGAGGGGTTCCGCAGCAGCAGCGAGTTGACGCGGAAGAATTCCTCGTCGCTCGCTTCCAGCGCCGCGATCGGTGGCGCGAGGATCGGCACGGTCGGGGACAGCGCCGCGTCG
The DNA here is from genome assembly GCF_000015725.1 of Methylibium petroleiphilum PM1. Lineage (NCBI taxonomy): Bacteria > Pseudomonadati > Pseudomonadota > Betaproteobacteria > Burkholderiales > Sphaerotilaceae > Methylibium > Methylibium petroleiphilum. The sequence goes on along the minus strand of NC_008825.1, from coordinate 2,120,673 downwards.
AAACCACGCAGCGCCGCGTGCATGCGAGCGATCCAGGCGGCGCGTGCCTTCTGCAGGTCGATGTAGTCCGCCGCGCTCATGGCCATGCCGCGGCGGATGCGCGTCACCACGCGGCGGTCGTAGTCGGCTTCGTGAGTCGCGAGCCGGTGCCGGTGCCAGGCCCAGCTTTCGCAGCTCGCGAAACCACCGTTGACCTGCAGCGGCGCCAGGTCGGCCAGCGGCGGGACGTCGAGCGTGACGATCTGCGCGCCGGCGCGCGACAGCCGGTCCACGGCGCGTTCGAAGGCCGCGGCCACGGCAGGCTCCAGCGCGTCGAGCATCAGCGTTGTCGGCACTGCGAGCCGGGTGGCCCTCAGCGGCCGGCCAGGCAGCGCAACGCGGCGGGCTGACAGCAACTCGTGCAGCAGTACGGCGTCGCGCACCGAGCGCGTCAGGGCCGAGACCGTGTCGAGCGTGGTGGACAGCGGTATGGCACCTTCGGTCGGCGTCAGCGACGCGGTGTTCTTGAAGCCGACCAGACCCTGCAATGCGGCGGGGATTCGCACCGAACCGCCGGTGTCCGAGCCCAACGCCGCCCACGCAGCCCCGCTCGCCACCGAAACCGCCGCGCCGGAACTGGAGCCGCCCGGGATGCGCGGTGTGTCGCGGTCCAGGGTCGCCATTGGCACGTTGGCCGGCGCGGGGTAATGCGGATTGAGACCAACGCCCGAGAACGCGAACTCGGTCATGTGGGTGCGGCCGATCAGCGCTGCGCCGGCGGCCCGCAGCCGCGACACCGCGGGCGCGTCCTGCGCAGCCGGTTCGGCATCGGTCAGTACCGTGGAGCCCGCGGTCGTGACCTGACCGGCGATGTCGAACAGGTCCTTGATGCTGACGGCCAGACCGGCGAGCGGCAGCAGCGGGGCGCCGCTGGAGATCGCGGCGTCGACGGCGCGGGCCGCGGCTCGCGCGCCGACAGCATCGATCTTCAGGAAGGCCGGGGCTACGGCAGCGGAGGCTGCGTGCTGCAGTGAGCGCTCGATCTCCGCGCCGGCGCTGCTCGTGCCGTCAAGCACCCGGGCGCGCCGGGAGAGCAGGTCGTCGGTCATCGGCGTGCTAAACTCTCAGGGTTTTTCTGGAACACGTCGGTGCCTGTCCTGGTCGGTTCGATCGAGGTCGGTTCGGCAAAAGCCGGAAGGGCATTTGCAATCCGCAAACCCGGTCGCCAAAAGGTGTTGCAAGACTCGAAAGAGGTCTGCTTGCATGTCGCAACAAAGCGCTGCAATCACTTGCAATTCTGGCCGGATTTTAGACCCAACCTTTGGAGTTTCCATGTCCCTCACCATGCGTGAAATGCTGGAAGCGGGCGTCCATTTCGGACACCAGACCCGCTTCTGGAACCCCAAGATGGCCCCCTTCATCTTCGGCCATCGCAACAAGATCCACATCATCAACCTCGAGAAGACGCTGCCGCTCTTCAACGAGGCGATGAAATTCACCCGCTCGCTCGCCGCCAAGCGCGGCACGATCCTGATGGTCGGCACCAAGCGCCAGGCGCGCGAAGTGGTCGCCCAGGAAGCCCAGCGCGCCGGCATGCCCTACGTCGACCAGCGCTGGCTCGGTGGCATGCTGACCAACTTCAAGACCGTCAAGGGGTCGCTGAAGAAGCTGAAGGAAATGCAGGCCCAGCAGGAAGCGGGCCTTGAGTCCATGAGCAAGAAGGAAGCGCTGCTGTTCGCCCGCGAGATCGCCAAGCTCGAGAAGGACATCGGTGGCATCCAGGACATGAACGCGCTGCCCGATGCCATGTTCGTCATCGACGTGGGCTACCACAAGATCGCGATTGCCGAGGCGAAGAAGTTGGGCATTCCGGTCATCGGCGTGGTGGACTCGAACCACTCGCCCGAGGGGATCGATTACGTGATCCCGGGCAACGACGACTCCGCGAAGGCCGTGGCGCTTTACGCCCGTGCCGTGGCGGATGCCGCACTCGAAGGCAAGGCCAACGCGGTCAACGAAGTGGTCGCCGCCGCCCAGAGCACCGACGAGTTCGTGGAAGTCAGCGACGCGGCCTGAGCCCGTCGCAAGGCGCCCCCGCGCACTCATCAAGGGGCTGATTCAGCCCCTTTTTTTCAATGATTTCGAAGCGATCGCTGCCCGGAGGCAGCCCCGCTTCACCGAACGGAGAACGCAATGCCCGCAATCACCGCCAGCATGGTCGCCGAACTGCGCGCCAAGACCGACGCCCCGATGATGGAGTGCAAGAAGGCCCTCACCGAGGCCGAAGGCGACCTGAACAAGGCCGAGGAACTGTTGCGCGTCAAGCTCGGCAGCAAGGCCAGCAAGGCCGCCTCGCGCGTCACGGCCGAAGGCATCGTCGTGGCGCACATCAGCGGCACGACCGGTGCGCTGATGGAACTGAACTGCGAAACCGACTTCGTCTCCAAGAACGACGACTTCCTGGCCTTCGGCAAGACGCTCGCGGAACTTGTGGCCACCAAGGCCCCGGTGGACGTCGCTGCGCTGTCGGCGCTGGAGATCGCCGGCGTGACGGTGGAGGCCACCCGCACCGCGCTGATCGGCAAGATCGGAGAGAACATCGCGATCCGCCGCTTCAAGCGCTTCAGCGGTGACAGCAAGCTGGTCAGCTACCTGCACGGCACGCGCATCGGCGTGGTCGTCGAGTACACGGGCGATGATGTCGCCGCGAAGGACGTGGCGATGCACGTGGCCGCGATGAAGCCTGTGGCGCTGACCTCGGCCGACGTGCCGGCCGATCTGATCGAGAAGGAGCGCAACGTCGCCGCCGGCAAGGCCGCCGAGGATGCAAAGGCCGCCGAGGCGGCCGGCAAGGCGCCGCAGTCTGCCGAGATCGTCACCAAGCGGGTCGAGGGCTCGGTGCAGAAGTTTCTGAAGGAAGTCTCGTTGTTCAACCAGACCTTCGTGAAGAACGACAAGCAGACCGTCGAGCAGATGCTCAAGGCCGCCAGCACGACGATCAAGGGCTTCACGATGTACATCGTGGGTGAGGGCATCGAGAAGAAGACCGACGACTTCGCCGCCGAAGTGGCCGCCCAGGTGGCCGCTGCCAAGGGGCAGTAAGCGCTGCGCCCGGCCCGGCGCGCGTGCCTGAGTGCCGGGGCCATCCCCTAAACTGCCGTTCTACCGACCGTTCACCCGAGGAGACCCCCGCATGCCGGCGTTCAAGCGCATCCTGCTCAAGCTTTCCGGCGAGGCCTTGATGGGCGACGACGCCTACGGCATCAACCGCGCGACCATCGTGCGCATGGTGCAGGAGGTGCGCGAGATCACCGAGATGGGCTGCGAGGTGGCGGTGGTGATCGGCGGCGGGAACCTCTTTCGAGGCGTGGCCGGCGGCGCCGTCGGCATGGACCGCGCGACGGCCGACTACATGGGCATGCTCGCCACGGTGATGAATGCGCTCGCCCTGGCCGACACGATGCGCCAGGAGGGCATGACGGCCCGGGTGATGTCGGCGATCGGCATCGAGCAGGTGGTCGAGCCCTATGTTCGGCCGAAGGCCTTGCAGTACCTCGAAGAAGGCAAGGTGGTGATCTTCGCCGCCGGCACCGGCAATCCGTTCTTCACCACCGACACCGCCGCCGCGCTGCGCGGGGCCGAGATCGGCGCGCAGATCGTGTTGAAGGCGACCAAGGTCGATGGCGTCTACTCCGCCGATCCGAAGAAGGATCCCGGCGCCACGCGCTACGCCAAGATCAGCTTCGACGAGGCGATCAGCAAGAACCTGCAGGTCATGGACGCGACCGCGTTCGCGCTGTGCCGCGACCAGAAGCTGCCGATCAAGGTGTTCTCGATCTTCAAGCCCGGCGCCCTCAGGCGCGTGGTGACGGGAGAGGACGAGGGCACCCTGGTGCACGTGTGAACCCGTCCGAGGATCGCAACAACATGAGCATCGCAGACATCAAGAAGACGTTCGAGCAGAAGTCGGCACGTTCGATCGAATCCTTCAAGTCGGAACTGCAGAAGATCCGCACCGGCCGCGCTCACCCCGGCATCCTGGATCAGGTGCACGTCGAGTACTACGGCTCGATGGTGTCGATCAGCCAGGTGGCCAACGTGAGCCTGCTCGACGCCCGCACTATCAGCGTCCAGCCGTGGGAAAAGGGCATGGGCCCGAAGATCGAGAAGGCGATCCGCGAGTCGGACCTGGGTCTGAATCCGTCGTCGCAAGGTGAACTGCTGCGCGTGCCGATGCCGGCGCTGAATGAAGAGCGCCGCCGCGACCTCACGAAGGTGGTGCGTGGCGCCGGCGAGGACGCACGGATCGCGGTTCGCAACCTGCGCCGCGACGCCAACGACCAGGCCAAGAAGCTCCTGAAGGACAAGGCCATCTCCGAAGACGACGAGCGCCGCTCGCTCGACGAGGTGCAGAAGCTCACCGACCGCGTGATCGCCGAGATCGACCGACTGGTGCAGTCCAAGGAAGCCGAGATCCTCGCGGTTTGAGAACCTCCGGTGTGCGTAGCGCCTCCGCCGTGAGCCAGGCCCCTGCCGCGATCCCGCGCCACGTGGCCGTGGTGATGGATGGCAATGGCCGCTGGGCCAGCAAGCGCTTCATGCCGCGCTTCGTCGGCCACAAGCAGGGCGTCGACGCACTGGTGCGCACGGTCAAGGCCTGCGCCGATCGTGGCATCGAGTACCTCACGGTGTTCGCGTTCTCCAGCGAGAACTGGAAGCGACCCGAAGAAGAGGTGTCGGGTCTGATGGGTCTGGTGCTGGTGGCGGTCTCCAAGTACCTCGCCAAGCTGGCGAAGGAGGGCGTGCGCATCCGCATCGTCGGCGACCGCGACGCGGTGTCCGACAAGGTGCGAGAGGCGTGGGCGGAGGCCGAGCGCAGCACCGCGCACAACACGCGCATCACCTTGTCGGTCGCGTTCAACTACGGGGGCCGCTGGGACGTACTGCAGGCCTGCCGGCAGGCGATCGCCGACGGCATACCGGCCGACCAGCTGAACGAGGCCCGGCTGGGGCAGTACATGGCGCTCAGCCACGCACCCGATCCCGATCTCTTCATCCGCACCGGTGGCGAGGTCCGGATCTCGAACTTCCTGCTGTGGCAGGCGGCCTACTCGGAGCTGTACTTCACCGATTGCCTGTGGCCGGACTTCGGTGACGTCGAGTTGGATGCGGCGCTGGCCGCCTACGCCGCGCGCGATCGCCGCTATGGTGGCGTGAAGCCGGTCGCAGCGGTGGCGGCCGACCCACAGGCCACGGTCTGAGCCCGGCCCGCACGATGCTCAAGCAACGCATCATCACGGCGCTGCTGTTGCTCGCGGTGCTCCTTCCGGCCTTGTTCGCCGCGGCCCTGTGGCCGTTCGCGCTGCTGCTGTTGGTGATGATCGGTGCCGCCGGCTGGGAGTGGGGGCGCCTGAACGGCCTCGGACCGGTGGGCGCGGTGGCGCTGGGCGGTCTGGTGGCCGCGGGCGGACTGCTGGCCTACGGCCTGGGCTGGCCCGACATGGCCGCGGAGGGCACCGGGTGGTGGCTCGCGACCTCGGCCTGGGTGCTGGGCGGAGCCTGGATCCTGCGTCGCGGCGTCGCCGGCTGGCCGGCCCTGAGCCCGCCGCTGCGCTGGATGCTCGGCGCGCTGCTTCTGTGGAGCGTCTGGCTGGCGATGGTGGCCGCCAAGGCGCGCGGCGTGAACTTCCTGCTCTCGGTGTTCACGCTGGTGTGGGCGGCCGACATCGCGGCCTATTTCGGTGGCCGCGCCTTCGGTCGGCGCAAGTTGGCGCCGGCCATCAGTCCGGGCAAGAGCTGGGAGGGTGTGTGGAGCGGCATGGCTGGCGTGCTGGTGCTCGCCCTGGTCTGGATCGCCCTCGATCGGTACACCGGCCAGTCGGTGTCCAGCCTGTACAGCCAGTTGCTCGAAAGGCTCGGGCCCGCCGGCCTGACGGTGGCCCTGCTGTTCCTCACAGCGATGAGTGTGGTCGGCGATCTGTTCGAATCGCTGGTCAAACGCAGTGCCGGCGCCAAGGACAGCAGCGCGCTGCTGCCGGGCCACGGCGGCGTGCTCGACCGTATCGACGCGCTGCTGCCGGTGTTTCCACTGGCGCTGGCGCTGTGTTCCTTCTGAAGACGCCATGACGATGCAACGCGTGTGCCTGCTCGGTGCCACCGGCTCGATCGGTGTCAGCACCCTCGATGTGATCGCGCGCCATCCCGACCGCTACGAGCTGTTCGCACTCAGCGCCCACAGCCGCATCGATGAACTGGCGGCGCAGTGCCTGCAGTTCCGGCCGCGCTACGCGGTGTTGCCGGACGCCGCGGCAGCGCAGACGCTGCGCGAGCGGCTCGCGGGCAGCGGCGTCGAGGTGCTGTCCGGCGCGGCCGCACTGGCCGAGGTGGCAGCGCACGCGGAGGTGGACACGGTGATGGCGGCGATCGTCGGCGCCGCCGGGCTGGCGCCCTGCCTGGCCGCCGCGCGCGCCGGCAAGCGCCTGCTGCTGGCGAACAAGGAGGCGCTGGTGGTGGGCGGTGCGCTGTTCATGGCGGCGGTGAAGGAAGGCGGCGCCACGCTGCTGCCGATCGACAGCGAGCACTCGGCCATCTTCCAGTGTCTGCCGGAGGACCGCAGCACCTGGGCGCGGCGCATCGATCACATCGTGCTGACGGCTTCGGGCGGGCCGTTCCGCAGCCGCGACCCGGCCAGCCTGAGCAACGTCACGCCCGACGAGGCCTGCGCCCATCCGAACTGGGTCATGGGCCGCAAGATTTCGGTCGACTCGGCGACGATGATGAACAAGGCGCTCGAGGTGATCGAGGCTCGCTGGCTGTTCGACCTGCAACCCGAGCAGGTGCGTGTCGTGCTGCACCCTCAGAGCATCATCCACTCGATGGTGGTATGCCGCGATCATTCGGTGCTGGCGCAGCTCGGAACGCCCGACATGCGGGTACCGATCGCCTACGGGCTGGCGTGGCCGGAACGGATCGAGTCCGGAGCCGAGCAGCTCGACTTCATGCGGCTGGGGACACTCAGCTTCGAGCCGGCCGACGAGCGCCGCTACCCCGGGCTGCCACTGGCCTGGGCCGCCCTGCGCGGGCCCGAGGGCGGTACGGCGGTGCTGAATGCCGCGAACGAAGTGGCCGTGGCGGCCTTCCTGGCCGGAACGATCCGCTTCGACCAGATTCACAGCGTCAATGCCCACACCTTCGAACGCACGCCGCTTGGCTCCGGGGCCGCGGGCTCGCTCGCGGGCCTGCTCTCGCTCGACGCCGAAGCCCGCAGCGTTGCGCGCCAGCACTTGAAAGCCCTGTCATGACCACCTTGCTGGCCTTCCTGCTGACGCTCGCCATCCTGATCGTCGTGCACGAGTACGGGCACTACCGGGTCGCCGTGGCCTGTGGCGTGAAGGTGCTGCGCTTCTCGGTCGGCTTCGGTCGGGTCGTTTGGCGCCGCCAGCGGGGGGAGACCGAGTTCGTCGTCTCGATGCTGCCCCTGGGCGGTTACGTGAAGATGCTCGACGAGCGTGAGGGTTCGGTGCCCGCTGCCGAACGCGCTCGGGCCTACAACAACCGACCGCTGTGGCAGCGATCGAGCATCGTGGCGGCCGGCCCGGCCGCCAATCTGCTGCTCGCGGTGCTGCTGTACGCCGCGGCCAACTGGGTCGGGCTGGAGGAACCCAAGGCCGTCCTCGGCGCGCCGACGGTCGGCAGCATTGCCGATCGCGCGGGCCTGGCGGCGGGCGACTGGGTGCGGGGCGTCGTGCAGGACGACGGCGGTAACGAGCCGGTGCAGTCGATGACCGATCTGCGCTGGCAACTGACCGACGCCGCCTTGCGCGGCGAACGCATCGCGCTGCGCATCACCGACGCCCAGGGGCACGGCGAGCGCACGGTGCGCCTGGCACTCGAGGGCGTGAACGCGCGAGAGGTCGATGCCGAGCTGATGCGCCGCATCGGCATCGGCACGCCGTTCAGCGAGCCGGTGCTCGGCAAGCTGGTCGAGGGCGGACCCGCCGCGCGGGCCGGGCTGCGTGAAGGCGACCGCGTGCTGGGCGTCGATGGCGCCCGCATCGACGATGCCGGACGGCTGCGCGAGACGATCCGTGCGGCCGTGCGCGACGGCGTGCCGGTCCCGATGGCGTGGGAGGTACAGCGCGGCAGCGAGCGGCTATCGCTGACCGTGATGCCGGGGCTGCTGACCGACGGCGCCCGCAGCGTGGGCCGGATCGAGGCCTACGTGGGGCAGGCGCCGGAGATGGTCACGGTGCGCTACGGCGTGGTCGATGGCTTGGTGCGCGGTGCCCAACGCACCTGGGAAGTGGCGGCACTGAGCCTGCGCATGCTGGGCAAGATGCTGATCGGCGAGGCCTCGCTGAAGAATCTGAGCGGGCCGCTGACGATCGCCGACTACGCCGGCCAGTCGGCACAACTCGGGCTGGCCTACTACCTCGGCTTCCTCGCACTGGTGAGTGTCAGCCTCGGCGTGCTCAATCTGCTGCCGTTGCCGATGCTCGACGGCGGACACCTCATGTATCATCTTTTCGAAGGAGTGACAGGGCGGCCGGTCTCTGAGGTGTGGCTCGATCGGCTGCAGCGCGGGGGGCTGGCAATCATGCTCGTGATGATGTCACTCGCCCTCTACAACGACGTGGCCCGCCTGCTGGGCCTGCATTGACCGCATGGCCTTCTCCCGCGCGCTCCTCCTGTCGACGGTCCGTCCGTCGCTCTCCTTGGCCACCCCTTCCGCGTTGCGCCCCTCGATTCTCGCCGCCGCCCTGGCGGTGGCAATGCACGCGGCGCCGGTGTGGGCGGTCGAGCCCTTCGTGCTCAAGGACATCCGTGTCGAAGGCCTCCAGCGGGCCGACGCCGGTACCATTTTCGGCGCGCTGCCGTTCCGTATCGGCGACACCTACAGCGACGAGAAGGGCGCCGCCGCGCTGCGCGCGCTGTTCGCCACCGGCCTGTTCAAGGACGTGCGACTGGACGTCGACAATGACGTGGTCGTCGTCATCGTCGAGGAGCGGCCGATCATCTCGTCGGTGACCTTCGTCGGGCTCAAGGAGTTCGACAAGGACGCGCTCACCAAGTCGCTGAAGGATGTGGGCATCGGCGAAGGCCAGCCGTTCGACCGCGCGCTGGCCGACCGTGCCGAACAGGAACTCAAGCGCCAGTACCTCACGCGCAGCCTCTACGGCGCCGAGGTCGTGACCACCATCACTCCGGTGGAGCGCAACCGCGTCAACGTCACCTTCACCGTCAGCGAAGGTGAGGTCGCGAAGATCAGCGACATCCGCATCACCGGCAACAAGGTGTTCTCGGAAAGCACGCTGCTCGGGCAGTTCGAGCTGACCACCGGCGGTTGGCTCACTTGGTACACGAAGACGGATCGCTACTCGCGTACCAAGCTCAATGCCGACCTCGAAACGCTGCGCGCCTATTACCTGAACCGCGGCTATCTCGAGTTCACGGTCGACTCCACGCAGGTGGCCATCTCACCGGACAAGCAGAACATTTCGATCACGATCAACGTGACCGAAGGTCAGCCCTACACCGTGACAGCGGTCCGCCTCGAGGGTGAGTACCTCGGCAAGGAAGACGACTTCAAGGCGCTGGTGGCCATCAAGCCGGGCGAGGCGTACCGCGCCGAGACAGTCGCCGAGACGACCCGCCGCTTCACCGAGATGTACGGCGCCTTCGGCTACGCCTTTGCACGCGTCGAGCCGCGTACCGAGATCGACCGTGCCACCGGGCGCGTCGAGGTGGTGCTGGTCGGCGAGCCGAGCCGCCGGGTCTATGTGCGCCGCGTGAACGTGGCAGGCAATACCCGCACCCGCGACGAGGTGGTGCGGCGCGAATTCCGGCAGTTCGAGTCGTCCTGGTACGACGGCCGGCGCATCAAGCTGTCGCGCGACCGCGTGGACCGGCTCGGCTACTTCAGCGAGGTCACGATCGACACGGCCGAGGTACCGGGTGCGCAGGACCAGGTCGACATCACCGCCCAGGTGGTCGAGAAGCCGACCGGCAATCTGCAGCTGGGCGCCGGCTTCTCCAGCGCGGAGAAGGTCTCGCTGACTTTCGGCATCCGACAGGACAACATCTTCGGCAGCGGCAACTACCTGGGCTTCGAGGTCAACACCAGCCGCTACAACCGCAACATCGTGGTCAGCACGGTCGATCCGTACTTCACGGTCGACGGCATCTCGCGCGCCATCGACGTGTTCTACCGAACGGCCAGGCCGATCAACAGCCAGGGCGAGGACTACAAGCTGGTGACGCAGGGCGGGGCGATCCGTTTCGGCGTGCCGTTCAGCGAGTTCGACACCGTGTTCTTCGGTGCGGGCTGGGAGCGGACCCAGATCGAGGCCGGTGTCTCGATCCCGAACAGCTATTTCCTGTACCGCGAGGCCTTCGGTGACACGACCGACAGCCTGCCGCTGACGCTCGGTTGGCAGCGCGACGGCCGCGACAGCGCGCTGGTCCCCACCTCCGGTCTCTACCAGCGGCTGAACGCCGAGTGGAGCGTGGCGCTCGACACCCGGTATCTGCGCACCAACTACCAGATTCAGCAGTGGATTCCGCTGTCGAAGAAGTACACGCTGGGCCTCAATGCCGAAGCCGGCTGGGGCAAGGGCTTCGGCGGCCGTCCGTATCCGATCTTCAAGAACTTCTACGGCGGTGGCCTCGGGTCGGTGCGGGGCTTCGACCAGAGCTCGCTGGGCCCGATCGACGTGACCGGCGCCTACATCGGCGGCAACCGCAAGCTCAACCTGAATGCCGAGTTCTACGTCCCGGTGCCGGGCTCGGGCAACGACCGCACGCTGCGCCTGTTCGGCTATCTCGACGCCGGCAACGTGTGGGGCGAGGACGAGAAGCTCAGCCTCGGCGACCTGCGTGCCGCGGCCGGCATCGGCCTGAGTTGGGTCTCGCCGGTCGGGCCGCTCAAGATCAGCTACGGCCAGCCGGTGCGCAAGTTTGCGCAGGATAGAATTCAAAAGTTGCAATTCCAGATCGGGACCGCGTTCTGATGAAGACCTTGTCATTGATGCCGATGCTTGCCGCGGCGGTGCTCGCTGCCGGAGTGACGGCGGCGGCAGCGCAGGAACTGAAGATCGGCTACGTGAACAGCGAACGCGTGCTGCGCGAGGCAGGCCCCGCGAAGGCGGCCCAGGCCAAGCTGGAGTCCGAGTTCTCCAAGCGCGAGAAGGAATTGGCGGACGTCGCTGCGAAGCTGAAGACCGCTTCGGAAAAACTCGAAAAGGATGCTCCCACCCTGGCCGAAGGCGATCGCAGCCGCCGGCAGCGCGACCTGGTCGAGCAGGATCGCGAGTTCCAGCGCAAGCGGCGCGAGTTCCAGGAAGACTTGAACCAGCGCAAGAACGAGGAACTCGCCGGTGTGGTCGATCGCGCCAACAAGGTGATCAAGCAGATCTTCGAGACCGAGAAGTACGACGTCATCCTCCAGGAAGCCGTGTTCGCAGGTCCGCGCGTCGACATCACCGACAAGGTGATCAAGGCGCTGAACGGCGCGAAGTGAGGCGCGTGGCCGCGCGGTGATCGACTCGGCAGAGGTCACGCTCGGCGACATCGCCGCAGCACTCGGCGGCGAACTGATCGGCCCGAAGTCACTCGACATCGCCCGCATCGGGCCGCTCGAGGACGCCGACGCCGCCACCATCTCCTTTCTGGCCAATCCGCGCTACCGCGCCCAGCTGGCCGGCAGTTCGGCAGGCTGCGTGATCGTGGCGCCGGCCCTGCGTGACGAAGCGGTGGCCCGCGGTGCGGCGATCGTCACGCCCGATCCCTATCTCTATTTCGCGCGCCTGACCCAATGGTGGGCGCGGCGCGTGCGGCCGGCAGCGGTCACCGGGGTGCACCCGAGCGCGGTGGTCGATCCCGGCGCACGGCTTGGCGCTGGCGTCAGCATCGGCGCGCTGGCGGTCGTCGAGGCCGGCGCGCAGATCGACGACGGTGCGGAGATCGGTGCGCAGTGCTTCGTCGGGCGCGCGGCGCGCGTCGGCGCAGGCACTCGGCTGCATCCGCGCGTGACCCTGGCGTTCGAGTGCGTGGTCGGTGCCCGCTGCATCGTCCACAGCGGTGCCGTCATCGGCGCCGACGGCTTCGGCTTCGCGCCGAGCCGCGAGCACGGCTACGTGAAGATCGAGCAACTGGGCGCCGTGCGCATCGGCGACGACGTGGAGATCGGCGCCAACACCTGCATCGACCGCGGTGCGCTCGGCGACACCGTGATCGAGGACGGCGTGAAGCTCGACAACTTGATCCAGATCGCCCACAACGTGCGAATCGGCCGGGGCACTGCGATGGCCGCCTTCACCGGCGTGGCCGGCAGCACGCGCATCGGCGAAGGCTGCACCTTCGGTGGCGGCGCCGGCGTGGTCGGCCACGTGAGCATCGCCGACGGTGTGCACGTCTCGGCTCACACGGCCGTGCTGCGCTCGATCGACAAGCCCGGCGTGTACACCGGCATCTTCCCGCTGGCCGAGAATCGCGCGTGGGAAAAGACCGCGGTCACGCTGCGCCAGTTGCCGGCGCTGCGCGAGCGCATCCGCGCACTGGAGCGCCAGGCCGCTGCCGCTTCCGACCAAGAACCAGGCGCCGCCGACGCGAACGGCGCCGAGAACACGCCATGATGGACATTCACCAGATCCTCGAGAAACTGCCGCATCGCTATCCGTTCCTGCTGGTGGACCGGGTGCTGGAGGTCGAGGCCGGCGTGCGCATCAAGGCGCTGAAGAACGTCACGATCAACGAGCCGTTCTTCGTCGGGCACTTTCCGCACCGGCCGGTGATGCCGGGCGTGCTGATGCTGGAGGCGCTGGCGCAGGCCGCCGCGTTGCTGAGCTTTGCCGACAACAACCTGCAGTCCGACAAGAACTCGGTGATCTATTTCGTCGGCATCGACGGTGCGCGCTTCAAGCGGCCTGTGGAGCCCGGCGACCAGCTGATCCTCGAGGTCGAGGCCGATCGCGTCCGCGGCGGCATCCACAAGTTCAAGGCACGCGCCACGGTCGCCGGGGAACTGGCCTGCGGTGCCGAGCTGATGTGCACGATGCGCAGCGTCGCCTGAAGGCGCCGGCGATGAGCACGGTCCATCCCTCCGCGATCGTCGATCCGCAGGCGCAGCTCGCGCCCGACGTCCAGGTCGGGCCGTATGCGGTCATCGGTCCCCACGTGAGCATCGGTGCCAGCACCACGATCGGTGCGCACTGCGTGATCGAGGGCCACACGACGATCGGGACCGACAACCGCATCTGGCAGTTCTGCTCCATCGGCGCGGCACCGCAGGACAAGAAATACGCTGGCGAGCCCACCCGGCTCGAGATCGGCGACCGCAATACCATCCGCGAGTTCTGCACCTTCAACTGCGGCACCGCGCAGGACAGCGGCGTCACCCGCGTCGGCAACGATAACTGGGTGATGGCCTACGTGCACATCGCGCACGACGTGCAGCTCGGCAGCCAGTGCATCCTGGCCAATAACGCCACGCTGGCCGGCCATGTGCACGTGGGCGACTGGGTCATCATCGGCGGCCTCACCGGCGTGCATCAGTTCGTGAAGATCGGCGCGCACGCGATGGCCGGTTTCCAGACCGCGCTGTCGCAGGACGTGCCCCCCTTCATGATGGTCGACGGCAACCCGGCCGAGGTGCGCGGCTTCAACGTCGAGGGGCTGCGCCGGCGCGGCTTCGGCGCGGAGCGCATTGCCCAGGTCAAGCAGATGCACCGCCTGCTCTATCGCAAGGGGCTGACGCTCGACGAGTCGAAGGCGTCCATCGCCGCATTGCAGGGCGGTGTCGACGGCGGTGATGAGGATCTCGGGCTGATGCTCGATTTCCTCGCGGCCTCCAAGCGCGGCATCGTCAGATAGCACCACCATGCAGCTCGGCATGGTCGCTGGCGAAGCCTCTGGCGACCTGCTCGCCGGCTTGTTGATGGGGGGCCTGAAGGCCCGCTGGCCGACGCTGCAGGCGGCCGGTATCGGCGGCCCCGACATGGTGGCCCAGGGCTTCGAGGCCTGGTGGCCCAGCGAGCGACTTTCGGTGCACGGCTACGCCGAGGCGCTGAGGGTCTACCGCCAGCTCGTCGCGCTGCGTACCGAGCTCGGCGACCGTCTGCTGGCGCAGCGCCCTTCGGCTTTCATCGGCATCGATGCGCCCGATTTCAACCTCGGCCTCGAGGCACGCCTGAAGGCAGCCGGGCTCAAGACCATCCACTTCGTCTGCCCGTCGATCTGGGCCTGGCGCGGCGGGCGGGTGCACAAGCTGGCCGCGTCGGCCGACCATGTGCTGTGCCTCTTTCCGTTCGAGCCGGCGCTGCTGGCGAAGGCAGGCGTGCCCGCCAGCTACGTGGGCCATCCACTGGCCGATGCGATTCCGTTGGACGTACCGCGCGCCGCCGCTCGCGCTGCGCTTGGCCTGGGTGACGGCGAGACCGTGGTGGCCGTGATGCCCGGTAGCCGCCGCGGCGAGATCCGCCACATTGCTCCCGACTTCCTGCGCGCCGCACGGCGGCTGCGCACGGCGCGGCCTGGCCTGCGCTGCCTGCTGCCGGTCGCGCCCGGCCTGCGTGCGATGGTCGAGGCGGCGGTGGCCGAAGCCGGTGCGCAGGAGGCGGTGGAGCTGGTCGACGGCCGTTCGCACGAGGTGATGGCCGCCAGCGACGTGGTGATGGTGGCCAGCGGCACCGCCACGCTGGAAGCCGCGTTGTTCAAACGGCCGATGGTGATCGGCTACCGCGTCCACTGGCTCAACTGGCAGGTGATGCGCCACATGCGCTACCAGCCCTGGGTGGGCCTGCCGAACGTGCTGAGCGAGGACTTTGTCGTTCCCGAACTGCTGCAGCACGCGATGACGCCGGACGCGCTGGCCACCGAAACGCTGCGCTGGCTCGACGATCCGGCTGCCTGCGAGCGCATCGCGGGGCGCTTTACAGAGCTCCATTTCCTGCTCCGGCGCGACACCGCTCGCGCCGCCACCGATGCGATCGCGCAAGTCATCGCGGGCTGAGGCGCCGGGCCTGCCGACCGACCGGCAGCTCGGCCTGTCATGGGACGTCCCGGGCCTGCTGGCCGGTGTCGACGAAGCCGGCCGCGGGCCGCTGGCCGGGCCGGTGGTGGCCGCGGCGGTGATCCTCGATGACGTGCAGCCGATCCGCGGCCTGGGTGACTCCAAGGTCCTGAGCGAGCGGGTGCGCGAGCGGCTGTTCGACGAGATCCGCGCGAAGGCGCTGTGCTGCTGCATCGCCGAGGCCAGCGTCGAGGAGATCGACACGCTCAACATCCTGCAGGCCACGCTGCTGGCGATGCGCCGCGCGGTTGCGGGCCTGCGGCTGCGGCCGAACAAGGTGCTGGTCGACGGCAACCGGCTGCCGGTGTTGCAGGTGCCGGCCGAGGCCATCGTCAAGGGGGACGCGAAGGTGGCTGCGATCTCGGCGGCGTCGATCCTCGCCAAGGTGCATCGCGACCGTCTCTGCCTCGCGCTGCACGAGGCGCACCCGCAGTACGGCTTCGCGGGCCATAAGGGCTACCCGACGCCCGACCACCTTGCGGCGCTGCGCGTCCACGGGGCCTGCGGCGCGCACCGACGCAGCTTCGCGCCGGTGCGCGAGGTGTTGCTGGAGCGGCGGCCGTGACCAGCGGCCCTCAGTTCATCAGCTCGCGCGACAACGCGCTGCTCGTGCGGCTGCGCAAGCTGGCGCAGGACCCGGGGGCCTACCGCAAGCTCGGCGCGGTCTGGCTCGAGGGCGACCATCTGTGCGAGGCCTGCGTGTCGCGCGGCGTCGTGCCGGCGCAGGCGGTGGTCAGCGAGGCTGGTTGGGTCGATCCGCGGTTGCAGCGGCTGGCGCGAGCGGCGCCGCGCATCGCGGTCGTGGCCGACGCGCTGTTCGCGCAACTCAGCGGCCTGGAGTCGCCGGCCCGGCTGGGCTTCGTGCTCGATCACGCGACCGAGGCGACGGCGGTGCAGGCGGGGGTGGCGACCGTCGTGCTCGACCGGCTGCAGGATGCCGGCAACGTCGGCAGCGTCCTGCGCAGTGCAGCAGCGCTCGGCGTGGCGCAGGTCGTCGCGCTCAAGGGAACCGCGGCGCTGTGGTCGTCGAAAGTGCTGCGCGCCGGCATGGGCGCGCATTTCGCGCTGCACCTGGTCGAATCGGCCGAGGTCGGAGACCTGGACGCGCTGGGCGTGCCGCTGCTGGCCACCAGTTCCCACGCCGGCCTCGCGCTGGCCGAGGGACGATTGCCGAGTCCCTGTGGCTGGGTGCTCGGGCACGAAGGCCAGGGCGTCGGCAAGGCGCTGCTGGCGCGCTGCAGCGAAACGCGGCGCATCCCGCAGCCGGGCGGCCAGGAATCGCTGAACGTGGCTGCTGCCGCCGCGATCTGCCTCTACGAGTCGCTGCGCCAGCGCGGCAGCGCGTAGCGCGCGGGGTCGAGCGCGTCGCGCAGATCGGCTTCGAGCGGGCAGGGCGCGCCGCTGATCCACGAGGCCAGCAACTGGCCACCGAGCGCGGCCCAGGTGATGCCGCGCGAACCGAGGCCGGTGAAGACATAGAGACCGCCTCGCGCGTCGCGCTGGCGCGGCACGAAGCGCGGCTGGTCGGCGCGCGAAGTGCGGTCCAGCGCCTCCAGGTCGGGCACTGCACCGATCAGCGGCAGCCGATCGCTCGTCACTGCGCGCCACCCCACGCGGCCCTGCCAGGGCAGGCTGGACCAGGCTTCGACGTCGCAGCCCGACAGTCCTGCGAGCTGTTGCAGATTGAATCGGTGGTCGGCATCGCGCAGCGCGGGATCGATGTCGTCGGGCTGGCTGGTGGCGCCGAAGAGCAGCCGACCGCCCGTCTGCGGCAGCACATAGCCGCCGCCGGCGACCGGCAGGCGCGGGCAGGGCAGGGTGGCGGGGTGACCGTCGGTCGCCAGGCTGCTGATCTGTCCGCGCACCGCCGTCAGCGGCCACGGCACCTCACCGCGGCCGGAGGCCAGCAGGCCGTTCGCACCGAGCCCGTTGGCCAGCACCAGCACCGGTGCTTCGGCGATCACCTGGCGCTGTTCGTCGAGCACGCGCCACAAGCCGCTATGCCGCTCGATGGTCGCCACGTCGATGCCGCCCCGAAAGAGGGAGCCACTGCGCGCAAGCAGTTCGCGCGCATAGTCGCGCGGCGCGAGCCAGCCGCCGCCCGGGTAGAACCAGGCGCCGCTCGGCAGGGCGAGGCCGGAGAGCGTGCTCGCGACGGCCCGGTCCATCCAGTCGATATAGCCGGGGGCGATCTGCTGGGCCGCCATTGCCGCGCGCGCCGCGTCGTCCGACCACCTCGATTCGAGGCGCAGGCAGCCAGCGAGCTGGCCGGACACTCGGCCCTGCGCGATCCACGCGCCGGCCAGGCGTTCGGTCGCCAGTGCCGCGGCTCGCAGTGTGCGGGCATGCGGACCGTCGTCGCGGTGGAAGCTGCCGTGGAACAGGCCGGCCGGATTGCCAGACGTGACGTCGGCCGGCTCCGCCGCACGATCCAGCAGCTGGCACTGCCAGCCCTGTTGCGACAACGCCCAGGCTGCCGCGCAGCCGGCCAGACCGGCGCCGATCACCAAGGCTTCGCGTGAGGCCGCGTCGTGCGCATGCCAGCCACCGGGCGGGGGCACCGCGATGTGCCTTGGTGTGAATCGCGCCACCGTGATGTCGCGCTTGCCGCCGGTACCGGCTGTGGTTTCCACCGTGAAGCCGGCTGCCGAGAGCCCGTCACGCACGACCCGCGCAGCGCTCCAGGTCGCCGCGGTTGCGCCGGGCGCGGCGAGCCGGCCCAGGCGCTGAAGCCGGCGCGGCTCCCACATCTCAGGATTGCGGGCCGGGGCGAACCCGTCGAGGAAGAAGGCGTCGACCGACACCACCAATTGCGGCAGCAGCAAGGCCACGTCACCGAAACCCAGCAGCAGTTGCACGCGACCGCCTTCGAAGGCGATCGGATGCAAATTCGGCGTCGACAAGGGCCAGGCCGAAACCAGTGCACGGGCCAATTCGGGCAGCGGTGAAGCCGCGTGCGCACGAGCCAGGTCCTCGCGCGTCAGCGGATGCTTCTCGATCGAGACGAACACCAGCCGCTCGCAGCGCTGCGGGTCACGTTGCCAGGCGTCCCAGGTGGCGAGGAAGTTGTTGCCCAGGCCGAAGCCGGTCTCGAGGATCACGAAGCGCCCGCGACCGCCCCAGCGCGCCGGCAGCCGGTTACCGCCGAGGAAGACGTGGTGCGCCTGCTGCAGCGCGCCCGCCGCCGGGTGGTAGACATCGCCGAACTCCGGCGCCAGCGGCACGCCGTCGGGTGAGAAGGCCAGGCGGCCTGGCGTGATCGGCGCCGTCTTCATGCCGACGCGCGCGCGGCGAGCCAGACCAGCAGGGCGTCACGTGCCGGGCCGAGGCCGCGATAGGCGAGCACCGCATCGCTCATCGTCGACAGCGCGGCATGCAATGCAGTGGCCTGGCGTGGCGTCGTGATGGCCTGCGTCATCGCCTGCACGTTCACATGGATCGTGAACACGGCCTGCTGCAGCGCGGGCAGCGGAATG
This sequence comes from Methylibium petroleiphilum PM1, assembly GCF_000015725.1. Taxonomy (NCBI): domain Bacteria; kingdom Pseudomonadati; phylum Pseudomonadota; class Betaproteobacteria; order Burkholderiales; family Sphaerotilaceae; genus Methylibium; species Methylibium petroleiphilum. The sequence goes on along the minus strand of NC_008825.1, from coordinate 2,102,151 downwards.
AAGGTCTGGTGCTCGGTGCGCCAGTGAGCAGCCTCGGCCACGGCCTGCGGGTCGTCGGGCCAAGGCAGCCGCGCGTGACGGGCCGGATGCTGGTCGTGCGACGGGTGCGTCGTCAGGTTCCAAACGAAGCGCTCCCAGCGTTGCGACTGGCAGACCAGCCGCGTCAGGTGCTGGCTGGCCGCGATCAGCGTGGCGTTGTCGGCCACCGGCCCATGCACCGCAGCGAAGGAGCGACCGACCTTCTCGGACGGCGCCCAGTGCGAGGGCAGGCAGACCGCCATCCAGGGCAGCGTGGCCCGCGCGCCATCGACGATGGCCAGATCCTCGTGCAGCGTGAGGCTCAGCAGGCCCGACAGGCGTTGCGCGGGCGGCATCGCCGTGAGGCAGGCGAGCGCCGCTTCGTGCGGCCAGGGCGCCGCGCCGCCGGCATCGGCCAACCTGCCGTCCCAGCGCACGCGACCGCCGAGCCGGTGGGCGGTGACGCCCTCCTCATCGGCGCTCAACGCCGTGAGTGGGTCCCGGGCGGCCTCGTGGACCAGCGCCCGCAACGCGGGCAGCGGGTCGAAGTCCGGTGCGCAGAGCAGCGCTTCGCCGGCATGCCGCGTCAGCACCGTGAGCTTCTCGGCGAACGCCGGTGCGGCAGGGTTCAGCGCCGTCAACTGGGCCGTCGCCGGCGCCAGCTTGCGCAGCCCCGGCTGCATGCGAAAGGGCGCGCCGACGGCGGCATCGAAGTCGAACCCTGGGTTCATGGTCCGGATGGTGCCTGCAGCCGCCGTGCAGCACCAGAAACGGCAAGGGCACCCGCAGGTGCCCTCGTTCGCGGCGAAGCGAGTTCGCTCACACGCGCTTGCGGTACTCGTGCGTGCGGGTGTCGATCTCGACCTTGTCGCCGGTCTGCACGAACAGCGGCACCGAGATCTCGAAGCCGGTGGCCAGCTTCGCGATCTTCAGCACCTTGCCCGAGGTGTCGCCCTTGACGGCCGGCTCGGTTTCGGTGATCTCGCGCACCAGGCTGGTCGGCAGTTCGACCGAGATGGCCTTGCCGTCGTAAAACACCACCTCGACCGGCATGCCGTCCTCGAGGTACTGGATCGCGTCGCCCATGTTCTCGGATTCCACCTCGAACTGGTTGTATTCGGCGTCCATGAACGCATACATCGGGTCGGCGAAGTAGGAGTAGGTGCACTCCTTCTTCTCGAGCACGATCTGGTCCATCTTGTCGTCGGCCTTGAACACCACTTCGGCACCGGAGCCGTTCAGCAGGTTCTTCATCTTCATGCGCACCGTGGCGGAGTTGCGGCCGCCGCGGCTGTATTCGGTCTTGAGCACGACCATCGGGTCCTTGCCCTGCATGATCACGTTACCGGCGCGGATTTCCTGTGCGAGTTTCATAGTGATTCCGTGTTGGAAGGGGCGGGTCCGTGGCGGCCCGGCCATGCTGCCCAGCGGCAGCGCCGCCTTCTTTCGAGACAACTCGGCATTTTAGCCTCTGTCCGCCGCGAAGCGAAGCAGACAGTCGGTGGCGTCGGGCAGGGCGGCCAGGTGCGCGCTCCAGTCGCGGGCAAGGCGCTGCCAATCCTGCCCTTCGGGCCAGGTCGGCCGGGTAACGCCGGACAAACCGTTCCACCCGTGCCATAGCGCGCGGATCTGCACACCCTGGGCGGGTGCGGCCGCGTCGAGGTAACGGTCCAGGAAGGCGTCCAGCTTGACGGCATGGAAGTCGTCCACCTGCGGGTAGATCTGCCAGATGAAGGGCACGCCCGCCCATTGCGCGCGCGAGAACGAATCCTCTCCGCGCACGAAGTTGAGGTCGCTGGCCCACAGCAGGTGATCGAACTCGTCCTGTGGCAGATAGGGCAACATCACGGTTCGCAGCGCACCCGTCCGACCGCCGTCGCCGAGCGCGGACCGCACCTGCCGTGCCGCCCGGTCCGGCGTCACCAGGAGGACCGTAGGCACCTCCGCCAGGCTGTCCAGCCAGGTTGGCAAGGCCGCGTTTTCGTAGCAGAACAGGCTGACCACGCGTTCACCCTGCTGGCGCTGCACGCCGTGGGATGCCAGCCAGGCCGTGGCGTCGAAGGCCGCACGGCGCGGCAGCAACTCAGGTTCGCGGATCAGGCCGGCGGTGCGCGGCGTGAAGCCGGGGTAGAGGAACCACTTGCTCAGCCCCTGGCCGGGACCTTCGAGCTGCGGCGAGGGCAGCCCATGGCTGCGCTCCACGTAGGACTCGGCGCTCAGGTACTCGAAGTTGATCCACACCGGCGGGCAGGGGCGCCGCATGCGCTGCACGAAGGTCGCAGGGAGCTGGCACCCGAAGGTCTCGACGACCACGTCGCCCGGCTCGCGGTCCGGCAGCGGCTCGGCCCAGCGCAGCACCTCGACGCCGGGTTGCCCGGCCGGGGCCATCCAGGCGAGTGCCGACGGGTCGTCGATCCACAGCCGGACCTGCTGACCGCGCCGCGCCAGGTCGGCAGCGAGCCGCCACGACACGCCGACATCGCCGAAGTTGTCGATCACGTGGCAGAACAGGTCCCATCGCAGCGGCTGTGTCATCGGCGGGATTATCGACAGGGCCACGCTGCACAATCCGCGACCATGACGGCCGCTTCCCCCGACGACACGGTACCTCCGCCCGACGCCGCCGCAACAGCGGCAGCCAGCGACGAGGCGCGGGACCGCCTGGCGATCGAGGTGGCGGCCTTGCCCAGCCTGCCGGGCGTCTACCGCTACTTCGACGCGCAGGGGACGCTGCTCTATGTGGGCAAGGCCGGCAACCTGAAGAAGCGGGTGTCGAGCTACTTTCAGAAGAACCATGGCGGCACGCGCACCGGCCACATGGTCGGCAGGATCGCTCGGCTGGAGACCACGGTGGTGCGCTCCGAGGCCGAGGCGCTGCTGCTCGAGAACAACCTGATCAAGACGCTGAACCCGAAGTTCAACATCCTGTTCCGCGACGACAAGAGCTATCCCTACCTCAAGATCACCGGCGCCGCGGTCGCCGGCGGGCCGTCGCCTGCCGCTGGCACGGCGGCCGCCGTCGACTATCCGCGCATGGCCTACTACCGCGGTGGGGTCGACAAGCGGCATCGCTACTTCGGCCCCTACCCGAGCGCCTGGGCTGTGAAGGAATCGATCCAGTTGCTGCAGAAGGTGTTCCGCCTGCGCACCTGCGAGGACACGGTGTTCAACCACCGCACGCGGCCCTGCCTGCTGTACCAGATCAAGCGCTGCTCGGGGCCCTGCGTGCAGGCCATCGGGGCCGCGGACTACGCACGCGATGTCCGCAACGCCGAGCGCTTTCTGCTCGGTGAGCAGCAGGAGGTGATGGGTACGCTGCAGGCGCAGATGATGGCGTACGCCGATGCGCTGGAGTTCGAGAAGGCCGCCGAGATCCGGAATCAGCTCGGGGCCCTGTCGCGGGTGCTGCACCAGCAGTCGGTCGAGACCAACGCCGACGGCGCCTTCGACAAGGACGCCGACATCCTGGCCGCGGTGGTGCAGGGGGGGCGCGCCTGCGTCAATCTGGCCATGGTGCGGGGCGGCCGGCACCTGGGCGACCGGCCCTATTTCCCGACGCATGTCGAGGAGGCGAGTGCACTCGAGGGGATGGAGGACGCCGCCGGGCCGGTCGCCGCGGTGGCCCCGCCCCAGGCCCGCGTCGAGGTGCGGGTACTGGAGGCCTTCATCGCCCAGCACTACCTCGACGGTGCGCCACCGCCACTGTTGATCACCAGCCATGCGATCGACAAGGCGCTCGTCGAGGCGCTGACCGACGCCAGCGGCGTGCGCGTTACGGCCCAGCACCAGCCGCGCGACCAGCGCCGGCAGTGGCTGGAGATGGCGGAGAAGAACGCACGCATCAAGCTCACGCAGTTGCTGGGCGAGGAAGGCTCGCAGCAGGCCCGCACGCGGGCCCTGGTCGATGCGCTCGACCTGGCACCCGACCAGCTGGAGCGCTTCCGCATCGAATGCTTCGACATAAGTCACACGGCCGGCGAGGCGACCCAGGCCTCGTGCGTGGTATTCGAGGAGCACAAGATGCAGCCGGCCCAGTACCGGCGTTACAACATCACCGGCATCACCCCCGGCGACGACTACGCGGCCATGCGCCAGGTGCTGACGCGCCGCTACGCCAAGCTCGCCGAGGCATCCGCCCAGGGAACGGCGCGGCTGCCCGACCTCGTGCTGGTGGACGGCGGCAAGGGCCAGGTGGCGATGGCGCGCGACGTGTTCGAGGAGCTCGGGCTCGACCTGTCCCTGATCGTCGGGGTCGAGAAGGGGGAAGGCCGCAAGGTCGGCCTGGAAGAACTGGTATTCGCCGATGGCCGCGCCAAGGTCTACCTTGGCAAGGACTCGGCCGCGCTGATGCTGGTGGCACAGATCCGTGACGAGGCCCACCGCTTCGCGATCACCGGCATGCGCGCCCGGCGTGCCAGTGTGCGCACCGGCGGCAGCCGGCTGGAGGACATCGCCGGCATCGGGCCCAAGAAACGTGCGAAGCTGCTGCAGCGCTTCGGCGGCGCACGCGGCGTGGCCAGTGCGAGCGTGGACGACCTGTCGAGCGTCGATGGCATTTCGAGAGAACTGGCGGAGGAGATCTACCGTGTCCTGCACTGAAGAATCGTCGGCGCGACGCACGCGCTGGCACGTGGCCCGCCTCGGGGCCGCACTGGCGTTGACGCTGGGCGCCTGCTCGACTACCGCACCACCGACGCCGAAGCCGGCGCCGGCGCCTGCCCGCCCTGCGGCGCCTGTCGCACCGGCACCGTCGGCCGGGGCCCTGCCGGCCCCGGAGGCGCCACGCACGCTCGCCGGCCTGCGCCTGCAGGCGGCGCGCCGGCTGGTCGCCGCCAACCCGGGCATGACCTACAGCGGCGAGGTGCCCGAGCCGCTGTTGGCCATCCCGGTGCTGGAGGTCGAGCTCAACGCCGATGGCAGCGTGCGCCGTATCGAGGTGCTGCGCGAGCCGCGCCAGGCCAAGGACACCATCCAGCTGTCCATCGATGCGGTACGACGCGCGGCGCCGTTCGGCGACGTGTCGAAGCTGCCCCGGCCCTGGAAGTTCACCGAGACCTTCCTGTTCCGTGACGACCGCAAGTTCAAGCCTCGTACCCTCGATTCCTGAACGCTGCCGGCATGGCCACGGGCATCGGCCCTTCTTGGGCACAATGCCCGCATGTTCTTCACGCTGCCGACTCTCCTGACCTGGGCGCGCATCGTCGCGATTCCGCTGATCGTCGGCGTGTTCTACCTCCAGGTGGCGCCATCGATGCAGAACCTGATCGCGACGGTGCTGTTCGTCGTGGTGGCGCTCACCGACTGGGCTGACGGCTACCTGGCCCGCAAGCTGAATCAGACTTCATCGTTCGGCGCCTTCCTCGACCCGGTGGCCGACAAGTTCCTGGTCTGCGCCGCGTTGCTGATCCTGGTGCAGCTCGACCGCGTCAACGCGCTGGTCGCGCTGGTGATCATCGGGCGCGAGATCGCGATCTCGGCCCTGCGTGAGTGGATGGCGCAGATCGGCGCGTCGCGCAGCGTCGCGGTGCACATGCTGGGCAAGCTCAAGACCACCGTGCAGATGATCGCGATCCCCTTCCTACTCTTTGACGGCCATCTGTTCAGCGTGATCGACACCCACCTGTGGGGCACCGTCCTGATCATCGTCGCGGCGGCGCTGACCATCTGGTCGATGGTCTATTACCTGCAGAAGGCCTTGCCCGAGATCCGGGCCAAGGTGCGGTGATGCAGCCCGCCCAGCAGCGCGCGCTGTTGATCGGCGCGATGCCGGCGCTGTTCGTGCTGATCTGGAGTACCGGCTTCATCGTTGCGCGCTACGGCATGCCGCATGCCCCGCCGCTGAAGTTCCTGGCCTGGCGCTTCGCGCTCTCGGCGCTGTGCTTCGTGCTCTGGGTAAGGGTGTCCGGCGCGGCGTGGCCTCAAGGGCGGGCGCAGTGGAGACACCTGGCCGTGACCGGCGTGCTGATGCACGCGGGCTACCTGGGTGGGGTGTGGGCCGCGGTGCGGTTGGGCATCGGTGCCGGCACCGTGGCACTGATCGTCGGCCTGCAACCGGTGCTCACCGCCGTGTGGATCAGCCGCACCGGATCGCTGTCCGAACGGGTGTCGGCCCGGCAGTGGATCGGCCTGGCGCTCGGCTTCACCGGGCTGCTGCTGGTGGTAGGTCACCGGCTCGGCAGCGGCGAGGTCACGGTAGCGAACCTCGGCCTGGCGCTGTTCGCCTTGCTCTGCATCACCGCCGGTACGCTGTACCAGAAGCAGCATGTGGCGCGTTGCGACGTGCGGACTGCCAGTGCCGTGCAGCTGCTGGCGGCGCTGGCCGTCACGCTGCCGCTCGCGCTGCTGGAGCCGGCGCCGGTGCAATGGCACCCTCAACTGCTCGGTGCGATGGCGTGGTCCGTCGTGGTGCTGACGCTGGGCGGCAGTTCGCTGCTCTACCTGCTGATCCAGCGCGGCGCCGCGACGGCCGTGACCAGTCTGCTCTACCTGGTGCCACCTTGCACCGCGCTGATGGCGTGGCTGCTGTTCGGCGAATCGCTGTCGCTGAGCGTGCTGGTCGGGCTGGCCCTGACGGCGGCGGGCGTCGCCGTGGTGGTTCGTGCGACGCGAAGCGAGGCGTGAGTGGGGCGAGCTGTGTCGTCGCGTCCACAAGGTGTCCCGTCGGGCCTGCAGCGTCGACGCGAGCCGAGTCGCCGAGCCCCGCCCGGTAGGCGATCTGCATGGGGGAATACGCATAGAATCGCCTTCCGCGCTTGACACCCCGCAGGCTCACCGCTGTAATGATCCGCAGTCCCAGCGGCCTTCCGCAGCGCGTCCCACCGGGCTGGGTCCCGCACCTTCCACCGTAGACAGAGACACCTTTCAAAGGGGGTACCTTTCGTGAACAAGACTGAACTGATCGAACACATCGCCAAGCAGGCCGACATCTCGAAGGCCGCTGCCACGCGTGCGCTCGAGGCACTGATCGGCGGTGTGCGCACGACGCTCAAGAAGGGCGGCAGCGTATCGCTCGTCGGTTTCGGCACGTTTGCCGTGACCAAGCGTGCAGCGCGCAGTGGGCGCAACCCGCGCACCGGCGATACGATCAAGATCAAGGCGGCCAAGGTGCCGAAGTTTCGTCCGGGCAAGGCCCTGAAGGACGCACTCAACTGAACCAAGTCAGGCTCGGGTGCTTAGCTCAGCTGGTAGAGCGGCGCCCTTACAAGGCGTAGGTCGGGGGTTCGAACCCCTCAGCACCCACCACCCCGGAGTCGACATCCTGAGACGGCCACGACCGCTTCGATAGAATCCGGCAGCAGCGCTCTCCTCAGAGCGCGCAAGAGAGCCAGTCCAGCAAAGGCGAACCCCGGTTCGCCTTTGTCGCATGTGGGCCGACACAGATCGATCTTCCGAGGCCATCGATGTTTGAATTCGTTCGTTCGCACACCCGGCTGTTGCAGTTCATCCTGGTCCTGCTGGTCTTTCCGGCCTTCGTGTTCTTCGGGGTGCAGGGTTACACCGGCATGAGCGAAGGCAATGCGGTCGTCGCCAAGGTTGCAGGCACCTCGATCACGCAGGCCGAGTGGGATGCGGCGCACCGCAATCAGGTCGAGCGCCTGCGGGCGCAGTCCCCCGGTGTCGACCTCAAGCTGTTCGATACGCCCGAGGCGAAGCAGCGCACGCTGGACGCCCTCGTGCGTGAGCGTGTGATGCTCGTCGCGGCTGACAAGCTGCACCTGACCGCCAGCGACGAACGCCTGCAGCGGGTGTTCGCCAGCGATCCGCAACTCGCCTTCCTGCGCAAGCCCGACGGCAGCCTGAACGCCGACGTGCTTGCGGCGCAGGGCATGAGTGCCAGGCAGTTCGAGCAGCAACTGCGTCAGGATCTGGCGATGCGTCAGGTCCTGCAGGGCGTGAGTGGCACGGTGCTGGCGCCGAGTCGTCCCACGTCGACGGCGCTGGATGCGCTGCTGCAGCAACGCGAAGTGCGCATCGCGCGCTTCGAGGCTCAGAAGTTCGTGACGAAGGTCAACGTGACCGACGCCGACATCGAAGCCTATTACAAGGATGGCCGGCACGCTGCCGAATTCGAGACGCCGGAGCAGGCGTCGATCGAGTACCTCGTGCTCGACCTCGATGCCATCAAGTCCGGCCTCACGGTCAGCGACGACGATCTCCGCAAATACTACGCGGAGAACGAGAGTCGCTACGTCGCGCCGGAAGAGCGCCGCGCCAGCCACATCCTGATCAAGGCCGAGAAGGGCGCGTCGGCCGAGCAGCGCGAGAAGGCCAGGACCAAGGCCGCCACCTTGCTCGCCGAGGCGCGGAAGGACCCTGCGAAGTTCGCCGAACTGGCCAAGAAGAATTCGGAAGACCCCGGCTCCGCGGTGCAGGGCGGCGACCTGGACTTCTTTGCGCGCGGTGCGATGGTCAAGCCCTTCGAGGACGCCGCGTTCGCACTGAAGCCGGGGCAACTGAGCGAGGTGGTGGAAAGCGATTTCGGCTACCACGTGATTTTGCTCACCGCGGTGCGGGGCGGCGAGAAGAAGGCTTTCGAGTCCGTCAAGGCGGAGATCGAGAACGAGGTGAAGCAGCAGCTGGCGCAGCGCCGCTACGCCGAAGCGGCAGAGATTTTCAGCAACACCGTCTACGAACAAGCCGACAGCCTGAAACCGGCGGCGGAGAAGCTCAAGCTCACGGTGCGCACGGCGTCCGGCGTGGCGCGCACGCCGGCGCAGGGGACGACCGGCGCGCTCGCCAGCCCGAAGTTCCTGGAGGCCCTGTTTGCCGCCGAGACCCTGCGCAACAAGCGCAACACCGAGGCGGTCGATCTGGGTGGCAGTCAATTGGTGGCCGGCCGCATCGTCGAATACGCGCCGTCGCGCAAGCTGCCGCTCGCCGAGGTGAAGGACCGGGTGCGGGAGCGGGTGGTGGTCGAGCAATCGGCGGCATTGGCGCGCAAGGAAGCCCTGGCGCGGCTCGCCGCCTGGAAGGGCGGTGCCGAACCTGAGGGTCTGGAGCCCGCGATGACGGTCTCGCGCGGCCGGCAGCAGGAGCTGCCGCCCGCTCTGATCGATGCGGTGATGAAGGCCTCGCCGGCGCCGCTGCCGTCGTGGACGGGTGTCGATTTCGGCGACGAGGGCTACGCGGTGGTGCGCGTCGACAAGCTGCTGCCGCGCGACGCGGCGGCTGGTGACGACAAGCGGCTGCAGCAGCAATACGGACAGATCTGGGGCGCGGCCGAAGACGAGGCCTACTACGCGGCGCTGAAGGAACGATACAAGGTGAAGATCACCGGCGTGGCGAAGAGCGCCGACGCCGAGCAGTCCGGCGCTTCGCGCTGAAGCTCTCCGCTATAATGCAGGGCTCTGCGGTGGCTGTAGCTCAGTTGGTAGAGTCCAGGATTGTGATTCCTGTTGTCGTGGGTTCGAGTCCCATCAGCCACCCCACCTGATCTCAAACGAAGGCCCCGTCTCGCGGGCCTTTCGTTTTTCTGGCGGCGAAGAAAAGTCCGTGCGGCTCAGCGCGGTTTGTACTGTTCGGTCCCGAACAGCATCTTGCGCGACTGCTCGTCGACCAGCGGCTTGCGCTGTTGAGCCAAGACCTCGACGCCGCGCTGCACCGCAGGGCGTGCGGCGATCTCGTCGAACCAGCCCTTGAGGTGAGGGTAGTCGTTCCAGTCGATGCCCTGGTTTTTCCAGGAGCGCAGCCAGGGGAAGATCGCGATGTCGGCGATGCTGTAGTCCGCCCCCGCGATGTACTTCGACTTGGCCAACTGGCGATTCATCACGCCGTAGAGGCGCTTGGCCTCGTTGGTATAGCGGTCGATCGCATAGTCGATCTTCTCGGGTGCGTAGACCCGGAAATGGTGCGTCTGGCCGAGCATCGGCCCGACGCCACCCATCTGGAACATCAGCCACTGCAGCACCTCGTACTTGCCCCGCACGTCGGCTGGCAGCAGCTGGCCGGTCTTGCCGGCCAGATAGAGCAGGATTGCGCCGGATTCGAACAGCGAGATGGGCTTTCCGTCCGGGCCATCAGGATCGACGATCGCGGGGATCTTGTTGTTCGGGCTGATCGCCAGGAAGGCGGGCTCGAACTGATCGCCGGCGCCAATATCGACAGGAAATGCACGGTATGGCAGCCCGCACTCCTCCAGCATGATGTGGACCTTGTGCCCGTTGGGCGTGGCCCAGGAATACACTTCGATCATCGTCAGAGCCCTCGGTGGGTGGCAGCCGCTCCGACGGACGGCTTGTGGGCACTCTATTCGATCGCACGGACCCATGCTCGACTCCTTCAAGCGCTGGATAGACGGCAAGCGCGGCGGCCCGGACGGTCGTCTCCTCCAGACCTGGGCCAAGCAGCGTGGCTTGGTCTTCAAGCGCGTGCGCAACGGTGAAGGCGTGGTGATCGAGGGCGAGATGCACGGGACGCCGTGGCGCATGGAATGGGGTACGCCACAGCGAGCCTATCTGCTCGATCGCGAACTGCGCCTGCGCATGGACCTGGGTCTGCCGCAGAGCCTGCAGATGATGGTGATCTCGCGCGTGCTGGCCGAGGAGCTGGAACAGGCGGCCTACGCGCTGTTCACACAGGACATGCAGACGCAGATCGACTCCGGCATGCCGGAGGAAATGCGCTGGCTGGCGATGTTCCCGAAGACGCAGTTGGCTGCGCTGAAGATGCTGCGCAATCGCTACACGACGGCATCGAATGCCGCGGCACCGCTGGCGGTGTGGCTTGACAAGGATCTGGTCGGCCAACTCGAGGCCGCCCGGCAAGGCTGGCTGGGTGAAGAGGGCCCGCTCGTGCTGATGACGCTGCGGGGCAGGCTCTACCTGCGCATCGAGTCGGTGCAGCCGGACGCTGCGCTGCTCGATGGCGTGATGGCGCTGTTCGAGGCGGCCGCCCGCGGCGCGCTGGCAGCGGCCGAAGGCGCGTCTTCGCAGACGCAGTGGCCGAGCACCAGCACCACGGCCTGGCAGAGCCACCTGCCTTCGCACTACCCGGCGGAGGCCGGGCTCGGCGACAACCGCCGCTGAGACAGCCGCGCCCTGGGGCTGGCTTCAGGCGGCGGCGTACTTGCCGAGCTCGAGCTTGGCGATCGCGTTGCGGTGCACTTCGTCGGGGCCGTCGGCAAAGCGCAGCGTGCGCGCCAGGGTGTAGAAGTAGGCGAGCGGAAAGTCCTCGCACATGCCCGCGGCGCCATGTGCCTGCATGGCCCAGTCGATCACCTGGCAGGCGAGGTTGGGCGCCACGACCTTGATCATCGCGATCTCGGCCTTGGCGGCCTTGTTGCCCGCCACATCCATCATCCACGCCGCCTTGAGCGTCAGCAGGCGCGCCATGTCGATCCGGCAGCGCGCCTCGGCGATGCGCTCCCGCGTCACGCCCTGGTCGGCCACCGGGCGGCCGAAGGCCACGCGCGCACTGGTGCGCCGGCACATCAGCTCGAGAGAGCGCTCAGCCAGCCCGATCAGCCGCATGCAATGGTGGATGCGTCCCGGCCCCAGGCGGCCCTGGGCGATCTCGAAACCGCGGCCTTCGCCGAGCATCAGGTTGCTGGCCGGAACGCGCACGTTGGTGAAGGTGATCTCGCAGTGGCCGTGCGGGGCATCGTCGTAACCCAATACGGAAAGCGGACGCAGCACCTTGATGCCCGGCGCGTCGCTGGGGATCAGGATCATCGACTGCTGGCTGTGTCGCGGCGCCTCCGGATCGGTCTTGCCCATGAAGATGTAGATCGCGCAACGCGGGTCGCCCGCGCCCGAGATCCACCACTTGCGACCATTGATCACGTAGTCGTCGCCCTGGCGCTCGATGCGCGACTCGATGTTGGTGGCATCCGACGAGGCGACGTCCGGCTCGGTCATCACGAAGGCGCTGCGGATCTCGCCGCGCAGCAGCGGTTCGAGCCAGCGCTTCTTGTGCTCGGCGCTGCCGTAGCGCACGAGCGTCTCCATGTTGCCGGTGTCGGGTGCCGAGCAGTTGAACACCTCGCTGGCCCAGGGCACGCGGCCCATGATCTCGGCCAGCGGCGCATATTCCTGGTTGGACAGGCCGGCGCCGTAGTTGCCCGACGTGCGGTTCGCCCCGTCGGCACTGTCGGGCAGGAACAGGTTCCAGAGTCCTTCGTCGCGCGCCTTGGGCTTGAGCTGCTCGATCACCTGCAGCGGCGTCCAGCGCTTGCCGGCGCGCGTGTTGGCTTCGATCTCGGCCCAGTAGGCGGCCTCGGCCGGGTAGATGTGCCGGTCCATGAAGGCCGTGAGGCGGGCCTGCAGGTCCTGCGTGCGCGGCGAGTAGTCGAAGTCCATGCGTGTCTCCCTGAGGGTCGGTGCCGTTGCGCAGGCAGCGCGGGCGGCCCGTGTCGGCGATCGTGGCGTCAGCGCTGCCGTTGTGCGATCGCCCAGCCCAGTTCGGCTAGCGGTCGAGCGCCGGCAGCGGCCTGTCGGGCCTGCTCGCTCGCGGCGGTGCCGTCCAGCACACGCTTGGCGATGCCCTGCAGGATGCCGGCCATGCGGAACAGGTTGTATGCCAGGTAGAAGTTCCAGTCTGTCACCAGCGCGTCGGTGCCGCCGCGGCCGGTGCGTTCGCAATAGCGCTGCATGTACTCGGCTTCGGTCGGGATGCCGAGCGCCGCGACGTCGAGCCCGCCGATGCCGCGGAAGGTGCCGGGCGAGATGTGCCAGCTCATGCAGTGGTAGCTGAAGTCGGCCAGAGGGTGTCCCAGCGTCGACAGTTCCCAGTCGAGCACCGCGACGATGCGCGGCTCGCTCGGGTGGAAGATCAGGTTGTCGAGCCGGTAGTCGCCGTGAACGATGCGGGTCTGGGATTCATCGCGTGCGCTGGCCGGGATGTGATCCGGCAGCCAGTCGATCAGGCGCTCCATTGCGTCGATCGGCTCCGGTCCGCCGGGACCCAGAGAGGCCTGGTACTGGCGGCTCCAGCGTCCGATCTGACGCTCGAAGTAGTTGCCGGGCTTGCCGTAGCCGGCCAGACCGCAAGCGGCGTAGTCCACACGGTGCAGCGCCGCGATCACGCGATTCATTTCGTCGTAGATCTCACCACGCTGCACGGTGGTCATGTCGGGCAGTGCCTGGCTCCACAGCACGCGGCCCTCCACGTACTCCATCACGTAGAAGGCCCGGCCGATCACCGATTCGTCCTCGCACAGCAGGTGCATCCGGGCCACTGGTACTTCGCTTCCGGCGAGTGCTCGCATCACCGTGAACTCGCGTTCGATCGCATGTGCCGACGGCAGCAGCTTCGCGACCGGCCCCGGCTTGCTGCGCATCACGTAGCTGCGCTGCGGGGTGAGCAGCTTGAAGGTCGGGTTCGACTGGCCGCCCTTGAATTGCTCGACGCTGAGCGGACCGCGGAAGCCGTCGAGCGCGGATTCGAGATAGGACTGCAGTGCGCCAACGTCGAATGCGTGCTGCGAGGTGACGGGTTTCGTTCCGGACTGGGCTTCCATGGGGACTCGGATTCAGTTCATCGTTCGGCGATCGCGAGCAGCAGCTCGCGCGACAGCACCACCAGGCGCGTGGGCTCGATGCGCACTGCGCCCTCGCGCTCGAAGCCCTTGAGTTCCTGATTCACGCGCTGACGCGACGCGCCCAGCAGCTGTGCGAGGTCTTCCTGCGCAAGTTGCAGCCCGATGCGGATCTCGTCGCCTTGCGCGATGCCGTAGCTGCGAGCCAGCAGCAGGATCTGCTTGGCGAGTCGCGCCGAAAGGGGGCGCGTGTTGAGATCCTCGACCAGGTCGTAGGCGAGTCGCAGCCGGCGGCAATTGAGCCGCAGCAGGGCCTCGTAGAGCTCGACGTGCTGCGCGAGCAGCTCCTTGAAATCGGGCCGGCGCACGACCAGAAGCGTGGTGTCGCCGTGCGCGTTCGCATCGTGCGTACGAGGCAGTCCGTCGAACAGCGAGGTATCGCCGAGCCAGATGCCCGGCTCCGCGTAGGTCAGCGTGACCAGCTTGCCCGAAAGCGAGACTGAACTGATGCGCACGGCGCCGGCCGCGACACCCCACCACTCGTCGGCGGCTGCGCCCCGCGAGGTCAGCATTGCGCCATCGGCGACCCGGCGTACCGTTGCTCGCGCCAGGATGGCCTGTCGGAGCGCAGGAGACAGTTTGCTGAACCACGGGCCGGCGTCGATGTGCTGTTGTTCGTCGAGTGTAAGAACGGGGTTGTGCATGGCTTGTCCCTGACGTGACAGCATCGTGGAAGCTGTACGTTCGATTGTCCACATGGCAATTCATGGCCGCGGAACGCGCGGCTCCGGTGTCAGCCTCAGGGGGGCAGGCGCAGATACTGCGCCAACACCTTTTCCATGGTGGTGTACCGCTCCTGCTCGTGCAGCCACTGCGTCGGTGCGAGGTTCACCGCGCGCACGACGGCCTCGTCTCCGAGTCCGATGTCGAGCACGTTGATGCAGGCCGGCTGCTGCTCGAGGCGGCCGAAGAAGGCGCGCTGCCCGGCCAGCGCCGTCGAGAGGAGGGCACGGTTGACCCCGCCGTGCAGCACCAGCAGCAGACATTGCCAGTCGTCGCGCGCGCACCAGGCGTCGAAGGCCGGCAGCACGCGGTCGAGCAGTTCGCCGATCGACTCACCGCCGAGGAAGCGCTGCTGCTCGGTCTCGCTCCCGCCGCGCCCCTGGAACGCGCCCAGAAAGGCCTGCTCGACCTGGTCGGCCGGGATGTCGGCGAGTCGACCTCCGCGGATTTCCTGCAGCGCCGCCTCGTGGTCAAGCGTCAGCGCCTGGCCCGATGCCGACAGCACGCGCTGCGCCGTCTGCACCGTGCGCGGCAGCCCGCTCACCAATACCCGGTCGAAGCGCACGCCGCACTGAGCGAACAGCTGCCCCGCGGCGTCGGCCTGGCGTTCCCCCTCGGCGTTGAGCGGCACCGAGTCGGGCGCCACTGGCGTGCCGTCGGGGAGGAAGTAGTCGACCGATCCATGCCGCATCAGGTAGAGGCGGCGCCGCGCCCGGGGCAGCTTCATCGGGAGGACCAGTCAGCGCGAGCGCGGCCCGCGCTTCTTGGGCAGCGTCTCGGCCCCTTTGATGTGAGACAGGGTATCGGCAAAGTGAATACCTTCGGCATTGAGGTGCTCGTTCAGAGCCAGTCCGCGGGCCTGGTTCACGAGTTCCTTGGTGGCGGCCAGCACGTTCGGCGCGCGGGACGCGAGCTGGCGGGCCAGCCGAGTAGCTTCGGCCAAGGCCTGGCCGCTGTCTGTCACGCGATTGACAAGTCCCCAGGCTTGCAGCTCGCGCGCGGACACGGGCTCGCCGAGCCACAGCAGCTGCAGTGCCAGCGCGCGCGGCAGCGCGTGCGCCAGCAGCCAACTTCCGCCGCCGTCGGGCGACAGTCCGGCCTGGCCCTGCGACATGGTGAAGCGCGCGTCCTCCGCGGCGACGATCAGGTCGCAGGCCAGCGCCAGCGAGAAGCCGGCCGCCGTCGCTGCCCCTTCGACGGCGGCAATGACGGGATTGGGGTGCGCACGCAGGGCCTCGACGAAGGATCGCAACGCATGCAACTGGTGCGCCGCGGCATCGCCGGGCCGGATCTCCGCGTCGTTCGCCAAGCGCTGGAGGTCGCTGCCCGCGCTGAAGTGCGCGCCTTCACCGACCAGCACCACCGCGCGAACCGTGGCGTCGGCTTCGGCGACGTTCAGCGCCTCGACGGCCGCGGTCAGGGCCTGCGGCGCCAGGGCATTGCGGCTGGCCGGATCGCTGAAGGTCAGCACCAGGGTGCTGTCGCGTCGCTCGGTGCGCAGTTCTGCGGTCATCGTCGGCTGCTGCGGTCTCGGGGCAGGCGAGAATTGTGTCACGCACCGTCGCCGAGACCGTGGCAGCGGGCCACCGGAGTCGGTGTATTCGGGCGCTCCTCTGCGGATTGGGCCGGTCGGCTCCATGCTAGAGTCCATCGCGGTCGGCAAAAGAAGAGCTATGCATCTCAGCACGCGAAAACTACTGATCGGTGTGAGCCTGTGCGCGTTGGCACAGGGTGTCGTGGCTGTCGGTTTCGGAAAATTGCCGGACTCCACGACGCTCGGGCAGCCGCTGGAACTGAAGATTCCGCTGCGGGTCGACGCGGGCGAGGATCTGCGTCCCGAATGCCTCAATGGCGAAGTCCATTTCTCCGACAACCTGCAGCAGCCCGGCACCACCTCGCTGCGGCTCGAACCCGCCGAACCCAGCGCAACCGAGCGCGTGCTGCGGCTTGCCACCACCACGCGCGTCGACGAGCCGGTCGTGACGGTGCAGATCACGGTCGGATGTGCCTCCAAGGTCACACGCCGCTTCACGCTGTTCGCGGACCCGCCGCTGATCGCCCCCGCCGAAGTGGCCGCCCCAGTTGCGGCCGTTGCACCGTCGGCACCACCTGCGCCGGCGGCCTCCGCAGCGAGCCGCCCCGAAGCCGCGCCCCCGGATACCGCGCCGATGCCGCGTGCCGCCACACCGCGCACGCCGGCGCGCAGCCGTGCCACCACGGCCGCACCACGCCGTGCGCCCGCCACTGCCGCTGCCCCAATCGCTGTGCCGCGCCCCGCGCCGCAGCGTGCGGCCCGGCCCGCGGCGACCGGCAACAACGCCCGTTTGAAGCTCGCCCCTCTCGAGGCGGGCGCCCTGGTCGCGGCGACGCCAACGCCCGCCGAGGTGGCCGCCAGCGCGGCCGCCGCCGAGCAGGCGGCCAGCGCCGCCAGTGCGGCAGCCCTGGCCGAGGCCGCCCGGGTCAGAGTCGAGGAACTCGAGGCGGCGATGAACAAGCTGCGCCTCGAGACCGCAACCACCCAGCAGGCCATTGCCGGCCTGCAGGCGCGGTTGCAGCGCGCGGAAAGCGATCGCTACAGCAACCCATTGGTCTACGGTCTGGCGGCGGCCCTCGCGGTTCTGCTCGGCGTGGTGATCTGGCTCTGGCGGCAACGCAACCAGGAGCGCCAGTCGCACGCCTGGCTGGTGCAGGCGGCCACGCCGGCGGAAGCGCCGCGGAGCGGTGGCGTGGGAGCGCCGGCCGCAACGGCAGAGGCGGCCGCCTTCGCGCCGGTGCCGACGCTCAAGGCCTGGGTCAGCAAGCCCAACGAGATTGACGGTTTCGACGACACGCTGGCCGCGACGCGGGCCGGCAGCATGTCGGTGACCGGCGCGCTGTCGGAGCCTGCTCCGCTGAATGCGGTGCGGCCGCTCAGCGCTGCGCAGAAGCGCGAGGTTTCGGTCGAGGAGCTGATCGACCTCGAGCAACAGGCCGAGTTCTTCATCGTCCTGGGTCAGGACGCTGCGGCGATCGATCTGCTGATGGGGCATCTGCGCAGCACGTCAGGTACCAGTCCGCTGCCCTATCTGAAGCTGCTGGAAATCTACAAGCGCCGCGGTGACCGTAGCGACTACGAACGGCTGCGCGAGCGCTTCAACAGCCGCTTCAATGCCTACGCCCCGGCCTGGGAGACCGACCTTCTGGGCGGACGCACGCTGGAAGACTACCCGGCCGTCATCGAGCAGCTCCAGGCGCTGTGGTCGACGCCGTCGCGAGCGATGGACGTGTTGCAGGTCAGCCTGCTGCGCCCCGACGATGGCAATGCCGATCCCGAGGGCAGCGACAGCTTCGACCTGCCGGCCTATCGCGAGCTGATGCTGCTGTATTCGGTCGCACGCGATCGATCGGAGCTCGAGGCCGGCGGGGCCGTCGACCTGCTCCTGCCGATCGGCGCAGGCGAACCCACGGACGATGCGCCGGCCAGCGCGGTCTTCGAGCGTCTGCTGGCGACGACCTCGCTCGAGGCCCAGCCGGAGGTGCAGAAGCCGCTGGCGGTCGATCTGTCGCTCGAGGACCTCGAGCCCAAGCCGGCCGAAGGCGGCACAGGCCAGGACGGCGGTTCGCGCGGCTGAGTTGCGCGCCTGCGGGCGCCCTCAGCCGGGAGATCGCGCGGACAGCGCCGTGCGCAGCCGCTGCAACGCGGCATCCAGCGTGCCTTCGCGCTTGGCAAAGCAGAAGCGCACGACCCGCTGTTCGAATCCGGCGTCGTAGAACGCCGACAGCGGAATCGCCGCGACGCCGGCCTCGGTGGTCAACCAGCGGCAGAACTCGGCTTCGCTGCGCGCCCGATGCGCGGCCAGGCCGCCATAACCCACGCACTGGAAGTAGCTGCCTTCGCTGGGCATCAGGTCGAGGCCGGTGTCCGCGAGCCCGGCGCGGAAGCGGTCGCGCTTGCGTGCATAAAAATCCGGCAGGTCCAGGTAGGGGCGAGGGTCGCCCAGGTAGGCGGCCAGCGCGTGCTGCACCGGCGTGTTGACGGTGAACACATTGAATTGATGCACCTTGCGGAACTCCGCCATCAGTTCGGCCGGGGCCGCGGCGTAGCCCACCTTCCAGCCGGTCACATGAAAGGTCTTTCCGAAGCTCGACACGATGACGGAGCGCGCGGCGAGCTCCGCATGGCGAGCCACGCTCTGGTGGGCTTGGCCGTCGAACACCATGTGCTCGTAGACCTCGTCGGCGATGACGATCACGTTGGTGGGCCGCAGCAGATCGGCCAGGCGCTGCATCTCGCCGGCGGTCCACACCGTGGCGCTCGGGTTGTGCGGCGTGTTGACGAGGATTGCGCGGGTGCGCGGCCCGAGCGCCGCGGCGATACGGTCGAAGTCCGGCCGGAAGCGGCCCGGCGTCAGCGGCACCCGCCGTACTCGGCCGCCGGCCAGTTCGATGTTTGGCGCATAGCTGTCGTAGCAGGGCTCAAGGACGATCACCTCGTCGCCCGGATGCACCAGCGCGAGGATCGCGGTCAGGATGGCCTGGGTCGCGCCAGCGGTGATGGTGATCTCGCTGCCGGGGTCGTAGCGGTGACCATAGAGCGCGGCGATCTTTGCGGCGACTGCTTCGCGCAACACCGGCACGCCGGCCATCGGCGGGTACTGGTTGTGGCCTGCCTGCATGGCCTGCGTCACGGCATCGACCAGGCGCGGGTCGCACTCGAAGTCCGGGAAGCCCTGGCCGAGGTTGACCGCGCCGTGCTCCTGGGCCAGCGCGGACATCACGGTGAAGATCGTCGTGCCCACCCGCGGCAGGCGGCTGGGCGGCACGGGCGTGCGGGCCAGGAGGTGGGCGCTGCTCATCGGTGCTGGCTTCACAGTTCGTAGCTTTCGGCGTCGCCCTGCAACGCGCGGGTGATCAGATCGCGGGTCAGCCGGTCAGACAGCAGCTCGGCAAAACCGTAGACGAAGTTGCGCAGGTAGGCTCCGCGCTTGAAAGCGAGTCGGGCGACGTTGTTGCCGAACAGCTGGCCGGCTGGACGCGTGACGAGATCGCCGCCCGGTGCACAGGCGGGATCGTCGCGCACCGCCATCTCGGCCACGATGCCCACACCCAGGCCGAGCCGGACGTAGGTCTTGATGACGTCGGAGTCGATCGCCTCCAGCACGACGTTCGGCTTGAGTCCGCGCGTGGCGAAGGCCTGGTCGACGCGGGTGCGGCCCGTGAAGGACGGGTGGTAGGAAATCAGCGGCTCCTGGGCCAGTTGCTCCAGGGTCAGCCGTTCGTGCGCCGCGAGTGGATGGTTCAGCGGCAGCACCACCACGTGCTGCCAGTCGTAGCAGGGCAGGGTGACCAGGGACTCGAAATCGCTCAGCGACTCGGTCGCCAGCCCGACCTCTGCGGTCTCGTCGATCAGCATCTGCGCCACCTGCTCGGGTGTGCCCTGGTGCAGGCTGATTGCCACCTTGGGATGGCGCTTGCGCAGCGCAGCCACCGGGCCAGGCAGCACGTAGCGTGCCTGGGTGTGGGTGGTGGCGATCGACAAGGTGCCGGCATCCTGCTGGCTGTACTCCTCGCCGATGCGCTTGAGGTTGCCGACCTCGCGCATGATGATCTCGATGGCCGCGAGCACCTGCTGGCCTGGCTCGGTGATGCGCTTGAGCCGCTTGCCGTGGCGCGCGAAGATGTCGATGCCGAGCTCGCCCTCGAGCTCGAGGATGGCCTTGGAAATTCCGGGCTGGGACGTGTGAAGGGCCTTCGCGGTCTCGGTCAGGTTGAGATTGCGGCGCACGGCTTCCTGGACGAAACGAAACTGATGCAGGTTCATCGGGCGGTGCGCGCAGCTGCGCGAGGCGGGTGAAACGAAATTATCTCAGTGCCACCGGCGTGACGCTCTCAGCGGGCCTGCGGTTGCAGCAGCGCCCAGGCGGCATCGGCCATCGCGGCGACCACCGAGTCGATCTCTCCGATCGCGGGCGCGAGCTGCCAGCGCACCGCCGGCAGTTCGCCGCGCACGCTGTGCAGCAGTGCCGGCAAGTCCTTGCGCACATGCCCTCCTGCGCCCAGGAACAGCGGCAGCACGCTCACGGCCGAGCAGCCCTGCGCCGCCAGGGCATGGGCCGCGCCGCGCAGGTCCGGGCTCATGAACTCCAGGTAGGCCAGCGCGACCGGTGTATCCGGCGCGCGCTCCCGCAGCTGACGCGCCACCGCCTCGAAGGGCCGCGCCCACAAGGGGTCGCGGGCGCCGTGGGCGAACAGGAGGATGCCGTGCTGCTGCATGCGGTTCCCTCTCACCGGTAGCGCACGAGCCAGCTGAAGGCAGCCATCGACAGCAGCAGGTAGAAAGCGCCGGGTGCTGCGGCTGCGATCCAGGGCGTCCAATCGCGCAGCAACCCGAGGTGGGTCGACACGTTGTTCAGCAGCACGAAGCTGATGCCCAGCAGGATGCCGCCGAACACCTTGACGCTGACGCCACCGGCGCGCGCGTGCAGGTAGGCGAACGGCAGGGCCAGGCCCACCATCACCAGGCAGGCCAGCGGGTACAGCGCCTTCTTCCAGAACTGGATCTCCTGGCGCTGCGCGGCCTGCTCGTTCTGGGACAGATGGCTCATGTAGCGGTAGAGATCGACGGTCGACATGCTCTTGAGCGGCGAGACGGCCGCACCAACCACCGAAGGCGTCAAGCGGGTCGGCCAACGCAGCTCGTCGCGCCGCTCGTCGACCGGCAGGCCGTCGCCGCTCGCCGCATGCCAGCGCGTGAGACGCACCTTTTTAAGGCGCCAGGCACCGTCTTCGACCACGGCATGCTCCGCGGCCACACGCGCCAGCAGCTGGCCTTCCTCGCTGAACTCGTAGATGCGCACGTCGTCGAGCAGACCGTCGGGCCCGACGTTGCCGATGTTGATCGAATCGATGCGCTCTCCGGCGGGCAGCTCCCCCGGCGCGGCGGCGCGGCGGTCCTTCAGCCAGGCGCTGTTGTTGCCGCCGCCGGAGGCCGAGCCGCGCAGCGTGGAACGGAGCGTCTGCGCCTTGGCATCGAAATAGGGGCCGACGTAGTCGCCGACCACGAAGGTCAGCACCGCGAACGCCAGTCCGATCTTGGCGAGCAGCGACAGGGCCCGGCCCGGACCCAGCCCGCCGGTGCGCAGAATGGTGAACTCTGAAGACTGCGCCAGCCTGGCCATCGCGTAGATGGTGCCGATCAACACCGCGATCGGCAGCAGTTCGTACAGGCGCCCCGGCAGCTCCAGCAGGCAGTACAGGGCCGCATGGTGCACGCGGTAGGCGCCACGGCCGATGTCGTCGAGCTCCTCCACGAAGTCGATGAAGAAGAACAGCGACAGGAAGGACACGGCGACGAAGGTCACCGCGCCCAGGACGTCGGCATACAGGAGACGGCGGACCGTGCGCATGGCGAGGCCTTAGGTGCTTGCGCGCCGGCGGCGCAGTCCGAACGAGGCGCCGCGTTCGCGCCACCAGAGCAAGGAAACAGCCAGCACGAAGCTGCCGCCGTGGATGAGCAGCAGCACGATGCCGATCTCGAGCTTGCCGCTGGCGACCCAGGCCTGACTGAGGTTCAGCAGGTTGAAATAGACGACGAAGGCGAGCAGCGCGAACAGCAGGTTCCAGCTGCCGGCACGCCGCGGGTTGCCGCCCGCCAGGCCGATGCCCAACAACACGAGATTGATGCCACCGACGGCCAGGCCGATGCGCCAGGCGAGCTCGCCGAAGTGCCGGTTGCTCGGCTGCGTGAGCAGATCCCAGGTGCTGCGCGCCTTCGGTGGCAGGTTGTCGGCGCCGCTGCTGACGGCTTCGCCGGCCAGCACGCGGTAGCTGTCGAACTGGGCGAGCTTGCGCTCGCCGGTGGCGAGGTTGATATCGTTGCGCTGGCCGCTTTCGAGCACGACGAAACGCTGGTCGCCGTCCATCTCGATGCGCCCGGTGCGGGCCGAGGTCACGCTCTCGCTGTCGGGCTTGCGCTCCAGGACGAACACGTTGCGCGCGATGTTGCCTTCGCCGGTGTCACGCTCGATGAAGAAGGTGCGCTTGCCGTCGGCCGAGCTCTGGAACTGCCCGGGCGCCACGCGCGCCACGTCTGAGCGCCGCTGGTAACGGTCTTTCAGCTCGGCGATCTGGCGGTTGCCCCAGGGCCAGACGAACAGCGCCAGCAGCGCCACCAGCAGCAGCAGCGGTGCGGTCAGCCGCAGCACCGGCGGCACGAAACGCAGCAGGCCCACACCGCTGGCGAACCAGATCACCATCTCGCTGTCGCGGTACATGCGCGTGAGCGTCGTCACCACCGCGATGAACAGCGACAGGCTGAGGATGGTGGGCAGGTTCTCGAGGGCCACGTAGCCGAGCAGCAGCGCGACATCCTGCGCGGCCACCGAACCACCCGCCGCCTGGCCGAGCGTGCGGATGAGGAACATCGTGATCACGATGGTCATGATCACGACCAGGGTCGCGCCAAAGCTCCTGGCGAGGTCTCGGCGCAGAGTGGAATCGAATAACATCAATTGGATTTCAAACGGATCGCATTATGGACTTTCGCATTCTCGCCACGTCGACCTCCAGCCTTTCGAAGGTCAGCGCCGATGCGCTCTTGATCGTGGTGGCCGGCGATCCGAAGCAGCAAGGCCTGGACGATCCCCTGGATCGCGTGCTGTCCGATGCGATCGCGGCCGGCGACCTGGCCTTCAAGGCCGGTCGCACGCTCTATCTGCACCGTCCGCTGGGCGTGAAGGCGGCGCGCGTGGTGTTCGCCGTGGCCGGCGATGCCGGGCCCAAGGCCTTCAAGTCCGCCGTGGCCGCGGGCTTGGGCCTGATCAAGCCGCTGGGTGTGAAACACCTGGCAGTGGCCGCAAGCGGCGCCATCGAGGACTCCCATGCCGAGGCCGCCGCGGCGGCAGCGTCCGACGCCACCTACAGCTACCGCCACACCAAGCCGAGCGCGAGCCCCGCGCCGGCGCTGCAGAAGATCACCCTGCTGGTCGACAAGGCGGAAGCCAAGGCGGCGCAGACCGGACTGTCGCGCGGCGCGGCGATCGCCCTTGGCGTGGCGCTGGCGCGCGAGTGCGCCAACCGGCCCGGCAACCACTGCACGCCGAGCTTCCTGGCGGCCGAGGCGCGCAAGCTCGCCAAGCTGCCGCGGATCAAGGTCGACGTGCTCGACCGCAAGGCCTGCGAGAAGCTCGGCATGGGCTCCTTCCTCGCCGTGGCGCAGGGCTCCGACGAGCCCCCGAAGTTCATCGTGCTGCGCTATGACGGCGCGTCGCGGAGCGATGCACCGGTGGTGCTGGTGGGCAAAGGCATCACCTTCGACACCGGCGGCATTTCCATCAAGCCGGCGGCCGAAATGGACGAGATGAAGTACGACATGGGTGGCGCCGCCAGCGTGCTCGGCAGCTTCCGCGCTGTCGCGGAACTTCAGCCGCAGGTCAATGTGGTGGGCCTCATCCCGAGCTGCGAGAACATGCCCAGCGGGCGCGCCATCAAGCCGGGCGACGTGGTGACCTCGATGTCGGGCCAGACGATCGAGGTGCTCAACACCGACGCCGAGGGGCGCCTGATCCTGTGTGACGCGCTGACCTACGCCGAGCGCTTCAAGCCGGCCGTGGTGATCGACATCGCCACGCTGACCGGCGCCTGCGTCATTGCGCTCGGTCATCACCGCAGCGGCCTGTTCAGCGCCGACGATGCGCTCGCCGATGCGCTGCTCGACGCCGGCAGCGCCGGCCTCGACCCGGCTTGGCGCATGCCGCTCGACGACGAGTACGAGGAAGCGCTGCGCAGCAACTTCGCCGACATGGGCAATGTCGGTGGCCGCGCCGGCGGGGCCATCACCGCGGCGATGTTCCTCAAGAAGTTCACAGCCAAGTACCGCTGGGCGCACCTCGACATCGCCGGCACGGCCTGGAAATCCGGCGCCGCCAAGGGAGCGACCGGCCGGCCGGTGCCGCTGCTCACGCACTTCGTGCTGTCGCGCACCCGTTGACGCCTGCGCGCGGGGAACCCGCTTGACGGAGATCAACTTCCACCACGGTGCAGCCGATCCGCTGGCGCACGCCTGCCGCCTGCTGACGAAGGCCTACCAGCGGGGCGCCCGGGTAGCCGTCACGGCGTCGTCGAGCGAGCGGCTCGCCCAGCTCGACGTGATGCTGTGGACTTACGATCCGCTGGCGTTCGTGCCCCATGCCCGGCTGCGCGCAGGAGCGGCTCCGGCCGAGCGCCTGGCGCCGACCCCGATCTGGCTGCTGGACCGGGCAGCCGACGCACCTCATCACGAGGTGCTGGTGAACCTGGGACCCGAGGTGCCGGCTGGTTTCGAGAGCTTCGAACGCTTGTTCGAGATCGTCGGCAAAGACGACGAGGAGCGGCGCGCAGGCCGCCAGCGCTGGCGCTACTTCGAGAGCCGCGGCTACGAGATCCGCCCGCACGAGGTGCGCGGCTGATCTCGGCGCCTGCAAAGCGGGTGGTCTGCGGCTTGCTACTGTTCCAGCTTCAGGTGCAGACCGCCGGCACCGGCGCCGACGGTGTTTTCCCGGGGCGTCTCCCGAGCGGTGTGCTGCCTGTTTTGGAGTATTGTCTCGGCCGTTGAGAACGACCCGTTTTCTTCAATCTTTCTTCCAACCCGGAGGTTCTTCATGCAACTCAAACTCAAAGCCATCGCCCTTGCAACGGCCCTGCTCGCGACCGGCGCCGTCTCGGCCCAGGAAGTGATCAAGATCGGCCACGTCGCCCCCATCTCCGGTGCCCAGGCCCACTACGGCAAGGACAACGAGAACGGCGCCCGGATGGCGATCGAGGAACTCAACACCCAGAACATCACGATCGGTGGCAAGAAGGTCAAGTTCGAACTGGTTGCGGAAGACGACGCTGCCGACCCGAAGCAGGGCACGGCCGCCGCCACCAAGCTGTGCGATGCCAAGGTCAACGGTGTGGTCGGTCACCTGAACTCCGGCACCACCATTCCCGCCTCGAAGATCTACAACGACTGCGGCATTCCTGAGATCACCCCGTCGGCCACGAACCCCAAGTACACGCAGCAGGGCTTCAAGACCGCTTTCCGCATCCTGGCCAACGACAACGCGCTCGGCGCCGGCCTGGCTTTGCACGCCGCCAACAACCTGAAGCTCAAGAAGGTCGCGATCATCGATGACCGCACTGCCTACGGGCAGGGTGTGGCCGAGGTGTTCAAGAAGACTGCCCAGGCCAAGGGCATCCAGATCGTCGATGAGCAGTACACCACCGACAAGGCCACCGATTTCATGGCGATCCTGACCTCGATCAAGTCGAAGGGTCCGGATGGCGTGTTCTACGGCGGCATGGACCCGCAAGCCGGCCCGATGCTGCGCCAGATGGAGCAACTCGGCCTGTCGAACGTCAAGTTCTTCGGCGGCGACGGCGTGTGCACCGCCAAGCTCGCCGACCTGTCGGCCGGCGCCAAGACGCTGGGCAACGTGGTCTGCGCCGAAGGCGGCTCCTCGCTCGAGAAGATGCCCGGCGGTACCGCCTGGAAGGCCAAGTACGACGCGAAGTATCCCGGCCAGTTCCAGGTCTACTCGCCCTACGTCTACGACGCGGTATTCGTGCTGGTCGACGCCATGAAGCGCGCCAACTCGGCCGACCCCAAGGTCTACGGCCCGAAGCTGTTCGAAACCAACTACACCGGCGTGACCGCGAAGGTGGCCTTCGAGAGCGATGGTGAACTGAAGAACCCGGCGATGACCCTGTACGTCTACAAGGACGGCAAGAAGGTCCCGCTGAACTGATGACGCCAGCGCGTCCTTGATGAAGAAGGCGCCTCGCGAGAGGCGCCTTTTTTGTTCCGGCGCGTGGCTACAATCCGTCGCTCCGGAGAGATGGATGAGCGGTTTAAGTCGCACGCCTGGAAAGCGTGTGAGGGTTAACAGCCCTCCGCGGGTTCGAATCCCGCTCTCTCCGCCAGATAGCTAGGAAACACGGGCCTTTGCGGCCCGTTTTGCTTTCTACCCACGTTTGATCCCATGTTGTGGATACCGCTGCGGTCCAGCACCATCTGAGCACAAGTCAATCCGCAGGTGCGGTTCTGTGGGCGCCGCAAGTAGGCGCTCGAATCGCATGCAGCAAGGGGGAGGTGAGATGACCAAGGCCGTTGACAGGGGCGCGATGCTTAACCATGTGTATGGCCTTGCTGGGCTGATTCCGGCCTTGATTGGTTTGGTCTTCCTTGTGAAAAATGATGCGTCTTGGTACGAGTACGCGTTACTTGGGTCAGGTTGGTTTGCAGCGATCATCTACGGGCTGATGCTGGTAAAAGCATTTCACGTTGCTCGCGCTGATGGCGAACTGATTGGACGACTAACCGTTGAGCTCGAAGGGCTCAAGCGTGAAATGTCATCTCGAAACGCAACACTGGACTATCTGGCTTCTTTGCAAATGGGGCGAGTTGCCACACCGCGCGCGATGACCGTGCAGCCGCACGAGGATGGGGAGGCAATGTGATAAACATTTCTTTTGATGGCTATTCGTACTACCCGACGCTGCGTACGAGGCAGGCGGAGTTGAAGGGTCTAGAAATGTTGGATCCTTACCGCAAGCGCCAAATCGTGCCGTTGCTAACGCTTGGCCGCTGGCCGAAGGCGATTGACTTCGTCAAATCAGCAGAGAGGGCGGCAGCGGCAATGCCAGATTTGCCCTACTTTCTCGATCTGACAACCGACGGCAATCACCTAGCAGATCAGCAACTGGCGCTAAGGAATCCAGTCGGGGCTTTTGAAGCATGGCGGAGGTTCACTGCTCAATATCCACGAGCGATACCAGTAGTTCAGATTGTTTCAGGCGCGCGAGTCCGTGATGTGACCAAGCAGGCGCAAGAGATAGAGCGCGCTGTTGGAAAAGTGGCGTTCAGAATCAAAGAATTCTCTGCGGAAACCGCGATGGTGGTTAATGCGTTGAGTGCGCTTGACAACCCACGAAATGCGATTGTGTTCATCGACTGCCAGTACATTCGAAGCGCTCTATCTGCCTATGCGACTGCAACAATTGCTTCAATCAATCAATTGCGGATTGAGTATCCGGAATTGATGATTGTTGTTTTGTCTACAAGTTTTCCATCATCGACGCTGTCATTTGCCGGGCGAGACCAACAGCAGCAAAGAGGATCTATCGACATCTTAGAGAGAGATCTTCACGCCAGAATTGGTGGAAGCCCAGTCGCTGCATATGGTGACCATGGCTCTGTGCATTCCGTTGTTTATGACGATGCACAAGTTATGCGTTGGGTACCAAGAGTGGACTACCCTCGACAACTGGATTGGTACTTCGAGCGCAGAAGTGGCGTTGACGCAACCGCAGGTTATGTGTCCGCAGCTCAGGCTGTCCTTGCTACGGATGCTGAGATTGGGTCACGAGACATCTGGGGGGAAGACATGATTCGGCAGGCGGCCGGGGGCACCCCGCACGGCAAAGCACCTAGTTCTTGGATATCCGTTCGAGTGAACATCCACCTTGCGCGACAGATCGACTTCTCGGCTAAGTTGGGTGCTGGACTCGACGCTGAAGAAGATACGGAGGAATGAACTAAATTGCTCGCTGGCGAGGAATTGGTGCCGCATCTCTGAGCCCGCTTTTTGAGATGTACTCGGCGAGCCTTTCGGCTTGGCTCGGCTCAGCTTTGGCGACATGTCGTGTTGACGCACGCTGCTTCTGCTTAAGGGCAAGGATGTGCTCGTGCCTGCGCTTCAAGTAGCAAAGGACGCTTGCGCGAATGACGCTCACGCTCTGCCGCGACGCTTGTTCGACAAGATCTGCTCGCGAGCCAAGCGCGCGGCCACCCTGCGCCCTCAGAAATCTTCGAAGCTCTAAGACCGGCAAGAAACTTAGCCAGTTCGCTTTCGAAGTAGGTGAGCTGCACTTTGCTTTTCGAACTATCTGACTTCCGTCATCGTTGATGGTCCAGACGCCAACAGTTTCTGGGGCGCGCGCCATCACACCCGCTAGGTGCTTTGGCGCACAAACCACGGTTACCTGCTCGAAGAACTTGCAGTAGCTCTCAACTTGACCATCAAGTCGATCGAGAGAATCGCGCGGGCTCTTAATCTCAAAAACGCTGAGTTTGCCGTTCGCCATAACGAGGTCGGCGCGTCGCGAAAATCCGTCAACGAACAGCTCAGGAATGAAGGTCGCACCGAGACCGGCCGGCGACAATGCCAACTCTTTGATAAGCCTGTCGCGGATCTCTGCTTCTGTCATTTTTTGCTCAGCTACACGCTCTCTTTTGCGTACGGAGCCGCTCTCCCATCTGCGATTTTCCACATTTGTGGCCCATCTCACAACTGAGTCTGCCGATATGAAGTAGTTCGTCGCCTGTTCGCTGCATATGGGTTTTGCGATTCACATACTTCGACAGATTTTCCCTTGTAGACCTCAAGCCCGGCGTGTGCCTCGACCCGGGGTCGAACCGGGATGGCCTTCATCGGTGCCGCCGACCCTTCGACTTGTTAGCTCGCTCTGCCGCCTCCTTGATCTTCGCGTAGGCCTCTGCGCTGATGCCGTGGGGTTCACCGCTACCAAGTTGGCCAGCGTGGAAGCGCGGCGTGGCCGACCTCGGATCGAACACCGGCACGGCCCCGGCGTGGTGGTACATCACGCCGCACCAATAGCACGACACGAACTCGGTCTCGTAGCTTCGGCCGTCGGGCCGCTTGACCGCGACACGCGTGCACCTGGTGGACTCGCAGGCGGTGCAGCTGAAGGTCTCTTTGCCGCCGACTGACTCGAACGCTGGTCGAGGGCACATCTCAGTCCGCCAGCACGCCCAGCTTCAGCCATCGCACCGCAGCTTCCTCGGGCGACATGGCCCGCCAGTGCTCATCGCACCAGAGATCGCCAGCCGCGTCGAGCAGCTCGTCGATCGGGATCGTCGGCCATTGGTTCTGCAGGCGCGCGGCGAAGCCACGCTGCCATTCCTGTGCGTCCATGATGCTGCCCCCAAACACTGTATGAACATACAGTATTGCACTTCATCGGACGCTTGCGGACATGTCGACACGGCCGCTGGGTTTTCACCCTGAGGACTCAAGCAGCCAAGCGATGCTCGTAGTAGGGCCGCGGTCGGTCATCGAGGATCGCGTAGCTGGCCGCCAGATTCCTCGGGTCAGGATTGAGCCAGGCCGCAACGTTCTCGGGCTTGATCTGCACGATGCAGCGGTCGTGCCCCGCAGCGGCCACCTCGGGCGGTGGGTCGTCGGTGATCGCGGCGAAGCTCAGCAGATCCGGTTCGTCCTTTCCGGTCCACCGTGACCACAGGCACGCCACCAGCATCGGCTCCCGGTCGTCGGGGGTGAACTGCAGCACCACGTTCTTGCCGTCGCGGTCGACGTTCTCGTAGAAGGTCTTGACGATCATGAGCCCGTGGGTGTGGCCGAACTGGCCCTTCCAGAAGCCTTCGAGGTTGTCCCTGCGGGCGTTGTACGTGCCCGGGTACTTGATGTCGTAGAACGCCGGCTTGCCGGCTGGGCGGCACTGGTAGCGCATCGGCTTCACCACGAGCTTGCCGCCCTCGCTGACGATCACCGGCGCGTAGATGCCGGGGAAGATCCGCGCATCGCGATCCTTGGGCTCGGTGCGGCGCAAGTCATCGAGCTTGCGCTTCAGCGCCTCGACCTTGTCCGTTGCAATGCGCTTGCTCTCGGCGGCGGCCTTGGTCTCTTTGACCGCGAGCTTGCGTTCGGCGTCGGCCAGCCTCGTGCGCTGCTTGAACAGCTCCTGCTCGTGCTCGGTGGCCAGCTCGGCGTTGCGCTGGTCGATCA
Source organism: Methylibium petroleiphilum PM1 (assembly GCF_000015725.1). Taxonomy (NCBI): domain Bacteria; kingdom Pseudomonadati; phylum Pseudomonadota; class Betaproteobacteria; order Burkholderiales; family Sphaerotilaceae; genus Methylibium; species Methylibium petroleiphilum. The sequence continues at coordinate 2,072,112 of NC_008825.1, read as the reverse complement.
GTGTCTTGATGGCCCGCTCGTCGTCGGTCTGAGGATCGGCGAAAAACTGGTCGATCATCTTGGGGACCTTGCGTCTATCGCTGAACGCAGGCCCATACAAATCCTTGAACTCCTCCAAGGAGATGAAGGCGCCCCAGCGGCGGCAGTGCTGACGGTAGGCGTCTACGAGCTGGGCAGAGAAGCACATGGGCGCATCGTAGCGAGCGATGACTACTCCCGCAGCTTTTCGCCCGTCGGTGCTGGCGCCGCCTCGTCGGGCACCTTGGGCGTATCCGACGCATGGTGTTCCTTGTGCGTCTTCTTGCCCAGTTGCGGCGTCTTGTCCGCACCCGGCGCAATTTCCTCGCCGTGCTTCTTCTTTTCTTGTCGCAGCTTCTTGTCGTGCGCAATATCGCGGGGATCGGTCATGGTGCACCTGCTCTGTTGATGACCCATCATCCTCACGCATCGGAAGCGCCAGAGAAGTAGGACAACCGGCCGCCGAAAGAAGGACGAAGCCGAGCCCCTTAATGCAGCGTTAATTTTTGGGGTGCACTGTTCGGTGAGGAACACAAAAACATCGCCATGCTGCATCAACCGAAGGGCTCGCTACGAATGCTGACCCGCTATGGAGCGCTCATCTTTGTCATGGGAGTGTTATGGCGCTACGGCGCGGGAAGCAGTATCGGGACGGTGGTCGCGTTGATCGGCGCGTTCTGCTATCGGATCCATCCCGCCGTGATCATGCGGTCAAGGCAGATGCAATGACGACAGAGCCGCTAGGTAGTGTTTCTGTCGCCGATAGTCGTGCAAAACCGAATCACACGGTGCACTGGCCAAGCGGACGTTCGGCCCTACGCAAGCTGATAGAACTGGCACCCGAATGTGATTCGTTTGGATCGCAAGCCGCAGGTCTCTCGCCATGCTTGACGCGGTCCAGAGCAGTTCGTGCTGCATCTCGCCGCTCCAGCCGCTGAAACATTCCCATCCTTCTCCTGTGAAGCTACACAGCAGGGTGTCGAGCTGTTGCGTAAGGCGCTCGATTCGATCGATCGGCGACTCGGAATCGGTCGCGATGTCGGCGCTGTTCTTGGGGGTATCCTGTTTAGTAGCCACTGATTCACCTCTTGTGTAGGTGGGTTGCCTGACAGCACGTCGTTGGCCGTCGCAATCGCTTGGTCCAGGCCGAGCACCTGGGTCACGGCATCGAGCTTCTTCACGTCGAGGTCGCGGGCCAGACGTTGCCAGGCCTCGGCGCGCAATTCGTAGGGGGCCATCACCGAGTCGATCCCGCACAGCGTGATGTTGCGCAGGATGAACGGCAGCACGGAGGTGGGAAAGTCCAGGCCCTGGGCCAACCCGCAGGCGGTGACCGTGCCGCGGTACCGGGTGGCTGCGCACACATTGGCGAGGGTCGCGCTGCCGACCGTGTCGATCGCGCCGGCCCATTTTTCTTCACCCAGCATCTCACCGGCGCTGGCCAGCGTGGCGCGGTCGATGACCTGGCTCGCGCCGAGTTTCTGCAGGAAGGCCGCTTCCTCGAGCCGGCCGGTGGAGGCCGTCACATCGAAGCCCAGCTTGGCGAGCACCGCGATGGCGATCGTCCCCACGCCACCGGCTGCACCGGTGACCAGGACGGGCCCGCGGTCCGGGCGCACACCGTGCTGTTCGAGCGCCAGCACGCACAGCATCGCGGTGTAGCCGGCCGTCCCGATGGCCATCGCGTTCAATGTGGAGAACCCCGTGCGCCTAATCCGCGGATGAGTGGAGGACTCCCTGCGAAGATTCTACTACGCAGGGTGAATGACTGCGTTCGACCCATTCGGGCAGCCTGTCTTCCTGCTCTGCGGCGCAAGCGGCTGTGCGATCCGGCCCAACGGCGTTAAGCTTCGGTTTACGCACACTCCCCATGGGTGCAACCAGATGGCTGCGTACAGTTCCGGGCCGCCACGCCGGCCTCCGCCTCCTGCCAAGCCGATCCGGCCACTGAATTCGCTGGCGGTCGATCTCGATCTGAGCGAGCCCGAGCAGGGCGATGAAGGCGACTGGATCGATTCGACGTTCGAGTTGCGCAGTGGCCTCACCGTGATCGAGCACCCGATCGACACCCTGCCCGGTGAGTTGCAGGATGCCTTCAAGAAGCAGACGCGCTGAGCCGTAAGGCGGACGTCCATGCGAACTTGCGAGACCGTAGCGCGCTTCAGCTGCGGTCTTCGCGGCGCCGCTGGTTGCGGCGCTGGTCCGCGTAAACCCTGTTCACGCGAGCGGCCGTCTGCTCGCGGTTGACGGCCTGCTGGATCAGCGCCTCCAGTTGGTCGCTGGGGAGGCTGTCCAAGGGGCGCTCGCAGACATCGAGTCCCAACTTCAGGTCGAACGACGAAGCGAGCCAACCCGAGGATTCCGTTTCGCTCTCGCTGCTGCCGGCAGTCGGGCTCGCAGGAGGCACGTCACTCGCGCCGAACGGTCGCGAATTTGCATGAGACAGGGACATTGAAGCTCCCGGGAAAGCGGACATCACCGCGGTGCCGAAGCTTCGGCGATCCTTGCCATGGGCGCGTCCCGATAGGGGGGTGGCTCCGATGGGGGAGAGGAGCGTCAGCTCTTCAGTTCCGATTCGAGCCCACGAATCAAGGCGCGTGCGGCCTCCTTGGACATTTCAGCCGGCAGCATCAGGCCGTTGTCGAACTGCAAGTGCAATCGCACGCGCGTCGGGTCCTGCGCAGCCACCGCGCCAATGCCCAGACACTCGAGTGCCGGCGGCACGGGAGGAGCGTTTGCTTCGCCAGGCACGGTTCCGGCTTCGGCTGCCTTGGCCAGCAAGGTCACGGCGACCAGCGGGGCAAGGTCCCGCATGATGGCGATGGCCAGACTGCGGCGCTCGCCGGCAAGCAGGGCGTCCGCTTTCAACAGGATGGCCGCCCCGTCGGCGGCAGGTTCGGCCGCCCGGAGGGCCGCGATTTGCAGTTGCAGCGGCTGCAGATTGTTTTCTTCTTGCATACGCAGGGTCCTTTCCCACGTGGTCGTTGACATGGGCAAAAGCGTAACCAGCGTGCCCGGTCTTTCCTGCCGGCGCGGGTCAGCGCCAGCCGTCGGCCGTCGGGCAGGGCGCTTGTCGGAATGCGCCTACGTGCAGGGGTGGTCCGCGCTCCGGCCCTCACAACGCGTGGGACTGCAACTGCTCCAGCGAGACGTAGGCCAGGGCGCGCTCGTGCGTGCTGTCCAGAACGACCGGCGGCGCCGCACCCGCTTCGAGCGCCTCCTTCCAGCGCAGGGCGCACAGGCACCAGCGGTCGCCTGGTTTCAGGCCGGCAAAACGCCACTCCGGCCGCGGTGTGACGAGGTCGTTGCCGCGCTCGCGCGAGAAGGCAAGGAAAGCGGCAGTGACCCGGGTGCAGATCACGTGCGTGCCGAGATCCTCGGCCGAGGTGCTGCAGCAGCCGTCTCGGAAGTAGCCGGTCAGCGGATCGTAGGAGCAGGCGCGCAGCGTCTCGCCGAGCACGTTTAGGGCCATGGGCGGCTCACTTCGTCGGCACGCCCTTGTTGAACAGTGTCATCGCCGTGCCGATCAGCGCCGAGACCTCGCTCATGTTGCCCGGCACGATCATGGTGTTGTTCTTCTGTGCGAGCTGGCTGTAGGCGTCGACCGCGCGCTCGGCCACCTTCAGCTGCACGGCCTGCTCGCCACCGGGTTCGCGGATCGCCGCGGCGATCTGGCGGATCGCACCGGCGGTCGCCTCGGCGACCGCGGTGATGGCGGCGGCCTCGCCCAGTGCGTTGTTGATCTCGGCTTGCTTCTCGCCCTCTGAGCGGGCGATGAAGGCTTCGCGCTCGCCGGTGGCGATGTTGATCTGCTCCTGGCGCCGGCCCTCCGAAGCCGCGATCAGCGCGCGCTTTTCGCGCTCAGCGGTGATCTGGGCCTGCATCGCGTGCAGGATGGCGGCCGGCGGCGTCAGGTCCTTGATCTCGTAGCGCAGCACCTTGACGCCCCAGTTCAGCGCCGCCTCGTCGAGCGCGTGGACGACGGCGGCGTTGATCGCGTTGCGCTCCTCGAAGGTCTTGTCGAGCTCCATCTTGCCGATCACGCTGCGCAGCGTGGTCTGGGCCAGCTGGGTGATCGCGAGGATGTAGTTGGACGCGCCGTAGCTGGCACGCATCGGGTCGGTGACCTGGAAGTAGAGGATGCCGTCGACAGTGAGCTGGGTGTTGTCCTTGGTGATGCAGACCTGGCTCGGCACGTCCAACGGAATCTCCTTCAGCGAATGCCGATAGGCGAGGCGGTCGACGAAGGGCACCAGGAAGTTCAGGCCGGGGACGAGCGTTGCGTGGTACTTGCCGAGCCGCTCCACGACCCAGGCACTCTGCTGCGGCACGACCTTGATCGAGCGCGCGATGAAGATGATGGCGATGACGAAGAAGACGATGGCGACGATTTCCATGGGGATCCCTGAAGGAGGAAGGGGAATCAGCGAACCAGCAGCAAGCGGGAGCCGTCGATGGCGTGGATGACATGCTCTCCGGGCGACGGCGCGCCATCGCCGGCGTAGCGCGCGCTCCACTGCGCACCGCGGTAGCTGACCGTGGCCGAACCGTCGGCCTGCCACTCGGTGACATGCACGCGCTCGCCGATATCGAGGTTGACGTTGCGGTCGGCGCTGGCCGCCGCAGCGGGGGGCCGCCGCAGGCGTTTGAGGTGCCAGGCGATCACCGCGCCGCCGCCGACCAGGGCCGCCGCGAGCATCTGGACGCTGAACCCGAAGCCGGCATGGGCGGCGAAGGCCGCGGCCACGAAGCCCAGCGCGAGCATCAGGAGGTAGAAGGTGCCGGTGGTCAGCTCGGCCGCGACCAGCGCGCCGCTCGCGATCCACCACCAGGTGGCGGCACTCCAGTCCATCGGGCCTCCTCGGATGTGCTTGCGTCTGACGAACAATGTTGCATTCAGTGTACGACGCAGCGTTTCGTGCCCTGGCTCATCAAGCCGTTGCAGATGTAGCCCTAAACTCCGCGCTTCCTTGAGCGGGGTGGTCCCGCCAGCAGCGCCCGCCGGAGGCCTCCAGATGCAGCACTTTCGTTTCCCCATCGTCATCATCGACGAGGACTTTCGCTCCGAGAACACCTCCGGACTGGGCATCCGTGCGCTGGCGGACGCGATCGTCAAGGAAGGCTTCGAGATCCTGGGCGTCACCAGCTACGGCGACCTGAGCCAGTTCGCCCAGCAGCAGAGCCGCGCCAGTGCTTTCATCCTGTCGATCGACGACAACGAGTTCACCCACGAGGGGCCCGAACTCGCGCCGGCCGTGCTGAACCTGCGCCAGTTCATCCGCGAGATCCGCCGCAAGAACCTGGAGATTCCGATCTACCTTTACGGCGAGACCCGCACCTCGCAACACCTGCCCAACGACGTGCTGCGCGAGCTGCACGGCTTCATCCACATGTTCGAGGACACGCCCGAGTTCGTGGCCCGCCACATCATCCGCGAGGCCAGGAGCTATCTCGACGGCCTGGCGCCGCCATTCTTCAAGGCATTGGTCGACTACGCGCAGGACGGTTCCTATTCCTGGCACTGCCCTGGCCACAGCGGCGGCGTGGCGTTCCTGAAGAGCCCGGTCGGGCAGATGTTCCACCAGTTCTTCGGCGAGAACATGCTGCGCGCCGACGTCTGCAACTCGGTCGACGAGCTCGGTCAGTTGCTCGACCACACCGGCCCGGTGGCTCAGAGCGAGCGCAATGCGGCCCGCATCTTCAACGCAGACCACTGCTTCTTCGTCACCAACGGCACCAGCACCAGCAACAAGATGGTCTGGCACCACACCGTGGCGCCCGACGACGTGGTGGTGGTGGACCGTAACTGCCACAAGTCCATCCTGCACGCGATCATCATGACCGGCGCGGTGCCGGTGTTCCTGCCGCCGACGCGCAACCACCTGGGCATCATCGGCCCGATCCCGAAGGCCGAGTTCGAGCCCGCGGCGATCCGCAAGCGCATTGCCGCCAACCCGCTGCTCGCGCATGTGGACCCGGCCACCGTCAAGCCGCGCATCCTGACGTTGACGCAAAGCACCTACGACGGCGTGCTCTACAACACCGAGACCATCAAGGGACTGCTCGACGGCTGGATCGACACGGTGCATTTCGACGAGGCCTGGCTGCCTCACGCTGCCTTCCACAAGTTCTACGGCAGCTACCACGCGATGGGCAAGAACCGTCCGCGGCCGAAGGAAGCGGTGGTCTATGCCACGCAGTCGACCCACAAGCTGCTGGCCGGCATCAGCCAGGCTTCTCAGGTGCTGGTGCAGGATGCCCAGAACACCAAGCTCGACCGCCACCTGTTCAACGAAGCCTATCTGATGCATACCTCGACGTCGCCGCAGTACGCGATCATCGCGAGCTGCGACGTCGCGGCGGCGATGATGGAGCCCCCCGGAGGAACCGCACTGGTGGAGGAGAGCATCCAGGAAGCGCTCGACTTCCGGCGTGCGATGCGCAAGGTCGACAAGGAATTCGGCAAGGACTGGTGGTTCAAGGTCTGGGGCCCCGACAAGCTGGCCGAGGACGGCATCGGCAAGCCCGAGGACTGGATGATCAAGGCCGACGCCAAGTGGCACGGCTTCGGTCCGCTGGCCGAAGGCTTCAACATGCTCGACCCGATCAAGTCGACGCTTGTGACGCCGGGACTCGACGTGGCCGGCAAGTTCGCCAAGACCGGCATCCCGGCCTCGATCGTCACCAAGTTCCTGGCCGAGCATGGCGTGATCGTCGAGAAGACCGGGCTGTACTCGTTCTTCATCATGTTCACGATCGGCATCACCAAGGGCCGGTGGAACACGCTGCTGACCGCGCTGCAGCAGTTCAAGGACGACTACGACAAGAACGCGCCGCTATGGCGCATCCTGCCGGAGTTCTGCGCCGCCCACCCGCGCTACGAGCGCATGGGGCTGCGCGACCTAGCGCAGAGCATCCACGAGGCCTACGTCAAGGGCGATATCGCCCGGCTGACCACCGAGATGTACCTGTCGGACCTGCAGCCGGCGATGAAGCCCAGTGAGGCCTACGCCCACATCGCGCACCGCAAGACCGAGCGAGTGGAGATCGAGAGCCTGGAAGGGCGCATCACCACCTCGCTGCTGACACCCTATCCACCGGGCATCCCGCTGCTGATCCCGGGCGAGCGCTTCAACAAGAAGATCGTCGACTACCTGCGCTTCACCCGCGACTTCAACCGTCGATTCCCCGGTTTCGACACCGATGTGCACGGTTTGGTCGAGGAGGAAACCGACAGCGGCGAGCGCCGCTACGCCGTGGACTGCGTGAAGCAGTGAGGTCAGCGTCCGGAGACGATCGATCGCCTCCGGCAACAGGGATCAGGCGTCGGTCATGCCGCTGGCGACCCGGCTGAAGCCGCCGTCGACATAGGTGATCTCGGCTGTCACGCCGGCCGCCAGGTCGCTGAGCAGGAAAGCCGCAACGTTGCCCACGTCGTCGATCGTCACATTGCGGCGCAGCGGCGCATTGTTCTCCACCACGTCGAGGATCTTGCCAAAGCCCTTGATGCCCGACGCCGCCAGCGTCTTGATCGGCCCGGCCGAGATGCCATTGACGCGCACGCCGCGCGGGCCCAGGCTGCCGGCGAGGTAGCGCACGCTGGCCTCCAGAGAGGCCTTGGCCAGGCCCATGGTGTTGTAGTTCGGCACGACCCGCTCGGCGCCCAGGTAGGTCAGCGTCAGCAACGCGGCCTTCGGGGTCAGCAGCGGCGCCGCCGCCTTGGCCAGCGCCGGGAAGCTGTACGAGGAGATGTCGTGGGCGATGCGGAAGGCCTCGCGGCTCAGGCCGTCGAGGAAGTCGCCGGCGATCGCCTCGCGCGGCGCGAAGCCGATCGAGTGGACGAAACCGTCGAATTGGGGCCAGGTCTGGGCGAGTTGCTGGAACATCGCGTCGATCTGGGCGTCTTCGGCGACGTCGCAGTCGAAGATCAGGCTGGAGTCGAACTCACGGGCGAATTCGGTGGTCCGCTCCTTGAAGCGCTCGCCGACATAGCTGAACGCCAGTTCAGCGCCTTCGCGCCGGCAGGCGCGGGCGATGCCGTAGGCGATCGAGCGGTTGGACAGCAGTCCGGTGATCAGCAGCCGCTTGCCGGCGAGAAAGCCCATGTCATGTCTCCATCCCACTGTTTGCAGCCTGAAATTCTGGCACGGCGGCGTGGCTCCGCCATGCTCTTGACACCCCCGATGCTTGCCGGTAGTGCGTGCCCACGCTACAATCCCGGCTTCGCTAGACCAGATTTCGCCAGACAAGAAATTGGGCCGGAGATTCCAGCCCTTTTTTTTTGTTCGATTGTTTTTGCGGTCGTTCCTTTTTGCAGTTCATGGAGCGGGTTTCAACCCGGGAACCTTCAGTCGATGAGTTGGCAGGCAGCCGTTGAGAAAACCGTGACCGGATTCGGTTATGAGTTGGTGGAATGCGAGCGGGGCTCGCAGGGGTTGCTGCGCGTGTTCATCGACCGGGTGCCGGGACAGGTCTACGACGGTGGTCCGGGGGAATTCGTGACGGTCGAGGACTGCGAGAAGGTGACCCGCCAATTGCAGTATGTGCTGGAGGTCGAGAACTGCGATTACTCGCGGCTCGAGGTCTCCTCGCCCGGCCTGGACCGTCCGCTGAAGAAGTCGGCCGACTACGCCCGCTTCGCCGGTGAGCGGATCGACATCACGCTGAAGCTGCCGTTCCAGGGCCGCAAAAAGTACCAGGGCGTGCTCGCGGCGTCCGGCGAGGCGTGGGAACTGCATTTCAACGACGGCAAGCAGGATCAGGTCTTGGGATTCACGCTCGAGGAAGTTCGCGACGCCCGGCTCGTGCCGGTCGTGGACTTCAAGGGCCGCAAGGGCAAGGAGCCAGCCGAGCCCGCGGCGCAGGTACCCGGAGGTTACGAACAATGAACCGCGATCTGTTGGACTTTGTGGATGCGATCGCTCGCGAGAAGAGCGTCGAGCGTGATGTCGTGTTCGAGGCCGTCGAGGCGGCGCTCGCCTCGGCGAGCAAGAAACTGCATGGCGGCGAGGTCGACATCCGCGTATCGGTCGACCGCGACACGGGCGAGTACGAAACGTTTCGCCGCTGGCTCGTCGTGCCCGACAGCGCCGGCCTGCAGAACGCCGACGCCGAGGAACTGCTGACCGATGCCCGCGACCGCATCGAAGACATCGAGGAAGGCGACTACATCGAGGAAGCCATCGAGTCGGTGTCGATCGGGCGCATCGGTGCGCAGGCCGCCAAGCAGGTGATCCTGCAGAAGGTGCGCGACGCCGAGCGCGAGCAGTTGCTCAATGACTTCCTGTCGCGCGGCGACAAGATCTTCGTCGGCACCGTCAAGCGCCTCGACAAGGGCGACCTCGTCGTCGAGAGCGGCCGGGTCGAGGGGCGTCTGAAGCGAAGTGAGCTGATTGCCAAGGAAAACCTCCGCACCGGCGACCGCGTTCGCGCCTACATCACGGAAGTGGACACCACGCAACGCGGGCCGCAGATCATGCTGTCGCGCAGCGCACCTGGCTTCATGGTGGAACTGTTCCGCCACGAGGTTCCGGAGATCGAGCAGGGCCTGCTCGAGATCAAAAGCTGCGCCCGAGATGCAGGTTCGCGCGCCAAGATCGCCGTGCTGTCGCACGACAAGCGGGTCGACCCGATCGGCACCTGCGTGGGTGTGCGCGGCTCGCGCGTCAATGCCGTCACCAACGAACTGGCTGGCGAGCGTGTCGACATCGTGCTGTGGTCGGCCGATCCGGCGCAGTTCGTGATCGGCGCGTTGGCGCCGGCCAATGTGCAGTCGATCGTGGTCGACGAGGAAAAGCATGCGATGGACGTGGTGGTCGACGAGGAGAACCTCGCCATCGCCATCGGCCGCGGCGGCCAGAATGTGCGCCTCGCTTCTGAGCTGACCGGCTGGCGCATCAACATCATGAGCGCCGAGGAGTCGCAGGACAAGCAGGCGACCGAATCGGAGTCGATCCGCAAGCTGTTTGTCGAGAAGCTCGACGTCGATGCCGAGGTGGCCGACATCCTGATCGCCGAGGGCTTCACCAGCCTCGAGGAAGTGGCCTACGTGCCGCTGCAGGAAATGCTGGAGATGGAGTCCTTCGATGAGGACACCGTCCACGAGTTGCGCACGCGGGCCAAGGACGCACTGCTGACGATGGAGATCGCCCAGGAAGAGAAGCTCGAAAGCGTTTCGCAGGATCTGCGCGACCTCGAGGGGCTCGACGCCGAGCTGATCGCCAGGCTGGCCGAAGGCGGCATCCACACGCGCGACGACCTGGCCGATCTCGCGGTCGACGAACTGACCGAGCTGACCGGCGTGGCCGACGAGCAGGCGAAGGCCCTGATCATGAAGGCGCGCGAGCACTGGTTCACTGCCTGAAGCGCCGCCCGCACCGCACTCCGCATCACCGTTCGCACCGATACACCAAGGACACTCCACAATGGCTGTGACTACCGTCGCACAGTTTGCCGCCGAGCTGAATCGCCCGGCTGCGGCGCTGCTCGAGCAGCTTCACTCCGCTGGCGTCGCGAAGGCGTCCACGGACGACGCGCTGACCGAAGCCGACAAGGAGCGCCTGCTCGACTTCCTGCGCTCCTCGCACGGCACCGGCAGCGCCGAGCGCAAGAAGATCACGCTGACGAAGAAATCTACCACCGAGATCAAGCAGGCCGATGCCTCCGGCAAGGCCCGCACCATCCAGGTCGAGGTGCGCAAGAAGCGCACGTTCATCAGGCGCGACGATGCGCCGGCTGCCGTTGAAGAGACGACGGCTGCCGCACCGGTGATCGACGAAGCCGAACTGCAGAAGCGCGAAGAAGAAGCCAGCCGTCAGGCCGAGCTGCTGCGCCGCCAGGAAGAGGATCTGGCCGAGAAGCGCCGTGCGCGCGAGGCCCAGGAGCAGGCCGAGAGGGAGGCCGCCGAGGCGCGCCAGCGTGCCGCGGCTGAAGCTGCAGCCGCTGCGCTGGAGGCCGCTGCCGCCGAACCGGTGGTGCCTGCCAAGGTCGAAGCGACCGGTGTCAAGGCCGCCGCGCCGGACACTGCGCCGGCAGTGGCCGCTCCGGCCGAACCGCCCAAGCCCGCGCTGCGCGTGGTGAAGGCCGCCGACATCGAAGCCGAGGAGAAGCAGAAGGCCGCCGACCTCGCCAAGCGCCGCAAGGCCGCCGAGGACGAGGCCTCCGCGATCCGCGCGATGATGAACGCGCCGAAGAAGGTGCTCGTGGCGAAGAAGCCCGAGGAGCCGAAGCCGGCCGAAGGCATCAAGGGCACGATCCACAAGCCCACCGCCAAGCCGGGCGCCCCGGCGGCAGCAGGCGCTGCGGGTGCCGCCAAGCCGGGCGACAAGAAGTCGGTCAAGTCCGAGAAGCTGTCGTCGAGCTGGGCCGACGACGCCGCGAAGAAGCGCGCCGCGCTGCGCGGCGGAGCACGCCCCGATGCCGGCGGCCGTGGCGGCTGGAAGGCACCGCGCGGCGGGCGTCGCGGCGGCGACCGTGGCGACAGCCCGTCGACCTTCACCGCGCCGGCCGAGGCTCAGGTCTACGAGGTGCACGTGCCCGAGACCATCAGCGTCGCCGATCTGGCGCACAAGATGTCGGTCAAGGCCTCCGAGGTCATCAAGCAACTGATGAAGTTGGGTCAGATGGTCACCATCAACCAGCAGCTCGACCAGGAAACCGCCATGATCCTGGTGGAAGAGATGGGTCACAAGGCCTTCACGGCCAAGCTCGACGACCCGGATGCCTTCCTCGAGGACGACGTGGAAGTGACCGACGTGCCGCTGGAGCCGCGCGCTCCGGTGGTCACGGTGATGGGCCACGTGGATCACGGCAAGACCTCGCTGCTCGACTACATCCGCACCACGCGCGTGGCGGCGGGTGAGGCCGGCGGCATCACGCAGCATATCGGCGCGTATCACGTCGAGACGCCGCGCGGCATGATCACCTTCCTCGACACCCCGGGCCACGAAGCCTTCACGGCGATGCGGGCGCGTGGCGCCAAGGCGACCGATCTGGTGATCCTGGTCGTGGCGGCCGATGACGGCGTGATGCCGCAGACCAAGGAAGCGATCCACCACGCCAAGGCGGCCGAGGTGCCGCTGATCGTGGCGATCAACAAGATCGACAAGCCGGGCACCAACCTGGAGCGCGTGCGCAGCGAACTGATCGCCGAGCAGGTGGTCCCGGAAGACTTCGGCGGCGATTCGCCCTTCGTGCAGGTGTCGGCCAAGACCGGTCAGGGCATCGACGAGCTGCTGGAGCAGGTGCTGCTGCAGGCCGAGGTGCTGGAACTGCAGGCGCAGGTTGCCGCGCCTGCCAAGGGTCTGGTGATCGAGGCGCAGCTCGACAAGGGCCGCGGTCCGGTCGCGACGGTGCTGGTGCAGTCGGGCACGCTCAAGCGCGGCGACGTGGTCCTGGCCGGTTCGACCTACGGCCGTGTGCGCGCCATGCTCGACGAGAACGGCAAGCCCGCCACCGAGGCTGGCCCGTCGATCCCGGTCGAGATCCAGGGCCTGACCGAGGTGCCGCAGGCCGGCGACGAGTTCATGGTGCTGTCCGACGAGCGGCGTGCGCGCGAGATCGCCACCTTCCGTTCCGGCAAGTACCGCGACGTGAAGCTGTCCAAGCAACAGGCCGCCAAGCTCGAGAACATGTTCGAGACCATGGGCCAGGGTGAGGTGCAGACGCTGCCGCTCATCATCAAGGCCGACGTGCAGGGCTCGCAGGAGGCGCTGGGCGCCTCGCTGCTCAAGCTCAGCACGGCCGAGGTCAAGGTGCAGATCGTGCACGCAGCGGTGGGCGGCATCAGCGAGAGCGACGTCAACCTGGCCATCGCGTCGAAGGCCGTCATCATCGGCTTCAATGTGCGGGCCGATGCCGGTGCGCGCAAGCTGGCCGAGGGCAACAACGTCGACCTGCGCTACTACAACATCATTTACGACGCGGTCGACGAGATCAAGTCGGCGATGACGGGCATGCTGGCGCCGGAGCAGAAGGAAGAGCTCATCGGCACCGCTGAGATCCGCACGGTGTTCGTGGCCTCGAAGATCGGCACGGTGGCAGGCTCGATGGTCACCTCCGGCATCGTGCGTCGCAACGCACGCTTCCGCCTGCTGCGCGAGAACGTGGTGGTCTACAGCGGCGAGATCGAGTCGGTGCGCCGCATGAAGGACGACGTGCGCGAGGTCAAGGAAGGCTTCGAGTGCGGCATCAAGCTGAAGAACTACAACGACATCAAAGAGGGCGACCAGCTGGAAGTCTTCGAGATCAAGGAAGTCGCCCGAACGCTGTAAGGCGGAGTTGGCCTCGTGCACGGACCCCGCCCTCGAAAGTCGGCGGGGTTCGTGCTTGAGGGGTCGTTCAGGAGCCCATCATGAAGCACAAGCGCGCCATTCCCAACCGCGGCCTGCGCGTGGCCGACCAGATCCAGCGCGACGTCGCCGGGCTCATCCGTGAGCTCAAGGACCCGCGCATCGGCATGGTCACGATCCAGGCGGTCGAGGTCACGCCCGACTATGCGCACGCGAAGGTGTTCTTCTCGGTGCTGATCGGCGATCCGGCCGAGTGCGCCGCCGCGCTGAACGAGGCCGCCGGTTACCTGCGCAACAGCCTCTTCAAGCGCCTGCAGATCCACACCGTGCCCACGCTGCATTTCCAGTTCGACCGTACCACCGAGCGTGCGGCCGACCTCAACGCGCTGATCCACCAGGCCAACGCGACCCGGGCGAAGGACGCGGACGATCAACCGGGTGCCACCGAGGCCTGACGTGAACCCGGTTGCGCTGAACCGTCCGCCCCGCCGCGTGCCGCAAGCCGTGCGCGAGCCGCGTGCACCGCGCCGTGCACTGCACGGCGTGCTGCTGCTCGACAAGCCGCTGGGCTGGTCGAGCAACGATGCGCTGCAGAAGGTCAAGGGCATGCTGCGCGCCGAGAAGGGGGGGCACACCGGCACCCTCGATCCGCTGGCGACGGGCCTGCTGCCGCTGTGCTTCGGCGCGGCCACCAAGTTTTCGCAGGCCAGCCTGGATGCCGACAAGACCTACCGTGCGACGCTGAAGCTCGGCGTCACGCGCATCGGTGGCGACGGCGAGGGCGAGGTGATCGAGACGCGCCCGGTGTCCTTCGACGATGCGGCGCTGCGCGCCGCCTGCGCCGCCCTGACCGGCGAGACGATGCAGCTGCCACCGATGCATTCGGCGCTCAAGCGCGAGGGCAAGGCGCTCTACGAATACGCGCGCGCCGGCGTCGAGGTCGAACGCACCCCGCGGCGAGTCGTGATTCATCGGCTGGACATCCTGCGCTGGCACGCTGACGAGCTCGACATCGAGGTCTGCGTCAGCAAGGGCACCTACATCCGTACACTCGCCGAAGACCTGGGCCGTGCGCTCGGCTGCGGCGCCCACCTGAGCGCGCTGCGCCGGGTGGCCAGCGGACCGGTGCAACTGGACGGCGCGATCACCATCGACGCGCTGCAGGCGCTCGATCCCGTGCTGCGCGAGCAGCGCCTGTTGCCGCCCGACGTGCTGGTGGCCGACTGGCCTGCCGTGCGGTTGACGGCTGACGACGCCGGCCGCTTCCTGTCCGGCCTGCGTCGCCGCGTCGAGGCTGTGGATTGCGCCGCGGTGCGGGTGTACGGCCCCGAGCCGCGTGCCTTCCTCGGCAGCGCCCACGTGAAGGCCGGAGAACTGATCCCCGACCGGCTGCTGAGCCCGCCTGAAGTGCAGGCGCTGATCGACGCCAGCCCTGCCGCCGACACCGCGACCGCTGCGCCCCTTACCGAATCCAAGCAAGTGAGCATGACATGACGACCAGCAACAACGCCCGCCAGATCCGCAACGTGGCGATCATCGCGCACGTCGACCACGGCAAGACCACGCTCGTGGACCAGCTGCTGCGCCAGAGCGGCACCTTCCGCGAGAACGAGAAGGTCGCCGAGCGCGTGATGGACAGCAACGACATCGAAAAGGAACGTGGCATCACGATCCTGTCGAAGAACTGTGCCGTCGAGTGGAAGGGCACCCACGTCAACATCGTCGACACCCCCGGGCACGCCGATTTCGGCGGCGAGGTCGAGCGCGTGCTGTCGATGGTCGATTCGGTGCTGCTGCTGGTCGACGCGGTGGAAGGCCCGATGCCGCAGACCCGCTTCGTGACGAAGAAGGCGCTGGCGCTGGGCCTGAAGCCCATCGTCGTCGTCAACAAGGTCGACCGCCCCGGCGCGCGGCCCGACTACGTGATCAACGCCACCTTCGACCTGTTCGACAAGCTTGGCGCCACCGAGGAACAGCTCGACTTCCCGATCATCTACGCCTCCGGCCTGAACGGCTGGGCGTCGACGACGCCCGGCGAGGTAGGGACGAACATGGCGCCGCTGTTCGACGCCATCCTGCAGCACGTGCCGCCGCACGAAGGCGATCCGGAAGGCCCGCTGCAGCTGCAGATCTGCTCGCTCGATTACTCCACCTTCGTCGGCCGCATCGGCATCGGACGCATCAATCAGGGCACGCTCAAGCCGATGCAGGACGTGGCGGTTTTTTCCGGCGAGGACAGCATCCCGTTCAAGGCGCGCGTGAACCAGGTGCTGAAGTTCGACGGTCTGGAGCGCGTGCAGGCCACCGAGGCCGGCCCCGGCGACATCGTGCTGATCAACGGCATCGAGGACATCGGCATCGGCGTCACGCTGACCGACATCGACGATCCGGTGCCGCTGCCGATGCTGGAGGTGGATGAGCCCACGCTGACGATGAACTTCTGCGTCAACAACTCGCCGCTGGCTGGACGCGAAGGCAAGTTCGTCACCAGCCGTCAGCTGCGCGACCGGCTTGACCGCGAGCTGCAGAGCAACGTGGCGCTGCGCGTCAAGGACACCGACGAGGACGGCATCTTCGAGGTCTCGGGCCGCGGCGAACTGCACCTGACCATCCTGCTGGAGAACATGCGCCGTGAGGGCTACGAGCTCGCGGTGAGCAAGCCGCGCGTGGTGTTCCATGAGGTGAACGGCGAGCGCCACGAGCCGATGGAGCTGGTGACCGCCGACGTCGAGGAACAGCACCAGGGGGGGGTGATGCAGGCGCTGGGGCTGCGCAAGGCCGATCTGGTGAACATGGAGCCCGATGGCATGGGGCGCGTGCGCCTGGAGTACCGCATTCCGGCGCGCGGCCTGATCGGCTTTTCCAACGAGTTCATGAACCTGACCCGCGGCACCGGGCTCATCAGCAACATCTTCGACGGCTACGAGCCCTACAAGGGCGAGCTCGAGGGCCGCAAGAACGGAGTACTGATCAGCCAGGACGACGGCGAGATCGTGACCTATGCGCTCGGCAAGCTCGACGACCGCGGGCGCATGTTCGTCAAGGCCGGCGACCCGGTGTACGAAGGCATGCTGGTCGGCATCCACTCGCGCGACAACGACCTGGTGGTCAACGCGGTGCGCGCCAAGCAGCTCACCAACTTCCGCGTCAGCGGCAAGGAAGATGCGATCAAGATCACGCCGCCGATCATCCTGTCGCTCGAGTACGCGGTGGAGTTCATCGCCGACGACGAGCTGGTGGAGATCACCCCGAAGTCGATCCGGCTGCGCAAGCGCCACCTGAAGGAACACGAGCGCAAGCGCGCGTCGCGCGAAGCCGCCTGAGTCCTTGCCGGGGTCGATGACACACGGACGCGCGGTCACGCTGATGATCGTGGTGACGCTCCTCTGGAGTATCGCCGGTGTCGTCACTCGTCACCTGGACGCTGCGCGCAGCTTCGAGGTGACCTTCTGGCGCAGCCTGTTCAACGCGCTGACGCTCACGGTGGCGCTGAGCGCGATGCGGGGCGCGGCGCTGTGGCGCGGCCTGCTGCGTGCGCCCTGGCCGGTGTGGGCATCGGGACTGTGCTGGGCGACGATGTTCACTGCCTTCATGGTGGCGATCACCCTGACGACGGTGGCCAACGTGCTGGTCACGATGGCGATCGGGCCGCTGATCACCGCGCTGTTCGCGCGGATCTTCCTGCACCACCGGCTGCCGGCGCGCACCTGGATCGCGATCGCGGTCGGCGGCATCGGCATCGCCTGGATGTTCGGCCAGGAGGCGGGAGCGGGCATGTCGCTCACCGGTACCCTGATCGCGCTGACGGTGCCGCTGGCGGCGGCCACCAACTGGACGGTGTTGCAGTACGCCAGCCACGGCCCGGCCGATCCCGACGAAGCCGCAGTGGCCACCCAGGACATGCTGCCGGCCGTGCTGATCGGTGGGCTGCTGTCGGCCGTCGTGGCGCTGCCGCTCGCCTGGCCGCTGCAGGCCTCGGACCACGACCTCGGGCTGCTCGGTCTGCTGGGTGCCGTGCAACTGGCCATTCCCTGCCTGCTCGTGGTGCGGCTGACCCGCGAACTGCCGGCACCGGAGATCGCGCTGCTGGGCCTGCTAGAGGTGCTGTTCGGTGTGAGCTGGGCCTGGCTCGGGGCCGGTGAGCGACCGGGGCCGAGCACGCTGACGGGCGGAGCGCTGGTGCTCGGCGCGCTGGTGGTCAACGAAGCGCTGGCGCTGCGGCAACGGCGCTGAGCAAGGCCGGGCTCGGCACGATACTTGGCATGCGAGCAACTGGGACAATGCGGTCATCGTGCTGGCTCTGAGCCTTGCACCTCATCCTTCTGGCAGTTCAGTGGAACGAGACCTCACTTCGGATCGGCAGTGGAATCCGTGGCGCCTGTCGGTCG
Organism: Methylibium petroleiphilum PM1; assembly: GCF_000015725.1. Lineage (NCBI taxonomy): Bacteria > Pseudomonadati > Pseudomonadota > Betaproteobacteria > Burkholderiales > Sphaerotilaceae > Methylibium > Methylibium petroleiphilum. Next base: position 2,054,417 of record NC_008825.1, on the reverse strand, counting down.
CGCCGATGATGGACTGGACCGATCGACATTGCCGTCACTTCCATCGCCTGCTCTCGCGCCACACCCGGCTCTATACCGAGATGGTCACCACCGGAGCCCTGTTGCACGGCGATGTGCCGAGGCATCTGGACTTCGGCCCCGAGGAGCACCCGGTGGCGCTGCAGCTGGGCGGCAGCGAGCCGGAGGATCTGGCCGCCTGCGCGAAGCTCGGCGAGCGCTGGGGCTACGACGAGATCAACCTCAATTGCGGCTGTCCCAGCGAGCGTGTGCAACGTGGCGCCTTCGGCGCCTGCCTGATGGCCGAGCCCGACCTGGTGGCCGACGGCGTGAAGGCGATGCGTGACGCGGTGGGCATCCCGGTGACCGTGAAGCACCGCATCGGCATTGACCGGACCGAGAGCTACGGGTTCGTGCGCGATTTCATCGGCACCGTGGCAGCGGCCGGCTGCGAGGTGTTCATCGTCCACGCACGCAATGCCTGGCTCAAGGGCCTCAGCCCGAAGGAGAACCGCGAACTGCCACCGCTGCGCCACGAGTGGGTCTACCGCCTCAAGCGCGATTTCCCGGCCTTGACGATCGTGCTGAACGGCGGCGTCAAGACCCACGACGAGATCGCCACGCACCTGGCGCAGGTCGATGGCGTGATGCTCGGGCGTGAGGCCTACCACCATCCCTGGCTGATGGCTGATTGGGATGTGCGCTTCTTCGGCGACGCGCCACTCGAGCGAGACCGTGCCGACATCGAGGCGGCGATGGTGCGCTACATGGAGCTTCAGCGGCTGCAGGGCGAGCCCTGGTCGCGCGTATCGCGCCACATGCTCGGCCTGTGGAGCGGTATGTCCGGCGCCCGGCGCTGGCGGCAGGTCTGGTCGGATCATCGGCTCAAGAACGAGCCGCCGGAGGTGGTGTCGGCGCTGGCGCGCCGCCGGCCGACGGTGGACGAGGTCGCGGCGGCGGCTTGACGGCGCCGCAGGCCTTTCAGTTCAGTACGCGGCGTTCCGCTGCGCCGGCCAGGTGGCCAGCACCACACCGGCCAGTGCCAGGGCGAAGGCGCCGAGCTGGATGCCGCTGACGTGCTCGCCCAGCAGCAGAACGCCGATGGCGGCGGCGCTGATCGGCAGCAGCACCGTGAACACGCCAGCCGACGACGCCGGCACGTGTTTCAGTCCCGTCATCCACAGCCACACCGTCGCCATGCTGGCTGCGAGTGCGTAGAACAGCAGCAGCACCCAGACGCCGCCGCGCACCGCCGAGAAGTCGAACTGCCACGCTTGCCACAGGCCGAACGGCGTCACCAGTGCCAGGCCCCACAGGTTCACCAGCGCGCTGATGCGGCGTGCGCTCACCTGGCCGGTAAGCTGCTTGCCGATCACCACGTAGAGCGCCTCGCAGAACACGGCACCGAGCAGCAGCGCGTTGCCGAGCAGTGAACTCCCGCCGCCGTCGGGCCCGGCCTGGGCCAGTGAAACCAGCGCGATCCCGGCCACCGCGCAGCAGATGCCGCCCAGCACGCGTGGCGCAATGCGCTCTCGCAGTCCGACCCACGACAGCAGGGCCACCACGGCCGGCAGCGCGGCCATGATCACGCCGGCCGCCAGTGCCGAACTCAGGGCCACGCCGAACAGCATGCACACCGAAAACAGGAAGTTGCCGAAGAAGGCTTCGAGAAACAGCAGCCAGCGGTCGCGTCGGCCCAGCCGCGGCTCGTCGGCGGTCCGATGCACCCAGTGCACCATCGCGATGGCCGCGATGCCGAAGCGCAGCCAGGCCAGCAGCAGAACCGGGAACACAGCGACCAGCAGCTTCGACAGGCCGACATAGCTGCCGACCAGCGCCATGCTGGCGCCGAGGCTGGCATACGCCCACCACGGCGCGCGGTGGGCAGCACTCGTGGGGGTGGGCGGCCCGAGGCTCACGCGCAGCAGGAGGCGTGCGCAGCCGGCCTCACGCCGACCACGCCGCCCGGTTGCTCTGCCAGCGCCAGGCGTCGGCGCACATCTGGTCGAGGTCGCGGCGGGTGCGCCAGCCCAGCCGTTGCAGCGCGAGCGCCGGGTCGGCCCAGCAGGCCGCCACGTCGCCGGGCCGGCGATCGACGATGCGGTAGGGCACCGGGCGGCCACTGGCCTTCTCGAAGGCGGCCACCATGTCCAGCACCGAGACGCCCAGGCCGGTACCCAGGTTCACCGTCAACAGGCCGGGTTCGCGGGCCAGGCTGTCGAGGGCGGCGACGTGGCCCTCGGCGAGGTCCATCACGTGGATGTAGTCGCGCACGCCGGTGCCGTCGGGCGTCGGGTAGTCGCCGCCGAACACCTGCAGCTGTGGCCGCTGGCCCACGGCCACCTGGGCGACGTAGGGCATCAGGTTGTTCGGGATGCCCGAGGGGTCTTCGCCGATCTGGCCGCTCTCATGGGCGCCGACCGGGTTGAAGTAGCGCAGCCGCGCGATGCGCCACTGCGGCTCGGATTTCGACAGGTCTGCGAGGATCTGCTCGACCATCAGCTTGGTCCAGCCGTAGGGGTTGGTGGCCGATAGCGGGAAGTCCTCGCGGATCGGTACCGACGCCGGGTCGCCGTAGACGGTGGCGGAGGACGAGAACACCAGCGTGTGCACCGCGGCGCGGCGCATCGCCTCCAGCAGCCGCAGGGTGCCGGTGATGTTGTTCTCGTAGTAGGCCAGCGGCTTCTGCACCGATTCGCCCACCGCCTTCAGCGCAGCGAAGTGGATCACCGCACGGATCGGGTACTGCGCGAACACGCGGTCCAGGGTGGCGGCATCGCGCACGTCGCCCTCCACGAAAGCGGGCCGCTTGCCGCACAGCGGCGCCAGGCGGTCGAGCACGTCGCGCTGGCTGTTGGCGAGGTTGTCGAGGATGACGAAGTCATGGCCCGCATTCGCCAGCGCCACGCTGGTGTGCGAGCCGATGAAGCCTGTGCCGCCGGTCACGAGTATCAATTGCTGCTCCCTGTCGAACGTCGAGGACCCATCGCGACAGACCAGCCGCAGCGAAAGGCAACGGGGCATTGTGCCGGGCCGTCGATTGTGTCAATGTGGCAAAAGTCAGCCTTGGGGCATGGCACTTGCTCCCAGGTTCGGCCTACACCCATTCCGGGTGGTCTTGTTGCCTCAGGGGAGCCCCATGAACGAACGCTTCTTCCAGCTCGGCACGGCGCTACGCGCGCTGGCCGTGGTCGCATGGATCGGTCTCGGCGCGCCGTCCGTCCACGCGCAGGTCGCGGTGACCAAGCCGCAGGTGGTGGTGCTCGCCACCGGGGGCACGATCGCTGGCGCGGGCGCGGCCGCCACCAACAGCGCGTCCTACCAGGCGGCGAAGGTACCGGTCGACAAGCTGATCGCCGGCGTGCCCGAGCTGGCCGACGTGGCCCAGGTGCGCGGCGAGCAGGTGTTCCAGATCGCCTCGGAGAGCTTCACCAACGAGAAGCTGGTGCAGCTCGGCAAGCGGGTCTCGCAACTGGTGCGCGACCCGGCGGTGAACGGCATCGTCATCACCCACGGCACCGACACGCTGGAAGAGACGGCCTTCTTCCTCAACCTGGTGATCCGCAGCGACAAGCCGGTGGTCGTGGTGGGCTCGATGCGGCCCGGCACGGCGATGTCGGCCGACGGCATGCTCAACCTCTACAACGCGGTGGTGGTCGCGGCCGACCCGGCCTCGCGCGGCAAGGGTGTGCTGGTGGCGATGAGTGACGAGATCCATTCGGGCCGTGACGTCGCCAAGCGCATCAACATCAAGACGAGCGCCTTCGGCAGCCAGTGGGGGCCGCTCGGCATGTCGGTGGAGGGCAAGACCTTCTGGTTCCGCCTGCCGGCCAAGCGCCACACCGTGAACAGCGAGTTCGACATCGAGAGCATCGAGACGCTGCCCGAGGTGGCCATCGTCTACGGCTACGGCAACATGACGACGGAGCTGTACGACGCGGCGCTGCGCTCGGGCGCCAAGGCGGTGGTCAACGCCGGAACCGGCAACGGCTCGGTGCCGAACTACGCGGTCGAGAAGCTCAAGAGCGTGCGCGCCCAGGGCGTCCAGGTCATCCGCTCCTCGCGCGTGGCCGACGGCTTCGTGATCCGCAATGCCGAGCAGCCCGACGACAAGTACGACTGGGTCGTCGCGCACGACCTGAACCCGCAGAAGGCCAAGATCCTGGCCGCGGTCGCGCTGACGCGCGGCGTGAGCTCGCAGGATCTGCAGCGGATCTTCTGGGAGTACTGAGGAGTCCGCCAACGGGCTGCGGCGCCGCAGCTCAGGCCGCCCCGGCGGCTGGCGATCCGGCGACCATGCGGCTGGCCAGGGCGTCGGCGCGCCGGAGCAAGGCGGCGAGCGGCAGGTCGCTGGCCGCCAGCCCGCCGGGCGCCGCAGCCGACGTGGCCACCGCGGTCAGTGAGGGCGTGACCTGCCAGCTCGCTGCGACGCGGCCGAACAACGCGTCGCAGCGCGGCTGCAGCGCGCGCGAGAACGCGGCGCTCAGGCGCGGCGAGACCGCCGGCGGCGGCTCGTCGAACAGACCACTGCGGTCGAGCGCACGGAGCGCGACGGTCCAGCCGCTGTTGTGCATCAGTCCCGCGAGGTAGGCGTCGAAGGCGTCGACGCCACCGGCTGCGGCCAGAGCGCGGCAGTGCTGGGCCTTGGCCTCGGCGTGCTCCCAGAGCCGCGGGCCGGAGCGCGCGAACAGGCCGTCGCCCTCGGACTCGAACATCGGTCGCAGCACGACGCGGGCGATGGCAGCGTTGAGCCCGACCACGCCGAGCCGCGCCAGCGCCTGCTGCAGGTCCGGCGGCGGGCCACCGGACGTGCCCAGCGCGGCACTGCGTGCCGCACGCATCACCTCGGCGGTGAGCACCAGGTCGCGGCCGACCTGCTCGGCCAGCGCCGGCAGCGCGCAATCGGGCCGGCGCAGCAGGGCCAGCAGGTGGGGAATGACGGTGCGGGCGCGCGGGATCAGCTCGAGCGGCGCCTCGGGGCGCTGGATCAGCGCATCGACGACGCGCAGCGCGCGCCGCTCCTGCAGGGTCGGGTCGGCCTGCTCCACGACCGACTCGAGCGCCAGCAGCCAGGGCAGCAGCGGTGGGGCTGCCAGTTCGTCGAGCGGGTCATCGAGGTCCAGCCGCGGCACAGCGGCCGCCACGGCGGCAGCGACGGCCGGCGAAACGGGCAGCGGAGCAGGGCGGGCCGGGGGCGGGCCGCCGCGAACTCGCACGAATCGATGCCACCACGCTGCCATGGGTCCTGTCCGGAGTATTCCCGCGTCATCGGCCCCGCCGCGCCGGACTTGAGCCTCGGTCTGCCGGCGGGGCGAGGCTCAGAACGTCGCGCCGTAGCGCGCGTGTTCCCAGTCGCTGACGTGGCGGGCGTAGTCGATCCACTCGGCGCGCTTGAGCCGCACGAACTCGCGGTGCAGCGTGTCGCCGAGCGCGCCGTGCAGCAGCTCGCTGGCCTCGAACGCGTCAACCGCCTCGCCCAGGCTCTGCGGCAGCATCGCGATCCTGCGAGTCCGGATCTCGGCCAGGCTCAGCGCGAACAGGTCGTCGGTGCAGGCCGGGCCGGGATCGAGCTCGCGGTCGATGCCGTCCAGCCCGGCCGCAATCAGCGCCGCGGTCGCCAGGTAAGGATTGGCCGAGGCATCCGGCACGCGCCACTCGAAGCGGCCGGCAAGCGTGCGCACCAGCGCCGTGCGGTTGTTCGGGCCGTGCGCCACGTAAGCGGGCGCCCAGCTGGTGCCCGACAGCGATTCGCCCACCACCAGGCGCTTGTAGCTGTTGACCGTGGGCGCGGCCAGCGCGCACAGCGCCGCGCTGTGGGCCAGCACACCGGCGACGAATTGTCGTCCGAGCCGCGACAGTGGCTCGGCGGCATCGGCCGCGTCGAACAGGCAACGCCCAGCGTCCCACAGTGACACGTGGAAATGCAGCCCGCTGCCCGGCTGGTTGGCGAAGGGCTTGGGCATCATCGAGAACACGCAGCCACGCTGTTCGGCGAGCGCGTGCGCGGCCAGCTTGAACAGCATCACATGGTCGGCGCTGCGCAGTGCCTCGTCGTGGCGGAAGTTCAGCTCGTACTGGCCGTGGGCGTCCTCGTGGTCGATCTGCAGGACCTGCAAGCCAGCACCTTCGAGTGCGACGCGCAGCGCCTGCAGGAAGCCTTGCTGGCGCGGCAGGCTCTTCAGGTCGTAGCTCGGCTTGTCGAGCCGGTCGGCATCGTCGACCGGCACGTAGCGCACACCTTCGCGGCGGAGCAGGAAGAACTCGGGCTCGATGCCGGTCTGCAGCGTCCAGCCGCGCGCGGCGAGGCGGGCCGTGGCGCGCTTGAGCACCTGGCGTGGACAGGCATCGAAGGCGCCGCCATTGACGAAGCCGTCGCCGACGAGGCGAGCGACACCGGGCATCCAAGGCAACGCCTGCAGCGTGGCGGCGTCACCGCGTGCGTAGTACTCGGCCCTGGGGCCGGTGCGCGGCAGGCCGGTGCCCCAGATCGACGGGCCGGCGAATCCGGCGCCATCGGTCAGCACGGTCTCCAGCTGGTGCAGTGGCACCAGCTTGCCCTTGGCGACGCCGTGCAGGTCGGTGAACTGCACCAGCAGCGTGTGCACGCCCTCGGCGGCGAGCGATGCGCCCGCCGAGCGTGCGAACTCGGCGAGCGAACTGGGCGCGTCAGCCACGCGAGGCTGCCTTCAGCGCATCGCTGAGGATGCCCAGGGCCTCGCCGAACACCGCATGCTCGATGGTCAGCGGGAACAGGAAGCGCAGCACGTTGCCGTCGACGCCGCAGCTCAGCAGGATGAGGTGTCGGCGCAGCGCCTCGGCCTGTACGCGCTTGGTCATGTCGGCGTCGGGCGCCTGGGTCTTGGGGTGCTGGAACTCGACCGCGACCATCGCACCCAGCCCCCGCACGTCGGCGATCTGCGGGACCTCGGCCCGCAGGCCGTTGAGCAGGGTCTTGAGCTCGTTGCCGAGCTGTTGCCCGCGCTCGGGCAGCTTCTCCTCGGCCATCACCTCGATCACGGCGTGGGCCGCGGCGATGGCCAGCGGGTTGCCGGCATAGGTGCCGCCCAGGCCACCCGGGGCCGGTGCGTCCATGATCTCGGCGCTGCCGGTCACCGCAGACAGCGGCAGGCCGGCGGCCAGGCTCTTGGCGCTGACGAGCAGGTCGGGCACGACGTTGAAGTGCTGCATCGCGAACATCTTGCCGGTGCGACCGAAGCCGGTCTGCACCTCGTCGGCGATCATCACGATGCCGTGCTCGTCGCACAGCTTGCGCAGCCACTTCACCGCCTCGGCCTGGATCACGTTGAAGCCGCCTTCGCCCTGCACCGGCTCGAACACGATGGCCGCGACGCGGCTGGGCTCGATGTCGGCCTTGAAGAGTTGCTCGACCGCCTTCTTCGCCGCATCGAGCGAGGCGCCGTGGCAAGGGAAGGGGGCGTGGTAGATCTCCGGCGGGAAGGGGCCGAAGCCGGCCTTGTAGGGCTGCACCTTGCCGGTCAGCGCCACCGCGAACAGCGAGCGGCCGTGGAAGGCACCGCCGAAGGCGATCACGCCGCCGCGCCGGGTGTGGGCGCGGGCGATCTTGACGGCATTCTCCACCGCCTCGGCGCCGGTCGAGAAGAAGGCGGTCTTCTTGGCGTGCTTGCCGGGCGTCATGGCGTTGAGCTTCTCGGCCAGCGCGACGTAGCTCTCGTAGGGCACGACCTGGTAGCAGCTGTGCGTGAAGCGCTGCAGCTGGGCCTCGATGGCAGCCACCACCTTCGGATGGCGGTGGCCGGTGTTGAGCACCGCGATGCCACCGGCGAAATCGATGTAGCGCTGACCCTGCACGTCCCACAGCAGCGCGTTCTCGGCGCGGTCGGCGAAGAAGCCGGCCATCACGCCCACGCCGCGCGGCGTGGCGGCGGCCTTGCGGGCCATCAGCTGTTCGTTGCGCGAGATCTTCATGCTCGTCTCCTCTGCCGGCTCGGTGGGCGGAGCGGCCCAACAAGGTCTTCAGGCCGCGTTGATGCGCAGCCAGGTCGTCTTCAGCTCCGTGTACTTGTCGAAGGCGTGCAGCGACTTGTCGCGGCCGTTGCCGCTCTGCTTGAAACCACCGAAGGGCACGGTGATGTCGTCCTCGTCGTACTGGTTCACGTGCACCGTACCGGCACGCAGCGATGCGGCGACACGGTGCGCACGATCGATGTGCGAGCTCCACACGCTGGCCTGCAGCCCGTACGGCGAATCGTTGGCGAGGCGGATCGCCTCGGCCTCGTCCTTGAAGCGGATGATCGACAGAACCGGCCCGAAGATCTCCTCGCGTGCGATCTTCATGTCGTTGCGCACACCGTCGAAGACCGTGGGCTCGACGTAGTAGCCGCCGCTGTCGGTGCGCGCCTGCGTGCCCCCGGCCAGCACGGTGGCCCCTTCGGACCGTCCGGCATCGATGTAGCCCATGACCGTGCGCAGCTGGCCGTCGTCGACCAGCGCGCCCATCACGGTCTTGGCGTCCAGCGGGTCGGCGGGTCGGTACTGCGGCGCCTCGGCGGCGACGCGCCTCGCGAAGTCGTCGGCGATGCTCTCGTGCACCAGCAGCCGCGAGGGCGCGTTGCAGCTTTCGCCCTGGTTGAAGAACATGCTGCCGGCCACGGTGGCGGCGCAGCGGTCGAGGTCATCGAAGTCGGGAAACACCAGGAAGGCGCTCTTGCCGCCGAGCTCATTGTAGACGCGCTTGAGGTTGCTGCGCCCGGCGTACTCCAGCATCTTGCGACCCACGCGGGTGGAGCCGGTGAAGCCGATCGCGTCGACCTGCGGGTGCAGCGCCAGCGCCTCGCCGGCCTCGTGGCCATAACCGGGCACCACGTTGAACACGCCGGGTGGCAAGCCTGCAGCCAGCGCCAGTTCGGCCAGGCGCAGCGCGGTCAGCGGACTCTTCTCACTGGGCTTGAGCACCACCGAGTTGCCGGCCGCCAGCGCGGGGCCGAGCTTCCAGGCGGCCATGATCATCGGGTAGTTCCAGGGCACGATGGCGCCGATCACGCCCATCGCCTCGCGACGGATCAGCGCCAGCGCGCCGGGCCCGGTGGGCGCAATCTCGTCGTACACCTTGTCGATCGCCTCGGCATACCAGGCGATGCAGCGTGCGGTGGAGGGCACGTCGACGCTGAGCGAATACTGGATGGGCTTGCCCATGTCCAGCGTCTCGAGCAGCGCGAGTTCCTCCTTCGCGGAGAGGATCTTCTCGGCGAAGGCCTGCAGCACGCGCTTGCGCGCGGCCGGGGGGCGCCGCGACCAGCGGCCGTCGTCGAAGGCGGCACGTGCCGAGGCGACCGCGTCGTCGATGTCGGCCGACTGGCCACGCGCGACGCGGCCGAGCACGCGGCCATCGATCGGCGATATGCAGTCGAAGGATTCGCCGGCCCGTGCCGGATGGCGCTCGCCGCCGATCACGGCGCGCCCATCCAACGTCAGGGCGGCGGAGCGGGCATGCCAGTCGATCGTGGCGGTGGTCATGGGGTCTCCTTCAGGATCATGATCGCGTACAGCTTCTTCACCGGCGTGAGGTTCTCCCACACACCCTGGTAGCCGCCCGGCACCACGAAGGCGTCGCCGGCTTTCAGGCGGGTCTGCGCGCCGTCGGCATCGGTGAGCTGCACTTCGCCTTCGAGCAGCTGGCAGAACTCCTCCTCATGGTCCGCGTACACCACGCGCCAGGCGCCGATGCCACCCGACCAGACGCCGGAGAAGAACTGTCCGCTCGGATCGGTGTAGTGGTTCAGCGTCTCGAAGCGCGGATCGCCGCGCAGCCGCCGCTCCGGCGCCGGACCGCCCGGCTCGGCGGCGGTGGCGGCAGTGTGGAAGGGGAGAGGGCGCCGGACCATGGTTGGAGGGTCCTGCCGCAGCCGGGGCCGCGGCAGGACACGGTTCAGAAGAACACGACGATCGAGGCCCCGAGCAGCTGGTTGGTCTTCTTGAAGCCGCCGCCGTCGACATCCTCGAACACGGCGCGATCCGCGCCGTCGAATCGGTACTCCGCCTTCAGCGTGGTGTTCTGGTTGAGTGCGTACTTCAGGCCCACTGTCAGCGCGTAGCGGTTCGCGCCGCGGTCCAGGTCACCGGCGAGATCCGGGCCGATGCCGTTGCGGCCGTCGTTGCCGTAGACCAGCAAGCCGTTCTCATCGATGAACGAGTAGCCGTTGTAGGTGTACAGACCGCCGCCGTTCTTCTCGTTCTTGAGATAGTCGGCGCGCACGAGGCCCTGCAATCGCGGCGTGATCGCGTAGCCGGCGAGGCCCGAGACGCCGTACCAGCGCGCATCGCGGTAACGGCCCGAGGCATCGGGCGTGACCGCGCCTTCCTTCTGCTGGCCGTAGCTGAGCTGACCCTGGACCGTCCAGTCACCGCGGATGAAGTAGCCGTCCACCTCGAACAGGTGGGCCATGGTGTTGTAGCCGGTATTGAAGTTCGGTGACTTGCCGTGCAGGCCGGCGAAGCCGAAGCCGTTGAACTCGCCCTTGGAGTAGTCGACGCGGTAGACCAGCGCCGGCGACTTCTCGCCCGGGCCGCGCTGGGTGGCGTTGACGTTGGCGATCATGCCGCGCATCCACCACTTGCCGCTGGTCACGTCGAGTCCGACGCCGGTGTAGCCGAGCGGCAGCGTGAAGTCGTACAGCAGGTTGTGGGTGGTAAAGGGGTTGAGCGTGGGCTGCTGGTACTCGTAGCCTGACCAGTCCGGAATCTGACCGGCGATCAGCCGCGTCTGCAGGTCGCCGAGCGGCACCGAGACCGAGGCCTCCTGCACGATGCTCAGGCCGTCGATGGCGGCACCGACGCCGCGGTTCGGCGTCAGGGTGAGCTTCCAGCGCGTACCGCTGTCGGTTTCCTTGGTGAAGTCGATCGACGCCGCGCCCATGTAGGACGTGTCGTAGAAATAGCCGTCACCCTGCTGGTTGAGGAACTGGAAACCTGCGCGGTCCTGGCGCTGGTTGTAGATGAAGACCGGCTCCACGTAACCGGTGATCGTCAGGCCCTTGAAACCCCAGGCCTCGAGGTTGTCCTCGATCGACTCGGTCTTGACCTGAACGCGCGCGAACTCCTGCGCCTGCTCCGGCGTCATGCCCCATTGCGCTGCGGCGGGCGCCGCGGCCGGTGCGGCGGCCTTGCTCTCGGCCGACTTGAGCTTGCTCTCGAGCTCGGTCACGCGGTCCTTCAGCGACTGCAGTTCCTTGAGGAGGTCGGCATTGCTCTGCGCCCGGGCGGCGGGGAAGGCCGCGGCCAGCGCGAGCACAAGCGCCGTGGATTGCAGGTTCTTCATCGGTCGGGACTCCTGTTGACGGTTGTTCGGTTTTCTTCGGGGAGGCAGGGATTCGTCAGCCGCCGTCGCGTTGCGCCTGCGCCATGGCGCGGCTGCGTTCGCGCTCGGCGCGGGCGATCAGGTAGCTCGCCGTGATCACACCGATGAACACGATGGTGATGATCACGGTCGCCATTGCGTTGACGCTGGGATTCACGCCCAGGCGCGCGCGCGAGAAGATCACCAGCGGCATCGTGGTCGAGCCCGGCCCGGACAGGAAGGCCGACAACACCACGTCGTCGAGCGAGATGGTGAAGGTGAGCAGCCACGCCGAGACCAGCGACTGCGCGATCATCGGCAGCGTGACCAGCGTGAACACCTGCGCCGGCCGCGCGCCCAGGTCCATCGCTGCTTCCTCGAGCTGCGGGTTGAGTTCCTGCAATCTCGCCTGCACGACGACGGTGGCGTAGGCCATCCCGAGCAGCAGGTGGCCGAGCCAGATGGTCAGCGTGCCGCGCTCCGGGAAACCCAGCGCACGCTGCACCGACACCAGCATCAGCAGCAGCGACAGGCCGACGATCACTTCGGGCATCACCAGCGGCGCGCTCACCATGCCGCCGAACAGTGTGCGGCCGCGAAAGCGCGTGTACTTCACCAGCGCGAAGGCCGCCAGCGTGCCGAGCACCACCGAGCCGCAGGCCGTGAAGAAGGCGATCTTCAGGCTCAGCCACAGGCCCGAGAGCATCTCGTTGTCGGTGGCGAGCTTGGCGTACCACTTCAGCGTGAAGCCGGCCCAGACGCTGGGCAGCGGCGAATCGTTGAACGAGTAGATGACCAGCGCGACGATCGGCAGGTACAGGAACAGGTAGCCGGCGCCCAGCCAGCCCCGGGCGAACAGCCGCGCGAAGCCGGCGCCGAACAGGGTACGGCGTCCGCTGCTCATCGCCGGGCCTCCTGCGTCTGGGCCTGGTAGCGGTTGAAGATCGCCAGCGGCACGATGATCAGCAGGATCATCACCACCGCGACGGTCGATGCCATCGGCCAGTCGTTGTTGCTGAAAAATTCGTCCCACAGCACGCGGCCGATCATCAGCGTCTGCGGCCCGCCCAGCAGTTCGGGAATCACGAACTCGCCGACGCAGGGGATGAACACCAGCATCGAGCCGGCGATGATGCCGGCCTTGGACAGCGGCACGGTGATCTTCCAGAAGGCTGTGGCCGGCGTGGCGCCCAGGTCGGTGGCCGCCTCCAGCAGCCGCAGGTCCATCTTGGACAGGTTCGCGTACAGCGGCAGGATCATGAACGGCAGGTAGGTGTAGACCATGCCGATCACCAGCGAGAACGGCGAGTTCATGAACTTGCCGAGCGAGGGAATCAGGCCGCCGGCCAGCAACAGGTGGTCGATGCGCAGCGCGATCAACAGGTCGGCGACCCAGCCGTTCTCGCCCAGCAGCCCCTTCCACGCGTAGACGCGCAGCAGGAACGAGGTCCAGAACGGCAACATCACCAGCATCAGCAGCGCCGGCTGCAGCGTCGCCTTGGCGCGCGCCATGAAGTAGGCGAAGGGGTAGCCGATCGCCAGGCACAGCACCGTCGTGACGGCGGCGTACTTCAGGCTCGACAGGTACGTGGAGAAATAGAGGTCGTCCTGCGTGATGTAGATGTAGTTGCTGAACTTCAGCGACAGGTTCATCACGCCGTCGCTGACCGTGATCAGGTCCTTGAAGTGCACGTTCTCCATTTCGGAGACGCTGATCTTCATGACGATCAGGAACGGAAACAGGAAAAACACCAGCAGCCAGACGTAGGGGATGCCGATGACGGAGCGCCGGCCGCCCAGCAGGCCGGCCAGACGCCCCAGCAGCGGCACCTGCCGTACCCTCGCCATCAGGTCGGGGTCGCCGCTCATTGCGTCAGCACCACTTGCGACGACGGCGACCACGAGGCCCAGGCGGTGTCGCCCCAGGTCAGCTCGACGTCGCGATGCCGCTCGACGTTGCTCTGGCTGATCTTCAGCACGGCGCCGCTGTCGAGCTGGAGGTGGTAGACGGTGAAGCTGCCGAAGTAGGACAGGTCCTTGATCGTGCCGCGCGCGCGGTTGTGCGGGCCCGGTGGCTCGTCGGGGCCGAGGCCGATTTTCTCGGGTCGCACCGCGACGCTGACCGTCATGCCCTCGGTGCCGGTGATGCCGTGACCGACGAGGTGGCTGCAGTCCTTGCAGGAGATCACAACGTGATCGGGGTGGTCCTCGCTCAGTGTCCCTTCCATCAGGTTCACGTTGCCGATGAAGTCGGCCACGAAGCGCGTGGCCGGCGTCTCGTAGACGTCGGCCGGCGCACCGACCTGCAGCACCTTGCCCTCGCTCATGATCGCGATGCGCGAGGCCATGGTCATGGCTTCTTCCTGGTCGTGCGTCACCATCACGCAGGTCACGCCGACCTCCTCGATGATGTTGACCAGCTCGATCTGCGTTTCCTCGCGCAGCTTCTTGTCGAGCGCGCCGAGCGGCTCGTCGAGCAGCAGCAGCTTGGGCCGCTTGGCCAGGCTGCGCGCCAGCGCGACACGCTGCTGCTGACCACCCGAGAGCTGGTGCGGCTTGCGCTTGCCGTACTTGCCGAGCTGGACCAGCTTGAGCATCGCGTCGACCCGCTGCGCGACCTCATCCCGGGGCATGCCGTCGCGACGCAGGCCGAACGCGATGTTGTCCCACACCGTGAGGTGCGGGAACAGCGCATACGACTGGAACATCATGTTGATCGGCCGCTCGTAGGGCGGCATGCCGGCCAGGTCCTGCCCGTTGAGCACGATGCGCCCGGACGTCGGCGTCTCGAAGCCCGCCAGCATCCGCAGCAGCGTGGTCTTGCCGCAGCCCGACGAGCCCAGCAGCGCAAAGATTTCGCCCTGGGCGATGTCGATGCTGACGTGGTTGACCGCGACGGCACCGCCGCCGAAGTCCTTCACCACGTCCTGGATCTGCAGGTAGCCGCTGGCGGCCTTTGCGCCGCCGTTGTCGTTCGCCATCACGCCCTCCCTCGTTATGGCCGAACGGTCAGATACCGGTCTTGAACGACGTGTACAGCCTCGTCATGGTCCGCCGGATGTCGCTGCCGATGCTGTCGGGCGCGGCCATCTTCTTCAGGTCGGCCTCGTTCAGGAACACGGTGGCATTGCCGGCGATCTCGGGCTTGACGAACTTCTTCGATTCCTTGTTCGGGTTGGCGTAGAACACCTTGTTGGTCAGGCTGGCCGCCACCTCGGGCCGCAGGATGTAGTTGATGAACTTGTGGGCATTGCCGGGGTGCGGGGCATCGGCCGGGATCACCATCACATCGAAGAACAGCACGCCGCCGGTCTTCGGGATCAGGGCCTCGATCTTCTGGCCGGTCTTGCCGTCGATGGCACGCTGCCTCGCGATGTTGATGTCGCCCGACCAACCCAGTGCAAGACAGATCGAGCCGTTGGCCATGTCGTTGATGTAGCCGGACGAGCTGAACAGCGTCACGTAGGGCCGCACGCTCTTGAGCAGCGGTGCGACGCCGGCGTAGTCAGCCTGGTTCTTGCTGTACGCGGGCTTGCCCAGGTAGTGCAGGGCCGCCGGGACCACCTCGGTGGCGGAGTCCAGCATGCTCACGCCGCAGCTCTTGAGCTTGGAGATGTACTCCGGCTTGAAGACCAGGTCCCAGGCGTTGTCGGGCATCGGCAGGTTGCCCAGGGCGGCCTTGACCTTGTCGACGTTGATGCCGACGGTGGTGTAGCCCCACAGCCAGTTGACCTGGTACTGGTTGCCCGGGTCGAGCTTGGCGAGCTGCTCCTGCAGCGCCGGGTCGAGGTGCTTCAGATTCGGCAGCTGCGCCTTGTCCAGCTTCTGCAGGAGGCCGCCGTCGGCCTGCAGCTTGGCCCAGTAGGAGGAGGGCACCACCACGTCGTAGCCGGTCTTGCCGGCCACCAGCTTGGCATGGACGATCTCGTTGTTGTCGAAGTTGTCGTAGCGAACCTTGATGCCGGTTTCCTTCTCGAAGTTGGCCAGCGTGTCCTCGGCAATGTAGTCGGACCAGTTGTAGACATTGAGGACCTTCTCCTCCTGAGCATGCACCGGGCTGCTCAGCAGGCCGCACGCGGCAGCGACGCTGGCGACCAGGCCCAGGGCACCGACCGCACGGCGCGACGACAACAGCTTCATATGGAATCCTCCGGGTTGAGACAAAGACAAAGTAAGAACGCAACGCGCTAACGCACAGCTTCCCCGAGACGATGACCCCCAGGCAATTCGGTCAGACCCAGCCCCGGGCCTTGACGTCCGCCCATGTCAGATCCAGGCAACGCTTGATCAGCACCATCATCTCGTCGATCTGGTCGCGGGTCATCACCAGCGGTGGCGCGATGATCATTCTGTCGCCAACCGCGCGCATGATCAGCCCGTTGCCGAAGCAGTGCCCACGGCAGACCATGCCGACCTCCAGATCGGATGCAAATGGCGTGCCGCTGGCCTTGTCCCTGGCCAGCACCACCGCCCCCATCAGGCCGCAGGTCTCGGCGTCGCCGACCAGCGGATGGGCCTTCAGCGCCTCGAAGTGCTGGGCCAGGTAGGGGCCGAGGTCGTCGCGCACCCGGTCCACCAGCCGCTCGCGCTGGATCAGGCGGATGTTCGCCAGGGCCACGGCGCAGGCCACCGGATGGCCGCTGTAGGTATAGCCGTGGTTGAACTCGCCGCCCTGTTCGATCAGCACTCGGGCGACACGCTCGCCGACCATCACGCCGCCCAGCGGGATGTAGCCGGAGGTCACGCCCTTGGCGAAGGTCATCAGGTCGGGGCGGGTGCCCATGGTCTCGCAGCCCCACCAGCGGCCGGTGCGGCCGAAGCCGCAGATCACCTCGTCGGACACCAGCAGGATGCCGTACTTGTCGCAGATCGCCTGGATGGCGGGCCAGTAGGTGGCCGGCGGGATGATCACGCCGCCGGCGCCCTGGACCGGCTCGCCGATGAAGGCGGCCACGCGCTCGGGCCCGACCTCGAGGATCTTCTTCTCCAGCCAGCTTGCAGCAAGGCGTCCGAAGTCGTCGCGGCTCAGACCCTGCGGGCGGCCCAGCTCGTACCAGTAGGGCTGCTCGATGTGGGTGATGTCGGGGATCGGCAGGCCGCCCTGGGCGTGCATGCCGCTCATGCCGCCGAGCGAGGCGCCGGCCATCGTCGAGCCATGGTAGGCATTGTTTCGGCTGATGATCACCTTGCGCTCGGGCTGCCCGAGCACGTCCCAGTAGCGACGCACCATGCGCACCACGGTGTCGTTCCCCTCGGAGCCGGAGCCCGAGAAGAACACGTGCCTGAACTGCGGCGGCGTCACCTCGCTCAGCAGCTCCGCCAGCTCGATCGCCGGCGGGGTGGCGGTCTGGAAGAAGGCGTTGTAGAAGGGCAACTGCTTGAGCTGGGCGGTCGCGGCGTCGATCAGTTCCTGCCGGCCGTAGCCGACGTTGACGCACCACAGCCCGCTCATCGCGTCGAGGATCTTGTGGCCCTCGCTGTCCCAGAGGTAGATGTTCTCGGCTCGCTCGATGATGCGCGAGCCCTTCTTCGCCAGGGCGTCGAAGTCGGTGAAGGGGTGCAGGAAGTGCGCCGCGTCGGCGGCCTGCCAGTCTTGCGTGGTTCGGCTCATTTCGTTCGCTCCGCTCGGTCAGACGTGCAGGAGGAGGTGTTCACGCTCCCACGGTGAGATCACCTTCATGAACTCGGCGTATTCGATCTCCTTGACCTCGGTGTAGACGGTGACGAAGGACTCGCCCAGCACCTCGGCCAGATCCTTCTCGGCACGCAGCAGCTCGAGCGCCTCGCCCAGGCTGCGCGGCAGCTGGAAGTCGCCCAGGTAGGCGTCGCCCTTGCATTCCGGCGTGGGCTCGATGCGGTTCTTGATGCCCAGGTAACCGCAGGCCAGCGTGGCGGCCAGCGCAGCGTAGGGGTTGGCGTCGGCGCCGATGACGCGGTTCTCGATGCGTCGGGCGGCCGCGGTGGCGACCGGCGAGCGGATGCCGACGGTGCGGTTGTCGGTGCCCCACTGGATGTTGATCGGTGCGGCGTTCGAGCGCACCAGGCGGCGGTAGCTGTTCACGTAGGGGGCGAACAGCGCCATCGCCGCCGGCACGTACTTCTGCAGGCCGCCGATGTACCAGTAGAACTCCTGGCTCGGCGTGCCGTCGGCATTGCTGAAGATGTTGCGGCCGGTGGCCTTGCTGACGATGCTCTGGTGGATGTGCATCGCGCTGCCCGGCTCGCCGGCGATCGGCTTGGCCATGAAGGTGGCGAACATGTTGTGGCGCATCGCCGCCTCGCGCACCGTACGCTTGAAGAAGAACACCTCGTCGGCCAGACCCAGCGGGTGGGCGTGGAAGAAGTTGATCTCCATCTGGCCGGCACCCACTTCGTGGATCAGCGTGTCGACGTTGAGCTCCATCTTCTCGCAGTAGTCGTACACGTCCTCGAACAGCGGATCGAACTCGTTGACCGCATCGATCGAGTAGGCCTGGCGCGAGGTCTCGGAGCGGCCGCTGCGGCCGACCGGGGCCTTCAGCGGCACGTCGGGATCGGTGTTGCGCGCCACCAGGTAGAACTCCAGTTCGGGCGCGACCACCGGATTCCAGCCCTCGGACTCGAACAGCTCGCAGACCCGGCGCAGCACCGAACGCGGCGCGAACGGCACCAGCTTGCCGTTGCGGTCGAAGCAGTCGTGGATCACCTGCGCGGTGGGGTCGGTCGCCCAGGGCACGATACGCACCGTGGTCGGGTCGGGACGCAGGTGCATGTCCTGGTCGGTCGGGCTGATGACGTCGTAGTACGGCCCTTCCTCCGGGAATTCGCCGGTCACGCCCATCGCGACCACCGCCTCGGGCAGCCGCATGCCGCGGTCTTCGGTGAACTTCTCGCGCGGCAGGATCTTGCCGCGTGCCACGCCGGTGAGATCGGGCACGAGGCACTCGATCTCCGTCACGCGGCGTTCGTTGAGCCACTGTTCGAGTTCGCTGAATGTGAAGTTGTCGCGGACCACCATAAGTCACCTGTTTCATTCGCTGCGCGCTTTGGGAGGGGAGCGGCGCGCCGTCGCATCGAGCTCCGCGGTCGTTGCGGAGCCTGGCAGGGATCTAGGGCACGCGAGGACGCTCGCGGACGGATTCACGGTTGAGTTCACGGAAGCTGCGGCAGGCGTCACCGAAGGCGCGCAGCAGCTTCATCGACACCGGGTTGTCGCGCGCCTGCCATTCGGGGTGCCACTGCACCCCGAGGTTGAAGGCCGGCGCCGAAGGCAGGCTGAAAGCCTCGATGATGCCGTCCGGGGCTGTAGCCTCTGCGCGCAGCCCCGGGGCCAGGCGGTTCACGCCCTGGCCGTGCAGGCTGTTGACCTTGAAGTCGGCGCCGCCGAGCAGGGTGTCGAGCAGGCCGCCGGGGACCACGCTCACGGCGTGAGCCGGGCCGTACTGCACGTCCACCGCCTGGGCGTCGTCAGAGCGATGGTCCATCAGTCCCGGCCGCTCCTGCACCGCCTGGTGCAGCGTGCCACCCAGGGCCACGTTGGTTTCCTGGAAGCCGCGGCAGATGGCGAACAGCGGGATGCCGCGCTCGAGCGCACGCGGGATCAGCGGCAGCGTCCAGTCGTCGCGCACCGGGTCGAGCGGCAGGCTGGGGTCGTGCACCACCTCGTCGAAGTGGCGCGGGTGCACGTTGCTTGGCGAGCCGGTCAGGAACACGCCGTCGGCGAGGTCGAGCAACTCATCGATCTCGTGCGCCTGGGCCGATGGCACCACCAGCGGCAGGCAGCCGGCCAGGCGAACCGCGTCGATGTACTTCTGCCCGGCCACGTGGAAGGGGTGCAGGCCGATGATGCGGTTGCAGGCCGGCACCAGCACGACAGCGCGGGCCGGAGCGCGAGGGAGGTCAGGGCGGTTCATGAGGCGAGTCGCACAGGAGCACAGTCGGGGTGCGAGGCATGCCGGATGCAGCCATGGTGTGCAAGCAGCATGCCACGGCTGCAGCAGACTGTCTCGCCAGGACGGAGGAGGGGGCGGAAGGGCATCACAGGGCGTCCTTCAGTCGGTAGTACGCCATGCCGAGCACCAGCGCGGGCGTGCGCAGCAGACGGCCGCCGGGAAAGGCGTGGTGTTTCAGGCGTGCGAAGGTGTCGAAGCGCGAGGCGTCGCCGGCCATCGCCTCGGCCACCAGTTGGCCGGCCAGCCCGGTGAGCGCCAGCCCGTGACCGGAGAAGCCTTGCAGGTAATAGATGTTCGACGCGGTGGCCGCGCCGCCGCCCGCACCGCGTGCGGGCAGGCGCCCGAAATCGGGTGCTCGATTCATCGAGATGTCGACGAAGCCGCCCCAGGCGTGGTCGATGCGCGTGCCGGCGAGTTGGGGGAAGGTGGCGACCATGCGCTGCTGCATGCCTGCCGCGAGGTTCGCCGGAGTCACCGTGCTGTAGCTCACGCGGCCGCCGTACAGCAGGCGGGCGTCGGCGGTCGGCCGGAAGTAGTCAAGCACGAAGTTGGTGTCGCACACCGCCGAGCGCGACGGGATCAGGGCGTCGCAGCGAGCCTGATCGAGCGGCTCGGAACACACGATGTAGGTGCCGACCGGCATGATGCGGGCGTTGAGCGACGGTGCGATCTGCGGCGCGAGCTCCTGCAGGTAGACATTGCCAGCCAGCAGCACCTGCCGTGCCCGCACGCTGCCGTACGCGGTGCGCACGGTGCTGGAGGTGCCGGGGGCCGCGGCCTGTTCGAGCGCGGTGACCGCGGAGTGCTCGAACAGGCGCACCCCGAGTGAACGCGCCGCGCGGGCCAACCCCAGGCTGTACTTCAATGGGTGCAGGTGACCGGAGCGCGCATCGTGCAGGCCGCTGTGGAAACGCGGGCTGGCGATCCAGCGGGGCAGTTCGTCGGGAGCGATCCACTGCATTGGGTAGCCGTAGACGCTGGCCATGCGCTCGTGCCAGGTCTGCAGTTCGCGCGCCTTGCGAGCATTGACGGCCAGGCCCAGGTAGCCGTCCTGCCAGTCGCAGTCGATGGCAAAGCGGCGGCAGCGCGCGCGGATCAGGTCGAGCGCCTCGATCGACATGTTCCAGATGCGCTGCGCCTCGGCGAGCCCGAGTTGCGCCTCGATCTCCGACTGGTCGCAGGCCAGCCCATGGATCGCCTGGCCGCCGTTGCGGCCGGAAGCCCCCCAGCCGATCTGCCGCGCCTCGAGCAGCACCACGTTGAAGCCGCGATCGGCCAGTTCGATGGCGGCCGACAGGCCGGCCAGGCCACCGCCGACCACCGCGACATCGGCTGTCAGGTCCTCCTGCAACGGCGGCAGATCCGCCTCACGCGGCGCGGTGGCGGCGTAATACGAGTCTCGCGTGAGGTCCTGATCGGCGCGAAGGAGGCTCATACGGTAGGCGCTAGGCAGTGCTCTCGGAGAAAGGGGTTGCGCGAGGGGAAGAAGGGGCTGCCGGGGCGGGCTCAGCCCGCACGTTTCAGCGCGTCGGCCAGCGTGCCGACGATCTGGTCGACGTGCGTCTTCGAGATGATCAGCGGCGGCGACAGCGCCACGGTGTCGCCGGTGGTGCGGATCAGCACGCCGCGTTCCCAGCACTCGAGGAAGATGTCGAACGCGCGCTTGCCCGGTGAGCCGTCGATCGGTGCCAGCTCAATGCCGCCGACCAGCCCGATGTTGCGGATGTCGATCACGTGCGGCAGGCCCTTCAGGCTGTGCAGCGCGTCGGCGAAATAAGCCTCCATTTCCGACGCGCGCGTCAGCAGGCCTTCCTCGGCATAGGTGTCGAGCGTGCCGAGCGCCGCGGCGCAGGCCAGTGGGTGGCCGGAGTAGGTGTAGCCGTGGAAGAACTCGATCAGGTGCTCCGGGCCGTTCATGAACACATCGTGGATGTGCTGCTTCGCGAACACCGCACCCATCGGCACG
This sequence comes from Methylibium petroleiphilum PM1, assembly GCF_000015725.1. NCBI lineage: Bacteria > Pseudomonadati > Pseudomonadota > Betaproteobacteria > Burkholderiales > Sphaerotilaceae > Methylibium > Methylibium petroleiphilum. The sequence goes on along the minus strand of NC_008825.1, from coordinate 2,033,209 downwards.
CAGCCGTTGGTCAGACCCTTGGCGACCGTCATCAGATCGGGCGTAACGCCGAAACGCTGTGCCGCGAACGGCGCGCCGGTGCGACCGAACCCGGTGATCACCTCGTCGAAGATCAGCAGGATGCCGTGCTTGTCGCAGATCGCGCGCAAGCGCTCCAGGTAGCCCTGCGGCGGCAGCAGCACGCCGGTGGAACCGGCGACCGGCTCGACGATCACTGCGGCGATCGTGCTGGCGTCGTGCAGCGCCACCAGACGCTCCAGGTCGTCGGCCAGTTCGGCGCCGTGCTGCGGCTGGCCGATCGAGAAGGCGTTGCGCGCCGGATCGTGTGTGTGGCGGATGTGATCGACGCCGGTCAGCATCGATCCGAACATCTTGCGATTGGCGACCATGCCGCCTACCGAAATGCCGCCGAAGTTGACGCCGTGGTAGCCGCGCTCGCGACCGATCAGCCGGGTGCGCGAGCCTTCCCCGCGGGCGCGGTGGTAGGCGATCGCCATCTTCAGCGCGGTCTCGACCGACTCCGAGCCCGAGTTCGTGTAGAAGACCTTGTTCAGCCCGGCCGGCGTCAGCTGGACCAGACGCTCCGCCAGCTCGAAGGCCTTGGGGTGAGCCATGTTGAAGGGCGGAGCGAAGTCGAGCTCCAGCGCCTGGGCACGGATGGCCTCGACGATCTTCGGGCGGGCGTGGCCCGCGTTGACGCACCACAGCCCGGCGATGCCGTCCAGCACCTCGCGGCCCTCGGGCGTCCAGAAATGCATGCCCGAGGCCTTGGACAACAGCCGCGGCGCCTTCTTGAACTGCCGGTTGGCGGTGAAGGGCATCCAGTAGGCGTCGAGGTCTGTGGTCATGGAACCGGTCCTTGCAAGCGCGCGACGCATGCTGCCGCGGCGGTGTGTCACTGGACTTCAGTCTAGTCGTCGCGTGACGCAATGTGCTTGCGCAAACGGCCGGGATGAACCCGCGTGATTCGCATAAAATTCGAATAAATCAATAAATCCTGAAATACGATGGCAAACAAGCAGGATCGCAAGCAATCGGATGCGCAGCTCGATGCCGTCGACCGGAGCATCCTGCGCGAGCTCCAGACCGACGGCCGGGTCTCGAACCAGGACCTCGCGCAGCGCGTCCATCTGTCGCCCTCAGCCTGCCTGCGACGGGTCAAGCAGCTCGAGGACGGCGGGGTGATCGCCGGCTACGTGGCACTGATCAACCCGCGCGCCGTCGGCCAGCCGGGCACCAGCTACACGATCGTCAACCTGGAGCGGCTGACCACGGTGGCGATCGAGGCCTTCGAGCGGGCCGTGCTCGACGTGCCGAGCATCCTCGACTGCTTCTACGTCGCCGGCACCAACGACTACCTGATCCGCTTCACCTACAAGGATGCGGACGACCTGGAGCGCTTCCACACCCAGGTGCTGATGCGCCTGCCGGGCGTGCTGCGGTCGAATTCGATGCTCGTGCTGCGCACGGTCAAGAAGACGACAGCTCTGCAGGTCTGATTTGCTCCTTTGCGGAGCACCACGGGGAAGCCCGCAGCTTGTGTTCGTCTCATGGCTTTGACATGCTCGTTTTCATCGGGTCCGTCCAGACCCGCGAAGGAGCCCCATGGAGTTGAATGACGCGCAGCTGAGCGACTGGCGCGAGCGGGCGCTGCAGCTGGAGTCGCTGGCGGCGCGCGCAGTGATCGGGCAGCAGCGCGCCCTGCGGTTGATCACGATGGCGGTGTTCGCCCGCGGACACGTGCTGTTGCAGGGCGACGTGGGAGTCGGCAAGACGACGCTGCTGCGCAGCGTGGCGCACCTGATCGGTGGCGCTTTCGGGCGCACCGAGGGCACGATCGACCTGATGCCCAACGACCTCGTCTACCACACACACATCAGCAGCGAGGGGCGACCGCAGGTCGACCCGGGACCGTTGACGCAGCACGGCGACGAGCTGGCCATCTTCTTCTTCAACGAGATCAACCGTGCACGCCCCCAGGTGCATGCGCTGCTGCTGCGCGTGATGGCCGAACGCAGCCTGACGGCGTTCAACCGCGAGTTCCGGTTCCCACACCTGCTGGTGTTCGCCGACCGCAACCGTGTCGAACGCGAGGAGACCTTCGAGATCTCCTCCGCGGCGCGCGACCGCTTCATGATGGAGATCACCATCGACGCGCCGGCCAGCGACGAGGATCGCCGCGCGCTGATGTTCGACCCGCGCTTCCACGACACCGATGCGCTGATCGACGAGTTGCCGGCCGGCATGCTGCCCTACCGCGAGTTGCCGGCCGTGGCGGCGGCGGTGCAGCGCGGCGTGCAGGCGTCCGAGGCGCTGCGCGACTATGCGCTGCACCTGTGGCGCGCCACCGCCGCGCCGGCCGACTACGGCGTGGCACTGGATGAGGCCGACACCGCCGACCTGATGCTCGCGGGCGCCAGCCCGCGCGGCATGAGTCTGATGCTGCGGGCCGCGCGTACTGCAGCCTGGCTGGACGGCCGCAGCTACGCCACGCCGGAGGACCTGCGCTCGGTGTTCTACGAGACCATCGCCCACCGCCTTTGCCTGCAGCCGGTCTACGAATTGCGGCGCACCGAGATCATTGCGGCCCTCATGGAGGGCATCGTCTCGAAGGTGGCCGCGCCGTGAAGCCGGCGGCCCCTGCAGTGCGCGAGTTCCACTACCGTGTGCGGCACGGCGCCGCCGGCCACGTGCCGGGTGCGCACCGCAGCCGGCGCGGCGAGGCCGGCCTCGAGTTCCGCGGCCACGTGCCGCTCACGCAAGCGCCCGACACGCGGCGCATCGACGTGCACGCCAGCCTGCGCGACGCCTTCGGTCAATGGCAGGTGCGCGTGTTCAGCGAACGCAAGGCGGTGGCGGTCGTCGTGATCGCGGACCTGTCTGCCTCGATGGGCTACCGCGGCGTGCGCCGCAAGCTCGACGTGCTGGCCGACTTCACGCAGGCAGCGGCCGAGTCGGCGTGGCGCGCCGGCGACTCCTTCGGCTTCATCGGTTGCGACGAGCGGTTGCGGCGCGACTGGCTGCTGCCGCCGACGCGCCGGCGCGGCCTCGGCGGCCTGCTGGCGCAACGCCTGCGCCGGCTCGATCCGCAGGGCTCGGCGATCGGTCTGGCTGAGGCGGCGCGTGCGCTGCCGCACCGGCGCGCGCTGGTCTTCCTGGTGTCCGATTTCCACCTGCCGATCGCCGATCTCGAGACCGTGCTGGGGGGGCTGGCCCATCACGAGGTGGTGCCGGTGATGGTGTGGGATCGGCAGGAGTTCGACCCGCCCCGCAACGGCCTGATCCAGCTGGCCGACCCCGAAAGCGGCGAGCAGACGCTGGTCTGGGTGCGGCCGGCGCTGCGCGAGCGCTGGCGCGCCGTCCAGGCCGGGCGGCGCGCCGCGTTGCAGGCGCTGTTCCACCGGCATCGCCTCGATCCGCTCGTCCTCGACGACGGCTACCGGGCCGATGCGGTGAGCGCCCATTTCGTGCAGGGCTGAGCGTGGCAATCCGGCGCCTTCCGCGCGGCACGTCCCGGCCCGGTGACGCTGCACGGGCGGCCATGCTCGCCGTCGCCTGCGGCCTGCTGTCGGCGAGCGGCCTCGCTGCGGCCGATGCCGAGGACACCGAGCCGATCGTCGCGCAGGTCAACGATCCACGGGCCTACGGTCATCGGGTGGGCGACGTGCTCACGCGAACCATCGTGCTCGACGTGCCGGGCCGCCTGACGCTGGACGAGGCGTCGATCCCGACGCCTGGGCGGATCGGGCACTCCTTCGAGCTGCGGCGGGTCACGCAGGATTGGCGGCCCACGCTGCGGGGCCGGCGCTACACCCTGGGGTTCGATTACCAGGTGTTCCGCGCGCCCAGCGAACCGGTGGTGCTGGACCTGCCGTCGTTCACGCTGCGCTTCGACGGCCAGCCGCGTGGCGAAGAGCTGCGCATCGATTTCGCGCCGGTCGGCCTCGCACCGCTGGCCCCGGTCGAGGCGCCGTTGCGGGCCGGCCTGGGCACCCTGCGCCCCGATACGCCGGCGCTGCGGGTCGACACCCTGCCGGAGCGGCGACGCCTGGGCCTGTATGCCGCGTTGGCGCTGCTGCCGCTGGCCCATCTGGCGATGGTCTATCTGGGCTGGCCGTGGTGGCGACGTCGGCAGCGGCCGTTCGCGCGGGCGCGCCGACAGCTCCAGGGCGTGCTGGTGACCGCACCGACCGATGAATGGCTGGACGCGTGGCGCACCCTGCATGCGGCGCTCGATGCCACGGCCCGCCGCGTGCTCCATGCCGGCGCGGTCGATCGCTTCGTGGCCGAGCAGCCGGCCTACGCGGCGGTGCGTGGCGAGATGCTGCAGTTCTTCGAGCGCTCGGAGCGCTTCTTCTTCGGCGGGCAGGCGCCGCTCGAGGCCGATCGCCTGTGGTTGCGTGACTTCTGCCGGCGCTGCTTCGACATCGAGCGGGGACGGGCGTGAGATGGCGATGAACCCGCTCGACTCGATCGGCTGGGCGCACCCGGCCTGGCTCTGCCTGCTGCCGCTGGCACTGCTGCCGCTGTGGCGCGACGGCCGCGCGACCCAGCGCCATTCATGGCTCGCGCTGCTGCCGGCGGACCGCCCTTCGGTGCTGCTCAAGTGGCTGCTGCGCGTGCTGGGAGCCTTCGCCATTGCGAGCATCGTGGTGGCGCTGGCCGGGATGTACCGCGCCGAGTACGCGGTCGAGCGGGTGGGGCAGGGCGCCGAGATCGCGTTGCTGCTCGATCGCAGCCGCAGCATGGACGAGCGCTTCGTCAGCAGCTCGGCGTCGGTCAATGGCCCGACCCCGGGCTCGGCCGCCTGGTATGCCTACAACCAGCAGGACCAGAGCGTGCGCGTCAGCAAGGGGCAGGCGGCGCGCCAGTTGCTGGGCGAGTTCGCAGCCAGCCGGCAGCAGGACCGCTTCGCGATGGCGGTGTTCAGCACCTTGCCGATCCGGGTACTCGACTTCACCCAGAAGACCGATGTTGTGCAGGCGGCCATCGCCGCCGGCGAGATCGGGCGCGGCCTGGGCGAGACCGACATCGCCGCGGCCCTGCTCGAGGGCCTGCGCTTCTTCGATGACCGGCCCTACACCGGCTCGCGCATCGTGCTGCTGGTCTCGGACGGCGGCGACCACATCGAACCGGGTGTGCGTCAGCTCATCGTCGACCGGTTGCAGGCGCAACGCGTGTCGCTGTACTGGATCTACATCCGCTCGGCGCGCAGTCCGGGGCTGCACGCGAACGCGGGCGATGCGCCCGGCGCCGCGGACACCGTACCGGAGATCTTCCTCGATCGCTTCTTCCAGTCGGCCGGCGTGCCCTACCGCGCCTACGAGGCCGAGAACCCCGAGGCGCTGAAGCGCGCGATCGCAGACGTGGGCCGGCTGGAGAATCTGCCCATCACCTACCAGGATCTGGTGCCGCGCCGCGACCTGTCGGCGCATGCCTACGCGCTGGCGCTGGCGGCGGTGCTGCTGCTGTTCGCCAGCCGCTGGGCCGAGGGGCGATCATGGCGCTGATGACGCCGCGGACCCGGTTGAGGCTGGCCTGGGGGGCCCTGGCGCTCCTCGCGTTGGCAGCCGTCATCGACGGCTGGCGCTGGCAGGACAAGCAGCGCGACAACGCGATGATCCGTGCCGGCATCGCCGAGCGGCCCGACCCGACGGCGCGCGCCGAGCTGCGCTTCGCGCATGCCACCGAGCTGGCCCGACGTGGCGAGCACGAGGCGGCGATCGATGCCTACCGCGTGCTGCAGGACGACAGCGCGCTCGGGCGTGCCGCCCGCTACAACGCCGCGAACCAGCTGCTGCTGCAGGCGCTGGTGTTGCGTGGCTCGGCCCTGCCGGGCCAGGCGCTGCCGTTGATCGAGCTTGCGAAGGCGAGCTACCGCGAGGTGCTGCGGCAGGACCCGGAGCACTGGGAGGCCCGATACAACCTCGAGCGCGCCCAGCGGCTGCAACCCGACCCCGACGACGCGGACCCGGATGCCGGCGGGCCGCCGGAGAACGCCGAGCGCGCCGCCACGACGATGCGTGGCGTGTCGCGGGGGCTGCCGTGAAGGGCCCCGGCCTGCGGGCGCTGCTGCTGCAGGGTGGGACCGCGCGCGCCTGCCTGGCGCTCGCCGCGCTGGCGCTGACCATCACCTTCGCGTCGCCGTACCTCACCTGGGCACGGCCCCAGAGCGACATGGTGATCGTGCTCGACGTGACCCAGAGCATGGAGGTCGCCGACCAACAGCACGAAGGCCGTTCGGTCACGCGTCTGGCGCAGGCCAAGCTCGTGATCGGCGAAGCGCTGCGCAAGCTGCCGTGCGGAAGCCGCATCGGCTGGGGCCTGTTCACCGAATACCGCTCCTTCCTTCTGATGGATCCGGTGGAGGTGTGCGAGAACCAGCGGGAGTTGCTGGCCGTGCTGTCGAACATCGACGGCCGCATGGCCTGGACCGGCAACAGCGAGGTGGCCAAGGGCCTGTACAGCGGGCTGAAGATCGCCAAGGCGTTGCCGTCGAGACCGGCCCTGGTGTTCGTGACTGACGGGCAGGAGGCCCCGCCGGTCAACCCGCAGTACCGGCCCAGCGACGACGGCGCGGTGCGCGTCGCGCCGGGCTTGGTGGTGGGCGTGGGCGGCCTGTTGCCGGCACGCATCCCGAAGCACGACCTCGAGGGCCGCGCCTACGGCTACTGGGAGGCCAACGAAGTCATGCAGCTCGACCCGCGCAGCTACGGGCGGGGCGGCAGCGTGGCGGGCGAACAGATGGTCGAGGACGGCAGCGAACGCACGGGCGTGATGCTGGGTTCCACGCCCGGCAGCGAGCACTTGTCGTCGCTGCGCGAGCCCTATCTGCAACTGCTGGCCAGCGAAACGGGCCTGGCCTACCAGCGACTCACCACGCCCCAGGCGCTGTATGCGGCGCTGACCAGCGAGCAACTGGCGCATCCGGTCGCGTCGCGCGTGGATCTGCGTTGGCCGTTCGGTGTGCTCGGCCTGCTGGCGCTGCTGGCGGTCTACCTGCCGAGGCGGCGCCCCGACGGACTCAGGCCGGCCGTGTGGCGCCGCGGCGCGCCAGCTGACCGCACAGGTAGGTCCACACGAAACTTGCCGCAGCGTAGCTCGTGAGTTCGGCGTGGTCGTAGGGTGGAGCGACCTCCACGCAATCCATGCCGACGAAATCGAGATCAGCCAGTTCCTCCAGCAGCGACAGCACCTGGTTCGTCGTCATGCCGCCGGGTTCGGGTGTGCCGGTGCCTGGTGCGAACGCCGGGTCGAGGCAATCGATGTCGAGGCTGAGGTAGAGCGGCGGGTTGCCGTGGGCGGCGAGCCGCTTCCGAATCGCGGTGGTCACGGGCGCCAGCTGCGCCGGGCTCTCGAGGCCACGCAGTTGCCGCGCGTCGAAGATCTGTCCGCCCCGGGTCCGCACATAGTCGCGTGCCTCGCGTGCGCCCGCCGAGCGGATGCCGATCTGGGTGAAGCATTCGGGCAGCACCAGGCCCTCCTGGAGGGCCTCGTAGACCCACGTTCCATGGCCGCTGGGCTCGCCGAAGTGGTCTTCCCAGGTGTCGCAGTGGGCATCGAAATGGATCACCGCCAGCGGTCGGCCGAGCCAGGACTTGTAGGCCCGCAGAAGTGGCAGCGTGACCGAGTGATCGCCGCCGATCCAGGCCATGTGGTGGGCGCGGATCATCGCGTTCACGCTCGGCGCCATGGCCACGCGCATGGCTTCGAGGCTGGTGTTGGGCAGCGGCAGGTCACCGAGGTCGGTCAGGTAGGGCGCGGGGTCGATGTTGAAGTGCGGATGGATGCCGTCGCACAGCATGTGGCTTGCTTCGCGGATGGCGCGCGGACCGAAGCGAGCGCCCGGTCGGTTGGTGACCGCGCCATCCCACGCGAGGCCGGCGATGGCATAGGGCCGATCGGCTTGTGATGGAAGCTTCAGGAAGCTGCTGCCGGAGAGGAAGGCGAAGGAAGTCATGGCCGCCATCATCGTCGCTCGCGGCCCGGCGCGGCGAGCGAAGCGCGCCCCCGCCTCGAATTTCCACGATGAGAAATGGTTGTGCTGCAATGCAAAAAGCTACGATGCTGCAGTGCCGCAGATTTTTTCATGGCGAAAGAACTGATTTCACATGCGGAAATATTGTTCTCAAGTCATTGTTTTTATTGGATTTACATAGAAGTCTTATATAAGATAGAAGTCTTCTTCGGCGCGGCGTTTGGCCTTACGCTGAGGTAGCGTTTCCCCACCACCTCATTCACCACTTCCGGAGCCCGACATGAGCCAACCGACCCGTGAACAACAGATCGCCGCCCTCGAGAAAGATTGGGCGGAGAACCCGCGCTGGAAAGGCCTGAAGCGCGGCTACAGCGCTGCCGACGTGGTTCGCCTGCGCGGCAGCCTGCAGCCCGAGTACACGATCGCCAAGCGCGGCGCCGAAAAGCTGTGGGCACAGTGCAACGGCGCGTCGAAGAAGGGCTACGTCAATGCCTTCGGCGCGATCACCGCCGGTCAGGCGATGCAGCAGGCCAAGGCCGGCGTCGAGGCCGTGTATCTGTCAGGCTGGCAGGTTGCCGCCGACGGCAACACCTCCGAGACCATGTATCCCGACCAGTCGCTGTACGCCTACGACTCGGTGCCGACCATGGTCCGCCGCATCAACAATACCTTCAAGCGCGCCGACGAGATCCAGTGGTCGCGCGGCACGGGCCCCGGCGACAAGGACTTCATCGATTACTTCCTGCCGATCGTGGCCGATGCGGAAGCCGGCTTCGGCGGCGTGCTGAACGCCTTCGAACTGATGAAGAACATGATCGCCGCGGGCGCCGCCGGCGTGCACTTCGAGGACCAGCTCGCCGCAGTGAAGAAGTGCGGCCACATGGGTGGCAAGGTGCTGGTGCCGACCCAGGAAGCCTGCGAGAAGCTGATCGCCGCGCGCTTCGCCGCCGACGTGATGGGCGTGTCGACCATCGTGCTGGCCCGGACCGATGCCGAGGCCGCCAACCTGATCACCAGCGACCACGACGCCAACGACAAGCCATTCCTGACCGGCGAACGCACCCAGGAAGGCTTCTACCGCGTGAAGAACGGCCTGGAGCAGGCCATCAGCCGCGGTGTTGCCTACGCCGCCTACGCTGACCTCGTGTGGTGCGAGACCGGCACGCCGGACCTGGGATTCGCCCGTGAGTTCGCGCAGGCCGTGCATGCCAAGCACCCGGGCAAGCTGCTGAGCTACAACTGCTCGCCGTCGTTCAACTGGAAGAAGAACCTGGACGACAAGACGATCGCCGTGTTCCAGGAGAAGCTCTCGGAGCTGGGCTACAAGTACCAGTTCATCACCCTCGCAGGCATCCACATCAACTGGTACAACACCTTCCAGTTCGCCCAGGCCTATGCGAAGGGCGAGGGCATGAAGCACTACGTCGAGATGGTGCAGGAGCCCGAGTTCAAGGCGCGCGAGCAGGGCTACACCTTCGTGTCGCACCAGCAGGAAGTCGGCGCCGGCTACTTCGACGACGTCACCACGGTGATTCAGGGCGGCTCGTCCAGCGTCAAGGCGCTGACCGGCTCGACCGAGGAAGAGCAGTTCCACTGATCGGGGATCAGCGGGCGGCGCCTACAATGCGCGCTCGCATCCACGAACAAGGACGAGAAAGGCACGCCGGGTTATGACACCGCGAACGTCGACCACCATGCACCAGGGTTGTCCGACCGCAGTCTGAGCACGTCTGTTCTTTTCGTCTCGAAGCGCGGTCTCCACCGCGCTTTTTTCATTTCAGAGGCTCTTTCATGATCGTGATCACGCTTCCCGACGGCTCGCAACGCGAGTTCCCCGGCCCGGTCACCGTGGCCGAGGTCGCGGCATCGATCGGCACCGGGCTCGCGAAGGCGGCGCTGGGCGGCCGTGTCGACGGCAAGCTGGTCGACACGGGCCATCGCATCGAGGGCGATGCACGGCTCGCCATCGTCACCGACAAGGATGCCGACGGCCTCGACCTGATCCGCCACTCGACGGCCCACCTGCTGGCGTACGCAGTGAAGGAACTGTTCCCCGAAGCGCAGGTGACGATCGGACCGGTCATCGAGAACGGCTTCTACTACGACTTCTCGTACAAGCGCCCGTTCACGCCGGAGGATCTGGCGGCCATCGAGGCCAAGATGACGGAACTGGCGAAGAAGGACGAGAAGGTCGAGCGCCGCGTGCTGCCGCGCGACGAGGCCGTGGCGTACTTCAAGTCGATCGGCGAGGACTACAAGGCCGAGATCATCGCCGGCATTCCGGCCGGCCAGGATGTGTCGCTGTACCGTGAAGGGCGGTTCGAGGACCTGTGCCGCGGCCCGCACGTGCCGAGCACGGGCAAGCTCAGGCACTTCAAGCTGATGAAGGTGGCCGGCGCCTACTGGCGCGGCGACCACCGCAACGAGATGCTGCAGCGCATCTACGGCACGGCCTGGGCCAGCAAGGACGAACTGCAGCAGTATCTGCACATGCTGGAGGAGGCCGAGAAGCGCGATCACCGCAAGCTCGGCCGCGAACTCGACCTGTTCCACCTCGACGAGCACGCGCCGGGCCTCGTGTTCTGGCACCCGAAGGGCTGGACGGTTTGGCAGCAGGTCGAGCAGTACATGCGCGCGGTCTACCGCGACAACGGCTATCTCGAGGTCAAGGGGCCGCAGATTCTCGACCAGGGTCTGTGGGAGAAGACCGGACACTGGGACAAGTACAGGGAGAACATGTTCGTCACGGAGTCGGAGAAGCGTGATTACGCGCTCAAGCCGATGAACTGCCCGGGCCACATCCTCATCTACAAGCAGGGCATCAAGAGCTATCGCGACCTGCCGCTGCGTTATGGCGAGTTCGGGCAGTGCCACCGCAACGAACCCACCGGCGGCCTGCACGGCATCATGCGGGTGCGCGGCTTCACGCAGGACGACGGACACATCTTCTGCACCGAGGAGCACATCCTGCCGGAGTGCGTGGCCTACACGGCCTTGCTGCAGAAGGTCTACAAGGACTTCGGCTTCAACGACATCATCTACAAGGTCGCCACCCGGCCCGAGAAGCGGATCGGCTCCGATGCGGTCTGGGACAAGGCCGAGCACGCGCTGATGGAGAGCCTGCGGGCGTCGGGCTGCGAATTCGTCGTGTCGCCGGGTGATGGCGCGTTCTACGGCCCGAAGATCGAGTACACGCTGAAGGACGCCCTGGGTCGCCAGTGGCAGTGCGGCACGATGCAGGTCGATTTCTCGCTGCCGGAGCGCCTGGATGCGGTCTACGTGGCCGAAAGCGGAGAGCGCTTGTTCCCGGTGATGCTGCACCGGGCGATCGTCGGCAGCCTCGAGCGCTTCATCGGCATCCTCATCGAACAGCATGCCGGCGCGCTACCGGCGTGGCTCGCCCCGGTGCAGGTGATGGTGCTCAACATCACCGACGGGCAGGCCGACTACGCCGCAGAGATTGCGAAAACGCTGCAAAAACAAGGAGTTAGAGCCGGCGTCGATTTGCGCAACGAGAAAATCACGTATAAAATCCGAGAGCATTCCATGCAAAAGCTTCCGTACATCCTTGTCGTTGGCGACAAGGAAAAGGCTGCGGGGGCCGTTGCGGTGCGCGCCCGGGGTAACCAAGACCTCGGCGTGATGCCTCTAGATGCCTTTTCCCAGAGGATGGCTAGCGACATCGCCCACAAGGTGTGATGCGGGAGGAGTTCGTTTCCCGCCCCACGCCTTGGTTGTCCAGGCGCGTGTGTGTTCGATGTGGAGCCTGAGCGCAGGAACGCAAAGGGCTCGAAAGGATTCTGACCATCGCTAATTTCTTTGACCGTCGCACCCGTAACGACGAACGCAAGCACCGGCTGAACCGGGAAATCATGGCGCCGGAAGTGCGCCTGAACGGGCCCGAGAACGAGCCGCTTGGCATCGTCAGCATCCAGGAGGCCTTGCGCCTGGCGGGTGAGGCGGACGTCGATCTGGTGGAGATCTCAGCCACGGCAGACCCTCCGGTCTGCCGGCTGATGGACTACGGCAAGTTCAAGTACGCGGAGCAGAAGAAGGCCGCGGAAGCCAAGGCCAAGCAGCACGTCATCGACATCAAGGAAGTGAAGTTCCGGCCCGGTACCGACGAAGGCGATTACGCGATCAAGATGCGCAACCTGCGTCGCTTCCTCGAAGAAGGCGACAAGGGCAAGGTGACCCTGCGGTACCGCGGCCGCGAGATCACGCACCAGGACATCGGCATGCGGCTGCTCGAGCGCATCCGCGACGAACTCGCCGATGTCTCGGTGGTGGAGAACATGCCCAAGCTCGAAGGGCGCCAGATGATCATGGTGCTCGGGCCGAAGCGAAAGAAGTGAGTTCACCGTCGTTGCGGTCTGGTCGCCGCAACGAAGGCACAAGTGACCGACAGGCCCCAAGTCCGCGAGTGGTTCGCGGCGCCTGCGGGAACAAACTAGAAGGAGCAGTCATGCCCAAGATGAAGACCAAGAAGAGCGCTGCCAAGCGTTTCCGTGTCCGCCCGGGCGGCACCGTCAAGCGAGGTCAGGCGTTCAAGCGCCACATCCTCACCAAGAAGAGCACCAAGAACAAGCGCCACCTGCGGGGTACGGCGACGGTGCACGAGACCAACATGGGCCATATGGCCCAGATGCTGCCGTTCGCAGGCCTTTGAGTCGCGACGTCCAGGTCTCAGATCAATTCTTGAAGGAGTAGAAACATGCCTCGCGTCAAACGTGGTGTCACCGCACGCGCTCGTCACAAGAAGGTCCTGGAGCTCGCCAAGGGCTTCCGCGGCCGTCGCAAGAACGTCTATCGCATCGCCAAACAGGCGGTGATGAAGGCGGGCCAATACGCCTATCGTGACCGCCGCAACCGCAAGCGCGTCTTCCGTCGCCTATGGATCGCCCGCATCAACGCGGCTTCGCGCAGCCACGGCATCACCTACAGCCGCTTCATCGCCGGCATCAAGAAGGCCGCGATCGACATCGACCGCAAGATGCTCGCGGAACTGGCCGTCAACGATCCGGCCGCTTTCGGCAGCATCGTCGAGAAGGTGAAGGCCCAGCTCGCCTGATCGACGTCGGGCCTTGCAGGCCCGATGTGCACTGCAGGGGCCGAGGCGCAAGCGTCGGCCCCTCGCTTTTTCAGCGTCACCTCTTCATCCGCAAGACAGAGATCTGATGGAAGCCTTCAGTCAACTGGTGCAACAGGCGGCTCAGGCCTTCGAGAAGGCCCGTACCCCGGCCGAGCTCGAGGATGCGAAGGCTGCGTTCCTCGGCAAGAGCGGTGAACTCACGGCGCGAATGAAGCAGCTGGCGAGCCTGCCGGTCGACGAGAAGAAGGCGCGCGGCGCCGAGATCAACGCGGCCAAGCAGCAGGTCGAAGCGGCGTTGACGGCGCGCCGCCAGGCCATGGCCGATGCCGAACTGGCGCAGCAGCTGCGCGCCGAGTCGCTCGATGTGACTCTGCCGGGCCGGCGCCGCGGCAGCGGCGGCCTGCATCCGATCACTCGCGCGATGGAGCGCATCGAGGCGATCTTCGGCTCGATGGGCTTCGAGGTGGCCGACGGCCCGGAGATCGAAACCGACTGGTTCAATTTCACTGCACTGAACACGCCAGCCGACCATCCGGCGCGCTCGATGCACGACACCTTCTATGTCGAGGGCGGCCAGGTGCTCCGCACCCACACCAGCCCGATGCAGATCCGCCACGCGGTACGGCACGTGAAAGCGCACCGCGCCGCGCTCGATGCCGGGCTGCCGATGCCGGAGATCCGCGTCATCGCTCCGGGGCGCACCTACCGCGTCGACAGCGATGCGACGCACTCGCCGATGTTCCACCAGGTCGAGGGGCTGTGGGTGGGGCAGAACATCAGCTTCAAGGACCTGAAGTCGGTCTACGTGAGCTTCATCCGAGCCTTCTTCGAGACCAGTGACCTGCAGATCCGCTTCCGGCCCAGCTACTTTCCGTTCACCGAACCGAGCGCCGAGATCGACATGATGTTCGGCAGCGGTCCGCTGAAGGGCCGCTGGCTCGAGGTGTCGGGGTCCGGACAGGTGCACCCGCAGGTGATCCGCAACATGGGCCTGGACCCAGAGCGCTACATCGGCTTCGCCTTCGGCTCGGGCATCGACCGGCTGGCGATGCTGCGCTATGGCGTCAGCGACCTTCGGCTGTTCTTCGACGGTGACCTGCGCTTCCTGTCGCAGTTCAAGTGATCCGACTTCCCCAACGACACAGGCGTCATGCAATTTCCTGAATCCTGGTTGCGCGAGTTCTGCAATCCGCCGCTATCGACCCCCGCGCTGGCCGAGACGTTGACCATGGCCGGCCTCGAGGTCGAGGAACTGCGCCCTGTGGCGCCGCCGTTTGACAAGGTGGTCGTGGCTGAGGTGCTCGCTATCGAGAAGCACCCCAACGCCGACCGGCTTCATATCTGCCGGGTCGATGTGGGCGCCGGTACGCCACTGTCGATCGTCTGCGGTGCGCCGAACGTGCGAGCCGGGATCAAGGTTCCCTGCGCGCTGGTGGGCGCGGAACTGCCTCCGGCCGAGGCGGGCGGTGCTCCGTTCCAGATCAAGCTCGGCAAGCTGCGCGGCGTGGAGAGCCAGGGCATGCTGTGCTCAGCGCGCGAGCTCAAGCTGTCGGAAGACCATGGCGGCCTGTTGATCCTGGCCGACGATGCCCCGGTCGGTACGAGCATCCGCAGCCATCTCCAGCTCGACGACACGCTATTCACGTTGAAGCTCACGCCCAACCTGGCCCATTGCCTGAGCGTCTACGGCATCGCACGCGAGGTGTCGGCGCTGACGGGCGTGCCGCTCAAGCAACCGGCCTTTGCGCCGGTGCTGCCGACGCACGGCGCAAAGCTGCCGGTTCGCGTCGCAGCGCCCGAATTGTGCGGCCGCTTCTCGGGGCGCATCGTCCACGGCGTGAACCCGCGGGCGGCGACACCGCCCTGGATGGTGGAGCGCCTCGCACGCTGCGGCCAGCGCTCTGTGAGTGCACTGGTCGACATCTCGAACTATGTGATGTTCGAGTTCGGCCGTCCTTCGCACATCTTCGATCTCGACAAGATCCATGGGGGGCTCGAAGTGCGCTGGGGTCGGTCCGGTGAGTCCTTGGAACTGCTGAACGGCAGCACCATCGAGGTCGACGCAGCGGTGGGGGTGATCGCCGACGATCGGCAAGTCGAATCGCTGGCCGGGATCATGGGCGGCCAGGCCACCGCGGTGACCGACGACACCCGCAACGTGTACGTCGAGGCCGCATTCTGGTGGCCGCAGTCGATCGCAGGACGCTCACGCCGCTACAACTTCAGCACCGACGCCGGGCACCGCTTCGAGCGCGGCGTCGATCCGGCGCAGACGGTCGAGCACATCGAGCGCATCACGCAGCTGATCCTCGACGTCTGCGGTGGCGAAGCCGGTCCGATGGACGACCAGATCCTCGCGCTGCCCGAGCGCACGCCGGTCGCGATGCGCGTCGATCGTGCCTGCCGCGTGATCGGCATGCCGGTCTCGCAGTCCCAGTGCGTCGGCGTCTTCCAGCGGCTGGGTCTGGCGTGTCGCGAGGAGGATGGACGCATCATCGTCACGCCGCCGAGCTGGCGTTTCGATCTGCAGATCGAGGAAGACCTGATCGAGGAGGTCATCCGTGTCCTCGGCTACTCGATGCTGCCCGACACACCGCCGCTGGCCCCCGTGACGCCCCGCGTGATGTCGGAATCGCGCCGCGGGTTGCACACGCTACGGCACGCGATGGCCGGTCTGGATTACCAGGAAACCGTGAATTTCAGCTTCGTCGAGGCACGCTGGGAGCGCGACTTCGCCGGCAACGAGGCCCCGATCCGGCTGCTCAATCCGATCGCTGCGCCGCTGGCCGTGATGCGATCCAGCTTGATCGGCAGCCTGATCAACGTGTTGCGCTTCAACCTCGCGCGCAAGGCGGCGCGGGTGCGCGTGTTCGAGATCGGCCGCGTATTCCTGCGCGATCCCGCCGCCGTCGACAGCGATTCGGGTGTCGCCGGCGTCGACCAGCCGCTGCGACTGGGAGGCCTGGCCTATGGGGGCTGCGATGAACCGCAATGGGGCACCACCGAACGCGGCGTCGACTTCTTCGACGTGAAGGGCGATGTGGAAGCGCTGCTGGTGCCACGCCGACCGCGCTTCGTCGCGGCGGAGCACCCAGCCCTGCATCCGGGGCGCAGCGCCCGCATCGAGTGCGACGGCCGGACAGTCGGCTGGATCGGCGAGTTGCACCCGCGCTGGCGCCAGGCCTACGAGTTGCCGCAAGCGCCGGTCGTGTTCGAACTTGATGCGCAGGCGCTGTCGGAGGGCGGTGTGCCCATCTATACAGCCATCCCGAAGCAGCAGGCGGCGGTTCGGGACATCGCCCTGATCGTCGGCGATCACGTAGCTCACGATGCACTGATGCAATCGATCTCCGTAGCACCCAGCAGCGGCGTCGTGCGCAGCGCACGCCTGTTCGATGTCTACCGCCCCAAGAACCCAAGTGCCGAGGTGGCTGCCGGTGAGCGCAGCCTGGCCATACGGCTTGAACTGTTGGACGAGCATGGCACGCTGACCGACGAGCGCATCGACGCCGCAGTCCGCTCCGTGCTGGACACACTTTCTGCGCAACTGGGCGCCCGCCTGCGGGCCTGACCGGCGCCGATACGGAAGAATCCGACCATGGACCGAGTGCTGCTCCCGACCCTCGAGACACCGACGCTGACCAAGGCCGAACTCGCCGAACTGCTGTTCGAGCGCCTGGGCCTGAACAAGCGTGAATCCAAAGACATGGTCGAGGCCTTCTTCGAACTGATCCACGGCCAACTGGTCGAGGGGCAGGACGTCAAGCTTTCCGGCTTCGGCAACTTCCAGATCCGGCGCAAGGCCCCCCGGCCCGGGCGCAACCCGCGCACCGGGGAGGCGATCCCGATCAAGGCGCGCAATGTGGTGACGTTCCACGCAAGCCACAAACTCAAGGGCGTCGTGCAAGGTGACATACCGAGCGCGGAGGAGTTCGAGTAAAGTCTGAGGTCATACGCCACAGGCCTTTGATTTCCAATGGAAAAATCGCTGCCGCCGATCCCCGCCAAGCGGTATTTCACGATCGGTGAAGTCAGCGAGCTGTGCGGCGTCAAGCCCTATGTGCTGCGGTATTGGGAGCAGGAGTTCTCGCAACTCAAGCCCATGAAGCGGCGTGGCAACCGTCGCTATTACCAGCACCACGAGGTCCTGCTGATCCGGCGGATCCGGGAACTACTGTACGAGCAGGGTTTCACCATCAGCGGTGCGCGCAACCGTCTTTCTGAGGCGGGTGTGCGTGCCGCCCTCGCGGCCGAGGCGGCCCAGGTGCCGACGCAGGACGATGGAGGCCTGCCGTCGGCCGACGAAATACTGCCGGAGGCCGAGGCCATGGAGGCAGCGGCAGTTGCTCCGACCGCCGCCGTGGCGCGCGTTCGAGTCAACGCCGTTCCACCGACGCTGGCGACGATGCGCGACGAACTCGTGTCGATCCGGCAACTGCTGCTGCCCTAGCGCCATCGCTCGATGTGCGCGACGCGACACCCGGGTTCGAACCCGCGACACATGGGAAAAGACAAAAGGCCTAGCCCGTGGTGATCACCGGCTAGGCCTCGTCTTTTCTTTGGTCGGGACGGCGGGATTCGAACTCGCGACCCCTTGCACCCCATGCAAGTGCGCTACCAGGCTGCGCTACGCCCCGACAAGCCGCGCAGTATAGCCCAGAGACTGTACTCTCCAGGCCATGAAGCGCGCCGCGCGACCGGCGGCGCTGGCTTCGATCACTCACTATGTCGGGAGGGCTGCGCTCAGCGTGCCACCGGGGCCTTGGTGGCCGGGGTCGGCGTGACGCCGGGGCGTGCCTCGGACAGCGCCTTCGCGCGCGCGTCGAGCTCCTCGCGGGACGTGGTCGCCAGCGGAGCGGCCGTGATCGGGCAGCGTGCCGCGGCATCGTCGCCGGCGTTCCAGTTGTCGTCCGGCAGGGCGCCGGTGTCGATCCGCGACAGGCCGAGCGCGGCGGTCAGGGTGTTGGTCGCCGCGTGCGTGCGCACGTAGGCAATGCGCAGTTCGTGCTCCGCGTTGGCATAGGCGCGCCGCGCGGTGTAGACCTCGTTCTCCGCATTCAGCAGGTCGAGCAGGCTGCGCTGGCCGATCTCGAACTGCTGGCGGTAAGCATCGCGCGCCCGCTCGATCGCAACGACGTTGCGCTCGAGATAACGCAGCTGCTCGACGAGCTTGAGCGTGTCGTTGAACGCGATCGAGGCGGTCTGGCGAGCGTCGCGGCAGGTACGGTCGCGCAGGTCGGCCGCCTGGGTGACGAGATCGGCGAACTGGCGCACGCGCGCCTGATCGGAGCCGCCATTGAAGAGATTCCAGCTCAGCACCACCTCCGCAGCGGCCTCGCGTCGCTGGTCCTGCAAGCCATTGAGATTGTGTCCCTCGCTGCCGCGGGCGCGTGCCTCGACGCGCGGCTGGAAGGCGCTGCGCTGCCCCTCGGATTGCGATCGCAGGGCCCGCAGGTTTTCCACGGCCGCCGAGATGCCCGCGTTGCGCAGCGTGGCCTGTGTCTGCACCTCGCTGGCGCTGGCCGGCATGCCCTGGGTCAGTCCGGCGCCCAGTGTCAGCTGCGCAGGCGGCGCTTCACCGACCACGCGCTGGTAGCGCGCCACCACGTCGTGGAGGTTGGCGGTCTCGGTGGACAGGTTCGTTTCGGCCAGGGCCAGCCGCGCTGCCGCTTGCTCGACATCGACGCCGCGCCCGACCCCGGCCTTGAAGCGGTTCTGGATCTGGTCGTGCGAGACCTTATGCTGCACGTAGTTGTCTTCTGCCAGCAGCACGAGCCTGCGGAAACGCAGCACGTCGTAGTAGGCACGGCTGGCTTCCAGGGCAGTCTGCTCGGTGGCCTCGATGAACTCGAAATAGCGGCTGCTGCGGGCGTGGCCGAAGCGGCTGACTTCAGACTGGGTCAACTGGCCGTCCCACAGCAGCTGGGTCAGGCTGACTCCGACGCCGGTGCGCGACAGGCTCTGGTCTTTCGGGTTCCGCGTATCGATGCTGTCGCGCGAGCGACCGACGTCGGCGTTCAGGTCCACCCGGGGATAGTAGGCGCCGCGTGCGACATCGACCTCGTTGCTGGCGGCGCGAAAGGCGTTGAAACGGGCCGTGACTTCTGGATTGGTCTGGATGGCTTTCTGTGCAGCGGCCTTGAGCGGGTCGTCAGTCTGGGAGAGAGCTGCGGTCGAGGTGGCGATCAGCAAGGAGAAAGTCAGGGCGCGCGAAACAGTCATTGCAGAAGATCCAGTGTTTGGAAACGAGGCGAGCACTCGCGCTTCATGAAGCAGTATTGAGTGGATCCCGAGTTTCTCATGCACCCCCGGAGCCCTCGTTCCCTGATCCACGGGGCCGCCGACCGGATGACGCAAGATGCTGGCGAACGTCGTGAATTTCGCAACACCGCGCCTCGCATGGCCTCGTGGACAGGGACGTGGGCGCACGATCGGATACAGGCGGTTCAAGTCCATCGGCAAAAAGGCCGAAGACACCCCGATGGCTCCGAGCGCGATCGCGTCCCTTCCTGCTCCACGAATCCCCGCGCTTCCCCGCGTCGTCTGTTCACGGTCGTGGGCGCTGACGCTGTGGCTGCTGGTGCTGGCGCTGCTCGTGCCGGGGGTGCTTCCGCGGGCCTGGGATCGCGACCGGATGCTCGCCGCTGCACAGCGTCAGGGGCCTGAGGCGGAGCGGGGCGTCCGCCTGTTGCAATCGACGATCGTGGCTTCGCAGTCGATGTCGGAGGAGGCTCGTCTCCAGGCATTCAACCGGCTGTTCAACGAGCACATCGTGTTCGCCGAGGACATCGACACCGTGGGTCAGGTGGACCAGTGGGCCAGTCCGCTGGAGCTGCTGGCGCGCGGGGCCGGCGACTGCGAGGATTTCGCGATCGCCAAGTACTTTTCGCTGATCGCCGCGGGGTTGCCGCCCGCCAAGCTGAGAATGGTTTATGTGCGTGCCGATCTGGGTGGCCATGTGCGGGCCCACATGGTGTTGGCCTACTACGCCCAGCCCGCTGCCGAACCCCTGATCCTCGACAACCTGATCGCAGAGATCCGGCCCGCCTCGTTGCGGCGCGACCTGAGTCCGGTGTTCAGCTTCAACGCCGAGGGACTTTGGCAGGGCACGGGTGCGCAGAAGGCCGGCGATCCGACGGCGAGGCTGTCGCGCTGGCGAGAGGTGCTCGGCAAGGCCCGAGCGGAAGGTTTCGTATGAACATGGCACTGTGCACATCGAGGGGCGGGCAATGTCGCTGATCCGACAACTCTGGTTGCTGCTGCTCGCGACCGTCATGGTCGGCGTGCTGGGCAGCGCGCTGGTCACCGTGGGTTCGGCACGCGGTTACCTCGAAACGCAGCTGCGCCTGAAGAACAGCGACAACGCCCAGGCGCTGGCACTCACGCTGTCGCAGCAGAACGGCGATCTCGCGCTGGCCGAACTCGCCATCAGCGCACAGTTCGACACCGGCTTCTATGAGCGCATCAGCCTGAGGGGACCGGAAGGGCAGATGCTCGTCGAACGCCTTGGCGCGGCCGAGCCGACAGAGGTGCCGACCTGGTTCAGGGGGCTGGTGCCGATCCAGTCGCTTCCCGGTGTCGCGCAGGTCTCCGACGGCTGGCGGTCGCTGGGCACCCTCGAGGTGGTGAGCGCGTCGAGTTTTGCGCTCGACGATCTTTGGCAGAGCAGCCTGCGGTCGGCCGGCTGGCTGGTCCTGATCGGGCTGCTGGCAGGTGCGCTCGGTTCGCTGGTGCTCCGGCGGATCCGCGCGCCGCTGCAGGCAACGGTCGACCAGGCGCGCGCCATCGTCGAACGGCGTTTCGTTACCGTACCCGAACCACGCGTCCCAGAACTGCGCCAGCTCAGCCGGGCGATGAACGCCATGGTGCAACGGTTGCAGGCCGTGTTCGGGGAGCAAGGCGCACAGCTCGAGGCGCTGCGCCAGCAGGCGCAGACGGATCCGCTCACCGGGCTGTCCAACCGCAGCCACTTCCTTGCTCAACTGAGCTCAATGCTGGTGCGCGAAGACACGCCACGCGCCGGCGTCTTGCTGCTGGCGCGAGTGCACGACCTCGCGGGCCTCAACCGCAATGCAGGCCACGCGGCCACCGACGCCCTGCTGCAGACTCTGGCCTTGAGCCTGCGGAGCGCAACAGCGGGCGGCGCCGCCCCGATGACGGGACGCCTCAACGGCGCCGACTTCGCCGTGCAAGCCGCCGATGCCGACGCCGCCCACGTCGCCGCCGTTCTGCAGACCGCTGTGAAGACAGCCTTGAAGCCCTGGACCGGGGTGCGCGTGGCCATCGGGGCCGTGTCGTGGCGGGCCGGAGACAGCGTCGCTACGCTGATGCAGGCTGCCGACGCGGCGCTGGTGCGGGCCGAGACGCAGGACGGCTTCGGTTTGGCGGTCGACGGGCTGTCCGAAACGAACGCCGAGACCGCACTGGGCGAAAGCGGCTGGAGGCTGTTGCTCCGGCAGGCGCTGGAGCGCGGCGACGCCCAGTTGGGCAGCTTCCCGGTGATCGGCCGCGACGCGCGGCTGCTCCACCTGGAGAGCCCCTTGCGGCTGCGCCTGCACGAGGGCGGGGCGTTCGAGCCTGCCGCACGCTGGTTGCCCTGGGTCCTGCGCAGTCAGTTCAGTGCCAGCACCGATCTCCTGGCGGTGCGTCTGGCACTGGAGCAGATCGCGCTCGACGGAGTGCCACGCGGGGTGAATCTCGCGGCCGATTCCCTGGCAGACAGCGGCTTCCTCGCCAGCTTGCGCGGCCTGGTCTCGGCCCATGCACAGGCGGCTCGGGTGCTGTGGCTGGAGGTGGGCGAACGCGCAGCCGTCGAGCAATTGCCGGTGTTGCGGGACCTGGGGCAGCAACTGCGGCCACTCGGTGTGCAACTCGGACTCGAGCACGCCGGCGAGCGCCTGGCGCGCATCGACCGGCTCTACGAAGCCGGACTCGACTACGTGAAGCTCGATGGCGCCTTGGCGAGCGGCCTTGCGCAGGACAGCACCCGTGCGGACTTCGTGCGGGGCCTGGCTTGGACGCTGCATGGCCTGGAGATCAGGGTGCTGGCCGAGGGCGTGGCGGACGCTGCCGACGCGCAGGCCTTGTGGGCCTGCGGGCTCGACGGGATCACCGGTCCCTGGGTCAGCACGCAGCCACTGCGTTGAGCGGCGGGTTGCTCGGAGCTTCGGCCGCCGCGGGCGCGGCGTGCCTCGCTCCCGGACCGATCAGTGCCCGTCGGCGATCAGCTTGCCGCGCGTCAACAGTTCCTGAATGATCTGATTGTCGGAGGCCGCTGAACCCAGGCTCAGCGCGCTGCGCAGGTCGACGGATTCGAGCGTGATGCGCTGATCCTCGCTGCCGGCCGAGTAAGCCCCATTGGCGAAGCCGCCGGACGAACTGATGTGGATGATGGTGCTGCCCGGCGTGGAACTGGTGTCGAAGTCCAGGTAGCTTTCGAGGTTGCCGGGATCAGTGCCCACGTGATTGGCACCCACCAGAAGGTCCCGCAGGTCCAGCGAATCGCCACCGGCCGACACCGGCGCGACGTTGAAATCGGCAATCGTGTCGCGGGCCGGCGCCCCGCTGGCGCCCCGATCGGCGAGCGACCACGCAAAGGTGTCAGAACCGGCGCCGCCCGTCAGCAGGTCGTCGCCAGCGCCTCCCTGCAGCACGTCGTGGCCGGCGGCGCCGTTCAGGGTGTCGTTGCCAGCACCACCAATCAGCCGATCGTTGCCGCCACCGCCGTTGAGCGTGTCGTTGCCGCCGTTGCCGATCAGCAGGTCTGCGTTCGCGGTGCCGTTGAGGGTGTCGTTGCCGGCCCCGCCGGCGAGGAGGGACGTACCGTCCACGATGTTCATGTACTGGGTGCTGGACCGGCTCTCGTCGGCAACCGTGTTGGTCGCCGTGAATTCGAGCAGCGCCGAGCCCGCACCGGTCACCGACAGGTTGCTCAGGTTCCAGCCGGTCAGGTCGATCGTGTCGTCGGTTCCGGCGGCCGTGACGGCGTGGCCCGGCGTGCCGTCGGTCAGGGTCATGCCCGCGTTCAGGCCCGCGACCGACAGCGTGGTGTAGTGGTCTGCGGTGACGTTCAGCTTGATCGGATCGCCGTCGTTGGCCACGGCGATATCCCGATGGCCCGATTCGACCGATCGGATCGCCGCCACCTGATCGGCCGTGAGCGCGTGGTTGTAGATGCGGACATCGTCGAGATCGGCCCTCAGGAAGTGGTTGTCGACCATGTTCGTCCCGGCCGCGTCGTTGGCGAAGACATTCGTGGCACCGAAGCCCGCCAGCCGGTTCAACGTGGCCGTGAAGGCGGCGTCGTTGGGTGAGCCGCTGGCTTCCAGCCTGCCGTCGACGAAGACTTGCACGAGCTTGGTCGCCGCGTCGCGCGTGATCGCCACCTGGTGCCATGCGTTGTCGTCGATGCTGGTCGTACTGTAGACGCCGGTCACGTCGCCGATGCCGAAGCCGATCTGGCCCGCATCGTTGATAACGCCCCACTGGATGTCGTTCTGTCCGCCGTGCTGCTCGCTGGCGATGACGGCGGGTGAATTCCAGCCCGTCGTGCGGCTGGAGCCGATCTGCGTCGTCTTGATCCAGAAGGTCAGTGAAGCGGTGCCCATCAGCGGCGCCGTGGTCTGGGCATCCAGCGCGACGAAGCTGCCGGCGCCGTCGAAACGCAGGGCGCTGCCCGAGGCGCCGTCGTGTCCGGCCACCCAGGTCGGAGCCACGGCCGCCGGCGACGGCGTGGAGTCGGTCAGCGCGCCAGTGTGCGCGTTGTAGCGGTCGGTGGTCGAGCCCGCCGCGGCTTCGTCGAAAGTCCAGCGGCCGACCGACGTCACGTTGAGCGTCGGCGTGACCGTATCGTTCACCGGACGCACGTCGACGGCGACGGCCGCCGTTTCGGTGAGACCGCCCGACGTGACGGTGTAGGAGAAGCTCGTCGGCACGCCGGTGGAGGTGTGATAGCCGGGATCCGGCGTGAAGAGCAGCGTGCCATCGCCCTGCAGCAGCACGCTACCGTTGGCGACTGCCACCGCGGTGCCCGCCGCGATCGGCGTGCCGTTGACGGCGGTGATGGTGTGGTCGGCGTTCGAGAACGTGTCATTCGCGTTCACGTCGATCACTACCGCTCGATTCTCGACAGTGGAAGCCACGTCGGTCGCGATGTCGGCGACCGGCACGATGGAGATGCCGACATTGCCGACGGTCGGGGCGGCCACGCCGTCCGAGGTAGTCAGGGTCAGTTGCGCCGCGCCGTTAAAGTCGGCGGGACCGATGAACTGCGAGCCTTCCAGCGCGGCATTTATTGCTGCGGCCGAGCCAATCAGGCTGACGAGGTTGCTGCCGTTGCCGACCACCGTGACGCCGGCCGTCGAGCCCAGCGTGAAAATGCCGTTGCTCACGCTGACGGTCGTGGTCAGCGACGGGCTGTCGACGTCGGCAACGCTCAGGGCATTGCCGTTCGCGGCCGAGAACACCAGCGGCGTGTCCTCGTTGACGGCCTGCGTTCCGGGCACCGTCTGGACGGGCGCCTCATTCGTGTAGACCACCGTGACCGGGATCGTCGCCGTGCTGGAGGCGGCGTCGCCGTTGGCGGCCTCCTGGCTGGTGGCGGTCACGAGCAGGTCGAAGCTGCCGCTGTACTGCGGCGGCGGCGTGATCACCAGTTGGAAGAGCGCCCAGTCGGTGACGGCCGTGCTGGTGTTGCCGGCCGTGGCCGTGAAGCTGTGCGTACCGTCCGACAGCGTGGCGCCGACCGGGATCTGCCCGATGGTCACGACCGAGATCGCTTCCGAGCCGTCAGTGTCCGACAGAGCCACGCCGACGGGCGGCAAGCCGATCGTGCCCTTGTCCGGAGCGGTGCTCGTCACCGGGTAATAGCCGCCGCCCGTGCCGCCGACCAGCGCGTCGTGCGGAGCGTTCGCCGCATCGAGCGCTTCGATGCTGGGCACCAGCGTGAAGTTGCTGCTGTCGAAGGCGATGGGGGGGGCGCCGTCGGTGCTGACGGTGAGCACGGCGTTGCCGGGGCCGTCGCCGTTGTAGAAGATGAAGTCGATCGTGTAGTAACCGGAGGCGCTCGCGACGAACGGCGCGGCCTGGTAGAAGCCGGCGTTGTCGAAGCCCTGCTGGAACACGGTCTGCCCCCCGAGCACCATCAGGGCGGTGTCGTCGCGCTCGCCGGTGAAGGTGTAGGTGTGGCCGGCCTCCAGGAACACCAGCCCGGTCATGCGGTAGGCCTGGTCCTCGGCGATCGTCGGGGCGGCGTAGCTGGATTGCACCGTGGTTGCCGTCGGCGTCACGCCAGCCAGCGCCGCGGCCAGCGACGCGGGATCGCGTGCGGAGTCGGGGTCGATCGTCGCCACGTTGTCGTAGCGCTGGAAGGTCGCACCTTCGACGGCGCCGGGCAGCTGGTCGTAGAGCACCGTGCCGGCCGTGCCGACGTTGATCACCGGCGCATCGGCCACCGGCACCACGGTGATTGCCACGTTCGCCACGACCGGTGCGGTCTCGCCGTCGGTGGTGCTCACCATCAAGGCGTCCGATCCGCTGTAGTTCACGTCGGGCTGGTAGCGCAAGCCCTCCAACGCAGCGTTGATCTGGTCGGGCGTGCCGGACAGCACGACAGTACCGCTGCCGTTGCCGGCGATGGCCACGCCGTTCCCTTCGACGGCCGTAAGGACGCCGTGCCCGACGGTCAGCGTGGTGGTGACGAAGTCGCTGTCGACGTCGGCCACGGTGATGCCGTTGCCGGCGAGCGCGGTGAAGGTGTGCAGCGTGTCTTCGGGAAGCGATTGGCTGGCGGGCAGCGTCTGCGTGGGGGCATCGGCGACCGGCGTGACGGTGATCGCCGCCGTGGTGGTGGCCGACACGGCACCCTCGGAGTCGGTGACCGTGAAGGGAATGTTCACCGTGCCCGTGAAGTCGGGTGCGGGCACGAACACCAGCGATTGCGCCTGCTCGGCCGTCAGCGGAGCACCACCCACCACCGGTGTGACGCCGTCGGCGAGATAGAGCGTTCCGCGCGCGGCCGGAGGCAGCAGGATCACGGTCACGGTCTGCGCAATGCCGTCCTCGACGTCGGTGCCGCCCAGGCTGATCGGAATCGTCGTGGCGTCTTCAATGCCCGTGGCCGTCACTGGCGTGCCGATGGGGGCGTCGTTGACGGGGTTCACCGTGATCAGGACGGCGCCCGTGGTCGAACTCGCACCTTCGGAGTCGGTCACGGTGAACGGGATGTTGACTGTGCCGGTGAAGTCGGGCGCGGGCACGAACACCAGCGACGCAGCCTGGGCTGCGGTCAGCGGCTGTCCGCCCACGACCGGTGTCACCCCATCGGCCAGGAAGAGCGTGCCGCGCGAAGCCGTCGGCAACAGGATGACCGTGACGATCGGCGCCGTGCCGTCTTCGATGTCGATGCCACCCATGCTCAGCGAGATGGGCGTGTCCTCCACGGCCGTGAGGGTGCTGCCGATCGCGACCGGCGCGTCGTTGACCGGGGCGACGACGATGCTGGCGGTGACCGGGGGACTCGTGGCCCCGGCGGAATCCGTGACCGTGAAGTCGACATTCGCAGTGCCGGTGAAGTTCGGAGCCGGCACGAACACCAGCGAGCCCGCCTGAGCGGCCGTCAGCGGAGTACCCGCCACGACAGGCGTCGTCCCGTCCGCCAGGAACAGTTGACCTTGCGACGCCGGCGGCAGGGTGGTCACCGTGACGATCGGCGCCGTACCGTCCTCCGGATCGGTGCCCGACAGATTGATCGGGATCGAACTCGCGTCCTCGAGGCCGCCGGCCGGCGTGATGACCGGCACGGGGCTCTGGTTGGGCGCCGGGGCGGGCGCAGGGGCCGCTGCGCCGCGCTGGCCGGCGTCCTGGATCTCGGCGTCGAAGAAGGACGCGGGTTCGCGGCCTGCACGCGCGGTGTCGATCAGAAGCGTGTCGCCACCCACCGACTCGGAGATGCGGCCGACACGCAACGCCGGGGAAGCCTCACCGCCGCTGGCCGGTCCGCCGGCCGCAGTGGCGGCATCGGGGTCGCCTTCGTTCAAGGCCTGGATCACGCGATCGATGTCTTCGGGCCCAACGGCCTGGGCAATGGCCGGCGTTTCGGTGAGTTGTCCATCGGCCACGGCGAACGTGGCTTCGCTGCCGTCGTTCTTGATCTCGACGATGCTGTTCTGCGCCGTCAGGATCAGGTCGCCCTTGTGCACGATGTCGCCAACCTGGATCTGGCGGGTGCTGCCATCGGGTAGCCGGATCCGGGCAAGGCCCCAGACGGCGGTGACTTTTCCAAGCTGGACGGTGGCGACGATGGGCACGGCAATCCTTTAAGGGCGAGCGGCGGGGCCGCGAAGCGTGAGGTCGAGCATATCGGGCATTGGGCCGCCTTAAGTGGCCGACCCGGCAGGCGAACGTGATCCCGCGCACGGAATCGACGTTGTTACGCGACTTAGTACGCCGGGAAGTCGGTCTCCAGCGCGATCGCTCATGCTGCCTCGAAGAGCCCGGCGGGCGGCCTGCGGCGGCGATGAGCCGGTGGTCAGTCAGCGTTCCGACAGCGCGTAGGCCTTGCCCCGCAGCACCGGCTTGAGCAGGTAGGACATCACCGTCTTCTTGCCGGTCAGGATGTCGACCTCGGCCGTCATGCCGGGAATGATCGGCAGCTTGTCGCCCAGCTGAGCCAGGCGCGTGCGCACGCGCACGACGTAGAAGGCATTGCCCTTCTCGTCGATCACGGTGTCGGGGCTGATGTTCTCGACGGTCGCATCGAGGCCGCCGTAGATCGAGAAGTCGTAGGCCGTGAACTTCACCGTCGCCTGCTGGCCTGGGTGGATGAAGCCGATGTCGCGCGGGAACACCCGGGCTTCGAGCACCAGCGCGTCGTCGAGCGGGACGACCTCGACGATGTCGCGGCCAGGTTGCACCACGCCGCCGACGGTGTTGGCCAGCAGACGCTGCACACGGCCGCGCACCGGCGACTTGACCTGGGCCTTGTCGACCTTGTCGCTCAGCGCGACGCGCCCCTCTGTCAGCGCGTTCATGCGGCCCAGCACATCGGCCAGTTCCTTGCGGGCCTCGTTGCGAAAGGCGATCTCGGTCTCCTGGATCTTGCGCTGCGCCTCGCCGACGGCCGCCGACACCCGGGCGATCTGCGCGCCGGCCTGCTCGACATCGCCGCGGTACTTGCTCAGGTCGCGCTCGAGCCGCAGGATGTCGACCTCCGACACTGCGCCGGAGGCCAGCAGCGGCCGCGTCTTCGCCAGCTCCTGCTGCGACAGGTCCAGACCCCGTTCGGCCGAGGCGCGGCGCGAGCGGGCCTCGTTGAGCTCCTGCTCGCGCTGCATCAGCTGCTGACGGCTGATCGACACGATGGTCGAGAGCTCGGACTGGCGCGACTCGTAGAGTCGGCGTTCCTCCTCGATGATGCGGCGCTCTTCCGGGTCCTTGCTCGGCGGGGGCGGCTGAAACGGGTTGCCCTCGGCCAGCGCACGCAGCCGGGCCTGCCGGGCCAGCAGCGCGAAGCTCTGCGCGGCGTTCTCGCGCACCCCCGACGTGGCGCGCGTCTCGTCGATGCGCAACAGCAGCTGGCCAGCCTCGACCACCTGGCCCTCCTTGACCAGGATCTCAGACACCACCCCGCCATCGAGCGACTGGATCACCTGCAACTGCCGCGACGGGATCACCTTGCCGTCACCGCGTGTCACCTCGTCGATCCGGGCGAGCGCAGCCCAGACCAGCAGCACCGCGACCACGCAGACCGCGGCCCGCACGATCACCTGTGCCCGCTGAGTGCGGGCGCGGGCCAGCAAGGCCTCGGGCTCTGCCTCGTAGCCGGTGCTGCCCACCGCGGCGGACGGCGCCACCGGGCCGAACACCCGCTTCGTCAGCGGTTCGAGCCAGAGGCGGGTGCGCTCCAGCCCGGCCAGCAGCGCGCGGCCGAAGCCCATCAGGCGGGGGGCGGGACTGCCCATGCTAGGCCGCCCTCGTGATGCGACCGGCGGCAAGCGCCTGCATGATCTGCTCACGCGGCCCGTCGGCGACAACACGTCCCTGGTCGACGACGATCAGCCGCGTGGCCATCGGCAGCAGCGAGGTGCGGTGCGTGACCAGCACCACCGTCTTGTTGCTGGCGATCGAAGCGAGGCGCGACGTGACGTGAGCTTCGGTGGCGAAATCCATGGCGCTGGTCGGCTCGTCGAGCAGCAGGATCGGCGCGTTGTGCAGCACTGCGCGGGCCAGTCCGACGCTCTGGCGCTGGCCGCCCGACAGCGATTCGCCGCGTTCGCCCACCGGCATGTCGAAGCCGCGGGGATGGCGGTTGACGAACTCGCTGAGTCCGGCCACCTCGGCCGCCGCGACGATGGCCTCGTCATCGGCGTAGGGCAGACCGAAGGCGATGTTCTCGCGCAGGTTGCCGAAGAACAGCGTCACGTCCTGCGACACGTAGCCGAGGTTGCGTCGCACGTCGGCCGGGTCGAGCTGGCGCAGGTCGATGCCGTCGAGCAGCACGGCGCCCGCGGTGGGGGCGTACAGGCCCAGCATCAGCTTCTCGATCGTGCTCTTGCCGGAGCCGACCTTGCCGATCAGCGCCACCCGTTCGCCGGCGGCGATCTTGAAACTCACGCCGTCGAGCGCACTGTCGGAACGTCCCGGGTAGGCGAAATGGACGTCCCGGAACTCGATCTCGCCGCGCAGTTCGCGCCGGTGGATGAAGGCATTGCCGGCCGGCCGCTCGACGGGCTGGGCCATGATCTTCTCCAGCGATTCGAGCGCCGTCACCGCCCCCTGGTACTGCAGCAGCAGGCCGACGATCTGCCCGGCCGGCGCCAGCGCACGGCCGCTGAGCATCGTGGCGGCGATCAGCGCACCCATCGTCAGCTGGCGGTCGCCGATCAGGTAGACGCCGATGACGATCAGCGACACGCTCACCAACTGCGTCAGCCAGGCCGTGGCCGACAGCGCGGTGGACGACAGGCCGCGCATGCGCATGTTGATGCCGGCCAGGTAGGCATTGGTCTGCTCCCAGCGGGCCTGGATCACGCTTTCGGCACCCTGGGTCTTGACGGTCTCGATCGCGGTCAGGCTCTCGATCAGCGTCGCGTTGCGCTGGGCGCCGGCCTGCCAGGTGGCCTGCGACAGCTCGTGCAGCCGGTGCTGCAGGATGTAGCCGACCACCACGACCAGCACGAAGGCGACTACCACGGGCGCAGCGAGCCAGGGCGACAGCCAGAACATCACGCCGATGAACAGCAGGGCGAACGGCAGGTCGATCAGCGCCGTGACGGTGCTCGAGGCGATGAAGTCGCGCACCTGCTCGAAGCCGCGCAGATTGGACGCGAACGAGCCGACTGCCGCCGGCCTGTGAGAGAGCTGCATCCCCAGCACGCGCTCCATCAGCGTGGCCGAGATCTGCACGTCGATGCGGGCGCTGGCCTCGTCGACGAAATGGCTGCGCAGCGTGCGCATGAACAGATCGGCGCTGATGACGATCAGCACCCCGATCGCCAGCGCCCACAGCGTCTCCTCCGCATGGTTGGGCACCACGCGGTCGTAGACGTTCATCGAGAACAGCGGGAAGGCGATCGCGAACAGGTTGATCAGCAGTGCCGCCCACAGCACGTCGCGGTACACGTTCCGCTGCGCCAGCACGGCGCCCCAGAACCAGTGGCCGGCGCGGGTGGCGCGCACCTCGGGCGCACGTTCGTCGAAGCGGAACTGCGGCCGCACGAACAGCATCACGCCGCTGTAGCGCTCGGCCAGCTGGTCGGCGTCCAGCGTCACGGCACCGGCGCCGGTCTCCGGCATCAGCACCTGCCAGGCGCCGGAGGCATCGCGGCCAAGGAGCACGCAGGCGCGCTCGTCGTGCAGCACGGCGATGGCGGGGAGCGTGGCCGTATCGACCGCATCGAGCGCCATGCGCTGCAGACGCGCGGTCATCGCCGCCCGGTCGGCAGCACGTTCGGCCAAGGCCAGCGTCAGGCGGCCGTCGACCAGCGGCAGGCCCGCCGACAGCGATGCGCGCGATGCGGCCACGCCGTGCACGCGGCAGACTTCCAGCAGACAGTCCAGCAGCGGGTCGGGGTGGATCAGGTCTTCGCGCAGGCGGGTCGTGGCGGTGGAAGAGGGCGGTAGCGTCATCGGGACAGGCGTGTGCTCATGCGATATCGGCACAGTGCAGCCCGAATTGACCCCCGGCCCGGTCGGCGAAGTAACGGCGCAACGTCTCGGCCGTCGTGCGGAAGGCCAGGTGCTCCCACGGCACCTCGGCTTCGCGGAACAGCGCCACCTCCAGCGACTCGACGCCGGGCGCGAAATCGAGATCCTGCAGCGCGGCGCGGTAGAAGAAATGGACCTGGCCGACCCGCACCACGTTCAGGACCGAGAACAGCCCCTGCAACTGCACGCGCGCGCCGGCCTCCTCGTCGGTCTCGCGCAGCGCGCCTTGCTCCAGCGTCTCGCCGAGTTCCATGAAGCCGGCCGGCAGCGTCCAAAGGCCGTGGCGCGGTTCGATGGCCCGCCGGCACAGCAGCACCTGGTCGTCCCAGGTCGGCAGCGTGCCGACCACGTTCAGCGGGTTCTCGTAGTGGATCGCCTCGCAGACCGTGCAGACCGCGCGTTCACGGCTGTCGTCGGCCGGAATGCGGTAACCGACGGGACCTCCGCAGGTCTTGCAATGCCGGAAACTGCGTGCGGAGAACATGGCGAGCGAGTGTACCGGGGCCCTCGCGACGAACCCATGGCGGACCTGTGCCCGGGTCCGCGTGGCATCATCTTCGGCGCCTTGATGAAGTTCGCCCAACGACCATGCCCATCCTTCACCATGTGATCGAACTTCCTTCCACGCCCAGCGTTCCGGTGCAAGGCCGCAGCGAGCGCTTCCCGGTGCGCCGCATCTACTGCGTCGGCCGCAACTACGCCGAGCACGCCATCGAGATGGGCCACACCGGCCGCGAGGCGCCGTTCTTCTTCATGAAGCCGGCCGACGCGGTGCTGGCGGTGGACGCCGGCACGACCGGCGAGATGCCCTATCCGGGCCTGACGAAGAGCCTGCACCATGAAGTCGAGCTCGTGGTGGCTCTTGGCAAGGGCGGGCGTGACATCCCGGCCGCAGCCGCCCTCGACCATGTGTGGGGCTACGCGGTCGGGCTGGACATGACGCGGCGCGACCTGCAGAACGACATGAAGAAGGCCGGCCGGCCCTGGGAGATCGGCAAGAGTTTCGAGGCGTCGGCGCCGATCGGGCCGCTGACGCCCGCCGCGCAGGTGCCCGGCATCCACACGGCGCCGATCGTGCTCGACGTCAACGGCACGGTACGCCAGGTCAGCCACATCAACCGCATGATCTGGAGCGTGGCTGAGATCATCGAGCACCTGTCGGCCGCATGGACGCTAGCGCCGGGCGACCTGATCTACACCGGGACGCCGGAGGGTGTGGCAGCGGTCGTGCCCGGTGACCTGCTCGAGGCACGCGTCGAGGGCCTGGAGCCGCTGCGCGTGCACATCACCGGCTGAGCGGACGCGCCGTGGAGCTGTACAGCTACTTCCGCTCCTCGGCCGCGTTCCGTGTGCGGATCGCGCTGGCGCTCAAGGGACTGGCCCACGATTACCGCGCGGTGCACCTGGCGCGCAACGAGCACCTCGCCGCGGCCTATGGCGCGGTGTCGAGCGCCCGGCTCGTCCCGCAGCTGATCGACGGTGAGGCGTCGATCAGCCAGTCGCTGGCGATCATCGAATACCTCGACGAAGTGCACCCGCAGCCGCCGCTGCTGCCGGGCACGGCACTCGATCGCGCGCGCATCCGCTCGCTGGCGCTCGACATCGCCTGCGAGATCCACCCGCTGAACAACCTCCGGGTGCTGCGCTACCTGGTGCGGGAGCTGCAGGTGGGTGAGGTGGCCAAGAACACCTGGTATCGGCACTGGGTCGAGCAGGGCCTGGGTGTGGTCGAGCAGCGACTCGCGCAGGAGCCGGGCACCGGACGCTACTGCCACGGGGAGTCACCGACGCTGGCGGACTGCGTGCTGGTGCCGCAGATCTTCAATGCGCAGCGCTTCGATTGCCGGTTGGACCACGTACCCACGGTGATGCGGGTGTTCGAGGCCTGCATGGCCGAGCCGGCCTTCCAGCGCGCGCAGCCTTCGGCCTGCCCGGATTTCGAGCCGTGACCAACCCTCTCTCCGAGGCGCTCCGGCCTCGCTTTGCGACGGCCAGGGTCGGTGCGCTGATGAGCACGCGCGCCGGCGGCGTGAGCAGGGGCGTGTTCGAGTCGCTCAATCTCGGCAGTGCGGTCGGCGACGATCCGCTCGCCGTGGCGGAGAACCGGCGTCGCTACGCGGCCGCACTGGGCGGCACGCCGGTCTTCCTGCGCCAGGTTCACGGCGTGCGTGCGCTGCGTCTGCCGCTGACCGAACCCTCGGACTCCGTGCCCGAAGCCGACGCCTGCTGGACCACCGACCCTGGCGTGGCCTGCGTGATCCAGGTCGCCGACTGCCTGCCAGTGCTGTTCGCTGCGCCGGGAGGCCTCGGCGTCGCTGCCGCTCACGCCGGCTGGCGAGGTCTGTCGGCCGGGGTGCTGGAGACGACCGTGTCCGCTCTGTGCCAGGCGGCCGGCTGCCCCGCGGCCGAGCTGGAGGCCTGGCTTGGCCCCTGCATCGGGCCACGTCAGTTCGAGGTGGGGGCTGACGTGCTGGCCGGCTTCGGCGTGTCGCAGGCAACGCCCCACGGGCGTTTCAAGTCCCATACGGCGGGGAAGTGGCTAGCCGATCTGGCAGGCCTGGCACGCGACCGACTGGCGGCGCTTGGCCTCGAGCGCATCGAGGGCGGAACCTGGTGCACTGTCGAGGAAGCCTCACGTTTCTTTTCGTTCCGTCGCGACCGTCCGCGCCATGGCAACAGCGGGCGCATGGCCGCTGCCATCTGGATCGAGCGGCGTTGAGGCCTGCGACGCCTCGGCGCGACGCCGCGCGGCACGACGCGCCGGCGTTCCAAGCAGGTAGATCATCAGCGCCACCGGGCCCAAGCCGTACAGCAAGAAGGTGAAGAATGCGCCGAGCACGCTGCCCTGGCTGTGGGTGGCTTCGGCGGCCGCCATCAGCAGTGCCACGTACAGCCAGGCGATTGCAACCAAGTACATTGGATTCAGTTCTGCGCAAGGGTGAGTCGCATAATGAATCAGGGCTGCAAGCAACGGCAAGGGGTTCAGCGAAACTTCGTGTGCAGCCGACCATCGTAGGCGAGTGGCCGACAGGCGAGGAGACACATGAACAAAGGCGCAACCGGTTGGGGTGGCGTTGCCCCGGGGATGGACTTCGCCCAATCCGCGCAGCAGCTGGCCCAGGGCTGGACCGAGGCCCTCAAGGGCATGACGGGCGTGCAGCTTCCGGCCGACGCATTGCCCGCGCTGCAATCGTCCTACCTGAGCGAAGCGGCCGCACTCTGGAACCAGGCGACGCAGGGTGCCGATGGGGCACCACCGCCCGCCGACCGGCGATTTGCGGCCAAGGACTGGATGTCCAACCCGGCGGCGGCCTTCACGGCGGGCATGTACATGCTCAACGCCCGCACCTTGCTGCAGCTCGCCGACCAGGTGCAGGCCGACGAAAAGACCCGGCAGCGCATCCGCTTCGCGGTCCAGCAGTGGATCGACGCCTCGTCGCCGGCCAATTACCTGGCACTCAACCCCGAGGCGCAGCGCAAGGCGATCGAGACCCAGGGCGAAAGCATCACCCAGGGACTGCAGCACCTGTGGCACGACGTGCGCCAGGGCCATCTGTCGCAAACCGACGAGAGCCTGTTCGAGGTCGGCCGCAACGTGGCGACAACCGAAGGTTCGGTGGTGTTCGAGAACGCGCTGTTCCAGCTGATCGAGTACAAGCCGCTGACGGCCAAGGTGCACGAGCGGCCGCTGCTGATCGTGCCGCCGTGCATCAACAAGTTCTACATCATGGACTTGCAGCCCGAGAACTCGCTGGTGCGCTATGCCGTGAGCCAGGGGCATCGCGTGTTCATGCTGAGCTGGGTGAACGCCGACGAGAGCCTCGGCGACAAGACCTGGGACGACTACATCGAGCACGCGGTGATCCGCGCGATCCGCGAGGTGCAGGCGATCTCGAAGCAGGAACAGATCAACACGCTGGGCTTCTGCATCGGCGGCACGCTGTTGGCGACTGCACTGGCCGTGCTGGCCGCCCGCGGGGAGCACCCGTCGGCGAGCCTCACGATGCTGACGAGCTTCCTCGATTTCTCCGACACCGGCGTGCTCGACCTGTTCGTCGACGAGCAGATGGTGTCGATGCGCGAGATGGCGCTCGGCCAGGGCGGTCTGCTCAAGGGCAAGGAACTGGCGGCAACCTTCAGCTTCCTCCGCCCCAACGACCTGGTGTGGAATTACGTGGTCGGCAACTACCTGAAGGGCGAGACGCCGCCGCCTTTCGACCTGCTGTACTGGAACTCCGACAGCACCAATCTGCCGGGGCCGATGTACTGCTGGTACCTCCGCCACACCTACCTCGAGAACAACCTCATCAAGCCCGGCAAGGTGACGGTGTGCGGCGAGCCGCTCGACCTGCGCAAGGTCAACCTGCCGACCTTCATCTACGCCTCGCGCGAGGACCACATCGTGCCGTGGCAGAGCGCCTACGCGACCGTCGAGGTGCTGCCGGGCAAGAAGCAGTTCGTGCTGGGCGCCTCCGGCCATATCGCCGGCGTCATCAACCCCCCGACGAAGAACAAGCGCAGCCACTGGATCAACAGCCGCCTGCCCAAGACTGCGGATGCCTGGTTCGAAGGCGCCACCGAGCATCCCGGCAGCTGGTGGCCCGCCTGGACCGACTGGCTCAAGCCGCTGGGCGGCAAGCTGGTGCCGGCGCCGAAGGCGCCCGGTGACCGCAACCACAAGATCATCGAGCCGGCACCCGGCCGTTACGTCAAGGCCAAGGCCTGACCCCTTCCACACTGTCCCTTTTCATTCCACCGCGGAATCGCCCATCCCGGTCACTTCAGCAAGGAGAATTGCCATGACCACCGACATCGTGATCGTCAGCGCCGCCCGCACCGCCGTGGGCAAGTTCGGCGGCACGCTCGCCAAGACCCCGGCGCCGGAACTCGGCGCCGCAGTGATCCAGGCCCTGCTGGCGCGCAGCGGCCTGTCCGGCGAGCAGATCAGCGAGGTGATCCTCGGTCAGGTGCTCACTGCAGGCAGTGGCCAGAACCCGGCGCGCCAATCGGTCATCAAGGCCGGCCTGCCGCAGGGCGTGCCGGCCATGACCATCAACAAGGTCTGCGGCTCCGGCCTGAAGGCCGTGATGCTGGCAGCCCAGGCCATCCGCGACGGCGATGCCGAGATCGTGATCGCCGGCGGCCAGGAGAACATGAGCCTGGCGCCGCACGTGCTGCCGGGTTCACGCGACGGTCAGCGCATGGGGGACTGGAAGCTGATCGACACGATGATCGTCGACGGCCTGTGGGATGTGTACAACCAGTACCACATGGGCATCACCGCCGAAAACGTGGCGAAGAAATACGGCATCACGCGCGAACAGCAGGACGCATTGGCGTTGGGTTCGCAGCAGAAGGCGGCCGCAGCCCAGGATGCCGGCAAGTTCAAGGACGAGATCGTGCCGTTCAGCATCGCCCAGAAGAAGGGCGACCCGATCGTGTTCGCGGCCGACGAGTTCATCAACCGCAAGACCAACGCCGACGTGCTGGCCGGCCTGCGCCCGGCCTTCGACAAGGCGGGCGGCGTGACCGCCGGCAACGCCTCGGGCCTGAACGACGGCGCGGCCGCGGTGCTGGTCATGAGCGCGAAGAAGGCCGACCAGCTCGGCCTGAAGCCGCTTGCACGCATCGCCTCCTACGCGAGCGCCGGCCTCGACCCGTCGCTGATGGGCATGGGCCCGGTGCCTGCCAGCAAGCGTGCCTTGGAGCGGGCGGGCTGGAAGCCGGCCGACCTGGATCTGCTGGAGATCAACGAGGCCTTCGCTGCCCAGGCCTGCGCGGTCAACAACGAGATGGGCTGGGACACCAGCAAGGTCAACGTCAACGGAGGGGCGATCGCCATCGGCCACCCGATCGGTGCGTCGGGTTGCCGCGTGCTGGTGACGCTGCTGCACGAGATGCAGCGCCGCGGCAGCAAGCGCGGCATTGCGTCGCTGTGCATCGGCGGCGGCATGGGTGTTGCATTGACCGTGGAGCGCTGAGGAGCAACCGCGCATTCATTAAGGGTGAGCCCGGATCGGGCGAATACCCTTGACCCACGCATATCGGCACGCGACGCTAGAGCGGCCATGACAAACCACAGAGGAGCAGAACAATGAGCAAGAAGGTCGCATACGTCACGGGGGGCATGGGCGGCATCGGTACCGCGATCTGCCAGCGTCTGCACAAGGACGGCTTCACCGTCGTGGCCGGTTGCGGCCCGAGCCGCAACTTCAAGAAGTGGCTCGACGAGCAGGCCGCACTCGGCTACAGCTTCCACGCTTCGGTGGGCAACGTGGCCGAATGGGAGTCGACCGTCGAGGCCTTCAAGGAGGTCAAGGCACAGCACGGGCCGGTCAGTGTGCTGGTGAACAACGCCGGCATCACGCGTGACGGCATGTTCCGCAAGATGACCCGTGACGACTGGAGCGCGGTGATCAGCACCAACCTCGACAGCCTGTTCAACGTGACCAAGCAGGTGATCGACGAAATGACCGACGCCGGCTGGGGCCGCATCATCAACATCAGCTCGGTCAACGGCGAGAAGGGCCAGTTCGGCCAGACGAACTACTCGGCGGCCAAGGCCGGCATGCACGGCTTCACGATGGCGCTGGCCCAGGAAGTGGCCAGCAAGGGTGTGACGGTCAATACCGTGAGCCCGGGCTACATCGGTACCGAGATGGTCCGTGCGATCCGCCAGGACGTGCTCGACAAGATCGTGGCGACCATCCCCGTCAAGCGGCTCGGCACGCCCGAGGACATCGCCTCGATGGTGTCGTGGGTGGCCTCCGAGGAGTCCGGCTTCGCCACCGGTGCCGACTTCTCGGTGAACGGCGGCCTGCACATGGGCTGACGGTAAAGAGCCGGGCGCAAGGCCCGGCTCGTGTCCGGCGGCGCCTGGAAACTCAGGCCCGCCGGTCTTCGATCGCTGCCAGGCTCTCGAGCGCTGCACACACCTCCGCGAACGACCCGCCGATCGCGGCACGCCGCTGGTCCTCGGGGTCCATGGTCATCCAGAAGCGCCTCGCGGCGCGCCGCGCGTTCTCGATGCCGGCGACGCGGGGCAGCGCGGCCCTGAAGGGCGTGACCGGCCGGGGTCGCGGTGTGGCGGCTGAGACGGGGCGGGTGCGGAATGCCGGTGACCTGAACACGAGCGCCGGTACCGTAGCAGGCGTGGAGGCCTGGAAGGCGGTCTGCCACCAGCGCCGCAAGGGGTTCCAAAAGACCGTGACCATGGTGAATCTCCAATCGGAAGTTCAGCAGGATTGATGTCGATGGGCCTGGTCCGCGGGATAACACGCCGTTTGGCGCGCATGCCCACCACCCGCGGGGGCCATGAATTCAGGCGCCAGCCGATCTCACATGAGCAGGGTGTTGCGGATGAGCCCGACGGCCAAGCCCTCGATCTCGAACTCACCGCTCTCCGGCGTGACGACAATGGGCTCGAAATCCGGGTTCTCGGGCAGCAGTTCGATCGTGCCGCGCACGCGCCGGAAGCGCTTGACCGTGACCTCGTCGCCCAGGCGGGCGACGACGATCTGCCCGTTCTTGGCTTCCCGGGCCTTCTGCACTGCGAGCAGGTCGCCATCGAGGATGCCGGCGTCGCGCATGCTCATGCCCCGCACCTTGAGCAGGTAGTCGGGCCGTCGAGGGAACATGCTGGCCTCGATCGCATAGCTCTGGTCGATGTGTTCCTGCGCCAGGATGGGGCTGCCCGCAGCCACACGCCCGACCAGCGGCAGCATCAGCTGCGACAGGCTGGGCAGCGGCAGCGAGAACTGCTTGTTGCGCAACTGGTTCAGCGAACGCAATGTGTCAGACTTCAGACGGATGCCCCGCGAGGTGCCGCCCACCAGTTCGATCACGCCCTTGCGTGCCAGGGCCTGCAGGTGCTCCTCCGCCGCGTTGGCAGAACGGAAGCCGAGTTCGGCGGCGATTTCGGCGCGCGTGGGCGGTGATCCGGTGCGCTCGATCGAGGTCTGCACCAGATCAAGGATCTGCTGCTGCCTGGCGGTGAGCTTGGGGGCGTCGTCCATGCGGGTGCTCCTGCGGTGTCGGGAGCCGGGCTGTCACCAGACCGGCGCACTGAATTTTTATCCAGTGACTGTATTTTTATCCAGCTTCCCAGAAAATGCAAAGCCCTGAACCCCAGCCCGTGGCGCGCGTCGTGATTCTGGCCACCGGCGGCACCATCGCGGGTACCGCGGCCACGGCCACCGACAGCCTCGGCTACACCGCAGCGAAACTGGGCATCGCGCAGTTGCTGGCAGCGGTGCCGGCCTTGACCGGCCAGCCGATCGAAGCAGAGCAGGTGGCCCAGATCGACAGCAAGGACATGGGCGTGGCGGTGTGGCGGTCGCTGACCCGCCGCGTCGCGCACCATCTCGCACGCCCCGAGGTGAGCGGTGTCGTCGTCACCCACGGCACGGACACGCTGGAGGAAACCGCCTACCTGCTGCAGCGCGTGCTGGCGCCGTGCAAGCCGGTGGTCCTGACCGGTGCCATGCGGCCCGCCACCGCCGTGCAGGCCGACGGCCCGCAGAACCTGCTCGATGCGGTTGCGTTGGCGCGTGAGCCGGGCGCGGCAGGCGTCTGCGCGGTGTTCGCCGGCTCGGTGTTCGGTGCCTTCGATGTGCGCAAGCGCCATACGCATCGGCTCGACGCATTCGGCGCTGGCGATGACGGGGCCATCGCCCTGATCGAAGGAGGCGGCGTGCGTCGCCTGCGCGACTGGCCGACGGGCCTGCCGCTCGGCGTCGAGGTCCTCGAGCGGCCCGAGCCGCGGGTCGAGATCGTCGTCAGCCACGCCGGTGCATCGGGCGCGGTGGTCGACGCCTTGCGGGCGCAGGGAGTCGATGGTGTCGTCGTGGCCGGCACCGGCAACGGCAGCCTGCACCACGCGTTGGAAGCGGCGTTGCGGAGCGCCCAGGCGGCGGGGATCGTGGTGCAGCGCTGCACGCGCGTCGCCGACGGCGCCGTGCTGCCGACCGGCCACGACGCCTTGCCGATCAGCGAAGCCCGGACACCAGCCCAGGCCCGCATCGAACTGATGCTTGCGCTGATGGCGCGCAGCGCCTGATGCCTCTGCGGCTCAGCGAGCCGGCTTGAGGACCCCGCGCGCACGGATGCGCCGCGGCGGCGTGCTGTCCTTTGCCGGCAGCGCGCTGGGCTCCTCCACGGTGCTTTCCGACACCGATTCGGCCGCGGCGTGCGGCACCTGTCCCACCCCGCTGTAGCGCGGCGGCCAGTCCAGCAAACGCGAGCGCCGCAACAGGGCCACGCCCGCGCCGACGGCATAGCTGCGCTCGAACACGTGCGTGACGAGCTGGCGCTTCACTCGCTCGGTGATCACCAGCGTGGAGCAGCGCGTGCCGTAGCGCCCATCCACCGTGCGGATGAAGGCGGCGGAGAGTTGCGCCTCCAGCTCACGCGGAATGCCGGTCGACGGCAGCTCGGCATCGGCGGCCACGCTGCGGTCGACCAGCGCTTCGAACAATCGACTGGCGAGCGCATCGACCGGCTCTTCCGCAGCCGTTTCGGCGAGGGCGCCTTTCACGCGTGCCTTCAGGTGTTCGACCTTGGGCCACGGTGTGTCGAGCGCCGCGTTCGACAGCCCGTAGAGGCCACGCTCGATGCGGCGCGGCAGCGCCGTCGCACTGCTGGCCCAGAAGCATTCGCCGCGCGCGAAATCGGCCGCGACGAGGTTGAAGCCGTTGTAGCCCGACACGGCCACCTGGGTCCAGAAGCGGTCGAGCGGCTGCTCGCCATGCAACCAGTGCGGCACCAGGCCGCCGCGCGAGGGCGCCTGGGCATCCTGCCTGCCCGGCGCCCGGACGTTCGTGACCAGCGCCAGGCGACCGGCAGCGGTCAGGCCCAGCCACGTGCCGCCGGCCTGCAGATCACGACCGCCCAGGATGTCGGGACCGCCGCCCTGGGGCGTCCACCAGGCCAATCGCGCGGTCGGACGATCGAAGAACTCGTCGCGGTTGGACGCCAGCACCAGCGGGAAACGCCGGTCCTGGTCGAGCGCCAGTGCTACGAGGCACATGCGACGAAATGCTCGACGTGGCGAGCGCCGACCAGCCAGGGCGCAAGCCCCCGAGCGGCCCGCTCGACATCGGCCGCCAGCGCAGCCGGATCAGCGTCGGGCGGCAGGCCGTAGGTCTCCATCCAGGTGTGCAGACCCTCCTGCGCTTCAGGCCGGCGCAGCAGACGCACATCGAGCGCCGGATGGGCCGCCTGAAGGGTGATCTGCATTGCCGTCGCAGCCGCCATCAACTCGTCGGCGTGCACGTCGCGAACGCGGTAATAGATGAACAGCGCGTGCCGCCCCATCGGTGAGACAGCCTGCATCGCCGCTTCAGGCCGCGTTCTCGCGCGGCACCGCGTAGGGCAGCGCCAGCGGCTGCAACCTGGCGCCGCCGCTGCTGCCGAGGTGCAGGCTGCCGTCGTCGAGCGCCGAGAGCTTCAGCTCGACCAGCGCATCCCACCCGCCGCCGGGTGCCGGCGCCGCCAGCGCGATCAGCCCACTGGGTTGGGCGTCATCACCGCTCCAGAACACTTCCTGGCCGGGCAGGGCGGCGGCGTCGCCGTGCACGAGCGCGGCGCGGCGCTTGATCGTGCCGCGGTACTGGCTGCGCGCGACGATCTCCTGCCCGGGGTAGCAGCCCTTCTGGAAGTTCACGCCGCCCACCAGCTCGTAGTTCAGCATCTGCGGCACGAAGGCCTCGACGGTGTTCGCCACGATGGGCGCGACGCCGCTGTGCACCTCGAGCCAGTCCCAGCGCTCCAGTGCGAGGGCCGGCAGGGCATTCAGCACCGCGTCGGTTTGCGCCGCGGGGCCGGCCCACAGCCAGCGCGCCTGGCCAGCGCCGTCGGGCAGCCGGACCAGCAGCGCGTCGTCCAGCGCATGCCGCGACCAGACCGCGCCGTTCACCGCCGCTGGCAGCACCTGCGCCAGCCAGGCCGCGGCGCTGCGGCCGGCCAACCCCACCAGCACGGCGTCGTCGCCCCCTTCGCTCAGTTGCGCCTTGGCACGCAGCACGAACATGCGCAGGCGCTTGAGGGTCGCGGGCAGCACATCGCTGCGGCAGGCCAGCCAGATCTCGTCGTGGCTGCGCTTGAAGGCCACGAAGCTCGCAAGCATGCGGCCCTTCGGCGAGCAGTAGGCGGCGAGCCGGGCCTCGCCCAGGCCCAGTCCAGTCATGTCGTTGGTGAGCTGGCCGTGCAGGAAGCTCGCGGCGTCGGCACCGGCCGCGCGGATCACTCCGCTGTGCAGCAGGCGCACGGCGCCGTCGGCCACGGAGGTGCTGGAGGGGAGAGGGGTCGACATGGCCTGATTATCATCAGCGTCGACATGAAAGTTCTCTCCCGACGATGAAGCGCGCACTGAAGCGAGGGCTGTTCCTGCTGTTGGTGCTGGCGTTCGCTGGCGGCGGTCTGGCGGCCTGGTGGCTGACGCAGCCCCTGGCGCTGGCCTCGCCCAGCGTCGAGCTGTCGGTGGAGCCGGGCACGTCGCCACGCGAGATCGCCCAGGGGTGGGTCGACGCAGGGGTCCGCGCGCCGCCGCTGCTGCTCTACGAGTGGTTCCGCTGGTCCGGCCAAGCGCGCAAGATCCGCGCGGGCAGCTACGAGATCGGCCCGGGCACCACGCCGCTCGCGCTGCTGAACAAGATGGTGCGCGGCGACGAGGCCCAGGCCACCGTGCGGCTGATCGAAGGCTGGACCTTCCGGCAGTTCCGCGCCGAGCTCGCGAAGGCCGAGGCGCTGAAGCCGGACACAGCCTCGATGAACGATGCCGAAGTGATGGCGGCGCTGGGCTCACCGGGCCGATCGCCGGAGGGCTGGTTCTTCCCCGACACCTACGCCTACAGCAAGGGGGCGAGCGACCTCGCCGTGCTGCAGCGTGCCCACCGCGCGATGCAGCGCCGCCTCGAGGCGGCCTGGCTCGAGCGGATGCCCGACACGCCGCTGAAGAGCCCCGAAGAGGCCCTGACGCTGGCGTCGATCATCGAGAAGGAGACGGGCCAGACGGCAGACCGCGGCAAGGTCGCCAGCGTGTTCGTGAACCGGCTGCGCATCGGCATGCCGCTGCAGACCGACCCCACGGTGATCTACGGGCTCGGCGAGGCCTTCGACG
The DNA here is from genome assembly GCF_000015725.1 of Methylibium petroleiphilum PM1. Taxonomy (NCBI): domain Bacteria; kingdom Pseudomonadati; phylum Pseudomonadota; class Betaproteobacteria; order Burkholderiales; family Sphaerotilaceae; genus Methylibium; species Methylibium petroleiphilum. Next base: position 1,989,817 of record NC_008825.1, on the reverse strand, counting down.
GCAACCTGCGGCGGCGCGACCTGCAGGCCGACACGCCCTACAACACCTACCTGCGCACGGGCCTGACCCCAACACCGATCTCGATGCCGGGCAAGGCCTCGTTGATCGCGGCGGTGCGGCCGGAGACGAGCCGGGCGCTGTACTTCGTCGCCCGGGGCGACGGCAGCAGCCAGTTCAGCGAAAACCTCGCCGACCATAATCGGGCCGTGAACCGATACCAGCGCGGCGGCGGCCGCGGCGCCGCGCCATGAGCGCCGCCCCCCTCGCGCCGCCGTCCGGGCGCTTCATCAGCTTCGAGGGCATCGACGGCGCTGGCAAGTCGAGCCACCTCGATGCCGTGGCCGAGCGCTGGCAGCGCCGCGGCCTGGAGGTCGTGCGCACCCGCGAGCCGGGCGGCACACCCCTCGCCGAGACCCTGAGGGATCTGGTGCTGCACCAGGGCATGGATGCGCTGACCGAGGCGCTGCTGATCTTCGCGGCGCGGCGCAACCATCTGCAGCAGTGCATCGCGCCTGCACTCGAGCGCGGCGCCGTGGTGCTGTGCGACCGCTTCACCGATGCGACCTTCGCCTACCAGGGGGCTGGCCGCGGCTTCGACCTTGCGGTGCTGACCACGCTGGAGAGCTGGGTACAGCGCGGCCCCGGCGGGCTGCGCCAACCCGACCTGACGCTGTGGTTCGACCTGGATCCGGCTGTCGCGGCGCAGCGCTTGGTGGCGGCTCGCACGCCGGACCGCTTCGAGCGGCAGGACGAGGCCTTCTTCCATCGCGTACGCGACGGCTATCGGGCACGTTTCGAGGCCCAGCCGGAGCGCTTCGTGCGCATCGACGCCTCGCAATCGCGCGACCAGGTGGCGGTGCAGATCGCAGCCATGCTGGCGGAGCGGGGCTGGTGAGCGCCAGTTCCGACGACGGGCTGCTGCCCTGGCTCGAGGCCCCGCTCGCGCAGGCGCTGCACGGCACGCGCGGTCATGCCTTGCTGCTGCACGGCATGCAAGGGGTAGGGCAGTTCGAGCTGGCACTCACGGTGGCGGCGGCCTGGCTGTGCGAAGGCGATGACCCGGCGGCGCGCCCCGGTGGCCGCGCCTGTCGGGGGTGTGCGGCCTGCCGGCTGATCGCGGCTCGCACCCATCCCGACCTGATGGTCCTGGTCCCCGAGGCACTCCAGGAGGCGCTGGGATGGTCGGGGAGCGACGAGGCCGCCGACGGCGAGGGCGGCAAGAGCAAGGCCAAGCCCAGCCGCGAGATCAAGGTCGAGGCGGTCCGCGCGGCCGTGGCCTTTGCCCAGCAGACTTCGTCGCGTGGCGGCGCCAAGGTGACGGTGATCTACCCGGCCGAACGCATGAACCCCGCGAGCGCCAACACCTTGCTGAAGACGCTGGAAGAGCCGCCGGGAAGGGCGCGTTTCGTGCTGGCCAGCGCCGCGCCGCAGCGTCTGCTGCCGACGGTGCGCAGCCGCTGCCAATCCCTGCGCGTGCCGTTGCCAGCGCCCGATGTCGCGGCCGGCTGGCTGGCCGCACGGCAGGTCGCGCAACCCGAGGTGTTGCTGGCGGCGGCTGGCGGCCAGCCGCTGGAAGCGCACGAGCGGCTCGCGTTGGGGGTGGATGCACCGGCCTGGCTGCGCTTGCCGCGCGAGGTGCTGGCAGGCCAGGCCGCCACCTTGGCGACCTGGCCGCTGCCGATTGCGATCGATGCCTTGCAGAAGCTCTGCCACGATGCACTGGCGATCGCGGTCGGGGCATTGCCCCGCTACTTCCCGGCCGACGGCCTGCCGGCCGGCGGCGACGTGGCGCGACTGACCGATTGCTCCGCAGACCTGCGCCGTGCGGCTCGACACGCCGAGCATCCATGGAACGCAGGCCTCGGCGTGGAAGCCCTGGTCTTGCGGGTGCGCGCGGCGTTGCGGCCCGGCAAAGAAGGCGATGCGCAACACTCGCGCCGCCCGTCATTGGCTACACTGAAGTGATGAACGAATCGAACGCCCGGGGCCCCGCCAGCGCTGCTGCCAACAGCGCACGCCCGAGCGTGATCCAGCTCGTGTTCCGCGAGAAGGGCGCGCTGTACGCCGCCTACATCCCGCTGTTCGCCGAAGGCGGCCTGTTCGTGCCCACCACGCGCGAATACCGGCTCGGCGAGGACATCTACCTGCTGCTCTCGCTGCCCGACGACCCGCAGCGCTATCCGGTGGCCGGAAAGATCGGCTGGGTCACGCCGGCCAACGCATCGGGGGGCCGCACGCAAGGCGTCGGTGTCCGCTTTCCGACCGACGAGAAGACCCGCCTGCTGAAGGTCAAGATCGAGGAAATCCTCGGCACCTCGATCTCCTCGGCCAAGCCGACGCAGACCATCTAGCCGGCGGCCGGATCGGCCGAGTCGAAGAGGGCGGCCCGCCCGCGCCACGCCGATCATTCCGCTGAATTCCTTCTGACGAATCTGCCCGCGATGTTCGTCGACTCCCATTGCCACCTGAGCTTCCCCGAACTGCAGGCCGATTTGCCGTCCATCCGCGCTGCGATGGCGCGTGAGCGGGTCGATCGCGCCCTGTGCATCTGCACCACGCTCGAAGAGTTCGACACCGTCCATGCGCTTGCCATGGGGCACGACAACTTCTGGTGCAGCGCCGGCGTGCACCCCGACAACGAGGGCGTGCGGGAGCCCAGTGTCGCGGATCTGCTGGCGCTAGCGGCACAGCCGCGCGTTGTCGCGATCGGCGAGACCGGGCTCGACTACTACCGCCTCGGAGAGCGCAGCGTGGCCGACATGGCCTGGCAGCGCGAGCGCTTTCGCGTCCACATCCGGGCCGCGCGAGAGAGCCGCCTGCCGCTGATCATCCACACCCGCAGCGCCAGCGACGACACGCTGGCGATTTTGCGCGAGGAGGGCGCCGGCCCCGAGGGCGGCGTGACCGGTGTCTTCCACTGCTTCACCGAGACCCGCGCGGTCGCGCGCCTGGCGCTGGAACTCGGGTTCATGATCTCGTTCTCCGGCATCCTGACCTTCAAGAACGCTGCCGAACTGCGCCAAGTGGCGAGCGAAGTGCCGCTCGACCGCTGCCTGATCGAGACCGACAGCCCCTACCTCGCACCCGCACCCCACCGCGGCAAGACCAACAACCCCTCCTACGTACCGCTGGTCGCCGCGCAACTGGCGCAGATCAAGGGCTGTTCCATCGAGGCCGTAGCCGAGGCGACGAGCCGCAACTTCGAGCGCCTGTTCGGCCCGGCCGTGCAGTTGCGGGAGCCTGAAAACTCCTGATCAATGACATGAAAAAGCTTCTGTATCTGCTTGTCGCTCTGTCATTTTCTTCGGCCAACGCCGGCTCTTACGACGACTTTTTCCGAGCCGTCGTCAGCGACGACAGTGCGGCGATCCGCAAGCTCGTCGCGCTCGGCTTCGACCCCAATTCGCCCGATCCCAAGGGCCAACCCGCCATCTCCCGCGCACTGTTTGCAGAATCCGCCGGTGCCGCGCTGACACTCGCGCGCCTGCCCGGCACCGACCCCAACGCCCGCAACACCGCGGGCGAGACGCCGCTGATGGTGGCCGCTCTCAAGGGGCAACCCGAGGTGGCATCGGCGCTCATCGAGCGCGGCGCGGTCGTCGATCCGCCGGGCTGGACGCCGCTGCACTACGCCGCGGCAGGCAACTCGCAGCCCGTGCTGGAGCTACTGCTGAAGCAGGGTGCCGTCGTCGATGCCCGGGCGCCGAACGGACGCACACCCTTGATGATGGCCGTGCTGCACGCCAGCGAGGACCTGATCGACGCCTTGCTGGCTGCCGGCGCGAATCCTCAGGCGCGCGAACGCAACGAACTCACGGCGGCCGACCTGGCGCAGAGGGCCGGACGCGAACGGCTCGCGTTGCGGCTCGCGGCCTTGCCGGCGCGCTGAGGACCACGGCGAGGTCTCGACCCGACAGCGTGTCATCCAAATTCCGACACGCCATTTGGCGCCGGGACGACTACGGCAGGCCACTCGGCCTGCCTACATTGGGATCATCGCCACGCCACCTTCGAAAGGGACAGCATGCTTCCGATCCAGATCACGTCGAACCCGTTCGCTTTGTTGATGGAGCCGGAAGCGGTGGTCCAGGCGATGGAGCACTCCGATCGCCTGAACCGCCTGCAGCGTCGCATCTGCCGCCCACTGGACAAGCAGACGCTGACGCCTGGCGAGGCCGACGCAGCATCCTTCGATCGCGCCGTCGAGGCCGAGCCCGAGGCAGACCCTGAGCCGTTCATCGCCACATCCTCGCGCGCTGCCGGGTTGATCTGAGCGTTCGCGAGCGCTCTCGAACGCCGCATCAGCGGTGTCGAGGGGGCCCAGAGAGGGGCTGGATCAACCCTTGGGATGGCCTGAATAACCGCGCCAATGTATAACCCCGCCAGGGGTTTCGTGATACCACTTATCCACATACTCAGCGTGTAGCTGAGCCGCAAATCCCACTTTGCGCGCCAGATGTCGAGGCCCCAAGCCCAGCCGACGCCGATGTGCGCGGCCCTGTAGAGCGGATCACCGTTGAGAAGACGCCATATGTCGCCCTCGACGGACCCAAAGAGCCAGCAGCGGACCCGGTGCCAGCGACCCTTGACCACCTCCATGGCCAGCCGATCCCAGGGGTCGTAGGGCGTGAAGGGGCCATCGGCCATCCGCTCCCAGGCGTCCTGAACTTGGAACGCGGGCTCAGCCATGACGCCCCCTCAGGGTTTGCCGTGGCAGTGCTTCCACTTCAGCGCGTGGCCGTTCAGATCGACCGCACCGCAGGGGCAGGGGTCCGAACGGCTCGCCGGGGCCTTGAAGGCCGGTTTCTGGGCCGGTGAGGGCGCTTCGACCGAGGCAGGGGGCCTGGGCGCCCTGCGCACACCCGGGCCATCCGGCATTCGGGCATCGAGGTAGTCCCGCAGCGCGATCGCCAGGAGCGCATTCATGCTGACCCCGACGAACTCCGCATAGGCTTTGGCATCGGCCTCGACCGATTCGGGCAGACGAGCAGTGAACGCCACGAGGGCCCCCTTTCGTTTGATGTGGTATCACTTTAGCACCACCGTTCTGTCTATGAAGAAGGGGGGTGCCGATCGCCGGCTTTGTTTACTCATTGTTCTAAAGTGTCCTAGGAATAAATTTAGGCCGGTCGGCCTTCGGCCGCCCCGCCTCCCTGCGGTCGCCGGGGCGCCGCTGTCCGTCCGTCCCGGGGCGGTCGCCTCGTACCTCGTCTCCCACCCCCGTCCGTCCGGCCAGCTGCTACCCGGCCTGCCTTCGGATTGCTTGCCAGGGTCACCCTCCCGCAGCGCTACAACACCAGCCACTAGCCGAGGGCACGTCAGCACGCGGGGGTTGCACCCCCACACCGGGCTTTGCCCGCCCCCGGGAGCTTTCGCGCTCCCCCCTGCGGGGCCCCCCTTCGAACACGGCATCCGATGAAGGAGGTCAGCCACGGCCGTCTCCCAGGAGGGGCGCATTGGCAGCGCCAGAGTCGGAGAGCGCCAGGACGTGGGCAAGCTGGGCGCGAAGCTCGCCGTTCTCCCGCCGGAGCGCGTTGACGTAGCCCACGGCCGCCGTAGCATCGTTGACGGCCGCGCAATGCACCGCCGAGCGACCCCAGCGGGTCAGCCAGTACAGCGCCAGGCAGGCGGAGCGCGGCGCCGACCGCGCCTTGTTCCATCGGTAGACCGTGCTCAAGCCGACCCCCAGGACCCGTGCGACACGGTGCGGCGGAGGCCGGCCAAGATCCTCAAGGATCGTTTCCCAAATTGGGAGTGCACGGGGCGCATGGTCAATGCTGTAAAGGTTCAGCTTCATGGGAGGCGACCCCTCCCATTCATCCAACTAACCGCGCCAATGTATATTATGTCAACTCTTGGGCTGGCCCTGGGGGTGTGGCAATGGCTGTCCGGCCGTGCGAAACCGCACCGCTTTGGTGTCTCCGATGGGACACCCGTTACAGGTCTGACCCCCGCCTGACGATGCACCGTCATGCTGAATCGGCTGCCTCGGCAGCTCCCCGCGTTCCCTGACTTGCTGGCCGACCTGGGCAACCCCGGATCGGCCGTGCTCGCTCGCGCCCTGGGCGTGACCGACCGCACGGTGCGGCGCTGGCTGGTGGACGGCAACGCGCCGCGGCCGGTGCTGCTGGCGCTGTTCTGGCTCACCCGCTGGGGTCAATCGGAGGTGGCGTGCGAGGCGCACAACAGCGCCGTCATGCACGCCGGCATGGTGGGCTGCCTGCAGCGCGAAATCGCGTCGCTACGCCGCGAGCTGGGCCGCGTGCTGGCCCTGAGCGAGTTCGGGTCCGCCAACAGCCCGAGCGCTGTCCACGTCGAGCACGAGCCCGACGACGAACCACAGGACGACGGCCGGCGCGACGGTGGCCGCGAGATCGGCCCAGCTCGGCGTGTGCCGGTCACGGTGGGCAAGGTCATACAGCTCTTTCCCCGCCCCGACCGCCAGCACGACGCCGAGCGCGGCCGGGCCTGAGTCGAGCAGCACCCAGGCGATCAGGAACACGAGCGCGCCCGCGATGGCGTGCAGCACCTTGTCTCGGCCGATCACACGCGCACCCCGCGCACTTGGCCGTTGCCGTCGATGTACTGCCACGGGCCCAGCTCGGCCGGCTTCGCCTGGCGCTCGAAACGCCGCAGGATAAGCGCCGCAATGACCGCGACCGCGACGCCGATCGCGATCGACTTCGCGGTGCCGCTCACTTCTTGCGACGGCGGAATTGGCCGTTCTTCTTGCGCGGGGGGAGTCGCTTCGCCATGGTGGTGTTCCTCACGTGGTGTGCAGCGGGTCGAGGTCGAGAACCCGCTCCAGCCGGTCTAGACGCCGCTCGACTCGGCGCATGAACTTGTGGGCCGCCAGCAGCATGGGCACGGCGGTGGAATTGAGGATGGCCAGCAGGAACGTGGCCTGTTCGATCGTCATGACTTGCCCTTGATGCGCTCGACGCTGCGCAGCGTGCCCAGGCCCAGCAGTCCGAACAGCAGCTCCCATAGCGCGCCGTCGATCGTCGGCAGCTCGGGCAGCTCATGCCCTGCGACCGCGAAGCCGAACGCGACCATCGGCCGCGCGACGAACTGCCACGCGAGCGCGCCCACGCAGACCCAGCCGGCGGCCGGCCGCCAGCCGCCCTTGAAAATGCCCGGCGACGCTGCCTCGGTGTTGTTCACGCCGATCTGCGCGAGCGCCAGCGCCTGGGCCGCGCGTTGATCGAACGTGCCTTCCGACTGCGCCTTGATCAACTCGACCTCAGCGCGCGCCCGCTCGATCGGATCGGGGAAAACGCGGTCGAGCACGGAGCGCACCGCATCGCCCAGGAAACCGAGTGCCAGCGGGCTCATGGGTAGTAGTTCCCCATGGCGTCAACGTAGCCCGTGCCCATGCCGGCGTCGGTCTGCCCGTTGGACCCGGCGCGGCCGGAGGTTTCGTAGTAGGCCTCACGGTCGGAGCGCGCGAAGTCGCCCGTTCCCTGGGCCGGCGCGAGCGTGATCAAGGCCACCTGGGCGGGCGAGCCGGCCGGCGGTGGGGTGCCGCTGCCTTCGTCGAGGAACAGCGCCTGTGCGAGCGCGCCGGCACTGGCCCAGCGCGACGCGAAGAAGTACCCGCCTACGTCGATCAGGTAGCGGGCTTGTGCCGGGCTGGTGACGGTCTGCGAAGGCGTCGGCAGGCCCACCACGGCACCCACCCCGCCCACGACGCCGGCCGCGGTGCTGTCAACGGCGCGGATCGCGCCCGTCGTCAGCACTTCGGCCGCGTTCTGGATGCCGCCGCGCTTGAGCACCCACATCGCGAGCAGCACGCCCACGCCGAGCACGCCGCCGATCACGACGGTTTCGACCTTGGGGAAGCCGCTCATGCGAGCACCCCGCCGGCCCGCTCGAATGCGTCGACCAACGCAGTCAGCCGGCGCTCGGGCTGGCCGTATCCGGCGCCGGGCAGGCTGGCCCACTCGAGCCGGCACTTCGCGACGGCATCGGCCACGCGGCCGGCCTGTACGTCGTCGAGCGCACCGCGCTTGCGGATCAGGTAGACCGCTGCCGCGTCCTGGCTGGCGGGTCCGAAGTCGGTCAGCCCTAGCTGGCGCTTGCACAGCAGCCACGTGGACTTGATGAGCTGGTAGCGCCCTGCCGCGCTGCTCACGCAGCCGGGCCCGAAGCCCGCGCCCGCGCACATCGCATCGGGCAGGCGCTCGCCCTTCCATTCGCCCGTGACGGCCGGGTGGTCCGACAGATCGGCGATGGTGTGCGCGTAGGCGTAGCAGACGCGGTAGGGGTCTGGACGTCGATCGGTGCCTTCGGCGCTCGCGATCATCGCGAGGAACGCGGCGGTGTTCGTGTCGTGCATGGCGGCCTCGGTCTGCTGTTGGTCTAGCTGGCGCTCGATCGCGCCCAGCGGGTTGAAGTAGTCGAGCGCGGTTGCGCCGTCGCCCTCGCCCATCGCTTCGGCCTGGGCAGCGCCGTCGGCCGCACGGCGCGCGAGCACCGCGCCACCGATCAGCGCAACAGCAGCGACGGCCGCGACGGCAACGCGGCTCATCAGTCGAATTCCTCGAAATCGAAGTTGCCGCAGACCTCACGGTTCACGACGGCGCCATTGATCAGGAAGCACTGCCCAGGCTGCAGCAGGATGGGTGTCGTCAGCGCCAGCTCGACGGTCACGAAGTCCTGCACGTACACACGGCCGCCGAAGATGTAGCCCGGCAGCTCGGGCGCGGTGGGCGTGGCGCCGGCAGCGGTGGCCGCGTAGGCGGTGGCCGCCGACGCCGGGCCGCCCACGCGCTTGTTGTTCGCCGTGGTCGAGCCGAGCACCGTGCCCGGCGCGCCTGTGCCGTAGCCGAAGAACACCGCTTGTGCGGTGGCCGCTGCGATCTGCACGCGCTTGATGGCGACTTTGCGCGAGCCCGCCACCAGCACCGACAGGCCGACCGCGCCGACCGTGGCCGCGACGCGCGTCGAGTTCAGGAACTGCGAGAGCGCGGCGGTTTTCTCGACGCCTTGATCAACGACGCGCACGACGCCGGGCTGGCGCCGCGAGCCGCCCTGCCCTTCGTGAACCATGAGGGTCACGGTCTGCGCGACGGCGCCGTTGGTGACGACGAATTCCGTGAAGGGGCCCGAGACGAACAGGCCCGACAGCGCGCCGAGCATGCCGTCCGACTTGCCGCCGTTGGCATCGTAGAGATCGACGTTCAGCGCATAGGCCGCGTCGATGATCTCGAAGTAGCGGCCGGCGCGCTTGAACACCTTGGTTTCGTTGGCCGCAATGGCGAACGTCAACAGCTCCATGTCACTTGCCCTTCGAGAGGATGAACAGCGCTGCGACCGCAGCGGCTGCAATGGCCGAATACTTGAAGCCGTCGGCCAGCTTGCCGTCGCTGGGCGCGCTGGCCTCGATCGCGTCGGCATAGGCCCGCGTCGTGTTGTTGCCGGCCTGGGAGTAGAGCGACGTGACCGACTCGCCCAGGCTCTTGATGGTGTCGCTGCCGAGCTGGGCAATGAACTTCACCGCGTCCGATTGGGACTCGGCGAGCTGGCCCTGTAGCTGGCCGTTCAGCTCGACGATCTTGGCCGCGTCGGCGTTGTTCACCGTCGTGGTGGTGCTGGTGCTGGTGCTCTTGGTGCTGCTGTCGCGCACATCGAACCGCGTCGAGCTGTCGGACGTGAGCGAGCCGCCCGCGCCGATGACGGTCGAGCCCTCGGCCGCTACGCGGTTGTCCTGCTGCGTGCTAGTGCTGCTGCTCGCGCTGCTGCTCTTCTGCTTACTGCCCATGGCTCACAAGTCCTTTTCCAGCTCGATCGAGCGGATGCGATAGCCGCGGGCCACGAGCAGCGGCACCAGCGCGCCGCGCCGCGTGAACATGCCCAGCAGCACCGCGCCGGCATCCTTGGCCGCGGCCTCCAGCGCGTCGAGCGCTTCGTACGTTCGGCTGCCGGTGGTGGCCGCTGCCTTCAGCGTCGCCACGTTGCCGTCGATCGACACCGCGACAGCGCCGACGACCTGGCCGGCCTCGATCACGTCGAGCAGCTCGCAGCCCTCGGCGATCTCCGCCGCGGTCGATCCATCAACCGAGCGACGATCGACGGCCGCAAGCCGCGTCAACGATGCAGCGCCGTCGCTCGATCGCTCAACCCGCACTCGGTGCAGCGCCTGCGCTCCCACATCAGCCCCGCTTGCGCTTGAGCAACAGCACCGCGACCAGCAGCACCGCGCCGCCGATCATCAGCACAGGGGACACGCCGCCGGCCGTGACGAGCCCGGCCGGTGACGGCAGGCCCTCGGCGCTGTAGTCGGTCTTGCTCGGCGTCGCGATCTGCGTGCCGCCGAAGTTCACCGACCAGCCCGAGCCGTCGAGCCGGTTGCCGTGAGCTGCCGAGCCGGCCTCACCGCCGAGGAAGGGGCCGCCGCCACCACCGCCGCCCGCAAGGTCGGACACACCGCCGAGCACGCCGCCGATGGCAGCGCCCCACGGGCCGAATGCCGCGCCGGCAGATGCGCCGGCCGCGATGCCGCTGCCGCCGGCCATGGCGTCAGCGCTTCAGCAGCGCGAAGGCCGCGAGGGCGACGCCGCCCAGCAGCAGCCACGTGCCCATGCCGCCGCCCAGCGCACCGCCGAGCAGGGTCTGACCGGTGGCGTTGGGCGCCTGGGTGTAGGTGCGGCCGTTGGCACCCGCGAATGTGCCCGGCTGGTTGTTGCCGGCGATGTTCACCGGGCCGAAGCGGTTGTCGATCGCGCGGACCAAGCCGTATTGGATCGCCCCTTCCCACCAGCTCGACCCTGCCGCGGCGGGCTGGAACGGCGCCATCTTGGCCGTGTCGCTCCAGTCTCCCGGCAGGCTCTGCGTGTAGTAGGGGTCTCCGGCTGCCGCGTCGAGTGCTGCACTCATGTCCTGTTTCCTTCCGTGTTGGGCGGGCCGGTGTCAGTGCCGGCCCGCCCTGCCTTCTCGGCTTCGCTTCGCGGTGGGTGTCAGAGTTGCGAGTTCAGCGAATAGGCCTCGACGTAGATGTCGAGGGTGTCGGCCGCGGCCGTGGTGACGCGCACGTCGAGGTTCTGCACCGGCACGGCCTGGCCGGGCGCGACCAGAATCTGCGCGGTGTTCAGCGCGTTCGCCTGCAGGCTGTCGGGCAGGAAGTCGACGCAGAAATACCCGGCCTGTGGCACGCGGCCGAAGTCCTGCAGCCGTTGGTTCGCAAAGGCGGTCGGCAGATCGTCGTACATGTCCGAGCCGTCGCGGCGCACGCGCACGCTGGAGAGCTGGGCATGCTTGATCAGCAGGCGCTTGACTTGGAAGCCGTTCACGCCGAACGGGATGTAAATCTGCTCCTGCGCCGCGGCGCCGATCACCTTTTGCATGTACTGCACGCGCTGGATGATGCGGTTCGCGCTGGGGGCTTCCACGTCGGCCCAGCCCGTGATGATCGAGGCCGCGACCGCGGTGTAGTTGCCGAGATCGAATTCCAGCGTGAACTGTTGGACGCCGGCTTCCTGGGTGGCCGCAACGGTGCCCAGCGTCAGCGCGGCTTCTTCACGAGCGAGGCGCTCGGTGAAGTCGATCACGAGGAACGCAGTTGAGCCGGTGTAGTTGCCCTTGTAGGCGTTGTGCGCGATCAAGTCGGCAGCGGTTTTCCAGCGGGCGAATTCCTTGTTGTTCAGCTTGAGCACGATGTTCGTGATCAGCGAAGTCAGGATGTTGGTGCCGAGCTGGAAATAGAGCTTCTGGTAGGTGACGCCGAGCGGCAGCGACAGGGAAACCCGCTGATTCGGGCCGACGTTCTGGAGCTGGGGGAGACGGATCGGGCGCATGAGCGGGTGTCCTGTTCGTTGGGTGGAGGGAGAGCCGCCGGCCGATCAGCCGATCAGTGCCTTGTCGACGATGCTGCGGGTGGCCGAGACCTGACGCAGCGCGTAGATCGTGGCGAGCACGATCGCGGTCGTGATGGCGGCGTTCTTGAGTTGGGCTTTCATGGGGTCGATTCCTGTGCAAATGGTGGGTTGAAGAGAGCCACCATTGCGCCCCGCGCCGCTGTACGTTGGGGGCCCGGACGCCCGTACGTAGCCCCTACGTAGCCCACCTCACCGAGACATGCGAATCGAGCCTTTTTGCAACACGCCGGCCCGGAAATCCCGCTCGAGGTACGCGATCGTGGTGGCCTTCTCGGTCTCGACGGTCTGCAACGCCGACACGTCGGCCAGCGGTACGTCGAGCGCCTTTGCCATGGCCGCGCGATCGTCGCTGTAGCGCAGCGTGAAGCACCGGATGAAGGTGCAGTTGCCCATGAAGGTCTTGTCGATCAGCGCCGGCCGCTGGGCCGCGCCGATGATGTGCAGCGCGCGGTGCCGGCCCTGCGTGATGCAGCGGCGCCACGCGGCCGGCGCCTGGCTGGCCGTCGTCACGTCGCTGAGTTCTTCGGCCAGGAACACCAGCGAGCCCACCTCGAATGCGAGCGAGCAGACCAGCGCGAAGGCGTCGGCTAGCGGCATCCCCGAGCCCGCCACGTAGCGCACGCGCACGGGTCCGTCGCCGGCCTTCTTGAACTCGGCCACCAGCGCCGGCAGCGTCGTGATCCGCTTCGCGTGCTTGCCGTACTCGTCACGTGGGTCCCAGATCAGCAGGCGCTGCGGCTTCAGCGCCGCCAAGGCCTTGTTGATCGACACGCCCTTCCCGCTGCCGCTGGCGCCGATGTAGGCCCAGACCATCGGCCGATTCAGCACGCTCATGGCCGCACGCCCTCCTCGGCCTCGGCCGGCTCCGCGCGTGGCATGGCCTGCCGAGCCTTCTCGGCCTTGATCGCCTGCAGCGTCACGAGCGTCGGCGGTGCCGTCGCCATGGCGAGCGCGATGTACGGGCCCCAGCTCGACATGAGATCGCCCAGGCTCCAGCCGTGGCGCTCCATCACCTGGGCGCCGGCCGTCGAGATGCTCTGCAGCGTGCCATCGCTCCACGTGTCGCCGAACTTCGGCCACCACTCGAACATGGGCGCGACCAACAGCCGCGCCATCGTCAGCGCGCCCAGCAGCTCGGCCGAGCTGTCGGCGATGACCTGGGCGGGCTCCGGTGGCCGCAGGCCCGGCGGCAGCGCGCCGGCTTCCAGCTCGACGGCCTGGGCGGCGAGTGCGTCGAGGCCAGGCGATTCGGGCGCCTGGGGCGCGTCGTCGTCATGCATGGCCCAGCACCCCCCACCCCATCGGTGCGCGCGTCGCTGGCGCCGGTTGCGGCGCCGTGGCGATCGGTGCCGGCGGTGCCGGTGGATCGTCGGCCGGCGGTGCGGCCGGCTCCGCGATCAGCAGCGCGCGCAGCTTGTCGTCACTGCGATCGCTGCGCGCGAATCCTTGGAAGTTGCAGGCGTTGCAAGTGATCACCGACAGCTTCGACTTCGCGAGCGACAGGCGCGCGCGGTCGGAGCTGCACAGCGGGCACTTGCAGCGGCCGATGGTCTCGGCCGCCATGATCAAGCCGGGTCCGATCTGGACGGCGCCGCGTCGTCGGGCAGCAGGCCCGCAGCGTCGAGCGTCGCGACGATGCCGGCGTTCAGCTCGCGCTGCAGCTCGATCGCCTTGACGACGTTGACCGGCACGAACTTCGTGCTCGAGCTGGAGTGCAGCGCGTCGAGTTCAGCCGCGACGATCTTCGGGCTGCGGTGGGGGGTGGTTTCGCTCATGGTCGGCTTCCTTTGGGTGTGACCGACCCCGGTCCCATGCATGCCAACGCCCGCGCTTGCGCGTGCGCTCTATCGAAGGCCCGAACAGCGCCGCCGGATGACGCTTGTATAGGTCCGGCCGCGTACAGTTATTGACAGGACTCCAAGGCCGCGCGGCTTCGCCGCCCGGCAATGCAAACCGCAATGCGGCTGCGCCCTCGGTTCCCTTGGGCACGATCATCCAGGCGCACCGCTCGCTCTCCACTTCCGCGAGCACGGTCCGCCGACGATCGAAGGCCTTGACAATGCCGAAGGCCGGCACGCGCTCTAGGCGAATCTCTGTTGTCTCGACGCCGATCGACCGCGGCGCCATGAGTTCGCCGTAGCGCCCTACTTCGCCGGTCTGCTCGCGCAGCAGGCGCACGCGCAGCGAGCGCCGCGGCACGCGCGGGCCGCCCTGCAGCTCTGTGTACGCGGCCCAGCCGTGCGCCGCGGTCTCGCGCCGCTCAATGTCGTGCGCTTCGTCGATCTTCTCGGCGCCGCTGGTGACGTTGACCGCATCGAGCATGAAGGCGACGCCGGCCGCGGCCTGGGCTTGGTCTGGGTGCAGGCGACGCAGCTCGCGCCAGATGCCGACCGGCGCACCGCCGATCTGTTGAAACTGTCGAATGCGCCACGTCGAGGCCCAGGCATCAACGCGGCGCGAGCTGGTGAGCGCATCGTTCCCGTACAGGTCTTTCTCGACCTTGTATCCGTCGATGTTCTTCGCGACGTACTTTGCGATGTAGCCGGCCGCCGAGCCCTGGGTCCAATCGATCTTGACTACTTCAACACGATGCTTCCGGGCCCCTCTCTCAGCCGGGTCAGCTTGCCACAGAAAATAGCGCCGCAAGAGCCGCACCGCCACCCTACATCCAGGCCGCGCGAGACCAGCTCGGGCGCTGGAGGCTAGAGCGGATCGCGCGGCGGGTGAGCCGTCAGCGACACATCCACCGTCGCGCCCACGAACGGCGGCACCACTTCCCCCAGGTATCGCCATCTTGGGGAAGAACAACAAGAAATGCCAATGTGGAGTTCCATCGTGGTTGGGCTCTGCGATCCTGAATCCGTACCACTGTAGCCCAGCGCGATCGGCCGCCGAGCGGCACTTTTGCCACTGCTTCGACAGGTGGCGCTGAGCCTCGTCCGGCGTTGTGCCGTCGTGCTTTGGGTTGCGCTCCACGCCGTACCCATCGCCCTTGGTTCGATAGGCATGCATGCGCGATGGACACGTGACCGTGACGAAAAACGCTTCGTCGTCGCAGTCCTTCGCGATCAGCTCAAACCCCGCAATGCGCGTCATCAGCTCATGCCGACGAATCTCGCGGTTCGCTGGGCCACGGGCCGCCAGCTCGGCGAGGGTGTAGGCCTGCCCGTGCTCATTGATGGCCGCGACCGACTCCAGCGCCCGTTCGTTGCGCACGCGCTGGCCGGTGCGGCGGTTGAGCCCGTCGTGACTCACGTAGCACCCTGCCCGCTTGTGCACGAGGCCGATCGCGCGCGCCGTCGATTCGACCGCCCGCGCGTGCACCTTGCGCAGCACGCGGCGCCACCAGCGCGCGCAGCAGACGCGGCGCAGGAAAGGCACGATGGCACCGCGCACGCGATGCACGACGCCGCGGCGCTCCAGCCAGTGCTGCGCTTCAGCGAAGGCCGCGAGCGTGGCGCAGCGCTCGACCCAATCGACCGACCACGGAGAGACGGCCGGAGCGATGGTGGCCCGCGTGATCTGCTCGCGCTGCCCGAGACGGCGCTCCATGTCGCGCGCGGTGAGGTCGGCCAGCGTGCACAGCTCCGTGTCGTTCGCGTCGGGATTGAGCCCGGCCGCCGTCGCCGCGCGGATGCTGCGCACGCGCTGCAGCAAGTCGAGATTCGCTGGCGCCCGATCGGCGAGACGCCAGCGGCGCCAGCGGTTGTACAGGCGATCTATCCACGACGCCGGCAGCGTGCTCAGGCGCTGCTGCGCGTCGCGCTCGTCCTGGCGCAGCGCGAGGGCTTCGCCGTCGAGCTGTCGATACTCGCCCAGGGTTTCGCCTGGGCGCATCGGCGCCGGGCTGAATCGCTGCCTCATGACGGCCGGCACCTAGACGCCAGCTCGACGAGCCACGCCGCGAGCTGGGGGGGGGTGTGCTCGCGCTCTGCCTTCCGGAGCTGCGGCCGGTACCGCGGGTGGCCGGCGCGGATGCGAGACGACGGCGAGACGACGTGCGTAGCTTCGCCCAGGCGCAGCGGGATCGCCGGCACGTCGAGCGGCTCACACCCAACGATGTACAGGCGCGTAGCCTTGTCCGCGCGGTGGCCCCACCAGCTTTGAAAAATCGGCAGCGTCCAGCCGCCGAACTCGTCACGCTCGCCGATCGCCGGCAGCCCTGCCACGGGCCAGAGCGTCGATGCCGCCGGATGCTCCAGCACGCCGCCGTGCGCGCGCACCTGGCTAACAGCCCACAGCGCTAGATCCTTCTCGTCGGGGCGCGGCTTCGCGAAGTGCCGGAGTGAGCCCCACGCCCTGCACGGCGGATGCGCAACCGCCGGCACGCCCCCAGGCCAGCGGCGCGCGTCGCGATCGATGCCCCACACATCGCAGCCGGGCAAGGTCTTGTAGACCGAATCAGCGCGGGCGAACAGCACTGCGACGGTCACGGCCGGGCGCCCTGCTCTGCCGCCGTGATCGTTTCCGCTGGTGGCTCGACGCTCGCCGCGGCGTAGGCGGCGAGGATGGCCAGGACGAGCGCAAGGCGCTTCACTGCAGGCACCCCGGCCGGTGCGCGAGGGCCTTGCAGCCGCTGCACTCGCCGCACACGCGACGCAGGTTCGCGAGCGGCTCGCGGTGGACCCAGGCATGGCCGGCGAGACGCAGCCACGCGGAGGGCCGGTGCTGGTGATCGTCGGCGAAGCCCTCGACCGTGCCGTAGAACGTCGAGTCCGACCACGTGAAGCACACGCGGTCGCCGATGATGATCGGCAGGCGCGGCGCCGTCGCTGCCATCAGCGCGTCGAGCCGGGCGCGCAGCGCCACCAGCTCGGCGTGCTGCAGGGTGGACAGATCGAAGCCGCTCATGCCGGCACAACCTTCGCGTCAGGGACGCCGATCCACGCGAACGCACCCGAGACGATGCCGCCGGACATGCGCCGCGCGCTGGTGCGCTCATAGGCGATGTAGTAGCTGCCCTGCTCCCGACAGACGCGCTTGACCCACCGCTGCGGCATGCCGGGCTGCGTGGGCAGCTCGATGATGAATTGCTGGCCTTTGCCCGCCATATGGAACCCCTTCCATTGCCGCCCCGCCCCTGAGGGGTCCGCCGGGGCTGGGCCGGGGTCGGGCTTCGTTAAGGACGAACCCGGCGGACGGCGCAAATGTACCGGACATGCACGTCCGTACGCAAGTGGGCGCCTTGCTGGTGTCGGGCCGGTCCTGTACGGTACAGGCCTTGTACGTACGGACAGGGGTGCCCAAATGATCTCGACTCGCGAACTTCTGGAAGCCGCCAAGTCAGCGCGCGGCCTGCCCTCTAACTACCGGCTCGCTCGCGAGCTGGACGTTCCGGAGAAGACCGTTCAGCGGTGGAACACGGGCAAGAACTCGCCCGACGACGTGCACGCCGCGCAACTAGCCGAGCTGGCCGGACTGGACCCGGCCGAGGTGGTGGTCTCGATCCGCGCCGAGCGATCGACTGAGCCCGCCATGCGGTCACTGTGGGAGGGGATCGCGAAGAAGCTTGAGCGCGCCGGGGTGCCGCTGGCGCTGCTCTTTGCGGTCATCTTGTCCGCCTTCTTCGGGTTCGACGGAGGCCCCGACGCAGGCGCCGCCCTGCTCTCTTCTGTCGCTATCTCCGCCGAAAATGGGCTGTATATTATGTCAACTCACAGATGGGGCCTACCGGATGTGGTTGCGACTGCTGCGCCTGGCTCACTACGGCTGGTGGACCCAGGTGAAGTCTGTGTCACAGATCGCCACCTTTAGGTGACCAACGGATGCGATGACAACGGCTTCTGCCGTGTCGTCGTCAGCCAGCAGGTAGCCCATGGCGCCGCTGGCCCCCTCGTGCAACAGTTTGAACATGGTTTGCGTGCCTTCGGTCGGCACTCATGCCGCCCATCGAGCCACAGCGGCCGCTGCCAGCGCTACAGCGCAAGCCCAGCCAGAAAAGATCCACCGCCAGGTCCTGTGGTGCGGGACGAACCCCACACCACGAATGAATCCGGCACTCATGGCCCAGAACAGCAGCGTAGCCAGGCCGTGGTCGGCATGACCCGACGCCTTGGCCATCATCAGCGGATACACCGTACCGCCGACCATGATCGTCAGCCCGACCGCCAGGCTGGGCAGATGCATGGACGCCCCATCGGGTGCTGCGTCATGGTGGTCTGACAGCGAACGACTCACGGCAGATCCGTGTCACCCAGGGCGTGCCTTCCAGCGGCTGCGCGCGCAGCCTCGTTCTCACCCCACATCGCGTTCATGATGGCCAGCAGCACCGCGAAGCCGACACCGAGGACCCAGGCGAAGTACCACATGACATGTCCCTTTCAGGCGGCGTCTTCGCCGATGAGGATGCGCGAGTCGCTCGCGTAGCGATAAGGCGGAATTTCGAGGTTCGCTGGCGCCGGCTTGTTCTTGAAGACACGCCCTGCTCCACCGAAGGTTGAGCCGTGGCAAGGACAGAAGAAGCCACCGGACCAGCCATCAGGGAGACTGGGATTCGCGGCGCCGACCGCACGCGCTTCGTTGCGCGCATAGGCGGCTTGCTGGTCCTTCTGGGACTGCGGATCCACGAGCTGGGCATCGTGGCCCTGCAGGGCTGCCAGCATGGCGGGCGTACGCTTCACGACCCAGACGGGCTTGCCACGCCATTCCACGGTCTTGCTGCCTCCGGTGGCCATGTCGGACAAGTCCACCTCCACCGGACCGCCCGCGGCTTTGGCCCGCTCACTGGGCGCGAAGGTGGAGACAAAGGGAACGGCTGTGGCCAGGGCTGCGACACCGCCAGCCGCACCGGTGGCAATGAGCCACTGCCGCTTGTCAGGATCGTGCGGAGTTGCGTCAACCGATGCGCGGGCGCCCGGGCATGCAAGGGGGAGTGTCGGGTTCATGGTTCGGCTCCTGGCCACGGCCGAGAAAGTGGCATCAGTACGCGTTGTGTTCATTCGCGCGGATGTGGGCCACGGTGACCTTGCCGCGCATCACCCGGTAGGCCCATGACGTGTAGAGCACGATCAGCGGCATGAAGACCAGCGTGGCAGCCAACATCAGGCCCAGCGTCATGGGGCTGGACACGCTGTCCCACACCGTCAGGCTCGCGTTGGGCATGCTCGACGAGGGCATGATGAACGGGAACATGGCGGCGCCAGCGGTGCCGACCACGCCCACGATGGCCAATGACGAAGCCGCGAAGGCGCTCAACGTTCGGCGCAGCGCCACGAGACCGGCGGCCAGCAATGCGCCAGCGATCCCAATGGCCGGCAGCGCCCAGATCAAGGGCTGCCGGGAATAGTTGAGCCACCAGCCGTCAGCGCTGCGCACCACCGTCTTGGCCAACGGGTCGGGCATGGCGGCCGGGTCCAGCGCCGAGGTGATGACGAAGCCCTGGATGTCGCCGATGCGCAGCCAGACCCCTGCGGCCACGAAGGCCAGCACCATCAGCACGGCCGCGCCCACGGCGCCCCGCGCCGCGCGCCGCTGGATCTCGCCTTCCGTGCGGTGCGCGAGGTAAGTGCCGCCCTGCATCGTGATCATCGCGCTGCTCACCACACCCGCCAGGAGCGCGAAGGGATTGAGCAGCTGCCAGAAGCTGCCCGTGTACGTGCTGACGAGAAAATCGTCGAAGCCGAACGGCACACCCTGCAGCAGGTTGCCGAAGGCCACTCCGAAGATCAGCGGCGGTACCGCGCCACCGATGAACAGGCCCCAGTCCCACGTGTTGCGCCACCTGGCGTCGTGGATCTTGCTGCGGTAGTCGAACCCCACGGGGCGGAAGAACAGCGCCCACAGCACCGCCAGCATGGCCCAGTAGAAGCCGCTGAACGCGGTGGCATAGACCAGCGGCCAGGCTGCAAAGATGGCGCCGCCACCGGTGATGAACCAGACCTGGTTTCCGTCCCAGTGCGGGCCGACGGTATTGATGACGACGCGGCGTTCCTCATCGCCACGGCCGACGAAGGGCAGCAGCGTGCCCACGCCCATGTCGTGGCCGTCCATGATGGCAAAGCCGACCAGCAGCACGCCGACGAGCAGCCACCAGATCACCTTGAGGGTTGGATAGTCAAGCATCGCGGATCCTTCAGGCGTGAGCCGGCTCGAACTGGTAGCGGCCGGTGCCGAGGCTGCCCGGACCCTGACGCGCGAACTTCTGCATGAGGTAGACCTCGACGATCAGCAGCACCGTGTAGAAGCCGACGAAGCCCGCCAGCGAGCCATAGAGGCTGCTCACGCTCAGCGTCGACACACTCAGGTGCGTGGGCAGCACGCCATAGATCGTCCAGGGCTGGCGGCCATACTCGGCCATGCGCAGGATGCTTGTGCGCAACGGCACATGCCGTTCGGCGTCGCACGCATTGTCCAGGGACGGACATGCCGCGGCGTGCCATCACCGGGACTCATCGTGCGCCGCCACGTTGCCCGAACGTAAAGGCAGGCTGGCCGCTGGCTGACGACCGCGCGCCCAGCGGGGCGCCGCGGGGCGGGCATTGCGCAGATGTGGCGTAATGGGCGCCTTCGCGAGACCGACGATGGAACGACGCCCCTTCCTGCGTGCCTTGAGCGCTGCCGCCGTCGCCGCCACGGGCGGCGGGTTGACCGTTGCACTGCGCGCCGCGCCCGGCGATCAGATGCGCACCATCTCCTGGGACGACCTGGTGCCGCCCGATTGGGACCCGTCCAAGCAGATGCGCGAGGCGACCAATGGCGTCAGCATGTTCAGCGATGCCGATCCGCGCGCACGCGATGCGATGAAGGCGATGCGCGAGATCTGGGACACCGCGCCGACCGTGGGCGCGATGGACGGCAACCTCGTCAAGCTGCCCGGCTACATCGTGCCGCTCGAGGAAGTGAAGGGCGAGCTCAAGGAGTTCCTGCTCGTGCCTTACTTCGGAGCCTGCATCCACACGCCGCCGCCGCCGGCCAACCAGATCATCCACGTCGTTATGACGCAGCCGGCCAAGGGCTATCGCTCGATGGACGCGGTGTGGATCAGCGGCAAGCTGACGATCGCGCACCGCGAGGACGCGGCCATGGGCGCGAGCGGCTATCGCCTGCAGGCCGGCGCGATCGAGCGCTACGTGGCGAAGCCGCGGCCATGACGCGTTGCGCCGCGATTGCGACCGACCCCCTACGCCGCCGCGCGCTGAACGGCGCCGTGCTGGCGCTGGCCCTGGCCCTGCTGCTGCCCTGGCTGCAACTGTCCGCGCTTCAGCACGGCTTCGGCCACGTGTTCCACGACCGTGCGGCGTTCGCCGCCGTGCAGGGCGCGCCCGACACCGGGCACGACGAGACGTGCTGCGCCACCTGCGTGGCCGTCGGTGCCGTCCTCGCGTGCGCGCCGTTCGCGGCGCTGCCCGCCACGGTGCTGCTGGCGAGCGTCGACGACGTGGTCACCGTCGTGTCGCCGCGACCTGCCGCGACGCCTTCGCGCATCCTGCGCAATCGCGGTCCGCCCAGCGCCGGCTGAGCCCGTCGACCGCGCGCACCGGCGCGCGTTGCACCTTGCCCCGCGATGTCGGGGCGACGCAAGCCTGGAGACCACCCCATGATGACGAAACGATCGGTCCGTCGGACCGCCGGCGTGTGCCTCGCGCTCGGCACGGCATTGGCCCATGCCCATGGCACGGCGCACCAGCACGGCGTCGCCAAGCTCGACGTCGCGGTCGAGTCCAACCGCGTGACCTTCGAACTCGATACACCACTGGACAACCTGATCGGCATCGAGCGCGCGCCGCGCAACGACGCCGAGCGAAAGCGCGCCGACGCGGCGGTCGCGACGCTGCGCGACGCGGCCAAGCTGTTCGGATTCGATCCGGCCGCGCAGTGCCGGCAGCAGGACGTCGAGCTGACGGCCCCGGTGCTCGGACTGGGCGCCGCCGCAGCGCCGTCCGAGCAAGGCGAGCACGCCGACCTGGAGGGCCGCTTCGTGTTCGCCTGCGCCGACACGGCGCGCGCGAGCCAGGTCGACATCGGCCTGTTCAAGGCGTTCCCGAAGCTGCAGCAGCTCGACGTCCAGGTCGCCGGGCCGCACGGTCAGTCGCGCCAGACGCTGAAGCGACCGGCGAACAAGCTCACGCTCGCCAAATGACTGCAGCCACGATCGAGCTCGAGGCGCTACGCTACGCTTGGCCGGGATCCGCCGAGGACACGCTGGCGATTGACGCGCTGGCCATCGACGCCGGCGCCAGCGTATTCCTGCACGGCCCCAGCGGTAGTGGCAAGAGCACGCTGCTGGGCCTGCTCGCCGGCGTGCTGCTGCCGCGTGTCGGCGAGGTTCGGCTGCTCGGCCAGTCGTGGAGCGCACTGTCGGGCGCGCGTCGCGACGCTTTTCGCGCCGACCACGTCGGCTACGTGTTCCAGCAGTTCAACCTGTTGCCCTACCTCAGCACGCTCGACAACGTGCTGCTCGCCTGCCGCTTCTCGGCCCAGCGCGCGCACCGGGCCGCGCAGCTTGCCGGCAGCACCTCGGCGGGTGCCGAGCAGTTGCTGGGGCAAGTCGGTCTGCCGCGCGCGCTGTGGTCGCGCCCTGCGGCACAGCTCTCGGTCGGCCAGCAGCAGCGCGTCGCGGCAGCGCGCGCGCTGATCGGCTCGCCCGAGATCGTGATCGCCGACGAGCCGACCTCGGCGCTCGACGCCGACCTGCGCGACGGCTTCATGGACCTGCTGCTCGGCGAATGCCGCCGCGCCGGCAGCACGCTGGTCTTCGTCAGCCACGATGAGCGCCTGGCCGCGCGCTTCGACCGGCGCGTGTCGACGGCGCAGCTGCATGGCGTGCGCAAGGAGGCCGGCGCATGAAGCCGCTCGTCTCGATCGCCTGGCACAGCGCCTGGCACCGCCGCTCCACGCTCGTGCTGGTCGTGCTGTCGGTCGCGCTGGCGACGCTCCTGCTGCTGGGCGTCGAGCGCCTGCGCGGCGACGTGCGCGAAAGCTTCTCGCAGTCGGTCAGCGGCACCGACCTCGTGGTCGGCGCGCGCACCGGCTCGGTCCAGCTGATGTTGTACGCGGTGTTTCGCATCGGCGGCGCGACCAACAACATCCGCATGAGCAGCCTCCGCGATCTCGCCGCGCTGCGCGGGGTCGACTGGGTCGTGCCGCTGTCGCTCGGCGACTCGCACCGCGGCTTCGCAGTGCTCGCGACGACGCCGGCCTACTTCGAGCGCTTCCGCTACGGCGACCGCCAGCTGCTCGCGCTCGCGCAGGGCCGTGCGTTCAACGCCGACGCGGCGGATCTCTACGCGACCGTCCTCGGCGCCGACGTCGCCGAGCGCCTCGGCTACCGCCTCGCCGATCGCATCACGCTGAGCCACGGCGCCGGCACGATCCCCGGCGCCGAGCATGCCGATAAGCCGTTCACGGTGGTCGGCATCCTCGCGCGCACCGGCACGCCGGTCGACCGCACGGTGCACATCGGCATGGAGGGCATGGAGGCGATCCACGTCGACTGGGTCGCCGGCACGCCGCTGCCGGGCATGCGCGTGACGGCCGACGAGGCGCGCAAGCTCGACCTCACGCCCAAGCTGGCGACCGCGGCGCTGGTCGGCCTGAAGAGCCGCAGCGCGGTGTTCGGCGTGCAGCGCGCAGTGGCGGACTACGAGGGCGAGCCGCTGATGGCGGTGCTGCCCGGCGTTGCGCTCGACGAGCTGTGGGACGTGATCGGCGCCGGCGAGCGCGCGATGCTCGGCATGTCGGTGATCGTCGCGATCGTCAGCCTGGCGGGACTGGTGTCGGTGGTGCTGGCAGGGCTCAACGAGCGGCGCCGCGAGCTGGCGGTGCTGCGCGCGGTCGGCGCGGCGCCGCGCCACATGCTGTTCCTGCTGGCCATCGAGGGCGCGCTGGTCACCGCGGCGGGCGTGTGCGCGGGCATCGTCGCCACGGCGATCGCGGTCCTGCTCGCCGGGCCGTGGCTGCAGCAGCAGTTCGGCATCACGCTGTCGCGCTCGGCGCCCGGGTCCTCGCAGTGGCTGCTGATCGGCGGCGTGCTGGCCGCGGGCTGGCTCGCCAGCCTGATGCCGGGCTGGCGCGCCTACCGGCTGTCGCTGGCCGACGGGCTGTCGCCGCGCGCGTGATCGATCAGGCGCCCAGCGCCTCGGCCAGCGAGCGCGCGTTGTGCTCGTTCATCCTGAGGTAGGTCGGCGCCGGGCCGGCGGCATCGGACAGCGCGTCGGAGAACAGCGTCCCGCCGATGCGCGCGCCCGATTCCTGCGCGATGCGCTGCGTCATGCGCGGGTCGCTGATGTTCTCGACGAACTGGCACCGCCCCCACAGCGGCATCGGCGGCGCTGTGCCCATGTCCAGACTCAGCTCGTCAAGAAACAACACCTTGACGCTTCACAGCTAGATCGTTGTCGACGCCTCAGCATCAAGGGGGCAAGTCCGCCAATGCTCAGTTGCCGCTCCAAACAGCCGAACATCCGCTTCCCAACGGAATGTTGTCGCGAGCTAGCGGTCGAATGGAATCTTGTCGCACGGAGGCGACAAGAACCGCCTCGGAACGGAGGATAAGTCATTGATTCATGACAGGTTTCCCAACAGTCAGTGTTGTCGGACGGCTCCCATCGTCCGCACGTTCGCTGGTCGATTCGGCGCCGATACTGCTGCGCGTGGACCCCTCGCACCCAGACTTGTTCGGCATTGACTCATCGACCCCGGCCCGGCCTGGCAGAGCGCGCGGTACGACGAGGGTTCGAGCCGTTGAAGCCGATGCGCGACTGAAGCAATGGGCGGTCGACCTCGGGCCGCTGGTCCGATTCGGCACGTCGTCCTGGTACTTTCCGGGCTGGGAAGGACTGGTGTTTCGCGACCGGCATTCCGAGAGCGTATTGTCGAAATTCGGTCTTGCCGCCTACGCGCAGCACCCGCTGCTGCGGACCGTGAGCCTAGATCGCAGCTTCTACCGGCCCTTGTCGACCGCGGAGTACGCTGCACTGGCAGACCAGGTCCCCGACGATTTCCGCTTCGTCGTCAAGGCCGGCGCGTCGGTGACGGACGCGGCACTGCGGGACCCATCCAGCGGCGCACCCGCGCGCCCGAATCCGCTGTTCCTCGATCCGGTGCTCACGCTGGAAACGGTGCTGCGGCCGGCGGTCGAGGGCCTGGGACGCAAGCTGGGCGTGCTGCTGTTCCAGCTGTCGCCCTTGCCTGCCGAGTGGTTGTCGACTTCACAGCCCGGCCGGCTGTTGCAGGCGCTTGACTGCCTGTTCACCGAGCTGCCGCGCCCCGATCACGGTCTGCTGGCCATCGAGTTGCGCGACGCAGGGCTGCTGGTTCCCGAGTTGGCCGCGCTGCTGAAGTTGCACGGTGTTCGCTACTGCCTCGGCCTGCACGACCGCATGCCGCCACTCGAGGCGCAGCTCCCGATGCTGCGCGCGACCTGGCCCGGCCCCCTGGTGTGCCGCTGGAACCTGCCGCGGGGGCTGCGCTACCGGCAGGCCAAGGCGCGGTTCGAGCCCTTCGACGCGCTCGCCGCGCCCGACCCGGTCACGCGCCAGGCGCTGGCGCGGCTGATCGCAGTCACGGCGGCGGCGGGTCAGCCGGTCTTCACGACCATCAACAACAAGGCTGAAGGCAGCGCCCCACTCTCGGTGTTCGCGCTGGCGGAGGCCGTGTCGACGCTGCTGCCCTCGCTGCCACCCGGCGTCGCGAGGACTGGCCCCCTGCCCTAGCGCGGCTCCAGTTCGAGGATCCGGCCCGGCCGGCCATCGCCCCACAGCGGCAGGTACTCCACCCGCGACCAGCGTTCGTTGAGGTTGCGGTAGTCGGCGCTGAACACGATGCCGCTCTGCCCGCTCGAGTGGATGAAACGCGAGCGCTTGCGGGCCCCCAGGTCGTACAGAGCCCTCAGACCGGCACCGTGGTCGCCCAGGTAGAGCTCGCCGCTGCCGGCGTCCGGCCGCAGGCTCACGCGGGAGGCATTGACGGTGAAGGCGTCACCGCCCACAGGGCTTCTCAGCTCGAACCATCGCGCCAGCCACGGCACGCTGCTGAACGGACGGTGCTCGAGCCGCGCCTGGTGGGCCTGGCCCCACCGCCATTGGCTCACGTCATCGCCCTGCGCGGTCTGCAGTTCGTCGAGCGCGCGCGTGAAGGCCGCGTCGACCTGCTCAGCGCAGGTCTCGACCGCGGGGCTGCCAAGGTCGTCGCACCAGCTGGTGTCGTTGCGGTCGAGCACGCCCTCGAGCGCTTCGCGGAAGCTGCGCCGGGCCATCTGTTCCATGAACAGGGCTTCGCCGAGATCGTCCGCGAACAGGCCCCACGTCAGTTGGCGCACCCAGGCCATGAAGATCAGGGGCGCGGCCCGTTCGGCGGCCATCGTGCCCTCGAAGCCCTCGAGCGCATGCTGTGCCGCCGGCGCCAGCGGGTGCACCGAGTGCGCCTGGCGCAGGAAAGGCAACAGGCGCTGGGTGGCGGTGGACAGCAGGTCGGCCTGGATCGAGGCCAGGCTGTCGAGGCTGTGCAGGGGCCGCGCGGCCAGCAGTCGTTCGATCCGCTGCTGCCGGTACGGCGGTGCCCATTCGCTGCTGATGAAGTGCGGGTACTGCGGCCCGTGGATGCGCTGGTTCGCGCTCGCGATCCAGCCGCGCGCCGGGTCGCGGTCGCGTGGCGTGGCGGTTGGCGCCAGCCAGCCAGCCCAGTCGTAGCGGGCGTCCCAGCCCGGCGCGGGCACCAGCCCGCGCAGGTCGTTGTCGGGGCGTCGCAGCGGCACACGGCCAGCCGAGACGAAGCCGATGTGCTGGGCGTCGGCCACCACCATGTTCTGCATCGGCGCCATGTACTGCGCCGACGCGGCGAGAAACTCATCCACCGAGCCGGCGAGGTTGAAGGCCAGGCCCGCGGCCAGGGTGTCGGACGCATCGAGCTCCAGGGCGGTCCAGCGCAGCGCCAGCGCATAGCGCGGCACGGGACCACCGGCGCCGGTGAGGCCTTGCAGGGCCGGCAGCGCGTCGGAGAGCACCGGGCCGTGGCGTGTCCGGCGCGCGATGAAGCTCACGTCGGCGGCGCCCTTCACACGGATGGTTTCCGGGACGCTCTCGAAATGGGCCCAACCGTCCGGGGTCTCGTAGCGCTCGGGGTCGCCGGTGTCGATGCGCTCGATGTAGAGGTCCTGCACGTCGGGCGCGGTGTTCGTGTAGCCCCAGGCCACGCGTTCGTTCTGCCCCAGCACGATCAATGGCAGGCCCGGAACGCTGGCGCCGGCCACCTTCAGGCCCGGCGCCTCGAGCCGGGCCACGTACCAGAGGGTCGGCGCGCTCAGCTTGAGGTGCGGGTCGTTGGCCAGCAAGGGGCTGCCGGTGACGCTGCGTGTACCGGCCACGGCCCAGTTGTTCGAGCCGACGCCCTCGACGCCGCTCTCGATCTGCCACGGCAGGCCGCTCGCGTCGGTGACGGCGGCCCGCTGCAGCAGCTGGCCGTCACCCAGCTCCAGCCGGCGGTACAGCGCCGCGTAGTCGGCCGTGGCCAGCGGCTTCTCGCCCGGATACGGCGGCAGCAGTTGCTGGATGCGTCCGACCGGCATCGTCAGCGCCAGGCGCATGCGCAGCAGCTCGGTGCTCCAGTTGCCGCCCAAGTCCCAGGCCATCATGGTCGACCACGCGAGGCTGTCGACCGGGCTCCAGGCTTCGGGCTGCAGCCCGAGCAGCAGGAACTCCGGCGGCCGGGCCCGCAGGTGGCCGCGCAGGTAGGCATTGATGCCCGCCGCGTACGCATTGAGCATCGCCCGCACGCCCGGCCCGGCCTGCTCCCACTGGTCCTGCGCGGCACGCCGCACGCCCAGCGCCCTCAGGAAACGGTCGCTCTCCACCGCGCGCGGCCCGAAGGCCTCGGCCAGCCGGCCCGCGCCGATGCGCCGGTGGGTCTCCAGCTGCCACAGCCGGTCCTGCGCATGCACGAATCCCAAGCCGAACCAGGCGTCGTCGATCGAGGTGGCGCGGATCGTCGGGACGCCCTGAGCGTCGCGCTCGATCTGCAACCCGGCGCGCAGGCCCTCGACGCGCAGCCGGCCCTCGGCGATCGGCAGCGCGAGCTGCCGGTAGACCAGCAAGGCCGCGATCACGCCCACGCCCGCCAGCAGCAGGGCCGCCAGACACCGACGCATCCACTTCATGGGAACAGGCTAGTCGCTACCCTCCTCCGCCGCATCGGGGTTCGCACGGGCGCTGCGGGCTCAGCCCCCGCGCAGGTAGTCGGCCTTGCCGAGCTCCACGCCGTTGTGACGCAGCAGCGCGTAGGCGGTGGTCACGTGGAAGAAGAAGTTCGGCAGCGCGAAGTGCTTCAGGTACTGCTCACCGGTGAACTGCAGCGGATCGCGGCCGCGCACCGGCACGCTGATGGGTTTGTCCTCGCTGCCGTCGACCTGGTCCGCGGGCACGCCGCGGAGGTAGGCCGCGGTCGCCTCGATGCGGGCCTGCAGCTCGGCGATGGTGGACTCGGAGTCGTCGAACTTCGGCGCGTCGCCGCCGGCCAGCCGCGCGACGCCGAACTTGGCGCTGTCGCAGGCGATCTGGATCTGCTTGCCCAGCGACAGCATGTCGGGCGCCAGCCGCGAGGTCAGCAGCGTGTCGGGATCGAACTTCTTCGCCTGGGCATGCGCCACGGCCTTGTCCAGCCATTTCGCGAGGTTGCCGAGCATCGTCAGAAAGATGGGCACGCTGGCCGAATGCATCGTGATTGCCATGGGAGTCTCCTCGTGAGGTGGCGGATGCTACCGGTAACCCCGGTCCGGCGCAGGGCGTGCACAATCGACCGCTCTGGCCGTGGTACGGCGGCCCATTGCAGCCCATGAACATCATCATCCTGGACGACTATCAGGACGCGGTCCGCAAGCTCCCCTGCGCCGCCAAGCTCGAGGGCTACAGCGCCAAGGTCTTCACCAACACCGTCAAGGGCAACGGCCAGCTGGCCGTGCGGCTGCGCGATGCGGACGTGCTGGTGCTGATCCGTGAACGCACCCAGTTCACGCGACAGTTGCTCGAGAAGCTGCCGCGCCTGAAGCTGATCGCGCAGACCGGCCGCGCCGGCCCGCACATCGATATCGAAACCTGCACCCGTCTGGGCATCGCGGTGGCCGAGGGCGTGGGCTCGCCGGTGGCGCCGGCCGAGCTGACGTGGGCACTCATCATGGCGGCCATGCGCCGCCTGCCGCAGTACGTGAGCAACCTCAAGCACGGCGCATGGCAGCAGGCCGGGCTCAAGTCGCAATCGATGCCGGCCAACTTCGGGCTCGGCATGGTGCTGCGGGGCAAGACGCTGGGCCTGTGGGGCTACGGCCGCATCGGCCAGCTGGTCGCCGGCTACGGTCGGGCGTTCGGCATGAAGGTGGTGGTGTGGGGTAGCGACACCTCACGCGGCAAGGCGCAGGCCGATGGCCACGAGGTGGCCACGTCGCGCGAGAGCTTCTTCGAATCCTGCGACGTGATCTCGCTGCATCTGCGTCTGCACGAGGCCACCCGCGGCCTGGTCCGGCTCGAGGACCTGCAGCGCATGAAGCCGACCGCGCTGTTCGTCAACACGGCCCGCGCCGAGTTGCTGGAGGAGCACGCGCTGGTGACGGCGCTGAACCGCGGCCGGCCTGGCATGGCGGCGGTCGACGTGTTCGACAGCGAGCCCATCATGCAAGGCACACCGCTGCTGCGGCTGGAGAACGCCATCTGCACGCCGCACATCGGCTATGTCGAGCAGGAGACCTACCAGCAGTACTTCGACGCTGCGTTCGACAACGTCATCAATTTCATCCAGGGCAAGCCGACCAACGTGGTGAACCCCGAGGCCCTGCGGGTCCTGCGTGGATGACGCGCCGGGCGCGAGGCTGAGCGCCGACGCCCCTGCCGCATCGCACGTTGAGCCAATCGACGCCCTGCGCGGCGCGCGCTGGGCGTTGCTGTTCGGCAATTTCGTGATCGGCTGCGGCGTGATGGTCATCGCCGGTTCGCTGAACGACCTGACGCGCTCGCTGCAGGTGAGCGTGGCGCTCGGCGGCCAGTTGATCGCGATCGCCGCCGTGATGATGTGCCTGGGCGCTCCGCTGCTGGCGGCGGCAGTCGGCCGCGTGGACCGCCGCCGGCTGCTGGCCTTCACGCTGGCCTGGTATGCGGTGGGCCACGCCGTATCGGCGCTGATGCCCAGCTACGCCGCGCTGGCGCCGGTGCGCGCGTTCTGCATGCTGGGTGCCGCGGTGTTCACGCCCCAGGCCGCGGCGGCGATCGGCTGGCTGGCGCCGCCGGCGCAGCGCGGCCGAGCCATCACCTTCGTCTTCCTCGGCTGGTCGGTGGCCTCGGTGTTCGGCATGCCGCTGCACAGCTACATCGGCGAGGCACTCGGCTGGCGCTGGGCCTTCGGCCTCGTGGCGCTGCTGGCCGCCGGTGGCGCCGTCTGGGTGTGGGTGGTGATGCCCGACGGCGTGCGGCCGCCGGCCATGAACCTGCGCGCCTGGCGCGAGGTGCTGACGCACCCGCTGCTGATGGCGATCGTGGCGGTCACGGCCCTGTTCGGCGCGGGACAGTTCACCGTGTTCACCTACTTCGCGCCGTACTACAAGCAGGTACTCGGCGCCGGGCCCACGCAGATCAGCCTGCTGTTCGCCTGGTTCGGTGCCTTCGGGCTGATCGGCAACGTGCTGCTGTCGCGCCACGTCGACCGCATCGGCGCGGCGCGTGCGGTGACCTTGCTACTCGGTGCCGTGGCCCTGACGATGCTGATCTGGCCGCTGGGCACCGGCTACCTGTCGATGGCCTGCGTGCTGCTGCCGTGGGCGCTGGGCATGTTCGCGGCCAATTCGGCGCAGCAGGCCCGCCTGGGTCAGGCCGCGCCGGCCCTGGCGCCGGCACTGATGGCGTTGAACACGTCGGCCATTTACCTCGGCCAGGCGGTTGGCGCAGCGGGGGGCGGCGCGCTGGTCGCAGCGCAGGAAGCCGCCGGCGCCAGTGGGTCCGGACTCTACGGCGGCCTGCACTGGGTCGGCCTGGGCTGGCTGCTCGCGGCGCTGGCGCTCAGCCGCTGGGCCGAAAACCGCATGCGGCGCGACAGCCGCCACGCCTGAGCACGTGCCGCTCAGCCCTTGGTACCGAAGATCTTGTCGCCGGCGTCGCCGAGCCCGGGGATGATGTAGCCGACCTCGTTGAGGTGGCTGTCGATCGCCGCCGTCCAGCAGCGCACTTCGGGGTGGGCCGCACTCAGCGCCTTCACACCCTCCGGCGCGGCCACCAGCACCAGCGCGCGAATGTCGCGGCAGCCCTTGCGCTTGAGCAGGTCGACGGTGGCGATCATCGAGCCGGCGGTCGCCAGCATCGGGTCGATGATCAGCGCGGTGCGCTCTTCCAGCGAACCGACCAGGTTCTCGAAATAGTGCTCCGGCTGCAGCGTGTCGTGGTTGCGCGAGAGACCCACCACGCTGATCTTGGCGTTCGGGATCATGTCGAGCACGCCGTCCATCATGCCCAGGCCGGCCCGCAGGATCGGCACGATGGTGACCTTCTTGCCCTTGATCTGGTCGACCGCCGTCGGTCCGCTCCAGCACTCCACCGTCACCTGCTCCAGCGGGAAGTCTGCCGTGGCTTCGTAGGCCAGCAGCCGGGCGATCTCGGCGGTGATCTCCCGGAACTTCTTGGTCGAGATGTCGGCGGCGCGCAGCAGCCCGACCTTGTGTCGGACCAGCGGATGCAGGACTTCGAGGACGGGCATGTCGGCAGTCTATGTGCAGGCGGTGGTCGCGGCTCCGCGTCAGGTCGCGCCGCGCTGGCGCACCGCCTCGTAAAGACCGATACCGCTCGCCACCGAGACGTTCAGGCTCTCCACCGCGCCGGCCATCGGCAGGCTGACGAGTTCGTCGCAGGTCTTGCGCGTGAGCTGGCGCATGCCCTGCCCTTCGGCGCCCAGCACCAGCGCGACCGCTTGCCTCAGGTCCGCTGCGTACAGCGTGCGCGGCGCATCGTCGGCGGTGCCGATGACCCAGATGTTGCGTTCCTTCAGTTCGCCCAGCGTGCGCGCCAGGTTCGTGACCATGAAATAGGGCACCGTCTCGGCCGCGCCGCTCGCCACCTTGGCGACCGTGGCGTTGATGCCGACGGCATGGTCCTTCGGCGCAATCACCGCATGGGCTCCGGCCCCGTCGGCCACGCGCAGACAGGCGCCGAGGTTGTGCGGGTCGGTCACGCCGTCGAGTACCAGCAGCAGCGGCGGGCCCTCCACCGTGTCGAGCAGGTCATCGAGCGATTTCGTGGCCGGTGCCGCGGTGACCTTGGCCACCACGCCCTGGTGGCGGTGCGTGCCGCAGAGCGCCTGCAGGCGCAGCTCGTCGCTCTCGATCAGGCGCACGCCGGCTTCCTTGGCGCGTTCGATGAACTGGCGCATGCGCGCATCGCGCCGCGTGCCGTCGATGTAGAGCTCGACGACGGAGCCGGGGGCCGTCTTGACACGGACGGTGACGGCGTGGAAGCCGAACAGGATGCGGGGGGAGGAGGACATGGGGCGATTATCGGGGGCGGTCTCACTGCCCGCGGGTGCCTTGCTTCGCAACGGCTGCCGCGACCGGGCTCACGAGGACGTCAGCTGCCCCGCCTCGATCCTGACTTGCCGGTCGCAGCGGGCGGCGATGGCGCGGTCGTGGGTCACCAGCACCAGCGTCGTGCCCTGCTCGCGGTTGAGCTCGAACATCAGCTCCATGACCTTCTCGCCGGTCGCGAAGTCCAGGCTGCCGGTGGGTTCGTCGGCCAGCAACAGCGCCGGTTTCACGACGAAGGCACGCGCCAGCGCCACGCGCTGCTGTTCGCCGCCGGACAGCAGCTTCGGGTAGTGCCCCAGCCGCTCACCCAACCCCACGCGCACCAGCATCTCGGTCGCGGCGGCGCGGGCGTCACCACGGCCCTGCAGTTCCAGCGGCAGCATCACGTTCTCCAGCGCGGTCAGGTTGCCCATCAGCTGGAAGCTCTGGAACACGAAGCCCACACGCTCGGCGCGCACTGCGGCCCGGGCGTCCTCATCAAGGCCAAACAGGTCGATGCCGGCGAGCCTCACGGTGCCTTCACTCGGCGTGTCGAGCCCGGCGATGATGGCCAGCAGCGTGCTCTTGCCCGAGCCCGACGCTCCGACGATGGCCGCCGACTCCTGCGCCGCGAGCGAGAAGTCGATATCGTGCAGGATGGTCAGCTCGCCGCTGGAGTCCTGCACGCGCTTGCTGACGTGCTCGACGGCGATGATCGCTTCGGTCATGAAGGAGGAATCGGATGTCATTGAGTCGCAGGGACTGTATCAAGCAGCTCGCCGCATCGGCGTTGGCGGGGCTTGTGGTCCTGCCGGTGCGGGCGCAGGCCACCCGGCCGATGATCCTGGTCGTGGGCGACAGCCTGTCGGCCGAGTACGGCCTGCAGCGCGGCAGCGGCTGGGTGGCCCTGCTGGAGAAGCGCCTGGCGCAGGAGAAGATCGCCGCCGGCGTCGTCAACGCCAGCATCAGCGGCGATACCACCTCGGGCGGCCGCTCGCGCCTGCCGGCGCTGCTGGCGCAGCACAAGCCGGCGGTGGTGATCGTCGAACTGGGCGGCAACGACGCCCTGCGCGGCCTGCCGCTGGCGATGACCGAGCGCAATCTGGCCGAGATGGCGCGGACCTCGAAGGCTGCAGGTGCGCGGGTGCTGCTGATCGGAATGCAGGTGCCACCGAACTACGGCCGCCAGTACAACGAAGACTTTGCGGCACTGTTCGGCAAGGTCGCCCGGGCCGAAGGCACGGCGCTGCTGCCCTTCCTGCTGAAGGGCGTGGGCGATGCGCCGAACGCGAGCGAACTGTTCCAGCCGGACCGCATCCACCCGAAAGAAGCCGCCCACCCCATCATCCTGGGCAACGTGTGGCCGGCGCTGCGGCCCTTGTTGTCGAAGTAGCCCGCTTTTCAAACGCGGTCCGCCCTTCGGCGCGCTTACCATGCCGGTTGACGCGCCCGTTCGTTCCTCGACGGGTCATTCGAACTACGACCCCATGGCCCTTCGCGAAATCCCCCCCGCACCGCAACCGGTAGGCTATCAGCGGCAACCGCGGCCGGACGATGCCCGCTGGATGCAGTGGATCGCCGAGAACCGGCTGCGCGACTGCACAGCGGCTTCGATGACAGACACCATGGTCGCCGCGGGCCTGGACCGGCAGGCCGCTCAGCAGGCAATCGCCGCGATGGAGGTCCACCCGGTGTTCGTGGCCGCACGCCGCCACCAACAGTTGCAGCGCAAGTTCGCTTCGGTGATGGCCAATCAACAGCGCATCTGGGAGATGGGTTGGGCCTACGACGGCGTGGAGAAACGCAGCCACGTTTCGCCGGCCGAGTTCTTCGAGCGTTACGTGGTGGGTTCCCGGCCGCTCGTGCTGACCGACGTGGCGGGCGATTGGCCCGCTCTGCATCGCTGGTCGCCGGCCGACCTGCGCGAACGGTTCGGTCACCTCGATGTCGAGATCCAGGCGGAACGGGCCGTCAACCCGAAGTACGAGCAGGACAAGCTCAAGCACCGCCACAACGTCCGGCTCGGCGATTTCGTCGATCGCGTGCTGGCGGGCGGTGCCACCAACGACTACTATCTGACCGCCAACAACGAGATTTTGCGCCGACCGGAGTTCGCGCCACTGCTGGCTGACATTGGAACGCTGCCGCTATTCTGCGACCCGGCACAGTTGGCGCAACGCTCCTCGTTCTGGTTCGGCCCGGCCGGCACCGTCACTCCCCTGCATCACGACACCCTGATGTTGCTGCACACCCAGGTGGTCGGACGCAAGCGCTGGCGCTTCATCTCGCCACTCGAGACGCCGCGTCTATACAACCACGACGGGGTGTTCAGCGCAATCGACTTGGATCATCCTGACCTTGACCGTTACCCGGCCTTCCGCGACGTCAAGGTGCTCGAGGTGGTGTTGGAACCGGGTGACACCGTCTTCCTCCCGCTGGGCTGGTGGCACCAGGTCGCCTCGCTGGAAGTCAGTCTGTCGTTCTCGTTCTCAAATTTCGTGTTCCCTAACACTTACAGCTATGAGAATCCGTCAATCTCAGACTGGTGAGGCAATCTCGCCCGTTCAATCGTCGCCGTCATCGAGCCCTGGAAACAGCACCTCGGTGTAGCCGAAGCGGCTGAAGTCGCGCACCCGCATCGGGTAGAGCACCCCGGCCAGGTGGTCGCATTCGTGCTGCACCACGCGGGCGTGGAAGCCCTCGGCCTCGCGCTCGATGCGCCGGCCCTGCGGGTCGAAACCGGTGTAGCGGATCCGCTGGTGGCGCGGCACCACGCCGCGCAGCCCGGGCACCGAGAGGCAGCCCTCCCAACCGTCTTCCAGATCCTCCGACAGCGGGGTGATCTGCGGGTTGATCAACACCGTGCGCGGCACCGGCGGCGCCTCCGGGTAGCGCTCGCTCTTCGTGAAGCCGAAGATCACGAGTTGCAGGTCCACCCCGATCTGCGGTGCCGCCAGGCCGG
This sequence comes from Methylibium petroleiphilum PM1, assembly GCF_000015725.1. Lineage (NCBI taxonomy): Bacteria > Pseudomonadati > Pseudomonadota > Betaproteobacteria > Burkholderiales > Sphaerotilaceae > Methylibium > Methylibium petroleiphilum. The sequence continues at coordinate 1,954,518 of NC_008825.1, read as the reverse complement.
CACCGTTGGCCGCCTCCATCGTGTCGAACATGTCCTCGATCAGCGCGTGCAGCGCGGGCGTGTCGAATTCGCGCACCGGGTGCGCGATGCGCAGCAGGCGCGGATCGCCCATCTTCAGGATGTCTCGAACAGCCATGGCGTCTGCACCTCCCGGTTTCGTCCTCAGTCCAGCAGCGCGCGCAGCGCTGCCTCGTCGATCACGGCCACACCCAGTGCCTGAGCCTTCTCGAGCTTGCTGCCGGCTTCCTCGCCGGCCACCACGTAGTCGGTCTTCTTCGACACCGAGCCGGCCACCTTGCCGCCGGCGGCCTCGATCAGCTCCTTGGCGGCCTCGCGCCCCAGGCTCGGCAGCGTGCCGGTCAACACGAAGGTCTTGCCGGCCAGAGGCCTGGGCGTGAGGTCGGCCTCGCCGGAGTGCTCGTCCCAGTGCACGCCGGCGGCGCGCAACTGCTCGACCACCTCGCGGTTGTGCGGCTGATCGAAGAAGGTACGCAGGCTCTGCGCCACCACCGGGCCCACGTCGTTGACCTCCAGCAGTTGCTCGACGCTCGCGTCCATCACGCGGTCGAGCGCGCCGAAATGTCGCGCCAGGTCCTTGGCGGTCGCCTCGCCGATGTGGCGGATGCCCAGCGAGAACAGGAAGCGCGCCAGCGTCGTGGCCTTGCTCGCCTCCAGCGCTGCCACCAGGTTGGCCGCGCTCTTGTCGCCCATGCGCTCCAGCGCGACGAGCTTGGCCACGCCGAGCCTGTAGAGCTCCGGCAGCGTGCGGATGATGCCGCCGTCGACAAGCTGCTCGACCAGCTTGTCGCCCAGTCCCTCAATGTCCATCATGCGCCGCCCGGCGAAATGCAGCAGCGCCTGCTTGCGCTGTGCAGCGCAGAACAGGCCGCCCGAGCAGCGGTAGTCGACGCTGCCGCGCTCGCGCAGCGCCTGGCTGCCGCACACCGGGCAGGCGCGCGGCATGCGGAAGTTGGGGATGTACGCCGTTCGCGGGACGGGCACGCGACCCACCACCTCGGGGATCACGTCGCCCGCGCGCCGCACGATCACCGTGTCGCCGATGCGGATGCCCTTGCGGCGCAGCTCGAAGCGGTTGTGCAGCGTGGCATTGCTCACCGTCGTGCCGCCCACGAACACCGGCTGCAGCTTGGCCACCGGCGTGAGCTTGCCGGTGCGGCCGACCTGGATCTCGATGCCGGCCAGCTGGGTCGACTGCTCCTGCGCCGGGTACTTGTGCGCCACCGCCCAGCGCGGCTCGCGCGATTTGAAGCCGAGCTGCTGCTGCAGCGCACGCTCGTCGACCTTGTAGACCACACCGTCGATGTCGAACGGCAGCGCGTCGCGCTCAGCCGCGATGCCGGCGTGGAAGGCGGCCAGCGCCTCGCCGCCCTCGACCACGGTGCGGTGCGCGTCGACCGGCAGCCCCAGCGCCGCCAGCGCGTCCAGCAACCCGGCGTGCGTGGGCGGCACGTCCCAGCCCTGCACGTCGCCCAGTCCATAAGCGAAGAAGCTCAGCGGCCGCTGGCGTGCGATGCTGGCGTCGAGCTGGCGCACGATGCCGGCCGCCGCATTGCGCGGGTTCACGAAGGTCTTGAGCCCGGCCTCGCGCTGGCGCTCGTTGAGCGCCTCGAAGTCGTCTCGCCGCATGAAGACCTCGCCGCGCACCTCTAGCACCGGCGCCGTGATGCCGCGCAGCTGCTTCGGCACCGACTCGATCGTGCCGACGGTGTGCGTCACGTCCTCGCCGGTCTCGCCGTCGCCGCGCGTGGCGGCCTGTACCAGCCGGCCGGCCTGGTAGCGCAGGTTGATCGCCAAGCCGTCGAATTTCAGCTCGGCGGCGTAACGCAGCGGCGGCGCGTCGGGCGGCAGCTTCAGTGCGTTGCGCACCGCGGCGTCGAACTTCAGCGCACCGGTGGGCGTGGTGTCGGTCTCGGTCTTGATCGACAGCATCGGCACCGCGTGCCGCACCGCCGACAGGCCTTCGAGCACCGCGCCGATGACGCGCTGGGTCGGCGAGTCCGGCGTCCGCAACCCGGGGTGCGCCGCCTCCAGCGCCTGCAGTTCGGTGAACAGGCGGTCGTACTCGGCGTCCGGGATCTCCGGCGCGTCGAGCACGTAGTAGCGGTGGGCGTGGTACTCGAGCTGCTCGCGCAGTTGCGCGGCGCGGGCGGCCGGATCTTCCGCGCGGTCGGACATCGGCAGGTGCCCGCTCGCGTTCAGCTGAACAGCCGGCGCGTCGCGGCGCTGCCGGCCGCGAGGTCGCGTGCCGCGAGCGCCTCGTACAGGCTTTCGAGCGCCTGGCCGATGGAGGCGAAGGCCGCCGGCTGCAGCGGCTGGCCGCTGTCGTCGTACATCGCGGCGTCGAGCTCGGCGGCCAGTGCCTCACCGGCGGCGCACCAGGCAGCGAACGGTGCGGCCGCGGCAGCGGTCTGCGGCACGTCGAAGGCCAGCGTCAGCTCGCGGACGGCGGCCTGGCTGGGCTCGTCGGCCAGCGCTGCCTGCGGATCGAACTGCAGCGTCAGCACCGGCGGCGCGCCCTCGTCCTCGCCGGGCTGCACCAGGCGGCCCGGCAGCGCGCCGACCATGAAGCCGTGGCGGGCAGCGTGCTGCTGCACATAGCCCAGCGACCACGCGGCGCCGCGCGATACCAGCCGCAGCGCGAGCTGAGCGTCGTGCTGGCCGGCGAAGGCGTCGAGCTCGCGGGCCCGCGCGACGACGTCGAGCATGTCGGGAAAATCGGGCAGCGCACCGATGGGTTCGGCGAAGGCCTGCACCTTCTGCACGAACTCGGAGTACTCGATCTCGTTGAGCGCCCCGCTGCGGTTGGCCAGTTGCACACCGGCCTGGAACTCCCCGTAGCGCTGGCCGGCGGCCGGCGTTTCCCATTCACCCGACTCGGCGTTCAGTCCCTCGACCAGCAACGGCTTGCTGCCGGCACGCCGGGCCGGCGGCAGGTGGGCGATCGCGGTCTCGCCGCTCACCGGGTTGTCGACGGTCAGCGTGGCGATCGCGTCGATCAGCGCGTCGAGACGCGGCAGGCCGGCGGCGCGGCGCACCAGCGTCGGCTCGATGCGCGGCGGCTGGCTGTCTTCGGCCTCCGCCTTCGGGCCGGTATCGTCGGCCCGGGGTGGCTCGGTCGGCGCAAAGCTCGGCTCCTGCAGCGGCGCGGGCTCCGCCCCGGGCTCGAGCGCCACACGCTTCACCTCGTTGCGGCGCGCCTGCCAGGTGCCGTGGGCCACGATCGCGGCGAGCACCAGCCCCCCCAAAATGGCCAAGGACAATTGCAGCGTGCTCATGACGGCTCCCCGCTCGCCGGGTCCGTCGAGCGACCCTCCCGGAGGGTCGGGCCTTGCTGGGGGCGGCCCGGCGCTGCGGCCCGCGCGAACGCTTGGTTCATGGCCTCTCTCATGCGGCCTCGGCCATCGAGACCGCCGCGTCCATGTCGACCGCGACGATGCGCGACACGCCCTGCTCCTGCATGGTCACCCCGATCAGCTGCTCGGCCATTTCCATCGCGATCTTGTTGTGCGAGATGAACAGGAACTGCGTGTGTTCGGCCATGCTGCGCACCAGCTTGGCGTAGCGCTCGGTGTTGGCGTCGTCGAGCGGCGCGTCCACTTCATCGAGCAGACAGAACGGCGCCGGGTTGAGCTGGAAGATCGCGAACACCAGCGCGATCGCCGTCAGTGCCTTCTCGCCGCCTGACAGCAGGTGGATGGTGCTGTTCTTCTTGCCCGGTGGCTGCGCCATCACCTGCACGCCGGCGTCGAGGATCTCGTCGCCGGTCATCACCAGCCTGGCGTTGCCGCCGCCGAACAGCTCCGGGAACATGCGGCCGAAATGCTCGTTGACGGTGTCGAAGGTGCCCTTGAGCAGGTCGCGCGTCTCGAGGTCGATCTTGTGGATGGCGTCTTCCAGCGTGGTCATCGCGTCGATCAGGTCGGCCGACTGCGCGTCGAGGAAGGTCTTGCGTTCGCGCGAGGCGGTCAGTTCGTCGAGCGCGGCCAGGTTCACCGCGCCAAGCGCCGCCACTTCGCGGTTGATGCGGTCGATCTCGCCCTGCAGGCCGTAGAGCTTGACGCCGTCGTCCTCGATGTTCTTGCCCAGCGCCTCCAGGTCGACCTGCGCGGCCGTCAACTGCTCCAGGTACTGCGCACCGCCCAGTTGTGCGGCCTGCTGCTCGAGCTGCAGCTTGCCGATCTTCTCGCGCAGCGGCTCGAGGCTGCGTTCGAAACCCAGGCGCTGTTCTTCGGCCTGGCGCAGTCGGGCCGACAGCTCGTCGTAGGCGCTGCGCTGCGCGCCCAGCGCCTGCTCACGCTCGAGCTTCAGCGCCAGCGCGGTCTGCAGGCCGGCCTGCGCGGCGGCGTCGGTCAGGCGCCCCAGCTCTTCCTGCAGTTGGGCGGCGCTCTGCTCGTTGGTGGCCACCTGCTGGGCGGCGGTCTCGATCGAGCGCTGCAGCTCGCCGCGCCGCGCGGCCAGTGCGCGGGAGCTGAACTGCGCCTCCTGGGCCTCGCGCTCCAGCGTGCGCAGTTGCTCGCGCGCGCCGCTGAGCTGGCGTTCGGCCTGGATCACCGCCTCCTCCAGGTCGGCATGGCGCTCCTGCTCGTTGGCGAGCTGCAGGTCGAGCTCCTCGAAGCGGGCCTCGCCGGTGACGCGGCGCTCCTGCAGTTCTTCCAGGCCGGCGTCGATCTCGGCCAGCTCGGATTCGATCTGCTCGCGCCGTGCGCTGGTCTGCTCGCTCAGTTGGGCGAGCCGCAGCACCTCGACCTGCAGCTGGTGGGTGCGCGTCTGGCCCTCGGCGGCCTCGCGACGTGCGCTGACCAGCCGCGACGAGGCATCGGTGTAGGCAGCCTCGGCCCGCACCAGGGCGGCGCGCGACTCGTCGACGATCAGTGCCTGGGCGCGTGTCTGCTTCTCCAGGTTCTCGATCTCCTGGGCGCGCGCCAGCATGCCGGCCTGCTCGGAGTCGGGTGCATAGAAGCTCACCGCGAACGGGCTGACCGCGTGGCCGGCCGGCGTCATGATGACCTCGCCGTGGGTCAGCTTGCCGCGGTCGGCCAGCGCCTCGTCGAGCGAAGCCGCGGTGTACACGCCTTCGAGCCAGTCGTTCAGCAGCGCTGCCAGCCCGGCATCACCGACCTGCCCGCCCAGACGCAACAGGTCCGACAGCCGAGGCAGCGTGGCATGGGTGTTGGCGATCGCGCCGCTCGGCGGGGTGTAGAAGGCCAGCTTGGCCGGGGGAGCATCGCCCTCGAAGGCGCGCACCGTCTCCATGCGGCCGACCTCGAGCGCATTGATGCGCTCCCGCAGCGCCGCTTCCAGCGCGGTCTCCCAACCGGCCTCGATGTGCAGCCGCGTCCACAGCCCGCTCAGCCCGTCGAGCCCGTGCTTGGCGAGCCAGGGCTTGAGCTTGCCCTCGGTCTGCACCTTCTCCTGCAGCGCGCGCAGCGCATCGAGGCGGGCGCTCAGGTCGGCCTGGCGGGCCGCTTCGGTGTTGACGCGCTCCTGCCGGGCGCGGCGATCTTCATCGCGCTGGGGCACCGACGCGGTCAGTTCCTCGGCACGCGCATCGGCCACCGCCTGGCCTTCCTCAGCGCCGGCGAGTTGAACGCGCAGGCCTTCGAGGCGCGCCTCGTCGGGCGCTGCCAGCGTCTGGCGCTCGCCGGCCAGGCGCTCGCGACGCTGCGTGAGCGCGCGGCTCTGCTCCTCGACGCTGCGCGACTCGGCGGCCAGCAACTGGATCTGCTGCTGCACCTGGCCGGCCTTGCCGCGCTGCTCGTTGGCGCGGCCCTGCGCGGCGCGCACCGTGTCTTCCACGCCCGGCAAGGCGCCCGACTGCTCCTCGGCCTGCGCGGCCAGCAGCTCGGCCTGTTCGTCGGCCAGCGCGATCTGCGCGGCGATCTCTTCGAGCTCGGCCACCGCCTGCTGGCGCCGCTCGTCCCAGTTCGCGTTCTGGCCCGTCAGTTCGGCCAGCCGCTGCTCGACGCGCTGGCGACCCTCGACCACGTAGCGGATGCGTTCCTCGAGCCGGCTCACCTCGAGCGCGGCCTCGGCCAGCGAACCCTGGGCGGTGTGCAGCGCGTCGCTCGCCGCGTAGTGCGACTGGCGCACCGTCTCCAGCTCGGCCTCGACGTGGCGCAATTCGGCCAGCCGCGACTCGATGGCATTGGTGGCCTCGAGCACGGCCTTGTGCACGCGCTCCTCCTCGGACGCCGCGTCGCGGTGCTTCAGGAACCACAGCTGGTGCAGCTTCAGCGTGCCGGCCTCCTGCAGGCGGCGGTACTGGGCGGCGACCTCGGCCTGCTTCTCCAGCTTGTCGAGGTTGGCGTTGAGCTCGCGCAGGATGTCGTCGACACGCTGCAGGTTCTCGCGCGTGTCCTTCAGACGGTTCTCGGTCTCGCGGCGGCGTTCCTTGTACTTGGAGACGCCGGCGGCCTCTTCGAGGAAAAGCCGCAGCTCCTCGGGCTTGGACTCGATGATGCGGCTGATCGTGCCCTGGCCGATGATCGCGTAGGCGCGCGGCCCGAGGCCCGTGCCGAGGAACACGTCCTGTACGTCGCGGCGCCGCACCGGCTGGTTGTTGATGTAGTAGCTGGAGGTGCCGTCGCGGGTGAGCACGCGCTTGACGGCGATCTCGGCGAACTGGGCCCAGGAACCGCCGGCGCGCGCATCGGCGTTGTCGAACACCAGCTCCACGCTGGAGCGGCTGGCCGGCTTGCGGTTGCCCGAGCCGTTGAAGATCACGTCCTGCATCGACTCGCCGCGCAGCTCGGATGCCTTGCTCTCGCCGAGCACCCAGCGCACCGCGTCCATGATGTTGGACTTGCCGCAGCCGTTCGGCCCGACCACGCCGACGAGCTGGCCGGGCAGCTGGAAGTTCGTCGGCTCGGCGAAGGACTTGAAACCGGAGAGCTTGATCGAGTTGAGGCGCATCGCGGGCGGTTCGCAGGGCGCTGCGCCGGGCTGTTGCGTGGCCCCGCACTGCGCCGCTAACTCGTTGATTTGTAATGAGAAACCGGCTCGCGAGCCGGCTTGAGAGTGCTCGGGATGATAGCATCGGGCCCTCCCCTGAACTGCAAGCAAACGTCGACTGCGCGGGATGTGCAGCGGCGTCGAACCATGGCCAAGACCGCCAAGAAATCCAGCCCGCGCACGCCGCCCCGGCAGCGCCCGATGCCCCCCAATCCGCCCACCGCGCCGAGCAAGGAACTGCATGTGTTCCCGAACCCGGCGCCGGAGCGCGACTACGTCATCCAGTTCCAGATCCCAGAGTTCACCTGCCTGTGCCCGCTGACCGGGCAACCCGACTTCGCGCACTTCACGATCGACATGATTGCCGACGGGCTGTGCGTCGAACTCAAGAGCCTGAAGATGTACATGTGGAGCTTCCGCGACGAGGGCGCCTTCCACGAGAAGGTCACCAACGACATCCTCGGCAAGATCGTCGAGACCACCGCGCCGCGCTTCGCCCGCATCACTGCCAGGTGGTACGTGCGCGGCGGCATCTACACCAACGTGGTCGCGGAGCACCGCAAGAAGGGCTGGAAGCCCGAACCGCTCGTCGTGCTGCCGCAGCACGCCACGGAGCGCGGGCTGCCGACCTGAGCGAGGCCCGCGGCCGGGCCTTCAGGTGTCGGCGTTCGAGAGCAGCGCCGCCCTCAACTGCTGCAGCGCCTGCGTCAAGCCTTGGCGCTCCCGGTTGGAACAGGCCGTCGCGCAGGCCACCTGCTCCTGGATGGCCAACGCGGCGGTGCTGAGATCACGCCCGGCCCGCGTCAGCGTGATCAGCACCTGGCGCTCGTCGGCGGCGCTGCGGGTGCGCTCGATCAGGCCGAGCGCCTGCATGCGCTTGAGCAGCGGCGTCAGCGTGCCTGAATCGAGCGAGACGCGCTCGCCGAGCTCACCGATATTGAGCCCGTCGCACTCCCAAAGCGCCAGCAGCACCACGTACTGCGGATAGGTCAGGCCGATGCGCGCGAGAAGCGGCCGGTAGACCTTGGTCATTGCCAGCGACGCGGCGTACAGCGCAAAGCACAACTGGCCGTCGAGCGCCAGGTCCGAAGCGTCGGCCGGAAGCGATGCGGGAAGTCGGCGTGTCTGGCTCATGCGGTGGCGTTGGTTCGTCCGCAAGCATTTTGCACACGAAAGAATCGCGGTGTCGGGCGGGCCGTTCACGATGCAGCCCGCAGGATAATCCGCCCGCATGAACCCCCTGCTTTCCCGCTTGCAGCCCTACCCGTTCGAGCGGCTGCGCGAACTGACCCGCGACGTGCTGCCGAATCCGGCGCTGCGGCCCATCAGCCTCGGTATCGGCGAGCCCAAGCATCCGACGCCTCCCTTCATCCGCGAGGCGCTCACTGCAGCGTTGGACGGCCTGGCCAGCTACCCGGCCACGGCCGGCGAGCCGGCGCTGCGCGAGGCGTGCGCCGCCTGGGTGCACCGGCGCTACGGCGTCACGCTCGACGCGTCGACGCAGCTGCTGCCGGTCAACGGCTCGCGCGAGGCCCTGTTCGCACTGGCGCAGACCGTCATCGACCCCACGCGCCCCGGCGCCACCGTCGTCTGCCCCAACCCGTTCTATCAGATCTACGAAGGCGCGGCGCTGCTCGCCGGTGCGCAGACGGTGTTCGCCAACAGCGACCCGGCGCGCAATTTCGCGGTGGACTGGTCGGCCATCGACGACGCCACCTGGGCCCGCACCCAACTGCTCTACGTCTGTTCGCCGGGCAACCCGACCGGCGCGGTGATGCCGCTCGACGAATGGCAGCGGCTGTTCGAGCTGTCGGACCGGCATGGCTTCGTGATCGCCTCCGACGAGTGCTACTCGGAAATCTACTTTCGTGACGAGCCACCGCTCGGCAGCCTGCAGGCCGCGCTGGCGCTGGGGCGCAGCGACTTCCGGCGCCTGATCGCCTTCACCAGCCTGTCCAAGCGTTCCAACGTGCCGGGGCTGCGCTCGGGCTTCGTGGCCGGCGACGCGGCAATCCTGAAGGCCTTCCTGCTGTACCGCACCTACCACGGTGCCGCCATGGGCCCGGCGGTGCAGCGCGCCAGCCTCGCGGCCTGGGGCGACGAGGCCCACGTGGCGGCCAACCGGGCGCTCTACCGCCAGAAATTCGAGCAAGTGACGCCGAGGCTCGCCAGCGTGCTGGACGTCGCGCTGCCCGATGCCGGCTTCTACCTGTGGGCCAGGTTGCCGGCGGCCGTCTGCGGCGGCAGCGACATCCGCTTCGCCCGCGAGCTGCTCGCTCAATACAATGTGGCGGTGCTGCCCGGCAGCTACCTCGCCCGCGAGGCGCAGGGCACGAACCCTGGCCAGGGGCGCATCCGCATGGCGCTCGTGGCCGGCATCGACGAATGCGTCGAAGCGGCCGAACGCATCGTTTCCTTCATCCAGTCCAGCTGAGTCTCCATGTCCCATACCCAACTGCAATCGACCATCGACGCCGCGTGGGAATCCCGCGCCACCATCACCGCGGCCAACGCGCCCGAAGTGCGCGAGGCGGTCGAGCAGGTCATCTCCGACCTGAACAAGGGCCGCCTGCGCGTGGCCGAGCGCCAGGGCGTCGGCCAGTGGCAGGTGAACCAGTGGGTCAAGAAGGCGGTGCTGCTGAGCTTCCGACTGACCGACAACAAGATCATGCGGGCCGGCGACCTGGGCTTCTTCGACAAGGTCGACACCAAGTTCGCCCACCTCGACGAGGCCGCGATGCGGGCCACCGGCGTGCGCGTGGTGCCGCCGGCAGTGGCCCGGCGCGGCAGCTACATCGCCAAGGGCGCGGTGCTGATGCCCAGCTACGTGAACATCGGCGCCTACGTCGACGAGAACACCATGGTCGACACGTGGGCGACGGTGGGCTCCTGCGCGCAGATCGGCAAGAACGTGCACCTGTCGGGCGGCGTGGGCATCGGCGGCGTGCTGGAGCCGCTGCAGGCCAACCCGACCATCATCGAGGACAACTGCTTCATCGGCGCCCGCTCCGAGGTGGTGGAAGGCGTGATCGTCGAGGAGAACTCGGTGATCAGCATGGGCGTCTACATCGGCCAGAGCACCAAGATCTACGACCGCGCCACCGGCGAGGTGAGCTACGGCCGCGTGCCGGCGGGTTCGGTCGTGGTTTCCGGTAATTTGCCCAGCGCGGACGGCAAGTACTCGTTGTACTGTGCGGTGATCGTCAAGAAGGTCGATGCGCAGACGCGCGCCAAGACCAGCATCAACGAGTTGCTGCGCGGCGCCTGATCGAACGGCGCCGGAACGGCGACCGGAACACTCAACGGGAAGGGTCGGTGCGATGAGCGGAAACATGGAGCGGGTGCTGCGGCTGATGGCCGAGAAGCGGGCCTCGGATGTCTACCTCACGGCCAACGCGCCGATCCAGATCAAGATCAACGGCCAGCTGCTGCAGCTGTCCGACCAGTCGCTCACGCCGGAGCAGCCGCGGCAGCTGCTGGCCGAGCTGCTGACACCCAAGCAGCTCGAGGAGCTGGAGGAGCTGGGCGAGCTGAACATGGGCGTCGGCCTGCAGGGCGTCGGCAGCTTCCGGCTCAGCGCCTTCCGGCAGCGCGGCTCCATCGCCGCGGTGTTCCGCTGCATCCCGGTGGAGATCCCGACGCTCGATTCGCTGAAGCTGCCGGAGATCCTGAACACGCTGATCCTCGAGAAGCGCGGCCTGATCCTGCTGGCCGGCGCCACCGGCACCGGCAAGAGCACGACGCTCGCCGCGATGCTGGAGCACCGCAACCGCAACCTCGCCGGCCACATCCTCACCATCGAGGACCCGATCGAGTTCCTGTTCACCAACAAGAAGGCGATCGTCAACCAGCGCGAGGTGGGTCGCGACACGCAGTCGCTGCAGATCGGTCTGAAGAACGCGCTGCGCCAGGCGCCCGACTGCATCCTGATCGGCGAGATCCGCGACCGCGAGACCATGACCGCGGCGATTTCCTATGCGCTGTCGGGGCACCTGGTGGTCTCGACGCTGCACGCCAACAACAGCTACCACGCGCTGGGCCGCATCCTGAGCTTCTACACGCCCGAGGCGCGCCCGGCCCTGCTGGGCGACCTGTCCTCCGCACTCAAGGCCGTGGTGTCGCAGCGCCTGGTGCGCTCGACCCAGGGCGGGCGGGTGCCGGCCGTCGAGGTGCTGCTCAACACCAAGCTGGTGGCCGACCTGATGGCGCAGGGCGATTTCCCGGGCGTCAAGGAGGCGATGGAGCAGTCGCTGGCCGAGGGCTCGCAGACCTTCGAGCAGGAGCTCGCCCGCCTGATCAACGACGGCGTGATCACCCGCGACGAGGGTCTGAGCTATGCCGATTCGCCCACCAACCTGATGTGGCGGCTGCAGAACGACAGTCCCACGCAGTCGAAGCTGGTGCCGAAGAAGGAAGAGAAGGACGAGGGCCCGTCCTTCACCGACATCACGCTCGACGTGCGGCAGGACGATCGCCGCACGAACTTCGGCGCGCTGTGAGTCGATCGCGCGGATGAGTGCCCTGCCCCCGACGGCGCTTGCGCTCGCCGAGCAACTGATCGCGCGCGCTTCCGTCACGCCCGAGGACGCCGGATGCCAGGCGCTGGTCGTGCAGCGGCTCCAGGCGCAGGGCTTCGACTGCCACACGCTCGAGAGCGGCCCGGACGACTTCCGCGTCACCAATCTGTGGGCCGTGCGCCGCGGCCGTTCCGCCGACGGCTTCACGCTCGTGTTCGCCGGCCACACCGACGTGGTGCCCACCGGCCCGCTGGAGCGCTGGACCAGCGACCCGTTCGTGCCCAGCCACCGCGATGGCCGTCTCTACGGGCGCGGCGCGGCCGACATGAAAACCTCGATCGCCTGCATGGTGGTCGCGATCGAGGAATTCGTCGCGGCGTATCCCCGACACGCTGGTTCGATCGCGCTGCTGCTGACCAGCGATGAGGAAGGCCCTGCGCTCGATGGCACCACGCAGGTGGTGCGCTGGCTGCAGGCGCGCGGCGAGCGGCTCGACGGCTGCATCGTCGGCGAACCGACCTCGGTGAACGCGGTGGGCGACATGATCAAGAACGGCCGCCGCGGCTCGCTGTCGGGCCGGCTGGTCGTGCAAGGCGTGCAGGGTCACATCGCCTACCCGCACCTGGCGAAGAACCCGATCCACGCGGTGGCGCCGGCGCTGGCCGAGCTGGTGCAAGTGGTCTGGGACGGCGGCAACGAACATTTCCCGCCGACCAGCTGGCAGGTCTCGAACCTGCACGCGGGCACCGGCGCGAGCAATGTCATCCCGGGTGAGGCGGTGGTCGACTTCAACTTCCGTTTCTCGACCGAATCGACGCCGGAGACCCTGCAGCAGCGCCTCGCCGCGGTGCTGGACCGCCACGGCCTGCAGTACACGATCGACTGGACGCTGGGCGGTCGGCCCTTCCTCACGCGCCCCGGCAGCCTGACCGAGGCGCTGGGCAGCGCGATCTTGCAGGTGACCGGCCGCACGACCGAGCTGTCCACCACCGGCGGCACCTCCGACGGCCGCTTCATCGCCACCGTCTGCCCGCAGGTGGTCGAATGCGGGCCGGTCAATGCCAGCATCCACCAGATCGACGAGCACGTCGCGGTGGCCGAGATCGAGCCGCTGAAGGAGATCTACCGCAGCACGCTCGAGCGTCTGGTCGCATGACGCTGATCGAGCTGGTCGAGGCGCAGGCCGCGCGCCTGCAGGAGGCCGGGGTGTCGTTCGGGCACGGCACGACCCATGCCTTCGACGAGGCCGCCTGGCTGGTGCAGTGGGCGCTGGACCTGCCGCTCGACGGGCTGGACGAGCACGCCGCGCGACCGGTGTCCGCGAGCGAGCGATTGGTGGTCGACGCGCTGATCGACCGTCGCATCCGCCAACGCCTGCCGGCGGCCTACCTGACCAAGCAGGCCTGGCTGCAGGGCGTGGCCTTCTACGTCGACGAGCGGACCATCGTGCCGCGCAGCTTCATCGCCGAGCTGCTGGCCGACGGCACGATCGACGCCTGGCTCGGCGCCCACACGCGACGCGTGCTCGACCTGTGCACCGGCAACGGCAGCCTCGCGGTGCTGGCCGCGATGGCCTGGCCCGAGGTGAGCGTCGACGGCAGCGACCTGTCCGAGGACGCGCTCGCCGTGGCGAAGATCAACGTCGACGCTCACGGCCTGGGCGATCGCGTCACGCTGCTGCGCTCCGACGGCCTGGCGCGCGTGCACGGCCCCTACGACCTGATCCTCTGCAACCCGCCTTACGTGAATGCCGCATCGATGGCGGACCTGCCGCCGGAGTACCGGGCCGAACCCGAGCTGGCGCTGGCCGGCGGCGAGGACGGCATGGACTTCGTGCGCAAGCTGCTGCAAGACGCGCCGGCGCAGATGACCGAAGATGCCGTGCTCGTGCTGGAGATCGGCAACGAGCGCGCGAACTTCGAGCGCGCCTTTCCCACCATCGAGGCCGTGTGGCTCGAAACCAGCGCCGGCGACGACCAGGTGCTGCTGCTGACCCGGGCTTCCCTGCTGTCCTCATGATCGTTCTCAAGAATCTCACCCTGCGCCGCGGCCCCAAGATCGTGCTGCAAGGCGCCAACCTCACGCTGAACCCCGGCGAGAAGGTCGGCCTGGTCGGCCGCAACGGCGCCGGCAAGTCCTCGCTGTTCGCGCTGCTGACACACCGGCTGCAGGCCGATGCCGGCGATTTCTCGATCCCGCCGCGCTGGCGCATGGCCGAGGTGGCGCAGAACATGCCCGAGACCGACCAGCCGGCCACCGCCTTCGTGCTGGAAGGCGACACCCGGTTGATGGAGGCACAGGCCGCGCTGGCCGCCGCCGAAGCGGCCGACGACGGCAACGCGATCGGCGAGGCGCACGGCCTGCTCGCCGAGGTCGGCGCCTTCGACGCCTCGCCGCGGGCCCAGGCGCTGATGCTGGGCCTGGGCTTCAAGAGCGCCCAGCTGGACGCGCCGGTCAACAGCTTCTCCGGCGGCTGGCGCATGCGGCTGCAGCTGGCCCGCGCGCTGATGTGCCCGAGCGACCTGCTTCTGCTCGACGAGCCCACCAACCACCTGGACCTCGACGCGCTGGTGTGGCTGGAGGCTTGGCTGCAGCGCTACGAGGGCACCATGCTGGTCATCAGCCACGACCGCGAGTTCCTCGACGCCATCACCCGCGTGACGGTGCACCTCGAGGAGACCCAGCTCACGCGCTACGGCGGCAACTACAGCGCCTTCGAGGGCATGCGCGCCGAGCGCATGAGCCAGCAGCAGGCCGCATTCGGGCGCCAGCAGGAGAAGGTGGCGCAGCTGCAGCGCTTCATCGACCGCTTCAAGGCCAAGGCCAGCAAGGCCAAGCAGGCACAGAGCCGCGTGAAGGCGCTGGAGCGCATGGAGAAGATCGCGCCGGTGCTGACCGCGGCCGACTTCGCCTTCGAGTTCCGGGAGCCCGACAACCTGCCCAACCCCATGCTGGCCATGCGCGAAATGCGCTGTGGCTACGCGGTCGAAGGCGGCGAGCCGATCACCATCGTGCGCGACATCGACCGCTCGGTCATGCCGGGCCAGCGCATCGGCATCCTCGGTGCCAACGGCCAGGGCAAGTCGACGCTGGTCAAGACGCTGGCGCGCGCCCTGCCGGCGCTGGGCGGCAGCGTGACCGAGGGCAAGGGCCTGGCGATCGGCTACTTCGCACAGCAGGAGATGGACGTGCTGACGCCCGAGAGCGGGCCGATGGAACACATGATCCGGCTGGCCAAGCAGGTCTCGCCGGGCGCGCGCGAGCAGGAGCTGCGCAATTTCCTGGGCCAGTTCCGCTTCACCGGCGACATGGTCCACCAACCGGTCGGCTCGCTGAGCGGCGGCGAGAAGGCGCGCCTGGTGCTGGCGATGATCGTCTGGCAGCGCCCCAACCTCCTGCTGCTCGACGAGCCGACCAACCACCTCGACCTCGCCACCCGCGAGGCGCTGTCCCTGGCGCTCAACGAGTTCGAGGGCACCGTGATGCTGGTCAGCCACGACCGCGCGCTGCTGCGCGAGGTCTGCGACGAGTTCTGGCTCGTCACCGCCGGCGGCGTGCGCGAGTTCGACGGCGACCTCGACGACTACCAGCGCTGGCTGCTGGAGCAGTCGCGCGAGCAGGCCCGCGCCTACGCCCAGGCGGCGCGGGGCGCGACCGCAGCGCCGACCGTGGTCGAGGCGACCGCGAAGCCGTCGAAAGCCCCGGACGAGCCTGTCGACCGCCGCGAGGACCGCAAGGCCCAGGCCCAGGCGCGCCAGCGGGCAGCCGAGCAGGCCCGTCCGCTGAAGGCCGAGTTCGGCAAGCTCGAAGCCCGGCTGGCCACGGCGGTGCCGGAGCGCGACGCCCTGGCGGCCAGCCTGTCCGACCCGTCGCTGACGGCGGCCGAACGCGCCGAGCGCGGCAAGCGCCTCAAGCTGCTCAGCGAGCAGATCGAGACCTTCGAGACGCGCTGGCTCGAGCTGGGCGAAGCCATCGAAGCGCTGAGCGCGACCGCCTGAACCGCCGCGCGGTCCGCCCCGGCCGCTCAGAACGTGCTGCTGCCCGCCTCGCGGTCGCCCAGCGCGACGATCATGTCGATCTCGACCGCCGCGTTCTTGGGCAGCTGGGCCACGCCGACCGTGGTGCGGGTGTGGCCGCCGCCCGGCTGGAACAGCGTGTAGAGAATGTCCGAGGCGGCGTCGGCCACCTCGCTGTGCTCGGTGAAGTTCGGCGCGCTCTGCACGTAGACCGTCATGCGCAGGATGCGCTTCACGCGGCTCAGGTCGCCGCCGGCGGCCTGGCGCACGACGGCCAGCGCCTTCACCACGCAGATGCGGGCCGCATGGCGGGCCTCCTCGCGCGAGATCTCGGCGCCGACGCGCCCTGCCACCGCTACCGCACCGCGGATGCGCGGGATCTGGCCGCTGACGTAGAGGATGCCGTCGTGCTCGACCGACACCTCGTAGTGCGGCACGGCGCGAATCTCCTCGGAGAACTCCACGCCCAGGTCGTTGGCCAGTTTCTTGAACAGTGCGTCGCTTGCGGTGCTCATCGGGGCTGCCTCGTCATGATCCCGGCATGATGCCTCGCAGCGCCGGTCGCACCAAGCGCGGCCGATGCCGGCGCGCTACAGGCTGCGGCGCATCTCCACGTGCGGGATGCCCGCTTCCTCGAAGCCCGGCCCGCTCTGCGTGAAGCCGGCGCGTGCGTAGAACGGCACGGCCGAGAGCTGGGCGCTCAGCACGATCTCGCCGTCGCCGCGCCGGGCGGCCAGCGCGATCAGCGCGTCCAGCACCGCACGCCCGGCCCGGCCGCCGCGCAGCGGCCGGCGCACCGCCATGCGCCCGATGCGGGCCAGGCCCGGCGCCTCCTGCGCCAGACGGCCGGTTGCCAGCGGGAAGCCCAGGCGGTTGCAGGCCACCGCATGCAGCGCGGTGGCATCGGAGGCGTCCCACTCCATCGCGGCCGGGATGCGCTGCTCGTCGATGAAGACCTCGGTGCGGATCGAACGCGCCGCCTCGCCCAGCGTGGACCAGTCCCCGGTGCGGACCTCGAGCATGGACTGGCCGGCCTCGAAGCCTTCCAACACCTCGCGCAGCGCCGGCGGCACCGGCCGGCTGGTCTGCGTGGCCGGGTCGGCGAACACGTAGACCAGCTCGCCGCTGACCAGCAGGTCGTTGCCGCGCATCACCGCGCCGTGGAACAGCAGCGATGAGGTGCGGATGCGGGTGCAGCGGATGCCGATGTCGAGCACGTCGTCGTAGCGCGCCGAGCCCTGGTAGTCCAGCGTCGCCTTGCGCACATACAGGTCGCCGCCGAAGTGCTGCATCGACTCGGCGTAAGGCAGGGCCAGCGCACGCCAGTAGTCGGCCAGCGCGGTGTCGAAGTACATCAGATAGTGGCCGTTGAACACGATCTGCTGCATGTCCACCTCGGCCCAGCGCACCCGCAGGGCGTGCAGATGGCGGAAATCGCTGCGTTGGAGCGTCATGGCGAGAAGGCCTCCCTCAGTGCCCGGGCCGCCGCGGCGTGCGCCTGGCGCGCCTCCGGCACCGCGCGGCCCATCTTGATGAAATCGTGGACCACGCCGCGCCACAGCTCCAGCTGCACCGGCACGCCCGCGGCGCGCAGCACGTCGCCGTAGGCCACGCCCTCGTCGACCAGCGGATCGCATTCGGCCAGGCCGATCCAGGCCGGCGCGACACCGCCGTGGTCGGGTGCGAGCAGCGGGGCGAAGCGCCAGTCCTCGCGGTGCTCGGTCGCGATGTAGTGGCCGAAGAACCAGTCGATCAGCGGCCGCGCCAGCAGCACGCCCTCGGCAAAGCGGCGGTGCGAGTCGCTGTCCTGCCGGGCGGCGGTGCCCGGGTAGAACAGCAGCTGCAGCGCCAGCGGCAGAGCGGCATCGCGCGCCATCAGTGCGCACACCGCGGACAGCGTGCCGCCGGCACTGTCACCGCCGACCGCGAGGCGCGTGTCGTCGAGCCCCAGCCTCGCCCCGCCCTCGCGCGCCACCCACTGCAGCGCGTCCCAGGCATCGTCGACCGCGGCCGGAAAGCGGTGCTCCGGCGCAAGCCGGTAGTCCAGCGACAGCACCGCCGCGCCACCCTGCAGCGCGAGCTGCCGGCACAGGCTGTCATGGGTGTCCAGGCTACCGATCGTGAAACCGCCGCCGTGCAGGTAGAGCAGCACCGGCAGGCGCGCGCTGCTCGGTGCATACAGGCGCGCCGGCAGAAGGTGGCCGTCGCGCGCCGGGACGAGCAGGTCCTCGACGCGCGCCAGCGCCACCCGCGGCAGATCCAGGATCTCGGCACCGAGCCGGTAGGCCTCGCGCGCGGCGTCGACGCTCATCGTGTGCAGCGGTGGCCGGCCGGCGCGGCGCATGCGGTCGAGCACGTCGCGCATCGTCGGGGTCAGTCCGTGCTGGGGCGGCTGGAAGGCGGCGGACGGCATCGGCCGCGAGCATACTGGCAGCCGCCGTTTCCGGCTCGAACCGCGCGCCCCGAGGCACTCCAGCATGGCCAGCATCTTCTACATCACCCAGGTCCAGTTCGATTTCGGCGCGGTGCGCGAGCTTGCTGCCGAGTGCGCACGTGTCGGCATCTGCCGTCCGCTCGTGATCACCGACGCCGGGGTGCGTGCCGCCGGCGTGCTGCAGAAGGCGCTCGACGCGATGAAGGACCTGCCCGTCGCGGTGTTCGACGGCACCCCGTCCAATCCCACCGAGGCGGCCGTGCGCGCGGCCCGCGAGGCCTGGGACGCGCACCGCGCCGACGGGCTGGTGGCCGTGGGCGGCGGCTCGAGCATCGACCTGGCCAAGGGGCTGGCGATCCTGGCCACCCACCCCGGCGAGCTGAAGACCTACGCCACCATCGAAGGCGGCTCGCCGAAGATCACCGCGGCGGCAGCCCCACTGATCGCCGTGCCGACCACCGCCGGCACCGGCAGCGAGGTGGCGCGCGGCGCGATCGTGATCGTCGACGACCACCGCAAGCTCGGCTTCCATTCCTGGCACCTGGTGCCCAAGGCAGCGATCTGCGACCCGGAGTTGACGCTCGGCCTGCCGTCCGGCCTCACCGCCGCCACGGGCATGGACGCGGTGGCGCACTGCATGGAGACCTTCATGTCGGCGGCCTTCAATCCTCCAGCCGACGGCATCGCGCTCGACGGCCTGGCGCGAGCCTGGGCCCACATCGAGCGCGCCACCCGCAACGGCGGCGACCGTGAGGCGCGGCGCCAGATGATGAGCGCGTCGATGCAGGGCGCGATGGCCTTCCAGAAGGGGCTGGGCTGCGTGCACTCGCTGTCGCACAGCCTCGGCGGCATCGACCCGCGGCTGCACCACGGCACCCTCAATGCGATGTTCCTGCCGACCGTCGTGCGCTTCAACGCCGACGCCGACAGCGTGCGCGGCGAGCGACGCCTGGAACGCATGGCCCAGGCGATGGGCCTGGCTTCGGCCGCCGACCTGCCGGCGGCGCTCGTCGACATGAACGCCCGGCTCGGCCTGCCCGGCGGCCTGGCTGCGATGGGGGTAGATGCAGCATGGCAGGAGCGCATCGTCAGCGGCGCCCTGCTCGACCACTGCCACAAGACCAACCCGCGTCTTGCGAGCGCCGACGATTACCGGGACATGCTGGCCGCCTCGATGTGAGGCTCGAGCGCGCCGGTCGCGGCGGCCGACGCCACCACCGGCGCCGCCGCCTCGCCGACGCGGTAATAGCCGCGGTAGTAGGGCCTCTGGTAGGGCCGGTCGTAGCCCGGCCCGTAGATGGGCCGCTGCACCGGCACGACCGGCACCACATAACAGCCGCCCAGCAGGGCCGGGATCAGCAGCGCGCCGAACCGGGCCCGGCGCCACAGGGAAAGGAAGTTGGACATGAAGGGTCTCCGCAGCGGCCCGGATGCCGGGCCCATCCCTTCTCAACGCCGTGCGCGACGGGGCGTTGATTGCTGCCAGGTAAAGACGACCGGCGGGAGCGGTCCCGGGCGCCGCTCAGTCGATCGCGGTGCCGCCGTGCTCGAACGCAAAGCGCGGGCGCAGCAGGCCGTCCACCATCAGCGATTCTGTGAACATCGTGAACGGCCGCACCCACAGGCCGTGGTCGCCGTACAGCGGGCGGTAGAGCACCAGCGGCTCGAGAGTCTCGCTGTGCCGCACGACGCCGAGCACCTCGTAGCGTGCGCCCTTGTAGTGGACGTAGGTGCCGAGCGCGATCTCGGGCAGCGGGGACAGCGGATCGTCGAGAGCCATGCCGCGATTGTCGCGCGACGCGCGGCAGGGCTCAGAGCGGCTCGACCGTCAACCGCGGCCCGGCCGCCACCGCAACAGCCAGGTCGTCGGCCAGCCGCTCGCTCTCGGCCACCGCACGGCGCCACACCGCCATGCGGCCGGCCAGGTCGGTGGCATAACGCTTGAAATCGCTGCGGTCGGGCAGCTTGCCGTGCGGCAGCGTGCGCACCCAGGCCGGGTCGGGCGCCAGCACCATCACGTTGTCGAGGAAAGGCGTGGCGTGGTGGCGGTGCTTCAGGGACTTGTCGAGCCAGCCGGGCACCACCGCCTTCTGGAAATGCGGGTACAGCACCAGGCCGGGTGCGGCGCCGCGGTTGATCGAGGGGTAGTTCCAGTGCAGGTGGTAGTCGGTGATGCCGCCATCCCAGTAGGCTCCGGGCGGTGCGCCGGGGATATCGTGCACCGCCTTCAGCGCGAACGGGATCGAGCACGACGCCAGCAGGGCCGGGCGGAAGTTCTCCGCCGTCAGTCGCACCTGCCGGTGGCGCAGGTCGCTCAGGTCGACCGGCAGCGCCTCGCCCGGCGAGGAGAACACCACGCGCTCCAGCCAGGCGCCGAGCGTGCGGCGGCTGAGCGCGTTGCTCAGCAGCGCGCCGGCATAGCCGAGCGGCGTGCGCACGCGGCCCTCGCGGCCGAGCACGTGGCGGCCTCGCGAGGTGACGATGTGCAGGCGGTAGCGCGGATGGGCCAGCAGCGCCTCGACCTGTCCGTCGAAGAAGGCGCGCAGCTCCTGCTCGAAGCCGCGGCTGACCTGGGCCGCGTTCGGCAGCGTGCGGCCGGGGTCGAGTTCGTAGGTCTGCGCGATGTAGTCCTCGGTCAGTCGCGCGAAGCCGGCCCGCGGATCGGCCAGCGCGGCCGTCGCCATGCGCCACGCACCGATCGACGCCCCGGCGAGGTGGACCGTGTGCGTGCTGCCGGCCAGCCACTGCCCGAACAGGTAGCGGTCCATCGGCCCCAGCACCAGCCCCTTCGGACCGCCGGCGGCACCGGCCACCACCCGCACGTCCTGCGGCCGCAGGCCGTGTTCGGCCAGGTGGGCGCGGGCGCTGCGGCCGGCGTAGATGCGCAACGCGGGGGTGGTCATCGGCCGATGCTAACGGGCTGCTGGCGGCGTCGCCGCCGTGCGTAGGCGGCGGCCTACAGACGCAGTCGGTGGCCGCCGATGGCCGGCACCGGCGCGTGCCACGAACATGCGTTCACACCCTCATTGTTCCGGGGGCTGCAAACCGTGCCAGTCCGCGCAACAATCGTGCTGCATTGCACCAATTCGTCGATCCCCTCCACGATCCCGTGAACGCCACCGCCCTCTCTCAGCCCCTGATGGGTCGTGCCCGTTCACGCTCAGCGCGATCGCTGATCTGGGGCTGTGCCGCAGCGGGGGCCCTGATGGGTGCGAAGGCCCAGGCGGCCTTCGACCTGAACGGGCTGACCGAGCGCGCCCGGGCGCTCGCTGCCGCGCCCTACCGCGAACCGCCGCCCTCCGCGAACCCTCGCCTCGCGGCACTGAGCTACGACGACTACCGCGCCATCCGTTTCCAGCCGCGCGCGGCATGGTGGCGTGATGCCGGCCTGCCCTTCGAGTTGCAGTTCTTCCATGTCGGCGGCATCCACACCCGCCCCGTGCGCGTGAACGAACTGGTAGAGGGCCGCGAAGTGCCGCTGAACGTGCCTGCCGGCGCCTTCGACTATGGCCCGGCCGCAGCCGCCATGGCCGGCCAGGCGCAGGCCGAACTGGCCGGTTTTCGCGTCCACCACGCCCTGAACCGACCGGGCTACAAAGACGAGTTCGTCGTCTTCCTGGGCGCCAGCTACCTGCGCGCCGTGGGTGCCGGCCAGCACTACGGCAGCTCAGCGCGCGGCATCGCCGTCGATACCGCCGGCGGTGCCGGGGAGGAATTCCCGGTCTTCGAGGCGTTCTGGATCGAGCGGCCGGCGCGCGGCGCGCAGACGCTCACGCTGTACGCGCTGCTCAACGGCCCACGCGTCACCGGCGCCTACCGCTTCGAGCTGCGACCGGGCCGCGTGACCGAGGTGGCGGTGCAGGCCCGCCTGTTCCTGCGCGGCGCGGTCAGCACGCTCGGGATCGCCCCGCTCACCAGCATGTACTTCGGCGGCGAGAACCATCCGCAGCCGCTGCAGGCCGTGGGCGATTTCCGGCCCGAGGTGCACGACGCCGACGGCCTGTCGATCGAGACCGAAAACGGCGAGTGGCTCTGGCGCCCGCTGCTGAACCCGGAGCGTCCCTTCACGACCAGCTTTGCGATGCAGGGCCTGCGCGGCTTCGGCCTGATGCAGCGCGACCGCGCATTCTCCAGTTACGAAGACACCGAGGCCCGCTACGAACAGCGGCCCAGCGTGTGGGTGCGCCCCGAGGGCGACTGGGGCGCCGGACGCGTCGAGCTGATGCAGTTCCACTCGCCCGACGAGACCAACGACAACGTGGTGGCGTACTGGGTACCGGCGCGCCTGCCGGCCGCCGGCGAGCCGCTGTCCCTGCGCTACACCCTGCTCTGGCAGGGCGCAGCCCCACAGGGGCCTCTGCGCCTGGGCCGGGTACTGCAGTCCCGCCGCGGTCGGGGACTGGAAGCCCCGCAGCCCGGCGAGTTGCAGTTCCACATCGACTATGCCGGCGGTCCGCTCGACACGCCGTCGGCCACCGTCGCGCCTCAGCCGTTTGTCACATCGAGTGACAACGCACGCGTCTTGCTAGCGAACGTCTACCGCAACCCGGCCACCAAGGGATGGCGACTGAACCTGAAGGTCCAGCGCCTCGATGCCAAGCAGCCTGTCGAGCTGCGCGCTCTCTTGAAGGACGGTGCCAACGTGCTCACCGAAACATGGACCTACGCCCTGCCCCCGGAATGAACGCCACCGTCACCCCCGCTCCCTTGCGCCCCACGCCGGCGCGCACCGAAACAGCGCCCCCGGTCCGCCGAGGCAGCATGACCCCGGAGCCCTGGACGGGCGTGCCGGCCGGGCTGGGCCGACTGTTCAGTGCCCGGGGCGATCGCGAGACACAGCCGGCGCCGGCCTGGCTCGCCGCGGCGACGGCGCGCCGCCGCCTGCTGCTGGCGCTGGTCATCGGCAGCGCCGGCCTGGCCACCGCGGTGCTGGACGGTGCCGCCGGGCCCGGTCACAGCGGCCCCTGGGCCGTGCTGCAGACGGGGCTGTTCGCGCTGCTGTTCGCCTGGGTGGCGGCCGGCTGCGTGACCGCGGTGATGGGCTACGTGAGCCTGCGCCGCGGCGACCACCATGCGCTGAGCCCCGAAGACGTGGCCGGCCGGCCGATCGCCGAGGACGCCCGCACCGCCGTGGTGATGCCGATCTGCAACGAGGACATCGCCACCGTCGTGGCCGGCCTGCGCGCCACCATCGAATCGCTGTCGCGCGCCGGCTCGTTCGACCGCTTCGACGTCTACATGCTGTCGGATACCGGCGACCTGACGCTGCGCGACGCCGAACTGGCCGCCTGGCGCGGCCTGCGCGAGGCGCTGGCCGCCGACGGATATGACAGCAGCCGCATCTACTACCGCTGGCGCCAGCGGCGCACCAAGCGCAAGGCCGGCAACGTGGCCGACTTCTGTCGCCGCTGGGGCCGCGACTACCGCTACATGGTGGTGCTCGACGCCGACAGCGTGATGAGCGGCGACGCACTGCTGACGATGGTGCGCCTGATGGAGGCCCAGCCCAAGGCCGGCATCATCCAGACCGCGCCCCGCTCCTGCGGCCACGATTCGCTGCACGCCCGCCTGCAGCAGTTCTCCGGCCGGGTGACCGGCCCGCTGTTCAGCGCCGGCCTGCGCTTCTGGCAACTGGGAGAATCGCACTACTGGGGCCACAACGCGATCCTGCGCGTCGAACCCTTCATGAAACACTGCGCGCTGGCGAAACTGCCCGGCAAGGGCGGCCTCAGCGGCGAGATCCTGTCGCACGACTTCGTCGAGGCGGCGCTGATGCGCCGGGCCGGGTACGAGGTGTGGCTGCTGCCCGAACTCGACGGCAGCTACGAGCAGGCGCCGCCGCACCTGATCGACGAACTGACGCGCGACCGTCGTTGGTGCCAGGGCAACCTGCAGAACGCCCGGCTGGTGGCCGAACCCGGCTTTGCCGGCGTGCACCGGGCGATGTTCGTCACCGGCGCCATGTCCTACGTGGCCTCGCCGATCTGGCTGGCGTTCGTGCTGCTGGGCGTGCTCCCCTGGTTCGCCGGCGACGGCCTGCAGGCCGCGACCGAGGGGGCCGGCCTCCCGCTGGCGCAGATGATGCTGTGGAGCGCCACGCTCGCCCTGCTGCTCGTGCCTCGCGTGCTGGCGGTGCTGCTGGTGATCCGGCGCCGTCAGGAGGCCGGCTACGGTGGCCGCCAGACCCTCGTGACCAGCGCGCTGCTCGAAGCGCTGATGTCGGCAGTGCAGGCGCCGGTGCGCATGGTGGCCCACTCGATCTTCGTGCTGGGTGCGCTGACGGGGCTGAAGCTGAACTGGAAATCGCCCTCGCGGGAAGCCACCGCGGTCGGCTGGCGCGAGGCGATCGGGCGCTTCGGCGTCATCGGTGCGATCGTCGCCGCGGCACTGGCCTGGTGGCTGGCCGGCCAGCCCGGTGAGGCCTGGCGCGTGCTGCCGCTGGCCTTGCCCCTGGTGCTGGCCGTGCCGCTGGCGGTGCTCACCAGCCGCAGCGAGTTCGGCCTGGCCTGGCGTCGCCGTGGCTGGCTGCTGATTCCCGAGGAATCGCGCGCGCCGGCGGTGCTGCAGGCCGCCTGGCGCTACGCCGGCGTGGTGCGCCCGACGATCAGCGCTCCGGCGCCGGCCGGCGTTCGCAATGACGTGGCGCTCCGCGGCAGCGGCGCCGCCACCTGGCAGCGCCGTGCCCTGGCGACTGTCGGCCTCGCGATGGCCACCGGCGTGGCAGTGATTCCGCAGACCGTGGCGACCGGCGGCCTGTCGCACAGCGACCTGGCAGCGATGCGCATCGTGATGCAGGCGTCCAGCCCGTCGGCGGCGCCGCGCGTGCTCGGCGCGCTGCCGGTCCGTCGCGTGTCGACGATGCCGGCCGACAGCGTGCGCTACCCGGTGGTCCGGCGCAGCGCGACGCGCACCTGAAGCGCGACGGGCAACTCAGCGCCGCGACTGCAGCTTCGCGAACGCGGCGGCCATCGCGCCGCCGGCGGCGGACTGGGGTGAGCTGCCGCGCGGCGCACCGCTGCGGGCACGCTCATCGCGTCCGGCCGGCCGGTAGCCGTTCTCGCTGCCCTCGCCGCGTCCGTCGCGTCCGCGCGCCACGCTGGTGTCGAGTTTCATCGTCAGCGAGATGCGGCCGCGCGCCAGATCGACCTCGAGCACCTTGACCTTGACGATGTCGCCGGTCTTCACGATCTCGCGCGCGTCGTTGACGAACTTGTTCGCCAGCTGGCTCACGTGTACCAGCCCGTCCTGGTGGACGCCCAGGTCCACGAAGGCGCCGAACTGCGCCACGTTGCTGACCGTGCCTTCCAGCGTCATGCCGGCCTGCAGGTCCTTGATGTCGTCGACGCCCTCGTTGAAGCGCGCCACCTTGAAGTCCGGGCGTGGGTCGCGGCCAGGCTTCTCCAGCTCGGCGAGGATGTCCTTCACGGTGATCGCGCCGAAGCGCTCGTCGGCGTAAGCCTCGGGCCGCAGCTTGCGGATCACGTCGCTGTTGCCGATCAGATCACCGACGGGTCGGCCGACGGCGGCGATGATCTTCTCGACCACCGGGTAGGTCTCGGGGTGCACGCCCGACAGGTCGAGCGGGTTGTCGCCGTCGCGGATGCGCAGGAAGCCGGCCGCCTGCTCGAAGGTCTTCTCACCCAGGCCCGCGACCTCGCGCAGCTGGCGGCGGTTGCGGAAGGCGCCGTGCGTATCGCGCCAACGCACGATGCCGGCCGCGACCGCGCCCGACAGCCCGGATACGCGCGACAGCAGCGGCGCCGACGCGGTGTTCAGATCGACGCCGACCGAGTTGACGCAGTCCTCCACTACCGTGTCGAGCGTGCGCGCGAGTTCGCTCTGGTTCACGTCGTGCTGGTACTGGCCGACGCCGATGCTCTTGGGGTCGATCTTCACCAGCTCGGCCAGCGGGTCCTGCAGCCGCCGTGCGATCGAGACCGCTCCGCGCAGGCTCACGTCGAGCTCCGGCAGTTCCTTGCTGGCGAACTCCGAGGCCGAGTAGACCGAAGCGCCCGCCTCGCTGACGACCACCTTCTCGATGTGCGTGCCAGGGGCCAGTTGCTGGATGCGCTTGATCAGGTCGGCCGCCAGCTTGTCGGTCTCGCGGCTCGCGGTGCCGTTGCCGATGGCGATCAGGTTGACGCCGTGGGTCGCGGCCAGCCGGCCCAGCGTGTGGATCGCGCCGTCCCAGTCCTTGCGGGGCTCGTGCGGGTACACCGTGGCCGTGTCGAGCACCTTGCCGGTGTCGCTGACGACCGCCACCTTCACGCCGGTGCGGATGCCGGGGTCCAGGCCCATCACCACGCGCTTGCCGGCCGGCGCGGCCAGCAGCAGGTCGCGCAGGTTCTCGGCGAAGACCTTGATCGCCACCTTCTCGGCATCCTCGCGCAGCCGCGCGAACAGGTCGCGCTCCAGGCTCAGGCTGAGCTTGACCTTCCAGGTCCAGGCCACGCACTTGCGGATCAGCTCGTCGGCCGGGCGCTTGGCGTGGCTCCAGCCCAGATGCACCGCGATGCGCCCTTCGGCGAGCGTCGGCTTGCCCGGCAGCGCCTCCTCGTCGAGCACCAGCTTCGCGTCCAGGATCTCCAGCGTGCGACCTCGGAACACCGCGAGCGCACGGTGCGAGGGCACGGTGCGGATGGGCTCGTCGTAGTCGAAGTAGTCGCGGAACTTCGCGATCTCCGCGTCCTGCTCGTTCTTGCCATCCATCAGCTTGGAGCGCAGCAGCCCCTCGTCCCACAGCCAGCCTCGCAGCGACTGCACCAGTGCGGCGTCCTCGGCCCAGCGTTCGGACAGCAGGTCGCGCACGCCGTCGAGCACCGCGTGGACATCGGCGAAGCCGGCGGTCGCCAGCGCCTCGGCGCCGCCCGCATAGCCGGCCACGAAGGCGGCGGCCTCGACCAGCGGGTCGAGCGTGGGGTCGGCGAACAGGCGGTCGGCCAGCGGCTCGATGCCGGCCTCGCGGGCGATCATGCCCTTGGTGCGACGCCGCGGCTTGAAGGGCAGGTAGAGGTCTTCCAGCTCCTGCTTGGTCGGCGCGGCGTCGATCGCGGCGCGCAGTTCGGGCGTGAGCTTGCCCTGCTCGTCGATGCTCTTCAGCACGGCGGCGCGGCGCTCCTCGAGCTCGCGCAGGTACCCCAGGCGCGCTTCCAGGTCGCGCAGCTGGGTGTCATCGAGGTTGTCGGTCGCCTCCTTGCGGTAGCGCGCGATGAAGGGCACCGTGGCCCCGCCGTCGAGCAGTTCGACGGCAGCGTTGACTTGGGCCGGCCGAACCTTCAGCTCGGCGGCGATTTGCAGCAGGATCTTGTCCACGGACTCGGGAGGGGCCCGGCAACGGGCCGCGGATCATCGGGAAGGCGCGCAGTGTAGCGACCGGCCGGACACCGATCGTTGCATCTCGACGCGCGCTCAGACCAGCTTGCGTTCGGCCGCGGGCGGCGGGCTCCACTGGTAGAGCCAGGTCTCGCTGAGCGACTGGCCGTCGCAGCGCAGGTAGACGCGCAGGTCGATCGGCTCGGTGCCGGCCGGCGGCACCACGTCGAACATCGCCCTGTAGCCCGAGACCGAGGCCAAGGGCCGCGCCGACGTGATCTCCACGCGGCCACGCGAGGCGCTGACGACGGCCTCGACCTTGGCCTTCGGCCCGATCAGCGACAGGTCGCCGCCGGAGAAATCGACCGCGAACCGCCACGAGAAATACTTGCGCGGCTGACCGATCACACCGCCCAGGCCGGTGCGCGTGGCCACGCAGCGCGCGAGCGGCGGCCGGGCCGGCGGCTGCGCGCCCCAGTAGAGGCGGTAGGCGAACAGCAGTTCCTCGCCGGCCTGCGGTGGGCGCGCCGGATTCCACAACGCGACGATGTTGTCGAAGGTCTCGTCGGCGGTCGGGATCTCCACCAGCTGCAGCGAGCCGGCGCCCCAGCCCGACTTCGGTTCCACCCACACGCAGGGCCGCTTGTCGTAGAACACGCCGTCGTCCTGGTAGTGGTCGAAGTTGCGGTCACGCTGCAGCAGGCCGAAGCCGCGCGGATTCTCGTCCTGGTAGGCGTTGAAGCGCAGCGTGGCGGGATTGGTGAGGGGGCGCCAGATCCACTCGCCGCTGCCGGTCCACATCTGCAGGCCGTCGCTGTCGTGCACCTCGGGCCGCCAGTCGTTGGCGACGCGGCGGTCGTTCTCGCCGTACTGGAACATGCTGGTCAGCGGCGCGATGCCCAGGCGCTCGATGGGTTTGCGCGGGTAGAGCGCCGCATCGATGTCCATCACCTGCGTGTCGCCCGGCGTGATGACGAAACGGTAGGCCCCGGCAATGCTGGGCGAATCGAGCAGCGCATACACCGTGATGCTGCTCGACTGGCGCGCCGGCTTCTCCAGCCAGAAGGCGACGAAGTTCGGAAACTCCTCCGGTCGCGGCAGGCCGGTATCGACGGCCAAGCCGCGCGCCGACAGACCGTACTGCCATTCCCCGCCGACCGCGCGGAAGTAGCTCGCGCCCAGGAAGGCCGAGATGTCGCGCTCGAGATCGGTGTGGAAGTTCAGCCGGAAGCCGGCGAAGCCCAGGTCGCTCGGCAATTGACTGCCCTGAACCCCGCTCTTGCCGTAGTCGAACATCTCGGCGTCGTAGGCCAGTTCGCGGGCCCGGCCGTCCACCAGCTCGTGAATGCGCACCGGCGACTTGAAGAACAGCCCCAGATGGAAGAACTGCACCCGGAAGCGCAGCTCGTCTTCGCCCCACAAGGCGTGGTCGGGTCGGAAGCGGATGGCCTGGTGGCGGTCCCAGTCGAGCGAGTCGATCGCCTTCGGCAGCACCGACCGCGGCGCCTGGTAGGCCTTGGCAGCCAGCGCACGAGCGCGGCCCTTGAGCAGCGCGTAGTCGAAGGCCTCGGCCTGGCCGATCGCCTTCAGGCCCGCTGCGGCAGCGTCACCGCCCAGCAGGGCCTGGAGCGTGGCCGACGCGGCCATGCCGCGCAGCAGTTGTCGTCTTTGCATGGAGGGAGAGAGGAAGGAGGATGCGAGCCTCCGTACGATACCGGAGGCTGCGGCAGGCCGGGACGGCCTGCGTCTTCAGGCGGCGGCGAGCGGAACGAGTTCGCTGCCGATCGCGATGCGGATCGTCGGGTGCACGCCGGGCCGACGCAGCAGCAACTGCGCCAGCAGTTCCTGAGCCGCGCGCCACAGCGCGATGCCGCGCGGGCGGTCGCCCTGGCAGTCGCGACGCGGAATCACGAGCTCGGATTCCACCGGTTCACCGCGCCCCGCGAAGTCGATCACGCAGCGTGCCACCAGCACCTGGTGCGTCGCCAGCAGCACCTCCGTGCTGTGGTGCGCGTCGAGGTCGAAGTCGATGTCGGCCGGTGCCGGGGCGGCCGGTGCGAGGAGGCTGTCGATGTCGGCAAGTCGGGGTCGGGCTGTCATGGATGCAGATGCTAGATCGCCCTTCGTGACAGTCTGTAGGCGCCCGAAAGTCCCTGCTGTAGGACAACGCGCCGGCCGCGCCCCCTACAATTCGGCCCATGATCTTCAGGCTCCACGCCGTCCTGTTCGCCGTCCTCCTGTGCTGCTGCGGCATCCTCGTGCCGGCGGATGTGAGCCACGACAGCACGGCCCGGGCTCTGCAGTCCGAGGCGGCGATGCCGGAACGCGCGCTCGACCGCCTGACGCTGCCGGACCCGATGTCGCAGGCGCAGGCCGAGAGCGCAGCGGACGGCCCGGGGCTGCTGGCCGAAGCCGCGTTGCCGGGCTTCACCGCGCCGCGCGCCGCATTGCCGCGGCCCGATGCCGACAGCCGCTTGCGCCCGCCCTACCTCGACGGGCTGCGGCGGCCGCCCCGAACGGCATCCCGCCTCGCCTGAACCCTGCCGCGGACGTCCCGCGGCCCCAATGTCTCCCCGGCCTGCACTGCAGGCCTGCTGCGGCATCCCCGCATTCAACCTGCTGCCATGGACTTCCTCCTCGACCCCAACATCTGGATCGCGTTCGCGATGCTCACCGCCCTGGAAATCGTCCTGGGCGTCGACAACATCATCTTCATCTCCATCCTCGTCGGCCGGCTGCCGCCGGAGACGCGCGAAAAGGCGCGCCGCCTCGGCCTGGGCTTCGCGATGGTCTCTCGGCTGCTGCTGCTGTTCTCGCTGAGCTGGGTGATGGGCCTGACGGCCGACCTGTTCTCGGTGCTCGGCCAAGGCATCAGCGGGCGCGACCTGGTGCTGCTGTTCGGCGGCCTGTTCCTGCTCTACAAGGCCTCGCACGAGATCTTCGTGGAGGTCGAGGCGCCCGAGCGCGACGGCCCGCCGGCCACCGACGAGGCCGCGCTGAAGGCCGCCGGCAACCGTCTGTTCTGGGGCGTCATCGGTCAGATCGCGGTGATCGACATCGTGTTCTCGCTCGACTCGGTGATCACCGCGGTGGGCATGGTCGACCAGATCGGCGTGATGGTGGCTGCGGTCGTGACCTCGGTGGGCGTGATGCTGGTGGCGGCCCGGCCGATCGGCGAGTTCGTCGACCGCCATCCGTCGGTCAAGGTGCTGGCGCTGGCCTTCCTGGTGATGGTCGGCATGGCGCTGACGGCCGAGGCCTTCGACATGCACGTGCCCAAGGGCTACATCTATGCCGCGATGGCGTTCTCGCTGGGCGTCGAGGCGCTGAACATCCGCTCGCGCGGCAAGCGCCGCGCGGCCCTCGAGGCCGGCAAAGGCACGGCCTGAGGCGGCGGCGCGCGCCGGCCGGCCGGGCCGCCACACGGCGGCCTTGCCTTTGGCCGGTGCAGCGCCGAAGCTAACAGGCTGGTGCGATGGAAGTGCACGCGGTGCCGGGGCCGACGACGCTCCGACCAGCACGCGGCGCCAGCACGGCGGAGCGTCCCGCCCGGGTGACCGGGCTCCACGAGGGGAACGCCATGCCTGCCTTCATCACACTGGTGAACTTCACCGACCAGGGCGCACGCAGCATCAAGGACTCGCCGGAGCGCTTCGAGGCCTACAAGGCGCTGGCCGAGGGCCTGGGTGTCACGGTCAAGAGCGTGCACTGGACCCAGGGCCCCTACGACCTGGTGCTGATCACCGAGGGCCCCGAGGAAGGCGCGATGCTCAGCGCGCTGAAGATGGCGCAGCTGGGCAACGTGCGGACGCAGACGATGCGCGGCTACTCGGCCAGCGAGATGCGCGGCTTCGTCAAGAAGCTCGGCTGAGCATGCCAGCGCCCGTCATGCGGGCACCGGGCATCAGGCCGACGTGAGGCCGAGTCGCTCGAACAGCGCCTC
This sequence comes from Methylibium petroleiphilum PM1, assembly GCF_000015725.1. NCBI lineage: Bacteria > Pseudomonadati > Pseudomonadota > Betaproteobacteria > Burkholderiales > Sphaerotilaceae > Methylibium > Methylibium petroleiphilum. The sequence goes on along the minus strand of NC_008825.1, from coordinate 1,923,324 downwards.
GTCGCGCTCGACGTCCGGGTTGCCGGTCGTCAGCAGCTTGTCGCCGTAGAAGATGGAATTGGCGCCGGCCAGGAAGCACAGCGCCTGGATCGCGTCGCCCATCTCCTGGCGGCCTGCCGACAGCCTCACGTAGGCGGTCGGCATGGTGATGCGGGCGACGGCGATGGTGCGCACGAACTCGAAGGGGTCGAGCTTGTCGCTGCCGGCCAGCGGCGTGCCCTCGACCTGCACCAGTTCGTTGATCGGCACCGACTCCGGGTGCGGGTCCAGGTTGGCCAGCTGCGCCACCAGCCCGGCGCGCTCGCGCCGGCTCTCGCCCATGCCGACGATGCCGCCGCAGCACACGTTCATGCCGGCGTCGCGCACGTGCGCCAGCGTCTGCAGGCGCTCCTCGTAGACGCGCGTGCTGATGATGCGGCCGTAGGCCTCCGGCGCGGTGTCGAGGTTGTGGTTGTAGTAGTCGACGCCCGCTTCCTTCAGCGCCTGCGCCTGCGGCTTGCTCAGCATGCCCAGCGTGCAGCAGGCCTCGAGGCCGAGCGACTTGACCTCGCGGACCAGCTCGACCACCTTCTCGATGTCGCGGTCCTTGGGCTCACGCCAGGCCGCGCCCATGCAGAAGCGCGTGGCGCCGGCCGCGGCGGCGGCCTGCGCCGCCTGCCGCACCGTGGCCACATCCATCAGCTTGTCGGCCTCGACACCGGTGTCGTGGTGGACCGACTGCGGGCAGTAGGCGCAGTCCTCCGGACAACCGCCAGTCTTGATGGAGAGCAGCGTCGAGCGCTGGACCGCGTTGGCATCGAAATGCTCACGGTGCACCTGCTGGGCACGGAAGATCAGGTCGTTGAACGGCAGAGCGAACAGGGCCTCGATGGCCTCCACGCTCCAGCGTTCGCTGGACGGATGCACATGGACGGGCGCCGGGCGCACGAGATGAACAGGCTGGGTGGCAGTCATCCCGCCATTGTGCCTGCTGACGCCGTGCCGGCGTCGTGCCCGGTTCAGCGCTCGCCTGCCGCCAGCCAGGCGAGCAGGCCCTGCCCCGCGGCGCGGCCGGTGGCGAAGCAGGCATTGAGCAGGTAGCCGCCGGTCGGCGCTTCCCAGTCGAGCATCTCGCCGGCGCAGAACACGCCGGGCAGCGCCCTGAGCATCAGCCGCTCGTCGAGCGCCTCGAGGCGCACGCCGCCAGCGGTGCTGATGGCCTCGTCGACCGGCCGGGCCGCCACCAGCCGCAGTGGCAGCGCCTTCAGGGCCGCGGCGAGGCGCGCGGCGTCGTGCAACTGCTCCTTGTCGAGCAGTTCATGCAGCAGCGCGGCCTTCACGCCGTCGATGCCGAGCCGGCTCTTGAGGTGGGTCGACAGCGAGCGCGGTCCGCGCGGCCGAGCCACTTCAGCGGCCACCCAGTCCGGGTTGCGATCCGGCAGCAGGTCGAGCGTGAGGCTCGCCTCGCCGTGCGCGGCGATCTCGTCGCGCAGCAGCGCCGAGGCGGCATAGACCAGGCTGCCCTCGACGCCGGTCGCGGTGACGACGAACTCGCCCTGGCGGTGGAAGCGGCGGCCGTCGGAGGTCTCGGTGCTCAGCACCACCGGCTTCACCGGCGCGCCGGCGAAGCGCTCGCGCAGGTGGGCGCTCCAACCCGGCGCCCGGCCGGCGCGCCCGACGTCGAAGCCGCAGTTCGACGGTTGCAGCGGCGCCACATCGACACCGCGCGCGGCGAGCCCCGGAAGCCAGGCCCCGTCGGAGCCGAGCCGCGCCCAGCTGGCGCCGCCCAGCGCCAGCAGCACAGCGTCGGGGCGCACGGTGCGCTCGCCGGTCGGGGTCGCGAAACGCAACGCACCGTCGTCGGTCCAGCCGCACCAGCGATGGCGTTGATGGAAGCTCACCCCGGCCCCCCGAAGGCGCTGCAGCCAGGCCCGCAGCAGCGGTGCGGCCTTCAGGTCGCTCGGAAAGACCCGGCCGGAACTGCCGACGAAGGTCGCTATGCCCAGCGCGTTGGCCCATCGCCTCAGCGCGGCCGGATCGAAGTCCGTCAGCCAGGGCGCGAGTTGTGCCTGCCGCGCACCGTAGCGAGTGAGGAAGTCCTCGAAGGGCTCGCCATGCGTCAGGTTGAGTCCGCCCTTGCCGGCGAGCAGGAACTTGCGTCCGACCGACGGCATGGCGTCGTACAGGTCGACCTGCACGCCGCCGACCACCAGCACCTCCGCGGCCATCAGGCCGGCGGGGCCGCCGCCGATGACCGCTGCGCGTCGAGCGCCGCTCATCTGCGGAACGGCCGCAGCGCATGCGCGGTGCGGCCGGAGGGGGCGTGGAAGGTCGGAGGCGGCTTCATGGGCGGCGCAGTGTGCCACGCGAGTCTGCCGGCCCGGCATTGCCGCGGAGAATGTCGTGGCCGGCTGTTCGACCAGGTCAGCTTTTGCCCTGCTGCATCGCGTAGAAATAACTTTAAGAAATGAATTTAATCATTGAAAATCAATAGCTTATTATTTATTTTTAATGTGATTAATCACTTGAAGTTGCAAGGCGCAATGCCGCCTTCAGCTGCTGGCCCAGGTCAGGCCGCGCCTCGTAGGGATCGCTGGGATTGCGGCCCTGGACGATGTCCTCCATCCGCGCCCGCACGCCGGCCAGGGCCTGTGGGTGGCTGTAGATGTAGAAGCGGCCTTCGCGCACGGCATCGAACACGAACTGCGCCACCTGCGCCGCGCTGACCCTCCCTGATTCCACGGCCTTCCCGATCATCGCGTGCGCGACGCGCTGGCTTTGCGTCGCCCGCTGCCCACGCAGCGCGGTCGGCCGGTTGCGGTGGCTGTCCCCGATCCCGGTCGGCACGAAGTAGGGGCAGAGCACCGAGGCACCGACACGTTCGGTGACGAGCCGCAGATCCTGGTACAGCGTCTCGCTGAGGGACACCACGGCATGCTTGGTGACGTTGTACACGCCCATGTTCGGCGTGTTCAGCAGGCCGGCCATCGACGCCGTGTTGACGATGTGCCCTTCGTAGCCCGCGTCCTGCGCCGCGGCCGCCAGCATCATCGGCGTGAACACGCGGACACCGTGCGCCACGCCCATCAGGTTGACCCCGATGACCCACTCCCAATCCTTCAGCGTGTGCTCCCAGATCAGGCCTCCGGCACCGACGCCGGCGTTGTTGAACACCAGGTGCGGCGCGCCGAAGCGCGCCAGCGTCGCAGCCCCGAGCGCCTCGACCTCGGCGGCCTGCGCCACGTCGAGCCGGAACGGCAGCACCTCGGCCCCCAGCGCCTCGATCTCGGCCACCGCGCGCTCCAGCGCATCGGCCTGCACGTCGGCCATCACCAGCTTCATGCCCTCGCGCGCGGCGATGCGCGAGGCCTCCAGGCCGAAACCGGAACCGGCCCCGGTGATGACCGCGGTGCGGCCGGCGAACTGCTGGATCATGCCGTCGTGTCCTTCTTGATCTGGAAGCCCAAACGGGGGAAATGCACGCGCACCTGCCCTGCCCGGTCGTCGCGGCGCTCGACCGTGACGGTCTCCCGCGTCAGCCCCACCAGCGGCCCGACCACCGGGTCGCGACCGTAGTCCACCGCCGACACCGCCACGCGCTCGCCGGCCTCGAAGCCCAGGCCCGGCATCACGCTCACCGGTGCATGCGCCTTCGCCCCGGCCGCGATGGTCAGGGCCTCGTCCTCGCCGAGCGCTTCGGGTCGGCCGTGGCCGAAAGCCAGCACGCGGGCATGCCAAGCCAGCAGGTTCGGGTAAGCGTCCAGGATCCCGGCCACCGGCGGCGCGCTCTTCACGAACCACACGCAGTGCGCCACCGAGAAGTCCGCGATGCTCGCCGTGCCGCCGCCCAGGAAGGCGCGCCCGTCGGCCAGCCGCTGTTCGATCCAACCCAGGTGGTTGTGCAGCTGCGCGGTGGCGTCGCTCACGGTCGGCCAGTGCAGTCCCGTGGTCATCGCGGCGCGATCGGCGCCGAACGCCTTCAGCACCTCGGGCGGCGCGCCGGCGAAGATGGCCGCCATGCCGGCGGGCTGCAGCGTGTAGGGCACGGCGGTCCAGAACAGCGTGAAGTCGGCCCATTGCGCGATCAGCGGTGCCTCACCCGCCGATTCGGCCGGATAGAGCGTGCGCTCGGGCGCATGGGCCTCGATCACGCGGGCGATCAGCGCGGTATCGCAGTAGATGTCGGCACCGACCTGCAGCACGGGCGTCTTGCGGTAGCCACCGGTCAGCGCCACCAGGTTCGGCTTGGGCATCATGATCGGGATGGTCACGCTGCGCCAGGCCAGCCGCTTGTAGCCCAGGATGAGCCGGGTCTTCTCGGCGAACGGCGAGGCTGGGTAGTGGTGCAGGATCAGGTCGCTCATGGGGTGGAGGCTCCGGGGAGGGTCGGTGGTGCGGCGCGGTGCGCGGGCCGTGGCGCGAAGAGGCGGCGGAAGGTGTCGGACAGGTCGCGCACCTCGGCGCCGTCGAGCACCCCCTTGGCCGCCAGCAGCCGGTGCAGCCGCGGCAGGTGGTAGTGCGGCACGGCCGGGTACAGGTGGTGCTCGAGGTGGTGATTCACGTGGTGCGGGAACAGCAGTGCGCGGCCCAGCAGGTTCAGCAGCGTGTCGGCGGCCCGGCCGCTCTTCGCCGGGCCGGTGAGGTTGCTGCGCGCCGCCGTCAGCGGTGAGCCGAGATCGGTGACCGCGCCGTGCTCGCAGATCGCGCGCAGCCGCAGGATGGGCTGCAGCACCGTCAGCAGCGGCAGCGCCCACAGCACCGCGTACTGCGCCAGCCCCTGCCAGCCCCCGAGTCCGAAGCTCGCTGCCGGCAACGCGAGCTGCGCGGCCACGACCCACCACCGGTCCTGGCGCGCGGCGCGCCGCAAGTCCGCAGAGGTGTCGTTCAGCAGCTTCTGCGACCGCAACGCACCCTCACCCCCCATGGCCGTCTCGTCGCGGATCGCCGGCGCGCCGAAGAAGTAGGCGTAGGTCTTCCAGGCATTCGCGCCGAGCAGGTCCGCGCCGAGCTTCTTCCACAGATAGGCCACGCCGCGCGGATAGCCACCGTGGATCGCGGTGTCGGGGTCCTGCGGACCGTAGAGGTGGTTGTGGTGCAGGCGGTGGATCACGCGGTAGGTGCACATCGAGATCCCACCGACCATGCCGATCAGTCGCCCCAGCACGTCGTTGAGTCGCCGGCTCGACAGCAGCCGGTAGTGCGCCGCCTCATGGGCCAGGATGAAGAAGCCGTGCTGCTGCACCCCGACCACGAGAACGCTCGCCAGCACCCAGGGGCTGGGCCAGACGGCCAGCCCGAACGTGATCGCCGCGGCACTGACGCCGACGCTGAGCGCCAGCGCGCCCATCGAGCGGCAGTCGTTCAGGCGCGTCAGCGGTGCGAGCTCCTGCGCGCCGAGCACGCGGCGCGCGGCGGCCGCGCCCTGCCCGGCGCGCGCCACGGTCGCGGCCAGCGGACGCAGATCCTCGCGGAACTCGTCACCCGCTTGCATCGGTGGCGTGCCGTGGTTCATGAGGGGCTCCTGCGCGGTGTCCGGCCTGAAGCTTCGACGGCTCGACGGGCCTGCCGGTTCCGGCCGGGGCTCAGACCAGCTTCACCAGCTGCTTGCCGAAATTGCGGCCCTTCAGCAACCCGAGGAAGGCCTGCGGCGCACCGGCCAGGCCCTCGGCGATGCTCTCGCGGTACTTGAGCCGGCCGCTCGCGACCGCCGCACCCAGTTCCTTCAGTGCCTGCGGCCACAAGGCCGTGTGCTCGGTGACGATGAAGCCCTGCAGCTTCATCCGGTTCACCAGGATCAGCGAGGGGTTCTGCATCGGGATCGGCTCGCCGTTGTAGCCGGCGATCATCCCGCAGAAGGCGATGCGGCTGAAGGCGTTGGCGCGCAGCATCACGGCGTCGAGGATCAGGCCGCCGACGTTCTCGAAGTGACCGTCGATGCCGTTCGGACAGGCCGCCTTCAGCGCCGCGCTCAGCGACTTGAGATCCGGGTGCTGGCGATAGTCGATGCAGGCGTCGAAGCCCAGCTCGCCGCTGACGTAGGCGCACTTCTCCGGCCCGCCGGCAAGGCCGACCACGCGGGCACCGCGCGCCTTCGCCAGCTGCCCCACCGCACCGCCGACCGCACCGCTCGCCGCGCTGACCACGACCGTCTCGCCGGCCTGCGGCGCGATGATCTGCGTGAGGCCGTACCACGCCGTCACGCCCGGCATGCCGACAGCGCCCAGGTAGGCCGACAGCGGGATCTGCGTGGTGTCGACCTTCTGCAGCGCGCCGCGCTGCCTGGCGTCGACCGTCTGGTAGAGCTGCCAGCCGCCCATGCCGACCACGGCATCGCCGACAGCAAAGGACGCGTGGCGCGAGGCCACCACCTCGCCGACGGTGCCGCCGATCATCACCTCGCCCAGCGGCTGGGGCTGGGCGTAGCTGCGGCCCTCGTTCATGCGGCCGCGCATGTAGGGGTCGAGCGACAGGTAGTGGTGGCGCACGCGCACCTGGCCGTCCTCCAGCTCGGCCAGCGGCGTCTCGACGAGGCGGAAGTTGTCGACCGTCGGTTCGCCATCGGGCCTCGAGGCGAGCAGGATCTGCTGGTTGATCGTTGCGGTCATGGTGTGTCTCCGGTGCGGGTTTCAGTCGGAGCCGCTGCCGGCGAGACGGCGCTGCAGCGACTTGGGCTCACGCGCGCCGGCCGGCAGCGCGCGCAGGTACTTGAAGGTGCCTGTCGCATGTGCGCACAGCACGCCGTCCTCGCCGAGCACGCGGCCTTCGCAGAACGCCAGCGTGGCCGTGCGGTGCAGCAGCCGGCCGTGGCAACGCAGCAGGCCCTCGCCGGGACGCAGGAAGCTGGTCTTCATCTCCACGGTCACGACGCCGGGGCCGAGCCCGGCCTGCGCGAAGTTGCTGCTGCGCGCGGCATGCGCCATCGCGACGTCGAGCAGGGTCATCGTCAGACCGCCGTGGGCGACCTGGAAGGAATTGGTCAGCGCGTCCACGACGCGCACCGTGATCTCGGCCTCGCCGTCGGAAAGACGGACCAGTTCGAAGCCGAGCTGCTCCACGAAGGGAATGAGTACCGGGAAGTCCATCGTGTCGGGTCCGTGCCGTGAACGCGCCGCCTCAGCGCTCGAGCCACTCAAAGAACGCGGCGTTGCTCGGCGCACGCCCCAGGAAGCGCGCCACCAGCTCGGCGGGCGGAGCCTGGCCGCCGTTGGCCAGCACCGTCTCACGGTAGCGACGACCGACGGCCGGGTCCAGCGGGTCGGCCGCGAAGGCGGTGCGCAGATCCTGCGCGATCGCCAGGCTCCAGAGGTAGGCGTAGTAGCCGGCGCCGTAGCCGCCGGCGACGTGCGAGAAGCCGGCCGGGAACAGCGAGCCGGGCTCGTAGCCGAGCGGCGTGGCGCTCTCCATGCGGGCCCACAGCGCCATCGGGTCCGGCGCGTCCTTGTCGTGCAGCGCGAGGTCGTAGTTGGCGTACAGATGCTGGCGCGCGAACTGCAGCCCCTTGGCGAAGCTGCGCGATTGCACGGCGCGCGCCAGCAGGTCGGCTGGCACCGGCTCGCAGCTCGCGCAGACCTGCTGGAACAGCGCCAGCACCTGGGCGTCGTAGACCCATTCCTCCAGCATCTGCGATGGCGCCTCGACGAAGTCGAGCTTGACCGCGGTCCCGGCCTGTGCGGCATAGCGCGTGTGCGACAGCGTGACGTGCAGCGCATGGCCGAACTCGTGCAGCAGCGTTTCCAGCTCGTCGATCGTCAGGCCCTGGCGGTCGAAGTTGGTCACCAGCGCGGCCGTCGGCAACTGCCCGCTCCAGGTCGACGAGCCGCGCAGCGGCCACACCGCCGCGTGGCCGTACTTGTCGGCACGGGGGTAGAGATCGAGGTAGAGCGTGGCCAGCGGCGTGCGGCTGGCGGCGTCGACCACGACGTAGGCCTTGGCGTCGGGATGCCACAGCGACTGAGGCACCGGCTCGAAGCCCACGCCGAACAGCCGCCCGGCGAGCGCGAACACGAAGTCGACGCTGGCCTGCGGCGGGAAATAGCGGCGGAAGCTCTCCTGGTCGAGCGCCAGGCGCTCGCGCTTGACGCGCTCGAGGTAGTAGCCCACGTCCCAGCGTTTCAGCGGCGTGGTGTCGGGCGCCGTCTTCAACTCGGCGGCCTTGGCGGCACGCAGTTCGGACAGATCGCGTTCCTCGCGCTCGCCCAGCTCGCCCTTCACCTCGCCGAGGAAGGCCTGCACGTTGCCCACGTTCAGCGCCATGCGACGGCGCAGCGTGAAATCGGCATAGCTCTCGACACCGAACAGGCGCGCGTAGCTGCGGCGCTTCTCGCCCAGCCGCGCCAGCGTCTTCAGGTTCGCCTGGCCGCCGCGCGCCTGGAAGGCCCGCCACATGCGTTCGCGTGCCCCCGGGCTGCGCGCGTTCTCCACCACCGGCGAGTAGGTCGGGTAGTCGAGCCCCAGCAGCACCCGGCCCTGCGCGTCGCGGGGGGCGGTGCTCCACACACTGGCCGGCACCCCGTCGAGCTCGCTGTCGGTGAAGGCGACGCGGGTCTTGTCCTCGCGCAGGCGACGCTCGAAGTCCTGCGACAGGCGGCCCAGTTCGTCGTTGAGCGCGCGTGCGCGGTCGCGCTTCGCGGCCGGCAAGCCGACCCCGGCGTCCTCGAAACTCGCGAGCAGATCGGCCCGCATCTGCCGGTCGATCGCATCGACCGGCTGCAGCGCCTGCAGACGCCGGTAGATCCTGGGGTTCTGGTACAGCCGGCTGGTGAAGGCCTGGTAGCGCAGCTCGCAGGCCTCGGCCGCGTCGCGCACCGGCTTGTCGGGGTGCACGTTCGCCAGGAAGAACACCGGCGACATGCTGTCGTCGACTGTCTGTCCGAGCCGGTCGATCTCGACCAGCACGCCGTCCGGGCCCCGACCGGCCGCGATGCGCCGCGCCTGCGCCTCGATCTCGCGCAGCGTGCGGTCGCAACGCGCCTTCACGGCGGCGCCGTCGCGGTAGCTCGGAAAGACGTAGGGCGCGGTGTCGGCCGCGGCGCTCCAGCCGCTGACGCCGAACAGGGCGACGCAACTCGACAGCCGAAGCAGCCGGGACAGGAAAGCGAGGACGGAAGCGTTCATGCGGATCGGGAAGGGATAGGTGTCGGCGATCATCGGGACGAGGCGACGCCGACCGCGTGCGGTGGGCGCCGGCCGGCCTCAGGCCGACCGGTAATCGACCACGCGCCGGTCGCTGCGCAGCGGCCCGAGCTGCGCGGCGACCGCCTGATGGGCCGGATGCTGCTGGTAGGCGTCGAGCGCCGCAGCGTCGGCGAATGCGGACACCAGCACCACGTCGGCATTGGCTTCCAGGCCGGGCGTGCGGATCCCGACATCGAAGGCCAGCATGCCCGGCACCAGGTCGGAACAGCTGTCGAGCAGGTCCTTGAAGCGCGGCGCGTCGGCCGGGTCCTTGAGCGTCCAGATCACCACATGGTGGATCATCGCGGCCTCCCTTCGCCGTCGCCCTGGGCCGGCAGGCGCGAGCGCAGCCAGATCATCACCGCGCCGACGGCGATCAGCGCCGTGCCGCTCCACGCGAGGGCGTGGCCGAGCACGGCGGCGGCGTCGATCGTCCAGAGGCCGAGCATCAGCAGCGCCATGCCGCCGAAGATCAGCGGCCAGATCAGGGAGTCGAGGGTTTGCGGTTTCATCGTCAGAGGCAGTCGGGGTCCAGGTCGCGGCAGGTCGCGTCGCGCGTCTCGACCACCGCGAGCCAGGCCGTGATCTTGGGCAGCTCGTAGTGGAAGAAGTAGCGCGCCGCGGCGAGCTTGCCATGGTAGAGCGCCGCTGCGGTGCTGCCTGACGCCGTGTCGCTGCCAGCGTCCAGCGCCGCGCGGGCGGCCAGCGCCAACTCCAGCCACATCCACGCCAGCACCACGTGGCCGAAGGCTTGCAGGTAGGGCGTGGCATTGGCCAGCGCGTCGCGCGGCTCACCGCTGGCCCAGGCCGCCTTGGTGGCGGCGCCCAGGTGCTGCAGCGCCCGCGCCAGCGCGTTGCCCTGCTCCGCCAGCCCTGCCACCTGGCCGGCCCGGGCGATGCTGGCGTCGATGCGGCCGGCCAGCAGCCTCAGGCCCTTTCCTCCATCCATCACCACCTTGCGGCCCAGCAGGTCCAGCCCCTGGATGCCGTGGGTGCCCTCGTGGATCATGTTCAGCCGGTTGTCGCGCCAGTGCTGCTCGACCGGGAAATCGCGCGTGTAGCCGCTGCCGCCGAGCACCTGGATCGCCAGGCTGTTGGCCTCCAGGCACCACTCGCTGGGCCAGCTCTTCGCGATCGGCGTCAGCAGCTCCAGCAGCACGCCGGCCTCGGCCTGCTCGGTCGCGCTGCCGCTGCGCTTGTCGTCGACCAGCCGCGCGCAGTAGAGCGCCAGCGCCAGACCGCCCTCGACGTAGGCCTTCTGCGCCAGCAGCATGCGCTTCACGTCGGCGTGCTCGACGATGGCCACCGGCGGGCGGCCGGCGTCCTTGGCACCGAGCGGCCGGCCCTGTGGCCGCTGCTTCGCGTAGGCCAGGCTGCTCTCGTAGCCGGCGTAGCCCAGCATCACCGCGCCGAGGCCGACGCCGATGCGCGCCTCGTTCATCATGTGGAACATGCAGCGCAGGCCCTCGCCCGGCGCGCCGACGCGGTAGCCGACCGCCCCGGCCGCGCCGCCCGGCCGGAAGCGGCCTTCGCCGAAGTTCAGCAGCGTGTTGGTGGTGCCGCGGTAGCCGAGCTTGTGGTTCAGGCCTGCCAGCGCCACGTCGTTGCGCTCGCCGGTGAGTCGGCCTCCGGGCTGCACCAGCCACTTGGGCACGATGAACAGCGACAGGCCCTTCACGCCGGCCGGCAGCGTGCCGTCGTCCGCGGGGATCTTGGCGAGCACGAGGTGGACGATGTTCTCGGTGAGCTCGTGCTCGCCACCCGAGATCCACATCTTGTGGCCACTGAGCCGGTAGCGCGGCCCCAGCGGATCGTGCTCGCTTCCCTCGCCGTCGGGGCGCGCGCGGGTGGTGACGTCGCCGAGGCTGGAGCCGGCCTGCGGCTCGGACAGGCACATGCTGCCGAACCAGCGACCGGAGAACTCGTGCCGCGCGAAGCTGTCGATCTGCTGCGGCGTGCCGTGCGCCATCAGCAGGCTGGCGTTGCCGGTGGTCAGCATCGCGTAGGCGCTGATCGCCACGCTGCCCTTGAAGAAGCAGGCGTTGGCGGCCATCTCGACCACGCAGGGCAACTGCATGCCGCCGATCTCGACGTCCTGCGCCGCAGCCAGCATGCCCGACGCGGCGTAGGCCTCGGTCGCGGTCCTGGTGCTCTCCGGCAAGTGCACGCGCTCGCCGTCGAAGTGCGGCTCCTGCACGTCGGCGCGCCGGTTGGCCGGCTCGAAGGTCTCGCGGGCGATGCGTTCGCAGGTGTCGAGCACCGCGTCGAAGGTCTCGCGGCTGTGCTCGGCGAAGCGCGGGCGTTGCGTCAGCGTCTCGACGCGCAGCCAGTCGTGCAGCAGGAAGTCGAGCGTGGCGCGGAAGCTCATGATGCGAGTCGGCGGTTCACAGCACCTCGAACACGCCGGCGGCGCCCATGCCGCCGCCGATGCACATCGTGACCGCCACCCGCTTCGCGCCGCGGCGCCGTCCTTCGAGCAGCGCATGGCCGACCAGGCGCTGGCCGCTGACGCCGTAGGGATGGCCCACCGCGATCGCGCCGCCGTTGACGTTGAGCCGCTCCATCGGCAGGCCCAGGCGGTCGGCGCAATACAGCACCTGCACCGCGAAGGCCTCGTTGAGTTCCCACAGGTCGATGTCGTCGACGGCCAGGCCCAGGCGCTGCAGCAGCTTGGGCACCGCGAACACCGGGCCGATGCCCATCTCGTCGGGCTCGCAGCCGGCCACCGCGAAGCCAAGGAAGCGGCCCAGCGGCTTCAGGCCCCGGCGCTCGGCCAGCGCCTCGTCCATCACCACGCAGGCCCCGGCACCGTCGGAGAACTGGCTGGCGTTGCCGGCCGCCACCACGCCGCCCGGCAGCGCGCTGCGGATGCCGGCCACCGCCTCGTAGGTGGTGCCGTGGCGCAGGCCCTCGTCGGCGCTGACCGTCACGTCCCGGCTGCGCACACCGTGTACCGGATCGGCCGTGCCGGTCGTCACCGTGACGGCTACGATCTCGTCGGCGAACCGGCCGGCCTCCTGCGCCGCGCAGGCCTTCTGCTGGCTGGCGGCACCGTAGCGGTCCATGCGCTCTCGCTCGATGCCGTAGCGCCGCGCCACCGTCTCGGCGGTCTGCAGCATCGGCCAGTAGATCTCGGGCTTGTGCTCGCGCAGCCAGGGGTCGGCCAGCAGGTGCCGGTTCATCTCGTTCTGCACGCAGGAGATGCTCTCCACGCCGCCGGCCACGTACGTGCCGCCCTCGCCCGCCACGATGCGCTGTGCAGCCAACGCGATGCTCTGCAGGCCGCTGGAGCAGAAACGGTTGACGGTGAGTCCGCTCACCGTGACCGGCAACCCGGCCCGCAGCGCGACCTGGCGCGCGATGTTGCTGCCGGTCGCGCCCTCGGGGAAGGCGCAGCCGAGGATCACGTCCTCGACCTCTGCGGGCTCGATGCCGGCGCGCTGCACCGCGGCCTGCACCGCGAAGCCGCCGAGCGTCGCGCCGTGGGTCATGTTGAAGGCGCCCTTCCAGCTGCGGGCGAGCGGCGTGCGGGCGGTGGAGACGATCACTGCTTTCGTCATGATGCTTGGCGTCCTCGCGTTTACAGGCCGTGGCCGAAGGTCTTGCCGTCGGCAGCCAGGCGCGCCAGCAGCGGCGCCGGCTCCCAGAAGGCCGCGTCGTCGAGCGGGTTGTGCTGGAAGCGCCGCATCGCGCGCACCACGTTGAACAGGCCCACCTCGTCGGCATGGCGCATCGGCCCGCCGCGGTGCAGCGGGAAGCCGTAGCCGGTGAGGTAGACCATGTCGATGTCGCCGGCCTTGGCCGCGATCCCCTCCTCGAGCAGGTGCGCGCCCTCGTTCACCAGCGCGTAGACCAGGCGCTCGACGATCTCGTCGTCGCCGATCTTGCGCGGCGTGATGCCCAGCGTCCTGCGATGGCCTTCGATCAGCTCGAGCACCACCGGCGACGGGATCGCGTCGCGCTTGCCGGCCTGGTAGTCGTACCAGCCGGCACCGGTCTTCTGGCCGAAGCGGCCGGTCTCGCACAGCAAGTCGGGGGTCTTGCTGTACTGCATGTGCGGCCGTTCGGCGTAGCGACGCTTGCGGATCGCCCAGCCGATGTCGTTGCCCGCCAGGTCGCTCATGCGGAACGGACCCATCGCGAAGCCGAAGCGCTCGATCGCCTTGTCCACCTGCTGTGGCGTGCTGCCTTCGTCGACCAGCAGGAAGGCCTGGCGCAGGTACTGCTCGACCATGCGGTTGCCGATGAAACCATCGCAGACGCCCGAGACCACGCAGGTCTTGCGGATCTTCTTGCCCAGCTGCATCACGGTGGCGAGCACGTCCTTGCCCGTCTGCTCACCGCGCACCACCTCCAGCAGCTTCATCACGTTGGCCGGGCTGAAGAAGTGGGTGCCGATCACGTCCTGTGGCCGCCGCGTGAACGCGGCGATTCGGTTCAGGTCCAGCGTGGAGGTGTTGGACGCGAGGATGGCGCCGGGCTTCATCACCTCGTCGAGGCGACGGAACACCTGTTCCTTGACGCCCAGGTCCTCGAACACCGCCTCGATCACCATGTCGGCGTCGGCCAGGTCGGCGTAGTCCAGCGTCGTGCTCAACAGGCCCAGGCGCTGCTCGGCCCGCTCGGCCGTGAGCTTGCCCTTCTTCACCTGCGCCTCGTAGTTGCGTCGGATCGTGGCCACGCCGCGATCCAGCGCCTCCTGCTTCGTCTCGAGCATCACCACCGGCAGTCCGGCGTTGAGGAAGTTCATCGCGATGCCGCCGCCCATGGTGCCGGCGCCGATGACGGCGAGCCGCTTCACGCTGCGCACCGGCGTGTCGGCCGGCACGTCGGCGATCTTGCCCGCCGCGCGCTCGGCCATGAACACATGCCGCAGCGCACGCGACTCGGGCGTGAGCATCAGCGCGGTGAAGGTCGACCACTCCAGCCGCAGGCCCTCATCGAACGGCAGCGCCACCGAGGCGGCGACCATGTCGATGCACTTGCGCGGCGCCGGGAACTGCGGGGCCATCGCGGTGGCGGTGTTGCGGGCGAACTGGAAATAGGCGTCGGCGTTCGGGTGATGGGCCGTGAGCCGGCGCACCAGCGGGAGCGGGCGCCGAGCCGCCACTTCGGCCGCGAAGGCCAGCGCCCCGGTCATCAGATCGCCCTCGACCAGCCGGTCGAACAGCCGCTGGCCGGGCAGCGCCGCGAGCCGCTCGCTCGCCACCGGCTCGCCGCTGAGGATCATGTTCAGCGCGTCCTCGACGCCCAGCACGCGCGGCAGGCGCTGCGTGCCGCCGGCCCCCGGGATCAGGCCGATCTTCACCTCCGGCAGGGCGACCTGGCAGCCCGGCGCGGCCACGCGGTAATGACAGCCGAGCGCGAGCTCCAGTCCGCCACCCATGCAGACCGTGTGCAGCGCGGCGATCACCGGCTTGCCCGACGCCTCGATGGCGAGGATGAGGCTCAGCAGGTTGGGCTCGCGCATCGCCTGCGGCGTGTCGAACTCGCGGATGTCGGCGCCGCCCGAGAAGGCCCGGCCGGCGCCGGTGATCACGATCGCCTGCACCGCCGGATCGTCCTGGGCACGCACCAGGCCGTCGGCCACGTCGCGCCGGGTGGCATGGCCCAGGCCGTTGACCGGCGGGTTGTCGAGCGTGATGACGGCCGCCGGGCCGTGGACTGCATAACGGGCACTCATGGATCGGGCTCTCCAGGACGACAGTCGGAAATAGAACGATCGTTCGATTCTGGCGCAGAAGCGGCGCGGCGGCGTGTCGCTGCCGTGACAGCCGTGCCGGACTCAGACCTCCAGCCACTCCCGGCGGACTTCGGCGTCGGCGCGCAGGTCCGCCGGCGTGCCCTCGAACACGATGCGCCCGTGGCCCATGACATAGCAGCGCTGGGCGACGTCGAGTGCGATGGTGAGCTTCTGCTCGACCAGCAGCACGGCCATGCCACGCTGCTGCAGTTCGCGCAGGAAGCCCGCCACCTGCTCCACCAGTTTCGGCGCCAGGCCTTCGGTCGGTTCGTCGACCAGCACCAGGTCGGGATCGCCCATCAGCGTGCGGCACAGCGTCAGCATCTGCTGCTCGCCGCCCGACAGCAGGCCCGCCTCGGTGTGCTCGCGCTCCTTCAGGCGCGGGAACATCCGGTACATGTCGTCGAGGCGCCAGCGTGGCGGCCGCGCCGGCTGGCCCGCCCCACCTTTCTGCCCGAGCTGCAGGTTCTGCAGCACCGTCAGGCCGGGGAACACGTCACGGCTCTCGGGCACGTAGCCGACGCCGCGGCGCGCGATGTCGAACGGGGCGCGCCCCAGCAACTCCTCGCCCCGCCACGTGACGCTGCCGCGGCCGTCGACGAGGCCCATCACCGCCTTCGCCGTGGTCGAGCGGCCCGAACCGTTGCGGCCCAGCAGGCTGACGATCTCGCCCGGCTGCACCTGCAGAGACACGCCGTGCAGCACGTGACTCTTGCCATAGTAGGCGTGGAGTTCGTCGAGGCGCAGCATCACGCGTCCCCGACCGCCAGCGCGGCACCCAGGTAGGCCTCCTGCACCGTCGCGTTGGCCCGCACGGCGGCGGGCGTGTCGCAGGCGATCACCTCGCCGTAGACCAGCACCGCGATGCGATCGGCCAGATCGAACACCACGCCCATGTCGTGCTCCACGGCCAGCAGCGTGCGGCCCTCGCTCGCCTCGCGGATCAGCTGCACGAAGCGGCGCGTCTCGCTGCGGCTCATGCCGGCGGTGGGCTCGTCGAGCAGGATCACGCCGGCGCCGCCGGCGATCGTCAGGCCGATCTCCAGTGCGCGCTGCTCGGCGTAGGTCAGGTCGGCTGCCGCCACGTCGCGCTTGCGGTCGAGGTGCAGCATCGCCATCACCTGCTCGGCGCGCTCGTTGGCGTCGCGCAGGTCGGCCAGGAACTTCCAGAACGCGTAGCGATGCCCCAGGCTCCACAGCACGGCGCAGCGCAGGTTCTCGAACACCGACAGCCGCGTGAACAGGTTGCTGACCTGGAAGCTGCGCGCCAGGCCCAGGCGGTTGATCTCGTGCGGTGCGCAGCCGTCGATGCGCGCCCCGTGCAGCCGGATCTCGCCGCTGCTGGGCGCGAAGCGCCCGCTGATGAGGTTGAACAGCGTCGACTTGCCGGCGCCGTTGGGTCCGATCAGCGCCACGCGCTCGCCGGAGCGCACCTGCAGGTCGGCGCCGCGGATGATCTCGGTCTTGCCGAAATGCTTGCGCACGCCGCGCAGCTCGAGCGCGAAGTCGGCCGTGAGGCTCACGAGGCCTCCTTCTGCCGGATCTCGTGCGCGATTTCCTGCTGCACGGCGCCCCATCGACGGGCGAACTCGCGGCGCGTGAGCTCGAACAGGCCCAGCCCGGCCAGCGCGACCAGGACTGCGCCGCACCAGCTGTCGACGCCATGCGGCTCCAGCGGCACGCCCAGGTAGCGCAGCGGGCCGCTGCCCAGCGCGGCGTCGAGCCGCAGGTGATACACCATCTCGATCATCGCGCCGACGCCGGCCAGCACCGTGAGCGCCGTGCCGGCGAGCGCGAGGTAGGCCGGCCACAGCGGACGCAGCCGGCCGTAGGCCGCGACGCGCAGGTTCATCATCACCAGACCGGCCAGGCCGCCCGGCGCGTACATCACCATGATCAGGAAGACGAGGCCGAGGTAGAGCAGCCAAGCCTGGGTGAACTCGCTGAACAGCACGAAGGCCAGCACCATCAGCACGGCGCCGAGGATGGGGCCGAAGAAGAAGCCCGCGCCGCCGAGGAAGGTGAACAGCAGGTAGGCCCCCGAGCGCTGCAGGCCCACGACCTCGGCGGTGACGATCTCGAAGTTCAGTGCGTGCAGGCCCCCCGACAGGCCGGCGAAGCCGCCCGCGATGACGAAGGTGAGATAGCGCACCCGCTGGGCGTCGTAGCCGATGTAGCCGACCCGCTCCGGGTTGTCGCGCACCGCGTTGAGCATGCGACCCAGCGGCGTGCGCGTGAAGGCGAACATCGCCGCCGTGGCGAAGAAGGTGTAGAGCGCGATCAGGGCGTAGACCTGGATCTGCGGACCGAAGCTGATGCCCGCCACCGGCGCACCGATCACGCGGTCGGCGGCGACGCCGGCCTCGCCGCCGAAGAACTCGGGGACCATCAGCGACATCGCGAACACCAGCTCCGCCAGGCCCAGCGTGATCATCGCGAACGGCGTGCCCGACTTGCGGGTGGTGACGAAGCCCAGCAGCAGCGCGACGCCGATCCCGGCGAGTGCGCCGACCAGCGGCACCAGGCTCACCGGCAGCGGCAGCTGCCCGTCGGCCGCGCGGTTGAGCGCATGGATCGCCAGGTAGGCGCCGAGGCCGCTGTAGACCGCGTGGCCGAAGCTGAGCATGCCGCCCTGCCCCAGCAGCATGTTGTAGGACAGGCAGGCGATGATCGCGATGCCCATCTGCGACAGCAGCGTCAGCGACAGGCCGCTGCCGAACAGCAGCGGCGCCACGGCCAGCAGCAGCGCGAACAGCCCCCAGACGAGACCGCGCGCCACGTTGCGCGGGCGGTATCGGAACACCAGCGCCATGGCCTGCTCAGCCTTCCCGCGTGCCGAGCAGTCCGCGGGGGCGGAAGATCAGCACCAGCACCAGCAGCAGGTACGGCAGGATCGGTGCGACCTGCGAGACCGTGAGCCGCAGCAGCGAGTTGCCCGCCGCGGCAGGGCCGACCTCCAGGCCCAGCGAGCGCAGCAGCGCGCCGAGCGAGTAGTCCACCGCGACCGCGAAGGTCTGCAGCACGCCGATCAGCAGCGACGCCACGAAGGCGCCCGGCAACGAGCCCATGCCGCCGACCACCACCACGACGAAGATCACCGAGCCGACGGTAGCCGCCATCGCCGGTTCGGTGACGAAGGTGCTGCCGCCGATCACGCCGGCCAGCCCGGCCAGCGCCGCACCGGCGCCGAACACCCCCATGAACACGCGCGGCACGTTGTGCCCCAGCGCCTCGGCCATCTCAGGGTGGGTCAGTGCCGCCTGGATCACCAGGCCGACGCGGGTGCGGGTGATCAGCAGCCACAGCGCCAGCAGCATCAGCAGGGCCACCAGCATCATGAAACCACGCGTGGCAGGGAACGGCGAGCACACGGCCCCGGCGGCGCTGCACAGGGCGGCCGGCGCCGCCCCCCACAGCAGCTGCAGGCCCTCACCCGCCGTCGCCACCAGCGTGAAAGCCGGGCCGCGCAGCGCGGCGGGTGGCTGGAAATCGAGCGCGACGCGCCCCCACAGCAACTGCACCACTTCCAGGATGACGTAGGACAGGCCGAAGGTCACCAGCAGCTCGGGCACATGGCCGTGGCGGTGCAGGCGGCGCAGGCAGGCGCGCTCGAACAACGCCCCGAGCACTCCGACCGCCAACGGCGCCAGCACCAGCGCGGGCCAGAAGCCGACCCCCTTGGCGATCGTGTAGCCCAGGTAGGCGCCCAGCATGTAGAAGCTGGCGTGCGCGAAGTTCAGCACGCCCATCAGGCTGAAGATCAGCGTCAGCCCCGAGCTGAGCATGAACAGCAGCAGCCCGTAGCTCAGGCCGTTGAGCATCGAGAGGGTGAAGAACTCCATCGGGCGCCCGTGCTCGCGTCCGCGCTGCAGAGAACGAGCCCTAGGGCCGCTTCATCTGGCAGCTGGTGGGCGTGCTCGACACGAAGGCCGGCAACTCCTTGACCGGCGCCAGCGTCATGCCGGTGTTCTCCGGGCTGTACGGGAACTTCGCGTCGGCCTGCTGCCACACCGTGATGAAGAGCGGCTGCTGCAGCTGGTGGTCGGACTTGCGCATCTCGACCTCGCCGCTGAAGCTGTTGAACTTCAGGCCCTCCATCGCCGCCGCCACCTTCAGCGGCTCGGTCGACTTCGCCCGCGCCATCGCCTGCGAGAGGATGTTGTAGATGTGGACCACCGAGCCGGTGTAGAAGTCGTCGTTGAGCTTCTGCCGGAACTCGTTCTGCCATTGGCCCATCGCGCCGGGCATGTTGTAGTGGTGGTAGGCGACCTGGTAGACACGGCCGTCGAAGTTGCGGCCGAGCGCCGTGGGCGCGCCGGTCACGCCGGTGTAGTAGGTGAAGAACCGCCCGGCGTAGCCGCTCTCGTTGGCGGCCTTCATCAGCAGAGACAGGTCGGAGCCCCAGTTGCCGGTGATCACGCTGTCGGCCCCGCTCGCCTTGATCTTGGCGATGTAGGGCGCGAAGTCGCGCACCTGCGCGAGCGGGTGGAAGTCTTCGCCGACCACCTGCACGTCGGGCCGCTTCTTCGCGAGGTTCTCCTTCGCGTAGCGCGCCACCTGCTGGCCGTGCGAGTAGTTCTGGTTGAGCAGGTAGACCTTCTTGACGTCGGGAAGGTCCTTGATGAAGGTCGTGAGCGCCTCCATCTTCATGGAGGTATCGGCGTCGAAGCGGAAGTGCCAGTAGCTGCAGCGGCTGTTGGTGAAGTCGGGGTCGACCGCGGAGTGGTTGAGGTAGATCACCTCCTTGCCCGGGTTGCGCTCGTTGTGCTTGGCCACCGCATCGATCATCGCGCCGGCCACCGAGGAACCGTTGCCCTGCGTCACGTAGCGCACACCCTGGTCCACCGCGGACTTCAGCGCGTTGACGGTTTCGCTGGGGCTGAGCTTGTTGTCGAACGGAACGATCTCGAAGCGCACGCCGGCCGGGTTGAGCCGGGGATCCTTGTTGAACTTCTCGGCGAAGAACTGGAAGCTCCGAACCTGGTTCTGGCCCACCGGGGCCATCAGGCCCGACAGCGGGTCGATCCAGGCGATCTTGACGGTCTCGCCCTTCTGCGCCGCCACCGTGCCCACGGCCAGCAGCAACAGCGAACCGACCGCCGTTTGATGCACCCAGGTCGCGATCCGCATCGTCGTCTCCGCTCGTGGTGGGCCGTTCAGGTGGTCGGCAGCTTGTGATCCTTGAGCTGCTCGCGCAGCCGCATCTTCTGGATCTTGCCGGTGGCGGTGTGCGGGATCTCGGCGACGAACACCACGTCATCCGGAATCTGCCACTTGGCGATCCGGCCTTCGTAGTGCGCCAGCAACTGCGCCCGCGTGAGCTCCACGCCCGGCTTGGGCACCACCACCAGCAGCGGCCGTTCGTCCCACTTCGGGTGGAAGGCGGCCACCACGGCCGCCTCGTGGACGCCGGGATGCGCCATCGCGATGTTCTCCAGCTCGATCGAGCTGATCCACTCGCCGCCGGACTTGATGACGTCCTTGCTGCGGTCGGTGATCTGCATGTAGCCGTCGGCGTCGATGGTCGCCACGTCGCCGGTCGGGAACCAGCCGTCGTGCAGCGGCGAGGCCGTCTGCTTGAAGTAGCGGTCGATCACCCACGGCCCGCGCACCAGCAAGTCACCGGAGCTCTTGCCGTCCCAGGGCTGCATGCCTCCATCGTCGCCGACGATCGCCATGTCGACGCCGAACACCACCTTGCCCTGCTTCTCCTGCAGGTGGCGCTGGGCCTCCTTGGGCAGCGCGTCGTGCTTGGACTTCAGGCGCGCCAGCGTGCCCAGCGGCGACATCTCGGTCATGCCCCAGGCGTGGATCACCTCGACGCCGTAGTCGTCCTCCAGCGTCTTCAGCATCGCCGGCGGGCAGGCCGAGCCACCGATGACGGTGCGCTTGAAGGTGGAGAACTTCAGGCCGTTCTGCTTCACGTAGGTCAGCAGGCCCAGCCACACGGTGGGCACGCCGGCGCTGAAGCTCACGCGTTCGGCCTCGAACAGCTCGTAGAGCGACTTGCCGTCGAGGTGCGGGCCGGGAAACACCACCCGGCAGCCGGTCAGGGCCGAGGCATAGGGCAGGCCCCAGGCGTTGACGTGGAACATCGGCACCACCGGCAGCACGGTGTCGCGAGCCGCCAGCGCCATGCCGTCCGGCAGCGCCGCCGCCATCGCGTGCAACAGGCTGGAGCGGTGGCTGTAGACCGCACCCTTGGGGTTGCCGGTCGTGCCCGAGGTGTAGCAGATGCTCGACGCCGTGTTCTCGTCGAAGCTGGGCCAGCGGTAGTCGCCGTTCTCGGCCTCCACCAGCTCCTCGAAGCACAGCAGGTTCGGCACGCTGGTTTGTGCCGGCATGTGGGCGCGGTCCGTCATCGCGACGAAGTGGCGCACCGTGGGCAACTGCGCGGCGAGCTTCTCGACCAGCGGCAGGAACGTCAGGTCGAAACACAGCACCCGGTCCTCGGCGTCGTTGACGATCCAGGCGATCTGCTCCGGGAACAGCCGCGGATTGACGGTGTGGCACACCAGCCCCGAGCCGGACGAGGCGTAGTAGATCTCGAGGTGGCGATAGCCGTTCCAGGCCAGCGTGCCGACGCGGTCGCCCGCCTCGCAGCCGAGCCGCGCCAGCGCCTGCGCCAGCTTGCGGGCGCGCAGCTCGACATCGACCCAGGTGCAGCGATGCACATCACCCTCGACCCGCTTGGAAACGATCTCGGTGTCACCATGGTGACGCGCCGCATGCGTGATCAGCGACGAGATCAGCAGCGGCATCTGCATCATCTGCCCCATCAACAAGGCCATGGTCTTTCCCTCTTCGATTGGCAATGGAATGCGGGCGATCATAGAAAGCGTCCCGCAAGGCTTAGGCTGGGGTATGCCCTAGACCGCAGCAGGCGTGAGAGGGCTCGCTAGACTGCCGGGCATGCAAGATGTTTCCCTGCCGGAGCTCGACCGGCCCGACGCGACGCCCCTCGGCCTGCACTGGCGCAACCGCTATGCCGCACTGGGCCCCGTCTTCCACACGCGACTCGCAGCGCAGGCGCTGCCGCAGCCGCACTGGGTGGCCACCAGCGACAGCGCCGCCCGCCTGCTCGGCTGGCCCGGCGACTGGGCCGAGCGCGCCGACTGGCAGGCGCTGGAGGTGTTGTCCGGCGGACGCACCTGGCCGGGCAGCGAGCCGCTGGCCACCGTCTACAGCGGCCACCAGTTCGGCGTCTGGGCCGGTCAGCTGGGCGATGGCCGGGCCCTGCTGCTGGGCGAGATCGACACGCCGAACGGACCGATGGAGCTGCAGCTCAAGGGCGCCGGCCGCACGCCCTATTCGCGCATGGGCGACGGCCGCGCGGTGCTGCGTTCGTCGATCCGCGAGTTCCTGTGTTCCGAAGCGATGCACTTCCTGGGCATTCCGACGACGCGCGCGCTGGCGGTCGTCGGTTCACCGCTGCCGGTGCGGCGCGAAACCGTCGAGACCGCCGCGGTCGTGACGCGGGTGGCGCCGAGCTTCGTGCGCTTCGGCCACTTCGAGCACTTCGCCCATCATGGCTTGCCCGAAGCGCTGCGCACGCTGGCCGACTTCGTGATCGACCAGCACCACCCCGCCTGCCGCGAGGCGGCCAATCCCTATGCCGCGCTGCTGGAGACGGTGGCGCGCCGTACCGCCACGCTGCTGGCCGACTGGCAGGCCGTGGGCTTCTGCCACGGCGTGATGAACACCGACAACCTGTCGATCCTCGGCCTGACGATTGACTACGGTCCGTTCGGCTTCCTCGACGGTTTCGACCCCGGCCATGTCTGCAACCACTCGGACCACCAGGGCCGTTATGCCTACTCGCGCCAGCCGAGCGTGGCGTTCTGGAACCTGCATGCGCTGGCGCAGGCGATGCTGCCGCTGATCGCGATGGGCGGCGAGGTGACCGAGGCCACCGGCGACCTGGCGCTGGAGGCGATCGAGCCCTACAAGCACACGTTCTCCGAGGCCATGGCGGCGCGGCTTCGCGCCAAGCTCGGCCTCGCCGGCGAACGCGACGAGGACGTGGCGCTGGCCGACGACTGGCTCCAGCTGATGGCCACCGAGCGCGCCGACCACACCATCACCTGGCGCCGGCTGGCGCAGTGGTCGCCGGCCGAGCCGCAGGCGGTGCGCGACCTCTTCCTCGACCGCCCGGCCTTCGATGCCTGGGCCGACCGCTATGCACGTCGCCTCGCGCTCGACGGCCGCGCGGAGGCCGAGCGCCGCTTGCAAATGGACCGCGCGAACCCCAAGTACGTGCTGCGCAACCACTTGTGCGAGAACGCGATCCGTGCGGCACAGGGTGGCGATTTCGGCGAGACACAGCGCCTGCTGAAAGTTCTGGAGCGGCCGTTCGACGAACAGCCGGAGCACTCGGCCTATGCCGAGTTTCCGCCCGATTGGGCGCAAACCCTGGAGGTGTCCTGTTCATCATGAGTTCCACCGACGACAAGCCCCGCAAGGTCCAGAAGACCGAGGCCGAATGGCGTGCCCAGCTCGACCCGATGCAGTTCGAGGTAACGCGCCACGGCGCCACCGAGCGTGCCTTCACGGGCAAATATGCCGATCACTGGCAGGAAGGCGTGTACCACTGCGTCGGCTGCAACGCGCCGCTGTTCGACTCGGGCACGAAGTTCGACGCCGGCTGCGGCTGGCCCAGCTACTTCCAGCCGCTGCGCGGCGAGATCATCGACCGCGTGGTCGACCGCAGCCACGGCATGGTGCGCGTGGAGGTGCGCTGCCAGGACTGCGGCGCGCACCTCGGCCACGTCTTCCCCGACGGCCCCGAGCCGACCGGCGAGCGCTACTGCATCAACTCGGCCTCGCTGGGCTTCGAGCCCCGGAAATGACCCGGTGCCAGCGCCCCGGCGCCGGCACCGCACAATCGGGGCCCTGGGCAACGACCGACCCTCGCGATGAAGTTCCTGTTCGACCTGCTTCCCATCGTCCTGTTCTTCGTGGCCTTCAAGGTGGCCGAAGGCCAACCCGACGCGGCGGCCGCGTTCGCCAGCCAGCATTTCGGCTTCCTGGTCTCCGGCGGCATGGTCGGCCCGAAGGAGGCCCCGGTGCTGCTGGCCACGCTGGTGGTCATCGTGGCCACCTTCGCGCAGATCGGCTGGCTGCTGCTGCGCGGCAGGAAGGTGGACACGATGCTGTGGGTCAGCCTCGGGCTGGTCACGGTGCTCGGCGGCGCCACCGTCTGGTTCCACAACGAGACCTTCATCAAGTGGAAGCCCAGCGTGCTGTACTGGGTCATGGGGACGGCGTTCTGGCTCAGTCACGCCGTGTTTCGAAAGAACCTGTTGCAGACGCTGATGGGCGGCCAGCTCCAGCTGCCGCCGGCGGTGTGGCGCAACCTCAACTTCATGTGGATCGCCTTCTTCGCGTTCATGGGCCTGGCGAACCTCTACGTCGCCTACAGCTTCCCGACCGACGTGTGGGTCAATTTCAAGCTGTTCGGCGGCGTGGGCCTGATGCTCCTGTTCACGCTGGCGCAAGGCCTCTACCTGAGCCGCCACATCAAGACCGAAGATGAGTGAGCCGAACGTGGGGCGCACCGCGCCGGCCTTCGCCCCGACCGCGGCCGAGCTCGAGGCCGCGTTGCGGGACGCGCTGGCGCCGCAATCGCTGCACGTCAGCGACGACAGCCACCAGCACGCCGGCCATGCCGGCGCCCGCGAAGGCGGGCATTACAGCGTCCATCTGGTCAGTGAGCGCTTTGACGGTTTGTCACGTCTGGCGCGGCACCGCCTTGTGTATGATGCCGTCGCCTCGTGGATGCCCCGCGGCATTCATGCCCTGGCACTCACCACGCTCACCCCCACCGAAGCGGCCCGCAGCACCCCTTGAAGCCGTCGCCCCGCGACGCCGCCCGCCGCCCTTTCCCTACCGAGGTTCTGATCGCATGAAGCCGTACACCCTTGCCGTTCGCGCATCGTCCATCGCGCTGGCCGCCGCCCTGCTCGCCCCGGCGCTGGCCGCAGCGCAGAACATCGCCATCGTCAACGGCAAGCCGGTCCCGAAGGCGCGCGCCGACGCCCTGCTGCTGCAGGTCACGAAGCAGGCACAGAGCCAGGGCCAGCAGCTGCCGCCCGAGACCGAGCGTCAGGTGAAGGACGAGGTGGTGCTGCGCGAGATCTTCACGCAGGCCGCCGAGAAGCGCGGCGTGGCCGCCACGCCGGAATACAAGGCGCAGATGGAACTGGCCCGCCAGAGCATCCTGATCCGCGAGCTGTTCGCCGACTTCCAGAAGAAGAACCCCGTCACCGACGCCGAGGTCCAGGCCGAGTACGACAAGTACAAGGCCCAGGCCGGCGACAAGGAATACCGTGTGCGCCACATCCTCGTGGAGACCGAGGACGAGGCCAAGGCCCTGATCGCGCAGATCCAGGGCGGCGCGAGCTTCGAGGAAACGGCCAAGAAGTCCAGCAAGGACCCGGGCTCGGCGCCCAACGGCGGCGATCTCGACTGGGCGGCCCCGGGCAGCTTCGTGCCCGAGTTCTCCAACGCGATGGTCAAGCTCGAGAAGGGCAAGATGACCGAGGCACCGATCAAGAGCCAGTACGGCTTCCACATCCTGAAGCTCGAGGACGTGCGCGACGCCCAGTTCCCGCCGCTGGCCGAAGTAAAGCCGCAGATCGAGCAGCGCCTGAGCCAGCAGAAGGTCGGCGCCTTCCGCGACGAACTCAAGAGCAAGGCCAAGACCGACTACAAGTTCGAGTGACCCGATCGCGGGCCCTCGACGACATCAGGCGCCCTGCGGGGCGCCTTTTTCATGCCCGACGGCCAGTCCCGCACGGTTGGAAAACGCATTCGCGCATCAGTGCTCGTCCGGCACGCGCGGCACCGCCTGCGGCGCGTCGCAGGTCTGCAGCTGCGCGAAGACGAGCGCAGCGCAGACCGTCATCAGGCCGATGCAGGCAAAGGCCGCGTGGAAGGTCTGCACCACGGCCGCCGATCCCTGGGCCTGCGTGTGTCCGCCGAACGCCACCAGCAGCGCGGCGGCGGCCGCGACACCCAGGCTCATCGAGACCTGCATCACCACCGACAGCAGGCTGTTGCCGGCGCTGGCGTTGCGGCCCTCCAGGTCCCCCAGCGTCAGCGTGTTCATGGCGGTGAACTGCAGCGAGTTGACGATGCCGAACGCGGCCAGGTGCAGCATCAGCGCCCAGCGGCCGGTCTCCAGATCGACCAGCGCGAAGCTGGCGATCATCAGCCCCAGCAGCACGGTGTTGCCGATCAGCGTGCGGCGGTAGCCCAGGCGCCCGATCAGCGGCTCGGCGAAGGTCTTGGACAGCATCGCGCCGAGCGCCGTCGGGATCAGGCTCATGCCGGCGGCGGCCGGCGAATAGGCGAGCCCGACCTGCAGGAACAGCGGCATCAGGAAGGGAATCGCGCCGCTGCCGAGCCGCGCGAACAGGTTGCCGATCAGGCCCACCGCAAAGGTCGGGATCGAGAACAGCCCGAGCCCGAACAGCGGCTGCGGCGCGCGCGCCGCATGCAGCCAGTAGCCGCCGAGCGCCGCGAAACCGGCGAACAGCAGCAGCATCGAGCTCGCGAACCCCAGCGCCCGTTCGCCCAGGCCCTGCAGCGCGACGGAGATCATCACGATGCTCGCGCCGAACAGCACGTAGCCCCACAGGTCGAAACGCTGCGCCGCGCCGTCCCGCAGGTCCGGCATGTAGCGCCGTGCGGCCACCACGCCCACCAGGCCGACCGGCAGGTTGATCAGGAACACCCAGTGCCAGGTGGCCACCTCGACCAGCCAGCCGCCCAGGCTGGGACCGATCAGCGGACCAACCAGGCCCGGGATCGTGACGAAGGCGAGCGTGCGCAGCAGTTGGTCCTTGGGGAACACACGCAGGATGGCGAGCCGACCCACCGGCAGCAGCAGCGCGCCGCCCACGCCCTGCAGCACGCGCGCCGCGGCGAGCTGGCCGAGCGTGGCCGACAGCGCGCAGGCCGCCGACCCGACGCTGAACACGACGATCGCGCCGATGAAGATGCGCCGCGTTCCGAAGCGGTCGGCCAGCCAGCCCGACACCGGGATCAGCAGCGCCACCGTCAACATGTAGGCGATCACGACGGCCTGCATGCGCAGCGGGCTCTCGCCGAGGTCGCGCGCCATCGCAGGCAGCGCGGTGTTGACGATGGTGCCGTCCAGCGTCTGCATGAAGAAGGCCACCGCCACCAGCCAGGGCAGCATGCGGCGGGCGCGTTCGCCGATCGCTGCGCCGTCCGTCATTGTGGGCACCTCACCGCACGGCCAGCCACAGCATCAGCGCGCCGATCAGCAGCGGCTGGTGCAGCATGTAGAAGCTCAGGCTCCAGCGCCCCAGCACGGCCAGCGGTCGGGCTGCGGTGGGCAACGGGCCGCCGAGCCATCCCGGGCGGTGCTCGATCAACCACCGGCCGGCCGCCAGGCCCCACCACATGACGCCCAGCCAGGGCAGCAGCGGCACGTAGTCCTCGGTGACCGGCCGGCGCGTCACCAGGCCGACCCAGTTGGCGAGCCGGCTGTCGAACAGCGGGTGCTGCACGAACTGCGGCAGCAGGATCGCCGCCAGCCCCAGCGGCCACAGCCAGCGCCCTGCACCGGCAGAGAAACGGCAGACGATCAGCATCAGCGCGATGCCGTGCAGCACGCCGAAGCTGATCCAGCTGCGCGGGAACATCAGCGCGCTGCCGGCGCTGACCAGCAGCGCGCAACCGGCGATCTGTGCCCAACGGCGCCAGAAGCGCGCCCCGCCCTGGCCGGCGTGCAGCGCGACGGCCTGGCCGAGGCCGGCGCAGAACAGGAACAGGCTGACGATCCCGGTGCGCTGGTGCAGCCAGAACGGATCGGCGTGGAAGTTCGCGCCGATCAGCCGGAAGTGGGCCAGGTCGAAGCAGAAATGGAACACCGCCATCCAGACGATGGCCAGACCGCGCAGCGCGTCGAGGCGGGCATGCCGGTCCGCGGGGGACCACAGCGGCCCGCCTCCCATCAGGCAGCCCAGCGGCGCGCGTTGCGGAACATGCGCAGCCAGGGGCTGGCAGCGGTGACGTCACCGCCGCTCCAGCTCATCTGCACGTTGCGGAACACGCGCTCGGGGTGCGGCATCAGCGCGGTGTAGCGGCCGTCGGGCGTGGTCACCGCGGTCAGGCCTTCGGGGCTGCCGTTGGGGTTGTGGGGATAGGCCTCGGTGGCGCGGCCGGCCGGGTCCACGTAGCGCATGGCGCGGTGCACCGCGCGGGCGTCGCCGCGCTGGGAGAAGTCGGCATAGCCCTCGCCGTGCGCCACCGCGATCGGCAGCCGGCTGCCGGCCATGCCGGCGAAGAACAGCGACGGACTCTCCAGCACCTCCACCTGCGCCAGCCGCGCCTCGAACTGTTCGCTGCGGTTGCGGGTGAACTTGGGCCAGGCCTGAGCGCCGGGGATGATGGGCGCCAGCGCCGCCATCATCTGGCAGCCGTTGCAGACGCCGAGCGCGAAGCTGTCGTCGCGGTTGAAGAACGCCGCGAACTGGTCGGCCAGCCGCGGGTTGAACAGCACCGAGCGCGCCCAGCCCTCGCCGGCGCCCAAGGTGTCGCCATAGCTGAAGCCGCCGCAGGCGACGAAGCCGCGGTACATGTCGAGCCGGGCCCGGCCCGACTGCAGGTCGCTCATGTGCACGTCGTAGGTCTCGAAGCCGGCCTGCGCCATCGCATAGGCCATCTCGATGTGCGAGTTGACGCCCTGCTCGCGCAGGATCGCGAGCTTCGGACGGGCGAGCTTCAGGAAGGGCGCGGCCACGTCCTCGGCCGGATCGAAGCTGGGTTGCCACTGCAGGCCGGCATCGTCCGGCGCGCCGGCTGCCGCATGCTCGGCCTCGGCACAGCCCGGGTGGTCGCGCAGCGCGGCGATGCGCCAGCTCACCTCGTCCCAGGCCTGATGCAGTTCGCGCAGCGGCGCGCTGAACACGGCCTTGGCGTCGCGCCAGACCTCGACGACACCGCGGTCGTTGGGCTTGCCGATCACGTGGCTGTGACGGCCGAGGCCGGCCTCGCGCAGCACGTGGAGCACCTTGTCGCGCTCGGCGCCGGCGACCTGGATCACCGCGCCCAACTCCTCGGCGAACAGCGCCTTCAGCGTCAGCTCCTCGCGGCGCGCACCCACCTGGCCGGCCCAGTTCTTGGCATCGCCGCTGTCCATGCGGCTGTCGGACACGCCGTCGCCCTCGGTCACCAGCAGGTCGACGTTGAGCGACACGCCGCAGTGGCCGGCGAAGGCCATCTCGCAGACCGTCGCCCACAGGCCGCCGTCGGAACGGTCGTGGTAGGCCAGCAGCCGGCCTTCGCCGCGCAGGCGGTGGATGGCGGCCACCAGCTGCTTCAGCAGCGCGGCATCGTCGAGGTCGGGTGCGCTGTCGCCCAGTTGCTCCAGCGTCTGCGCCAGGATCGAGCCGCCCAGGCGGTTGCGGCCCTGCCCCAGGTCGATCAGGATCAGCGAGGTATCACCCGGCTGCAGCTGCGGCGTGAGCGTGCCGCGCACGTCGGCGAGGCTGGCGAAGGCGGTGACGATCAGCGAGACCGGCGCGGTCACCTGCTTCGCCTCGCCGGATTCGGCGTCGCTCCAGCGCGTGCGCATCGACAGCGAATCCTTGCCGACCGGCACCGCGATGCCCAGCGCCGGACACAGCTCCAGGCCGACCGCGCGCACCGTGTCGTACAGCGCTGCGTCCTCGCCGGGTTCGCCGCAGGCGGCCATCCAGTTGCAGCTGAGCTTGACGCGCGGCAGCTCGATCGGCGCGGCCAGCAGGTTGGTGATGCTCTCGGCCACCGCCATGCGGCCGGCGGCCGGCGCGTCGATCAGGGCCAGCGGCGTGCGCTCGCCCATCGCCATGGCCTCGCCGTGGAAGCCGGCATGGTCGGCCAGCGTCACCGCGCAGTCGGCCACCGGCACCTGCCACGGGCCGACCATCTGGTCACGATGGCTCAGACCCCCGACCGTGCGGTCGCCGATGGTGATCAGGAAGCGCTTGCTGGCCACCGTGGGATGGCGCAGCACGTCGAAGGCGGCCTGCTGCAGCGTCACGCCCGCCAGCGCCAACGGCTCCAGGTGGTGCGCCACGCGCTGCACCTGGCGGTGCATCTTCGGCGGCTTGCCGAGCAGCACGTCCATCGGCATGTCGATCGGCGTGCCGTGCTCGCCCTGTCCGCCGGGGCCGTCCTCGAGCACCAGCTGCAGTGCGTCGCTGGCGACACCGACCACCGCGTAGGGGCAGCGTTCACGGGTGGCCATCGCCTCGAACAGCGGCAGGCTCTCGGGCGCGATCGCCAGCACGTAGCGTTCCTGGCTCTCGTTGCACCAGATCTCCTTCGGCGCCAGGCCGCTTTCCTCCAGCGGCACCTTGCGCAGGTCGAAACGCGCGCCGCGGCCGGCGTCGTGCACCAGCTCGGGGAAGGCATTGCTGATGCCACCGGCGCCGACGTCGTGCACCGCGAGGATGGGATTGCCCGCGCCCAGCGCCCAGCAGTGGTTCAGGACCTCCTGCGCGCGCCGCTGGATCTCCGGATTGCCGCGCTGCACCGAATCGAAATCCAGTGCCGCGGTGTTGGCGCCGGCCGCCATCGAGCTGGCGGCACCGCCGCCCATGCCGATGCGCATGCCGGGACCGCCGAGCTGGATCAGCAGCGTGCCGGCCGGGAACGGGATCTTGTGGGTCTGGCCGTCGCTGATCGTGCCCAGGCCCCCGGCGATCATGATGGGCTTGTGGTAGCCGCGGCGCTGCGCCTGCGCACCGGCGCCGACCGTCTGCTCGTAGACGCGGAAGTAGCCGCCCAGGTTGGGTCGGCCGAACTCGTTGTTGAAGGCCGCGCCGCCCAGCGGGCCGTCGATCATGATCTGCAGCGCGCTCGCGATGTGCTCGGGCTTGCCGTAGCGCACACGCTCCCAGGGCTCATGGGTGCCGGGCAACTGGAGGTTGGAGACCGAGAAGCCGGTCAGGCCGGCCTTGGGCCGGGCGCCGCGCCCGGTGGCGCCCTCGTCGCGGATCTCGCCGCCGGCGCCGGTGGACGCACCGGCGAACGGGGAGATCGCCGTCGGGTGGTTGTGCGTCTCGACCTTCATCAGCACGTGGGCCGTCTCGTGGCGCGCCGCATAGACCGGCGCATTGGTGTAGCCCTGCGGTAGCCAGCGCTCGATCGGGAAGCCCTCCATCACCGCCGCGTTGTCGCTGTACGCCACGATGGTGTGCTGCGGCGAGGTCTTGTGGGTGTGACGGATCATCTGGAACATCGAGTGTTCCTGAGCCTCGCCGTCGATCGTGAACTGCGCGTTGAAGATCTTGTGGCGGCAGTGCTCGGAGTTCGCCTGCGCGAACATCATCAGCTCCACGTCGGTCGGGTTGCGCTGCAGTCCGGTGAAGGCGGCGACGAGGTAATCGATCTCGTCGTCGCTCAGCGCCAGGCCGAAGTCGCGGTTCGCCGCTTCCAGCGCCGTGCGACCCCGGCCGATCACGTCGACCGTCTCCATCGGCTTCCCCGGCTGGGCATCGAACAGGTGGGCCGCGGCGCCGTGCTCGAAGGCCACGCTCTCGGTCATGCGGTCGTGCAGCAGTTCGGCCACGGCCGCGCGCTCGGCATCGGTGAGCGGCTTGCTGCCGCCGAGCAGTCCGCCCTTGAGCGTCAGCCGGTACTCGGTGACGCGCTCGACGCGGCGGATGCCCAGGCCGCAGTTGTGGGCAATGTCGGTGGCCTTGCTGGCCCAGGGCGACACCGTGCCCAGGCGCGGCATCACCAGCACCAGGGTGCCCTCCGTCGGGCCGGCATAGGCGTTGCCGTAGCGCAGCAGGCCGGCCAGCTTGTCGCGTGCGGCTGCATCGAGCGCCGCCTCCGCCGCCACCCAGTGCACGTGCCGGGCATGGACCGCGGTGATGCCGGCGGCGAGCGCCTGCAACCGCGGCAACAGGGCCTGGGCACGGAAGGCGGACAGCGCGTTGCCGCCGTCGAAGGAGAGGATCGTGGGCTGGGTCATGGGGCGCGCGGAAGTCGCGGGTCTGGAGGGCGTGCGGTGCGAGGCGGGATGTCCCCTCGCAAACCCTAGATTTTACGGGCCTGATGAGATAATCCCCGGCTATGTCGATCACGATCAAGACCGCCGCCGACGCCGACGGCATGCGCATCGCGGGGCGGCTCGCCTCCGAGGTGCTGGACATGCTGACGCTGCACGTCAAGCCCGGCATCACCACCGACGAGCTGGACCGCCTGGCGCACCGGCACATCGTCGAGGTGCAGGATGCCGTCCCGGCGCCGCTGAACTACGCGCCGCCCGGCTACACGCCCTACCCCAAGTCGATCTGCACGTCGATCAATCATCAGGTCTGCCACGGCATCCCGAACGACCGGCCGCTGAAGAACGGCGACATCGTCAACATCGACGTCACCGTCATCAAGGACGGCTGGCACGGCGACACCAGTCGCATGTTCGTGGTCGGCGAGGGCTCGATCGCGGCCCGCCGGCTGTGCTCGCTCACCTACGAGGCCATGTGGCGCGGCATTGTCAAGGTGAAGCCCGGCGTGCGGCTCGGCGACATCGGCCACGCGATCCAGACCTTCACCGAACGCCAGGGCTTCTCGATCGTGCGCGAGTTCTGCGGGCACGGCATCGGCCGCAAGTTCCACGAGGAACCACAGGTGCTGCATTACGGCCGCCCCGGCACGCTGGAGGAACTGGTGCCCGGCATGGTGTTCACGATCGAGCCGATGGTGAACGCCGGGCGCCGCGAGATCAAGGAACTGGGCGACGGCTGGACCATCGTGACCAAGGACCGCTCGCTCTCGGCGCAGTGGGAGCACACGGTGCTGGTCACCGACACCGGCTACGAGGTGCTCACCCTCTCGGCCGGCAGCCCACCGCCGCCGGAACCCGGCGCGGCCTGATGAGCGCAGCGCTGCTGCCCGCAACGCCCCCCGCCCCCACCGTGCCGGCGCTGCGCGCGCGCCTGCGCGACGGCAAGGCCGCGCTGATCGAGCGCTTCCGCGCCTCGCGCCCCACCGCACCGGCCGCCACGCGGCTGATCCGCGGCTTGGCACGCCACGTCGACGGCACGCTGCTGCACCTGTGGCAGCACGCGCTGATGCCCAAGGGCGCGGCGCTGGTGGCCGTGGGCGGCTACGGCCGCGGCGAGCTGTTCCCCTACTCCGATGTCGATGTGCTGGTGCTGCTCCCGGCCACGCACGGCGACGCGCACGACAACGACGCGCTCAAGTCCACCATCGGCGGCTTCATCACCGCCTGCTGGGACATCGGCCTCGAGATCGGATCGAGCGTGCGCACCATCGACGAGTGCGTGGCCGAGTCCGAGCGCGACGTGACGGTGCAGACCGCTCTGCTCGAGGCGCGCTTCCTGTGCGGTTCGCGCCG
This sequence comes from Methylibium petroleiphilum PM1, assembly GCF_000015725.1. Classification (NCBI taxonomy): domain Bacteria; kingdom Pseudomonadati; phylum Pseudomonadota; class Betaproteobacteria; order Burkholderiales; family Sphaerotilaceae; genus Methylibium; species Methylibium petroleiphilum. Next base: position 1,890,043 of record NC_008825.1, on the reverse strand, counting down.
CGTGTTCGACGAGTTCCGGCGTGCCCACCTGGCCGCGCTCGACCCGGCCGCGTTCCTGCGGGCGAAGACGCTGGAGATGCACCAGCGCCACACCAAGTACGAGGACACGCCCTACTCGCTGGAGCCCAACTGCAAGGAAAGCCCGGGCGGCCTGCGCGACCTGCAGACCGTGATCTGGATCGCCCGCGCGGCCCGGCTCGGCAAGACCTGGACCGCACTGGCCGCCAACGGCATGGTCACGCCCTTCGAGGTCAAGCAACTGCAGCGCAACGAAGGCCTGCTCAAGCTGATCCGGGCGCGTCTGCACATGGTGGCGGGCCGGCGCGAGGATCGGCTGGTGTTCGACCTGCAGACTGCCGTGGCCGAGAGCTTCGGCTACCAGAGCACGCGCGAGCGGCGCGCCTCCGAGGCGCTGATGCGGCGGTACTACTGGGCCGCCAAGGCAGTGGCGCAGCTCAACCAGATCCTGATGCTCAACATCGAGGAGCAGATCCAGGGCACCGGCAAGTCGCCGATGCGCCCCATCAACGACAAGTTCCTCGACCGTGGCGGCATGCTCGAGGTCGTCAGCGACGACCTCTACCAGCGCGATCCGCACGCCATCCTCGAGACCTTCGTGACCTACCAGCAGACGGTCGGCATGAAGGGCCTGTCGGCGCGCACGCTGCGCGCGCTGTACAACTCGCGCGACGTGATGAACGGCGCGTTCCGGCGCGACCCGGTCAACCGCGCGCTGTTCATGCAGATCCTCATCAACCCCACGGGCCGGCAGACGCACGCCTTTCGGCTGATGAACCAGACGTCGGTGCTGGGACGCCATCTGTGGGTGTTCCGCCGCATCGTCGGGCAGATGCAGCACGACCTGTTCCACGTCTACACCGTGGACCAGCACATCCTGATGGTGCTGCGCAACGTGCGGCGCTTCTTCATCGCCGAGCATGCTCACGAGTACCCGTTCTGCTCGCAGCTCGGTGCACAGTTCGAGCGGCCGTGGGTGCTGTACGTGGCGGCGCTGTTCCACGACGTGGCCAAGGGCCGCGGCGGCGACCACTCCGACCTGGGCGGCGTCGAGGTACGGCGCTTCTGCCGCGACCACGGCATCGCGCGCGAGGACGCGCAGCTGATCGAGTTCCTGGTGCGCGAGCACCTCACCATGAGCCGCATCGCGCAGAAGGAGGACCTGAGCGACGCCGAGGTGATCGAGACCTTCGCCACCAAGGTCAAGGACCCTCGCACGCTCACCGCGCTCTACCTGCTGACCGTGGCCGACATCCGCGGCACCAGCCCCAAGGTCTGGAATGCGTGGAAGGGCAAACTGCTCGAGGATCTGTACCGCGCCACATTGCGCGCGCTCGGCGGCGCCAAGCCCAACGTCGCGGCCGAGCTGGAGGCGCGCAAGCAGGAAGCCCTGCACGTGCTCAACCTGTATTCGCTGCTGCCGGGCGTGCAGCAGCCGCTGTGGGACACGCTGGAGCTCAGCTACTTCGTGCGCCACGACGCGGCCGACATCGCCTGGCACGCCCGCTCGCTCTACCGCCACGTCGACACCCGCATCCCGGTGGTGCGGGCGCGCCTCTCCAGCGTCGGCGAAGGGCTGCAGGTGCTGGTCTACGCACCGGACCGGCCCGACCTGTTCGCGCGCATCTGCGGCTACTTCGACAGCGCCGGCTTCAACATCCTCGACGCCAAGATCCACACCACCACCATCGGCTACGCGCTCGACACCTTCCAGGTCATCTCGCAGCACGTCGAACAGTACGTCGACGTGGCCTACCGCGACCTGATCTCGCTGGTCGAGATCCAGCTGTCCGAGGCGCTGGCCGCCGACGGGCCGCTGCCCGAACCGAGCCGCGGCCGCCTGTCGCGTCGCGTCAAGTCCTTCCCGGTCACGCCACGGGTGCTGCTCAAGCCCGACGAGCGCGCCCAGCGCTGGCTGCTCAGCGTGTCGGCCAGCGACCGATCGGGCCTGCTCTACGCGATCGCGCGCGTTCTGGCGCGCCACCAGCTCAACCTGCAGCTCGCCAAGGTCACCACACTCGGTGAGCGCGTCGAGGACACCTTCCTGATCAACGGCGCGTCGCTGCAGCAGAACCGACAGCAGATCGCCATCGAGACCGAGCTGCTGGACGCGATCGCGCCCTGAACCCGGCACCGGGCAGGCCGGCCGCCGGTCCGGCTGGCTTCACTCGATCTTGAACTCGAACTCCTGTACGGCGATCACGTCGTCGGCACCGCTCACGCACTTGTACTGCAGCATCGCGCTGCGCACCGCGGCGTGGAAGACGCGTGGCCCCGACAGGATGGTGACCTCCTTGACCACGCCGCCGCTGATGCGCGCCTGCGCCCGTACCACGCCGGAAGTGCCCTCCTGCAGGGCGCGGCGCGGCAGTTCCGGCTTGACCTGCGTCGGGCAGACCACCGTGATGTCGCTGCGGCTGGGAGCAGGCGGGGCCGGCGGCGCCGGCGGCGGGGCGGGCGGCGGGGGCGGCTCGATCTTGTATTCCACCTTCGGCGGCTCGGGCGCCACGGTGATCGGCGGCGCGGGGGCCGGCGGCGGGGTGATCTCCGGCGGCGGCACGTAGGGCGGCGGCGGCGCCTTCACCTTCGGTGGTGGCGCAGGCTTCCGGATCTCCTTGGGCGGCGGCGGGGGCGGCGGAGGCGGCGGCGGCGGAGGGAGCTCCGCGATGATCTTCGCCTCGAGCGGCTTGCGGACCACCTCGACCACGCTGCGGGCCAGACCCGACACCAGCGCATAGAAGATGAAGACGTGCAGCACCGCCACGACGACGAAGCCGACGAAGCGCCGCGACGGCGGCTGACGTTCGAAGCTCAGGTCCATGCCAACGGACTCCGGGCCCCGGCGTGCAGCGGGCCGGCCGCGACGCTATTCGATGAACTGTTCACTGCCGACGATGCCGAATTTGGTGAGGCCGTTGCGCTGCACCGCGGCCATCACGCCGGCCACGGTGCTGTACTTCGAGAGCCGGTCGGGCCGCAGGTGCAGCTCGGGCTGCGCCTCCAGCGGCAGTGCCGCCATGGCCTGCAGCCGGCGCTCGGCCTCGACGACGTTGGCGACCGGCTCGGCGTTGAAGAAGATCGCATCGTTGGCATCGATGTCGATCTTCATCACCTGCGGCGGCACGACCTGCGGCGGTGGCGGGCCGACCGGCATGTCGAGCTTGACCGCGTGCAGCTGGATCGGGATGGTGATGATGAGCATGATCAGCAGCACCAGCATCACGTCGATCAGCGGCGTGGTGTTGATCTCCATCATCAGCTCGGGCTCGTTGCCGGCGTCGGCGCCCAGCGGGCTCATGGCCATGGTCGAAAGGCTCCTGCGTCAACCGCCGCGCGGCGGCGGCTCGGTGATGAACGACACCTTGGTGATGCCGGCGCGCTGGCAGGCGTAGACCACCTTGCCGACCGCGTCGTAGCGTGCCGCAAGGTCACCGCGAATCTGCACCTCGGGCTGCGGCTTCATCGCCGCCACCTTCTTGAGCCGCTCGACCAGCGCGTTCGCGTTCGGCACGCGGCTGTCGTACCAGTACATCGCGCCGCCGGCGTCGACCGAGATGATCACGTTCTCGGGCTTGCTCTCGCGGACCTGGATCGTCTCCTTCGGCAGCGTGACGGGGATCGAGGTGGTGACGACCGGGATGGTGATCAGGAAGATGATCAGCAGCACCAGCATCACGTCGACCAGCGGCGTGGTGTTGATCGCCGAGACGACCTCGTCCTCGTCCCCTCCCGCGGGGCCGACGCTCATCGCCATCGCTCAGGCCTTGGCCGGGGCGCGGCTCGTGGCGAGCAGCACCGAATGCAGGTCGTTGCCGAAGGCGCGCACTTCTTCCATCGAGCCCTTGTTGCGACGCACCAGCCAGTTGTAGCCCAGCACCGCCGGCACGGCGACCGCCAGGCCGATGGCCGTCATGATCAGGGCCTCGCCCACCGGGCCCGCCACCTTGTCGATCGAGGCCTGCCCGGCCACGCCGATCGCGGTGAGGGCGTGGTAGATGCCCCAGACCGTGCCGAACAGACCGACGAAGGGTGCGGTGGAACCCACGGTGGCCAGGAACGCCAGGCCGTCCTGCAGGCGGCTCTGCACGCGCTCCATCGCGCGCTGGATCGACATCGTGACCCAGCTGTTCAGGTCCACGTGCTCGAACAGGCCGCCGTGCTTCTTGGTCGCCTCGAGGCCGGCCTCGGCGATGAAGCGGAACGGGCTCGTCTGCTCCAGCGTGTCGGCCCCCTGCCGCACGCTGCCGGCGCTCCAGAAGCTCTTGGCGGCCAGCTTGGCCTGGCGGTTGAGCCTGGCCTGCTCGATGAACTTGACGACGATGATGTACCAACTGCCCATCGACATCACGACCAGAATCAGCAGCACGGCCTTCGCAACGCCATCGCTGGTTCGCCACAGCGACTCCAGGCCATAGGGGTTCTCGGCCACCGCCGCCGGTGCTGGCGCGGCCGCCGCAGGGACGACGGCCGCGGAGGCCGCCGGCTCGCTGGGCACCACCGCCTGGGCATGAACGACCGAAGGCGTCAGGGCCGTCCCGGCCATCAGCAGGGCCAAGGCGAACGTCCCCAGCAAGGCGACAGCCGAACGGCCACGAAAGCAACGAATCATGAAATCTCCGGGAGGCGTGCGTTGAAACGAGATTGTCGCGGGGGGACGATGCCGCTCGCAGGAGCGACTCATCGCGGACCCACGGGGTCAGCGGGCGGAACAGCGCTTCGTGAGCGGATGCGATTATGAAACCCGGCGGGCTGCCGGTCGGCCAAAAGCATACGCCGTGCGTCGAGGGAGGCGCTCCTGGTTTTGATCCGGGTCAGTTCGTTCATCGGACGTCGTAAGAGAATTTTTCAAATTCTCATACAACATTCATGCCATGGATCGACGGAGCACCTTTCCTCGATCGTCCCTGGCAGCATCGTCGTCGAGCTGTCGTTTCGCTTTCGATATCGCTGACAAGCTGGCAGCTCGAATTGCACGACGACTTCGACGGTTCAATTGAACTCGTAGCTCGCATTCAGGAAGAAGAAGCGCCCCCGGTTGGTGTACAGCTCGGCGAAGCCGAGCTGGGAGTAGCGACCGTCGGAGGCGTTGGTCACGCTGAACGGCGGCATGCGGTCGAACAGGTTGCGGATGCCGAAGTCGAGGCGCAGGTTCTTCAGGCCGGTGAAGCCGGACACCCAGTCGACCTCGTGGTGGGCGGCCACCTTGCGGGTGCCGGGCGCAGGATCGGGCTCGTCGGTGTCGTAGAAGCCGCCGGTCGAGCGCAGCGCCAGGGTGTTGGCCCAGGTCGCCAGCTCCCAGGTCACGCTGAAGAGGTTGCGCCACTTCGGCGCGGCGTAGGTCTCCTTCAGGTCCTGCCAGGGCTGGCCCGGCCCGTCCTGCCGCTCCTGCTTCAGGTAGTAGGCCGTGTCGTTGCGCAGCGTGAAGCTGCCGGCGCCCGCGCTGCCGAGGCGCTGCTCGAGCTGCAGGTCCAGCCCCTGCACGCGGGCCTTCGAGAAGTTCTGCAGGTCGGTGTCGACGACGATGCGGCCCTGCGCGTCCTGGGCGAACTTGCCGGCCGCGATGGCCTGGTCGACGGTCGGCGTGTTGATCTGGTCGGCGATCTTGATCTGCCAGATGTCGAGCGTGGCATTGAACCCCCCCTCTGGCGACAGCACGAAGCCGAGGTTGTAGGTGCGGCCCTTCTCCGGCTGCAGACGCGGGTTGGAGCCGTTGGCGAAGAAGCCCGACAGCGTGCAGCCGGCCGGCTGGCCGAAGGCGGCGCACAGCGTGTCGTTGGTGAAGTCGGCGGCGCCGCTCTCGCGCGCGCCGTAGAGCTGCTTCAGGCTCGGCATGCGGAAGCTCTCGGTGTACGAGGCCCGGGTGCTGAAGGCCGGCGTGAACAGGTAGCGCGCGGCCAGCTTGGGGCTGGTCTTGCTGGCGCTGGGGTAATGGTCGTAGCGCAACGCCACCTGCCCTTCGAGCTGAGGCGTCACCGGCACGTTGAGCTCGGTGAAGAACGCGTAGGCCTTGCGCTCGGCATCGACGGCCGCCTGCTGGATGCTGCCGACGATCTCTCCGGCCTGCGACAGCGCATCCGGCGTGTCGACGATCGACTCCTTCCAGACCGAAGTGCCGACCGCATAGGACAGCGGGCCGGCCGGCATCTGCAGCAGTTCGCCGGTCAGCTTGCCGTTGGCGAACAGGATCTTCGACTCGCCCTCGCGGCGCGGTCGCACCTTCAGCGACTCGACCAGCGCCGGGTCGTTGTTGAGCGAGCTGGCGTCGAGCTGGTCGACGCCGGCATAGGTGAAATAGTTGCGGTCGTCGTTGACGACCCGGCTGCGGCCCTGGCCGACATCGACCTTCCACTCGACCTCGCCGAGCGTGCCCTCGAGCCCGGTCGACAGTTGCAGCAGGTTGGCCGTGCGCTGGGTCAGGCGCGGCCCGCCCTGCATGAAACGGCCAACGAAGAAGTCGCCGTTGCCGTCGAGGAAGTAGTCGGGCGCGGGATGGCCCACGAAGGTGTCGCGCGAGCGGGAGGCCAGCACCTCGGCGAAGCCCTGGAGACCGGGCGTCAGCTGCACCGTGCCCAGCAGCATGCCGCTGAGCCGATCGGCGCCGTTGTAGGCGCTCAGCAGGCTGGCATTGAAGTCGTAGCGGCACAGCCCGTCGGCACCGATCTGCGCCGGCGGGCAGGGTCGCACGTAGGCGCCAGGAATGGGGATGAAGTCGGCATCGACATAGTTGCCGGTGGGCGCGAAGATGCTGCGGCTGTCGGGCCCGCCGAAGCGCCGGAAATCGGCCGAACTGGACATGTCGCGGTCGCTGCGCTGGATCGGGTCGCGCTTGAACAGGTCGAGGCCGGCGAACACGTTGTAGCCGTCGGCCGCCAGCGAGCCGAAGCCGGCCGACAGGCCGGCCTTGCGCTCCTCGCCATCGCCGCGGCTGGAAATGCCGTAGCCGGCGCGCAGTTCGAAGCCGGTGTAGCTCTTGCGGGTGATGAAGTTGACGACGCCGGCCACCGCATCGGCGCCATAGATCGCCGAACCGCCGTCCTTCAGGATCTCCACGCGCTCGATCGCGGCGAGCGGGATGGAGTTGACGTCGACCGCGGCGCCCGCCCCCGAGGAGTCGTACAGCGCATTGATCGGCAGCCGGCGGCCGTTCAGCAGCACCAGCACATTGGTCTCGGCCAGGCCGCGCATGAAGACGATGGCAGTGCCCGAGCCGACCGGCGTGCCCGAGGACAGCTCGCCGTCATCGAAGATGTCGAGCGACATGATCGATTTCATCAGCTCGTTGATCGTCGACGCGCCGGTCCGCTCGATGTCCTTGTGGGTCACCACCTGCACCGGCACCGGCCCCTCGACCTGGCTGCGCTTGATGGCCGAACCGGTCACCTCGACCCGCTCGAGCCTCTGCGCGTCCTGCGCCTGCACGCCTGCGGCGAACGACAGCAGCGCGCTGCCGACGAGCGCCGTGCAGCGTGCAAAAGTCGGGGGTCTACGGGACATCGGGGTGGCTCCTGCGGGTCACGGTGGATCGAACTGGGACGATTGGAACATCTGGCGGTCCAGCCTCGGCACGGCCGCCAGCAGGCGACGCGTGTAGGCGCTGCGCGGCGCTTCGAGCACGCCGCCGACCGGACCCACCTCCTCGAAGCGCCCGCGGTGCATCACGGCCACCTCGTCGGCGATGTACTCGACCACGCCGATGTTGTGCGTGATGAACAGGTAGGACACGCCGAGCTCGCGCTGCAGCTCGCGCAGCAGGTTGAGGATCTGCGCCTGCACCGACACGTCGAGCGCCGAGGTCGGCTCGTCGCACACCAGCAGGCGCGGCTCGACCGCCAGCGCCCGCGCGATCGCGATGCGCTGGCGCTGGCCGCCCGAGAACTCGTGCGGCCAGCGCTCCAGTGCGTCGCGGCGCAGGCCGACGCGCTCGACCAGCGTCTCGATGCGCGCGCGGCGCGCGGCACGGTCGAGTTCGGGCCGCAGTGCAACCAGGCCCTCCTCCAGCGCCTCGAACACCCGCATGCGCGGGTCGAGCGACGCGAACGGGTCCTGGAACACGATCTGGATCTCGCGGCGCGCCCGCCGCAGCGCATCACCCTGAAGCGAGAACAGGTCCTCGCCTCGCCACAGCGCCCGGCCCTCGACCGCCGCCGTGCCGCGCAGCAGCTGCAGCAGGGCCTTGCCGATCGTCGTCTTGCCGCAACCCGACTCGCCCACCAGCGCCAGCGTGCGCCCGGCGTCGAGCCGGAACGACACGCCGTCGACCGCCGTCACGTGCGAGCGGGCGCGCTGCAGCAGCCCGCCGCGCACCGGGAAACGCACCACGAGGTTCTGCACGTCCAGCAGCAGCGAGGGCTCGGCCGGCGCCGGCCGGGCCGCAGGCGCGTCGATCGCTGTCGTGGCCGGCGCCGACCCGGGCGGCGATGCGCCGTCGACATACAGCAGGCAGCGCACCTGATGGCCGGCCGCGGTCTCGATCAGCGGCGGCTCGGTACCGTGGCAGCGATCGAACACGCGGTCGCAGCGGTCGGCGAAGCGGCAGCCCTCGAAGCGCCGCCACAGCGGCGGCACGCTGCCGGCGATCGCCGCGAGCTCGCCGCCGCGCTGGCTGGCGTCGGGCACGGCGCGCAACAGCAGCCGGGCGTAGGGGTGGCGCGGGTGGGCGAAGAAGTCCTTCGCGCTCGCCACCTCGACGATCTGGCCGGCATACATCAGCGCCACCGTCTGCGCCATGCCGGCCACCACGCCGAGGTCGTGCGTGATCAGCATCAGCCCCAGTCCGCGCTCGCGCTGCAGTTCGCGCAGCAGGTCGAGGATCTGCTTCTGGATCGTGACGTCGAGTGCGGTGGTCGGCTCGTCGGCCACCAGGAACTCGGGCTCGGCGGCCAGCGCGATGGCGATCATCACGCGCTGCTTCTGCCCGCCGCTCAGGCGGAACGGGTAGTCGTCGATGCGCCTCTCGGGCTCGGGGATGCCCACGCGCTTCAGCCAGTCCAGCGCCTTGGCCCGCGCTGCCGCGCCGCGCAGCGCCGTGTGCGCCTCGATCGCTTCGACGATCTGCGTGCCGATCCGCATCACCGGGTTCAGGCTGGTCGCCGGCTCCTGGAAGATCATGCCGACGCGCGCACCGCGCACCGCCCGCATGCGCGACTCCGGCAGGTCCAGCAGTTCCTCGCCGCCCAGCCGCACCGAGCCCGCGGTGACGCGGCCGTTCTCGGGCAGCAACCGCATCAGCGCCAACGCCGTCATGCTCTTGCCGCAGCCCGACTCGCCCACCAGCGCGAAGGTCTCGCCACGCGTGATCGCCAGGCTCAGGCCGTCGATCGCGCGCACCAGGCCGGCGTCGGCGTCGAGCGCGACGTGCAGCGCCTCGATGGACAGGGTGTCTGCAGGCGCAGCGCTCACTGGACGACCTTCGTGCTGCGCACTCCGGTTTTCGCCCTCGGGGCGGCCCGGCGTGCTCATGGCACCGACTTGCCGGCGGCCGGCAGCACACGGGCGCGGAAGCTGCGTGAGCGCGGATCGAAGGCGTCGCGCACGCCGTCGGCGAACAGGTTGGCCGCCAGCACCAGCGTCACCATGAATCCGAAGGCCGCGGCGAACGACCACCACACCACCGGATCGCGGCTCATCTCGCTGCGCGCCAGGTTGATCATGCCGCCGTAGCTGTTCATCGACGGGTCGACACCGACGCCCACATAGCTCAGCACCGCTTCGTAGAGGATCAGCGCCGAGAACTCCAGCACCGTGGTGATCAGCACCAGGTGCATCACGTTGGGCAGGATGTGGCGCGCCATGATGCGCAGCGGCCCGACGCCGAAGGCGGTGGCTGCCTGCACGTATTCGAGCTCGCGGACCTTCAGCGTCTCGGCGCGCAGCAGCCGGCACAGCGAGGCCCAGCCGGTCAGGCCCAGCACCAGGCACAGCAGCAGCAGCCGAACGTCGGCGCGCTCGGCGCCGGTCTCGAACAGCTCCGGATGCTGGTCGATGAAGGCCTGCACCATCAGCACGCAGGCGGCGATCAGCAGCACGTTGGGCACCGAGGACAGCGTCGTGTAGACATACTGGATCAGGTCGTCGACCCAGCCGCGGAAGTAGCCGGCGACCACACCGAACACGATGGCCAGCGGCAGCGTGGCGATCGTCGCCAGCGTGCCGATCACGAAGGCGGTGCGCACGCTCTTGAGCGCCTGCAGCAGCACGTCGTTGCCGGTGCGGTCGGTGCCGAGCACGTGGTAGTGGCCCATCAGCGCGATCACCGGACCAGCCAGCAGCGCCATCGCCGCCAGCGTGAGCCAGGCCGCGCGCACGGGCAGGTCGGTCTCGTTGCGCAGCAGTGCGCGCAACGACTGCGCGAAGGAGCGCCGCCCGGCCCGCGCCATCGCGCCGGCCAGCGCGGCGCCGATGACCACCGCGACAGCGGCGCCGGCGGCCAGCCCGGCCAGCGCGCGCCGCGTCACGTCGGCGGCCCATTGCGTGGCTGGGTCCTGGAGGTGGGCGCCGGCATGCTGCAGCCGCGGGTAGCCGCGCTCGGTGCTGCCGCCCACCTGCAGGCTCTGCTTCGCGAAGCCCTGCCAGGCCAGCGGCCGCGAGTAGGTGGCCTCGCGCATCTCGAACTGGCGCGCCAGCAGCGCATCGAGCACCGATTCCGCGCGAGGACTGTAGGCCTGCACCTGCCCCTCGCCTGCCGGCAGGGCGCGGCGGAAGTGCAGCGAATCGAGCAGCGCCACCGTCCCGAAGGCCAGAAGCACCAGCGCGGAACACAGCGCCGGCGCCTCGCGGAAGGCCTTGCGCCAGGGCCGCCGCGCCTCCGGATTGCGCCATATCCACCAAGCGTACAGCGTCACGCCCAGCGCCAGGAGCAGCATCACCGCGTCGGTCCAGAGGAAGACGAGTCGGGGCATGCCGTTCGCTCCCTCAGCCCAGCCGCACCCGGGGGTCGGCCCAGGTGTAGAGGATGTCGATCAGCACATAGGACGCGATGTAGAGCACCGAGCCCACGAACACCATGCTGCGCACGATCGCGAAATCCTGGCCGCTGATGGCATCGATCACGTAGGCGCCGAGGCCCGGGATGTCGAAGAAGCGCTCGAACACCAGGCTGCCGAGGAAGACGTAGGGCAGGTAGGCACCGGCGCTGGTCATGATGGGCAGCAGCGCGTTGCGCAGCACGTGGCGCAGCAGCACCACGTGCTCGGCCAGGCCCTTGGCCTTGGCGGTGCGCACATAGTCCTTGTTGAGTTCCTCGAGGAACATCGCGCGGTAGAGCCGCGCCTCGCTGCCCAGGCGCGACAGCAGCGACAGGCACACCGGCAGCACCAGGAAGCGCCAGGCGTCCCAGCCGGGCGAGTAGCCCGAGATCGGCACCAGCCGGAACACGCGCGAGAACAGGTACTGCCCGACGATGATGTAGAACAGGCTGGAGATCGACAGCATCACCACGCACAGCACGACGCCCCAGAAGTCGAGCCGCGAATGGCGGAAGAACACCAGCAGCAGCGCGAACAGCGTGCTCACGATCACCTGCAGGATGAACAGCGGCAGCGCGAGCTGCAGGCTCGCCGCCATGCGGCTCTTGATCTGCGTGCCGATGTCGCCGGCCGACTCGGCGTCGGCGCGTCCGAAGTCGAGCGCGAACAGGCTGACCGAGCGCTCCCAGAAGATGGTGTTCGTGGCCTGCCGGGTGCCGGTTTCCGCGGCGTTCCAGTACAGCGGCTTGTCGTAGCCGCGCTCGGCCTTCCACTTGTCGACCTGCTCGGCGGTGACGCGCTTGCCGCCGATGTTGAGCCGCGCCATGTCGTCCGGCGTGTTGACGGTGAAGAACAGGAAGAAGGTGAACAGGTTGACGCCGAGCAGGACCAGCAGCCCATAGCCCAGACGGCGCAGTGCGTAGGCGGTCATGCTCCGGCGCCCTCCCCCGCGCGCGCGCCGGTGGCCCTGCGGCCTCGCGCGGTGCTGCGCTCGCGGGCCATGAACACCCGGCGCGCCAGCCAAGCCACGGCGAGCGCGGCCAACGCCATCAATCCCAGCGGCCACCACTGCGGCCGGTTCCACTCGGCCTGCTTCGCGACGCGCAGCGCCGGGTCGACCCGGTAGTAGCGCGCCATGTCGCGCACCATCACGCCGGGCTTGCCGTTGTGCACCCAGGGCTGGAAGGCGCTGGCCGAGTACGGGAAGAAGCCGAAGGTCCAGGGCGCGTCCTCGCGCAGCAGGGCCACCATCTCGTCGATCAGCTGCTGCTTCTGCGGCCCGTCGTCGAGCAGGCGCAGGCGCTCGTAGCGCCGGTCGTACTCGGCGTTGGCGTAGTTGGCGGCGTTCTCGCCGTCGTTCCCGGCCTTGGCGTTCGGGCCGTAGAGCAGGAACAGGAAGTTCTCGGCGTCCGGGTAATCGGCCAGCCAGCCCCACCAGAACACCTGCTGCCGACCCTTGCGCATCTTGTCCTGGAACTGGTTGTAGTCGGTCGCGCGGATCTCCAGCGTGACGCCGAGCTTCGCGAACTGCTTGACCATCCAGTCCATCTCGGCCTTGAGCTCGGGCGTCGGGATGCGCTGGTAGTCGTAGTTCAGCACCAGCGGCCGACCGCTCGTCGCGTCGCGACCGCCCGGATAGCCGGCCTCGGCGATCAGGCGCTCGGCATCGGCGAGCGGTCGCCGCTTGATCCCGCCGTTCACCTGCACATGCGTGACCGGGTTGAAGCCGGCCGGCGTGCCGTGGCGCGAGCCGAACATGCCGGCCGGCAGCGGGCCGTGGGCCGGCTCGCCGCCCTTGTTCGGAAACACGCGCACGTACTCCTCCCAGTCGATCGCGATCGACAGCGCCTGCCGCAGCTTGCGGTTCTTCACCTGCTGCTCCGGCGTGTCGCCCTTGCCGATCACCGGATCGAGCCAGTTGAAGCCGACGTACCAGTTCGACACGTCGACCGCGCGCGGGAAGCGGAAGCCGCGCTCGGCGAACAGCCGCCGCGTCGCCTCGGAGTCGTCGGCGTCGGCATGGAACTCGATGCCCCACTCGGGGCGCTCGATCTCCGGCACGTCGGAATAGCCCTGGATGAACTTCGACTTGATCGGCACCTTCTCCTTCTCGGCACGGAACACGAGGCGGTCGACGAAGGGCATGCGTTGGCCGCAGTCGGCCAGCAGCTCGGGCGTATCGTCCGGCGCGCCCTCGCAGGGATACAGGTCGTCCTGCCGGTAGTTCGGGTTGCGCTCCAGCACGTGGCGGCGGTCCTGCTCGTAGACCGTCGCCATGTAGGGGCCGGTGCCGACCGGCCAGGTCTCCAGGCTCATGCCCTGGCCCGCCATGCCGGGCTGGGCATAGAAGGCATCGGCCTCCCAGGGGATAGGGGCAAGGAAGGTCATCGCCATCCAGTACGGCCACTGCGGGTACTTGCCGAGGATGCGGATGCGCAGCGTGTGCGGGTCCGGCGCCTCCGCGCCGGCCAGCGGGAACCTGCGCAGGTCAAGGAATGGCTTGTCGAGCGCCGACGCGGGCAGGCCGGCGAGCAGCTTGCTGTCCTCGGCGTGCAGCAGCGCGCCGTAGTCCTTGAGCCCCAGCACATAAGCCGAGAACACCGAGAACACCGGCGCCTGCACCCGGGTGCTGGCATGGCGCTTGATGGCATAGACGAAGTCGTCGGCCACCAGCTCGCGCGTCCCCTGGTGCTCGAAATCCAGCGGCGAGTGGCGATCGCCGAGTTCGGCACGCGTCAGCGCATGGTCGGTGTGGTAGCGGTAGCGGCCCTGCCCGTCCTTGGCGAACGCCGGGTGCGGTGCGTAGCGCACGCCGTGCTTCAGCGGCACCTCGTAGACGCTGAGTGCGACCTGCTCGCCCGGCGCGTCGTCGGGCAGCGGCTGGCCGGCTTTGTCGAAGTATTTCGGGGCGACGACGGCCACCGCGACCTTGGGCACCAGCTGATAGGGCCGCTTCAGGTAGTGGTAGCCGTAGAGCGGTTCGTAGACCTGGTAGGTGATCTTGGTCTCGTCGTTCGAGTACGACGCGGTCGGGTCCAGGTGGCGCGGCGATTTCTCCTGGAAGCCGGTGAACAGCGTGTTGGTGGCCGCCTCGCCGGCCGGCAGCGGGCTGTTGTTGCAGCCGGCCACGAGGGCCGTGCCGCACAGCAGCAACGCCAGCCGCCGGGACAGCGCGGGGAGGAAGCGACTCGACGGCGGCGACACGGTGGGCGGCGGATCAGGCTCGGAGCGGAGGCGGCAGGCCCGATGGTAGCGAGCGGGGGGTCCGCGCGCCGCGCCTCAGGCCCAGCCGATCATCGCGTCGCGGCCCTCGACGACCAGCGTGGCCCGACGCCCGACCGGCAGGCAGACCTTGGTCGGCACGTGGCCGAACGGCAACCCGGTCAGGATCGGCGTGCGCGTCGTGCCGCGCAGGTGCTCGACGGCACTCCTGAGCGTGTAGCCGCGGTCCAGCGGCGACTTGCGGTAGTCAGTGAAGCCGCCCAGCACCACCGCCTTCTGCGCATCCAGCACGCCGGCCTGCTGCAGCTGCAGCAGGCTGCGCTCGATGCGGTAGGGATGCTCGTTCACGTCCTCGAGGAACAGGATGCCGCCCTTGACGCGCGGCCAGTGCGGCGTGCCCAGCAGCGACAGCAGCACGCACAGGTTGCCGCCCCACAGCGTGCCTCGCGCCTGCAGGCCGTCGAAGCCGACCTCGGTGCGGAAGCCGATGGCCTCCAGTTCGCCTCGCATCGCCTCGGCGAAGCAGGCCTCGGTGATGTCGTCGACGCCGCCCTGCTCCGGCGTGCGGCCGAAGTCGTCGCAGGCCAGCGGGCCGGCCCAGGTGGGGCGCTGCGTGTGGGCCAGCACCGCGAGCTGGAAGGCGGTCTGGTCGCTGTAGCCGACCCAGCGCTTGCCGGCGTCGATGGACTGCGCGATCAGCGGGTAGTCGATGCGGTCGAGCAGGCGCGTGAGGCCGTAGCCGCCGCGCGAGGCGAGCGCGATGTCGCGGCCGTCGCGCGCCACGCGGTGCAGCGCCGCGAGGCGCGTGTCGTCATCGCCGGCGAAACGCTGCGAGCGGGCGCGCGCCGAGTCGTCGACGTGGGCGTCGAAGCCGAGCCGGCGCAGGTGGCGCTGCGCCCGGGTGAGCGCCGCGCCCTGCGCCACCACGCCCGACGGCGAGTGGATCGTCAGGCTGCGTGCCGGTGCCTCATGGTCGTGGTCGTGACCATCGTGGTCGTGCGAGTGGGGGGCGTGCATCAAAGGTCCGTCAGGTCGCCAGGCATCGTGTCTTGCATCTCGATCACCTCGACGATGTTGTAGTCGGTTTCAGGGGCGCCCGCGGCCGGCGCTGCCGGAGCGGCGGACGACTCGTTGCGTTCGCGGCGCGCCTGCGCACGCCGCTCGGCGAAGAACTCGCGCAGCAATTGGCCGCAGGTGTCGGCCAGCACGCCGCCCTGCACCGCGGTGTGGTGGTTCAGCTGCCGCTGCGCGAACAGGTCGATCACCGAACCGGCCGCGCCGGTCTTGGGGTCGGCGGCGGCGTACACCACGCGCTTGAAGCGCGCGTGCACCAGCGCCATCGCGCACATCGCGCAGGGCTCCAGCGTCACGTACAGCTCGCAGTCCGGCAGGCGGTAATTGCCGAGCAGCTGCGCGGCGTGGCGCAGCGCGACGATCTCGGCGTGCGCGGTCGGGTCGTGGGTGGTGATCGGGCGGTTGTAGCCGGTCGCCACGACCTGGTGCACACCGTCGACCTCTCGCACGATCACCGCACCGACCGGCACCTCGCCCACCAGCCAGGCGTTCTGCGCCTGGTCGAGCGCGAGCCGCATCGCGGCCTCGTCCTTGCGCGCCTGTTCGGCGGAATCGCTCATGCAGCGGGCCTCACGGGTTGGCGCCCTCGACGCGGGCCGGGACCTGCTGCATCAGCCGGTTCACGTCGTCGGCGACGCGGCGCTGCAACTGCTGCGACTGCTGAGCCGGCGTGCCCGTGCCGGCCGGCAGCGCCACGCCGGCGGCACTGGCCGCCTCGGGCCGCACCGGCGCGCCGACGGCCTGCAGCTGCCGCTTCACCAGCGAACCCACGATCGCCAGCGCGACCAGCAATCCCAGCACCCCGAACACCATGCGCATGCGCCGTTCTCTCCTGTTCTCCGCCGTGGTCCGGATCGCCGCTCACTCGAAGCCGGCGATCGCATGCGGAATGTACGGGGCCTGCAGCGCCTGCAGCTCTTCGGGCGCGAGGCGCAGCGACAGCGCCGCGACCGCATCGTCCAGGTGCTGCAGCTTCGACGCACCGATGATCGGCGCGGTCACGCCGGCCTGCTGCGCCACCCAGGCCAGCGCCACCTGTGCCCAGGGCACGCCGCGGGCCGTGGCCACCCGGGCCACCGCCTCGACCACCTGCCGGTCCGACTCGGCCGTGCGCTCGAGGTAGAGCCGCTTGCCGACCTCGTCGGTCGTCATGCGCCCGCTGCCTTCGGTCCAGTCGCGGGTGAGACGGCCGCGCGCCAGCGGGCTCCATGGCAGCACGCCGATGCCGGCGTCGCGGCACAGCGGCAGCATCTCGCGCTCCTCCTCGCGATGGATCAGGTTGAGGTGGTTCTGCATCGTCACGAAGCGCGTCCAGCCGTGGCGCTCGGCGGTGTGCAGGGCCTTGGCGAACTGCCATGCGTACATCGACGACGCGCCGATGTAGCGCGCCTTGCCGGCCTTCACCACGTCGTGCAGCGCCTCCAGCGTCTCCTCGATCGGCGTGCCGTAGTCCCAGCGATGGATCTGGTACAGATCCACGTAGTCGGTGCCCAGCCGGCGCAGGCTGTTGTCGATCTCCGTCAGGATGGCCTTGCGCGACAGACCGCCGACGTTGGGGGCCTGCCGCGACGGGAAGTACACCTTGGTGGCGAGCACGATCTCATCGCGCCGGGCCAGCTCGCGCAGGGCACGGCCGACGAACTCTTCCGACGTGCCATCGGAGTAGCTGTTGGCGGTGTCGAAGAAGTTGATGCCCAGGTCGAGCGCGCGCCGGATCAGGGGGCGGCTCTGCGCCTCGTCCAGCGTCCAGGGGTGGGTGCCACGCTCCGGCACGCCATACGTCATGCAGCCCAGGCACAGCCGGGACACCTTCAGCCCGGTCCGGCCGAGCGGAACGTACTCCATCGGGGTCTTCTCCTCGCACGATGAGATCGGTCACCGGCCCGCCCCGGGACCGGCATGGGCTGCATTGTGCTGCGGGCGGCGGCCGATCGGGCCACCGTCGATGGAGGAAAGCGAGCGCGCCGGACGCCGGCGCAGGCTCAGTCGCGAGGGCCCAGCGCGCGGTTGAGGCTCAATGCGGCCAGCGTGCAGGCCGCGCCCGACAGCAGGTAGATGCTGACGTAGGCCAGTCCGAAGTGGGCCGACAGCCCCAGCGCGACCAGCGGCGCGAAGGCCGCGCCGATCAGCCAGGCCAGGTCGGCGGTCAGCGCGGCGCCGGTGTAGCGGTACTTCGACGAGAAGTTCGAGGTCACCGCGCCGGCCGCCTGGCCGTAGGACAGCCCCAGTAGCGCGAAGCCGATCAGCATGAACACGTCCTGGCCCAGCGGGCCACCGCCCAGCAGCGTGGGCGCGAAGCCGCTGAACATGCCGATCAGCACCGCCGAAGCGCCCAGCGTGCTGCGCCGACCGATGCGGTCGGCGATCCAGCCCGAGGCGACGATGCCACCGGCCGCCAGTGCGGCGCCGAAGATCTGGATGGTCAGGAAGCCGGCCACCGACTGCTGCGAGTAGAGCGTGACCCACGACAGCGGAAACACGGTCACCAGATGGAACAGCGCGTAGCTGGCGAGCGCCGCGAAGGCCCCGATCACCAGGTTGTGGCCCTCGCTGCGGACCAGTTCGAGCACGCCGATGGGCTCGAGTTCGCGCTCGTCGAGCAGGCGTTCGTATTCGTGGGTGACGACCAGCCGCAGCCGCGCGAACAGCGCCACCACGTTGATCGCGAAGGCCACGAAGAACGGGTAGCGCCAGCCCCAGGCCAGGAAGTCGGCGGTCGACAGGCTCGCCACCAGGTAGGCGAACAGGCCGCTGGCGAGCATGAAGCCCAGTGGCGCGCCGAGCTGTCCGAGCATGGCGTACCAGCCGCGACGCTCGGGCGGGGCATTGAGCGCCAGCAGCGAGGGCAGCCCATCCCAGGACCCGCCCAGCGCCACGCCCTGGCCGATGCGGAACAGCGCCAGCAGCACGATCGAGGCCGCGCCCAGCGTCTGGTAGCCGGGCAGGAAGGCGATGCCGGCGGTCGAGGTGCCCAGCAGGAACAGCGCCACCGTGAGCTTGGTGCCGCGGCTCCAGCGCCGCTGGATGGCCATCGACAGCACGGTGCCGAGCGGCCGCGCGATGAAGGCGAACGAGAACACCACGAAGGCGTACAGCGTGCCCTGCAGGCGGTCGACGAAGGGGAAGAACAACGCCGGGAACACCAGCACCGAGGCGATGCCGTAGACGAAGAAGTCGAAGTACTCGGACGCGCGGCCGATGACCACGCCCACCGCGATCTCGCCGGGAGCGACCTTCTGGTGATCGGCGGAGCGCTGCCGCGCGTCGCGCTCGGCGGCGCTGGACGACGGCAGGTGGGGCTGGGCGTGGCTGAAGCTGGACATCGGACGGACGGCCTCCGGGCGACCCGGGACGGCGGCTTGACGGGACGGTGACGCAGGTTCGCATGGCGCGGCGCCGGCCGCCATAGGACAAAACGTCCAATCGCCGGCACGCGCCGGGGCCTCTACATTGCGCCCGCGCCGCCCCGTCCGTGGTCCGCGGCGCCGAACCTCTCACGCCCTCGCATGCGCCCACTCAAGTCACTCCGCGGTCTGCTGCTCGCGCTCGCCCCGCTCGCCCTGCTCGCCGGCTGCGACACCGTGCTGCTGAACCCGTCCGGCGACATCGCCGCCCAGCAGGGCCGCCTGATCGTGGTCTCCACGGTGCTGATGCTGCTGATCATCGTGCCGGTGATCGTGCTGACGCTGCTGTTCGCCTGGCGCTACCGCGCATCGAACAAGGCGGCCACCTACGCCCCCGACTGGGACCACTCCACCCAGCTCGAGCTGGTGATCTGGGCCGCGCCGCTGCTGATCATCATCGCCCTCGGTGCCGTGACCTGGATCAGCACCCACACGCTGGATCCCTACCGTCCGCTGCAGCGCATCGACGCGCAGCGCCCGGTCGCGCCGGACACGCCGACGCTGACCGTCGAGGTGGTGGCGCTCGACTGGAAGTGGTTGTTCATCTACCCCGAGCAGGGCATCGCCACCGTCAACGAACTGGCCGCGCCGGTCGACGTGCCGATCCGCTTCAAGATCACCTCGTCATCGGTGATGAATTCGTTCTACATCCCCGCGCTGGCCGGCCAGATCTACGCGATGCCCGGCATGGAGACCAAGCTGCACGCGGTGATCAACCGGGTGGGCGACTATGAAGGCTTCTCGGCCAACTACAGCGGCGCGGGCTTCTCCGGCATGCGCTTCACCTTCCGCGGCATGGCGCCGCAGGATTTCCATCGCTGGGTCGACGCCACCCGCGCGGGCCGGGGCACGCTCGACCGCACCGCCTACCTTCAGCTCGAGAAGCCCAGCGAGCGCGAACCGGCGCGCCGCTACGCCCGCGTCGCCCCCGACCTCTATGACGCCATCGTCGACCGCTGCGTCGAGCCCGGCACGCTGTGCATGAAGCAGATCATGGCCCTGGACGCGCGCCGCGGCGCCGGCGCGAACGCGCTGCCGAACGGCCCGGACGCGGTCTGCACCGTGGCCGATGCCGATGCACCACTCGTCGCCACCGACGCCGCCACGCGTCCCGCGTTCGTCGCGACCCCCTGAGCCGGCCCGCGCCCCCCCGCCTCGCCGACCGATCCCCCTGGCCCCGCACCCACGATGTTCGACCATCCCGATACGACGAAGCTCCTGTTCGGCCGCCTGACCTGGGACGCCATCCCGCTGCACGAGCCCATCCTGCTCGCGACCTTCGCGATGGTGGTGCTGGGCGGCATCGCGGTCCTCGGCGCGCTGACCTGCTTCCGCGCCTGGGGAACGCTGTGGCGTGACTGGATCACCAGCATCGACCACAAGAAGATCGGGATCATGTACATCATCCTGGGCCTGGTGATGCTGCTGCGCGGCTTCGCCGACGCCCTGATGATGCGGGCCCAGCAGGCCATCGCCTTCGGCGACAACCTGGGCTACCTGCCGCCGCACCACTACGACCAGATCTTCACGGCCCACGGCGTGATCATGATCTTCTTCGTGGCCATGCCGCTGGTCACCGGGTTGATGAACTTCGTCGTGCCGCTGCAGATCGGCGCCCGCGACGTGGCCTTCCCGTTCCTGAACAACTTCAGCTTCTGGATGACGACCTTCGGCGCCGGCCTGCTGATGGTGTCGCTGTTCGTCGGCGAGTTCGCCAAGACCGGCTGGCTGGCCTACCCGCCGCTGTCGGGCATCGCCTTCAGCCCCGACGTGGGGGTCGACTACTACATCTGGTCGCTGCAGATCGCCGGGGTCGGCACCCTGCTCTCCGGCGTGAACCTGATCGCCACCATCGTCAAGATGCGCGCGCCGGGCATGACGCTGATGAAGATGCCGGTCTTCACCTGGACCGCGCTGTGCACCAACGTGCTGATCGTCGCGGCCTTCCCGGTGCTGACCGCCGTGCTGGCGCTGCTCTCGCTGGACCGCTACGTCGGCACGAACTTCTTCACGAACGACCTCGGCGGCAACGCCATGATGTACGTGAACCTCATCTGGATCTGGGGCCACCCCGAGGTCTACATCCTGGTGCTGCCGGTGTTCGGCATCTTCTCCGAGGTGGTGTCCACCTTCTCCGGCAAGCGCCTCTTCGGCTACGCCTCGATGGTCTACGCGACGGTGGTCATCACGATCCTGTCCTACCTGGTCTGGCTGCACCACTTCTTCACGATGGGCTCGGGCGCCAGCGTCAACTCCTTCTTCGGGATCACGACGATGATCATCTCGATCCCGACCGGCGCGAAGATCTTCAACTGGCTGTTCACGATGTACCGCGGCCGCATCCGCTTCGAGGTGCCGATGCTGTGGACCGTGGGTTTCATGGTCACCTTCGTGATCGGCGGCATGACCGGCGTGCTGCTCGCGGTGCCACCGGCCGACTTCGTGCTGCACAACAGCCTGTTCCTGATCGCGCACTTCCACAACGTGATCATCGGCGGCGTGCTGTTCGGCCTGCTGGCCGGCATCACCTACTGGTATCCCAAGGCCTTCGGCTACAAGCTCGATCCGTTCTGGGGCAAGTGCTCGTTCTGGTTCTGGCTGAGCGGCTTCTACCTCGCCTTCATGCCGCTGTACGTGCTGGGTCTGATGGGCGTGACACGCCGCGTCAGCCACTTCGAGGACAGCTCGCTGCAGATCTGGTTCCAGATCGCCGCCTTCGGCGCGGTGCTGATCGCGCTGGGCATCGCCTGCTTCCTGATCCAGCTGGTGGTGAGCTTCCGTCGCCGCCACGCGCTGCGCGACACGACGGGCGACCCCTGGGACGGCCGCACGCTGGAGTGGTCGACCGCCTCGCCCCCGCCGGCCTACAACTTCGCGTTCACGCCGATCGTGCACGACAACGACGCCTGGCACGACATGAAGTCGCGCGGCTACGCACGGCCGCTCAACGGCTACACCGCGATCCACATGCCGAAGAACACCGGCGCCGGCTTCGTGATCTCGGCGATCGCGGCGGTCTGCGCGTTCGCGCTGGTCTGGCACATGTGGCTGCTGGCCGGTGTCGCCTTCGCCGTGCTGATGGTGGCGGTGATCGTGCACACCTTCAATTACCACCGCGACTTCCACATCCCGGCCGACGAGGTGACCCGCGTCGAGGGAGCCCGCACCCGCCTGCTCGCTGCCGCCCATGTCTGATACCGCCACCCTCGCCCCGGCGCTGCCGGGCACCGCCGGCGCGACAGCCACGCCGCGCTTCCACGTCGTCGGCGAGCACCATGTCGAGAACGGCACGCTGCTCGGCTTCTGGCTCTACCTGATGAGCGACTGCCTCATCTTCGCCTGCCTGTTCGCGGTGCACGGCGTGCTAGGCCGCAGCTATGCCGGCGGCCCGAGCGGCGCGGAGTTGTTCGACCTGAAGCTGGTGGCGATTAACACCTCGCTGCTGCTGCTGTCCTCGATCACCTACGGCTTCGCGATGATCGAGATGCAGCGCCGCCGCCAGGGCGCGACGCTGCTGTGGCTCGCGATCACCGGACTGTTCGGCGCGGGCTTCATCGGCCTGGAGCTCTACGAGTTCGCGCACCTGATCCACGAGGGCGCGGTGCCGCAGCGGAGCGCCTTCCTGTCCTCGTTCTTCACGTTGGTCGGCACGCACGGGCTGCACGTGAGCTTCGGCGTGGTGTGGCTGGTCACGCTGATGGTCCAGGTCGGTCGCCACGGCCTGGTCGCGGAGAACCGGCGCCGCCTGATGTGCCTGTCGATGTTCTGGCACTTCCTCGATGTCGTCTGGATCGGCGTCTTCACCTTCGTCTACCTGATGGGAGTGCTGCCATGAGCGCGCCGGTCGATACGCACCACCACGACGGCCACGAGGGCGACGAGGCCGGCCACGGCTCGCTGAAGGGCTATGTCATCGGATTCATGCTGTCGCTGGTGCTGACCGCGATCCCGTTCTGGCTGGTGATGGGCAAGGTGATCGCCTCGTCGGGCCTCACGGCCCTCGTCATCCTCGGCTTCGCCGCGGTGCAGATCGTCGTCCACATGGTCTACTTCCTGCACATGAACGCAAAGTCCGAAGGCGGATGGACGATCCTGGCCTTGATCTTCACGCTCGTGCTCGTCGTGATCACGCTGAGCGGCTCGCTGTGGGTGATGTACCACCTCAACCACAACATGATGCCGGCGTCGATGCACGAAGTGCGCAACATGCCTTGAGCCCGGCGGGCCGGCACGCTGCCGCGCCCGACGCCGGCCGATCGACGCACGTGCGCCTGGTTGTCGCGGCCGCGGCCCTGGCGGCCTTCGTCGTGTTCACCGCGCTCGGCGGCTGGCAGCTCCAGCGGCGCGCCTGGAAGCTCGACCTGATCGAGCGCGTCGAGCAGCGCGTGCACGCGGCGCCGGTCGCGGCGCCCGAGCGCGCACGCTGGCCCGAGGTCACTGCGGCCACCGACGAGTACCGCCGCGTCCGGCTCGCCGGACGGCTACCTGCACGCGCAGGCCACGCGCGTGCAGGCGGTCACCGTGCTCGGCGCGGGTCACTGGCTGCTGACGCCGCTGCGGCAGGCCGATGGCAGCGTGGTGCTGGTGAACCGCGGCTTCGTGCCGCCCGGCTGGCGCGCGCCGGCGGCGGCTGCGGGCGACGAGATCGTCGTGACCGGACTGCTGCGGCTGAGCGAACCGGGCGGCGGTTTCCTGCGCCGCAACGACCCTGCGGCCGACCGTTGGACCTCGCGCGACGTGGCCGGCATCGCTCGCGCCCACGGCCTGGGCCAGATTGCACCCTATTTCGTCGACGCGGACGCCGGCGCCGCGCCGGTGCCGGACGGCGACGGGCCGGTCGGCGGGCTCACGGTGATCCGCTTTGCCAACAACCACCTCGTGTACGCACTGACCTGGTTTGCGCTGGCGTTCATGGTTGCCGGCGCGGTACTGTGGGTGGTGCACGACGCTCGCCGCCGCCGCGGCGCAGCAGCCGTCCCCGCAGGAGAGCGCGATGCGCCGCAAGCTTGACGCGGCGACGACCGGCGCTCGCGCCGCGATCGTCGACACCTCGACCGGCCTGAACAACATGCAGCAGCTGATCCAGCTGCGGTGGATCGCGGTGGTGGGCCAGGTGGCGACGATCGCGGTCGTGCACTTCGGCTTCGGGATCCGGCTGCCGCTGGAGCAGATGGCGGCGACGCTGGCCTGCCTGGTCGCGTTCAACGTCGCGAGTCAGGCTCGCTGGCGATCGCGCCAGCGGGTGTCCGACCGCGAGCTCTTCGTCGCGCTGCTGGTCGACGTCGGCGCGCTGACGGTCCAGCTCTCTCTGAGCGGCGGGACCGGCAACCCTTTCGTCTTCCTGTTCCTGCTGCAGGTGATCCTGGGAGCCGTGCTGCTGGAGACGGCGTCGATCTGGACGCTGGTGGCGATCACCGGAGGCTGCGTCGTCGCCCTCACCAGCCTGCACCGCCCGCTGCCGATCCCGCTCGACCCCGGGGGCGGTCTCGCCAGCCCCTACATCCGCGGCCTGCTGATCTGCTTCGTGCTCGACGCGGCGCTGCTGGTCACCTTCGTCACCCGCATCGAGCGCAACCTGCGCCACCGTGACGCCCGGCTCGCCGCACTGCGCCAGCGCGCAGCCGAGGAGGACCACATCGTGCGCATGGGGCTGCTCGCCTCCGGCGCGGCCCACGAGCTCGGCACGCCGCTGTCGACGCTGTCGGTGATCCTCGGCGACTGGCGCCACTTGCCGCACTTCACCTCCGACCCCGAACTGCACGGCGAGGTCTGCGAGATGCAGACGCAGATCGAGCGCTGCAAGGCGATCGTCAGCGGTATCCTGCTGTCGGCCGGCAAGGCGCGCGGCGAGGCCTCGGTGGCCACCACGCTGGGTCGCTTCCTGGACGACCTGCTGGCCGAATGGCGCACCACGCGACCCGCCGTCACGCTGACCTATGCGAACCGCTTCGGCGACGACGACCCGCCGATCGTCTCGGATTCGGCCGTCAAGCAGACCCTGCACAACCTGCTCGACAACGCGCTCGAGGCCTCGCCACGCTGGGTCGGCCTGGATGTCGACCGCGACGGCGACACGCTGGTGCTGACCGTCAAGGACACCGGACCCGGCTTCGCGCCGGAGATGCTGGCGCAGTTCGGCAAGCCCTACCAGTCGAGCAAGGGGCGACCCGGGGGCGGCCTGGGACTGTTCCTGGTGGTCAACGTCGTGCGCACGCTGGGCGGTACCGTCGCTGCGCGCAACCGCTCGAGCGGTGGCGCGATCGTCACAATACGGCTGCCGCTGTCAGCGATCACGCTCGAGGAACCGGAAGCCCATGGACGTTGAGCGGCTGCTGCTGATCGTCGAGGACGATGCCTCCTTCGCCCGCACACTGGGCCGCTCGTTCGAGCGCCGCGGCTACACGGTGCTGCTGGCGGCGAATCTGGAACAGGTCGCGGCGCTGCTGCGGGAGCGCACGCCGGGCTATGCGGTGGTCGATCTCAAGCTGGCCGGCGGCGGCTCCGGCCTGGCCTGCGTGCGCACGCTGCACGCGCACGACCCCGAGATGCTGATCGTCGTGCTGACCGGCTACGCCAGCATCGCCACCGCCGTGGAAGCCATCAAGCTCGGCGCCTGCCACTACCTGGCCAAGCCCTCCAACACCGACGACATCGAGGCGGCCTTCGGGCGCGCCGAGGGCAACGCCGAGGTCGACCTGACGCAGCGCGCCAGCTCCATCAAGACGCTGGAGTGGGAGCGCATCCACGAGACCCTGGCCGAGACCGGCTTCAACATCTCCGAGACCGCGCGCCGGCTCGGCATGCACCGGCGCACGCTGGCGCGCAAGCTCGAGAAGCAGCGCGTCAAGTAGCGGGCTGCGCCACGCCGGCCTCGTCGGCCAGTGGTCTGGGTTGCTTGCGTTGCAGCCACAGGTACAGGCCACTGCCGAGCACGATGATGGTGGCGATGTCCAGCAGCGCCCAAAGGATCTTCATCGGCAGGCCGGCGTAGTCGCCGAAGTGCAGCGGTTGCGACACCAGCAGCGCGGTCAGGTACCACGGCAGCGCCGGCGCCGCGGTGACCTCGGTGGTCTTCGCGTCGACGAGCACGGGTTGCAGCAGCTTGGACGTGAGCGGCTCATCCCCCCGCAGGAAGAAGGTGGTGTGGTGCGGGCTCGAGAAGGCCGTGCCCGGGAAGGCGATGAACGACAGCTTGCGGCCCGGCGCGTGCGCCAGCGCGCCGTCCAGCGAGCGCTGGACCGAACCGCGCTCGCCCACGGATACCGGCGGCTGGCCCTGGTAGGGCGCGAGCAGTGCACCGAGCTGGTCGTACTGCCAGTACTTCACCAGCGGGTCGGCCCAGGTGTTGATGACGCCGGTGGCCCCGACCACGAAGGCCCAGACCAGCGTCACGATGCCCAGCAGGTTGTGCAGGTCCAGCCATTTGACGCGCGCGGACCGCTCGCGCCGCACCTCGCCGAAGCGCAGCTTGCGCATGAAGGGCGCGTACAGCACCACGCCGCTGACGATGGCCACGAGCAGCAGCAGCCCCATGAACCCGAGGAAAAGCGTTCCCGGCAGGCCCGCGAACAGGTCGACGTGCAGCTTGAACATCACGTGCATGAAGCCCTCGTCGAACTT
Source organism: Methylibium petroleiphilum PM1 (assembly GCF_000015725.1). Taxonomy (NCBI): domain Bacteria; kingdom Pseudomonadati; phylum Pseudomonadota; class Betaproteobacteria; order Burkholderiales; family Sphaerotilaceae; genus Methylibium; species Methylibium petroleiphilum. The sequence continues at coordinate 1,863,741 of NC_008825.1, read as the reverse complement.
CGGCTCGGCCAGCACCTCGGCCGTGCGCGCGTCGACTGCCACCGACTTGAAGTCCTCGGTCGGCGCGGGCGTGGGCGTGAGCGTGACGAACCACAGGTCGGTGCTGTCCTCGGGCTGCGAGGCGAACTGCACCACGCGCTCGGGGTGGCGCGCCCGCGCGACTTCCAGCACGCGGTCCAGGTTGGCGTAGGGGGTGCCGGCCGGCATCGGCGGCGCCTCGACCTCGGTGCCGAGCAGGTGGCCGATCTCGTGGTGGAAGATCAGCGGCAGGCCGGTGAGGCACAGCAGCAGCATGAACACCGTGCAGACCAGGCTGCTCCACTTGTGCAGCCAGGTCCAGGTGCGGATCGCGCGGGCGTCGAGCATGCAGCCGCCTCGCTCAGAAGTCGACGCTGGCGCTCAGCACGAAGGTGCGGGGCGCGCCGATGTTCAGATAGCCGGCATCCGGATAACCGCCGACCGAAGCCCAATAGTCACGGTCGGTCAGGTTGTCGATGCGCGCGCGCAGCGTCACCAGGCGGTCCTGCACGTCCAACAGGTAGCGCGCCCCCACATCCACCCGGGTCCAGCCGGGCACGCGCAACGTGTTGGCGCTGTCGGCGTAGACCGACCCGGTGCGGACCACGCGGGCGTCGAGCGCGAGGCCCTGCACGCCGGTCACGTCCCACTCGACGCCGAGATTGGCCTGCGTGCGGGGAATGCCCAGCGTGCGCTTGCCCTCGGTGGCCGCACTGCCGGTTTCCTTCTGCTTGGCATCGAGCCAAGTCAGGCCGCCCAGCACACGCAGGCCGCGTACGGCCTCGCCGTAGGCGGTCAGCTCGACACCCCGGTGGCGATCCTCGCCGCCCGCGGTGAACGTGGTCCCGGTGGTGCCACCCACCGCTCGCGGCTTGTCGGTGCTGAAGAGCGCTGCACCCAGGCCCAGGCGATCGGCCTCGTACTTCGCGCCGATCTCCTTCTGCTTGGAGACATAGGGCGCCAGCATGGCGTTCGGATTGTTGGCTGTGGCCGGCGCGGTGTCACCCTTGCTCAGGCCTTCGATGTAGTTGGCGTAGAGCGACAACTGCTTCGTCGCCTTGTAGACCGCGCCGACCAGCGGGCTGACGCGGCTGTCGTCGTAGACCGGTGCAGCGACGCCGGTGGTGTAGGCGTAGTTCTCGATGCGCAGGTTCTGATGGCGGGCACCCAGTGTCAGCAGAAAGCGATCGCCATCGAACGACAAGGTGTCGCCGAGCGCCAGACTGGTGAGGCGGGTGCGCGCCGTCAGCGCCGGCGACGCCAGATCGTTGCCGCCGCCGGCGCCGGCGCTGAATGCCGGCTCGGGCGACCGCACCGGCCGATAGAGATTGGTGGCCTGCTGGTTGCCGAAGTCGAACAGATAGGCGTTCTTCGTTTCCAGCCTGAAGTAGGACGCCGAGACGACCCACTCGTGACCCACGCTGCCCGTCCTGAGCTTGCCACGCAGCCCCAACTCGCCGGTGTCGACGCGGTCTTCGCGGGTGTTGTCGAAGCGATAGGTGTAGCCGTCGCCGCTGACCGGGTCGAGCAGCGTGAAGTTCGCCAGCGAATTGGCCTCGTCGCTGCGGCGCAGGCCGTAGGCCGCCCATGCCGTGACGTCGGCTCCGAGGTCGACTTCGCCGCGCAAGGTACCGAACACGTCTTTCTCGTTCGAGTACGACCACGGTTGCGATGCGTTCGTCTCGTTGTCCGGCACGGCCGGCATCGCCGTCACCGGCGTCAGGAAATCGCCCAGCGTCACGCTGCTGCGGGTGCGCTTCAGCCGGTTGTCCTGGAAGCCGATGTCGCCGGACAGTCGCACGTCGCGGCTGCGCCAGTCCGCGCCCAACGAGACGAGGCCGAGACGGGTCTTTTCCTCGTCGACCGCGGTGTCACCATCACGGTAAGCCGCGTTCAGGCGCAAGCCGGTGCTCCGGTCCGGACCGAAGCGACGGGAAATGTCCACGGCCGCGCTGCCCTGCGGCCCGCTGGCCGCGCCGACCGTCACGCGGTTCAGGTCTTCGTTGGAGGCGCGCTTGGGCAGCAGGTTGATGCTGCCGCCGAGGCCACCCCCCGACGGCGTGGCGCCGGACAGGAAGGCCGACGCGCCACGCAACACCTCCACGCGCTCGAACAATTCCGTCGCGATGTACTGGCGCGGCAGCAGGTTGTACAGGCCGTTGTAGGCCACGTCGTCGGAGCCGAGGATGAAGCCGCGGATGAAGTACGACTCCTGGAAGTTGCCGAAGCCGCGCGCCACGCGCACGCCCGGATCGTTCTGCAGCACGTCGCCGACGCTCCTGGCCTGGCGATCCTGGATCAGTTCGTTGGTGTAGCTGGTGATGCTGAACGGCGTGTCCAGGTTGTCCTTGGTGCCGAGGATGCCGGCGCGCCCGCCGCGCGCCACCTGCCCGCCCGGAAACGCCGGGGACAGCCCTTGCGCCGAGGCGTCGGCACTGGCCTTCACGGTGATCGGCGGCAGCGTCACGGTGGCGTTCGCGTCGGCCGGGGCCGATGGCGTTTCGGATTGCGCGTACGCGGCGGGGAGCTGACAGGCCATAGCCGCAGCCAGCGCCACGGGGGCGAGTGTTCTCATCGTCTGTTCCTTAGGGGGTTCGATCGGTGGCGGGCCGCACGCGTCGGCGTGCGCCATGCCAAGTCATGACCGCAACCGGCACACTGAGCGCGAACCACGACCACACGTCGCCCCAGGCATCCGACAACAACGCCGACACGAGGCCGGTAGCCGTCAAGACACCCAGAACGACCGGCCAAACCCAAAGGCGGGCGGCAATTGAATCCATGGGATGGTTCGATCAAAAATACCGCGAATGATAATAATTCGCGTTATCTTATATTCAATCGAGGCACCACCGCAAGTCGTTGTCAACCCGCGCCGATCTGATCTGACGAGGCAAAGCTGCCGTGCGACGACACCCGCCCCGCTGCAGATCGCCCTATTCCCACTCAATGATCAATAGCCGAGGGAGCCAAGGGCTCGAATCGGCGATTTACCGTCCAAAGTACCGTCAGGTCTAGAGCAAGCGCTTCGCTGGCTACACTTCATCGGCTCGACTGTAGCGCGCCGCCGCTCCGCGCTGCTTGCCCGACTTCTTCCTGCCGGCTTGAACCTGCCCGCTCGACCCCGCTGCCGCACGTCGCGACGCCAGCCTGGGCGGCAGCAGCGCAGCGATTGCGGTCTGTCGGCGCCAGCCCTCGAGCTCACGGTCGTAGTCATCTTGCGGTCGTTCGGCCTAGAACGGGCTGGCGCAACGACGGCCCTATTGAACGGGTACTGCTGACATTGCCGGCGACCTGCGGCGGCCGGCGGCCCAGGCCCACCAAACTAGGTCAAGCCTCGTCGGCGCCAAGGCGAACGACTGCTCATCCTCGGCGCGATGGGTCACTGTCGACCCAAAGCAGTTGTAGGAGCGGCCCTGCGTCCTGCCGATGAGCGGACGCTCAGGAGGCCGGGGCGTGAGGGACGCCGGGGTTCATGGCAAACACCAGGTCGAAGCGCTCGCAGAATACGAGCATCCTGGGGTCGGGCCGGCGGCCGATGCGCCTGCATTCTCGCGTGAAGTAGTCCCAGTGGCCCTGCCGCCAGTATCGAAGCGACAGATCCCCCTCCCCCTCGCTTGCCGCGAATTCCGCCGTGACGTCGTCGAACGGGACAGCTTCGATCGTGCGTGTTTCGATGATGCCCAGCGGGGTGCCGAGCCAGTCGGTCATGATGCTGAGGCTGCCGGGCCACGGCGGCCGCTTGTTGTCGTGCTCGTAGGTCCAGACCAGGCTGGCACTGCCGCGCTTGGTGCCTTGCAGCACCAGCGTCGCGAGTTCCAGGGCGCCCTGATTGTTGTCGTGGAAGTGGAACGGCTCGTAGAAGTCGGACGAGCGGTCCCTCCCGATGGCAGCGCCATACGCTTCCCAGATCGTGCGCATCGACGGCGGGATCACGACGGCTCCCCTCGGGTTTGGTGACAGGATTGCGCCGCGTCCGTGGCCGCATGCGCCAGCAGCGCCGCGACGAGTTGCGCGGCATCGTCGAACGGGACCGATTCGCCCGTGGCGACATGTTCGATCAGGCCCGCGATCAGGCCTTGCGCGGGACGCGAATCGCGGTGCAGCTTGAGCACGTAGCACAGGCTGCCGGGATGGGAGGGGACGGCGTTCAGTGTCATGGCGGTGCGTTCGATCGAGATGGGCCAGCGTAAGCGCCCTGCGCCGGGCAGTCGTGCCGAATCGGTGTCGATTCGGTGTCGAGTGCGCGGGCGATACCCCGCTCAGCGGTCGCCCAGCAAGGCGCGGGCGCGGTTCATCAACGGTGCAGTGCTGCCCGCCGGCATGCCGGTGACCACCTTGCGCAATGCCTCGACGTCCCCGGTGTCCGCGTGCGGACCGTCGCAGAGTTCGACCAGGACGGTCATTTCGAGCCACGGGGATCGCTGGCGGCGAGCTTCGGCCAGGGCCTCCCGGGCGGCGGCGGCGGCGTCTCGCTCCGCGCCTTGAGCCAGCAGAGCGTGCCGCTTCAGCAGCAGCAGCCGGACCCGGTAGGAGTGGTCCTCCAGGCGCGCCGCCATGTCGAGTGCCTCTTCAGCCTGCTGCAGCGCGCGAGCGCCGTCCCGCGCGAGGATCAACGCCTCGGTGGCATAGCCCAGCACCTCCGACGAGCCGTACGACATGCCGACCTGCGCGTAGCGTCTGTAAGCGCGGGCTATCTGTGCGTAGCCCTCCGCAGGCGCGTCCGACCAGGCCTGCACCAGGCCGCGGAACCACTGGCTGGGGCCTTCGCCATGCGCCAACGCACCCTCGTCGGTGATCGCGCTCAACTGCGCCGCGAGGGCAGCAACCTGGACTCGGTCGTCGCGGCGCAGTTCGCACAGCGCCGCCAGCCAGGTCGAAATCATGCGTGCCATGGGCTGCTTCAGGGCCCGGGCACGTGCCAGCGCCAGCTCGGACTGGACCTTTGCACGCTGGTCGAAGCCGGCCAGCAGCAACGGGATCGCCAGCGCGGCCTGCATGTTGACGAGCGGGTCGAGCACGAAGGCCGTCTGCAGCGTCTGCTCGTCGAGCCCCGCTGCCGCCTGGATGCCCTGCTCAAGCACGGCGATCGCTTCGAGCGGCGGGCCTTCGAGCTTGAGCATCTGCCCGAGCAGGTCGCAGGCCGTCACCACCAGCACAGCGTCGTCGCGTTGCAGCGCCTGCGCGAGGCTGCGCTGCGCCAGCTCGCGCGCCGGGGCGAGTGCGCCGCGCAGGAACAGCCCCAGCCCCAGCCCGTGCAGCGCCATGCTGCGCAGCGGATGTGTCGGCAAGCCACCCAGGGCCGCCTGCGCCTGCTCGAACGACTGCAGCGTCTCGTCCGCGCTGACCCCCACCAGCTGCGCTGCTGCCGCGCCGCGCAAGGTGTGCAGCGTGGCCAGCACGTCCTGCCCCGACGCGCCGGATCGGCGGCGACGGGCGATCGCCAGCCCGCGGTCGGCGAGGCGCAAGGCGTCGGCCGGCGCGAACTGCTGCAACGCGGCGGCCGCAGCCGCTGCGACGTGGGGCAGCGCCGCGTCAGGGTCCTGCCCCAGTTCGAACTGCGTCGCTAGCTCGGCGGCCGAGACGACGGCCCCGGATGCCGCAGCACCGGCCAGCACCAGCGCGACACGGCGGTGCAGCTGAGCCCGTGCCAGCGCGCCCATGCGGTCGTGGAACACATGACGAACCAGCGCATGACGGAAGGCGTAGCGGGGCGCCGCCGCGTCGGCTGCGGCGTGCTCCTCGATGGCCGGCACCAGCCATTGCTGTCGTCCGGCCAGCAGGTCGCATTGCCGTGCCACCTCGTCGACATTCCGCGCAAGCACCTGCGCCACCACCGTCGGACTGAATTCGACGCCGCACGCGCTGGCAGCCTCCAGCAGCGCGATCTGGTCGGCCGGAAGGCGAAGGATCTGCCGCTCCATGATGCCCGCCAGGCTCTCCGGTACCGACAGCGTCTCGAAGGCAAGCGGGGCGTCACGCACCACGGCGCCGGCATGCAGCGCGCCCTGGGTCAGCAGTTCGTCGACGACGTTCGCCACGAACAGGGGCAATCCGTCGGTGTGGCGGTGCAGCGCCTGCACGAAGGACTCGGACCCGGCGATACCACCGAGCCGCCGCGACACATAGGCGGCCAGTTCACGCTCCGAGAACGGATCGAGCAGGATTTCGTCCACCAGCCGGTGCAGCCGCAGTTCGTGCCGCACGGCCTTCAACGGATGGTCTTCGGCGATCACCTCGGCCGCACGGAAGGTGGCCAGCCACATCCAGCAGGCCTTGCCGCGCCGGCGTGCCACATGGTTGAGCAGGGTCACGGTGGCCTGATCACTCCAGTGCAGGTCCTCGGTGACCAGCAGCAGCGGCCGGTCCTGGGTACAGCGGTCCAGCAGTTCGCCGAACTCCCGCAGCATGCGGGCCTGGCTCGTGCCGGCCAGTTCACGGCGCAGGCTGTCGCGCTCGGCCTCGCTGCACAGCCACGGCAGCTGCAGCAGCCAGGTCGGTGCGACGCTGCGCAGCAAAGTGGCCAGCGCGGGATCGGCGCGACACAGCGTGGCCAGGGCCTCGAGCACCGGCAGGTACGGCTCGCTTGGGCCGTGTTGCTCGACACATTGCCCCTGCGCGAACGCGACCGGGCCGAGCGAGGCCGCAAAGTCGTCGACCAGGGTCGTCTTGCCGACCCCGGCCTCGCCGGCCAGCCAGCACAACTGGTGCTGCCCCGCCCGGGCGCGATCCCACGCCGCATGCAGCCGATCCAGCGCCGCGCCGCGCCCGACCAACCGGGTGCCGCCCGAGGTCCCGGAGACTGCCGGCGCTTCCACGACCGGCACGGCCGAACCGTCGTTCGAGCGAGCGACCGAAGTGGGACGCCGCTCGGGGCCGGGCACCGCGATGAACCGGTAGCCGCGCCGCGAGGCGGTCTCGATGAATCTCGGCGCTCTCGCGTCGTCGTCGAAAGCGGCCCGCAACGTCCGCACGGCCGACTTCAGCACCGATTCGCTGACGTGGTGATGCCCCCAGACGGCGTCGAGCAGCATGTCCTTCGTCACCAGTTGCCCGGGGCGCCGCACCAGCTCGCACAGCACCGAGAACGCCCGCGGCGGCAGATCCAGCGCCTGCTCGTGGCGCTTGAGCATGGCGTTCGCCTCGTCGAGTTCGAAGTCGCCGAAACGGATCAGCAGAGGCTGGGATTCGTTCATGGCGCGAAGGGATCGGCGTGGTGGGACTGTACGGGATCGACACCGTTTCGACACCGCTCCGGCACGACTTGCCGGGCCGCTATCCCTAGCCTCTCGGTCACCGCGATCAAACGCACCACCCGACCGAAGGACCGCACCATGCAAGCATCTCCGTCCGTCAATTCCGCCGCTTCCGGCATCGACACCGACGTGCTGATCGTCGGTGCCGGCCCCACCGGCCTCACGCTCGCGACTGCGCTGGCCACCCGCGGGGTGCGCACCCTGCTCGTCGATCGCCAGGCGGCCGGTGCCAACACGTCGCGCGCCGCGGTTGTCCACGCCCGCACGCTGGAAGTGCTCGAACCGCTGGGCGTGACGGACACGCTCGTGTCACGCGGCATCCCGGCGAAGCGCTTCACGATTCGCGATCGCGACCGCGTGCTGGTGCCGATCGGGTTCGAGGACCTGCCGACGGCATATCCCTATACGCTGATGATCTCGCAGGCGACCACCGAAGGCATCCTGCTGGAGCGCCTGCTCGGCCTGGGCGGGCAGGTGTTGCGCCCGCGCACGCTGATCGGCCTGAAGCAGGACGACGCGAAGGCAACAGCGCTGCTGGACGATGGCAGCTGGGTGACGGCGCGCTTCATCGTGGGTGCCGACGGGATGCACAGCGCCGTGCGTGAACAGGCGGGCATCCCGTTCACGGGAGGCAGCTACGGCGAAACCTTCGTTCTGGCCGATGTGCGCTTGAGTGGTGCGGTGCCCAGCGACGAAGTGATCCTCTATTTCTCGGCAGCCGGCATGGTGGTCGTCGCTCCACTGGCCGACGGCGTGCACCGCATCGTCGCCACGGTCGCCGAGGCGCCCGACAAGGCCGACGCGGCATTCTTGCAGGCGTTGCTGGACACCCGCGGCCCCGAGCGTGAGCCAGCGGTCGTCCACGAAGTGCTGTGGAGCTCGCGCTTCCGTGTTCACCATCGCATCGCCGATACCTACTGCGCCGGCCGCGTGCTGCTCGCCGGTGACGCTGCGCACGTGCACAGCCCCGCTGGCGGGCAGGGCATGAATGCCGGCATCCTGGATGCCGTGACGCTGGCCGATGCGCTCGTCGCCGCACTCGCGGGCAACATGGGCGCGCTGGACGCCTACAGCGCGCAACGTCGTCCGGTGGCCGTGCAGATCGTCGCATTCACCGATCGGCTGACACGCATGGCCGCCGCCCGCCCCGGCCTGCGCCGACTGCGCAACCTGCTGCTGTCAACAGTGTCGAGGCCGTCCGCGGTGCGGCGCCGGCTGGCGTGGCAGTTGTCTGGGCTGGTCTATCGGCCGAGCGAACTGTCAGCTGGGGGTCGTCACGGCGCCGTGGCCCGGTCCGGGTCGGCTTTGTGGAAATCGATCACGGGTGCCTTGCAACGCTTCATGGAACGCCGTGCGCGAGCGCGGCAGAACCGCGACGACGCGAGGATCCTGTGGCAGCTCGACGATGACCAGCTCAAGGACATCGGCCTCACGCGCGGCGAGATCGGCTTGCTCATCGACGGTGAAGCAGGCCCCGCCTCCGAAACGCGGCGCAATGCCCGCTGTGTTACCCGATCGATGGGCAAGCTCGAATGCGGGGGTGCGTCGTGACGGCCGTCCGCTACGCCATCGCGGTCGCCTGCGTGGCCGCCGCCAGCGCCTGCAGCACGGTGATGGTCCCGCCGCGCGCGGACTTCCTGAGCAGCTACGCCGCGCTCACGCCCGATGCCGACCGTGGCTCCGCGAGCAGTCGTTCAGTCATGGTCATCGACCCTGCGCGAGTGACCATCGACGCCATCGAGTGGCGCGCCGACACGGGGACCGACATCACCGAAGAAGAGCGTCGCGCCCTGCTCGGCCACCTGCGCGGCGCACTGCTCGAACGTGTCCACACGCTGCCGCGCGCACAGACGGGACACCCGGCGGTGCTGCGCGCAGCCATCACGCGCGTCGAGACGGTTTCGCCGTCCCTCAATGCCGTTTCCGCGCTGCTGCTGTTTGCACCACTCGACCGCGGTGGCGCGGCCGTCGAGATCGAGGCCCTTGCACCCGACACCGGCCAGCAACTGGCGGCACTTTCGCTGGGCTATTTCACTCCCTTGTCCGACATGAAGGTGCGCTTCAGCCGGCTTGCGCCGGCCCAACTGGCCTTGCGCAAGGCGGCGGCTGATTTCAGCGAACTGCTGCAGCCCGCCGCTGGCACCAAGCCGACGGCGCGCGACTGAACAGCTCCTTCGTTGCTCCGATCTCGGGCCGAGCGCCGCGACCAAGCGCACGCGCCTATTCATCCTCTGGTCACAAGGCCCAACATCATGAAGACGATCCGCTCCATCCTGGTCCTGGCATTCCCCAACGCGGGAGAACAGGATCTGCTGATTCCGTGGGAATTGTTCAAGGCCCAGGCATGGACCATGGCCAACCGTGGCGAAAAGCTCGACGTCGTGCTCGGCAGCTTCCAGGGCGGCAGCAGCGTCGCCACGCAGATGGGCACCCGCGTCCACATCGACCGGAAGATCGAGTCCGACGAACGGTTCGACCTGGTCTACATTCCGGGCGGCATCGGCGCCGGCGCGCAGTCACTGAACCCAATGCTGCTGGACTTCCTGCGCGCCCATCGCGCCGAGGGCCGCTGGATCGCCGGCAACTGCGCCGGCATGGCGGTGCTGCACCGCGCCGGCGTCCTGCAGGGGCTGGAAGTCACCTCGCCGGCCACCCTGTCGCGCAGGCTGCCGGCCGAAGGCACCCGCGTCGTCCAGCCGCGCAGGGCGTGGAAGATCGACGCGGAGAACCGGATCTTCTCCTCGGGCGGTGCGGGCACGGTCCACCCGAGCACGATGGCGCTGGTCTGGCATCTCTTCGGCGACGAGGCCGGCCGCGCACTTGCCGCGGGATGGGACGCGCTGCCGCTGCACGGTGAGTCGCTGTTCGCGCTGCTCGGCCCGGTGATGAACGACGACCCGGCCGTCGCCAGCCGGTTGCAGGATGCGTGGGAGCCGGTCTTTCTGCCGGCGCCGCAGGCCGTCGCCGATCCGCTGGGGGCCCAATGATTCACCACCTGTCTTTGCCCGCCCGCGACCCGAGGCACGTGGCCTCGGTGCTGACCGAGATGTTCGGCGGCACGCTCACCGGCTTCGGTCCCTACCGTGATTCGTTCATCGCCTGGGCGGGCGACGAGCACGGCACCGCCATCGAGGTGTATCCCGTCGGCACCGAGATGTTCCCCGATGCGGGCCAGGGTCAGGCGAACTTTCGTCATGTCTCCGACGCGTCACCCTACGTCGCGACCCATGCCGCAGTGTCGGTGGCGCTCGACGCGACCGGGATCTTTGCGCTGGCGAGTCGCGAGGGCTGGCGCGCCGTCCAGCTGTCGCGCGGCACGAACCACGTCATCGAGTTCTGGATCGAGAACACGGTGATGCTCGAGTTGATGACGCCGCAAATGACGGCCGACTATCGGCGCGCGGCATCGCGGTTCTCGCGGAAAGGCGTCGACCACGTTGCCATTGAAGCGACGGGCCCAGCGAACAGCCACCGATGACAAGCGCGGGACGCCCGCGCGCCTCGGCGGCGGCGTCGTCCATTGCACTGTGGGCCAGATTCAGCCAAAGCAGTCGGACACGAGCGGCAGGAACTGGCCGGGACTGTGAGTCTCGCCCCGTGCCCGGTAGCGGACTTCGGCCTGGCGGGGCAAGACGACAGGCCTTGACTCAGGGCAAGCGCCCCGGTCCCGCACAGGCGCATCTTGACCGGCCCTCAACTTGATGGGAGACCATCATGGGTTCCGTTGCCAATACGGCTCGTCGCGAGCCTTGGAACAAGGGCAAGATCGTGGGGCAGAAGGCCCCGTTCAAGCTCAAGGACATCTGGGCGCTCCGTGTGCGTCTGCAGATGGACCACCGAGTGCGTGAACTTGCGCTCTTCAACCTGGGTATCGATAGCAAGCTCCGAGGCTGCGATCTGGTTGCCTTGAAGGTCCGAGACGTGTGTCACGGCGATCAGTTGGCTACGCGTGCCATCGTCATGCAGCACAAGACCCAGCGCCCGGTGCAGTTCGAAATCACGCCAGCGACTCGGGAGGCGCTGCAGGCTTGGATCAAGCAGGCGGAGCTGAAGCCCGACGACTTCCTGTTCCCCAGCCGTCTTCATGACTCGCCACACCTGGGCACCCGGCAGTACGCCCGCATCCTCGGGCACTGGGTCGACGAACTCGGCCTGGACCGCGCCGAGTACGGTACGCACTCGATGCGCAGGACGAAGGCGACGCTGATCTACCGTCGGACCAAGAACCTGCGCGCGGTTCAGCTGCTCCTCGGACACTCCAAGCTGGAGTCCACGGTGAGATACCTCGGCATCGAGGTTGACGACGCCCTCGAGATCTCTGAGCAGACCGAGATCTGATCGCTTGCAATGAAAAGCCGCCCCAGTTGATGACCGGGGCGGCGATACGCGAACGTCCGCTGTCAGGCACGGGTCTGGACTCACACTCCCGGCCATCAGCAGACATAGCCGTTGTGTCTCCATAGCGGACAGCCAACATCGATCTCGACCCGATCATGGGCACGCCATGGGGCACTTCCGACACGCCCCGCCGAAAGCCCACAGACCCACACCTCGGATTGATCAGGCAGGGCGAGCCGGTCAGTTCCGAGACGACGGCCGAAACATCTCACGGTGCAAGCCCCAATGCTCGACCGCGGCGATTAGAACGCTCGATTCACCGTCGTCAACATGCGCGTCGACTTCTGCAAGCTCGACACACAAGCGCAGCAACTTCAGCCGTAGCGCGGGGTCCTGGACTTCACCCATCAGGTCCGCCAGCGTGCGCTCGTCCACCGGGCAGGCGTCGGCCCACTTCAACTGGTCGCTGGACAGCAGATCCTCGCAGAAGGTGTCCAGCAGCGCGTGCAACTCATGCCGCGCCAGACCCAACTGCTCATGCACGGCAAGGCGGTCGAGCCACTTGATCTCAGCGTCGCCGATGTCGCCATCGGCGACCACCGTCAGTGCGACGATGCGGGCTGCGGCCTGCGGGCTGTTCACGGGATAACTGCGCATCATGGGTCTCCCTTGGGTGCAGTGGGTCGCGGGTCAGTCGAAGATGTTGCTTAGCCAGGACTTCCTGCGGCCGCCCTGCTGGCCTCGACCATGCTCGTAATCGGAGTCCGCGAACTGGGGCTGTGATCGGGCGGCCGCGTTGCCGGCTGGGACCGGTGGTGCCAGGCTCGCCGAGCGCTCGATCAGCTTGTCGAGTTCGCCGCGGTCCAGCCACACGCCGCGGCATTGCGGGCAGTAGTCGATCTCGACGCCCTGGCGGTCGCTCATCACGAGTGCGGTGTCGGTGCAGGTGGGGCATTTCATGGGGTGCTCCTGATGAGGGTTCATTCATCCGAGTTGCCGAAGCCGAACAGGCTGAGCAGACTCGTGAACAGGTTGAAGATCGAGACGTACAGCCCGACGGTGGCCAGCACGTAGTTGGTTTCGCCACCGGTGACGATGCGACTGGTCTCGTACAGGATCAGGCCGGCCGACAGCAGCGCCACCATCGCGGCGACGGCCAGGCCCAGCGCCGGAACCTGCAGGAACACCGCGCCCAGGCCGGCAATCAGCGCGATGACCATGCCGGCGAACAGGAAGCCGCCCATGAAGCTGAAGTCGCGACGGGTCGTCAAGACCCAGGCCGACAAGGCCAGGAAGGTGGCGCCCGTGGCCGCCAGGGCCATCGTCACGACCTGTGCACCGCCGGGCAGTGCCAGCGACTTGGCCAACACCGGCCCCAGGGAGTAGCCCATGAAGCCCGTCAGCGCAAACACAGCCGGCAAGGCCCAGCCGCTGTTCTTGAACTTGTAGACAGCAAAGAGCAGGCCGAAGTAGCCGCCCAGGGTCAGCAGGATGCCCGGCGCCGGCAGCTGGAACGTCACGCTGGCAGCAGCGATGGCCGCGCTGAACAGCAACGTCATCGACAGCAAGGCGTATGTGTTGCGCAGCACACGGCTCGTACCTACGACATCCGTGGGTGTCGCGTTGCCTGCGGCGATAGACGCCGAATGCGCGGTCTCCGGGCGAGTGGTCGAGGGGATGGGCGTCATGGAGTTCATGGAGTCGAGTCCTGAGGTCGTTCGAGTTCAGCGTTCGTGACCGATGAAGCGCTGGCGCATGCGACGGGAGTCACTGCCCCGGCGCCACAAGCGCATCAGGAACCGCGCGGCACGCGCCAGCGCGTTGTCCAGCGCCGTGCGCCAGTCGCTCGCCACGGAGGCGACGACCACCGACCCGGCGCCATCGGTCCGGAGTTCCACCTGGCAGCGCTTGTCGATGCCGCCGCGCGGCCCGTTCACGTCCGACATCTGCACCTCGGCGCGCGGCACGAGCCAGCCCAGGCGTCGCAGCACGAAGCGCACGCGGCGCTCGGTCAGGTCGCGCAAGTCAGTGGCTTGCGGATGGCGGGACTTGAAGAGCACTTGCATCACGGATCTCCATCGGTTGAGGGACAGACGGAATGTGGGGTGCCTGGCGGTTCTGGAAAAGCAGTCTTTCGAGAACGTGAACATCGGATAAACCTGAACATAGGAAGGAGCTTCGGCCGCAGACTTCGGGGTTTGGCGGCTCAGGCCGGCACGCATTGCAGCACGCGTGCCTGCTGGCCCGTCACCCTTTGGAGAAGCACCAGATGCCCAACGCTCGAACCGCCAATGCCGTCCGTCTGGAGTTCGCTCCTGACTCCCTGGTTCAATCGAATCTGTCCGGCGCGGCCTTCACCGGCGACTGGCTCTGGGTGGCGGGCGACGAAGCCTGCGGCCTGGACCGCCTGCGCCTGCTCGCCCCGGTGGGGCGCGAGGCTTTGCGCTTCGGCGAGGTGCGCGACTTCCCGCTCGCCGATCTGCTGGACCTGCCCGGCACGGCCGGGGAAGAGGCCGATCTGGAAGGCATGGCCGTGGCCGACGGTTACCTGTGGCTGGTGGGCTCGCATGGCCTGAAGCGCAAGAACGCCAAACCGGACCGGGACCACGCCGACAACGCCAAGCGCTTGTCGAAGGTGGCGCTCGACGGCAATCGGCGCCTGCTGGCCTGCCTGCCCATCGAGCCTGACGCCAAGGGCGAGCCCTGCCTGGTACGGCAGGCCAAGGACGGCCGACGGGCGCTGCGCCTGAAGGGTGATGCGCAAACGAACCTGCTCACCCGTGCGCTCGCCGATGACCCCCACTTCGGACCGTATTTGGCCATCCCGGGAAAGGACAACGGCTTCGACATCGAAGGCCTGGCCGTGGACGGCCGCCGGCTGCTGCTCGGCCTGCGCGGCCCGGTGCTGCGCGGTTGGTCGGCGCTGCTCGAGGTCGCGGTCGAGACCCGCGGTGACCAGCTGCGCCTGGCGCCCCTCGACGACAGCGGCACGCTGATCCGCAAGCACTTCCTGCAGCTCGACGGCCTGGGCGTGCGGGACCTGCACTTCTCCGGCGACGACCTCTACATCCTGGCCGGCCCGACGATGGTGCTGAACGGCGACATCCGCGTCTTCAAGTGGCCCGCCGCCCGGCCCTTGCTGGCCGCGAACCGCGAGCCGGTGCGCTTCGAGTCGGCGCTGACCGAGTCGGTGCCCCTGCCACATGGTCGCGGCACCAACCGTGCCGAAGCCATCTGTGACCTGCCGCCGGCGCTGTCGGGCGGCAAGGCGCGCTGGCTCGTGCTGTACGACGCGCCTGGCGCCGATCGCAAGGAGGGCGAGCACACCGTCTTCGGTGACCTGCTGCGCCACGATTGAAATCGTCCGCCTCGGTCAGCTTCAGTCGCCTGGGCGAGCTGGCCTGCGTGGCGCAGGAAGCTTCGGCTGGTTCGCTGTTCGACGTAATTGTCGGCTCTGTTTCAAGGAAAACAAGAATGGAAATGCTGCTTTCACGGGTCGGGTCGCTGCTTTACGGCATGAGATTCACGATGTTGTTTTTCTATGTGGGTCTGGTGGCGATCATCTTCGGCATTCTGGGAAAGTTCCTGCTGGAAACCTACAAGCTGATGAGCACCTTGCTGTTCGGCGATCTCGAGAAGATCGACCTGATCATCAAGGTGCTCGAACTGGTGGACATGACGATGGTGGCGCAGTTGGTGTGGGTGGTCGCGCTCGCCGGTGTGTCGCTCTTCGTGACCACGGGGCACTTCGACAAGAAGGACATGAAGAAGCCCGACTGGCTGGACCACGTCAACACCTACAACCTCAAGTTGAAGCTTGCATTCGCCATCATCTCGATCTCAGGCGTGCATGCCTTGAAGACGTACCTGAGCGGCGATTTGACTTTGGAGAATATCCAGATCGTGACGATGGTGGCTGTCATTCACTTCACCTTCGTGCTCTCTGCCATCGGCATCTCTTTTGCAGAACGTTTGACGCGGGAAAAGACCTGAACGCGCCTTGGGCCATGGCCGCTCTCCCGGAAATCGACCCCACGTCTTCGCTGCAGTTCATCGTCAATGCGGCGGCGGGCAGCAGCGACGCGGAGGCGAAGCGCGAAATCGTCGAAGCCGCGCTGCGCGCGGGTGGACGGCGGGGTGACTTGCTCTTCTGCAGCCCCGCCGAGTTGATTGGCGTGTCGCACCAGGCGGCGACGAGGGCGATCGCCACCCGCACGGCCGTGGTCGCCGTCGGTGGCGACGGCACGCTCAACACCGTGGCACAGGCTGCACACGCTGCGGGCTGCGCCATGGGCGTGGTGCCACAGGGCACCTTCAACTACTTTGCCCGCACGCACGGCATACCCGCAGACCCGGCCGATGCCGTCCGCCAATTGCTGCTTTCGGTGCCTGCGCCGGTTCAAGTGGCCGGCATCAACGACCGCGTGTTCCTGGTCAACGCCAGTCTCGGGCTCTATCCTGAACTGCTGGAAGACCGTGAAGCCTACAAGGCCCGCTTCGGTCGCAGCCGCTGGGTGGCGTTCGTGGCAGCCTGTGCGACTTTGCTTCGTGCGCAGCGCCGCTTGCGATTGCACATCGAGATGGGTGGCAAGGTGCGCGACATGCAGACCTTGACGCTCTTCGTGGGCAACAACCGCCTGCAGCTGCAGCAGTTCGGCGCCGAGCCCGATGACACCCTGGCCGGCACGCCAGGCGACGGCAGCATGGCCGCGCTCGTGCTGCGGCCTATCGGAACGCTGTCGATGATCGGCCTGATGCTGCATGGCGCCATGGGCAGGCTGGGTGAAGCCGCAGGCGTCGAGCGCTTCGAGTTCGAGCACCTGGTGGTGCGGCCTACGCTGCCGCAGGGCCGCAGCGGGGTGAAGGTGGCCTTCGATGGCGAAGTGACGATGATGCGCGCACCGCTGGACTTCCGGGTGCTGGCCAAACCACTGTACCTGCTGATGCCACAGCGCGACGCTGCCGTTGTCGACGCCCGATCCAGCGCCGAAGGGGCAGCGCCTTGAGCGTCCTGCTGCAGATTTCCGACACGCACTTCGGCACCGAGCAGGGCGCGGTCGTCGAAGCCCTGGGCACGCTGGCCCACCAGCAGCGTCCTGATGTGGTTGTGCTGTCGGGCGACATCACGCAGCGCGCGCGTCCGGCCCAGTTCCGGGCTGCACGCTCGTTCGTGGACCGTCTGGGAGCTCCCGTGCTGGCCGTCCCAGGCAACCACGACATCCCGCTCTTCGATCTGTGGGCGCGCCTGCGCAGCCCGTATGGGCGGTACAGCGCCGCGTTCGGCATAGACCTCGAGCCGGTGCACCGCTCCCCGGAACTCCTGGTGGTGTGCGTCAACACCACGCGACCCTGGCGACACAAAGATGGTGAGGTATCCGCGCTGCAGATCGACCGTGTCGCGCGACTTGTGGAGCATGCCGACCCCGCGCAGCTGCGCGTGGTCGTGGTGCACCAGCCCATAGCCGTCACGCGTGCCGAGGAAGAGCCAAACCGACTGCGCGGGCATGCGGCCGCTCTGCAGCCTTGGGCTGAAGCCGGCGCCGACCTCGTCATGGGCGGTCACATCCACCTCCCCTACGTCATGCCGCTGCAAGGCCTGGCGCGTTCGCTGTGGGTCGTGCAGGCGGGCACGGCCGTGTCGTCCCGGGTGCGTGATGGCATGCCCAACTCGGTCAATCTGCTGCGCTGGGGCGCGGATGCGGCGCCGGGATGCTGTCGGATCGAGCAGTGGGACTACAAGGGCGACGACCGGGCTTTCCGGCTCGCCAAGGTCAGTGAGGTCCGGCCGGACCGGACGTGAGTTCCGCTCTGCAACGGGCGCTCCATCTTCCGGCGAGTTCGTATTTTCCTGAGTTAGATGCTCGGAAGTATCGCTTCTTCAGAAGCAGGACAGGATGCATATTCCCGCCTGTCCTCACTTCCGAGCTCACCCGCCATGAAGCCTTCCTTCCGCTTTGCGTCCCTCGTACTTGCCCGGATCAAGCAGAGCCTGCGCTTGCTGAAGGAGGACCTCAGGCAGTGGGTGCCACAGCAAGCGCCAGTGCTCGTGCCCATCCCGATCCCGGCCGAGCGTCGTACACGCCAGTCTGAACGCCGGCATCCCGCCCGGGGCGACTGACTCTGAAACTCAGCTTGTCACCTCAGACTGACCTATCTCAACGGAGACCCATCGTGCGCAGCTACCCCCACAACAGCCCAGAAGCCGCCGCGCGCATCGTCGCGCTGGTGCTCATCTCCGACGGTCACGTGTGCAGTTCCGAATTCAACATCCTCAAGCAGTTGGGCGCGGAGCGCGAACTCGGGCTGGAGCCCCAGCTCCTGCCGCACATCGTTCACACCTTGTGCGAAGAGCTCCTGGCGGGTGGGTACGAGACCGGATCGCTCATGGGCAACGTCGATGACAGCGCCTTGGCGTCATTGATGGCCGAGATCTCCGATCCGGCGCTGCAAAGGAAGGTGATGCGCCTGTCCCTGGCCGCGGCGCGCGCCGATGGCCATCTGGCCGACGGCGAAACCTTGGTGGTGGAGGCCGCTCGACGCCACTGGAAGCTCTACGATGGCGAGGAGCCGAGCGCCACGAAGGTGGCCCATCGCCACGCCGCCTGATCGAGGTCGATCAGGACACCTCTAAAGTCGCGCCGCGGCCACCACCTGCGTCACCAGGGGGTGGTGCTGGCCGCGCCGCGACCGGATGGCGTGGATCTCTTCCTTCACGCCATCACTACTGCCCAGCAGCCGAAGGCCGCGCATCAGGCCGACGTCGTCTGCTCCGAGTCGGCTGACCGGGAACACGCCCAGGCCGCGAGCCGCAAACACCGCCAGCAGGGCGCTGTCCTCGAACTCCCCTACGATGCGAGGGCGCAGGCCCTGCGTTTCGAACCAGTGGTCCAGCGTCGGGCGCAGGGCCGAGTGCCCAGTGGGCAGCAGAACAGGCAAGTCGTTCAGGCTTTGCGGAAACCGGTCGCGCTCGGGCTTCCCGACCAGCCGGGCCGGGCCATACCACTCGACCGGTGACTCAACGAGGCGCTCGCTGGTGAGGCGCAGGTTCGGGTTGCGCGGTGCGGCCTGACCGGCCAGCACCAGGTCCAGGTGATGCAGCGCCAGTTCGCCCAGCAGCTGCTCGAACTCTCCTTCGTGGCAGACCAACCGAAGGTTGGGTGTGCTCAACACGGGCTCCAGCAGCGCATGGGCTGCAAGCTTCGAGATGCCATCGGAGAACCCAACCGCCAGGCGGGCCACCTTGCCGCTGGCCGCTTCGCGCACCTCGTCAGGGATGCCCTGGCCCAGCTGAAAAATCTCCTCGGCGCGTGCAAAAGCAGCCTGACCTGCTTCGGTGAGGGCCACGCCACGGCCCGAGGGCTTGAGGAGCTGGTGGCCCAGCGCCTTCTCCAGCTCGCGCACCTGCGCGCTGATGGTCTGCACCGCCATGTCCAGCCGTTCGGCGGCACGGGCGAAGCCGCCTTCCTTGCTGACAACCCAGAAGTAGTGGAGATGTCGGTAGTTCAGCATGTGTCCTCCGGTGCGGGAAAACCGAAGTTTAAGTGCGTGCGAATCTGGTTTGTGCGAAGCGCATTGGTCCCGATACTCTGTGCCATTCGAATACCATAGGAAGTCCAGTCATGTTCTACGTCCTCAGTTGGTTCTCCGTCGTCGCACTTCTGGCGCTGTGGTCGCTGGCTGCCTGGGCGCTGCATGCCGTTGCCGTCTGGACGGTTTCGAACGCGGGCGCGCTCACAGGGGCTGCATCAGGCGCCGGCACCATCGCTGTGCCGGATTGGCTGGCCCCCTGGGTGCCGCCCGAAGTCGCGCAGTGGGCAAGCCAACTGATGGCGGGCTTTGCGCCGTTTGTCGACGGCCTGCTGCAGGCCGCACCCGCGCTGGCGGGTGGCTTGACCGTGGCGACATGGGTGATCTGGGGCATCGGCAGCGTGCTGCTCGTGCTGCTAGGCGCCGGGCTGCACCTGCTCATCGCGCTGTTGCGCCGCCGCGGTGGCGGCTCAGGTCCTCAGCCGCGCCAGCCAGTGGCAGCTTGACTGGTAGGCTTCTTGGGCGTGGCACCACTGCAGCACGCGGGTCGGGTCTTGTGAGGGCCCGTGGGGCGGAGCAGGCCCAGCCCGCGATGCTGAGCCGAGCGCAGCCGCAGCCGCTCCCGGGTCTGATTGCGGAACTGGCTCTCAGGCCGACCGCTGAGTGGCCCAGGTGGCGTTGCAGCCTGCGGTGGGCGAACGCTTGCAGCTACAGTGCCAGATCATGAACATACTCATTTTTCTCGGTGGCCTGATCCTGCTGGTCATCGGTGCCAACGTGCTCGTCCGCGGTGCGTCCAAGCTGGCGCTGTCGTTCGGCATCAGCCCGCTCGTCGTAGGACTCACCATCGTGGCCTTCGGCACCAGCGCGCCCGAGGTCGCGGTGAGTGTCGGTGCCGTGCTCGACGGCAAGACCGACATTGCCATCGGCAACGTGGTGGGCAGCAACATCTTCAATGTGCTGTTCATCCTGGGCATCAGTGCGCTGATCGCGCCGCTGGTGGTCAACATCCAACTGATCCGCCAGGAAGTGCCGATCATGATCGGCGCGAGCCTGCTGTTGCTGGCGCTGGGGTTGGACGGCCGACTGTCGTTCTTCGACGGTGGAATTCTCTTCGTGCTGCTCGTGTCGTACACGGCGTTCCTCGTCGTGCAATCGCGGCGCGAGACACAGGCCGCCAAGGATGAGTACGCCCACGAGATCAAACCCGCCGAAGCGGGTGCTTGGGACGACCGGCTGCCCGCCCAACTGCTGCTGATCGGTGCCGGCCTGGCGGCGCTGGTGTTCGGATCCGAATACCTCGTGCAGGCCTCGGTGAACTTCGCCAAGGCGATGGGCGTGAGCGACTTGATCATCGGCCTGACCATCGTCGCCGCGGGCACCAGCATGCCCGAGGTGGCCACCAGCATCACCGCTGCCATCAAGGGCGAGCGCGACATCGCAGTAGGTAACGTCGTCGGCAGCAACACCTTCAACATTCTGGGCTGCCTGGGCCTGTCGGGCCTGGTGTCGGGTGACCTCGGCCTGGCCATGGCGCCGTCGCTGCTGGCCTTCGACATTTGGGTCATGCTGGCCGTGGCGCTCGCGTGCCTGCCGGTCTTCATCACAGGCCGTGAGATTGCGCGCTGGGAAGGCGGCGTCTTCCTCGGTTACTACGTCGCCTACGTGGCTTACCTGATCCTGGCCGCGCAGCAGCACGACGCGCTGCAGGCGTTCTCGGGTGTCATGCTTGGCTTCGTCGTTCCTCTGACGGTGGTGACGCTGGTGGTGGTGGTGATCCGCCGTCCGGCGGCAAGCAGCGTGCCGTGAGTGAGTTGATGAGCATTCAGGACAATCTGCTCAGTCCCCGCCGTGCCTTGCGGGACGACGTCGAGGCCCCATGACGGAATCCATCGTGCAGCGGCTGCGTGAGACAGCCGCGAACCTGCCTGCCGAGAGGGTGTCGATGCAAACCCTGGCGCAAGCCCACGGGCCTGCCGCGCACGGCACCTGGCTGCTGCTGATGGCAGTCCCGTGTCTCCTTCCCGTGCCTGGCGTCGGCACTGTGCTTGGCCTGGGAATGGCCGCGCTGGCGGCGGCGATGTGGCGGGGTCAGTCCTCTGCATGCCTTCCTCGGCGGGTGGCTGAACTCGAACTCTCACGCACCTGGGCGCAGCGGGTGCTGGGCATGCTTGCGTCTGCCTATTGCGTGGCTGGGCGTCTTGCCAGGGCCCGGCTGAGCCATCTTGCATCCCCGGAGAGACGGTCATGGACCGCCGCAGCGATTGGGTTGATGGCTTTCATCGTCGTCATGCCCATCCCCTTCGGCAACGTGCTCCCGGCGCTGGCGCTGATGCTCATCGGACTGGGGCTGGTGTTTCGCGATGGTGTTGCGGTTGTCCTGGGGCTGGCGATGGCGGCCCTGGCGATGTGCGTCACTGCGGGCGTCATGCTGATGGCATGGGCCTGGGGCAGTGACTGGCTCCTGGGTTTGTTTTGAATCTGAACGGAAGTTCGAAATGATCTACGCTGCCCTCAAGACGGTTCATGTGCTGGCCATCATCCTGTGGATCGGTGGCATGGCATTTGCGCACTTCTTCCTGCGCCCGGCCGTCGCCCAGCTCGAAGCGCCAGTCCGCTTGCGGCTGATGCACGATGTGCTCGGCCGCTTCTTCCAAGCGGTACTTGTGGCCGCGCTGCTGACGCTGGCCAGCGGCGTGTGGATGCTGGGCCGTGTGGCCAAGCAGGTGGTGCAGTCGGGGGGCAACTTCGAGATGCCGCTGGCCTGGACCGTCATGGCGGCGGTGGGCGTCGCGATGGTGGCGATCTTCATGCACATCCGCTTCGTGCTCTTCAAGCGGCTCGGCCGGGCCGTGGCAGCGTCCGAGTGGGCCGCCGGTGGTGCGGTCTTGGCGCAGATTCGCACATGGGTCTCGATCAACCTCGGCCTGGGCGTCTTGGTGCTGCTCGTGACGCTGATGCGCTGGACGACCTGAGTCCTGACCCTGCAGACCACTTTCCGGCGTCGTGGACGGCACCGATACGGTCAGCCGACCAAGCTGCCCGACCAAGCACAAACTCGGCGAAGGCATCCAAGGTGACGCCTCTGAAGACGGCGGCGCGTACGCGCCAGGTCAGTGCCACTCCGAGCGTTACCACCGAGAGGCCGTGGTTCGCCGCTGCCGACGGGTTTCACGTCAACGAGCGCGCATGCGCCCTGGTCTCAAGGAAGCTGCAGCCGTTGGGGTCGCCCTTCGCCGCGGGAATGACCGGTCTTCTGTTTAACCGCCGGCTGCTGTGGGTCGATAGTGCCAGTTCGCGGCCGCTCAGACCGGTCGTTCGACCGCCGAAGAGACCGTTGCGTCGTGCGGCTGAACGATCACGAAGCCGGAGCGGTCATTGGACGAGCCGATCCACGCAAGGCTGCTTCCGGCCAGAGCAGCCGCTCAAGCACCGAGCCTGAACGGCAGCACCCAGTCGAGGCTGTGTGAAAACCCGCTGCCAGATCGATGATTGCTTGCGTAGAGTGACGAGCCGACGCGGTTAGCGGAGGCTGCCAGATGGCCCGATTTGTTGAAGGTGGCGACCGGAACCAGGTTACGTTGTTGCCAGAGTGCCTTGACGACTTCGTCGCCGAGGACAACCCGGTCCGAGTGGTCGACGCATTCGTCAGCGAACTCGACTTACAGGCCTTGGGCTTCGATGGGCTGACGCCGGCATCGACGGGTCGACCCTCGTATCACCCAGCGGTACTGCTGAAGATCTATATCTACGGCTACCTCAACCGCATTCAATCCAGTCGGCGCCTGGAGCGGGAGTGTCAGCGCAATATTGAGCTGATGTGGTTGACAGGCAGGCTGGCTCCTGATTTCAAGACCGTCGCTGACTTCCGGCGCGGCAGCGGCAAAGGCATCCAGAACGCTTGCCGCCGATTCGTTGTCCTGTGTCGCGAACTGAAGCTCTTCTCGCAGGCCATCGTGGCCATCGACGGCAGCAAGTTCAAGGCGGTCAACAACCGGGACCGGAACTTCACGGAGGTGAAGATCGACCGATTCCAAGAGCAGGTTGCGCAGAGCATCCAGCGCTACCTGGACACGCTGGAGACTGCCGATCGCACGCAATCGGTCGGTGTGGAGGCCAAGACCGAGCGACTGCAGGAGAAGATCAAGAAGTTGCGCAAGCGCATGCGCGAACTCGATGGGCTCAGGGCGCAGTTGAAGTCCGAGCCAGACGAACAGCTGTCGTTGACTGATCCAGATGCGCGCTCCATGGCCACCAGTCGGCTGGGCTCGGGGATCGTGGGCTACAACGTCCAAGTAGCTGTAGACGCCAAGCACCATCTGATCGTTACGCACAACGTGACCAACGACAGCAGCGACAGGTCGCAGCTCAGCGCGATGGCGCTGGCGGCGCGCGGTGCGATGGGCAAGATCAGGCTGCACGCCCATGCCGATCGTGGCTACTACAACAGCATCGAACTCAAGGCATGCGACGACGCTGGGATCCTGGCCTACGTTCCGAAGTCAATGACATCCAATGCTAAGGCTGAGGGACGATTTGATAAGTCTGACTTCATCTACATCGCCCGCGATGATGAGTACCAATGTCCTGCCGGGCAGCGCGCCATTCACCGCTACACGCGCGATGAGCGCGGCCTGGAGATCCGTCGCTACTGGAGCAGCGCGTGCCCGCAATGCCCGATCAAGGCGCAGTGCACGACAGGTGACTACAGGCGTATCTCCCGCTGGGAACACGAGGCGGTGCTTGAAAAGGTGCAGCGACGACTGGATAGCCGGCCAACCGCTATGGCGGTTCGAAAGCGGACTGTTGAGCATGTGTTCGGAACACTGAAACACTGGATGGGCTCAGCGCACTTCCTGACCCGGAGACTGCCCAACGTTGCGACAGAAATGAGCCTTCACGTACTGGCTTACAACCTCAAGCGTGTAATGAGCATCCTTGGTATTGCCAAAACGCTGAAGGCCATGAAGCTGGTGGGCGCGTAGGCGCCTTGTTATGCGAAATGGCGGGCCGTAGACCCGTCAAGACCTCCAAACGCGGCATATAGCTCTGTAATGACTACTGTGGGCCAATGAACGCGCGTGCAGCGCCAGAAGCGCAACTCGTTCCGAAAGCGTCGACGACAGGAGTTCTCACACAGCCTCAGTCTT
This sequence comes from Methylibium petroleiphilum PM1, assembly GCF_000015725.1. Lineage (NCBI taxonomy): Bacteria > Pseudomonadati > Pseudomonadota > Betaproteobacteria > Burkholderiales > Sphaerotilaceae > Methylibium > Methylibium petroleiphilum. The sequence goes on along the minus strand of NC_008825.1, from coordinate 1,839,452 downwards.
GAGTGGGCATAGGTGTGGGCCGTTCTCCACTTCCGCGCAACTGACCAGCGGGACCGGGATCAGCACAGCGGACCGAATGGCTGTTCGTACAGGTTAGGGCGGGCCCGTTGCCCGGCGGACTGAGAGACATCAGCGCTGCCCCCGCTGTAGCGCTTGGCTCACAGCCCCGAACTCGACCGCCCATACCGGCGTCTTGATCCACCTCAAAAAGCAGCCGCCCGCGGCTCCCCTCTAGTTCTTCAGAACTAGCCCCGCCGACCCCGACTACACCTTCTGCCGCAGCCCGCCAGTGCCGCTGGCGGATGGTGGGCCGGGCGCGCGAGGCTGACAGTGACGGCATTCCAGCCCGGAGCCCGTCATGGCCGCCGTCACCACCTCACCCTCGCCCAACGTCCCCTCGCGGAGCAGCAGCGCCACCACCTCTTCCAAGGCCTGGAGCGTGCTCATCGTCAGCACCCTGGCCTTCACCGTGTGCTTCATGGTGTGGATGATGTTTGGCGTCATCGGCATCCCACTGAAGAAGCAGCTGGGCCTGAACGCCACTGAGTTCGGCCTGCTCACGGCCACGCCGGTGCTCACGGGCTCGCTGATCCGCGTGCCGCTGGGCATCTGGACCGACCGCTACGGCGGCCGCATCGTGATGACGGTGCTGATGGCCATCACCGTGCCGCCGATCTTCCTGATGTCCTACGCCACGGCGTACTGGCACTTCCTGGTGATCGGCCTGTTTGTCGGCCTGGCCGGCGGCTCCTTCAGCGTCGGCACCCCCTACGTCGCGCGCTGGTTCCCGAAGGAAAAGAAGGGCATGGCGATGGGCGTGTACGGCGCTGGCAACTCGGGCAGCGCCGTCAACAAGTTCGTCGCTCCGGCCATCATCGCTGCGCTGGGCTGGGCGGCCGTGCCGCAGGTGTACGCCGCGATCATGGCCCTCACCGTCGTCGTGTTCTGGTTCTTCAGCCACCACGACCCCAAGCACGTGGTGCCCAGTGACACCAAGCTGTCGGACCAGCTCAAGCTGCTCAAGGACCCCGCGGTGCTCAAGTACTGCCAGTACTACAGCATCGTCTTCGGTGGCTACGTGGCGCTGGCGCTGTGGATGGTGCAGTACTACGTCGGCGAGTTCGGCCTGTCCATCACCACCGCGGCGCTGCTGGCCGCGTGCTTCAGCCTGCCCGGCGGCGTGCTGCGGGCCGTTGGCGGCGTGCTGTCCGACAAGTACGGCGCGCACAAGGTCACCTGGTGGGTGATGTGGGTGAGCTGGATCTGCCTGTTCCTGCTGAGCTACCCGCAGACGCAGTTCACGGTGCTCACCGTCAACGGCCCGAAGACCTTCGAGATCGGCCTGAACGTCGTCTGGTTCACCGTGCTGATGGCCGTGCTGGGCGTGGCCTGGGCCTTCGGCAAGGCCAGCGTCTTCAAGTACCTGGGCGACGAGTACCCGAACAACATCGGCGCGGTCAGCGGCATCGTGGGCCTGGCCGGCGGCCTGGGCGGCTTCGTCCTGCCCATCCTCTTCGGCGTGCTGATGGACCTCACCGGCATCCGCTCCAGCGCCTTCATGCTGATGTACGGCGTGGTCTGGGTGAGCCTGATCTGGATGTACTGGACCGAGGTGCGCCGCACCCCGGTGATGGGCCGCGACGCCCCCGTATTCAAGCTCGCGGACTGAACCCCGGTGCCGCGGCAGGAGAACACCATGACGACACGCACCGCCCCGGCGCCCGGCGCCGGCGCCACCCCCGGCCGCAGCGCCGACATCGCCGACTGGCGACCCGAGGACGAGGCCTTCTGGGCCAGCACGGGCAGCAAGGTGGCGTACCGCAACCTGTGGCTGTCCATTCCCGCCCTGCTCTGCGGCTTTGCCGTCTGGGGCATGTGGGGAATCATCACCGTGCAGATGCTCAACCTGGGCTTTCCGTTCACCCAGGCCGAGCTGTTCACGCTCACCGCCATCGCTGGCATCGCGGGTGCCACCATGCGCATCCCGGCGAGCTTCCTCATCCGCCTGGCCGGTGGCCGCAACACCATCTTCCTGACCACCGCGATGCTGCTGGCGCCGGCCATCGGCACCGGCATCGCGCTGCAGCACCCGGAGTGGCCGCTGTGGGTGTTCCAGCTGATGGCGCTGTGGAGCGGCGTGGGCGGCGGCAACTTCGCCAGCTCGATGAGCAACATCAGCACCTTCTTCCCGAAGCGGCTGCAGGGCACGGCGCTGGGGCTCAACGCGGGGCTGGGCAACTTCGGCGTCACGACCATGCAGATCGTCATCCCGCTGGTGATGACGCTGCCGCTGCTCGGCGCCTTCGGCGGCGAGCCCATGACACTGGTGAAGGACAGCGGCTGGATCTTCGGCAAGATTGCCGCCGGCACGCCGACGTGGATCCAGAACGCGGGCTTCGCCTGGGTGCTGTCGCTGGTGCCGCTCTCCATCCTGTGCTGGTGGGGCATGAACAACCTGAAGACGGTGTCGCCCAACACGGGCTCTCCGATCACCGCCTTCGCGAAGATCACCTACCTCTACACGCTGGCCTTCGTGCCCGCGATCTTCATGCTCTGGCTCTACCTGCCGGCACCCACCGGCCTGGGCGTGCTGAGCATGTGGGTGGCCATCCCGCTGGACATCGTGCTCGCACTGGCGGTGATGCGCCTGGCGGCCTTCGGCGAGATGAAGGAAGGCGTGAAGAAGCAGTTCGCGATCTTCCGCGACAAGCACACCTGGAGCCTGACGGCCCTGTACATCGTCACCTTCGGCTCCTTCATCGGCTTCTCGATGGCGCTGCCGCTGGCCATCACGGTGATCTTCGGCTTCCAGCACGTGCCGGGCGCCGATGGCGTGATGACTCACACGCTGAAGAACCCGAACGCCCCGTCGGCGCTGACCTACGCGTGGATCGGCCCCTTCGTGGGTGCTGCGGTGCGGCCGCTGGGCGGCTGGATCTCCGACAAGTTCGGCGGCTCCATCGTCACGCAGATCATCACCGTGCTCATGGCCGCGGGCGCGGTGGGCGTGGGCTACGTGATGAGCCTGGCCTACGCCTCGGCCACGCCGGAGCATTACTTCCCGCTGTTCCTGGGGCTGTTCATGCTGCTGTTCTTTGCCAGCGGCATCGGCAACGGCAGCACCTTCCGCACCATCGGCGTGATCTTCGACCGCGCCCAGGCCGGCCCCGTGCTGGGCTGGACTTCGGCGGTGGCCGCCTACGGCGCCTTCGTGGCCCCGGTGCTGATCGGCCAGCAGATCAAGGCCGGCACACCGCAGACCGCGTTCTATGGCTTCGCGGTGTTCTACGCGCTGTGCCTCGTCATCAACTGGTGGTTCTACCTGCGCGCGGGCGCGTACGTGAAGAACCCCTGAGCCCACGATTCCGCCACCCGTTCACGCCATGTCGGCCTCGCACCTGATCACGCACTGGAACCCGGAGGACGCCACGTTCTGGCGCCTCCAGGGCCGTCGTGTGGCCGAGCGCAACCTGTGGCTGTCGACGCTGGCCCTGGTGCTGGCCTTCGGGGTGTGGATGCTGTGGTCGGTGGTGGTGGTGCACCTGCCGGCGGCGGGTTTTCGCTTCACCACCAACCAGCTGTTCTGGCTGACCGCGCTGCCCGCGCTCAGCGGGGCCACGCTGCGCGTGGTCTACGCCTTCGCCGTGCCCACCTTCGGCGGCCGCCGGTTCACGGCCTTGTCCACCGCCAGCCTGCTGCTGCCCACGCTGGGCCTGGCCTGGGCGGTGCAGGACGCCGCCACGCCCTACGAGGTGTTCGTGGCGCTGGCCCTGCTGGCCGGCCTGGGCGGCGGCCACTTCGCCAGCGCCATGGCCCACGTGAGCGCCTTCTTCCCGCGGCGTTCGCTGGGCTGGGCCCTGGGTGTGAGCGCCGGGCTTGGCCACCTGGGCGTGCCACTGGCGCAAGCGCTGGTGCCGGTGGTGGTGGGCACGGCGATGCTGGGCACCCTGGGCGGTGCGCCGCAGGCCGCGGCCGATGGCCACGCGCTGTGGCTGCAGAACGCCGGCTGGCTGTGGGTGCCGCTGATCGTGGCCTGCGCCGTGGGCTGCTGGTTCGGGCTCGACGACCTCGCCCCCGTGCGCGGCCGCTTCGGCGAGCAGGCCGTCGTCATCGCGCGGCGCCACAACTGGCTGCTGAGCTGGCTGTACCTGGGCAGCTTCGGCAGCTTCATCGGCTGGGCCGCGGCGCTGCCGCTGCTGCTGCAAAGCCGCCTGCCCGGCGCGGACCCGCTGCTGTGGGTGTGGGCCGGCCCTCTGCTGGGCGCTGTACTGCGGCCAGCGGGTGGGCTGCTGGCCGACCGCCTGGGCGCGGCCCGGGTCACCCTGCTGGCCTTCGTGGCACTGCTGGCCGCCACGCTGGTGGCTTTGGTGGCCATCGGTCAGCCGGGCCAGGCGGTGTCGCTGCCGCTGTTCGTGCCCGCGGCCATGGTGCTGTTCGCCGCCGCCGGGATCGGCAGCAGCAGCGTCTTCAAGATGATCCCGCTGGCCTACGCCGAAGACCACCAGCAGCGCCTGCTGCACGGCAAGGAGAGCGCCGACCAAGCTGCGGCCCGCGCCCTGCGCGAGGCCGGCGCCACGCTGGGCTTTGCCAGCGCCGTGGGCGCCTACGGCGGCTTCGTCATCCCCAAGGCACTGGGAACAGCCATCGCCACGGGCTCGGGCCCGGCACCGGCGCTGCAGCTGTTCGCCTTCTTCTACCTGTCCTGCATCGCGGTCACGTGGTGGCAGTACGGCCGCCCCTCGGCGGCCACGCCCTGCTGAGCGCCTCGATGCCCACCCCTTTGCCCGCGTTCACCTGAGGAACCTTCGCATGTCCCACTTTCTCGACCGCCTCACGCACTTCAAGCTGCCGCAGGAAGCCTTCTCGGGCGACCACGGCCGCACCACCGGCGAAGACCGCACCTGGGAAGACGCTTACCGCAACCGCTGGGCCCACGACAAGATCGTTCGCAGCACGCACGGCGTCAACTGCACGGGCAGCTGCAGCTGGAAGATCTACGTCAAGGGCGGCATCGTCACCTGGGAAACCCAGCAGACCGATTACCCGCGCACCCGCGCCGACCTGCCCAATCACGAGCCGCGTGGCTGCGCCCGCGGCGCCAGCTACAGCTGGTACCTCTACAGCGCCAACCGCGTGAAGTACCCGATGGTGCGCGGCCGCCTGCTCGAGGCCTGGCGCGCGGCGCTCAAGGTGAGCAAGACGCCGGTGGACGCCTGGACGCTGGTCGTGGAGAACGAAGCCACGCGCCGCGGCTACCAGAAGGTGCGCGGCATGGGCGGTTTCGTCCGCTCGAGCTGGGACGAGGTCAACCAGCTCATTGCCGCGGCCAACGTCTACACGATCAAGAAGTACGGCCCCGACCGTGTGATCGGCTTCAGCCCCATCCCGGCCATGAGCATGGTGAGCTACGCCGCGGGATCGCGCTATCTCTCGCTCATCGGCGGCGTCTGCATGAGCTTCTACGACTGGTACTGCGACCTGCCGCCGGCCAGCCCCCAGATCTGGGGCGAGCAGACCGACGTACCCGAGAGCGCCGATTGGTACAACAGCACCTACATCATCGCCTGGGGCAGCAACGTGCCGCAGACGCGCACGCCCGATGCGCACTTCTTCACCGAGGTGCGCTACAAGGGCGCCAAGACGGTGGCCGTCACGCCCGACTACGCCGAGGTCAGCAAGCTCGCCGACCTGTGGCTGCACCCCAAGCAGGGCACCGACGCGGCGCTGGCCATGGCCATGGGCCATGTGGCGCTGAAGGAGTTCTTCTTCGATCGACGCGCCGCCTACTTCGACGACTACGCGCGGCGCTACACCGACCTGCCGCTGCTGGTGCTGCTCGAAGAGAAGCGCCTGCCTGATGGGCGCACGGTGCTGGCCCCGGGGCGCTACCTGCGGGCCAGTGACTTCAACGGCAAGCTCGGCCAGACCAACAACCCCGACTGGAAGACGGTCGCCTTCGACACCGTCGGCAAGGCCGTGCTGCCCAATGGCTCCATCGGCTTCCGCTGGGGCGCCGAGGGCCGCGACGACGCTGGCAAGTGGAACCTCGAGGCCAAGGAGGCTCGCCATGACAGCGACGTGAAGCTCAAGCTCAGCGTGCTGGAAGACGGCGCGCAGGCGCACGAGGTCGTGGACGTGGCCTTCCCCTACTTCGCCGGCGCCGAGGTGCCGCACTTCACGCCCAGCCCGCAGGCCGGTGGCGAGCTCAACCAGGCCCGTGTCCCGGCCGTGCGCCTGCGCCTGGGCAAGGAAGGCGAGGAGCGCCACGCCCTGGTGGCCACGGTGTTCGACCTGCAGGCCGCGCAGTACGGCATCGACCGCGGCCTCGGCAGCGGTGCAAAGAGCTATGACGACGACGCCCCGTACACCCCCGCCTGGCAGGAGCGGATCACTGGCGTGCCGCGCGCCCAGGTGATCACCGTCGCCCGCGAGTTCGCGGCCAATGCCGAGAAGACACGGGGCAAGTCGATGGTGATCATCGGCGCGGCGATGAACCACTGGTACCACGCCGACATGAACTACCGCGGCGTCATCAACCTGCTGATGATGTGCGGCTGCATCGGCCAGAGCGGCGGCGGCTGGGCGCACTACGTGGGTCAGGAGAAGCTGCGCCCGCAGACCGGCTGGGTGCCGCTGGCCTTTGCCACCGACTGGATCCGCCCCCCTCGGCAGCAGAACAGCACCAGCTTCTTCTACGCCCACACCGACCAGTGGCGCTACGAGAAGCTGGGCGTCGAGAGCATCCTGAGCCCGCTGTTCAAGACCGAGGCCGACAAGGGCAAGTTTGGCGGCAGCCTGATCGACTACAACGTGCGCGCTGAGCGCATGGGCTGGCTCCCCAGCGCGCCGCAGCTCAAGACCAACCCGCTGCAGGTGGTGAAGGACGCCGCCGCCGCCGGCCAGGACGCCAAGGACTACGCCGTGCGCGCGCTGCAGGACGGCCGCCTGGAGATGAGCTGCGAGGACCCCGACGCGCCGCAGAACTGGCCACGAAACCTGTTCGTCTGGCGCAGCAATCTGCTAGGCAGCAGCGGCAAGGGCCACGAGTACTTTTGCAAGCACCTGCTGGGGACCGAGAACGGCGTGCAGGGCAAGGACCTCGGCCGCGACGACGCCAAGCCGCACGAGGTGAAGTGGCACGAGCACGCGCCCGAGGGCAAGCTCGACCTCGTGGTGACCCTCGACTTCCGCATGAGCACCACCTGCCTGTACAGCGACATCGTGCTGCCCACGGCCAGCTGGTACGAGAAGAACGACCTCAACACCAGCGACATGCACCCCTTCATCCACCCGCTGAGCGCGGCCGTGGATCCGGTGTGGCAGGCGCGCAGCGACTGGGAAATCTACAAGGGCTTCGCCAAGGCCTTCAGCGAGGTCTGCGTCGGCCACCTGGGCGTGGAGAAGGAACTGGTGCTGACGCCCATGCAGCACGACACGCCCGCCGAGCTGGCGCAGGGCTGGGACTTCAAGGAGTGGCGCAAGGGCGAGTGCGAGCTGATCCCCGGCAAGACGGCGCCGGTGATGACGGTGGTGGAGCGCGACTACCCTGGCGTCTTCAAGCGATTCACCTCGCTGGGCCCCTTGATGACCAAGGTCGGCAACGGCGGCAAGGGCATCGCCTGGAAGACCGAGGTCGAGGTCAAGCAGCTGGCTGAACTCAACGGCGTAGACGCCGAAGGCCGCCCGCGCATCGTGAGCGACATCGACGCCTGCGAGGTGATCCTTCAGCTCGCGCCCGAGACCAACGGCCACGTCGCCGTGAAGGCCTGGGAGGCCCTGGGCAAGATCACCGGCCGCGACCACACGCACCTGGCGCTGCACCGCGAGGACGAGAAGATCCGCTACCGCGACGTGCAGGCGCAGCCGCGCAAGATCATCAGCAGCCCCACGTGGAGCGGTCTGGAGAGCGAGAAGGTCTCGTACAACGCCGGCTACACCAACGTGCATGAGCTGATCCCCTGGCGAACCCTCACCGGGCGCCAGCAGTTCTACCAGGACCACCCCTGGATGGTGGCCTTCGGAGAGGGCTTCAGCAGCTACCGCCCGCCGGTGGACCTGAAGACCACGGCCGCGATGCTGGGCGCCAAGCCCAACGGGCAGAAGGAGGTGGTGCTGAACTTCATCACGCCGCACCAGAAGTGGGGCATCCACAGCACCTACAGCGACAACCTGATGATGCTGACGCTCAACCGCGGCGGCCCCGTCATCTGGCTGAGCGAAGAAGACGCCAAGGCCGCGGGCATTGCCGACAACGACTGGGTCGAGCTGTTCAACGTGAACGGCGCGATCTCGGCGCGGGCGGTGGTCAGCCAGCGCGTCAAGCCGGGCATGACCATGATGTACCACGCCCAGGAAAAGATCATCAACGCGCCAGGCTCGGAGATCACCGGCGTGCGCGGGGGCATCCACAACTCGGTGACGCGCATCGTCACCAAGCCCACGCACATGATCGGCGGCTACGCGCAGTACAGCTACGGCTTCAACTACTACGGAACCATCGGCACCAACCGCGACGAGTTCGTGGTGGTGCGCAAGATGGCCAAGGTGGACTGGCTGGACACCCCGGCCGACGACCACCTTGCTGCCGTGTACCAGGCCCAGGGCGAGAACCCCTGAGCACGCCGACCGCCACGAACAAGGAGATCGCGATGAAAGTACGTGCACAGATCGGCATGGTGCTCAACCTGGACAAGTGCATCGGCTGCCACACCTGCAGCGTGACCTGCAAGAACGTCTGGACCAGCCGCCCCGGCGTCGAGTACGCCTGGTTCAACAACGTCGAGACCAAGCCCGGCATCGGCTACCCCAAGGAATGGGAGAACCAGACCAAGTGGAACGGCGGCTGGGTGCGCAAGCCCGACGGCAAGCTGCAGCCCAGGCAGGGCGGCAAGTGGCAGCTGCTGATGAAGCTGTTCGCCAACCCCAACCTGCCCGAGATCGACGACTACTACGAGCCCTTCACCTTCGACTACGACCACCTGCAGTCGGCGCCGGAAATGAAGCATGCTCCCACCGCGCGGCCGCGCAGCCTGATCACGGGCCAGCGGATGGAGAAGATCGAGTGGGGCCCGAACTGGGAGGAGATCCTGGGCGGCGAGTTCAGCAAGCGCAGCGTCGACGCCAACCTCGACGGGTTTGAAGCAGCGCAGAAGGCCATGCTCGGCGAGTTCGAGAACACCTTCATGATGTACCTGCCGCGCCTGTGCGAGCACTGCCTGAACCCGGCCTGCGTGGCCAGCTGCCCCAGCGGCAGCATCTACAAGCGCGAGGAAGACGGCATCGTCCTCATCGACCAGGACAAGTGCCGCGGCTGGCGCATGTGCGTGAGCGGCTGCCCCTACAAGAAGATCTATTACAACTGGAAGAGCGGCAAGGCCGAGAAGTGCATCTTCTGCTACCCGCGGATCGAGGCCGGGCAACCCACGGTGTGCTCTGAAACCTGCGTCGGCCGCATCCGCTACCTGGGCGTGCTGCTGTACGACGCCGACCGCATCGCCGAGGCCGCGTCGGTGCCCAAGGACGCCGACCTGTACCAGGCGCAGCTCGACATCTTCCTCGACCCGAACGACCCGAAGGTGATCGCGCAGGCGCGCGCCGACGGCATCCCGGAAGCCTGGATGGACGCGGCGCGCAACAGCCCCGTCTACAAGATGGCGGTGGAGTGGAAGGTGGCCCTGCCGCTGCACCCCGAGTACCGCACGCTGCCGATGGTGTGGTACGTGCCGCCGCTGTCGCCGATCACCGCGGCGGCGCAGGCGGGGCACGTCGGCACGGTGGGCGAACTGCCCGACGTGCGCCAGCTGCGCATCCCCGTGAAGTACCTCGCCAACCTGCTGACGGCGGGCGACGAGGCCCCGGTGGTGCGCGCGCTCGAACGCATGCTGGCCATGCGCGCATTCATGCGCGGCCGCCACGTCGACGGTGCCGACAACAGCGCACCGCTGCAGCAGGCCGGCATCAGCCAGGCCACGGTGGAGGACATGTACAAGATCATGGCCATCGCGAACTACGAAGACCGCTTCGTCATCCCCACCACGCACCGCGAGTACGCTGAGAACGCCTTCAACGTGCGCGGCGGCTGCGGCTTCAGCTTCGGCAACGGCTGCAGCGAGGGCACCACCGAGACGAGTCTTTTCGGCAGCGAGAAGAAGCGCACCATTCCCATCAAGGCGGAGCTGTGACCATGGCCTTCTTCAACACCGCCCCGCGCCGCATGGCGCACACGCTGCGCGCCATCGCCTGGCTGCTGCGCTATCCCGACGACGAGCTGCGCGCGGCGCTGCCGGCCATCGCGCAGGCGCTGGTCGACGAAGGCGCGCTGCAGGGCCATCGCCTCACCGAGGTGCAGGCCTTGATCGAGCGGCTGATCAAGCTGCCGGCGCTGCGCACCGAGGCCGAGTACGTGGAGCTGTTCGACCGCGGCCGCCGCACCGCACTGCACCTGTTCGAGCACGTGCACGGCGACAGCCGCGACCGCGGCCCCGCGATGATCGACCTGGTGCAGACCTACGAGCGCGCCGGCCTGCTGCTCACCGACGGCGAACTGCCGGACCACCTGCCCGTGGTGCTGGAGTACGCGAGCACGCAGCCGCCCGAGGCGGCGCGCGAGTTCCTGCGCGAGCTGGCGCACATCGTGCGCGCCATCTTCACGGCCACGCTGGACCGCGGATCGCCCTACGCCAGCCTGCTGGCCGCCGTGCTGGAGCTGGCCGGCGAGCGCGCCGAGCGCGTGCAGTTGCCGCCCGAGCCCGAGCTGGACGAGGCCTGGGCGGAGCCCGAGGCCTTCGGCGGCTGCTCCACATCGGGTCAGTCGAGGCCCGACCAGCCGCAACCCATCCACATCCACCGCAAGGCCGCCGGTGATGCCGCGCGCCACGCGGCCTGAGCGCACGCCGAAGGACACCGCGCCATGAGCTCCCTCCACCACTTCCTCTTTGCGGTCTACCCGTACATCTGCCTGGCCGTCTTCCTGATGGGCAGCCTGGCCCGCTTCGACCGCGACCAGTACACCTGGAAAAGCGATTCCAGCCAGATGCTGCGCAAGGGCAACCTGGGCTGGGCCAGCGTGATGTTCCACGCCGGCATCCTGTTCCTGTTCTTCGGCCATGCGGTGGGCATGCTCACGCCCACCGCCGTCTACACGCTGTTCGTCACGCCGGCGCAGAAGCAGATGCTGGCCATCGTGGCCGGCGGCGTGGCCGGCGCCGTGTGCTTCATCGGCCTGAGCGGCCTGATCTGGCGCCGCATGACCGACCCGCGCATCCGCTACACCAGCCACCGCACGGACCTCGCCATCCTGTGGATCCTTTGGGTGCAGCTGAGCCTGGGCCTGGTGACGCTGCCCTTCTCGCTGGGCCACAGCGACGGCTCGATGATGCTGATCCTGTCGCACTGGGCGCAGGGCATCGTCACCTTCAACCCCGACGCCGCGGGCCTGGTGAACATGGCCTGGCCGTACCAGGTGCACATCGTGCTCGGGCTGACGATCTTCCTGCTGTTCCCCTTCAGCCGCCTGGTGCACGTGTGGAGCGGCTTCGGCAGCGTGAGCTACCTGCTGCGGCCCTACCAGCTGGTGCGTTCGCGGCGGCTCAACCTGCCGGCAGGCCACAACGGCGGGGTGCGTCGATGAACGCCGCCCTGCCTCACGTCAACGGCGTGGCACTCGCCACGGCCGCCGAAGGCACGCTGCCGGCCGACGAGCTGCGCCGCCGCGCCCACCAGGAGCTGCTGCGCCAGCAAGCCATGGCCCAGGGCCTGCTGGCCGCCGACGACCCCGCCCCGGTAGAGGGCGCGCCCAGCGAAGCCGCCAGCGAGGCCATCGAGGCCCTGCTCTCGCAGGCCCTGGCCGTGCCCGAGCCCGACGAGGCCACCTGCCGCCGCTGGCACGCCGCCAACCCGACTCGCTTTGCCCAGGGCGAGCGCGTGCGCGTGCGCCACATCCTGTTCGGCGTGACCGACGGCGTGGACATCACCAGGCTGCGCGCCCGCGCCGAGGCCTGCCTGGTGGAGCTGCGCAGCCGCAGCCGCAGCGAGATCGATGCGCCCGTGGCCGAGGGCGACCGTTTCGCCACCGCCGCCGCGCGCCTGAGCAACTGCCCCAGCGGCGAACACGGCGGCGAGCTCGGCTGGCTCGAGGCTGCGGACTGCGCGCCCGAGTTCGCCCGCGCCTTGTTTGGCCAGCCCGAGCTGGGCATGCTGCCGCGCCTGGTGCACACACGCTTCGGCCTGCACGTGGTGGAGGTGCTGCAACGCCAGAGCGGCCGCGTGCCCGGCTTCGAGGCCGTGCAGGCCTCGGTGCGCGCCGCGCTGCAGCGCCAGGCTTTTGCGACGGCGCTGCGCCAGCACCTGCAACGTCTGGCCGGCGAGGCCCACATCGAAGGCGTCGAGCTCGACGCCGCCGACTCGCCGTTGCTGCAGTAGCCCAGGGCCCGCCATGCCCGAAGACGACCTGCTGCAGCGCCTGCGCCGCTTCCACGACGACGCCTTCCCCACGCAGCGCAGCCTGTTCCGCCACCTGGTGGACGACGGCCAGCACCCGACCACGCTGTTCATCGGCTGCAGCGATTCGCGCATCGTGCCCTACCTTCTCACGGGCGCAGGCCCGGGCGAGCTGTTCCTGGTGCGCAACGTCGGCGCCTTCGTGCCGCCGCACGACCAGAGCCAGGGCTTCCACGGCACAGCCGCGGCCATCGAGTTCGCGGTGCTGAACCTGAACGTGCAGCGCATCGTGGTCTGCGGGCACACGCACTGCGGCGCCATCCGTGCGCTGTACGGCGAGGTGCCCGCCAGCGCTACCAACCTGCGCGCCTGGCTGGAACTGGGCCGCGAGGCCACGCTGCCCGTGGCAGACCCTGGGCCCGAGGCGCTGCGCCGCACCGAGCAGCGCGCCATCGTGCTGCAGCTCGAGCGGCTGATGGACTACCCCATGGTGCGCGAGCGGGTCGAGGCCGGGGTGCTCTCGCTGCACGGCTGGCACTACGTCATCGAGGACGGCGAGATCCACGTCTTCGACATCCAGCGCGGCGGCTTCGTGCCCGCCGGCCTGGCCGACAACGCCGGCACCGGGCCGTACCGCTTCTCGGAAGGCTTTGGTGCTGAGGGCATCCAGGAGCCCGTGTGATCCCGATCCGGCCGGCAGCCCACAGCAGCCCGACGCCACCGCCCAGCGCGGCGGCGGCCACGCCCTGGCGCTGGGCGCGGCTGGCCACGGCGCCGCATCGCCTGGCCTTCTTTGCCGGCGGCGTGGCGCTGGCGGCCACGGGGCTGTGGTGGGCGCTCATGCTGGCGCTGCGCCACGCGGGCATCGCCACGCCCTGGGCCGTGGTGCCACCGGTGGCGCACGGCCTGCTCATGGCGGTGGCGTTCAATCCGCTGTTCATGATCGGCTTCCTGTTCACGGCCGGCCCGCGCTGGCTGGGCCTGCCCGACGTGCCCGGCAGCAGCCTGGTGCGGGCCGTGCTGGCGTATGGCGCCGCGATGGCCGTGCTGCTGCTGGGCGTGCACCTGCACGCAGGGCTGGCCGCTGCGGGCCTGCTGGGCGCAGCGGCCGTGTGGACTCGGCTGCTGTGGCGGTTTGGGCGGCTGGTGCGCGCCAGCCGCGTGCCCGACACGCTGCACGCCCGCGCCATTGTGGCCACCAGCGCCCTGGGCGCGGCGGCCATGGGGGTGGCGGCACTGGCCCTGGCGGCGGGCCGTGTGGACATCGCCCGCGCGACCACGGCCGTCCTGCTGTGGGGCTTCGTGGCGCCGGTGTTCGCCATCGTGTCGCACCGCATGCTGCCCTTCTTCACCACCAGCGCCCTGCCGCTGCACCACGCCTGGCGGCCCGACGCGCTGCTGCAGTGGATGCTGGCCGCGCTGCTGGCCACCGCCAGCGGCTCCGCGGCCGAGGCGATGCTGGGCGTGCTGCCGGCCTGGGCACAGGCCCTGCTGCTGGCCGTGCAGGCCCCCACGGCGGTGCTCATGCTGTGGCTGGCGCTGCGCTGGGGCCTGGTGCAGAGCTTCGCGGTGCGGCTGCTGGCCATGCTGCACGCTGGCTTTGTGTGGCTGGGGATCACGTTTGCGCTGCTGGCCGTGGCCCGCGGGATGGCGCTGTGGCAGATCGGTCCCGGCTCGCTGGGCCTGGCGCCGCTGCATGCGCTGACGGTGGGCTTCCTGGGGGCTACGCTGCTGGCGATGATCACGCGCGTGGCCGCCGGCCACAGCGGCCGGCCGCTGGTGGCCGACGGGCCCGCGCTGCTGCTGTACGGCGCGGTGCAACTGGCGGCGGTGGCGCGTGTGCTGTCGGCGCTGTGGCCCGACGCGCCCGTGGCGCTGCTGCTGCTGGCCGCCTTTGCCTGGGCCGCGGCCGCGGTGGGCTGGGCGCTGCGCTACGGCCGCTGGATGGGCCGGCCGCGGGCCGACGGGCGGCCGGGCTGATTCTTGAACCGGGTCAAGGCAGGCCGGGCGCCGAGCGGGCTCAATGGGCGCGTTCCTCAATCCTGCCCTTGACCGCCATGTCCGACACCCTCATCGCCGAACCCCGCTCGATCGACGTGCGCACCGTGCCACCGCCGCAGCGCCACCCGTTGATCTTCGGCACCTTCGACGCACTCGCCCCGGGTGATGCGTTCGAGATCGTCAACGACCACGACCCGCTGCCGCTGTTCTTTCAGTTCGACCGCACGCGCACCGGCCAGTTCGACTGGCGTTACCTGCAGCAGGGGCCCGCCGTCTGGCAGGTGCGCATCGGCCGCGTGGCCGAGGGCCAGCCGTTGGGCGACACCAGCGGCTGCTGCGGCCACTGCCAGTGTTCGCCATGAACGCCCCCGCCACTTGGCCCCCCGCGCTGCGCGCCGCGCTGGAACGCGTGATCGACCCCGAGTCGGGCATCAACATCGTCGACATGGGGCTGGTGGAAGGCCTGCGCGACGACGCGGACGCCGTGGCGCTGGACCTCATCATGACCAGCGCCGCCTGCCCGATGGCGGGGCTGATCGCCGAGGACGCGGAGGCCGAGCTGCAAGCCGCCGTCGGCGCCGACCAGGCCGTGCAGGTGCAGGTGCTCGACGAGCCCGCCTGGCACCCCAGCCGGCTCAGCCCCGCGGCGCGGGAGCAGCTCGGTTGGGATCCCGAGAATGAGTACCACCCTGAACACGACCATTAGCCCGCCGCAGCGGGCAGCCGGCCGAGCGGGTGGCGTCGTCGTGAAGCCGGCCCTCGCCGCCCCGTCGCCACCACCGCGCCGCGGCCCCGCCTGGCAGCGCCTGCCCCTGCTGCTGCCCGGGTTGCTGGCGATGCTGTTCGGCCTGGCTGCCGGGCTGTGGCGTCTGGGCGCCTGGGTGCCCGAGGCCCCGCCGGCCGCGCTGGCCCGCGCCGCCGTCGGCCACGGGGCGCTGATGGTCTGCGGCTTCTTCGGTGTCGTCATTTCGCTTGAACGCGCCGTCGCCCTGGTCACGGCGCTGCCTCGACAGGCCGCTTGGCCGCGGCGCGCACTGCCCTACGCCATGCCGCTGCTGGCGGCCCTGGGCACAGCGGCCCAGCTGGCAGGCCTGGCCGTTGCCGCCGCCGCCCTGTGGCTGCTCGCCGCACTGGCCCTGCTGCTGGCCACGCTGGCCATCTGGCGCCGCCAGCCCGAGCCCGTCGTCAGCGTGCTGGCGCTGGCCGCCGCCGCCTGGGCTTGCGGCAACGCGCTGCTGCTGGCCAGTGCCAGCGTGGCCGCGGTGGTACCGTGGTGGCTGGCTTTCCTGGTGCTCACCATCGCGGGCGAGCGGCTGGAGCTCAGCCGCCTGGCCCCGCGCCCGCCGGGTGCGGCCGCCGGCTTTGCCGTGCTGATGGCCTCAGTGGCTCTGGCGCTGCTGGTGCACACCCTGGGCGTGCTGGCAGGCAACCCGGTGGCCCCGGATGCCCTGGCGCCGGGCTCGACGGCCACCGTCTGGGCCAAGGCCGGCGCCCGCGGCTTCGGCGCAGCCCTGCTGGGCCTGGCGATCTGGCTGTGGCGCCACGACCTCGCCCGCCGCACCGTGCGCCAGCGCGGCCTGCCCCGCTACGTGGCGCTGTGCCTGCTGGCTGGCTACGCCTGGCTGGGCCTAGCGGGCGGGCTGATGGCCACGCAGGGCCTGCAGCCCGGCACCGCCACCTGGGACGCCGCGCTGCATGCGCTGCTGCTGGGCTTCGTGTTCTCGATGGTCCTTGGCCACGCGCCCATCATCCTGCCGGCCGTGCTGCGTGTGGCCGTGCCGTTTGCGCCCCGGCTGTTTGCGCCGCTCGTGTTGCTGCACGCCTCGGTGGCGCTGCGCGTGGCCGGCGGCCTGGCCGGCAGCGCCGGCCTGCGGCAGGCGGGCGCCTGGCTGTCGGTGCTGGCCATCGCGGCCTTCATCGCCACGGTGATGTCGCTGGTGCGGCGGCGCAGCGCCTGCGACGGCCGCAGGGCCGCTGCCTAGGCCTCGCCGCACCCCAGGCGCCTGGCTCGCGAGCCCTGAGGTTCAGGCCGTGCGCGCGATGCACAGCGTCACCAGCGCCGACGCGTTCTCCAGCGCCAGCAGCGCGTGCGGCTCCTGGCGCGGCAGGTGGATCAGGTCGCCGGCCTGCATCACCTGGCGGCCCGCCGGCGTGTCGAAGGCGATGCGGCCTTCCAGGCACAAGACGGTGATCTCGCCCGGCGCGCGGTGCTCGGGCAGGCCGCGCCCGGCGGGCAGCACGATGCGCACGAGCTCCAGCTGCTCGGCCTTCAGGATGGCCGTGGTGCGGTGTTCGGCCAGGCGCTCGCCGTAGGGCGCGAGTCGCACGACCTCGCCGGGTCGGGCATGGGCTTGGGCCATCGGGCGGGCTCCTTTCGCGCGGTCGACGCGCCCTGATCCAGTTCAAGGCGGCGGGTACTGGGACACCTCAGCATCACGACGCCCTGTGCGGCCGATGCTCGCACAGCGCCCTGCCCACAGGCCCGAAGCCCCTACCCGCGACGACCACCCCATGAACATCCCCACCGCCCGCCCGATCGGCGCCCTTCCTCGCGCCGGTGCTGCGGCGGATGGCGATGCCCGAGCCCACGCCGGCGTGAGAGGTGCTCAAACCACCGGCGCGTCGCTGGCCGAGCACATCGTGGAGCGCTTCCACGAAGGCCATCGGCGCGACCTGGCGGCTCTGCAGGGCCTGCTCGCCGCCCTGCCACCCTCGCCGCCAGCCATGGCGATGGCGCGGCACCTGGCGGCCTTCGCCGCCGAGCTGGAGCGCCACATGTTCAAGGAGGAGATGCGCCTCTTCCCCATGATCGACCAAGGCGGCAACGCGCTGATCGGCGTGCTGATCGACGACATCACCCGCGAGCACGCCGCGCACGAAGCCACCGTGGCCACGCTGCGCGCGCTGCACCAGGCGCTGCTGCACGAGCCACCGGCGCCACCGGTCGCCACCACGGCGCCGCTCGGGGCGCTGCTCGAACGCTTTCTCACCGAGCTGGCCGAGCACGCCGCGCTCGAGGAGACGCAGCTGTTCGCGCCCTTCGCGGCGGCCCCGCGCCGGCCGCCGCCGGGCTGAGCCGCGACCCCGCCGCGCCGCTGTTTCTGCAGCACGTTTGCGCTCCATCAAGAACCCGCCGAACAGGCCGCCCGGAGCACTCAACACACCGGCCGGCAGGGCCGATACGTCCGGCATGCCGACACGGCGCCGCCGCGTCGCCAACGAATCAGAACCTGCCGCGCCCAAGGAGGGCGCCACCATGAACTGGATCCAGCGCCTGACCATCGCCCGCCGCATCGGCGTCGGCTTCGGCACCCTGCTCGTCCTGGCCGCCGTGATGGCCGGCCTGGCGCTGCTGGCCCTGCAACGCACCGGCGACGCCGTCGACCGCATCGTGCAGGGTGAATGGGTCAAGGCCGGCGCCGCCGCCAGCATCGACACGCTCACCCGCGCCAACGCCCGGCGCACGATGGAGCTGTTCTTCGTCGAGGGCTCCGCCGCCGCGGCCGTGCGCGAGCGCATCGCCGCCAACCGCCAGGGCATCGACGAGGCCATGGCCACGCTCGAGCGTCTGGTCACGCTGCCCGACGGGCGCGAGAAGCTGGCCGCGATGAAGACAGCGCGCGTGGCCTACGTGACCGCGTTCTCCGAGGTCGACCGCCTGCTCAAGGCCGGCCAGCGTGAGGCCGCCCAGGCGCAGCTGCTGGGCAGCACCCTGCCGGCGCTCGACGCGCTGCAGCAGCGCGTGCTGGACATGTCGCAGTTCCAGGCCCGGCTGGCCCGCGAGACGGGGGCCGAGGTCGCGGCCCGCATCCACCAGGCGCTGATCGGCCTGGGCGTGCTCGGCCTGGGCATGCTGGCGGCCGCGGCGGGGCTGGGCACCTGGCTGGCCCGCGCCATCGCGCGGCCCATCGAACAGGCCGTGGCCGTGGCCGAACGCGTGGCCTCGGGCGAGCTGGGCCATCGCCTGGAGTCCCGCCAGGGCGGCGAGCCCGGCCGCCTGATGCACGCCCTGGCGCAGATGGACCAGATCCTCACGCGGCTGGTGGGCCGCGTGCGCGAGGCCAGCGAGAGCATCGCCACGGGCTCGTCGCAGATCGCCACCGGCACCACCGACCTCTCGCAGCGCACCGAGGAGCAGGCCTCCAACCTGCAGCAGACCGCGGCCTCGATGGAGCAGCTGGCCGGCACCGTGCGCCACAGCGCCGACGCCGCGCGCAGCGCGTCCAGCCTCGCCCAGCAGGCGCGCGACGAGGCCGCGCAGGGTGGCGAGCTGATGCAGACCGTGGGCCAGACCATGCAGCGCATCAGCGAGGCCAGCCGCCGCATCGGCGAGATCAACGCCGTCATCGACGGCATCGCCTTCCAGACCAACATCCTGGCGCTCAACGCCGCGGTGGAAGCGGCGCGCGCCGGCGAGCACGGCCGCGGCTTCGCGGTGGTGGCGTCGGAGGTGCGGGCGCTGGCACAACGCAGCGCCGAGGCGGCGCGCTCGATCAAGGAGCTGGTGGCCGGCAGCGTGGAAAGCGTGAGCCACGGCCAGGCCAGCGTGGCGCAGGCCACGCAGCAGATCGACGCCATCGTGGCCCGCGTGCGCAGCGTGAGCGACACCGTGGCGCAGATCAGCGGCGCGGCCGACGAGCAGTCGCGCGGCATCGAGCAGGTCAACCAGGCGGTGACGCAGCTCGACCAGGTGACGCAACAGAACGCGGCGCTGGTAGAGGAGAGCGCCGCGGCCTCCGACAGCCTGAAGCACCAGGCCGAGCAGATGGTGGCGGCGGTGGGCGTGTTCCGGGTGGGTGCTGCGGTCGCGGCCTGAACACGGGCCTGAGCACGGGCCTGAACGGGGCCCCGTCTGGGGCCGGTGCAGTCTGCTCAGGCCCGGGGCGTGGCCGCCGGCGGCCTCAGCCGAAGTGCACCGGCTCGCCGACGGCGTCGAAGGCCAGGAAGCCCTCGATGCGGCCCTGCTTCACGGCGTCCACCATGCGCTGCAGGGCTTCGTCGGCGGCCCCGGGGCGATCGGCCATGGCGGCGACGAACACGATGTCCCAGGCCGGCCCGGCCTGGCGCGCCTCGGCCTGCAGCGCCGCGAACGAAGGCAGCTCGGCGGGCGACTTGTCCACGCACATCAGCGGCGCCAGTTCGCCGCCCTCGCCGGCCTCGAAGCGTGCGCGCTGGGCCGGCGTGGCGCCTTCGGGCAGCTCGGCACGGGTGAAGACGAAGAGCAGCCGCTGGGGCTGGGGCTGCTGGGTGGCGGCCTGCAGCAGGTCGGCGAAGCTGGCGATGTGCATCGGGGTGGGCAGGTCGAGGATCGGGAAGGCCATTGTTGCGGGCCTGAAGGCCTTCGGCGCAGCGTTGGCGCTGCAACCGGCCACGCCTGGGTTTGCGTTCGGTCAAGGCAGCGTCGTTCCGGGCTGCCGCGGGCCGCGCTCACGCTTGTGGACACTACCGGTAGTGTCTAAGGTGTCGCTCCACCACTACCGGTAGAGCCCGCCGATGTTCCCACCACGCCCCCCCGCCCTCGTCGCCAAGCGCGACGACCGCGTCGTTCCCCTCGAGGCCGCCGCGCAGCTGGTGCAGCAGCGCGATGCGCACAGGAGCCTGGTCGACGTGCAGGCCACGATGGACGAGTACCTGCAGCAGCGCGACTGGCGCATCCGCGCCAACGCCAACCAGGGCTACAGCCTAGGCGGGCTGATCCTCAACGTCAGCGGCAAGGTGGTGGCCAACCACTGGCTCGACCACGTCTATCCGCCGGTCGTCGGCCGCGCCCACCGCGAGGCCGACCTCCACATCCACGACCTCGACATGCTCAGCGGCTACTGCGCCGGCTGGAGCCTGCGCACGCTGCTGCACGAGGGCCTGAACGGCGTGCCGGGCAAGGTGGAGGCCGGGCCGCCGAAGCACCTGAGCAGCGCGGTGGGCCAGATCGTCAACTTCCTGGGCACGCTGCAGAACGAGTGGGCCGGTGCCCAGGCCTTCAGCAGCTTCGACACCTACCTGGCGCCCTTCGTGCGCAAGGACGCGCTGACGTACGAGCAGGTGCGCCAGTGCATCCAGGAGCTCATCTACAACCTCAACGTGCCCAGCCGCTGGGGCACGCAGACGCCGTTCACCAACCTCACCTTCGACTGGACCTGCCCCGACGACCTGAAGGAGCAGGTGCCGGTGATCGCCGGCGAGGAGCAGCCCTTCTGCTACGGCGATCTGCAGGCCGAGATGGACCTCATCAACCGCGCCTACATCGAGGTCATGAGCGCGGGCGACGCCAAGGGCCGCGTCTTCACCTTTCCCATCCCCACCTACAACATCACCAAGGGCTTCGACTGGCATTCGCCCAACGCCGAACGCCTGTTCGCGATGACGGCGCGCTACGGCCTGCCCTACTTCCAGAACTTCGTGAACAGCGACCTGGAGCCGCACATGGTGCGCAGCATGTGCTGCCGCCTGCAGCTCGACCTGCGCGAACTGCTCAAGCGCGGCAACGGCCTTTTCGGCAGCGCCGAGCAGACGGGCTCGGTGGGCGTGGTCACGGTCAACTGCGCGCGGCTGGGCTTCCTGCACGCGGGCGACGAACCCGCGCTGATGGCGCGGCTGGATGCGCTGCTGGAGCTGGGCCGGCAGAGCCTGGAGATCAAGCGCAAGTTCATCCAGCGGCTCATGGACCAGGGCCTGTTCCCGTACACCCGGCGCTACTTGGGCACGCTGCGCAACCACTTCAGCACGCTGGGCGTGAATGGCCTCAACGAGATGGTGCGCAACTTCAGCGGCGGCGCCGACGACATCACCACGCCCGCCGGCGAGGCGCTGGCCCTGCGGCTGCTGCACCGCGTGCGCGAGCGCATGGTGCAGTTCCAGGAGGAAACCGGCCACCTCTACAACCTGGAAGCCACGCCCGCCGAAGGCACGACCTACCGCTTTGCCAAGGAGGACCGCAAGCGCTTCCCCGGCATCCTGCAGGCCGGCACCGACGAGCACCCGTACTACACCAACAGCTCGCAGTTGCCGGTGGGCTTCACCGACGACCCCTTCGAGGCCCTGGCGCGGCAGGAGCCGCTGTAGCGCCTGTACACCGGCGGCACCGTGCTGCACCTGTACATGAGCGAGCCGCTGTCCAGCGCCGACGCCTGCCGCACGCTGGTGCGGCGCGCGCTCACGAACTTCCGCCTGCCCTACGTGACGGTGACGCCCACCTTCAGCATCTGCCCCAGACACGGCTACCTGGCCGGGCGCCACGAGTTCTGCCCGACCTGTGACGAGGAGCGGCTGGCGATGAAGCGCCAGGCCCTCGCGCCACAGCCCACCCCCGAAGGAGAAACCGCATGATGACCAGCACCCCGCCCAACCCCGAGACCCTCGAGCTGGCCGAGCACGAGCGCCAGCGCTGCGAGGTCTGGACGCGCGTGATGGGCTACCACCGCCCGGTGGCCAGCTTCAACACCGGCAAGCAGGGCGAGTTCCTCGAGCGCCGCCACTTCGAGGAGCGCCGTGCCGGCCTGCAGCCCACGCGCTGAGGGCGCCGCGGCGCTGCGCATCGGCGGCCTGCAACGCTTCACCAGCATCGACTACCCCGGCGCCCTGGCGGCCGTGGTGTTCGTGCAGGGCTGCGCCTGGCGTTGCGTGTACTGCCACAACCCGCAGCTGCAGGGCCGCCAGCCCGCCCCCGGCATCCCGCATTGGGCCGAGGTGCACGACTGGCTGCGCACGCGCCGCGGGCTGCTGGACGCGGTGGTCTTCAGCGGCGGCGAGCCCACGCTCGACCCCGCCCTGCCCGCCGCGCTGGATGCCGTGCGGGCCCTGGGCTTCCGCACCGGCCTGCACACCGCCGGCATGGCGCCGC
Source organism: Methylibium petroleiphilum PM1 (assembly GCF_000015725.1). NCBI lineage: Bacteria > Pseudomonadati > Pseudomonadota > Betaproteobacteria > Burkholderiales > Sphaerotilaceae > Methylibium > Methylibium petroleiphilum. Next base: position 1,817,176 of record NC_008825.1, on the reverse strand, counting down.
GGCGGCTGCAGGCGGTGCTGCCATCGCTCGACTGGGTGGGCCTGGACATCAAGGCACCGCTGCACGACGGCGGCGCCCAGCACGACCGCATCACGGGCGTCCACGGCGCCGCCGGTGCGGTGGCGCGCAGCCTGGCGCTGCTGCTGCAGTCGGGCATGGCCGTGCAGTTGCGCACCACGGTGCACCCGCAGTGGATCTCGGCCGAGGAGCTGCAGACCCTGCGCCAGGAACTCGCCCGCGGCGGCGCGCCAGACACCGTGGTGCAGCCGGGCCAGCCCCCAACGCGGCCGAGCCTGGCCGCCGGCCTCGTCCGCCATTGAGGGCCGTCAAGGCGCAGACCCCGGGGCCGGCGCAGCATGCAGGCCTCATCTGCCGAGGCCACCACCCGTGCTCGAGACCCGCCGCTTCGACATCGTCCGCTACCTGGCGCGCCTGCCGCTCTTCAGCGACGCCGACGAACAGAGCCTGCAGAACCTGGGCGCCGGAAGCGTGCTGCGGCAGTTCGACCGCGGGCAGCTGGTGTTCCAGCAGGGCGACCCCTGCGAGCACTTCCACGTCATCGCCGGGGGCCAGGTCAAGCTGTTCGTGGCCTCGCCCACGGGCCAGGAAAAGATCGTCGAGATCATCGGCCCCGGCGGCAGCTTCGCCGAGGCGCTGATGTTCCTGGGCAAGCCCTGCATGGTGAGCGCGCAGGCGCTGGTGGACACGCTGCTGGTGTCGGTCAGCCGGCGCGCGGTGATGGCCGAGCTGGCGCGCGACCCGCAGCTGTCGCTGCGCATGCTGGCCGGCCTGTCCCGGCGCCTGCACGGCCTGGTGCAGGACGTTCAAGCCTATGCGCTGCAGAACGGCGTGCAGCGCGTCATCGGCTACCTGCTGAACCCGCGCGACGACGCGGCGGCGGCTGAGGGCGTACCGGGCACGGTTTCGCTGCCGGTGAGCAAGTCGGTGCTGGCCTCCCGCTTGAGCCTGACGCCGGAGTACTTCAGCCGGGTGCTGCGCGAACTGGAGGACGCGGGGTTGATCCGCGTCGACCGCCGCGACATCCACATCCTGGATGCTGGCCGCCTGGCGGCCTATCCCGGCTGATCGGCTGATCGGCTGATCGACGGGCTGGCGCCGCGCTGCCGCGGTGCCGCTCAGGCCCCCGCGGCGGCCGGCTCCACGGGCGCAAACAGCATCGGCTCCTGGCGCAGCCGGGTGCACCGCACCTGCATCACCCCGAGCAGGCCGCGACCCAGGCCCGCGTGGGCCAGCTGCTCGGCCAGGCGGGTGGGCGTGGCGCTGCCCGGCGCCACCAGCTGGGCCAGGGCAGCCAGCCCCGCCGGCGCAGCCCCCGCCGACACCGGTGCCGTGACCAGCCGGCCGACGCTGGCGTGGCCCGCGATCGCATCGCGCAACGCCGGCTCCAGGGCCGCCGACGTGTAGGCCGCGTGCCATTCGAGCACCGGGCCGTCGGGCACGGGCTCGGCAAAGCCCACGCCCGCGAGCTGCCCGCTGGTGCGCCAGCGCCGCAGCGCCTGCACGACCTCGCGTTCGCTGATACCGAGCCCGCGGCCCACGGCGCGGTAGGGGTGCGCCAGCATCGGCAAGCCACGCTCGCAGGCCGCTGCGAGCGCACGGGCCTGGCAAGGGCCCTCGCCGCGGCCGCAGCGGCAGCCCGTGGCGGCCGCGTCCGTGCCGGCGGGCGCGCTCGACCATGCGGCCCACGCCAGGGCAGGCGCCAGGCACTGCACGGCCTCGGCCTGCTGCTGCGCGGCTGCCGCATCGATGGCCGCCAGGTCCACCCATCCCAGAGGCGGCTGCCAGCCTGCCGCGGGCCCAGCCGGCGGGCCTTCCACCACGGCCCAGGCCATGGCGCCAGGCAGCGCCCGCAAACCCGCGGGCGGCTGCGCCAGCGGGCCGGGCCCGTGGGCCAGCAGCCGCACCGCCGCCGAGGCCAGGCCCGGCCGCCAGCGCGGGCGCAGGCCCGCCACCGCGCCTTCGGCCTGCAGCGCCTGGCAGTGCAGCAACAGCTCGCGCGGGCTGCCACCGTGGCGGCGCACCAGGGCCTGGAACGGCGAGGGCTCGATCGGGAAACCCGACCGCCCCTCGTGCAGCAAGGCCCGCCGCAGGCCCGCGCAGGCGCTGGGCGACGGGGTCGTGGGCGAGGGGCTGGCCATGGCATCTCTTTCCGGGCTCCGGGGCGGGAAGGGCATCGTCGGAGAGGCCTTCGGGAATGTCCTTGAACAGGATCAAGGGCTGCGGCACCCGGCTCGCCGCAGAATCGCCTTCGTTATGGAGTGGCTGTCGCAGTACCCTGCCCTCAAGTCGGCGCACATGGCGCTGGCCGGCGCCAGCGTGGGGCTGTTCACCGCGCGGGGCCTGGGCGTGCAGTGGCGGGCCGCGTGGCCCCTGCGGGCCGGCGTTCGCCGCGCCAGCGTGCTGATCGACAGCCTGCTGCTGGCCGCTGGCGGCGCCCTGTGGGCCATGCTCGGCCTGAGCCTGGCCCACGCGCCCTGGCTGCTGGTGAAGCTGGCCCTCATCGTGGCCTACATCGTGCTCGGCTCGTTTGCGCTCAAGCGCGCCCGCACGCCGCGGGGCCGCGGCCTGGCCTTCGCGGGTGCGCTGGCCTGCGTGCTGGCCATCGTGGCCACCGCGCTCACGCACGACGTGCTCGGCCCCCTGGCGCCGCTGCGTGCGGCCGGGTGGGCACCGTGACGAGCACCGCCACGTCCGCCATGCCCACGCCGCTGCTGCACGCCAGCCCTGCCGTCGGCTTCGAGCAGCCCTTCGAGATGCTCGAGGCCTGCCACGAGCGCGTGAAGCGCAGCCTCGACCTGCTGCAGCGCCTCGGCGCCCACCTCGATGCGTACGGCGCCGACACACAGGCCGCCGCCGCGGCACGCGATGTGCTGCGCTACTTCGACATCGCCGGGCCGCTGCACCACGAGGACGAGGAGCGCCACGTCCTGCCGCGCCTGCGCGCCAGCGGCCATGGCGCGCTGGCCGAACGCCTGCAAGCTGACCACACGGCGCTCTCGGCCGCCTGGCAAGAATGGCGCACGGTGCTAGAAGGTGTATGCGCCGGGCGATGGGACATCCGCGCCGCAGGCCGCGTGCGCGCCGGCTGGCGCGAGTTCGAAACCCGCTACGAGGCCCACATCGCGATCGAGGAGGCGGTGGCCTTCCCCAGCGCCGCGCACGGCCTGCCCGCCGACACGCTGGCCGCCATGGGCCACGAGATGGCGAGCCGCCGGCGCAGCCCGCCGCAGCCCGCCACCACGCCGGGCACGCCCGCATGAACGCCGCCTTCCTGCGCGCGAGCCGTCGCCTGCAGCGCGCCTCGCTGGCGGCCAAGCTGGGGGCCCTGGGCTCGCTGATCATGGTCGTGGCCCTGGGCTCCATCGCCTTCACCGTGTGGGTCACCTGGCAGCTCGAGGGCGGCGCCGCCGCAGTCAACGAGGCCGGCCGCCTGCGCATGCAGACCTGGCGTTATGCCCAGGTGGCGTCCGCGCAGGACCTGCCGCAGCTGCCGGCCCTGGCCCAGCAGTACGACGCCACCCTGGCCCTGCTGGACGCCGGCGACCCGGCCCGCCCCCTCTTTGTGCCGCGAGACGAGGACACCCGCGCAGCCTTGCAGGCCGTGCGCAGCCGCTGGCAGGCGCTGCAGCGCGCCATCTCCGAGGGCGCCACGCCGCTGCAGGCGGGCCAGCTGGCGGGCGACCTGGTGATCGAGATCGACCACCTCGTCACCGGCATCGAGGCGCACCTTCAGCGCTGGACGTCGATCCTGAGCGCCCTGCAGTTCACCCTGCTGGCCCTGGCGCTGGCCGCCGGCGTGGCGCTGCTTTATGCCGCGCACCTGTTCATCTTCCAGCCGCTGGCCCGCCTGCAGCGCGGGCTGGAGGCGGTGGCGCGCGGCGACCTGGGCGCGCGTGTGGACGTCGAGACCCACGACGAGTTCGGCGAGGTGGCCGACGGTTTCAACCACATGGCCATGCGCCTCGAAGACCTGTACCGCGGGCTCGAGACCAAGGTCGCGGAAAAGACCGAACACCTGCGCACCGAGCGCGAGCGCCTGGCGGCCCTGTACGAGGCCAGCCGGCGGGTGGCCCAGGCCGCCAGCCTGGACGAGCTGGCGCAGGGCTTCGTGCGCCAGTTCCGCGAGGTGGCCCGGGCCGACGCCGCGCTGCTGCGCTGGCACGACGCCGAACAGGGGCGCATGCTGATGCTGGCCGCCGACCGCGTGCCTGCGGCCATGCTGGAACACGAACGCTGCCTCGCCCCTGGCGACTGCCACTGCGGCAACGGCGCCGCCCCGGGCGGCCCGCGCACCATCACCATCCACGCCCTGACGGACGGCGACACCGGCGACAGCGCCGGCACCTGCCGCCGCTTCGGCTTCCAGCGCGTGCTAACCTTGCCCGTGCTGCTGCAGGACCAGACCCTGGGCGAGGTCGACCTGCTGTGGCGCGACGCCACGCGCCCCGTGCTCGACGACGACCGCGCGCTGCTCGAGGGCCTGGCCGCCCAGCTGGCGGGCGGCATCGAGAGCGTGCGCGCGCAGGCCCTGCAGCGCGAGGCGGCTGTCTCCGAGGAGCGCGGCTTCATCGCCCGGGAACTGCACGACTCCATCGCCCAGGCGCTGGCCTTCATGAAGATCCAGCTGCAGATGCTGCGCGGCGCCCTGCGCCGCGGCGACCCGGCGGCCACCACGCGGGTGGTCGACGAGCTCGATGCCGGCGTGCGCGAGAGCCTGGCCGACGTGCGCGAGCTGCTGCTGCACTTCCGCACCCGCAGCGACGGCGCCGAGCTGGCGGCGGCCCTGCGCGCCACGCTGCAGAAGTTCCAGCACCAGACCGGCCTGCCCGCGCAGCTGGACGTGCGCGGCCCCGTGCTGCCACTGGCGCCCGACGTGCAGGTGCAGCTGCTGCACGTGGTGCAGGAGGCCCTGTCCAACGTCCGCAAGCATGCCCAGGCGCGGCAGGTGTGGGTGACGCTGGACCCGCGCCCCGAGCTCAGCGTGACCGTGCGCGATGACGGCCGCGGCTTCGACCTGGCGGCCCGCAACAGCGACGATGGCGACGACGGCCACGTGGGCCTGCGCATCATGCGCGAGCGCGCGGCCGGCATCGGGGCCGAGGTCGAGATCACCTCGACACGCGGCGAGGGCACCCAGGTGCGCATCGCGGTGCCCTCGCGCCCGGCCTCCGTGGCCCTGGCGGCCTAGCGCGCGATGGTCACGTCTCAGGCATGAACAGCGAGCGCCAGCTGCCCATCCGCGTGGTGGTCGTGGACGACCACACGCTGTTCCGCCGCGGGCTGGTGACGCTGCTTGCGGCTGACGGCCGCTTCGAGGTAGTGGCTGAGGCGGGTGACGCGGGCGAGGCCCAAGGTGTCGTCGAGCGTATGCGCCCCGATGTGCTGCTGCTGGACAACCACCTGCCCGGCGTATCGGGCGTCGATGCCCTGCCGGCCCTGCTGAGCGCGGCACCTGGCATGCGGGTGCTGATGCTCACCATGAGCGAGGACCACGCCGACATCGTGGCCGCACTGTCGCGCGGCGCCGCCGGCTATCTGCTCAAGACCGCCGAGATCGATGAACTCGGCGATGCCATCGTCTCGGCCATCAGCGGCAGCGCCAGCCTGAGCGCGCCCGTGGCCCTCAAGTTGGCCGCTGGGGCGATCGCCACAGCCCAGATGGCGGTATCCGCCACTGAGGTCCACGCGACGCCACCGTCGGCGCGTGACAGGGCGGTTCCGGCCGACCCACTGGCCCAGCTTTCGGCAAGGGAACGCGAGACCCTGGCTCTGGTGGCCGAAGGCTGCAGCAACAAGCTCATTGCCCGGCAGTTGGGCATTGCCGAGGCCACGGTGAAGATCCACGTGCAGAACCTGCTTCGCAAGCTGGGCTTGGAGTCGCGGGTCCATGCAGCAGCCTGGTATGCCAGACTTGGAACCAGCAAGCCTCAATGAGTGAGACGCTTCGGCGCACGGCAGCCCAAGAGCAGAGGGTACTTCTCGCGCGGGACTACGACACTCCGATGGCTTTGGAGATGAGCGGCCCCTGGTATTGAAGGGCGACGGTCCGCGGTCCGACATGTGCGGAGAAGGCCGCGAGATTCGCCGCTATGCAGCGGTTCCAGTCATTGGCGCTTCCGAGGCACGCGCGTCCGCTGAATGCCGGATTGCCGTCGCCCAGTCGGGGGCGACCCGCCGGCCCGGGCAACCGCCTTCAAGGCCACCGCCGACGTCGTCTGGCTGATTCGATGTCGCAACCTGATCGTCCACTGCTGGCTAGCGCCACGGGGAACAGAAGGTTCGAATCAGCTGCTGTCAAAGTACTGCGGTTGCCGCGAGGTCTAGCGCAAACGAATCGACGGCGCGAACTGGCTCCCACCACAGAAGACTACTCACGCAGTCACCGCGTCCTTGGGAGCCCAGTGCCTTGCGGTGCGGATGTCAAACCAGTCGCAGTACAGTTCCAGACGAATCTCGACATCTCCGCTCGGCACGAGGAATCGCTCCAGCGCTTTGGGGACAGGGAAGTAGAGCCCTCCGAACAATTCGTGCAGCGGCCGATCAAGCTGGATAGCCCCCTCGGCGCGAGGGACGCCGTCGATCACGGTGGAGACGACTTCATCAAGCCGGATCGGCTCGATTCGCCACGCCCAGTCGGACATTGAGCCGATGGAATCGGCAGTCGATCGTCTTGGCCTCGGCCTGCAATGCCGTGGCGATTCGCTTGGAGCCATGGCCCATCTGCTCGTGGCGCAACAGCTCGAGGTCGCGGTCCGTCAGGTGCGCGCGTTGGACAAGCTCTTCGCGACCGCGGCGCTGGAACCATTCGGCGAGGGTCAGCGCCAGCGCGCGGTACGCTGGCAAGACTGCGCGTGTGACGTCCAGTCGCGTCTCGTCGGTGCTCGCGAGGATCAGCAGGCCGAGCGCGTCCGACGATTGCGGAGATGGCGCGGGAACAAGCCAGGCGGCTCGAACGTCGGGCCCATCAGTCAATGTCGCACTGCCACCGGCAGAGGGTTCCGCCGGCCCGCGAGCGAGCACCGGTTCGCTGGAACGAGCGGCGTGCCCCAGCCAGTTGCCCGGGCCTTCGTGCAGCCGCCGCAGCATCGTTGCGCACCAGCGGTGATCCAGCGCCGAGAGCGACCGAAACCACAGATGCTCGTTGTGTCCCGGTACCACCCAGACGAACAGTGCAGCGTCGGCGCCTCCGACCCGCGACGCGAGTTCCAGGATGGAGATCGCGCTCGCCTCATCCGCCACGACGAGCGAGCCGGCAAGCTCGCACAGCTCAGCCGCGGCCGTGGGAGACTGGGCCGACATTTGTTGTCCCAGGGCTCGGTGCGGAAAGGCTGGCGTGCGCAAGCCGCCTGATCTCGTCATGCGCCACGGGGTGATCGAATCTTGTGGGCGAGGCCGCATGCCAGAGATCGAACTCGGCAAGCGAATGCAGCAGGAAGACTTCGTCGAGGACCGTCCCAGTTGCCAGCCAGGTGCGCTGCCTGACCTGGACGTTCGCATCGACGCGTTGCACAACGAGTTCACAGCGACCGCAAGTGCAGGTCCAGCGGGCTCGGACCTGTGCCTCGTCGCGGCTCAATGCGCGAGAGGGCGCGATCTGATCTTCCGCGGCCTGCGTGCGGAAGTCAGCCCGCTTCTTGGGCTTCGCGCGGCGTCGCCGCCCGCTTGCGGGTGGCAAGCCGTCCGCAGAAAGTTCCTGGCCCGATGACGAAGGCGTGGTCATGGCTGCACTCCGATGTCATCCGACACGTCGCGACGCGGGTGCCCGAAGGCCGGGGGCGTGCGAGAGGGTGCCGGGAGGTCAGCCTAGGAATTGCGGGCAGGGCGTGTCAACGCTTCGTGCGCGATGTGCGCAAATTTGAGGCAGCGTCAGCTCTGCTAAACGACGATCGCGCAGACCGTCGCTTGCGCGGGCAGTCCTCAGCCGGCGCGTGTCTCGGCGGCCAGGTGCTGAAGGATCTCCAGCGTCTCCGCGGCACGAGCCTCGGGGACGAAGAGGTGGTCGTGGTGGAAGGCCGCGACGGCATTGCAGGAGATGCCGGCATGCGCGAGCCGGCCGGTGATGCAGGCGAGGAAGCCGACCGCATCAAGCGACGAGTGCACTGCGAGGGTGATGAGGCGGCAGGGGAAGGTGTAGGGCACCCCGGCCGCCTCAGCCTGCGACTTTCCGACGATGGCTGTCAGTCCTTCGGCCTCGCGGAAGGTGCAGATGGGTTCGAGCCGTTCGGGGAGGTGGAAGTCACTGAACGTGCAGTAGACGAAGACCCCGTCGGCGATGCTCGGCGTCATCTGTCGGCACAGCTCGTGCAGCTCACGAACAGCGGTCATCCCCATCCCTCCAGTCTGCCTGGATCCGTCCCGCGGAAGATTATGGGCATCCCGGATCGTGTCGGGCACCCTGATCCGCGCGGTCTGTCGGGCGATGAACCGGCACGCCGTTTAGCGTGGCTGACGCGAAGCGAAAGTTGCTAAACCGCGATCGATAGTCGCGCCGGCTTGGTACCTTTTGGGCGCGGCTGGGACGATCGTGTCGAGTGCGGGCCGGGATCGCGGGCCCGACGGCCGCGTGCAAGGAGGTCCGCCATGGCCACCCGCTCGCAAGTGCTGTCCGACATCGCACTGCTCCGGCAGTCGCTGCGTCGCGCCGGCAATCCGCACCTGCCACTGCTGAAGCTGCGAGGCTGGCGCCCCGCAGGGGACGTGAGCTTTGACATTGCGGCGATTGCCGCGGCACTCGTCTTGGCGCTCGAAGTCCCCTGGGCCGTGCCGATCGCGCTGCTGGTTCTCGGCAACCGCCAGCGGGCTCTCGGCAACATCCTGCACGACGCGGCGCACCGCAACCTCACCCGCAACCGGCTGGTGAACGATCTGGTGACGCGGGCACTGATTCCGATAGTGCGACAGGCTGAGGAACAGCAGAGGGGCAAGTCGACCGCGCGCTGATGCTCGAACGCTCGGAGCGCCGGGCCTGGTGGGTCGCCATTGCCGGCCTGGTGCTGGGCCTGATCGGCATCGCCGCGGTGTTCGTCCAGGGCCCGCTGCGCCGCGTGGTGGAGATCCCCATCGTGGTCGACCGGGTCACTGGCGAGGCCACGGTCCAGCAGCGACTCTCCGTCGAGACCATCCCCCCGATGGAGGCGCTGGACAAGCACAACCTCGCCACCTTCGTGCGGGCACGCGAGGGCTACAGCTGGATGTTCCTTCAGCGCGACTTCGACCAGGTTGCGCGCATGGCGGTGCCGGCGGTCTTCGCCGACTACAACCGTCAGTTCGAGGGCGACGGCGCGCTGCAGAAGCGGATCGGTGCCGCCGAGGACTGGCGCATCAATGTCGTCGGCGTACGCCTAGCTGCGTCCGGCCGCCCCGGCAACCAGGGCGAGGCCACGGTCACCTACGACAAGGTAGTGCGCCTGACGGACCGCAACCTGCCCGAGGTCACCACGCGCCACGTGGCCAGCGTCGTCTACCAGTACCAGCCCAAGGTCCTGGCCAAGGAGCGCGACCGGCTCGAGAACCCGTTCGGCTTCGTCGTAACTGCCTACCGGTCCGATCCCGAGATCAACACCGCGGCACCGGGGGCCAAGCCATGAAGTCACTGGCCCGGCTGGTCTCCCTTGCCTGCGTCGCGGCCTGCGGCTCCACGTCGGTCGCTGCAGAGTCTATGGATCCGCGTCTGCGCGAAGTGGTCTACGACCCGCGCGCCGTCGTCACCGTCCCGGTCAAGCGCGGCGTCGTGACGCTGGTCGTGCTCGATGCCGACGAGGCGATCACCGAGGTCGCCGCCGGCCTGGGTGGCGACTGCACGAAGGTCGATGCCGCGTGGTGCATCGCTGCCCAGCCCGGGGGCCGGAACCTGTTCGTCAAGGCCAAGAGCTCGGCCAGCGCCGCGAACACCCTGGCCGTGGTCACCGACCGCCGAACGCACAGCTTCCGCTTCGTCGTGCTGGCCGACGGCGACCCGAAGCCGCCGGTCTACCGGCTCGTCGTCAAGGCCCCCGCACGGGTGGCACCCCCGGCGCGCCTCGCGCTGCACGACACGACACCACTGATGGCGTTGCCTCTCGTGCCGCCACCCCCTGCACCGCACCAGGTCGTCGCAGAGCGCCTGCAGGCCAAGGCGCAGGTGATGAACACCCAGTACTCGATCGCCGAGGGCGCCGGGTCTGAGGACATCGTGCCGACGCTGGTCTATGACGACGGGCGGTTCACCTACCTCCGCTTTCCCGGCAACCGCGAGGTGCCGGCAGTCTTCCATGTCCTGGGCGACGGCAGCGAGACGCTGGTCAACGCCCGCATGGAGGACGACCTGCTGGTGGTCGATCGCGTCAGCCGGCGGCTGATGCTGCGGGCCGGCTCGGCCGTCGTCGGCCTGTGGAACGAAGCCTTCGATCTGGACGGCAGGCCGCCGGGTGACGGCACCACGGTGCCCGGCGTGCAGCGCGTCCTGAAGGCCGACGTCAGTGGAAGCAACGCGCCTTCCGAAGCGCGCAAGGGAGCGACACCATGACGCACGACCCGAGCGATCCGCGGGACCGCGATCCAGACCTGGGCGCCGAGATCGAGCCCGACGGCAGTGGCATCTCGCCCCTGCCCGGCGAGCCCGGCATTCCCGATGTCGCTGCCCGGCAGCGCGTTTCGATGTCGAAGAAGGGCCTGCTGGCCGTGGCGCTGCTCGTCGGCTCCCTGGTCGCGGTGGCGGCAGTCACCATCCAGCGCTTCTCGGCCAGCGGCAAGAAGGCCGACGAGGCGGAGTCGAAGCTGGTGCGCGACAAGCCGACCGCAGCCACGGCAGAGCCGCGCAGGCTCGAGATGCCGCCCGCTCCAACAGCCAGCGCAGCGGTGGCCACTGCACCGCGCATCCCGGCCCTGACGCCCACCGCTGACGAGCTGGCCGAACCCATCGGCGTGCGGCGCACCGGATCGGCGGCACCCGCACCGGGTGGCCCGAAGGTGGTCCCGCCGGAGGATGCCCCCGTCTTGCTGGTCACCACCCGGCCGGGGGCACTCCCTCCGCAAGGGTCGTCCAACCGAAGGATGGATGCTGGTGCACCGCCTGACGAGGGCCCGACGGCGGCCGAGCCCGCCGACGCGAACGATCCGCTCGCCGCAACCTCCCGCAACCTGCAGGGCTATCAGCGCCAGCTCCAGGGCCTGCTCGACAACCTCACCAAGACCGCGGCGCTGGCCACGGGCCAGGCCACCGGGCAGCTGCCGTCGGGGTCCCTCCTCGGTGGGCCCCCGATGGCGGGCACCGCACCCATCGGTGCGCCACCCGCAGGGGGTGGCCTGTTCGGGGGCCAGCTTCAGGGGTCCTCCACCCCGAAGGTGGCCGCTTCGATGCTTGGCAACCGCAGCCTGACGCTGCCCAAGGGCACAGCCTTCACCTGCGCGCTGAAGACCAAGGTGATCAGCGCCACCTCGGGCCTCGTCGGCTGCCAAGTCCAGCGCAATGTCTTCAGCGACGACGGCCGCGTGCTGCTGATCGAGCGTGGCTCGCACCTTGACGGTGAGTACCGCATCGCCTCGGTCCGGCCGGGCACGGTCCGCATCCCCGTGCTCTGGACCCGCATCCGCACGCCGCTGGGCGTGACGGTGGACATCGACTCGCCCGGCACCGGACAGCTCGGCGAATCCGGCATCGACGGCTACGTCGACAACCGCTGGGGCGAGCGCATCGGCGCGGCCATGCTGCTGTCGCTGATCGACGACTCGGTGAAGCTGGTCATCCAGAACCAGGCCAGCGACAGGCAGGCCGACACCATCGTGCTGCCGTCCACCACGGCCAACACCAGCAAGCTCGCCGAGAAGGTGCTGGACAGCACGATCAACATCCCGCCGCTGATCTACCAGAACCAGGGCGGCATCGTCGGCATCTACGTCGCCCGCGACGTGGACTTCTCGTCGGTGTATGAACTGCGGCCGACGGCCAGCGCGCCGCCTCGCGAGGGCACGCAATGAACCAGCACGCCTGCGAGCGCGAGGATCTCGGCGAAGGCTGGTGCGGTGATGCCACGTCGGTCGTCGAGTTCCTGCGCCCTCTGCGCGACCAACTCGATGCGCCCGGCGTGCTGGAAGTCTGCGTCAACCGGCCCGGCGAACTGCTGGTCGAGACGGTGCGTGGCTGGCAGACCGTACCGGCGCCCGAGATGACGCAGGAGCGCTGCCTGTCGCTCGCCACCGCCGTCGCCACCTTCTGCGACCAGCAGGTCAACCAGGAACGGCCACTGCTGTCGGCCACGCTGCCCAGCGGCGAGCGCATCCAGTTCGTCATCCCACCGGCCGTGCCGCGGGGTACGGTATCGATCACGGTGCGCAAGCCGTCGCACCTGATCAAGCGGCTGGACGATTTCGAGCGCGAGGGCCTGTTCGAGCGCACGGCCACCGTGACGCGCACCCCGAACGCGGACCTGCTGCCCTTCGAGCGCGAACTGGTCGAGCTGAAGGACGCCGGCCGCTATGCCGAGTTCCTGCGGCTGGCCGTCCGCAAGCACCAGACCATCGTCGTCAGCGGCAAGACCGGCTCGGGCAAGACCACCTTCATGAAGGGCCTGGTCGAGGAAGTGCCGAAGCACGAGCGGCTGATCACGATCCAGGACACGGCCGAGCTGACCCTGCCGAACCACCCGAACGTGGTGCACTTGTTCTACAGCAAGGATGCCCAGGGCACGGCCCGCGTGACTGCGAAGTCGCTGCTCGAAGCCTGCCTTCGTATGAAGCCCGACCGCATCTTCCTGGCCGAAGTGCGGGGCGACGAGTGCTTCTACTTCGTGCGTCTCGCGGCCTCGGGCCACCCGGGCAGCATCACTAGCGTGCATGCAGGCAGCTGTGCGCTGGCCTTCGAGCAGATGTCGCTGATGATCCGCGAGACCGGCGCTGGCGGTGGCCTGCGCATGGACGAGATCAAGTGGCTGCTCAGCGTCGTCGTCGACGTGATCGTGCAGTTCGATCGCGACGAGCACGGGCGCTTCATCTCCGAGATCCTCTACGAGCCCCGGCGCCAGCGGCTCGGGCGCTGGGATCAGCAGTCGGCGGCAGCATGAGCAGCGTTGCAGCCCTTCCGTTCTCGGCCTGGCCCACGGGCCGCAAGGTCGCGGCCGGCGCCTTCGCCGTCATGGGCTACATCGCACTGGCCTGCGCGGCGGTCTACCTGGCCGGTGTGCTGTTCTTGGTTCTGAACAAGGCGAACCCCAAGCAGGCGCAGTTCGCCAGCATCGTTCACTACTGGGGCCTCTACGCCGACGATGCCCAGCTCCGCAAGAAGCTGCAACTCGCGATCGGCGTGTCGGGGATCGGCCTGTTGATCCTGCTGCCAGCCGGTCTGGTCGCCGCCGCACGTCCGCGGCGGGCCCTGCATGGCGATGCCCGCTTCGCCAGCCCCGCCGAGGTTGATCGCGCGGGCCTCACGGGCGGCGACGGGCAGCCGGGCATCCTCATCGGCCGCCACCGGGGCAAGTTCCTGTCGCTTCCTGGCCAGCTCTCAGTGATGCTGTCGGCGCCGACCCGCAGCGGCAAGGGCGTGGGCGTCGTGATCCCGAACCTGCTCAACTGGCCCGACTCCGTCGTCGTGCTTGACATCAAGGGCGAGAACTACGACATCACGGCCGGCTACCGCGCCGCACACGGGCAGGCGGTCTACGCCTTCTCGCCGTTTGACGAGGACGCGCGCAGCCAGCGTGACGCCGACGAGTACAGCGCCATGCTCGGCCACTTCACCGAGCGCGCCACCTCGCGCGGGCACAGCCGATCCTTCAGCGGCCACGGGCACAGCACCGTCAGCCGCAACGAGAGCGAGCAGCGCCGCGCGCTGCTGCTGCCGCAGGAGTTCAAGGAGCTGGGCAGCGAGCGCCTGGTGGTGATATTCGAGAACTGCAAGCCGATCCTCGGCGAGAAGATCCGCTACTACCGCGACAAGGCCTTCACCTCGCGCCTGCGGCCGGCACCGGCGGTGCCGCGCATGAACATGGACCTGCACCTGGCCCGCGTGCAGGAGCGCTGGCGCTACGTGGACGACGAGCTGGGCCCGGGCGATGGCTTGGACTACGAGCAACTGGCCTACGACATGAGCCGGCTGCCCGCACTCGCCGATGGCGAGCCCGGCCAGGTCGCCGAAGGCATCCTCGACTTCATGGTCGGCCCTCGGCCGGGCGGAGCCTCGAACGGCGGCGCGATCGAAGCCGTCGCCGACGAAGACGACGTCCTGCTCAGCGAAGACAGCACCGTGGTCATCGCCGATCCGTCCGTCATCGAACGCGCCGACATCACCTAGACCCGGGAGCAACGCCATGCGAACCCGCATCGCCCTCACACCCTTCGTGCCCTGGCTCTTCGCGCTGGCCTCGTGCAGTTCCCCGCCGAAGCCGCCGACGGTTGACAAGTCGCAGAAGCGACCGGTGAACTCCCAGATGGCCGTCGAGCTGCAGGTCTGCAAGAACGACCTGCAGAACACCCGCCTGCTGGCCACGGAGTCCAGCCGCGTTGCCGAAACCACCGCCGCCACGCTGGCGAACCTGGCGGCGCGCCAGCAGCTGCTGGCCGCCATGCAGGCGCCGGCCGCCCAGCAGGTCAAGGCCAACAGCGTCTTCACCGTGCGGTTCGACTTCGGCAGCGCGCGCGTCGCCATCCCGCCCGACGTCACGGCCGCACTGGTCGAGGACGCGAAGAACTCTCCGCTGGTCCTGCTGCGCGGGCGCACCGATGGCACCACCGACGCACCGACCGAGAGCCGGATCGCCCGGGAGCGGGCGGCAGCGGTGCGCGACTACCTGGTGGCCGCGGGCGTGGACCCGGCCCGCATCCGCGCCACCTACCAGCCTGCCGGCGACCACGTGGCCGACAACGCCAGCGCCGGAGGCCGCGGCCTGAACCGCCGCGTCGAGATCGAGCTGTACCGCGCGCTGCCGGTCGCGCTGAGCGCGACAGCCGTCGCCCAGCCCTGAGCCATCTCCAACCCAACATCGCGAGGTCGCCATGGATGCAGACAACACCCCCGTCCGACAGGCCGCGCCCGTCCAGGGCGGCACCGTCGAGCCCGCCAACCGTGCGCCAGTGGCCATAGCGAAGTTCCAGACGCCGGAGCCGGAGCCCGGCGAACGCTTCGAGCTGCGAGACCCGTTCGCCGAGGTGACCTACCGCGCGAATACGTTCCCGGAGATGGTCGCCAAGGCGGACCAGCTCGGCAGCACGCGCTTCGTCGCCGTGGCCGAGGACGGCAAGCGCACCCCGATCCAGAAGGTCGACGGCGCGTGGCAACGCGGTGAGCAGCGTCCAGCGCCGCCCGAGCGACCGCTGGACCCGGGTCCGGTGCGAGACGACGTGCCCGAGGCCGCGAGCGCCGCCCCGGCTTCCCGCGCCAGCAAGGCCACGGCGCAGCCGGAGCAAGTCGATGCCAAGGCCGTCGCGAAGATCGACGCCCAGGCCGAACGTGCTGCGCTCGTCGCGCGCCTCGAATCAGCACTGATGGAACGCTACATCATCAAGCGCGCACCGGTGACGATGGGCGACGTGACCATCGGCCGCACCGAGTACCGTTTCCGCGGCGACACCTCGCGCGTCGCCTTCACCGAGTCGACCTTCCGCCTGGCCACCGACACCAACAGCCCCTCGGTTGCACGCTCGATGGTCGACGTGGCCGAGGCACGCAACTGGAAGGCGCTGCGCGTCTCGGGCAACGATGACTTCAAGCGCATGGTCTGGCTCGAGGCCTCCGTGCGCGGCGTAAAGACCCTGGGCTACGAGCCGAACCCCGGTGACCTGGAAGTGCTCAAGCGCGAGCGCGAGGCGCGCCAGGTCAATCGCATCGAGCCGGCCCGGGATGCGAGCAGCGGTGCGGCGGCGGCGCCAGCCGAGAAGGCATCCGCCCGCGGCGGCGGCGGCCGCAAAGCCGTGCTCGCCGCCATCGAGGCGGTGCTTGTCGCCAAGAAGGTGCCCGAGAAGCAGCGTGCAGCCGTGATGGCCGCCGCCACCGAGAAGCTAGCCCAGCGCATCCGCGACGGCCAAGTGCCCAAGGTGAAGGTCTACGACAAGGCGGCACCGTCGCACCGCCCGGTAGTCGTCCCCACGCCCGAGATGCAGCGCTCGCGCGACCGCGCCGCGCCAGCACCCGTGCGGTGAGGCCAGGCCCGTGGAGACTTCGGCCCAGGGCATCACGGCAGCCGCTGCAGTCTATGAGATCGCCGGCCGTCGCTTCGAGGTCGCGGCGCGAAGGTTCGCAGATGCCGTCGCGGAAGCGCATACGGCCCACCAGCGCCCCCGCTGCATGTGCATGGTCGAAGGCATCGAGATGTATGTGGCGCGCCTGGGCGATGGCTATATCGTCAAGCGCATGCCGGACACGGGAAGCCACCACGCGCCCGACTGCCCGTCCTACGAACCGCCGGCCGAGTTCTCCGGCCTGGGGCAGGTACTGGGCAGCGCGATCACCGAGGACCCGGCCACCGGCGAGACGACGCTCAACCTGGACTTCCCGCTGACCAAGATGCCCGGCCGGTCGACGATCCCTCCCACTGGCGGAGAGGGCGATAGCGTTTCCTCCACCGGGACCAAGCTCTCACTGCGCGGCCTGCTGCACTACCTGTGGGACCAGGCCGAGCTGACGCGCTGGCATCCCGGCTTCGTTGGCAAGCGAACCTGGGCGACAGTGCGAAGGCACCTGCTCCACGCAGCCGAGCACAAGCTCGCCCGCGGCGACGCCCTGCGCGCCCGGCTCTACGTGCCGGAACCGTTCTTTATTGAAGAGCGCGACGCGAACAATGCCCGCCGCCTGGCGCAGTGGCAAAGCGCCGTGCCTGCGCCCGGAAAGGAACAGCAGCTGATGCTGCTGATCTGCGAGGTCAAGGAGATCGTGCCAGCACGCTACGGCTTCAAGGCGATCGTGAAGCACCTGCCCGACCAGGCCTTCGCAATCGACGAGCAGCTGTACAGGCGGCTCGGCCGGCGCTTCGAGTCCGAACTGGCGCTGTGGGGTGCCAGCGACGACATCCGCATGGTGATGATCGCCACCTTTGGCGTGAGCAGCGCCGGCGTTCCGGCGATCCACGAGCTGTCCCTGATGCCAGTGACGCGGCAATGGCTGCCGGTCGAAGATGGGTTCGAGAAGCAGCTCCTGGACAAGCTCGTCGGTGAGAGCCGCGCCTTCGTGAAGGGCCTGCACTACAACCTCGGAAAGAAGGACAGGATCGCGAGCGCCGCGCTCACCGACTGCGAAGGGTCGGCGCCGATGCTGTTCATCGTTCCCGCCGGCTTCGACGAAGCTGTGCCTGTCTACGAGACTGGCCAACCGAGCTGGATATGGTGTCGGTCCAGCGAGTCGATGCCTTCTTTCCCGCCACCTCGCACCAATTCGCACAGGGCGGCGCCCACGCACGCAGAACGAGCAACCTGGCCAGCTCACGCAGGATGACCGCAGACGCGCTACTTGTACAGAAGTAGTGCGACTTGCTAGCCCGCCTGGATGCCGTCGGTGCCGCCGGAGCTGCTGCACCTTGCCGCGAAGCAACCCGAACAGAAAGGACTTTCGACCTGCAGTCCATCGAGTGCGTGTCACATGAGCGAGCTTCATCTCGATGAGGCCGGGATTCGCCCCGGTGCGACCCCGCAAGAGAGGCACATCTACCGCTGCCGCGCCCTCAAACCAACCCGGCGCTCGGAGTTCGGCGACTCTCGACGTCCTGGGTATCGGACAATTGGGCCAGAAGTCCCACGACTGGTGAAGTTGATTTCGCACCCTCAAAGAAGGGTGGAACGACGGCAGAGGGAGCATGTTGGACCTATCGAAGTGGTGTATAGAGAACGAGGAATCCGTACCGAAGCACAAGCTGCTCCGCCTGGCCGTTGACGCCACCAAGCAGGCGCAGGCAGTTGAAGCGGTTGCCAAGGCCGTACCGAGCTACTACGTAGACCCGAAGCGAATCGCGGGTCTGCTGAGGAAGTTGGGGAAGCCGGCAGCCGCGGCGCACGTCGAGCAGAAGCTTCCAACTCAGGCGTCCATTCGCTCCGGTGACCTCGGCGAGATTCTTTGCAACGCCTATGTGCACGCAGCCACGCCATTCAGCCTTGGCATCAAACGTTTGCGCTGGAAGGACCATCGCAACATGTCGATGCGCGGCGAAGATGTCCTGGCGTTCAAGCTGGACCCCAAGGGTGGCCCGCTGAAGATTTTGAAGGCTGAGGTGAAGAGCCGGGCCGGGATGCGTACGGAGGTGATCGACGAGGCCAGAACGGCGCTTTCGGCCAACAACGGACTGCCGTCACCACATGCGCTTGCCTTCGTTGCCGATCGGGCGAATGAGGCTGGCGACACCGCGCTGGGCGATGCTCTGGACAAGGCACAGCTCAAGGAAGGCATTCGCCCATCTCAGATCTCACACATGCTCTTTACCTTCTCAGGTAACGACCCCTTGAAGTTCCTAAAGGTGAACTTGCAGGCGTATGCGGGTCCTGTGCCGCAGCATTACGTCGGCCTTCGCGTCGAAGGGCACCAGGAATTCATCAAGGCGGTCTTCGTGGCGGTGGGCAAGTAATGGCTGCGACGCTCGACGAACTCCGGATAAACATCGAAGCAGCCGTGGTGCCCGGCTACCGTGCGCGCCTGCTCGCCCGCGGCCAGGCGCGCGGCATGATCTGGCGCGAAGGCGTTCTGCCAGAGGAATCTCCGAACTTCGGCGCGGAGTTGTCGGACGAGCTGCTGTCCTACGGTTACTCGCTCCTGCTGCACGGGCTTCGCTACACCGACCTGGGTGGCGATGCCGCAACGGCGCGCAAGGCCTTTGAGATTGCCGCCGAGGCACTCGAAGCTGTCGTCGCACGCGGACCGGCCGGCGCTGAACGAGGCTTTCATCGGCTCGTCGCTGCCGCCGCCTACCACTTGGGCCGCTTCTCGGCTCGGGCCTACTCGCTCCTCTACAAAGGACTCGGCGAGGCGAACCTGTCGACGATGGAGACAGGGCTGGCGAAACTCATGCTCCGCGACTTGGACGGCCTTGCCCGAGATCTCGCCGATTGGTTCGCTGCGGACCGAGGCAGCGACGATGCACTTGTTGCTGGCCTAAGCCAACGCGACGCCAAGGTGACCAGCGCCGGTGCTGACGATGAAGAGACTTCGGACGACCGAGTTGACGCCGTGCTCATTGCAGTTGAAGACAACTTCATGGCTGCGCTCGCGGTTGCAATGCTCGGGCTGGAGCGCGGCGATGAGACCTTGCTGCAGTCGGCACGCGAACGAATACAACGCGGCCTCGACGTCGCCGCAGACCTCGACCTCGTCGCCGCTTGGTGGTGCCACCGCCTGGCGATCCACCTCCTGGGCGGCCTATGGGAGACAAGCTTCCATCAGGTGCTACCGCTCGGTGGACCGCCCGGGGCCGACGTCGGCGACTGGGTGCGACTGCGAAAGATCTTCATCGCTTCGCTCTACCGCAGAGGCCGGTCCGAGATCGAGCTGTGGCCATCCCAATTGCAGGCAGCACGTCGAGTCCTCGATGCCGAGGTGAACCTCGTGCTGTCGCTCCCGACGAGCGCAGGCAAAACGCGCATCGCGGAGCTGTGCATCCTGGCCAGCCTGGCGCGAGGCCGGCGCGTCGTCTTCGTCACGCCGTTGCGCGCGCTGTCAGCGCAGACTGAGGTCGGGCTGCGGCGCACCTTCGCGCCAGTAGGCAAGTCTGTCTCGAGCCTGTACGGCAGCATCGGCGCCAGTGGCGCCGACATCGACGCGCTGCGTTCGACAGACATCGTTGTCGCCACGCCCGAAAAGCTCGACTTCGCGCTGCGTAGTGATCCGACGTTGCTGGATGACGTCGGCCTTATCGTGCTCGACGAAGGTCACATGATCGGCCTGGGCGAACGTGAGGTCCGCTACGAGGCCCAGATCCAGCGCCTGCTGCGTCGGCCCGATGCTGCACAGCGGCGCATCGTGTGCCTGTCTGCGATTCTTCCCGATGGGGACCAGTTGGAGGACTTCGCGGGCTGGCTGACACGTGATCGCCCCGACGGGCTGATCAAGGACGATTGGCGTCCGACCCGGCTGCGCTTCGGCGAGGTGGATTGGAAGGGTCAGCACGCACAGCTCAACGTCAACGTCGGCGACGAGAAGCCTTTCATCCCGAGATTCGTGGTCGCGAAGAAGCCAACGCGTGGCCGCGCCAGGAAGCTGTTCCCGGCCGATCAGGCGCAGCTGTGCATCGCGACGGCCTGGCGCCTGGTGGAAGAGGGCCAGACCGTCCTTGTCTTCTGCCCGATGCGCCGCTCGGTGCTGCCGTTGGCAGCGACCATTATCGAGATGCACAAGCGCGGCCACATCGACTCGGTACTGGAGCAAGCGCCGTCCGCGCTGACGAGGGCGCTAGCTGTCGGTACCGAGTGGTTCGGACCCGATCATGACATCCTCGCCTGCCTGAAGCTCGGGGTTGCCGTGCACCACGGCGCCCTACCCACGCCGTACCGCAAGGAGGTCGAGCGCTTGCTGCGCGAGGGGGTGCTGCGCGTGACGGTCTCCTCGCCGACGCTGGCCCAGGGACTCAACCTTGCCGCGACCTCCCTGGTCTTCCGCGGCGTCAGACGCGGCCGCGACCTCCTCGACGTAGCGGAGTTCCGCAATGTCGTCGGCCGGGCTGGGCGCGCCTACATCGACGTCGAAGGCCTCGTGGTGTATCCGATGTTCGACAACCATCGGCAGCGGCGCAACGACTGGCAGGACTTGGTTGCGAACCACAGCGGCCGGGAGATGGAGAGCGGCCTGTTGCGTCTGATCTTTACGTTACTCAGTCGGATGGCCAACAAGCTGGGCACCCGCGACGTCGGAGCCCTTCTCGAGTACGTCGCCGGGCAGGCTGCCTGGGAATTCCCGGTGCTCCCGTCCGAGACGACCGAGGAAGCAACCGAAGCGCGGCACCGGTGGGACCAGCATCTGGCAAGCCTGGACACCGCGATCTTCAGCCTGCTGGGCGACACCATCGTGCTTGATGCCGAAGTCGAAACCAAGCTGGATGAGATCCTCGTAGCCTCTCTGTTCCAGCGGCGCCTCGCCCGCCACAAAGAGGGGATACGCCAAGCGCTGCCAAAGGGACTGCACGCTCGCGCGCGATACGTCTGGCGCAACAGTACGCCCACGCAACGGCGGGGATACTTTCTAGCGGGTGTGGGGCTGGCCGCGGGCAAGGCCCTCGACAAGCACGCGCCAGAACTCGAGCAACTGCTGCTGACGGCGAACGTCAGCATCGACCTCGGCCAGCACAATGAGGCGGTCGAGGCCATCGTGGCGTTTGCCGAGATCGCCTTCGACATCGCGCCGTTCAAGCCGGACAAGCTGATCGACGGGTGGGAATCTTTGCTCAGGCGATGGCTTCTCGGTCAGCCCGTGGCCGACGCATTGTCCGAGGACAGCGACGACGAGATTCAGTTCATCGAGCAGGCGTTCGTCTACAACCTTCCCTGGGCTATGGAGGCGGTACGGGTCCGTGCTGAGGCACACGAGGACCTTTTTTCGGACGAGATCAAGCTGTCGGATTACCCGCGGGCGCACGCGGTCGCAGCACTGGAGACCGGCACGCTGTCGATCGCCGCCGCGACGCTGATCCAGGCGGGTTTCGGTTCGCGCCTCGGGGCAATTCGCGCCGTCGCGGAGACGGGCGCGACCTTTGACTCGATGAGCGGTCTCATGGGCTGGCTCGCATCAGACGAGGTAGGGGCCTTGTCCGCGGCGCCGAACTGGCCAACGCCGGAATCGAACCCACTGTGGGTTGACTTCAACGGACCGGGCGGCGCGCAGGCGACCCAGCCTTGGGCTGCTACCGAGTACACGAGCGGGATCACGTGGCGCGGTGCACCAATGCCGCCCGGGACGGCTCTGCGGCTGGGCGGCGGCCCCGGGAAGGAGCGCAGCGTCTTCACGGCTGACTTCCGGGAAGTCGGAGCGATCGGCTGGACGCCAAGTGCGCAGGGCCTGATCGTCGCCGAAGCTACGGGCGACACCGGCAAGTTCACGTTGGAGCACATCGGCCCTGGCAAGGTGAACCGCGACTGACCGGTGCCGGCCTGGCCTGGTCGGCGCTACATGAACAAGCGATACGGGTAGCTGCGCCCGGGCAGACTCGGCACATTCGAGATCGTGCGCGATAGGCTCCGAAGCGCACCAGGTGTGAACAGCGACCGAACACGCACCGCACAGCCATGAACAGCGAGCGGCAACGAGGCGCACCGGGTCCGAACGAGAACTGCGAGATGAAGCTCTTGCCGAAAGAGCCTCCTGGACGCGTCACGCGCAAGGCGCGCAGGTTCGAGGCGGAGATCGCCCAGCTTCGCGCACAGGGGTACAGCCTGGACGCCATACGCCGAGCTCTGGCCGGCGCCGGTGTGCAAGTAAGCATCAGCACCGTCAGGCGAGAAGCGATTCGGCACGCCGCTCCCGTCGCGACAGGGGCTTCCGTGCGAGGAATTCAGCGGGAGTCACGGCCATTGACAGCGGCCCATGCGCTGCCTCCTGCAGAAGCGACCGGCTCGGCTGGCCTGGCCGAGGAGGCCAGCGGGAAGGACCAGGCCGAGGCCTTCCTTCGCAGTCAGATCACCAACCCCCTCCTCCGTGCAAAGGAAGACCCATGAAGATCGCAGTCATCAACTTTTCGGGCAACGTCGGCAAGACCACCGTCTCCCGGCACCTGCTGTTGCCTCGCATCCAAGGTGCCGAACTCATCAGCGTGGAGAGCGTGAACGCGGATGAGGGCAAGACGACGGCTCTGCGCGGTGGGCAGTTCGCCGAGTTGCAGGAGTACCTGCAGACGGTGAACAGCGCCATCGTCGACATTGGCGCCAGCAACGTCGATCAGCTGCTGTTCCTGATGCAGAGCTACCGCGGCAGCCACGAGGACTTTGACTGCTTTGTCGTACCGACGGTGCCGCCCCTGAAGCAGCAGCAGGACACCATCGCGACGTTGATCGATCTGTCGCGCCTGGGCGTCCCGCCGTCGCGACTGAAGATCCTGTTCAACATGACAGAGCCTGGCCGGCCCGTCGAGCAGACCTTCTACCTGTTGCTGGCCTACCTCGCCCAGCACCCGATCGCCGTTCCCAACACGGCATGCAGCCTGGGCGCGAATGAGATCTACGGTCGGATCCGGGGGATCAAGTCGGACCTTGGAACCCTGGCGCGCGACACCACGGACTACAAGTCGCTGATTGCCAAGGCCAAGGACGCCACCGAGAAGCTGGCCCTGGCCCAGAAACTCGCCACCCGCCGACTGGCGTCCGGCGTCGTGCTGGAGCTCGATGCCTGCTTCGGCGCACTGGACCTCCACGCGCTTTCGGCAGGTGCCTCGCCAACCGAGACGAGCGCGGAAGCGTGAACGACCTCACCACCGCGCGCGAGGCGCTCGTGGCCGAAGCGCTTGGGGAGATCGCCCAGGTGGCGGAAAGGCTGGAGACCGTCGTTCCAGCCGTGGACGCGAGCCGGGAAGCGCTCATGCAGGCCAGCGCGACCCTCTCGGATCAACTGACGTCATTCGAGGCACGGATGACGGCCATTACCGAAAACGCCAAGGGCGTGGCGATCCGGCACATTGCGCAGCGCACCGACGAGCTGGCGCGAAGCGCGGGTGAGGCGCAGGTGCGAGCAATGCAGAGTGCCGCGACAACCTTGTTCCGAGACGAGTTGCAGCCTTTCCTGCAGCGCCTCGCCGGGTCATGTCAGGAACAGCGGCGCCTCGCGCGCTTTGACAGTTGGCTGACTCACGCCGCCGCGGCGCTCCTGGCATCGGCGCTGAGTTGGGCGATAGCGGCCTGGATGTGGGCGCGTTGAAGCATTGCTGGAGTTCAGCGCGCGCAGATGCAGGCGCGCGCGCCGCGCTCAGTGATAGTCGTCCTCGAGCTGGTGACGCACGGCCAGGACCGTCACCGTCGCAGCATCCTCGATCTCGAAGAGCGCCACGTAGCCGCTGCTTCCAAAGGGGATGAGCAGTTCGCGCAGGAAAGGGTCGTCGTCGGCCTTGCGGTAGATGAACGGCGAGCGCTTCAGGCTCTCGACCGCGTCGGTGACCGCACCCAGCGCCCGCTCGGCGAGATCGAGGTCCTCGACCGTCGTAGCGCGATCGAGCAGGTACTCGTAGAGCCGCGTCAGGTCATCCCGGGCCGACGCGCTGTACCGGACGGCAAAGCTCACGCACGGGCCTTCTTCTGCAGTCTCGTTCGGGCCTGGGCCAGCTTCTTGGCCAGCTCGGCGTGAACCACGTCGGCGTCGATGTACACACCCGTGCGCTTGGCCTCCTCGCGCGAGGCCAGGCCACGCGCGATGAACTCGGCACGGACGCGGCGTCGCTGGATCGTCTCCCGCACCGATGCCTCGATGAAGCCCGACAGCGTCTCGCCTTCCTGGAGCACGCTCTCGGCGGCTTCGCGCAGTTCGGGCTCGACGCGCAGCGACGGCAGGGTGGCGGATTTCATGGCGGGCAGGCAGTGCGTTGCAGTTGCGATGCATTCTACTCGGACTGTCCGTCCATCGCCAGGTGCGGGCAGCAGCGTCGACGCAGCGCAGGCTGCAGGCTGCCTGGCGTGCACCCCTCGACGGGGTGCCGCCGGGCCACGCGAGCCGGCCGACACGCAGTGGAGGCCGGCGAGCGGCCGTACGGCTCGTCTCGCGGCGCTGCGCGCGTAGCGGTCAATGCTGGGGCGATCTTCCGCCTCGCAATCAAGATCCGTCCGGCCAGCGCAGGCCCCAGCTCTCGATGACGGCGCGCACGCGGGCGTCACCGTCGGGGATGAGCGTGTGCAGGTCGGCCCGGCCCCAGCGCAGCGCATCGAGGCAGCACAGTATGTCGTCGCTGATCGCGATGTCGACCGCGCGCAGCTCGAACAGGTCGAACTTGAAGGCCCGGCCGTTGTACGTCGCGGCCAGGAACCGCGCGATACGTGGGATCTGGCCGGAGTCTCGCTCCTCGGCCAGCTTGAGCAGCCGCGCGAACGCCTGCGCTCCTGCCTGGGTCGCCTGGCGCGACCGCGTGTCGAATTCCGTGAGCGCGGCTTCGATCGCATCGGGACTCATCGGCGCCTCGTCGGATGGAGTGGGAAGACCAGCCCGATGGTCGGGCCGGTCCAGCACTGCGAGCGCGCCAGATTCGAGGCCGAATCTGGCGCGCTCTGCCTGCGGTCAGCCCTTCAACTTGCGCATCTCCTCGGCCAGCATCCAGAGCGCACGGTTGAGGCTCACCCCGCGATCGATGCTGCCCACCGGGCGCGTCTGCAGCCGGCGCCCCTGGGCGCTGCGGCCGGGCTGGCCACCGCGGATCACGTTCTCCTGCACGCGCTGGAAAGTCGTCCAAAGGCTGTGACCGATGTCCTCGGGCCGGCGCGCCTCGATCAGCTGCTCGGCAGTGACCGGCGCGGGCTTGTGTCCGCCAGTCTCTTCCACGCCGCGCTCACCGAAGCGCAGCGCCAGAGCGGCGGTCGCGAAGGCGATCTCCTCCGGCGGCTGGAGCTGCAGCGCCTTCATCGCCTCGGTGTGCTCGTTCACCGCCTCGAACTCGTCGAGCACGCGGAACGCGCCTTCGATCACCTCGCCCTGGATGTTGCCCTTGTGCGGGATGCGGATGTCGTCCACCACCTCGCCCACCACCAGGCCGTTGCAGCAGACGAAGCGGAACATGCCGGCCAGCATCTGGTAAGAACTGGCGCCGTCGTGGCTGTTGATCAGGATGATCTCGTTCGCCTCGGGCCGGGTCTGCACCTGTCCGGCGTGGCGCATGCGGATCATGTGCTTGGTGAACTCCGCCTTGCCCTCGACGCGGCTGGCACCCTGGGCGACCATGAAGGGCTCGAAGCCCTCCTTGCGCAGGCCGCGCAGGACATCGATGGTGGGGATGTAGGTGTAGCGCTCGGAGCGGCTCGCGTGCTTGCCCTCGGCGAAGATGGACGGCGCCGCGGCGCGCATCTGGTCTTCGCTCAGGGGCTGGTCACCGCGCATCACGCGGGTGTTGCGGGCAAAGCGGGTCGCTAGGGTCGGGGTCGAGTACATGATGGTTTCCTTCGATCGTTGAGTGTTCGAAGGGCGGGCGCGGCTCGGTTGTTTGTGGACCAGCTTCACGCCTACCCTATGAGGGTTCAGGCGTCGGCGTGCGCCGGCTGGCGCGCGCTGCGGGGCTTGCGGCTCGCAGCCGGGGCGCTGGGGCGCTCGGCGCTGGTGGTGCCGCCTTCGGCACCGGGTCCGCCGTTGCGGCGGGCTTCGCTCTCGGCGCGGCTGTCGAGATAGTCGATCTCCTCGGCCGTGAACGCCATGCCGTAGACGGTCTCGCCGTCCTTCTCGTAGTTGTTGTTGCGCAGCCGGCCGACGATGTTGACGTGCGAGCCCTTGCCCAGGTACTCGGCCGCGTTCTCGGCCTGCTTGCCCCACAGCGTCCACTGGATCGCGGTGGATTCCTCCTCGCGGGCTTCACCCGAACCGCGCCGCGTGTTGCTGATCGCGGTCAGCACGGCCTTGGCGATCTTGCCTTCGCGGCCGTTGACGAATTCGAGCTTGACGGCCCCGGCCAGGTGCGCGTGACGCTGGATGACAGAAACGTTCGCCATGACGATCTCCGATCGAGAGTAACCAGCCGGGTCCCGGTCCGGGTTCCCTGAAAACTGATCCTCTCGCTCGGACTTCCTCGCTCCCGCCCACGGGCGGGCGGGGGGTGGGCATGGCCCCTTTCCTCACGGGAAGGGGTTGGGGATGGGTGGGGTTGTTCGCAGCCGAAGCAGTGAGCCGGTTTCCCGGCCCACCGCTTGAAGATCCCCCCACAAGTCCCCCTCACTGGTTGACGGGGGCGCGTGGGGGGAGCGCGGTGGGACGACTGGCGCACGGGCTGCCCCCTCCCCCCGGGCGGCGCAGCGTCGCGGCCGATGTGCCAGCTTGCCTGGCGCAGCGGTTGCCGCGCAGCCGACCGAAAGATCACGAGCAGCGGCGGCTCTGCGGCCGACGTGCCACCGAGCGCAGCGAATGGCGCGGCGGTCGAGCCGCTGCGAGCATCTGTCTGCCTTGCGGCATTCAGCGGCCCGGCTCCGGGCATGGCGGGTGACCGGGGTGGCGATCTGGCCGGCGCCGCACCGAGCGCAGCGACCTGCAAGCCGGTCAGTTCGCCAAGCGGGCCTCGTTCACGCGCAGCGTGAAGGGAACAGGGCCCGCGATCCCCGGGCACGGGAAAGGGCCGCCGCGTGTCTCAGCCGGCTCTGCCGGCCTGACCGCGTTGCGTCAGGGATGGAAGCCCGTCAGGGGCGAGACGCCGGTACCCCGGCGGCTCGACGCGCAGCGCGACAGCCCGGCCCCGCACAGCGGGGAGACGCCCAGGCCCACCAGGACCTGCATGCACCCGCTGCTGCACATCGGCCGCGCTCGAATCGATCAATCTCAACGTGGCGGGCCAACGACACCTCGCCCGGAGGCATTGCCATGCATCCAACGGGACCGGGAGACCACTACCTCGAACTCGAGCGACAACGACGCCGATGGCACAGGCCGCGCAGTGCGGATCACCGCCTCAGGTCGCCAACGAGACGCTCAGCGCGAACAGCACGACGAAGATCCATCCGCCTGAATCGGCGGGCACTTGTGGGTGCCAAAGGAGCAGAACACACAGCAGTCGCCCGCCTTCGGACGCAACACCACTTTGCAGCGCTCGCACTCGTAGAACCACTGGCAGGCGTCGGTCGGCATCGTTTCCTCCTTCGCATGGCCGCACTGCGGACAGGTCACGACAGACTGAAGAACGATCGCGCCCACCTCACTGACCCTGGTTCACGGACGAAGGGAACCCCGCGTCGGCCGTGGCCCGCGCGAGTGCCTCTGGCGAGGTCTTCGCGGGATCGAACGCCACGATCGCCCGCTTGCTCTTGAAGTCGACCTTGGCGTTCTCGACGCCCGGCACCTTCTCCAGGGCCTTGCGGACGGTGATCGGGCACACCGCGCAGTCCATCTTGGTCACGTCCAGCGTGACGGTGCGGGAGCCCGCAGCCGCGGTTCCGGCAGACGCGAGCAGGCCAGCCATCAGGATTGGGACGAGCTTCATGGGTTCACCTCAGTAGAAGAGCGGCGCATACACGGGAAAGGACATCAGGGCTGCGGCCGCGACCGCGACGACCCAGAAGATGCCGCGCTGCCTGCGGCGCACGGCCGGGGCCGCGCAGGCCTCGCCGGGCTCGCAGTTCTCCGGCGCGCGGTAGAGCCTGACGAAGGCATGGCCGAAGAAGGTCAGCGCGGCTGCAATGAAGTACGGCTGGTAGGCCTCCAGGGCCACCAGCCGCGAACCCCAGGCGCCGCCGATGCCGAGTACCACCAGCAGCAGCGGCCCGGCGCAGCAGGCCGATGCGCCGATAGCGGCGGCAACGCCGCTCAGCATCGAGCCGGATGTGGTCCAGGGTCGTAACACGCAGGTTCCTGTCAACTTGGATCCGCGCTAGTCTAGGTACGTACCTGAGTACGGAGTCAAGCCCATGAGAGAACAGATGTCGATTGGCCAGCTCGCTGCAGCGGCGGGGGTCAACGTCGAGACGGTCCGCTACTACCAGCGTCGCAAGCTGCTGGCTGTCCCCGACCGCCCGGCTGGCGGCATCGGTAGGTATGCGCCACCGGCGCTGACCCGGCTTCGGTTCATCAAGCGCGCCCAGTCGCTGGGGTTCACCCTCGATGACGTGCAGGCGCTGCTGTCGCTCGACGATGGTCGGGGATGCTCGGCAGCGCGCCAGATCGGCGAGGACAAGCTGGCAGACGTGCGGCAACGCCTGCAGGCCCTGCGGGTGCTCGAAGGAGCCTTGCAGGAACTGGTGAGTCGCTGCGCGACCACGAAGCGCAAGGTGAACTGCCCGTTGATCGAAGCCTTGATGCAAACGGAGGATCTGCCGTCCTGACCGAAGGGCAGCGGTGCCGGCAGCACATCCGATCGAACTGAGTCCTGCGGCGGAAGCGCCCTGCTCCGGTGTGTGAACCACGAGGGCACGGAAGCTCTTGACAACTATTGATAGTCGCAAGCAGCATTGCGGCCATGAGTACCAACACCATGAGCTTCGCCCTGCCC
The DNA here is from genome assembly GCF_000015725.1 of Methylibium petroleiphilum PM1. Lineage (NCBI taxonomy): Bacteria > Pseudomonadati > Pseudomonadota > Betaproteobacteria > Burkholderiales > Sphaerotilaceae > Methylibium > Methylibium petroleiphilum. Next base: position 1,788,137 of record NC_008825.1, on the reverse strand, counting down.
GAAGCCATGCGCGACTATGTCGATCAACGCGTGCGCTCCGGCCAGTACGGCAACACCAGCGAGTACCTGCGCGAGCTGATCCGCCGCGACCAGGAAGAGCAGGCGAAGAAGCGCCTGCGCGAGCTGATCGAAGAGGGCCTGAACTCCGGCCCCGGCCAGGAGCTCACCCCCCATCGCGCCGCCCAGCTGAAGAAGCAGGCCCTGGGCAAGCCACGTTGAAGCGCGCCCACCTGCGCCCGCAGGCCGAGGCCGATCTGCTGGAAGCCACGAGGCACTACGCCAACGAAGGCAGTGTCGAGCTGGCCGAGCGCATATTCGACGCCGCCATCGCCGCCCTCGAACCGATCGAGCGCATGCCCGGCATGGGCTCGCCCCGCCTGGGGCTGCTGTGCGAGATCCCGGGCCTGCGTTCCTGGCGCGTCACCGGCTTTCCCATGCAATGGCTCTACTTCGAGGCCACGGACCACCTGGACGTCGTCCGCCTGCTCGGCGATCGCCAGGACATCGTCGCCATCCTGAGCACCGATGAGTGACGGCGCCTGAAGCGCCCAGCCCTGCAACCCCCGAAACCCTCGCCGTGCCGACGCTGCTGTTCGAATTCGCCAACCCTGTCGCAGTGGCCGCCTGGCGTGCCATCGACGACCGCGTCATGGGCGGCGTCTCCCGCAGCACTCTCCGCCACGACCCGGCAGGACACGCCGTGTTTGAGGGCACCGTCTCCCTGGAGCGCCATGGCGGCTTCGCCTCCGTGCGGTCCAGCCCGGGTGAACGGGGTCTGCCGGGCGCGGCGGCCTGCCTGCTCGAGGTACGCGGCGACAAGAAGCAGTTCAAGCTCAGCCTGCTGACCGACGACGGCTTCGACAGCCTGAACTATCAAGCCGGCTTTGCTCCAGCAGGCAGCGATTGGCAGACCCTGCGCCTGCCGCTGGCCGACTTCCGCGCCAGCTTCCGTGGACACGAGATTGCCGATGCTCCACCACTCGACCCAGCGCGCATCCGCCAGGTCGGCCTGATGATCGCCGCCCGCCAGGCAGGCCCCTTCGCGCTCGACATCCGGAGGATCGGGCTCGCCTGATCAACGCCACGGAATAGCGAGAACGCAAGGGGCGCGCCCGGCGCCCCACCGCGCTCAGAGCAGTCCAAGCTCGGCAAACGAACGAACCTCGGCGCCCGCCACCACCAAGTGATCGAGCACCCGCACGTCCACCAGCGCCAACGCCGTCTTCAGCGTCTGCGTCAGGAACTCGTCGGCACGGCTCGGTTCGGCCGCACCCGAAGGGTGGTTGTGCGCCAGGATCACCGCCGCAGCGTTGCAGGCCAGCGCCTCCTTGACCACCTCGCGCGGGTAGACCGAGGTCTGCGTCACCGTGCCGCGGAACATCTGCTTCAGCGCAATGATCCGGTGCTGCGCATCAAGGAACAGCACGCAGAACACCTCGTGCTCCAGCATCCCGATCTCCAGGCGCAGGTGGTCCTTCACGGCCTGTGGCGACGACATCGTGGCGCCGCGGCGCACCCGCTGCGACAGCACGCGGCGGGCCTGCGACAGCACCTCCTCGGCACGCGCAGGACGGTACTGGCCATCGACATCGCGCACCAGCAGCGCATCGACAGCGGAAGAAGTGGAAGTCATCGACATGGCGAACTCCGGTCTGTATCGGGCGGGATGGCCCGAGACCGGAGCACCACGGCGCAGCGCAGCCGTCAGGGTTCGAAGACGGCCGCAGGCCGCCAGCGCTCGCCCGGCGAGCGCGCAGACCTTGACGGCGAGAACGGCGTGATAGCGTGGGTCGACACGGCAAGCCCCGCCTCCACACGCCTTCATGCCGCTGCACTGTTCGCCAGCATCGCTGGCGGGATCGTTCCGTCAGCCCTGGCGACGCGAGCCGCGCGTGTGCGAGCCCGCCACGTGACGGGCTGCCGCCCTGTGGGGCGCGGCACCAGCGGGCGCCGAAGATGCCTGCACCAGTTCGTTCAGGATGCCGCAGTGCGCCGCCGCGTGGACGCCTGCGCACTGCTCGCGCAGCGCCTTCAGCTGCTTCTCCAGCTGGCGAAGCTCGCGGATGCGGGTGGCGACATGGCCGATGTGCTCGTCGAGCAGGGCGTTGACCTCGCCGCACTCGGCCTGGGGCGCGTCCTTGAAGCGCAGCAGCACCCGTATCTCGTCCAGCGTCATGTCCAGCGAACGGCAATGGCGCACGAAGGCCAGCCGCTCGACATGCTCGGGCCCGTAGATGCGGTAGTTGCCCTCGCTGCGCGGCGCCTGCGGCAGCAGGCCCTCGCGCTCGTAATAGCGGATGGTCTCGACCTGGGTCTGCGCCGCCAGGGCCAGCTCGCCGATCTTCATCGCCTTCCCCTTCCTCAGCTTGCCGCCCTGGGTTGCAGGGCAATGATCGCCATGCCGGCGAGACAGATGGCGCCGCCGACGAGGTCCCATCTTGTCGGCACGACGCCGTCGACGCGCCACAGCCACAGCAGCGCGACCACGACATAGACGCCGCCATACGCCGCGTACGTGCGGCCCGCGGCGCTGGGATGCAGCGTCAGCAGCCACGCGAACACCGCAAGCGATGCGGCTGCCGGCACCAGCAACCATGCCGATCGACCTTGCGTCAGCACCAGCCAGGGCAGGTAGCAGCCGACGATCTCGGCCACGGCGGTGACGAAGAACAGTCCGGTGACGCGGAGGAAGTCGAGCATGGATCGGGGCTCCTGAGCAGCGCGGAGTGACGGCCAGCGGGAGTCGCAGCATAGCCGCTTGACTCTGGAGCAGCTACAGGGTTTCAAATGCCGGCATCGACATCCGAAGGACCGTCATGAGCGACTCCTGCTGCAGCCACGGCTGCGCCGCGCCACCCGCCAGCCAGAGCCCGCGCTACCGCCGCGTGCTCTGGGCGGCCCTGTTCATCAACGCGGCGATGTTCGGCATCGAACTCGCAGGCGGCCTGCGCGCCGGCTCGGTGTCGCTGTTGGCCGACGCCGTGGACTTCTTCGGCGATGCCGCCAACTACGGCATCTCGCTGCTCGTGCTGGGCATGGCGCTGACCTGGCGCGCACGCGCTGCGCTCTTCAAGGGACTGACCATGGGCGCCTTCGGCATCTTCGTGCTCGGCCGGGCCGCCTGGTCGGCGGCCTCCGGCACCGTGCCCGAGCCGGTGACGATGGGCGCCATCGGTGCCCTGGCGCTGCTGGCCAACGTGTCGGTCGCCGCGATGCTCTACGCCTGGCGCGAGGGCGATGCCAACATGCGCTCGGTGTGGCTTTGCAGCCGCAATGACGCGATCGGCAACTTGGCCGTGATGGCCGCGGCGCTGGGCGTGTTCGGCACCGGCAGCGGCTGGCCCGATCTTGCCGTCGCCGCGGTCATGGGCGTGCTGGCGCTGAGCGCCGCCCGTTCCGTCATCCAGCAGGCCCGGGCAGAACTGCGCCCCGTGCCGGCACATGCCTGAAGGAGCCACACCATGTCTGACGCGATGCACACCCTGCTGACTGCGTCACCGCTGCTCGACCTCCATCACCCAGAAATTGAGGCACTGGTCGCCCGTCGCGATTGGCTAACCCTGAGCCCCTACGACCGCATCGGCGCCGTCTACGACTTCGTCCGCAACGAGATTGCTTTTGGCTACAACGAAGGCGACGAGCTGCCGGCATCCCGGGTGCTGGCCGACGGCATCGGCCAGTGCAACACCAAGAGCACGTTGCTGATGGCCTTGCTGCGTGCGGTGGGCATCCCCTGCCGCTTCCACGGCTTCACGATCGACAAGCCGCTGCAGAAGGGTGCGATCACCGGCCTCGCCTATTGGCTGGCCCCGCAGCGCATCATCCACAGCTGGGTCGAGGTCAGCCTGGAAGGCCGGTGGATCGCGCTGGAAGGCTTCATTCTCGATGCACCCTACCTGGCCAGCCTGCAGCGCCGCTTCCCGCAGGCACGGCGCTTCTGCGGCTACGGCGCCGCCACGCCCGACCTGTCGGCGCCCGGCGTCGATTGGCGCGGCCAGGACGCCTACATCCAGAAGGAAGGCATCGCCGACGACTTCGGCGTCTTCGACAGCCCCGATGCCTTCTACGCGCGCCACGGCTCCAATCTGTCGGGCGTGAAACGCTGGCTGTACGAACGGGTCATCCGCCACCGCATGAACCGAAACGTCGCGCGTGTGCGCGCCTCGAAGTGGTGAAACCCCACAGCCCGGTCGCCTTGGGGGCGACGAGGCCAACCCTGTAGCCGCTAGACTCTTATCTGTGCGTCGAATTCTCGCCATAGTCCTGCTCGCCCTTCTGCCGCTCCAGTTCAGCTGGGCGGCCGTGGCGTCGTATTGCGGGCACGAGGAGCAGGCCGGCGCAGCGCACTTCGGTCACCACGAGCACCAGCACCACGCGGACACCATCGGCAACGCCGAGACGGTTGCGGACCTGGTTGCGACTGCAGATGCCGCGGGCGAAAAGGCACCCGGCGCCATGGACCTGGACTGCGGTCACTGCCACGGCTACTGCAGCGTGATGCTCACCCTGCCGTCGGGCCTGCCCGGCGCGCTTTCGACGGCGCACCCCAGCGCCACCCTGGACGAAGCCGGCGGTGCGCACGCACCGACCCGACCCGAACGCCCTCAGTGGCGGCCCCTCGCCTGATCGGCGAGGCGGGTCTCTTCCTTCTCTGAAGCCCGTTCGCGCCTGAGTGCGCGCCGCAGCGTGCGGCGCTTTCAGGCACGACGCGACCTCTTGGTCGTTGCTTGCCGATCTCCCGTGGGTTGTTTTCAACACTGGAGCATCGGATGAATCCAAGAACTCGAACAAGGGCCAGGCTGCTGCGCGCGGGTGCGACGGCTGCCGTGGCCGTCTTCAGCATCGCCGTGCAGGCGCAGCCCGCCTCTACATCGGTTGCGCCGGCAGCGCCCCAGACTGCCGCGGCCTCCCTGAGCCTGCGGCAGGTCTTCGACGCCGCCTGGGCCCGCCAGCCCGAGGCCATGGCCCTGCAGGCGCGGCGCAACGCCGTGCGTGCGCAGCAGAGCGCGGCGACAGCCTGGACGCCGGAACCCGCAGCCCTGGAAATCTCGAACAAGACCGACCGCCTGAACCGCAACCAAGGTGCTCGAGAACTCGAGGTCGGTGTCGCCGTGCCGCTCTGGCTGCCCGGTGAGCGTGGCAGGAGCGCAGCACTCGCGGAAGCAGAAGGTGCGGCGATCGAGAGCCGCGCCACTGCAGCGCAACTGCGCGTTGCCGCGACCGTCCGCGAGGCGTGGTGGCAGTGGCAACGAGCGCGCATCGAAGTCGACAGCGCCCGCGACCAGCTCGACAACACCCGCCGCATCGCTGCCGATGTGGCCCGGCGCACAAGAGCCGGCGACCTAGCCCGCGCCGACCAGCACCAGGCCGACGGCGCCGTGGCAAGTGCCGAGGCGAACATGGCCCAGGCCGAAGCCGGCCTCGCAGCGGCCCGGCAGCATCTGCGGGCGCTGACTGGAACCGCGCCAGCGACGAGCGAAGCGGCGGCCTCCGCGGCAGAGCCCGACCCCGGCATGGCCGCGACCGACATGGAGGCCCACGCCGCGCTGCTGGAGCTGAAGGATCGCGCTGCCGTCGCCGAGCGGACCGCAGCGCTGGCCTCGACACAGTCGCGCGCGAATCCCGAGCTGATGCTGGCGACCACGCGCGACCGCGGCGCCTTCGGCGAAGCAGCGCAGCAGACCATCACGCTGGGCGTGCGCATCCCCTTCGGCGGCGGCCCCCGCCACGACGCCCGGACCGCCAACGCGCGCGCCGAAGCGACCGAGGTCCAGGCTCAACTGGCGCTGGAACGCGAGCGTGTGATCGCAGAACGCGAGGCCGCAAAGGTCCGTGTGGACGCCTCCCGCGCCCAGCTTGCTGCTGCGGAGCGCCGCGCCCAGCTCGCCCGCGAGTCTCGCGGCTTCTTCGACAAGTCCTTCCGCCTTGGCGAAACCGACCTGCCGACTCGCCTGCGCATCGAGGCCGAGGCCACCGAGGCCGAACGCCAGGCCGCGCGCACCCGCATCGAACTCGCCGCAGCCATCTCCGCGTGGCGGCAGGCCCTGGGCCTTCTTCCTCAGTGACGCCCTGCCACGCATCGAACTCTTCAGGAATCCATCCATGAACCTCCCCCACACCCTGGCCGCGCTGTTCGTTGCGGCCACCTTCCTTGGCTCGCCCGCATGGGCGGGCGAAGGCCATGACCACGGTGACGCTGCCCCCGCAGCCGTCGGCCAGGCACTGCCGCGCTTCTCGGCCGTGTCCGAAACCTTCGAACTCGTGGGCGTGCTCAGCGGCAAGCAGATCACGCTGTACCTGGACCGCTTCGGCGACAACAGCCCGGTGCGCGGCGCGCAGATCGAACTCGAGATCGGCGGCGCCAAGTTCAAGGCCGAGAAACAAGGCGAAGACGAATACGAGGTCGTGCTGCCCGAGGCCCCCAAGGAAGGCGTGCTCCCCATCACCGCCACAGTGACCGCCGGCACCGAGGTCGACCTGCTGGCCGGTGAACTCGACATCCATATTGAGGCTCATGCCGACGAGGCTGTTCACACGCACTCGTGGACTGAGTACGCAGCATGGGGTGCCGGAGGTCTGGCAGCGCTGGCCTTGCTCGCCTGGGGTGGGCGCCGGGCGATGAGTGCGCGCAGCGTTCGCGCCGGGGGTGCAGCATGAAGCGCGCCCTGATCGCCTCCAGCCTCGCGCTGCTGATCGCCTCGACCGGGCTTGCCCCGGTCCATGCCGGCGAAGGACACGACCACGGCGACGCCCCCGCAGCGCCCAGCGCCAACGGGCCGCAGCGGCAGCCCGACGGCAGCGTCTTCCTGCCCAAGCCGGCGCAGCGCCAGCTGGGCGTGCGCACGCTCGTCACCGAAGCTGCCGAACTGCCACGCACCGTGGAACTGGGCGCCAAGGTGCTGATGGACCCGAACGCCGGTGGCAAGGTGCAACCGCTGAACGCCGGCCGCATCGAGCCCGGCCCGCGCGGCCTGCCCAACCCCGGGCAGGCGGTACGCAAGGGTGAAGTGCTGGCCTATGTCGTGCCGTCGGCTGCGCCGATCGAACGCTCCAACCAGGCCGCGCAGCTCGCCGAACTGCGTGCCGCCAAGGCGCTGGCCGACAAGCGCATCGCCCGCCTGCAGGAACTGGCCGACACGGTGCCGCGCAAGGAGATAGAAGCGGCCGAAAGCGAAGCCGCCAGCCTGACGGCGCGCATCGCAGCCGTCGGGGGTGGCCTGTCCACCCGCGAGGCGCTGGTCGCGCCAGTGTCCGGCGTCATCGCCGCCGCCAACGTGGTGGCCGGCCAGGTGGTCGATGCCCGCGAACTGGTCTTCGAGATCATCGACCCCTCGCGGCTGCGCATCGAGGCGCTGGCCTTCGACGCTGCCATCGCAGCGAACATCGGCACGGCGACGATGGCCGTGGGCAACCAACGTGTGCCGCTGACCTTCATCGGCGCCACGCGCAGCCTGCGCGAGCAGGCGCTGCCGCTCGCCTTCCGGGCTCAGGGTGATGCGCTGACCCTGCTGGCAGTCGGCCAGCCGGTGCGCGTGTTCGTGCAGACCAAGGACAAGATCAAGGGCATCTCGGTGCCCGTCGCCTCGCTGATGAAGAACCCGGCTAACCAGACCGTCGTGTGGGTCAAGACGGCGCCGGAGCGCTTCGAGCCCCGAACCGTCACCACCGAGCCGCTGGACGGCGTCAACGCCGCGGTCACGTCGGGCCTGGAGCCGGGCGACCGGGTCGCGACGCAAGGCGCCACCTTGATCAACCAGGTGCGCTGACATGTTCAAGTGGCTACTCGACAACAGCCTGACGAACCGGCTGCTGGTGATCATCGCCAGCGTGGTTCTGATGGCCTACGGCGCGTTCACGTTGTCCACCACGCCGGTGGACGTGTTCCCGGACCTCAACAAGCCCACCGTCACGATCATGACCGAGGCCGGCGGCATGGCCGCCGAGGAGGTGGAGCAGCTCATCACCTTCCCGCTGGAGACGACCATGAACGGTCTGCCTGGCGTAGAGAGCGTGCGCTCGACCTCGTCGGCCGGCCTGTCCTTCCTCTATGTCACCTTCGACTGGAGCACGGACATTTTCCGCGCGCGGCAGCTGGTGTCGGAGCGGCTGTCTTCGATGGAAGAAGGCATCGCCGAAGGCGTGGTGCCGCGCATGGGCCCGATCAGCTCGATCATGGGCGAGATCATGCAGATCGCCATTCCGGTCGATCCGAGCAAGATCAGCGCGATGGCCGTGCGCGAGTACGCCGACTGGGTGCTGCGCCCACGGCTGCTGTCGGTGCCGGGCGTCGCTCAGGTCATCCCGATCGGCGGCGAGGTCCGCCAGTTCCAGGTGCAGCCGAACACGACCCGCATGGCGGAGCTCGGCATCACGCACGACCAGCTTGAAGGCGCACTGAAGGGCTACTCGTCCAACACCTCGGGCGGCTTCCTGGAGTTGAACGGGCGCGAGTACCTGATCCGCAACCTGGGCCGCACCTCGCGCCTGGACGACCTGAACAACCTGGCGCTTACCGCCAAGGATGGCCAACCCATCCTGATGCGCCAGATCGCCGAGGTCACCTTTGCGGCGGCACCCAAGCGCGGCGATGCCGGCTACGAAGGCAAGCCGGCCGTGATCCTGGGCATCCAGAAGCAGCCGACCGCCGACACGATCGCGCTGACGAAGTCCATCGAGGACGCCCTGGTGGGGCTGAAGGCCTCGCTGCCGGCCGGCATGGAAGCGCCGCGTGTCACCTTCCGTCAGGCCAGCTTCATCGAGGCCTCGATCACCACGCTGCAGGGCAAGCTGATCGGCGCCTCGATCTTCGTGGCGGTGATCCTGTTCTTCTTCCTGGGCACCTTGCGGCCGACCATCATCGCGCTCACGGCCATCCCGGTGTCGATCTTCATCACGGCGCTGGTCTTCAAGTATTTCGGGCTGTCGATCAACACGATGACGCTGGGCGGCCTGGCCATCGCCATCGGCGGCCTGGTCGATGACGCGGTGGTGGGCGTCGAGAACGTGCTGCGGCGCTTGAAGTCCGACCGGGCGAACCATCCGGACCACCGGCTGCACCCGATCGAGATCGTGGCGCGCGCAACGATGGAAGTGCGTTCGGCCATCCTGTACGCCACGGTCATCATCGTGCTCGTCTTCATCCCGCTGTTTGCGCTGCCGGGCCTGGAAGGCAAGCTGTTCGTGCCGTTGGGCATCGCCTTCATCGTCTCGACGCTGGCCTCGCTGATCGTGTCGGTGACGGTGACGCCCGTGCTCAGCTTCTACCTGCTGCCGCGCATGAAGAACCTGGACCATGGCGACACCAAGGTGCTGGCCTGGCTGAAGGCGCACTACCGCGGCAGCCTGCAGGGCGTGCTGGACCGGCCCAAGGCCGCCATGGCCGCTGCAGGTGCGGCCGTGCTGGTGGCCGCGGCGGCCGTGCCGTTCTTCCCGACGACCTTCCTGCCGCCGTTCAACGAAGGCACGCTGCTGGTCGGCCTGCGGCTGAATCCGGGCGTGACGCTCACCGAGACTTCGGCGCTCGCCCGACAGGCCGAGGTGCTCATCAAGCAGGTGCCCGAGGTCACGCACGTCGGTCGCCGCAGCGGCCGGGCCGAGCTGGACGAGCACGCGGAGGGCGTGCACGTCAGCGAGCTCGACGTGGGTCTCAAGCCCACCGCCGAGCTGACCCGCAGCATGGACGAGATCAAGGCGGACATCCGCGCGCGCCTGGTGAATCTGCCCGCAGCGCTGGAGATCGGCCAGCCCATCTCGCACCGCATCGACCACATGCTCTCGGGCGTGCGCTCGCAGATCGCCATCAAGATCTTCGGCGAGGACCTCGATGCCTTGCGCGGCCAGGCCGATGCGCTGCGCGCCAAGTTGGCCGCCATCCCCGGGATCGCCGACCTGCAGATCGAGAAGCAGGTGCTGGCGCCGCAGATCAAGGTGCGCATCGACTACGCCGCCGCGGCGCAGTACGGCGTGCCGGCACCGCAGGTGCTGAACGCGCTGCAGGCGTTGGTCGAGGGCGAGAAAGTCACCCAGATCGTCGAAGGCAGCCGGCGCTTCGCGCTGGTGGTGAAACTGCCGGAATCGGCACGCTCGGTCGAAGGGCTGGGCCAGATCCTGATCGAGACGCCGACCGGCCGCATCCCGCTGTCGAAGATCGCAACCATCGAGGACGGCGACGGCCCGAACCAGATCAGCCGTGACGACGGCAAGCGGCGCATCGTGCTGTCGGCCAATGCCTCGGGGCGCGCGCTGTCGGAGATCGTGGCCGACATCCGCCAGGTGGTGGCCGAGACCAAGCTGCCCGAGGGTTACTTCATCACCCTGGGCGGTCAGTTCCAGGCGCAGGAAGAGGCCTCACGCCTGGTCGGCCTGCTGTCCATCGTCTCGCTGACCCTGATGTTCGTGGTGCTGTACAGCCGCTACAAGTCGGCCGCGCTGTCGGCGCTGATCATGGTGAACATCCCGCTGGCACTGGTTGGCGCGGTGATCGGCCTGTGGCTGTCGGGCCAGCCGCTGTCGGTGGCGGCCCTGGTGGGCTTCATCACGCTGGCCGGCATCTCGGTGCGCAACGGCATCCTGAAGGTCAGCCACTACATCAACCTGATGCGCTTCGAGGGCGAGTCCTTCGACCAGAAGATGATTCTGCGTGGCTCGATGGAGCGGCTGAGCCCGGTGCTGATGACGGCGCTGGTGACCGCCTTCGCGCTGGCCCCGCTGCTGTTCGAGGCCGAGCAGCCAGGCACCGAGGTGCTGCACCCGGTGGCCGTGGTGATCTTCTCCGGCCTCATCAGCTCGACCCTGCTCGACACCTTCCTCACGCCCGCGATGTTCTGGCTGTTCGGCCGCCGATCGGCCGAAGCGCTGATGGACGACAAGGACGCCGAGGCGCTCTGAATCCCCTGCTCTCCCCTCACACGAAAGGACGCTCCATGAAGCCGCAACACCTGCTCGCCGCCGCAACCCTGGTCCTGGCCACCACGGCCTTCGCCGCCGGCGACCCGCACGACCACGCCCACGCGCACACGCCGCTGCACGGCGGCGTGGTGGTCGAGGTCAAGGACATGGACTACGAACTGGTGGCCAAGCCGACCGTGATCCAGCTCCACCTGCGCGACCACGGCAAGGCGGCCGACCTGAGCAAGGCCACCGCCAAGCTCACGCTGCTGAGCGGCACCGACAAGCAGGAGATCGAGCTCAAGCCTGCCGGCGACAAACTCGAAGCCACCGGCAGCTTCAAGGTCGGCCCGGGCACCAAGGCCGTGGCCGTCGTGACGGTCGCCGGCAAGCCGGCGACGGCACGCTTCACCCTGAAGTAAGGTGGCCCGCGCGATGAACACCGCGCGCGGTGAACATGACAGCCCAGTACCCACCCGGCCGAGCACCGGGTGGGTGTGGCTGTCGGCCGCCTGGGCCGTCGCCCTCGTGTCGACCTTCGCCGCGCTGTTCATCGGCGAGGTGATGGGCATGACGCCCTGCCAGCTGTGCTGGTACCAGCGCATCCTGATGTTTCCGCTGGCCGTGATCCTCGGCATGGCGGCCTTCGGCAACGACCGGCGCGGGGCCGTCTATGCGTTTCCGCTGGCATTGGGCGGCGTCGCGGTGGCGGGCTATCACACAGCGCTGATTGCAGGCTGGGTGCCACAGTGGCGGATCCCCTGCGGTGCCGGCCCGTCGTGTAGCGATCAGAAGCTGGTGATCCTCGGCGACATCCAGATTCCGTGGCTGTCGCTGATCGCCTTCGCTGCGATCGTCGCCCTCCTGCTCGTCTACCTGCGAAGGACCCGCTCATGAACACCAAGAGGCTCGCCGTCGGCGGCATCCTGATCCTCGTTGTCGCCGCTTTTGCCGTGGGTGTCAGCCTGTATCGGAAGCAGACACAGAGCGCCCAGGACCAGACGGTGCGCGCCGAGCAGACCCGGCTGGTGCGCATGCACTCGCCGGTGCTCGGCCCCCAAGGGCGCGCCGGTCACGATCGTCGAGTTCTTCGACCCGGCTTGCGAAACCTGCCGCGCCTTCTATCCGATCGTCAAGAGCCTGATGGCGAAGTACCCGGACGACGTCCGGCTCGTCATTCGCTACGCGCCGTTCCACCAGGGCTCCGACCAGGTGGTGAAGCTGCTTGAAGCGGCCAAGCGCCAGGGAAAGTTTCTGCCGGTACTGGAAGCGGTGCTGCAGGCGCAGCCGACCTGGGCCGACCACGGCCGGCCCAACCCGGACCTCACCTTCGAGATCGCGAAGGCCGCCGGCCTGGACATCGAGCGAGCCCGGGAAGACATGGCCCAACCCGCCATGCAGACGCTGCTTGCCCAGGAGGTCGAGGACCTCACCGCACTGCAGGTCCAACGGACTCCCACCTTCTTCGTCAACGGCCGCAGCCTGCCCAGCTTCGGGCCGGACCAGCTCGCTGCCCTCGTGGCGGAGGAAGTGGCGAAGGCGAAGCGATAAGCTGCATGTTGCCAGTAGCTGCGCTCACGCCCTCACCCTGCGCAGCCGCAGCGCGTTTGCGATCACCGACGCCGAGCTCAGACTCATCGCCAGCGCGGCGATCATCGGCGACAGCAACCAGCCTGTGAGCGGGTACAGCAGCCCCGCGGCCAGCGGCACGCCCAGCGCGTTGTAAATGAAGGCAAAACCAAGGTTCTGCTTCATGTTGGCAACGGTCTGCACCGACAAGGCCCGGGCGGCAGCGATGCCCCGCAGGTCGCCCTTGACCAGGGTGACCTGCGCGCTGTTCATGGCGACATCGGTCCCCGTCCCCATGGCGATGCCGACATCCGCCTGGGCCAGCGCCGGTGCATCGTTGATGCCGTCTCCTGCCATTGCCACCACATGGCCATCGGCCTGCAGCCGCCGCACCAGCGCCAGTTTGTCGGCCGGCTTCACCTCGCCGTGCACTTCGTCGATGCCCAGCCGCGTGGCCACCGCACGCGCGGTGGTGATGCCGTCGCCAGTGGCCATTACCACGCGCAGCCCCTTGGCGCGCAAGGTGGCGAGCGCCTCCGGTGTGCTCGCCTTGACGGGGTCAGAGACGGCCAGCAAGCCAACTGGCTTGCCATCTGCGGCGAGGAACATCACGCTGGCGCCCTGGCCGCGCAGCGCCTCGGCTTGCGGCAACAGGCCCGACACGTCAATGCCCAGTTGCTCCATCAGGGCAGTGTTGCCAAGTGCCAGCTGGCGCCCGCCCACCAGGCCACGAACGCCGATGCCCGAACCCGACTCGAACCCCTCCGCTTTGTCGAGCACCAGACCCTGCTCGCGAGCCGCGCGGACGATGGCGTCGGCCAGAGGATGCTCGCTGCCCTGGTCCAGGCTCGCGGCCAGACGCAGCACCTCTTCCGCGCTAAAGCCCGGCGCCGGCATGGCGCGCTCGAAGCTGGGCTTGCCTTCGGTCAGCGTACCGGTCTTGTCGACGATCAGCGTGTTGACCTTGCGCAAGTGTTCGATCGCTGCTGCGTCGCGGAACAGGATGCCCTGCGTCGCGGCGCGCCCGGTCGCGACCATGATCGACATCGGTGTGGCCAGCCCCAGCGCGCACGGGCAGGCGATGATCAGCACGGCGACCGCGTTGATCAGCCCGTAGACCCAGCTCGGTTCGGGGCCGACGATGCCCCAGACGAAGAAAGTCACTACGGCGATGGCGACCACAGCCATCACGAACCAGCCAGCCACCAGGTCGGCCATGCGCTGCATCGGCGCCTTCGAGCGCTGGGCCTGCGCCACCATCTGCACGATCTGGGACAGCATGGTCTGTGCACCGACACGTTCCGAGCGCATCACCAGCGTCCCGCTGGTATTCAGCGTGGCGCCGATCAACTTGTCGCCGGCCCGCTTGCTCACCGGCAGGGGTTCGCCGGTCAGCATGGCCTCATCGACCGCGCTCGAGCCTTCGGTCACCACGCCATCCACCGGCACCTTCTCGCCGGGCCGCACACGCAGCAGATCGCCGACGTGGACGTGTGTCAGCGGCACGTCGTCCTCGCTGCCATCGGCGGCAATGCGACGCGCGGTCTTCGGCGCCAGGCCCAGCAGCGACTGGATGGCGGCCGAGGTCTGCGACCGGGCCTTGAGTTCGAGCATCTGGCCCAGCAGCGTCAGCGAAATGATCACCGCCGCGGCCTCGAAGTACACCGCCACCCGCCCCATGGCCTGGAACGAGTCCGGAAAGACATCCGGCGCCAATGTCGCCACCACGCTGTAGGCGAACGCCGCCCCGGTACCCAGCCCGATCAGCGTCCACATGTTCGGGCTGCGCAGGCGGATCGATTGCACGCCGCGAACAAAGAAGGGCCAGCCCGCCCACAGGACGATGGGTACGGAGAGCACCAGTTCCACCCAACTCTGCACGCCCATGCTGAACCACTGCAGGCGATGGCCCACCATGGCCAGCAGCGTGACGACCACCGTCAGCGGCAGGGTCCACCAGAAGCGTCGGGAGAAGTCGGCCAGTTCGGGATTCTCGTCCTCGTCGAGTGTCGGTAGCACCGGCTCCAGCGTCATGCCGCACTTGGGGCAGTTGCCAGGGTGGTCCTGTCGCACCTCAGGGTGCATGGGACAGGTGTAGATCGTGCCGGCCGGCGGGGCTTCACCCGCTGCGTCCGGCGCCGGGCTGGGCTCGTGCAGCCTCCCATGGTGATGGTGGCCATGCACGTGACCATGCTGTCGGGTCGTGCCGTGCCCTTCGTGCTTGTGAGTCTGCATGTCCATGGCTCAGCTTCCGCTCACCGGCTTGTCCGGTCCATGGCTCTCATGTCGTGCATGGTCACCGTGACCGCCATGGCCGTGGAACAGGTGCATCAGCGGGCAGGCCATCAGCAGCAGGTACGGCCACAGGCCGGACACATGCCCCCAGTGCTCGCGCAGCAGGTAGAACGCGACGATCAGTACGACCATCAGCATCGCGATAGTTGCCGGGCGGCGACGCGAAGGCGCGCCGTTCGCATGGGACTCATTAACAGGGTGGTTCATGCATGGCTCCTTGCCCCGCCGAAGCACCTGCGGTGCCTGCCAGGGATGCAACGACCTTAGACCTTGACAACGTGGGAAGGTCAAGCGGAATAGATCAAGGTCCGGCCGAGCGGTTGAGTCGGGCACGGCGCGAGCGAATGTCCGCAGGCCACCGCGACTTGATCCACAAGTCGCGGCGAAGATCTCCTCGTCGCCGGGCGTCCCCTCGCAGGCAGGCGCCGTCGATCAGGGCTTGGCCGGGGGAGCGCCCATGCGGTCCATCATCATTTGCATCATGGACTGCATCATCTCCATGCGCTTTTCCATCATCTGCTGGCGCGTGGCCATGTCCATCGGTGCGCTGGCCGCGCCCATCGGGCCCATGGCGCGCATGCTCCCCATTCCCGCGCCTCCCATGCCGGCCATGGGCCCGGGGCCCATGCCGCCCATCATGCCCATGCCCTCCTGCATCAGCTTCATGTGCTCGGCCATCAGTGCATTGCGTTCCTCCGGCGTGCGGGCGCGAGACATCTTCTCGTGCATCTCGCGCATTGCCTTCATGTGCGCATCCATCGTCACCGTGCGGTCGGCCGGAGCCGCCGCGGGCGAGGCTGCGCCCGGTGGATGGTGGGCCGTGTGTTCCTGGCTGCCGGGCGTGGCAGGGGTCTGGGCGCAGGCCGCCAGCGTGAAAGCCAGTGCGCCGGCCAGGGCGAAGGTACGAAGAGTTGCCATGATCAAACTCCAGTGAGAACGGGGATGAATCACCGTCGAGGGACGGCAGGGAGACACCTGCGGTTCAGCCGCAGCGAAGGAGGTGTGGACGCGCAGGCTGGCCAGCGTGCAGGGCACGCCGACGCCGGTACCAGCCCGGCCGGGGCTAAATGGTCAGACGAAGAAAGGCGATGGCCACCGGCGGTCCCGGTGGCGGGGGCGCCGCGAGGGCGCGCCAGCGGACTTCGGCCTGTCCGGGCATGAAGGCAGGCCAGCAGGCGAAGACCCGTGCCACCAGTGCCGCCTGCTCCGCGGCACCATCGGCTTTGGCCGACTGGGCTTTGGTGACGATGTTCTGCTCAGTCTCGCAGAAGCTCGCGCAGGCTTGCAGCACCGGATCGGCCTCGTGCGGACCACTTGCGCCAGCAGTGTCCTCGTCACTCGAACCGTGCGGGACGATGAAGCCCCCGCGCGCGTGGTGATCGCTCGAACTCTCCGGGAGCAGGATGCACGCGTTGGCCCAACTCGCAGCCACCGCGAACAGCCACACGAACAGCATCACCGCGGCGATGTGTCGTGTCTGGTGGCGGCCGAATCGAGAGCGCATGTGTTGGTGGAACAGCAAGTGATCTGCCCCATACTGAAGATCCTACGAACATCGCGCCCGCGGTGATTGACGCGCATCAAGGGGATGCCAAGTTCGCGGGCTCCATTTGAAGACGCAGGCACGACTTGGATACGGGGCGGACGACCGCGTCCGCGCTCATCACTGGCAGTGCCCGCAGCACGACCCACGCTTCTGCGGCGCCGCTCCACCGGCAGCCGCCTCGACAGGCACCGGCGTGTAGCCCGCGTCCTTGATGGCTTCCGCCAGTTCCTCGGCATCGGCCGAAACCGGCTCCACCTGCACCCGGTGCATGGCCAGGTCAATCTGAACCTTGGCGTCCTTGTCGGCGGCCTTCAGCGCCTTGGTGATGGTGCTGACGCAGTGGCCGCAGGTCATGTCGTTGACTTCGAAAGCAATCATGGTGAGTCCAGTGGGTTGTTGATGGCTTGACTCTCCACCCTCCTACTGTTGGAAGGTCAAGCGCCGATTCCAGAAGTCCACGATTGCACAAGGCAGAATCCGCCGGCGGGTGTTGACCTTGCCATCGTTAGAACCTTGACGATGCACAAGATCGAACAACTTCCCGAGGCATCCATGAACACCGCCGCACTGTCCGACATCAAGCTTCAGGTCACGGGCATGACCTGCGCCTCCTGCGTCATGCGCGTCGAGAAGTCGCTCAAGGCTGTCCCCGGCGTCAGGCAAGCCAGCATCAACCTGGCGACCGAACAAGCCGTCGTGAGCGCCGACCCTGCAGTGACGGCCGACACGCTGGCCGCTGCCGTGCGCAAAGCCGGCTACGACCTGGCAACGACCGAAACCACGCTGCTGGTCGAAGGCATGACCTGCGCCTCGTGCGTGTCTCGCGTCGAGAAGGCGCTGCGAAAGATCCCCGGCGTATCCGGCGCCACGGTGAATCTTGCGACTGAAAAGGCAAACATCCAGGCGCTGTCGACCGTGTCGGTCGCAGCGCTGAAGGCCGCGATCGAGAAGGCCGGCTACAGCGCGAAGGACGTTCAGGACGCGAAGTCGCAGCCGGCTGCCCGTTTGCCGGCCTGGTGGCCGGTGGCCGTGAGCGGCGCGTTGACGCTGCCCCTGGTCCTGCCGATGCTGCTGCAGCTCTTCGGCATCGACTGGATGCTGGATGGCTGGCTCCAACTGGCCCTCGTAACCCCGGTGCAGTTCTGGCTCGGCTGGCGCTTCTACCGCGCGGGCTGGAAGGCCTTGCTCGCCAAGACCGGCAACATGGACCTGCTGGTGGCCTTGGGCACTTCGGCGGCCTACGGGCTATCTGTCTACCTGCTCTTCAAGCATGCCGCGCATGGCATGCCGCACCTGTACTTCGAAGCCTCCGCAGCCGTCATCACGCTGGTGCTGCTGGGGAAGTGGCTCGAGCAGCGCGCGAAGCGGCAGACGGCCGATGCCATCCGGGCGCTGAACGCGCTGCGGCCGACCACCGCCCGCGTGCGCCGTGGTGAAGTCGAGTTGGACCTTCCGGTGGAACACGTCGTGGTCGGCGACCTCGTCATCGTGCGCCCCGGAGACCGCGTGGCCGTCGACGGCGAGATCGTCGAAGGCCGCAGCCACATTGATGAGTCGCTCATCACCGGCGAAAGCCTGCCGGTGGCCAAGGGCGTGGGCGACAAAGTGACCGGCGGCGCGATCAATGCCGAAGGCGCTCTGACCGTCCGCACGACGGCCATCGGCGCCGAGACGACGCTGGCCCGCATCATCCGCATGGTCGAATCGGCTCAGGCCGCGAAGGCTCCCATCCAGCGCATCGTGGACCGCGTGAGCGCGGTGTTCGTTCCCGTGGTGCTGGTCATCGCACTGCTCACGTTCCTGGGATGGTTCGGCTTTACGGGTGATTGGGAGCATGCGCTCATCAACGCTGTCGCGGTGTTGGTCATCGCTTGCCCGTGTGCGCTGGGTCTGGCCACGCCCACGGCCATCATGGCCGGCACCGGCGTCGCTGCGCGCCACGGCATCCTCATCAAGGACGCCGAAGCGCTGGAGGTCGCACACGCCGTCACCGTGGTCGCGTTCGACAAGACCGGCACGCTCACCGAAGGCAAGCCGTTGCTCGCTGCCGTGGTGGCAGCGGTAGGTTCGACCCGGGACGATGTGCTGCGGCTGGCCGCTGCGCTGCAGAAGTCGAGCAGCCATCCGCTCGCCGTGGCCGTGATGGACCAGGTTCGCCATGAGCGCCTGCTGGTGCCCGAGGCGCACGATGCCCAGGCGCTGCCGGGGCGCGGGGTGCAGGGCGCGGTGCGTGGCCAGACGCTGGCCCTGGGCAGCACGCGCATGCTGCGCGAGCTGGGTCTTGAAGAAGGCGGCTTGCATGCTGAAGCGCAACGGCTGGAGCGGCAGGGCCAGACCGTGTCGTGGCTGGTCCAGTCCGATGTTGCCCAGCGTCGTCTGCTCGGTCTCCTGGCCTTCGGCGACACGGTGAAGCCGGCCGCGGCGCAAGCCGTGTCGCGGCTGCATCAGCTCGGCATCCGCACCGTGATGTTGACCGGAGACAACCGCGGCGCAGCCGACGCCGTCGCGAAAGAACTGGGCATCGCCGAGGTGCGCGCCGAGGTGCTGCCGGGCGACAAGGCCGCCATCGTCAAGGAACTGCGCGACGCCGGCGAAGTGGTGGCCTTCGTCGGCGATGGCCTGAACGACGGACCGGCGCTGGCTGCCGCTTCGGTGTCATACGCGATGGCGGGCGGCGCCGACGTGGCGACCGAGACCGCCGGCATCACGCTGATGCGCGGCGACCCGAGGCTGGTGGCCGACTCGCTGGACATCTCGCGCCGCACCTACTCGAAAATCAAGCAGGGCCTGTTCTGGGCCTTCGGCTACAACGTGCTCGGCATTCCCCTCGCAGCACTGGGCCTGCTGAACCCGGTCATCGCCGGTGCCGCGATGGCCTTCAGCAGCGTCAGCGTGGTGCTGAACGCGCTGACGCTGCGCCGCTGGCACGGGGTCGCCAACGAGCATTCGGCGCAGCCGACAAACCAGCAGCCACGAATCGTGGCAGCCTTGGGAGAGCAGCGATGAGCATGAACATCGGCGAAGCCTCGAAAGCTTCTGGTGTCTCGGCGAAGATGATTCGCCACTACGAGAGCGTCGGGCTCTTCCCCGAGGCGGCACGCACCGATTCCGGCTACCGGCAGTACACCGCCAAGGAAGTCGGCACGCTGCGCTTTGTGCGCCAGTCGCGCGACCTCGGATTTTCGATCGAGCAGATTCGCGATTTGCTCGGCCTTTGGCAAGACCGCAAGCGCCCGAGCCGGCAGGTGCGTGCCTTGGCGCAGGCGCATATCGAAGAACTCGACGAAAAGCTGAACGAGTTGCAGTCGATGAAGGCGACGCTCGAGCACCTGGTGCACTGCTGCCACGGTGACGATCGGCCCGACTGCCCGATCATCGACTCGCTCGCCCACGAGGGAGTCGCGCCAGCGGCCGTGGCGCATCACGCAGCCGGCAGGACCGCCGGACTGCAACCGGGGCGCGCGCGGCGCCGGGCGACCTGATCGACGCTGCCGGTGGCAGCAAAGCGAGTTCAGCGCGCCAGGTCGACCGTCAAGCTCACCGGGGCACTGCCCTTGTTCGTCCACATCCAGCAGTAGTCCTGCGCCACCGTGACTTTCAGCGTGTCGCCGCCGCTGCTGACCTGTGCCTGCTTGGCCGGGAACACGGCCTCCTTGCCGACGTGATAGTGGATGTTGAAGTCCACCGGCGCTGTGGCCGCGAAGTTCCAGCGCACACCCTCGCCCACCGCCAGCTTGCCGCAGGCCTCGACGAACTTGCCGGCCGCAATCTGCGTGTTGTGAGCAAAGCGGCCGTCGGAGGACCACGCGATGTCGACGATGTGGCTGGAGGCCAAGGCCACACCGGAAAGTGCCAGCATGGCCAGCACGCCGCAGGCTCGGAACTGCTTCATGGTTTTCTTTCTGATCGGTGGCTGCCTGGGCCGTCAACCGTCGTTGGGAAGACCGAGCCCGCCCACCGCGGGCGGGCCCGACGCTACCTTACTGTGCCATCTGCATTTCGGTGACGGTGAACTTGCCCGCGTCGTTGATGGCCTTGAACTTGATCTTGTCGCCGGCCTTCAGCTTGTCGAGCATCGCCTTGTCCTTGACCGTGAAGACCATCGTCATCGCCGGCATGTCCAGGCTCTTGATGTCGCCGTGCTTGAGCGTCAGCTTGCCACCGTCTTTGTCCACCTTGCGCACCTCGCCATCGGTCATGTCGCCCGCGGCGGCCTGCGCCATCGGCTTGCCATGATCACCATGGGCACCGTGGCCGCCCTGGTGGCTGGCAGCCCAGGCGGGCGATCCAAGTACGGCCGAAATCAGCAGAGCGAGGCCAGTGGCGCGAACGAAGGTTTTTGAGTGGTTCATGAGCGTTCCTTTTGCTTGAAGTAGCTGTTGAAAATCTGGGTACTGCCATCTTGGGCGATGAGCAGCACGTCGTAGGGGTCCTGCAGGTTGTCGAAAGCAGGACCGTCCATACCCGGTGAGCCGACCGGCATGCCCGGCACGGCCAGGCCGATCGCGTCGGGGCGTTCTTTCAGCAGCCGGCGTATGTCGACTGCGGGGACGTGGCCCTCGATGGCATAACGGCCGACCAGAGCCGTGTGGCACGAGCCAAGCTTCATGGGAACTTTCAGCCGAGTACGCGCTGCGGTGTTGCCGACATCGTTGACCTTGACGCGGAAACCACTCACCTCGAGGTGGGTGATCCAGTCCTTGCAGCATCCGCAGGTTGGGCTCTTCCAGACCTCGACGAACACCGTCTGGCCCTGCGCTTGCAACACCCCAGGGATCGCCAGCAGTCCACCCGCGCTGAGCAAGGAAGCCAGTGCGTGACGGCGCTTCATGCCTTGCCCGCCGGCGCGACCATGATCGTGCCCACCATGCCGCCCTGGTAGTGACCGGCGATCAGGCAGGCGAACTCGAACTCGCCGGCACGGTTGAAGGTCCAGACGATCTCGCCGGTCTTGCCGGGCGGGACATGCGCCATGTACGGCTCGTCGTGCTCCATGTTCGGGAACTTGACCATCATCTCAGCGTGCTTGCCGTTCTCGGCCTTGGTGCCGATGACGAACTCGTGCATCACCTTGCCCGTGTTGCGGACCACGAACTTCACCGTCTCGCCTTGCCGGACCTCGATGCGCGCGGGCGTGAAGCGCATGTTGTCGGCCATGCCGACCTCGATGCTGCGCTTGGCAGCTTTGGCATCGCCGGCAATGCCCCAGTCCTTCTGCTCCTTGACGACAGGCCCCTTCTTGGGGGCGTGGGGCTTGTCGGTGTGGGCACGCGCAGCCGGGGCGAACAGGGGCAGCGCCGCGGCAGCGGCGGCCGCCGCCATGCGCGTGATGGCGGCGCGGCGGGCGAGCGGGCTTCCCGTCAGGTCGTTCATTTGAGTCTCCTTGGGGTGTGGTGATCGGATGTGATGGCGGTGGTGCGCGTGCTGCGGTCCATGCGCGCCCCTCAATGGCCCGAGTGGCCGCCGGCAGGCTTGCGCACCTTGACCTCAACGTCCTGAGCGGGCTTGGCCATCGAAGGCATGGAGCCTGGCCCCGGGCTCACATCGGCCTTGAAGCGCGCCGGGTCCGGCAAGGCCCCGGTGAACTCGTAGGCCACCGTGCCCGGCGGGTGCTGGTACCAACCCGGGTCGCTGTAGTCGCCCCGCTTCTGGTCCTTGCGCACCTTCACAACGCTGAACATGCCGCCCATGCCGACAGCGCCGAACGGCCCGGTACCAGCCATCATGGCCGCGGTGTTGTCGGGCAGCGGCATCTCCATCTCGGTCATGTCCTTCATGCCGCGCTCGCCCATCACCATGTAGTCGGGGATGAGCTTGGTGATCTGCTTGGCCACACCGCGATGGTCCACGCCGATCATGGTCGGCACGTCGTGGCCCATCGCGTTCATCGTGTGGTGGCTCTTGTGGCAATGGAATGCCCAGTCACCCTCCTCGTCGGCCAGGAAGTCCATCTGCCGCATCTGCCCCACCGCGATGTCGGCCGTCACCTCGTACTGGCGCGTGCTCTTGGGGGTCGGCCCGCCATCGGTGCCGGTGATCAGGAACTCGTGTCCGTGCAGGTGGATGGGGTGGTTGGTCATGGTCAGGTTGCCGACCCGGATGCGCACCTTGTCCATGTGCCGCACCACCAGCGGGTCGATGCCCGGGAAGATGCGGCTGTTCCAGCTCCACAGGTTGAAGTCGAGCATCGTCATGATCTTCGGCGTGGCGGCGCCGGGGTCGATGTCGTAGGCGTTGAGCAGGAAGCAGAAGTCGCGGTCGACCTCGTCGATCAGCGGGTGTTTGCCCTTCGGATGCGTGATCCAGAAGCCCATCATCCCCATCGCCATCTGCACCATCTCGTCGGCATGCGGGTGGTACATGAAGGTGCCAGGACGGCGTGCGACGAACTCGTAGACATAGGTCTTGCCGGGCGGGATGCCGGGCTGGTTCAGCCCCGTCACGCCGTCCATGCCGTTGGGCAGCCGCTGGCCGTGCCAGTGGATGCTGGTCAGCTCACCCAGCTTGTTGGTGACGAAGAGGCGCACGCGGTCGCCTTCCACCACCTCGATGGTCGGCCCCGGGCTCTGGCCGTTGTAGCCCCACAGGTGGGCCTTGAAGCCGGGGCTCATCTCGCGCACCACGGGTTCGGCGACCAGGTGGAACTCCTTGACGCCGTTGTTCATGCGCCAGGGCAGCGTCCAGCCGTTGAGCGTGACGACGGGGTTGTAGGGGCGCCCGGTGTTCGGCACCAGCGGCGGCATGGTGTCGGGCTTGGTCTGGATGACCGGCTCGGGCAGCGCGGCCATGGCCACCTTGCTGACGGAGGCGGCAGCAACTGCAGCACTGATGGCGCCAGCACCGCCGAGCATCTTGCGTCGGGAAAGCATGTGTCTTTCGTTCATGAGGACGTCCTTCATGTTCAATGCCCTGCGCCGGCGGCTTCGGCCGCCATCGCGGGGCCGGCTGCTGCGGCCAGGCTGGGTTTGCCGATCAGCGCCATGTCGAGGTCGGCCTGCGCGATCCAGAAGTCGCGCAGCGCTTCGATGGAGGCGTTCA
The DNA here is from genome assembly GCF_000015725.1 of Methylibium petroleiphilum PM1. Taxonomy (NCBI): domain Bacteria; kingdom Pseudomonadati; phylum Pseudomonadota; class Betaproteobacteria; order Burkholderiales; family Sphaerotilaceae; genus Methylibium; species Methylibium petroleiphilum. Next base: position 1,764,802 of record NC_008825.1, on the reverse strand, counting down.
CGCTGGCGATCTGCGTGCGGGCGTCGGCCAGCAGTTCGAACACGCCGATCAACATGCCGTTGTAGCGAAGCACGTTCTCCTCGGCGATGCGCTGGTTCAGCGGCACGACTTCGTCGCGGTGGTGCCGTGCGATGTCGTAAGCCGAGCGGTAGCCGGTGTAGGCCTCGCGCACCTCGGATCGCGCGTTGATCGCAGTCTCGGCGGCGCGATGAAGCGTCTGCATGTACACCGCCTCGGCACGCGCCGCACGCGCACCGCCCCAGTCGAACAGCGGCAACTCCAAGCCGATCTCCCAGCCGCGCTGGGTCGGCTCTTCGTTCGAGCTGTTGCGCATCACGCCCAGTTCCAGCACGTTGACGAAGCGCGTGGTTCTCGTCAAACCCAGGTTGCTCGCCGTCTGTTCCGCCGCTTGCTTGGCGCCTTGCACGTCCAGCCGCTGGGCCAGGGCCACCTGCTCGACATCGGGCAGCTCAAGTGGCGACGGCGGCAGGTCGGGCAGCCGTTCGGGCAAAGCGAACGCGGTCTGGGTCCCCCAGACGCCGAGCAACCGCACCAGGCGCTCACGCGTCGAGCGCTGGGCCTGCTCCGCCCGGGCCAGCTGCAGCGCGGCATTGGCATAGAACGACTGTTCCCGCGCACGCTGCAGCTTGTTGAAGTTGCCGACCTGCTCCATGCGCCGGGCCAGTTCGGCGCTGGCGTCGGCCGCCTGCTTCACCTGCCGCATGTAGCGAACGGTCTCTTCCGCCGCCAGCGCTGTGAAGTAAGCCTTGCGCGTGTCGGCGGCCAGCGACAGCACGCTCATCGCCACGCGCCCCTTCACTTGCTCAAAGCGGCGCGCTTCCATGCGGCCGATCAGCGGCATTGCTACCAAGCGCGCCAGGTTGAAATGCAGGCCGCGCTCGATCTCTCGCTCGTCGCCGCGGCTGGAACGCCCGAAGCTGAAGCCCGGGTTCGGTAGGCGCCCGGCCTGCACGACCTCGGCCTCGGTGACGCCAAGGTCCTGGAAGTCGGCCTGCAACCCGCGGTTGTTCAGCAAGGCCACCTGCACGGCATCGTCCACGGTCAACGGCTTGGACAACAGTTCGCCGACACGCTTGGCGATGCTGTCCTGATCGGCGTCTGAGCGGGCCCATTGCACGTCCTTGCCCAGTCGGTCCTTGGCGGTCTTCTCCACCGCTGCGAAGCCGCCATCGGGGCTGAACGAGGCGCACCCGCCGAGCACGGCAGCGCTGATGAGCACGGCCAGCAAGCGCTGCGGACGTGCGGCGGCTGGTGCGCGCCTGCTTGCAGGGTGCGGTGGCATAGCACCGCGGTTCATGGCGAGGTTCATCGGGCTGGGCTTCATGGCATCTTGTGGCCACCATGCCCGGCGGGCATGGGCTTGGCCTTGTCAGTGGGTACCGCAGCAGATGCGGCGGGTGACGCAGGTGCCGGGTCAGGTTGCTGGGCCTCGCGGGCATAGACACGCCAGCCACCAATGCGGGTGACGGTGTCGTTAGCGTCGCGCCAGGAGACTGGCTTTTCTTCGCCCAGCAACCGGTACTGGGAGAACGACGACACGTAGCTCAGAGCGGGCACGCTGGCCTTCGGATCGAGCGGATCGGGCCTGGCGGCTTTTGCAGCCGGTTGCGCCTGAACTGTCAGCGTGGCGAGCAACGAGGCCGCGAGCAGCGCGGATCGCATTGCGGATGGCGTGCGCCACCGCCCGTGCACTGCTGGCACAGGAATACAAATGGAATGGACCATGATGTCCTCGCGTCAAAGTCTGGGGAGCTCCAGTGCCGCATGCGCGGCAAAGGAGAGACAGAGCCTGGCGAGAACCCGCGTATCAGCGCACGCGGCGAGCTCGCCAGCTAGGCGAGAACGATTCGGGGGGGGCGGTCGGGGCCGTCGGCGGCGAAGGTGTCGACGCCTGGCACCACGGTGGAAAACACCGTGGGGGTGAAAACGGGTGCCGGTACAGCCAGCACTGAGCTCAGGATCGCCCCCGCCGAGCAGCAGGAAGCGCAGGCGCTGCACTTGTGCTTGCTGGCATCGCTGACTTTGGCAGAGGCCGCCGAGGCTGACGAGCCCTTGTCCGCCTGAGCCTGAGCCTCAGCCTGAGGATGCTCGTGCTCTGCGGCGATGGCACCGTCGTGATGCGAGTGGTTGGAAGGTGCAGCCGTTCGCATCTGCGCGGCAGGACCGCCGCCATGGTGATTGGGACCGCAGAACGCCATGGTCGCGGCCGCAGCACCCTGGGCGGGAACTGCCAGCACCAACAACCAGATCAGAAGCGCTCGGATCAACACATCCATCCCTCTACTTTACTGCAGCACGATTGCTGTGCGCGAACAAAGACTTCTCCGCCCCAACCACTTGTCTGGGCGGTTCAATGTAGAAGAGCAGGCCCGACACAGGCCCGTCATCAAGATGACAGATTTGTCATCTTCCGGTGCCCGCTTCCGCCTCGCAGGGGTGGTCAGGGTGTGCATGGCCGGGTTGTCGGTGTGCAGCGCTCGGCAACCAGCGTCATTCCGATCGACGTGATTCCGCCTTCAGATTGCGCAACCGGTCGGCCACCGTGCATGCGCGCAATCGCTGCCACGATGGCCAAACCCAGGCCGTGATGCGCGTCTGCGTCGCGTCGGGCGCTGTCGCCCCGATAGAACCTGTCGAACAGGCGCGGTATCTGTTCGGAGGCAATTGCCTGCCCTTGGTTCACAACTGCGATGCGCATTTGCCCGGCGCCAATCTCGCTGATCTCAATTCGCACAGCGGACGCTGGGGTTGCGTAGCGCGTAGCGTTTCCAACGAGGTTGGACAGGGCCCGCCGTACCAGCGCGACATCGACTTCGCAGGCGGCATCGCCGACGATCTCCACCTTGAGGCTGGCCTCTTCAAAGGCCGCCTCGTGGTACTCCACGACGGTGGCGGCGAGGGAGGCTAGGCTTGCCGTGGGTTCGCGGCGAGCGGTGGCTCCGCGGTCCGCGTGAGACAGAAACAGCATGTCGTGGACGATGCCCGCCAGCCGCCGAAGCTCCTCCAGGTTGGAGCCCAAGACCTCGCGCATTTCTTCGACGCCGCGGGTCTTGCGAAGGGCCAGCTCGGTGGCGCTGATCAGCGTGGTCAACGGCGTGCACAGTTCGTGGGCAACGTCGGCGTTGAACCCCTCCAGTTGTTCATAGGCCTGATTCAGGCGTTGCAGCAACGCATTGAACTGCTCGACAAGCGGCTGCAACTCTTCGGGCTGTCTCGAACCATCCAGACGTTGGCGCAACGAGTCAGCGGCCAGGTGGCGGGTCTGTTCGACCAGGTCTCGAACGGGGGCCAGGCCGCGCCGCACCAACCGGAACCCTCCGAAGGACACCAGTGCCGCACCGACAGCGGCGGCACCGACGAGCGTGATGGCCAGCCGCTGCAACAGTTGGGCATCGGACCGTGCGTCGAGGGTCAGTGTCGCCCTGATCGACCGCGCACCCTGCCAGGCGAAGGGCACCTCGAATGTCGAAACTCGCTTGGCAAGCGCCGACTCCACGGTGCTGGACCGGTAGAGCGGCACATCGGCGCCGGCCTGAAGCGTCAACGTCAGATCCTCATGGCCCAGCAGAAAGTCGTCGAGCCTGTGCTTGAGTTCACCCAGATCGCGGTCCGCTTCAGCCTCTGCGAGCACATGCCGGATCAGCGCCTGCTTTTGCGTCAATGACTCTGCCTGGCGGTTGGACAGGCTCATCGCGGCGACGGCGTACACCGCTGCGCAGACCGTGCCGAGCCCGATCAGCGTCTGCAGGGCCAGCCACCACGAAAGCCGGCGCCCCAGCGAGCGGACGGTCGGCCGGCTCAAGGTTGGCGCTCCTCGAGCACGTAGCCCATGCCCCGGACCGTGTGCAGGAGAACCTGTTCGAAGGGTGCATCGAACTTGTTGCGCAGGCGGCGGATCGCCACCTCGACGACGTTCGTCTCGCTGTCGTAGTTCATGTCCCACACCTGTGCGGCCAGTTCGGTGCGTGACAGCACTTCGCCTTGCCGTCGCATCAGCAGCGCCAGAAGGCTGAACTCCTTGGCTGTCAGGTCCAGGCGCTGGCCCGCTCGCACCGCCTTGCGACGCAGCAGGTCCACTTCAAGGTCGGCGATGCGGAGCAGCGTTGGCTCAGACGCTGATTGACTTGGAGCCGCGCGTCGAAGCAACACCTGGATGCGCGCGGTAAGTTCAGTGAAGGCAAAGGGTTTGGTCAGGTAGTCGTCCGCGCCCCCTTGCAGGCCCCGCACGCGGTCATCGACGTGGACCCGTGCCGTCAGCATCAGCACCGGGGTATGTTTGGACCTGCGCAAGGCTGCGAGCAGCGCCAGGCCGTCGATGCCGGGCAGCATGCTGTCGAGCACCAGCAGGTCGTAGTTGCCTTCCATGGCAAGGTGCAGGCCGTCGATGCCGTCATGGGCCACGTCGACCACGTACCCCGACTCGGTGAGGCCTTTGCGTAAGTATTCGGCGAGCTTGACCTCGTCCTCGACTACAAGCAGTTTCATGGTTGCATTTTGTGCGCCATGCCGAGCTGCCAAGGTGACGAATTTGTCATCTGCAAGTCGGCCTCTGGTCGGTGGGTGTTTCCTAAGGTTGCGTTGTGCCCATCGGCACAGCTCGGGCCCTACAGCCGGGTGCAATCAGACGGAAGGAAACACATCATGAGCATCATCAAGAGTTTGGCCCTGGTAGCCGTTGCCGCGGCACTCGCAGCACCCGGAATGGCGTCGGCAACGGCGCCGTGGCACGCCCCGGTCGGCGACGGTGATGCCACTTTTCACCCCGAGTACAGCAAGAGCACCAGAACCCGCGCCGAAGTGATCCAGGAACTTGAGGCGGCGCGCAAGGACGGGTCGCTCTGGTATCTGAATCACGGTCTTCCGGTCCCGGTCAAGAACCCCGGTCCCGGAAAGTCGCGCGCCGAAGTGATTCAGGAACTTGACGCTGCACGCAAGGACGGGTCGCTCTGGTATCTGGAGCGAGGTCTCCCCGTCCCGGTCAAGAACTCTGGCCCGGGCAGGACGCGCGAGGAGGTTCGCAACGAGGTTCTCAATCTGACGCTTGAGGAGAAGCTGCAGTTCCGCATGATTGGCCGGCGCTGAATGCGCAGCCGGCCACACACGAGGTCGCGCTTGCAGCCAACGAAGTCGCGAAGACGGGGCCGTAGTCGAAGTGTGCTTCGGCCACCTTCGGCCAATCGTACTCATGCTGCTGACGGCGCCGGAGTCGGGATTGAAGATTTGCCGGGAACGGCGGCGGCTTCGCCAGCACTGGCGCGCCTGCGTCTGCGAACCAGCCGGTAGATCGCCGGCACAACGAACATCGACAGCAGTGGCGCAGTCACCATACCGCCGACCATCGGCGCGGCAATGCGCTGCATCACCTCGGAGCCTGTGCCGCCGCCGAACATGATGGGCACCAGGCCGGCAATGATGACGGCCACCGTCATCGCCTTCGGTCGCACGCGCAGCACGGCGCCTTCGCGGATCGCATCCATGAGATCGGCATCGCTGCTCAGCCCGCGCGCCAACCGCGCCTCCCAGGCCTGCTTCAGGTAGAGCAGCATGATGACGCCGAACTCGGCCGCCACGCCGGCCAGCGCGATGAAGCCTATGGCGCCCGCCACGCTCAGGTTGTAGCCCAGCAGGTAGAGCAGCCAGAAGCCCCCGATCAGCGCAAACGGCAGCGTGGCCAGGATCAGCAGCGCCTCGTCGAAGCGGCGGAAGGTCAGGTAGAGCAGCACGACGATGATGCCCAGTGTGAAGGGCACGACGACCTTGAGCTTGGCCGTCGCGCGTTCCAGGAACTCGAACTGACCCGACCACGAGACCGAGTAGCCCGGTGTCAGCTTCACCTGCTCGGCCACCACCTTCTGCATGTCGATCACTGCGGACTTCAGGTCGCGCCCACGGATGTCGACGTAGACGAAGCCGGCCAGGCGTGCGTTCTCGCTGCGCAGCATCGGCGGGCCGTCGCTGATGCGAAGCTCGGCCACGTCGGACAACACGATGCGCGCACCACGCGGGGTGACGAACGGCAGCTTGCGCAGCTTCTCCAATGAATCGCGCACTTCCCGTGGGTAGCGCACGTTGATCGGGAAGCGCTGCAGGCCCTCGACCGTCTCGCCGACGTTGTCGCCGCCGACCGCGGTGCTGATGACCGATTGCACGTCGGCGATGTTCATGCCGTAGCGCGCCGCCGTGTCGCGGTTGATGTTGACGTCGACGTAGCGCCCACCCGTCAGCCTTTCCGCCAGCGCGCTGCTGACGCCGGGCACGCCCCTCACCGCCTTCTCGACCTCACTGGCGATGCGGTCGATCTCGGCCAGGTCGGTGCCGGCCACCTTCACTCCGACCGGGCTCTTGATGCCGGTGGCCAGCATGTCGATGCGGTTGCGGATCGGCGGCACCCAGATGTTTGACAGCCCCGGCACCTTGACGATGCGGTCCAGCTCCTCGACCAGCCGGTCGCTCGTCATGCCATCACGCCACTGGTCCTTCGGCTTGAACTGGATCGTGGTCTCGAACATCTCCATCGGCGCCGGGTCGGTGGCGGTCTCGGCGCGGCCGGCCTTGCCGTAGACCGATTGCACTTCCGGCAGCGTCTTGATCAGCCGATCGGTCTGCTGCAGCAGCTCGGCGGCCTTGCCGGCCGACAGCCCCGGCAGCGCGGTCGGCATGTAGAGCAGGTCACCCTCGTCCAGCGGCGGCATGAACTCGCCGCCGATCTTCAGGATCGGCCAGGCGGTGCTGGCGAGCAGCAGCAGCGCCACCGCGATCGTCGCCTTCGGCCACGCCAGCACACCGTCGAGCAGCGGCCGGTAGATGGCGATTAGCGCGCGGTTCAGCGGGTTGCGCCGCTCGTCGGGGATGCGGCCGCGGATCAGGTAACCCATCAGCACCGGCACCAGCGTCACCGCGAGCCCGGCCGATGCCGCCATCGCATAGGTCTTGGTGTAGGCCAGCGGTGAGAACAACCGCCCTTCCTGCGCCTCCAGCGTGAACACCGGGATGAAGCTCAGCGTGATGATCAACAGCGAGAAGAACAGCGCCGGGCCGACCTCGACCGCGGCGTCGCCGACGACGCGCCATTGCGCCTCACCCTTCAAATCCTCGCCCGGGTGCTCGTGACGCCAGGCCTCGATGTGCTTGTGCGCGTTCTCGATCATCACCACCGCCGCATCGACCATCGCGCCGATGGCGATGGCGATGCCACCGAGCGACATCACGTTGGCGTTCACCCCCTGGTAGTGCATGACGATGAAACTCGCCAGGATGCCGAGCGGCAGCGTGACGATGGCGACAAACGCCGAGCGCAGGTGGAACAGGAATACCACGCACACCAGCGCGACGACGATGAACTCCTCGATCAGCTTGTGGCTGAGGTTCTCGACGGCCCGTTCGATCAGGCTGGAGCGGTCGTAGGTCGGCACGATCTCCACGCCCTTCGGCAGGCTGGCCTGCAGCGATGCGATCTTGGTCTTGACGGCTGCAATCGTCTCCAGCGCGTTCTTGCCCGAGCGCATCACGATCACGCCACCGGTGGCCTCGCCCTCCCCGTCGAGCTCGCCGATGCCGCGGCGCATCTCGGGCCCCACCTGGATGCGCGCCACGTCGCCCAGTCGCACGCTGACGCCGGCATCGGTGGCGCTCAAGGGGATCTTGCGGAAGTCGTCCAACGTCGCCAGCAGGCCCGAGGCGCGCACCACGTACTCCGCTTCGCCCAGCTCGAGCACCGAGCCGCCGGCCTCCTGGTTGGCGTTGCGGATCGCGTCGATCACGGCGCCATGCGGCACGTTGTAGGCCGCCAGCTTGTCCGGATCGAGCAGCACCTGGTACTGGCGCACCATGCCACCGACCGACGCCACCTCGGCCACGTTCGGCACCGTCTTCAGCTCGTACTTCAGGAACCAGTCCTGCAGCGCGCGTAGTTGCCCCGCGTCCATCGTGCCGCTGCGGTCCACCAGCGCGTACTGGTAGATCCAGCCCACGCCGGTCGCATCCGGCCCGAGCGCGGGCTTCGCAGCGGCGGGCAAGCGTGACTGCACCTGGTTCAAGTACTCCAGCACCCGCGAGCGCGCCCAGTACGGGTCGGTGCCGTCGTCGAACAGCACATAGACGAAGCTGTCGCCGAAAAACGAGTAGCCGCGCACGACCTTGGCGCCGGGCACCGACAGCATCGTCGTCGTCAACGGGTAGGTGACCTGGTTCTCGACGATGCGAGGGGCCTGCCCTGGGTACGGCGTGCGGATGATGACCTGCACGTCCGACAGGTCGGGCAGCGCGTCCAGCGGCGTGCGCTGCACGGCCCACAGGCCCCAGGCTGTGACGATCACCGTCGCCAGCAGCACGAGGAAGCGGTTGACGATGGACCAGCGGATCAGCTCGGCGATCATCGCGAAGCTCCCGGCGCGGCGGCAGCGGGAGCTGCCGGCGGCAGCAACGTCAGCGTGAGTACCGTCGGGCCATCGGTCGGGTCGACGTAAAACTCGAAATCGACGCGGTCACCCACCGCCAGGCCACGGGGCAGCCGATTGGGCGGCGGCAGCTTGAACTCCATCGTCATCGCGCCCATGCCGACGCTCGGGATGGGGCCGTGGCTGAGCGTGACGCTCTCCCGGTCCAGCGACTCAATCAGCCCCTGCGCGCTGTGGCGCTGGGCGGTGTTGGCTGCCGTCGGCGCCGGCTGGTTGTTCAGCCGCGCCTCGACACCCTTCAGGCTGGCTTCGGAGTCGATCAGGAACTGCGACGAGACGACGACACGCTGGCCTGCCTTCAGACCGCGTTTGATTTCGGTCTGGCCACTGATTTCCAGACCGGTCTCCACATCGACCGGCGCAAACCGCCCGCCCTCCTCAGCCACCATCACCACCGCGCGCCGGCCGGTCTGGATCACGGCCTCGGTCGGCACCAGCATGGCCTTCTGGGCACGCATGTCCATGAACTGCATCGTGACGAAGAGGCCCGGCACCAGCCGGTCCTCGGGGTTGGCGAACTGCACGCGCGCCTTCAGGGTGCGCGTGGTCGCGTTCACCTCGGGCAGCAGCGCCTGGACGGTGCCGCGGAACACCGCCCCCGGGACGCCGGGGCTGCGCGCTTCGACCTGGCTGCCGGGCCGCACGAGCGCGGCCTGGCTCTCGGGCAGCTCGGCATTCGCCCAGACAGCGGCCAGGCCGTTGATGCGCGCCAGCATCATCCCCGGACTCACCGTCATGCCCTCGCGGGCGACCAGTTCGGCGACCACGCCGCTCGACGGTGCTACCAGCGTGATGCGCGGCTGCACGGTGCTCGCCGCATCGACGCGCACGACCTGCGCCTCGCTCATGCCGGCCAGCAGCAGGCGCTGGCGTGCTGCTGCTGCCAGCCCCGCATCATCCTTCGCGAAACGCTTGACAGCGAGGTACTCCTCCTGGGCTGCGACCCACTCGGGCACGTAGATGTCGGCGAAGGGCTGGCCTGCGCGCACGCGGTCGAGCGTTGCCCGCACATGCAGCTTCTCGATGTAGCCCGTCGCCCTTGCCTGCACCACCGACTGGTCGCGCTCGTTCCAGGCGATGCTGCCGACGGCGCTGACCATGGGCTGCAACGTGCCCTCCACGACCTCGGCCGTGCGCACACCCAGGTTCTGCTGGATGCGCGGACTCACGGTGACCGTGCCCTGGTCTTCGCCACCGGCACCGCCGTAAACCGGCACCAGCATCATGTCCATGAAGGGCGACTTGGCCGGCGCGTCGAAGCGTTTGCCCGGCACCATCGGGTCGTGGTAGTAAAGGACCGGCTTGCCGGTGGCGGGATCGACATCGCCCGCCTTGATGCCGGCCTTGATGTGGCGCCGTGTCGCGGCTTCGCCAGCGGCGATGCTGCTCGTCGGGTCTTCGGCTGGGGACGGGCTCGCCGGGTCGGCCGGCCCTGTTGCCGAGTGCCCCATGCCGCGCTGCATGCCGAGCTGGTAGAGCGCATAGCCGCCCAGGGCCAGCGCAGAAACGGCGCCGACCGTCCACAGGATCTGTCGAGTGTTCATCGGGCCGCCTCCGGCTTGTCTTGGGCGCTGTCGTGCGACGGCAGCAGGTAGTTCAGCTGAGCCCAGATGCGGGCACGGTCCATCTCGATGCGCAGGCGCTCCAGGCGCACATCGACCTCGTTGCGGCGGGCATCGAGCACGGCGGTCAGCGGACCGGACCCGGCGCGGTAGGACGCGATGGCGGCTTCGCTGCGCTGGCTGGCCAGGGGCAGCAGCGAAGCGTCGTAGCGCCGCAGGCGGTCCTCGTGGCTGCGCCACTCCTGCAGCATCGCGCGCACCTCGGCTTCGTGCGCACGCTGAAGCTCCTCGCGGCGGGCACGCGCCTCGTCGATGCCGGCCAGCTTCGCGGCCAGTTCCCGGTCCTGCCGGTTCTTCCGGTCCCACTGCAGCGGGACCGAGAGATTGATCGACACCATGTTGGAGTACGCCGGGCCGCGCTGGCTGTACATCAGCTCGACGCTCCAGTCGGACGACCGCTCGGCGCGCGCCAAGGCGGCATCGCTGTCGGCGATGGCCTCCTGTTGCGCCGCGGCGGCGATCTGCGGGTGCTGGGCCAGATGCTCCGCCAGGGCGCCCTCGATCCAGGCAGGCAGCGCGAGCACGGGACGCGGCTCCAGCGGCTGCTGGGCACCCTCGCCCACCCACCGACCCAGCTGAAGGGTCGCGACCGCGACCTGACGGTCGACCTGCGCCAGCGCGTCACGAAGCTGCTCCACCGATCCGCGGGCAGAGAAGACCTCGGCCTGCGAGCCTTTGCCGCTGCGGTACAGCGTCTCCGCAGCCTGGACCTGGAGTTCCGCCTGGGTCAGTTGCGCCTGCATCAGGTCTCGCATCGACTCCAGGTACGAGCGTTGGAGCCAGGCCGTCGCTGCGTCCCGCTGCGCGTCTGCAATGGTGGCCTGGCGTGCCACCTGCGCAAGTTCCACCTCGCGCTGGCTGCGACCCGCCCGGGCCTTGCGCTTGTCGGCCCGGGTCAGCTCCTGCATCACCCCGACCGAGCGCATCGTCATGAAGTCGCGGGTGACGCTGTAGCGGTCAGGCCCATCGACCGGCAGGTTGTTGAGGCCGAGCTTGAGCACGGGATCGGGCAACTGGCCCGCTGCCACGGCCATCTCGCGCGCGGCTCTAGCCTGCGAGTCGGAGGCGCTCACGAGCGGCGAACGCGCGGCCGCGTCGGCGACCGCGCGTTCGAGCGAGAGCGAGGTCTGAGCGAAGGCGGGGCAGCTGCCGAGTGCCAGCGACAGCACCAACACCGGCACGGGCGACAACGCCAGTCGAAGGCCTTGCGGCCTCCTGAGGATGTGCGAATCCATGGGAACTCCTGAAGTTCGGCAAGCGTGGCCGCGGCAGCGCCGCGAACCCTCAAGCGGGCAACTTCAGGAGATCAAATGCGATAGCAGCAGTGCGCGATGCTGTGCGCGAGAGGCGGCGGTCGGTCCCGCAGGCGGTCGTCCTCGGCCCAGGAACGAAGGGCGAGGTGGAACCGTTCGTCGAAGGAGACGGTGAACAACGCGGGGAAAGCAGTCACCGGAGCGAACACCGACGGCACGTGATCGACCACGTGCGAGGTCGACCCGAACTGGCAGTGCTGCATGCACAGCGTCGGCTGCTCGGGATCGAGTGGCTCCCCGGCGGCCATCATCTCCGCGCAGGGCATTCCTGCCATGGCTGCGATGTCGGCAGCGCCCGTGTCGGCGCGCTCGCCCAGGGCCGGACAGGCGTAGGCGGTGACAGCGATCTGGGAAAACAGCAAGGCCATCGACAGGATGCCGATGAGGCGGGCACGAAGGCGCTTGCTGAAGTTCACGTCCGCCACGATAGCCGAAGCTGCCCAGGCGTGCTCGATTCGAGCCCAGCGGGAGGAACGGGCTTTCGCTGTCCTGCCCCGGGTGGTGCGAGCGGGTCCGCCGCTCCAGTCCAGATCGGTCAAAGATCGTCTTCCAACTCGAAGTCGGTCACCTCGGAGGCTGCCTGCTTCGCCTTCAAGATCACTTCCTTGGCCGACTCGCCCTTCTCCCAAAGGTCGAGCATGTCGGCCCAGGCCTGCATCATGATCCGGCGCTCGGCCGCATAGCGGGCCACGTTGTACGTCGCGGCGATGCGGTTCCGGGGCACGTGCGCCAGCGCCATCTCGATCCAGCGCTCGTCGAACTTGGCCCGGTTCAGCGAGGTGCTGAAGGTCCGCCTCAGGTCGTGCACGGTGAACGGCTGAAACTCCGGAGCGGTCGCCTGAATGCCACGGATCGCCATCGCGATGACCCGGTTCAGGGTCGCGTCGCTGATCGGCAGGTCGCTGTCATACCGGCCGGGATGAAGGTAGCGGCTTGCCGAGAAGCACGACCGCAGCGTCGTCAGGATGTCCATCGCCTGGTCGCTGAGATAGACCACGTGGGCCCTGCCACCCTTCATCCGGCGCGACGGAATCGTCCAGGTCTCGGTGTCGAAGACGATCTCGTCCCACGTCGCACCGATGAACTCGCCCTTGCGAACGCCGGTCAGCAGCACAAAGCGCACGGCCAGCCGCAGCGTCGGCATCGTCGCGCACTGGTCCAGCGCCGCGAGGAACAGGCGCAGCTCGCTCGGAGACAGCGCACGATCGCGCGGCTCGAAGCGGGCGATGGCGCTCGCCTGCACCCGTTCGGCCGGGTTCGGCACTTCGATCCCCTTGCGCTGGACGTGTCGGTAGACCATCAGGACGATCTCGCGGGCGTGCACCGCCACCGCCGGGCCACGCTGCGCCTTGATGTCGTCGCACAGGGCCGCCAGCCGGTTGGGTGTGATCTCCTCCAGCATCAGTTTGCCCAGGGGCTTCTCCAGCGCGCGCTTGTAGGTTGAGCGACGCATGGCGAGCGTACTGTCGGCCAGCTGCTCGCCCTTGCTCTTGGGATCACCCTTGAACTCGAAGTAGCGCTCGGCCCACTTGCCGAACGTGAGGGCGTCGGATTCCGCCGCCTTCTGCTCGGCCTTCGCGCGCGAAGGCGACACGCCTTGCTCGAGCGCGCGCTTCGCCTTGGTCAGCAGCAGTCGCGCCTCGGCCAGGGACAGGCCCATGCCGTACTCGAGCACGTCCAGGGACCGAGGCACCCGCGCCGGAGCGGTGGCGTCGTAGCGACCGAGGGTCAGGGTCTCGCGGCGCCTGCCGATGCGGTAGTCGTACCGCAGGCTGACGGTCCCCGACGGCGCCACGTAGGCGTACAGCCCGTCCCGGTCGCTGACCTTGTAGGCCTTGTCCCGCGGCTTCAGGGCCTTGAGCTGGAGATCCGTGAGTGATCGCGCCCGCAAGGGGATGGCTTGCGCAGCTTCGTCCAGGCGTCGCACGACTGACATGGGGGGCCTCACCGATACCGTCACCCGATACCGTCAGCCCGTCTGACGGTATTTTTCGGGCGGCTTCAGCGTAGCAGCGCAAACACCGTCACGGATACCGTCACTTGAGCTCGGTCGACGATGAACGCCGACGAACCACATTGAACGCTAACCCATTGTCAGATAACGGGAATTTGCGAACCGGCGAACCTCGCCGAACGCTGTCGAGCCATTCTGGCTCATTCCCACTCGATCGTCGCTGGCGGCTTGCTGCTCACGTCGTAGGTCACGCGGTTGATGCCGCGCACCTCGTTGATGATGCGGCCCGAGGTGCGCTTGAGCAGCGCATAGGGCAGTTCGGCCCAGTCGGCGGTCATGAAGTCGCTGGTCTGCACCGCGCGCAGCGCGACCACGTAGTCGTAGGTGCGACCGTCTCCCATCACGCCCACGCTCTTGACCGGCAGGAAGACCGCGAAGGCCTGGCTGGTGAGCTCGTACCAGGTCTTGCCGGAGGCCGGGTCGACGGTGTTGCGCAGCTCCTCGATGAAGATCGCGTCGGCGCGGCGCAGCAGGTCGGCGTAGTCCTTCTTCACCTCGCCGAGGATGCGCACGCCCAGGCCAGGGCCCGGGAAGGGATGGCGGTAGACCATGTCGTGCGGCAGGCCCAGGGCCACGCCCAGCTCGCGCACCTCGTCCTTGAACAGGTCGCGCAGCGGCTCGAGCAGCTTCAGGCCGAGCTGCTCGGGCAGGCCGCCGACGTTGTGGTGGCTCTTGATCGTGGTGGCCTTCTTGGTCTTGGCACCGCCCGACTCGATGACGTCCGGGTAGATCGTGCCCTGCGCCAGAAAGGTCGCGCCGCGGTGCCCCGCGCCGCTCGCCTTGAGCTTGGCCGCCTCGGCCTTGAAGACATCGACGAACAGCCGGCCGATGATCTTGCGCTTGGCCTCGGGGTCGGCCACGCCGGCCAGCTCGTTCATGAACAGCTCGGCGGCATCGACGCGGACCACCTTCGCGTGCAGCTTGCCGGCGAACATCTCCATCACCATGTCGCCTTCGTTCAGGCGCAGCAGGCCGTGATCGACGAACACGCAGGTCAGCCGGTCGCCGATGGCGCGGTGGATCAGCGCCGCCGCCACGCTGGAGTCCACGCCACCCGACAGGCCGAGGATCACCTCCTCGTCACCCACCTGCGCACGGATCGCCGCCACCGCCTCGGCGACATGATCCTTCATCACCCAGTCGGGCTGCGCCTTCGCGATCTCGAGCACGAAGCGCTCCAGCAGCGCGCGCCCCTGCACCGTGTGCGTGACCTCGGGGTGGAACTGCACCGCGTAGTAGCCGCGCGATTCGTCGGCCATGCCGGCGATCGGGCAGCTCGGCGTGCTGGCCATCAGCTTAAAGCCGGGCGGCAGCTTGGTGACCTTGTCGCCGTGGCTCATCCACACCTTCAGCATGCCATGGCCCTCAGGGGTGCTGAAGTCCTCGATGCCCTGCAGCAGCCGGGTGTGGCCATGCGCCCTCACCTCGGCGTAGCCGAACTCGCGGTGCGCGCTGGCCTCAACCTCGCCGCCCTGCTGGACCACCATCGTGAACATGCCGTAGCAGATGCCGAGCACCGGCACGCCCAGCTCCCACACCGCCTGCGGGGCGCGCAGGTCGTGGTCCTCGTAGGTGCTGGCGTGGCTGCCCGACAGGATGATGCCCTTCGGCGCGAACTCGCGGATGAACTCGTCCGACACGTCGTTCGGGTGGATCTCGCAGTACACATGCGCCTCGCGGACGCGCCTTGCGATCAGCTGCGTGACCTGGGAACCGAAGTCGAGGATGAGGATCTTGTCGTGCATGGTGGAGGGCTCGAGACGGTTCGATCAGACGGGAGATTCGGTCGCGACAGCCGCGGCGCGCTGGCCGCGCTGCGCACGGAAATGCCGCAGCGCCAGCAGCATGGCCGTGGCCTGCAGCGCGGCGCAGAAGTAGTAGGGGGCGCCGATGCGCCAGTCGCCCTGCGGCAGGTGCGACACCAGGCCGAGCAGCGGTGCGCCGATCACCGGCGCCACCACGGCCATCAGGCTGTTCAATGACGATACCGCGCCCATCGTCTGCCCCTGGGTGCGCGGGTCGGCAGCGTTCGACACGATGCTCTGCAGGCAGGCCGTGACGCCGAACCCGAGCACGTTGCACGCGATCACCACGTACATCATCCAGCCCTCGGTCGCGAGGCCCCAGCAGACATAGGCCAGGCTCGACGACACCAGGCCGGTCACCGCCAGCCGCTGCGCGCTGAAGCGCCTGAGCAGCCGCCCCAGCAGCATGCCCTGCACCAGGGCCGACATCAGCCCGACCGCGAACAGCGACCAGCCGTTCTCCAGCGGTCCCCAGCCGAACTTGTAGGTGGTGTACAGCACCCAGGTGATGTGCAGTGTGAACTGCACCAGCCCCGACAGCGCCAGCACCGCCACCAGCGAGCCCACGCCCTTCAGGCCGGCCAGGTCCCGGAGCGCGCTGAACGGGTTGGCGCGCTTCCAGTCGATCGCACGCCGGCGCTCGGCAGGCAGCGACTCGGGCAGCACCAGCCAGCCGTACAGGCAGTTCACCAGCGCCAGTGAGCCTGCCACGTAGAACGGCAGGTGCAGGTCGATCGCGCCGAGCAGCCCGCCCAGCACCGGCCCGAGGATGAAGCCCAGGCCGAACATCGCGCCCAGCAGTCCGAAGCGCCGTGCCCGCTGTTCGGGCGGCGTGATGTCGGCGACGTAGGCGTTGGCGACCGCGGCATTCGCCTGCATCGCCCCGCCGACGAGGCGCACCGCCACCAGCATCCACAGCGCCGTCGACAGCGCCGTGAAGAAGAAGTTGAGCGCGAGGCCGCAGAAGCCGATCAGCAGCACCGGCCGGCGCCCGTAGCGGTCGGACAGTGCGCCGAGGATCGGCGAGCCGAAGAAGTTGGCGATCGCAAAGGCGAAGGTGACCACGCCGAACCAGAACGCGGTGTCGGAGGGCGAGCCGGTGAAGCTGCCGACCAGCAGCGGCAGCACCGGGATGATCAGGCCGATCGACACCATGTCGATCAGCACCGTGATCAGGATGAAGGGCATGGCCGCTACGCGGGCCCGCGGCGGGGAGGTCATCGGCTCGGTCTTTCCAGCCCGCCGTCGGCGCGGGCGCCACGGATCGACACGCCCTCGGCGTGCCGCCGTGTCGGTTCAGTCGGCGCGGTAATTCGGCGCTTCCTTGGTGATCTGCACGTCGTGCACGTGGCTCTCGCGGATGCCGGCCGAGGTGATCTCGACGAACTCGGCACGCTCGCGCATCTCCTCCACCGAGGCGCAGCCGCAATAGCCCATCGAGGCGCGCAAGCCGCCGGCCATCTGGAACAGAATGGCGATCACCGAGCCCTTGTAGGGCACCCGGCCTTCGATGCCCTCGGGCACCAGCTTGTCCGCGTTCGGGTTGGCGCCCGTGTTGTCCTGGAAGTAGCGGTCGGCGCTGCCCTGCTGCATGGCACCGATCGAGCCCATGCCGCGGTAGCTCTTGTAGCTACGGCCCTGGTACAGCACGATCTCGCCCGGCGCTTCCTCGGTGCCGGCGAACATGCCCCCCATCATCACGGTGTTGGCGCCGGCGGCCAGGGCCTTGGCGATGTCGCCGGAGTAGCGGATGCCGCCGTCGGCGATCAGCGGGACGCCGCTGCCCTTGAGCGCGGTGGCCACGTTGTCGATCGCGGTGATCTGCGGCACGCCGACGCCAGCGACGATGCGGGTGGTGCAGATCGAGCCCGGCCCGATGCCGACCTTCACGCCGTCGGCGCCCGCCTCGGCCAACGCCAGCGCCGCCTCGCCGGTGGCGATGTTGCCGCCGATCACGTCGACCTGCGGATAGTTCCTCTTGACCCAGCGCACGCGCTCGATCACGCCCTTGCTGTGGCCGTGCGCCGTGTCGACGACGATCGCATCGACGCCAGCCTTCACCAGCGCCTCGACGCGCTCCTCGGTGCCCTCGCCGACACCGACCGCGGCGCCGACCCTCAGCTTACCCTGGGCGTCGCGCGCTGCGTTCGGGAAGTTGGTCTGCTTGGTGATGTCCTTCACCGTGAACAGGCCGCGCAGCTCGTTGGCGGCGTTCACGACCACCACGCGCTCGAGCTTGTGCCGGTGCATCAGCGACTTGGCTTCCTCGAGCGTGGCGCCCTCGTTGACCGAGACGAGGCGCTCGCGCGGCGTCATGATCTCGCGCACCGGCGCATCCAGTCGGGTCTCGAAGCGCAGGTCGCGACCCGTGACGATGCCGACGACCTTGCCGTCGTCGACCACCGGGAAGCCGGAGATGCCGTGCTGGCGCGACAGGTTGATCACGTCCTGGACCCGAACGCCCGATGAAATGGTGATCGGATCGCGCAGGAGTCCCGACTCGTAGCGCTTGACGCGCGAGACCTCGGCGGCCTGCTGCTTGGGGCTGAGATTCTTGTGGACGATGCCGATGCCGCCCTCCTGCGCCAGCGCGATCGCGAGGCGCGCCTCGGTCACCGTGTCCATGGCGGCAGACGCCAGCGGCAGGTTCAACGTGATGTTGCGGGACAGACGCGTCGCCAGGCTGGTGTCGCGCGGCAGGACCTGGGAGAAGGCGGGCACCAGCAACACATCGTCGAAGGTGAGTGCTTTGCCGAGAAGGCGCATGGGAAAAGCTCCAGTCGCAAAAGCAGATTATACGGAGGCGGCTCTGTGCGACGTTCCGGCGTGAGGAATGCACGCTCGCTGCCGCCGGCGACCGGACCCCTGCCGTCGCGCTGCACGGCCGTTCGCGGGTCGACCGCTAAACTCGCGCCATGACCGCACTCACCACCCGCTGGCTCGGCGCCCTGCTCGGCGCCTGCGTGCTCGTCGCCTGCCTGCCGGCCCAGGCGCAATGGAAGTGGCGCGACGGCCGAGGCCAGGTCCAGTACAGCGATCTGCCGCCGCCCTCCGGTACGCCGGCGAAGGACATCCTGCAGCGCCCGCTGAGCGCTGCGCCGGTGGTCGTGCAGCCCGCCGCGAGTGCGGCGTCGGCACCGGCCGCTGCCGCCAGCGCCAGCGATCCCGCGCTCGAGGCCAAGCGCAAGCAGGCCGAGCAGGAAGAGGCCGCCAAGCGACGCGCCGACGAGGCACGTGTCGCCCAGCAGAAGGCGCAGAACTGCGAACGCGCCCGCACCTACATGCGCTCGCTCGACAGCGGCCAGCGCATCGCCCGCACCAACGCCCAGGGCGAGCGCGAGATCCTCGACGACGCCGCCCGTGCCCGAGAGGTCGAGCAGACCCGCCAGGCGATGGTCACCGAGTGCCGCTGAGCCGGCTGCGCTGGCGGCGGTAGCGCAGGCGCCGCGCTTCCTTCGGATCGACCGTTAGCGGTCGGTAGACCTCCACCCGATCGCCCTCGCGCAGCCGTTCGTCCGTCGGACACAGACGTCCCCACACGCCGACGCGCAGCACCGCCAGGTCGATCTCCGGGTGCCGCTCCAGCAGGCCGCTCGCCTGCAGCGCCTGCAGCGCGGTGCAGCCCTCGGCCAGCACCAGCTCGCTCAGGTCGACCGCGCGCCCGCGCGGGCTGTAGGCCACCTCCACCCGCACCGGCTGACCCTCAACGCGGCCCATGCACCTGCTCGGCGCGCTTGACGAAGGAGTCGACCAGGGTGTTGGCGATGCGATCGAACACCGGGCTCACCACCGCTTCCAGCGCGAGGCTGCTGAAGGCATAGCGCAGGTCGAGCTCGACGCGGCAGGCCCGCGGCGCCGCGCTGTCGTCGGCCGGGGCGCCCAGCGGCACGAACTGCCACACACCCTCCAGTTGCGAGAACGGCCCGTCGACCAGCGAGACCACGACCGACCGGCCGGCCTGGTGCTCGTTGCGGGTGGTGAACGCGTGGCGGACGCCGTGGTAGGCCAGATGCAGGCGGGCCGTCATGCCGTGCTCGGTCGATTCGAGCACCTCGGTGCGGTCGCACCACGGCAGGAACTGCGGATAGGCCGGCACGTCGGTGACGAGTGCGTACATCTCCTGCGCCGAGTACCACAGCAGAACGGACTTCTTGACGTGCTTCATACAATGAAGCGATTCTATTGAGAGGCTTCATGGCCATCGCAGACAACAAGAAGGCCCGCTTCAACTACACCATCGAGGAGCAGTTCGAGGCCGGCATGGTGCTCGAAGGCTGGGAAGTGAAGGCCATCCGCGCCGGCCAGGTGCAGCTGACCGATGGCTACGTCGTCGTCAAGGACGGCGAGCTGTTCCTGATCGGCTGCCGGATCAACCCGCTGCGCACCGCGTCCACCCACGTCCACCCGCAGGCCGACCGGACCAAGAAGCTGCTGATGAAGAAGGACGAGATCCGTCGTCTGGTCGGCAAGGTCGAGCAGAAGGGCTACACGCTGGTGCCGCTGAACCTGCACTACAAGGGCGGGCGCGTGAAGGCCGACATCGCCCTCGCCAAGGGCAAGGATCTGCATGACAAGCGCGAGACCGAGAAGAAGCGCGACTGGGAGCGGGAGAAAGGCCAGTTGATGCGGCACAAGATCAGCAGCCCCCGCAAGGACACCTGAGCCCCACGACACCTCAGGGCGGCAGTACGGCCAGGGCCTGTTCGAGGTCGGCCTGCAGATCCTCCACGGCCTCGAGCCCGACCGAGAAACGCACCAGCGTGCCCTGCCCCGCCGAGGCCGGTCCGCGCAGCACGGTCAGGTCGTAGGGTACCGCCAGGCTCATCGGTCCGCCCCAGGAATAGCCGATCCTGAACAGCCTCAGCGCATCGACGAAGGCGTCGACCTGCGTCTGCGTGAAGCGCGCATCGAACACCACCGAGAACAGCCCCGCCGCGGCACGGCAGCTGGCGGCCCAGTGCGCATGGCCGGGTGCGCCGGCCAGTGCCGGGTGCAGCACCTGCACCACCTCGGGCCGCGTCTGCCACCACGCCGCCAGCCGGCGCGCGGCGGCGTCGTGCGCGGCATAGCGCAGCGCCAGCGTCGGCAGCGAGCGCAGCACGAACTCCACATCGTTGGCACCGACGCCCAGGCCGAGGTGCATGTGCGTCATCGTCAGGCGCTGGTGCAGCGCCTCGTCGCGTGTCGTCACCGAGCCCATCAGCACGTCGCCCCCACCCGACGGGTACTTGGTCAGCGCGTGCACCGAGATGTCGACGCCCTGATCGAAGGGCGAGAAGGCGACGCCGGCGCCCCACGTGTTGTCGAGCGCGGTCGTCACGCCCCGCGCCCGGCAGGCGCCCACCAGGCCGGCCAGGTCGGGGAACTCCATCGTCACCGATCCCGCCGCCTCGAGCCAGACAAGCTTCGTCTGCGGTCCGATCATCGCAGCCAGTGCCGCGGCATCCAGCGGGTCGTACAACCGGTGCGTGACCCCGAGGCGCGCCAGCTCCTGCCGTGCCAGCTCCTTGCCGGGACCGTAGACGTTGGTCGGCAGCAGCACCTCATCGCCCGACTTGAGCAGGGTCAGATTCACCAGCACGATCGCCGCGAGGCCGCTCGGCGCCAGCAGGGTCCGGCGCCCGCCCTCGAGCGTCGCGATGCGTTCCTCGAGCGTGAAGGTGGTCGGCGTGCCGTGCAGGCCATAGGTGTAGCCGGTCTTCTCCTTCCAGTTACGGGCGCGCAGGGCCGCCACGTTGCGGAAGATCACCGTCGAGGCTTTGTACACCGCCGGCGGCACCGCGCCGAAGCCGGCCGGCGGCTCGTAGCGGTGGTGGATCAGCCCGGTGGTGAGCGGATCGTCCCCGTGCCGTCCGTCGTCGCTGCCGCCGCTCATGCGCGACTCACAGCGGTTGGCCCACCAGGTCGTGGCCCTGGGTGCCGACGATGCGGGCGCGCGTGAACTCGCCTACGCGCAACTGCTTCGAGGCCTTCTGCGGCGGCAGCAGGTGCACCACGCCGTCGATCTCGGGCGCGTCGGCGTAACTGCGGCCTCGGCCGCCCTTCTTGCCGAGCGCCGGTGCAGCATCGATCAGCACCTGCATCTCGGCGCCGACGCGCTCGCGCAGCTTCTCGGCCGACACCGCCTCGGCGACCGCCATGAAGCGCGCCCGGCGTTCCTCGCGCACGGCCTCGGGCAAGGCGCCGGCCAGCGCGTTCGCGCTCGCGCCTTCGACCGGCGAGTAGGCAAAGCAGCCGGCCCGGTCGATGCGGGCCTCTCGCATGAAGTCGAGCAGGTGCTCGAACTCGGCCTCGGTCTCGCCGGGGAAGCCGGCGATGAAGGTCGAGCGCACCACGATCTGCGGGCAAGCCTCGCGCCAGCGCTGCAGGCGCTCGAGGTTCTTCTCGCCGTTGGCGGGCCGCTTCATGCGCTTGAGCACGTCGGGGTGCGCATGCTGGAACGGCACGTCCAGGTAGGGCAGCACCCGGCCGCCGGCCATCATCGGCAGGATCTCGTCGACGTGCGGATAGGGATAGACGTAGTGCAGCCGCACCCACGCGCCGAAGGGCTCGGCCAGCTCGCCGAGGCGCTCCACCAGGTCGGTCATGCGCGTCTTCACCGGCTTGCCGTCCCAGAAGCCGGTGCGGTACTTCACGTCGACGCCGTAGGCCGAGGTGTCCTGGCTGATCACCAACAGTTCCTTCACGCCCGACTCGAACAGCGCACGTGCCTCGTTCAGCACGTCGCCGATCGGCCGCGACACCAGGTCGCCGCGCATGCTGGGGATGATGCAGAAGCTGCAGCGATGATTGCAGCCTTCGCTGATCTTCAGGTAGGCGTAGTGCCTGGGCGTGAGCTTCACGCCGTAGGCCGGTACCAGGTCGACGAAGGGATCGTGCGGCTTCGGCACGTGCACGTGCACGGCGTCCATGACCTCCTGCGTCGCGTGCGGCCCGGTCACCGCCAGCACGCTCGGGTGCATCTGGCGCACTAGGTTGCCGCCGCCCTCGCCCGCCTTCGCGCCCAGGCAGCCGGTGACGATGACCCGGCCGTTCTCGGCCAGCGCCTCGCCGATGGTGTCGAGGCTCTCCTTCACCGCGTCGTCGATGAAGCCGCAGGTGTTGACGATCACCAGGTCGGCACCAGCGAAGCTCTTCGAGGTGTCGTAACCCTCGGCACGCAGTTGCGTGAGGATGAGCTCCGAATCGGTCAGCGCCTTGGGGCAACCGAGCGAGACGAAGCCGATCTTGGGGATGTTGCGGGAGGCGGCGTCGCCCGAGGTCAGGGCGGTCGAAGCCGCATCAGCAGTCTGGGTCATCGGCGGATTTTCGCCGATCCGGGTCGTCCTGCCTTCGCGTGGGCCGAGGCCGGCCGGTGGCGGCTACTTCTTCGCGCCGGTGGTTGCCGAGAACAGGCTCTCGGTCTGCTTGTGCATCTGCTCCTGCATCTGCACGAACAGGTTCTTCGACTGGTCGAGGTAGCTGCTCATCAGGCCCTGCATCATCGGCGCCTGCACGTTCATGAACTGCGCCCACAGCTCGGGGCTGTAGGCCTTGCCGGTGCTCAGCCCGGACTGCTCGGCGAAGCGGCTCTGCATCTCGGTGAAGGCCTGGATGTTCTTCTCGAGGTAGGAGCCCAGCAGTCCCTGCATCGTGTGGCCGTACAGACGGATGATGTGTGCCAGCACCGGCGTCGTGAACATCGGCATGCCGCCGGTCTCGGCCTCCAGGATGATCTGCAGCAGGATGCTGCGCGTCAGGTCCTCGCCGGTCTTGGCGTCGCGCACGACGAAGCTCTCGTTGTCGAGGACCATCTGCCGCACGTCGGCCAACGTGATGTAGCCGCTGGTCTGGGTGTCGTACAAGCGGCGGTTCGGGTACTTCTTCAGAACCCGAAGGTTGCCGGCGTCCGGGGCTTCGTCGGCCGGCGCGGTCGTGCTGCGCGGGGACCGGACTTTCGCTTGCGTCATGGGATCCTCTCCTGAGAAGGATTCCCATTCTAGGAGGCGGGCGCCAGCGGCTCCGGAGGGTTTTCCCGCCGCGCCGCAGCAACTGCAGCGCGGTGGGCGGTCCCCCGGCGCGCTACTGGTGGTTCGGCGGCGTGATCTTGAAGCGCTTCATCTGCCGGTAGACCGTGGCCCGGCAGACCTTCAGATCCTGCGAGGCCAGCGTGATGTTCCACTTGTTGCGCTTGAGCGAGTTGAGCAGTCGCTCCGCGTCGATGTCGTCAACGCCCGCGGCCATCGCGATACCTTCGTCGCCCAGTCTCGCCTGCAACTGCAGCGGCCGGCCATGTCCCAGGCGCTGCATGCCGATCTCCTGCGGCAGGTCGTCGACCGTCACCGGCCCGTCGCCGCTGATCGCCAGCGCGAAACGCAGCACGTTGCGCAATTCGCGGATGTTGCCCGGCCAGCTGTAGGTCAGCAGCAATTCCATCGCTTCCGCGGAAATGCCGGCGTGCTCGGTCAGACCCTTCGCCTCGTCGTTGAAGACCGACTCGATCAGGTAGCGCTTGTCGGCGCGCTCGCGCAGTGCCGGCAGAGACATCGTCGCGCCGCACAGGCGGTAGTAGAGGTCTTCGCGGAAGGTGCCCGCGGCCACGCGGTCGCGCAGGTCGCGGTGGGTCGCGGCGATGACGGTGAAGTCGACCGGGATCGGCCGCTCCGCACCCAGAGGCAGCACCTCGGATTCCGACAGCACGCGCAGGAAGCGCGTCTGCAGATGCAGCGGCATGTCGCCGATCTCGTCGAGGAACAGCGTGCCGCCGTGGGCCTGCAGGATCAGGCCCTTCATGCCCTTGCTCTTGCCGCCGGTGAAGCTGCCCGGCGTGTAGCCGAACAGCTCGCTCTCGATCAGCGACTCGGGGATCGACGCGCAATTGACCGCGATGAAAGGCATGCGAGCGCGCGAACTCGATTCGTGCAGCGCCTTGGCGAACACTTCCTTGCCGGAGCCGGTTTCGCCATGGATCAGGATGTTGACCTTGCGGTCCACCAGGCGCTTGGCCTGAACCAGCAGGCGGTCCATCGCCGGGTCGCCACCGGCCAGCCGGTCCAGCGCCGGGAAGCTGTCGGCCGAGCGGGCCACGGTCGACACCGCGACCGGCCGGTCCGCCAGCAGCGAGGTCAGCGAGCCCTTCTCGCGCGGCGCGACCACCGTGGCGTAGTAGTGCTCACGCGGCTCCGAGCAGGTGACCGACACGTCCAGGCCCGTGCCGGCCCGCGCGATGCGCCAGATGGCCTCCATCGGCGTGGCGAACACCTCCGACAGCGAGCGACCGACCAGCGCCCCGCCCTGACGGCCGCGCGCCGACGGCCACAGCTTGGCGCGCGCGCCGGTGTTGGCCCCGACGATCAGGCCGTCGTCGTCGAAGGCCAGCATGGTGTCGCCGGACACGTCGACCAAGCCGCAGGACTTGCCGAGACGCAGGATCCAGTTCTTGCGGAAGTGGCGCAGGAAGTTCGCGTCCTCGATCATCTGCGCGTACATCGACGTGAGATGGAACACGAGGTGCTGGCTGTCCTTGGCGCGCGGCGAGCGCAGCGCCGACACGTCGAACACGGCCAGCAGCTTGCCGTTCGGGTCGAACAGCGGCGCGGTGGTGCAGGTCAGCCCGATGTGCGTCGCGTCGAAGTGCTCGGCCTGGTGGCAGGTGATCGGGGTCTGCTCGATCAGGCAGGTGCCGACACCACAGGTGCCGGCGTGAGCCTCGTTCCAGTCCGCGCCGAGGTAGAGGCCGGCGGCGCGCAGCTCGCTGTCCCACGCCGGATTGCCGATGTAGTCGACGGTGATGCCGGCGGCGTCGGTCAGCAGCAGCATGTAGCCGAGGTCGGCCACGCGGCGGTACATGTCTTCCATGCCGGAGCGGGCGACGCGCAGGAACTCCTCGATCTGCTGCTGATGCTCGCGCACCTCCTGCGACGGCAGGATGCGCGCCGGCGTCGGCCGAGAAGGATCGAGCCCGTAGTCGTTGACGCAGCGGGCCCAGGACTTGTAGACGCGGCTCTTCTCGGACGCCTCGTCGATGGGGTTGGTGACAACCGACACCACGTTGTCGATGTGCTGCGTGCGCTCAGAAATCATTCGTCACCTCCGATGGCTTCTGCCGTCTACTCCCGATGGCTGAAGTTCTTCTTGTTGTTCGATGATCGCTCGATCGCCATGGGCTGTGCCACAGCGGAAACCCCCGGGATTCATGGGGCGCGCCACGCGAAAGGCGCGTCCCGGACACACCGGCGGCCACTGCACGCGCTGCAGCGACCGCCCCTGCAATAGCACGCAGCATGCCCACCGGCGCCCTCGGCCGCGTCGCGCTCGTTCTCCTGCGCGGACCTGACGCCAAGCCATCTCCGCGCGCTCGAGGCCTGCGACATCTGTCGCATGCAGATCCTCGTCTGCGACAGGTGTCGCATCGCCTTCGGGTGCGTGAAAACGATTCGACTGAAATTCATCGCCGCCCTGCATTGACAGTCGTTCCCGCCCCCTTCCAAAATGAGCACTGCTCCGGGGTGCACGCTGTTCTGCGTGCTGAGACGGTTATCCGAACCCGCGAACTTGAACCGGTTAGTACCGGCGGAAGAAGAGCTCTCACTCCAGCGGCGTCACCCCTTCCCGGGTGGGCGTCTTCATGGGGCGACCTTCGGAGCAATCACTCTCACGAAGGAGCCCACGATGAACGCCCCCGACAAGCTCGCCACCCTGCTCTCGCTGACACGCGAGCCCTTCCCCGCCTCGCGCAAGTCCTATCTGCAAGGCTCGCGCAGCGACCTGCGCGTACCGATGCGCGAAGTGACGCTGACCAACGGCGAGACCGTCTCGCTGTACGACACCTCGGGTCCGTACACCGAACCCGGCGTCGCGATCGACGTGAGGCGCGGCCTGCCCAGCGTGCGCACGCCCTGGCTCGACGAGCGTGCCGACACCGAGGTCTATGCCGGCCGGCTGCACCAGGCGCTGGACGACGGCGCGAAGCACGAGGACCGCGAGGCCGAGCGCATCGAACAGTTGCGCCTCGACGCCGCAGCGCTGCAGCGGCCTCCGCGCCGTGCCAGGGCCGGCGCCAACGTCACGCAGATGCACTATGCGCGCCGCGGCATCGTCACGCCCGAGATGGAGTACGTGGCGCTGCGCGAGAACGGCAAGCGCGAGTGGATGCGGGAGTACCTCGGCGACGCCCCGCGCGAACAGCGCCTGCGCGGCAACCCGATGGGTGCGCAGATCCCGGCCATCGTGACGCCTGAGTTCGTGCGCGACGAGGTGGCGCGCGGCCGCGCCATCATCCCGGCCAACATCAACCACCCCGAAGTGGAGCCGATGGCGATCGGCCGCAACTTCCTGGTGAAGATCAACGCCAACATCGGCAACTCGGCCGTCACGTCGAGCATCGAGGAAGAGGTGGAGAAGCTGGTGTGGGCGATCCGCTGGGGCGCCGACAACGTGATGGACCTCTCCACCGGTCGCAACATCCACACCACGCGCGACTGGATCCTGCGCAACTCGCCGGTGCCGATCGGCACCGTGCCGATCTACCAGGCGCTCGAGAAGGTGGGCGGCGTGGCCGAGGACCTCACCTGGGCCATCTTCCGCGACACGCTGATCGAGCAGGCCGAGCAAGGCGTCGACTACTTCACCATCCACGCCGGCGTACGCCTGCCCTTCATCCACCTCACCGCGGACCGCCGCACCGGCATCGTCTCGCGTGGCGGCTCGATCATGGCCAAGTGGTGCATCTCGCACCACCGCGAGAGCTTCATCTACGAGCACTTCGAGGACATCTGCGACATCATGAAGGCCTACGACGTGAGCTTCTCGCTCGGCGACGGCTTGCGCCCCGGCTCGGCCGCCGACGCCAACGACGAGGCGCAGTTCGCCGAACTGCGCACGCTGGGCGAGCTGACCCAGGTGGCCTGGAAGCACGACGTGCAGACCATGATCGAAGGCCCGGGCCACGTGCCGATGCACATGATCCAGGCCAACATGGACGAGCAGCTCAAGCACTGCCACGAGGCGCCGTTCTACACGCTGGGGCCGCTGACGATCGACATCGCGCCCGGCTACGACCACATCGCCAGCGCCATCGGCGCGGCCATGATCGGCTGGTTCGGCACCGCGATGCTGTGCTACGTGACGCCCAAGGAACACCTGGGCCTGCCCGACCGCGAGGACGTGAAGCAGGGCATCGTCGCCTACAAGATCGCCGCGCACGCGGCTGATGTCGCCAAGGGTCACCCCGGCGCTCGCGCCCGCGACGACGCGCTGTCCAAGGCGCGCTTCGAGTTCCGCTGGATGGACCAGTTCAACCTTTCGCTGGACCCCGACACCGCACGCGACTTCCACGACGAGACGCTGCCCAAGGACGCCAGCAAGGTGGCGCACTTCTGCTCGATGTGCGGGCCCAAGTTCTGCTCGATGAAGATCACCCAGGAGGTGCGCGACTACGCCGCGCAGCGCGGCGTCAGCGAGGCGCAGGCGCTGGGCGCCGGCATGGCCGAGAAGTCGAGCCAGTTCCGGCAGGCCGGCGGCGAGATCTACATCCCGCTCGCCGTCGACAAGGGCTGAACGCCATGCCCTTGCTCGATCTCGGCATCGCCGGCGCCGGCCTGCTGGGCCGGCTGCTGGCCTGGCGGCTGGCGCGCGCCGGCCACCGCGTCAGCGTGTTCGACCCGGCGCCCGGCCCGCAGCCGCGCTTCGACGGCCAGGGCGCCGCGGCCTTCAGCGCGGCCGGCATGCTCAGCCCGCTGGCGGAACTCGACAACGCCGGCCCGGACATCGCGACGCTCGGCTGGCGTTCCATTTCGCTGTGGCGCGACATCGTCGCCGCACTGCCCGACCCGCCCGCCTTCGGCCAGCTCGGCAGCCTGCTGCTCGCGCACCGCAACGACTTCGCCACCGCGCAGCGCGTGCTGGCGCGCCTGGCGGCGGTCCCGGGCGCGACCGCCTCGCCGCTGTCGGCGCAGCAACTGGCCGACATGGAGCCCGCGCTGCAGCCGCCCGGCCATGCCTGGCTGCTTCCCGGCGAGGCGCAGATCGAGCCGGTGAAGGCAATGTTCTCGCTCTACCACCATGCCCCCGGCGTGCAGTGGCACTGGGGCTGCCGCGTCGGCACGCTGCACGACGGCGCGCTGCAGATCGACGGCGCCGAGTCCGGCTGGCGGCGCTTCGACACGGTGTTCGACGTGCGCGGCCTCGGCGGGCGGCCGACGCTGCCGCTGCGCGGCGTACGCGGCGAGACCGTGTGGCTGCACGCCCCCGGCCACGGCCTGTTGCGGCCGGTGCGGCTGCTGCACCCGCGGCACCGCGTCTACCTGGTGCCGCGACCCGGCGACATCGTGCTGCTGGGCGCGACCGAGATCGAGAGCGAGGACCGTTCGCCGATGTCGCTGCGCAGCGCCGTCGAGCTGATGGCCGCCGCGCACAGCGTGATGCCGGCGCTGGCCGAGTCACGCATCCTGCGGCTCGACCGCAACCTGCGCCCGGCGCTGCCCGACAACCGGCCGCACATCGACGTCACGCCGCAGCGGGTGGCCGTCAACGGCCTGTTCCGTCACGGCTGGCTGCTGGCGCCGGCGCTGGTGGAGGACGCGCTGGCCGCCTGGGCAAGGCTGCGTGCCGACGCCGCGCTGCCCGGACCGGAGATCGAGCGATGAGCGGCCCGCCGGCACACGAGGACACGATGGTCACGGTGCATCTCGAGGGCCGCGGCTGCCGGCTCGCACGCGGCAGCACGCTGGCCGACCTGCTGCGCCTGCTCGGCCAAGCGCCCGAGGCCATCACCACCGCCGTCAACGGCGAGTTCGTCGCCCGTGCCCTGCGCGCCGGCCACGTGCTGCAGGACGGCGACGAGATCCTGCTGTTCCAACCCATCGTCGGCGGTTGAGCCCATCGATCCCCGCACGACCGCTTTTCCACGAGGACCTCCCCATGCTCCAAGCAACCCCGGCCGTCCCCCCGCCAGCCGACATGGCCAACGACGATCCCTGGCAGGTGGGCGGCGTGCGCCTGCACAGCCGTTTCCTGCTCGGCACCGCCGGCTACCCTTCTCCGGCGGTGCTGCAGGGCGCGCTGCGTGCGGCGCGCACGCAGGTGGTCACCGTGGGCCTCAAGCGCACGCTCGCGGCGGCCGGCGACAACGGCTACATCGCCACCATCCGCCAGACCCTGCGCGACACCGGCGCGCGCCTGCTGCCCAACACCGCCGGCTGCCGCACCGCGCGCGAGGCCGTGCAACTGGCGCACATGGCGCGCGAGCTCTACGACACGCCCTGGCTCAAGCTCGAGGTGGTGGGCGACGAGCACACGCTGCAGCCCGATCCGTTCGAGCTGCTGACGGCGGCCTCGCAGCTGGTGCGCGACGGCTTCACCGTGTTTCCCTACTGCACCGACGATCTCGTCAGCTGCCGTCGCCTGCTCGATGCCGGCTGCCCGCTGCTGATGCCCTGGGGCGCGCCGATCGGCTCGGGCCAGGGCCTGCTGAATCCGTTCGCGCTGCGCACGCTGCGCGAACGCCTGCCGGACACCACACTGATCATCGACGCCGGACTCGGCGCGCCCTCGCATGCCGCGCAGGCGCTGGAGCTGGGCTTCGACGCGGTCCTGCTCAACTCCGCCGTCGCGCACGCGCGCGAACCGGTGGCGATGGCGCGTGCCTTCCGCCTGGCCGTCGAAGCCGGCCGCGCCGCCTGGCGGGCCGGCGTCATGGCGCGCCAGGACTTCGCCGTCGCCAGCACGCCGGTCAGCGGCCAGCCCTTCACGCTGCCGGACCCGCCGGCCGGCTCGGCGGCGCTGCGGGCGGACGCGTCATGACGGCGGAGCGCACGACCCGTCCGGTGGTCTGGAGCATCGCCGGCACCGACAGCGGCGGCGGCGCCGGCCTCAGCGCCGACCAGCGCGCGGCCGACGCCTTCGGCGTGCACCTCTGCCCGGTGGTGTCGGCCGTCACCGCGCAGAACTCGCTCGCGGTCACGCGCATCGAGCGGCTCCCGCCGCTTGCGCTGGAGGCGCAACTGGAGGCGCTGGCCGACGACCTGCCGCCCCAGGTGGTGAAGACCGGGCTGCTCGGCGGCGCGGAACATGTGCGGCGGGTCGCGCACTGGATCGACCGGCTGCGGCGCCGTCAGCCGGTGGCGCTGGTGGTCGACCCGGTGCTGGCGGCCAGCAGCGGCGCCACCTTCGCCGACCCCGACACGCTGGCCGCCTACCGCGAGCTGCTGCTGCCCCGCGCCACGCTGATCACCCCGAACCGCCGCGAGGCGGCTGCGCTGCTGGGCCAGCCCGAGGCTGGCACGGCCGGCCTGCCGGCTCAGGCGCTGGCGCTGCGGCGCCGCGGCGCGCAGGCGGTCTGCATCACCGGCGGCGACGCCGCCGACCTCGACGGCCGCGTGCTGGACTGGATGGCCACCGAGCAGGCCGACGGCTGGCTCGCCGCGCCGCGCATCGCCACGCCACACCACCACGGTAGCGGCTGCACCTTCGCCAGCAGCGCGGCGGCCGCCCTGGCGCTCGGCTTCGTGCCGGCCGACGCGCTGGTACTGGCCAAGATGGCGACCGGCCACGCACTGCGCCACGCTCACCCGGCCGGCGCGGGCCGCGGGCCGGTGCGGGCCGCGGCCGGGTTCGCCAGCGATCCGAGCCTGATGCCCTGGCTGTCGTGGGGCGCTGCGCCGGTGTTCGCGCCGGCTGCCGAGTCTGAGGCACCGCCCGCCTCGCTCGGCCTCTATGCCATCGTCGACAGCGCCGCGCGGGCGGAGCAGGTGCTGGCCGCCGGCGTCCGCACGCTGCAGCTGCGCCTCAAGACGCCAGCCGTCCCCGACGCCGGCTGGCATCCCGCGTTGCGTGCCACCTTGCAGCGCGGCATCGCCGCAGCGCGCGGGACCGGCGCCGCGCTGTTCGTCAACGACCACTGGCAGCTCGCCGCCGAACTGGGTGCCCCCGGCGTGCACCTGGGCCAGGAGGACCTGCTGGCGCTGGGCGACGAGGGCCGGGCGCGGCTGCGCGCCAGCGGGCTCGCGCTCGGCATCAGCTCGCACAGCCTGTGGGAGCTGGCGCGCGCCCGCACGCTGGCGCCCCACTACGTCGCCTGCGGCCCGGTCTGGCCCACGCTGACCAAGGCCATGCCGTGGCGGCCCCAGGGCCTGGACAACCTGGCGTGGTGGTGCGCCATGGCCGGCCGGCCGGTGGTCGCGATCGGCGGCATCCTGACGCCCGAGCGGGTGGAAGCCGCGGCGCGCTGCGGCGCCGACGGCGTGTGTGCGGTCCGCGTGCTGGGCGACGACCCGGCGCGCGTGCTGCCGTCGCTGCAGCGCGCGCTGCAGGCCGGGCGCCAGGCTCCCACGCCGGCGCCGGTGCCCGCGCTGCCGCACCCCTCGCTCGCCCTGAGCGTCGCACCCCGGCCCTCCTGAGCGACGGGCGTCGCTGCGACAGGTGTGTCTCGTACCGATGCGCCGGTGCGACACCGGCCCGCCGTGCGCCGCGGCGGGCCGCCCGCGAGGCCGAGATTGTGGCGACGCCACCACGAACGCGCACCTCTCGCCCGGGGCTGTTGTCGCGCCGGCCATGGGCATGGCGATTGCACCTCCAGCCCGCCTGCGAACAGACAGGTGCGGCCCGCGCCCCGCGGGTCGACGAACGAGTGCATCCACCCCAAGGAGACAAACCACATGAATGCATTGAACGCGATCTCGCTCAGCGTCGGCCTCTGGGTCGGCATCTGGTGCTTCGCCACGCTCGGCTACCTGGAGCCCAAGGTGATGACCTGGATCACCTTCCTGACCTGGGCCTCGTTCTACGCCGCCGGCGGCGGCAAGGCCGGGCTCGTGAAGGCGATCGCCAGCGCCTTCGCCGGCACGCTGATCTCGGCGGCGATCGTCTGGCTCAACGGCCAGCTCGGCGGCGGGGTGCAGGGCGTGGGCCTGGTGATCTTCAGCCTGCTGCTCGCGGTGCTGGGCTGGGCGCTGTGTCAGCTGTCGAAGGTGGACCTGTTCAGTTTCATCCCCGGTGCCTTCATCGGCGCGGCGTCGTTCTTCGGTGCCGGCGCGCCGCTCGACGGCAAGCTGGGCTGGGTGCTGGTGTCCATCGTGTGCGGCGCCGTGATGGGGCTGATCTCGGAGCGCGTGGGCCAGGCGATGACCGCCAAGGCGCCGGCCTGAACCACGCCGGCATCGCACGATGACGACCCGCAGCGGCGGCACGACGGCACGCCGGCCGCTGCGGATTCCCGGCCCCCCTGGAGAACGCCCGTGACGCGCCTGACCCTCAAGGGCACCCCCGTCTACACCGAAGGCCACCTGCCGGTGGTCGGCCACGAGGCGCCCAAGTTCACGCTGACAGGCAAGGACCTGGTCGACGTCGGCCTCGAGCAGTTCGGCATGCAGCGCAAGCTGCTCAACATCGTGCCCAGCCTGGAGATGCCGACCTGCGCGGCGTCGCTGCGCCGCTTCAACGACCACGCGCGCCAGACCCCCGGCACCGTGGTGCTGTCGATCTCGCACGACCTGCCATTCGCCACGCAGAGCCGCATCGACGCGGCCCAGCTCGACCGCGTGGTCGCGCTGTCGCTGTTCCGCAGCCCGCATTTCGCGCGCGCCTACGGCGTCGACATCGTCAGCGGCCCGCTCAAGGGCCTGACCGCGCGTGCGGTGCTGGTCCTCGACGGCCACAACCGCGTGCTGCACGCGCAGCTGGTGCGCGAGATCACCGACGAACCCGACTACGCGCTGGCCGCTGCCGCGCTGACCCGAAGCTGCTGATCCGCCACCGCCGGGCGCGACCGATGCGTCGGCGCGACGGCTGTCGCATCGAGCCTGTCACACCTGTCTCGCTGCGACGCCGCAGCGTCCGCGCCCGATCGCACTGCCGTGGGGCGAATCCAGCATCGGCGCGGCCTGCAGCCCGATTCGCCACGGCGCCCCCGGCATGGCACGCGGCTTGCGCTGACAGCCGCATAACGAAATCTGGAGACTTCCGCATGTCCGCTCCCGGAGCGAGCTCGGCACCCTGCATCGGCATCATCGCGAACCCCGTGTCGGCGCGCGATATCCGCCGCATCATCGCGAACGCCGGCAACCTGCAGATCACCGATCGCGTGAGCATCGTGATGCGCGTGATGAGCGCGGCCGGCGCGATGGGCGTGAAGAAGGTTCTGATGATGCCGGACAACGGCGGCATCCGCGCCATGCTGACGCGCAACCTCAAGCGCGAGCACGAGATGCATCACGCCTTCCCGGAGCTCGAGTTCGTGGACATGGAACCCACGACCACGGTGAACGACACCTTCACCGCAGCGCGCCTGATGCGCCAGGCCGGCGTGCGGGCGATCGTCGTGCTCGGCGGCGACGGCACCCACCGCGCAGTGGTGCGCGAATGTGCGGACATCCCGATCGCCGGCTTGTCCACCGGCACCAACAATGCCTTCCCCGAGATGCGCGAGTCGACCATCACCGGCATCGCGGTCGGTCTCTACGCCTCGGGCCAGTTGAGCGACGCGCAGGCGCTGATGCCGAACAAGCTGCTCGAGGTGTCGATCAACGAGGGCGAGCGGCGCGACATCGCGCTGGTCGACGCGGTGATCTCGACCGATCGCTTCATCGGCGCACGCGCGGTCTGGAAGACCGAGAGCCTGGCCGCCGCCTACCTGACCTTCGCCGAACCGCAGGCGATCGGCCTGTCCGCCATCGGCGGGCTGCTGCACCCGGTCGGCCGGCGCGACCCGGGCGGCCTGGCCATCCAGCTCAGCGAAGACCCCGCGACGCGCAAGCTCCAGCTGCTGGCGCCGATCGCGCCGGGCATGGTGCGTCCGGTCGGCATCGCGCACTGGGAAGCCATGCCGGCCGGCCAGCCCTTCGCCGTGGCGCTCGACGCCGGCGTGGTGGCGCTCGACGGCGAGCGCGAGCTGACCTTCGACACCGGCGACCGCGTGGAGATCACGCTGCGCGAGAACGCTTTCCCCACGGTGGACGTGGCCCGTTGCATGCAGCTCGCTGCGAGCGAAGGCCTGTTCCGCCTCATGACCCACCCAGCCTAGATAGGAGACAACACCATGGCAGGCAAGAACCCGTTCCCTCTGAGCAAGGAAGCGCTGCTGAATTGCTATCGCTCGATGCGCACGATCCGTGATTTCGAGGAACGACTGCACGTGGACTTCGGCCGCGGCGACATCCCCGGCTTCGTGCACCTGTACGCCGGTGAGGAGGCAGGCGGCGTGGGCATCATGAGCCACCTGGGCGACGGTGACCGCATCGCCTCCACGCACCGCGGCCACGGCCACTGCATCGCCAAGGGCGTGGACGTCGTCGCGATGATGAAGGAGATCTACGGCAAGAAGGGTGGCTGCGGCAACGGCAAGGGCGGCTCGATGCACATCGCCGACCTGTCCAAGGGCATGATGGGTGCCAACGGCATCCTCGGCGCCGGCGCACCGCTGATCTGCGGCGCGGCTCTGGCCGCGAAGTTCCGCAAGAAGAACGAGGTCGGCATCTGCTTCGTCGGTGACGGCGCCTCCAACCAGGGCACCTTCCTCGAGAGCCTGAACCTGGCCGCGGTGTGGACCCTGCCGGTGATCTTCGTCGTCGAGAACAACGGCTACGCCGAATCGACCTCGCGCGACTACGGCACCGCGGTGGACAGCTACGTCGACCGCGCCTCCGGCTTCGGCATGCCCGGCATCACGGTGGACGGCACCGACTTCTTCGCAGTCTACGAGGCCGCCGGCGAAGTGATCAAGCGCGCCCGTGAAGGCGGCGGCCCCTCGCTGCTCGAAGTGAAGATGGTCCGCTTCTACGGCCACTTCGAGGGCGACGCGCAGACCTACCGCGCCCCGGGCGAGCTCGACGACATCCGCACCAACCAGGACTGCCTGCTGAAGTTCAAGGCGCATGTCACGAAGGCCGGCGTGATCAGCGCGGCGGAACTCGAGGCGATCGACAAGGAAGTGGCCGCACTGATCGAAGACGCGGTGAAGCAGGCCAAGGCCGCCCCGCTGCCCACCGCCGCCGACCTGCTGACCGACGTGTACGTGTCCTACTGAAGCGCGCGCACACCACAAGACACCCGAACAGACCCAGGAGACATTTCATGGCCAGAAAAATCAGCATGAAGCAGGCGATCAACGAGGCGCTTGATCAGGAAATGACGCGCGACCCGTCGGTGATCGTGCTCGGCGAGGACATCGTCGGCGGCGCCGGCGGCCAGGGCGAGATGGACGCGTGGGGCGGCGTGCTCGGCGTGACCAAGGGCCTGTACGCCAAGCATGGCGACCGCCTGATGGACACACCGCTGTCCGAGAGCGCCTACGTCGGAGCGGCCGTCGGTGCGGCCGCCTGCGGCATGCGTCCTGTCGCCGAACTGATGTTCATCGACTTCATGGGCGTGTGCTTCGACCAGATCTTCAACCAGGCCGCCAAGTTCCGCTACATGTTCGGCGGCAAGGCCGAGACGCCGGTCGTGATCCGCGCGATGGTCGGCGCCGGCTTCCGCGCCGCCGCCCAGCACAGCCAGATGCTGACGCCGCTGTTCACCCACATCCCCGGCCTGAAGGTGGTGTGCCCGAGCACGCCCTACGACACCAAGGGCATGCTGATCCAGGCGATCCGCGACAACGACCCGGTGATCTTCTGCGAGCACAAGAACCTCTACGGCTTCGAGGGCGAGGTGCCCGAGGCCTCGTACGCGATCCCGTTCGGCGAGGCGAACGTGGTGCGTGAAGGCAAGCACGCCACCATCGTGACCTACGGTCTGATGGTGCACCGCTCGCTCGACGCCGCCGCCACACTGGCCAAGGAAGGTGTCGAGGTCGAGATCGTCGACCTGCGCTCGCTGTCGCCGATCGACATGGACACAGTGCTGGACAGCGTCACGAAGACCGGCCGCCTGATCTGCGTCGACGAGGCCAGCCCGCGCTGCAACATCGGTACCGACGTGTCGGCCCAGGTCGCGATGCAGGCCTTCGGCGCGCTCAAGGCCCAGATCGAACTGGTGTCGCCGCCGCACGTGCCGGTGCCCTTCTCCCCGACCCTCGAGGATCTCTACATTCCGTCGGCCGCGCAGGTCGCCGACGCGGTGCGCCGCACCATGAAAGGAAAGCACTGATGTCCGGCATCACTCCCATCGTCATGCCCAAGTGGGGCCTGTCGATGTCCGAAGGCACCGTCGTCGCCTGGCTGGTCGACGTGGGTGACGAGATCGAGGTGGGCACGCCCATCCTCGACGTGGAAACCGACAAGATCGCCAACGCGGTCGAGGCGCCGGACCCCGGCGTGCTGCGCCGCAAGGTGGCCAGCGACGGCGAACTGCTGCCGGTGAAGGCGCTGCTCGGCGTGATGGGCGGCAGCGACGTCAGCGATGCCGACATCGACGCCTACATCGCGTCCTACGTGATGCCCGCGGCAGACGAGGACGACGAAGCCAGCGCCGGCCCGGCCTACCTGTACGCCGATGTCGACGGCACCCGCATCCGCTACGCCCGCAAGGGTGCGGAAGACGGCACCCCGGTGCTGTTCATCCACGGCTACGGCGGCGACCTGGACAACTGGCTGTTCAACATCGACGCCGTCGGCGAGAAGAGCCCCGTGATCGCGCTCGACCTGCCGGGTCACGGCCAGTCGGACGCCAAGCTGCCGGGTGCGAGCCTCGAGGCGCTGGCGGACTTCGTGGCGCGCTTCATGGCCGTGATCGACGTGGCGCAGGCGCACGTGGTCGGCCACTCGATGGGCGGCGCGATCGCCTCCCAGCTGGCGTTGTCGCACCCGAAGCGCGTGGCCTCGCTGAGCCTGATCGCCAGCGCCGGCCTCGGCCCGGACATCAACAACGGCTACACCGAGGGCTTCGCCAACGCCGCATCGCGCCGTGACCTGAAGCCGGTGCTGGAGCAGTTGTTCAAGGACCCGGGGCTGGTGAGCCGCCAGATGGTCGACGATGTGCTGAAGTACAAGCGCCTCGACGGCGTGAGCGAGGTGCTGGCCACGCTGGGTCGCGGTCTGTTCGCGGCCGGGCGCCAGGCGTCGCAGCCCGGTCTGCAGCTCGAGTCGACCGGCAAGCCGGTGCTCGTGGTCTGGGGTCGCGACGACCAGGTGGTGCCGGCGGCCCATGCCGGCAACGCCCCGGCCGGCGCGACGGTGGAGGTGTTCGACGACGCCGGCCACATGGTCCAGATGGAACGGGCCAACGACGTCAACCGGCTGCTCAAGCAGCATGTGGGCGGCTGAGTCGCACCACGCCGCACCGATGGTCGAACCGTCGGTACGGCGCCAGTTCACCCTGCTCGACGGCGCGCCCGCCGACAGCGACGGCGTGGCCATCGAGCAGGCGCTGCTGCAGCGCGCGGCCGAAGGCGTGGCCGTGGCGCACGTGTGGGAGGCCACGCCCGGCTTCGTGGTGCCGGCCTCCTACAGGCGCTTCGAGCGCTTCGAGGCCGCCTGTGCCATTTTCGCGGCGCAGGGTCTGCCGGTGCAGGTGCGTTGCTCGGGCGGCGGACTGGTGCCGCAGGGGCCGGGCATGGTGAACCTCAGCCTGGCGTGGCGTACCCACGCCGCCATGGGTTCGGCTGCCGATGCGGTGTACACGGCACTGTGCCGCCTGTTGCAGGCGAGTGCAGCCACGTTCGGCATCCTCGCGACGCCGCAGGCGGTGTCGGGTTCGTTCTGCGATGGCCGCTACAACCTCGCGGTGAACGGTCGCAAGGTCGCCGGCACCGCGCAGTACTGGCGGCGCGCCAGCGCGTCCGAGCAGATCGTGCTCGCCCACGCCTGCCTGCTGGTCGACGCCGATCTGGACACGCTGACCCGCCATGCGAATGCCTTCGAGGCCGAGATCCGCAGCGACCGCGTCTACCGCAGCGACGCCATCACCAACCTCGCCCGCGGCTCCGGCGGCCCGGTGCCGGCCGGCGGCACGCGCCGCCGCATCACGCCGCCGCACGTCGTGAGGCTGCTGCAACAGGGCGCCAGCTCCAGCACAGTGCTGTGCTGACACGGAGCCTGTCATGACTTACGACCCGCTCGCCAAGCAGAAGGCGCAAGCCAAGACGGCGCGCATCCCGATCAAGGTGGTGGCGGCCGAGACGCTGAAGAAGCCCGACTGGATCCGCGTCAAGGCCGGCAGCCCCAGCACCCGCTTCTACGAGATCAAGCAGATCCTGCGCGAGCACAAGCTCCACACCGTCTGCGAAGAGGCCAGCTGCCCGAACATCGGCGAGTGCTTCGGCAAGGGCACCGCCACCTTCATGATCATGGGCGACAAGTGCACCCGGCGCTGCCCGTTCTGCGACGTCGGCCACGGCCGCCCCGACCCGCTCGACCCCGACGAACCGCAGAACCTGGCCAAGACCATCGCCGCGCTCAAGCTCAGCTACGTGGTCATCACCAGCGTCGACCGCGACGACCTGCGCGACGGCGGCGCGGCCCACTTCGTCGAGTGCATCCGCCAGGTGCGGGCCCTCTCCCCGGCCACCCGCATCGAGATCCTCACGCCCGACTTCCGCGGCCGCGCCGACCGCGCGCTGGAGATCTTGAAGGCGGCCCCGCCGGACGTGATGAACCACAACCTCGAGACCGCCCCGCGCCTGTACAAGGAAGCGCGGCCCGGCTCGGACTACCAGTTCAGCCTGGACCTGCTCAAGCGCTTCAAGGCCTTCGCCCCGGGCGTGCCGACCAAGAGCGGGATCATGGTCGGGCTGGGCGAGACGGACGAGGAGATCCTGCAGGTCATGCGCGACATGCGTGCGCACGACATCGACATGATCACCATCGGGCAGTACCTGGCGCCCAGCGGGCACCACCTGCCGGTGCGGCGCTACGTGACGCCCGAGACCTTCAAGCGCTTCGAGGCCGAGGCCTACGCGATGGGCTTCAGCCACGCCGCCGTGGGCGCCATGGTGCGCTCGAGCTACCACGCCGACCAGCAGGCCCACGCCGCGGGTGTGGGTGTCGTCGCAGGCTGAACGCACCGCCGCGGAGAAACACCATGCCGCTCGGTGAGTTCGAGCTGATCGACCGCTATTTCAAGCGTCCTGCGCGGCGTGCCGCGCTCGGCGTCGGCGACGATTGCGCGCTGCTGCGCGTGAAGCCCGGCATGTCGCTGGCGATCTCCAGCGACATGCTGGTCGAGGGCCGCCACTTCCTGTCGACGGTGAGACCCGAGCGGCTGGGCCACAAGGCGCTCGCGGTGAACCTGTCCGACCTGGCCGCCTGCGGTGCGCGTCCGCTGGCCTTCACGCTCGCGCTCTCGCTGCCCAGCGCCGACCCTGATTTCCTGGCCGATTTCGCGACCGGTCTGTTCCGCCTGGCCGACGAGCATGACTGCGAGCTGATCGGCGGCGACACCACGGCCGGTCCGCTGAACATCTGCATCACGGTGTTCGGCGAGGTGCCGGTCGGTGCAGCCTTGCTGCGCTCGGGCGCCCTGCCCGGCGACGACCTCTACGTCAGCGGCCAGCCCGGCCATGCACGCATCGCGCTGGAGGTGTTCCGCGGCACGCTGCAGGCCGACGGCGAGGTGTTCGAGACGGCCCGCATGGCGATGGAGATGCCGACGCCGCGCGTCGAGCTCGGCCTGGCGCTACGCGGCATCGCGACCAGCGCGGTCGACGTGTCCGACGGCCTGATCGGCGATCTGGGCCACATCCTCGAGAGTTCGGCCGTCGGTGCCACGCTGGACGTCGACGCGTTGCCGGAGTCGGCGCTGCTGACGCAGCTGCCGCCGTCACTGCGCCGCCAGTTCGCGCTGGCCGGCGGTGACGATTACGAACTGCTGTTCACGGCCCGGCGCGGTGACCGGCAGGCGGTGGTCGATGCCGCGTGGGCGGCCCAGACGCCGGTCACGCGCATCGGCGTCATCCAGGCCTCGGAGGGCTTGCGCCTGGTCGACGGACGGGGCTGCCCGGAGCGCGACATCTACGCCCGCTTCGACCACTTCAAGACCTGAACCCAGCACCCCTCACTGCGACGGCGGCTGCTTCGACAGGAACTGGATGTAGGCCACCAACTCCCAGATCTGCTCGGGCGTGAAGGCATTGCCCCACGGCGGCATGATGTCCGAACCGCGGCGACCTTCGCTGATGGTCTTGTAGGCATCGGCCGCCACGAATTTCGTGTTGCCCTTGAACGGCGGCGTCTTGCCGCCCTCGCCCTCGGCACCGTGGCAGTAGGCGGAGCAGGTGGAGTTGAAGCGCTTCTTGCCGGCCTCGATGCGCGCGACGTCGTTCAGATCGAAACTCGGTGCGGCAGCACCGCCGGCAGGCGCCGACTCGTTGGCGGGCTTGGGCGGCGGCGTGCCGATCGCCGGACCGACGGCACACGCCAGCACGGCGGCGAGGGTCACGAGGCGGGGGCTCAGCAGGCTCTTCATCGGAAAGACTTCCTTCGTTCTCGTTTCACAAGGTCAAGGGGGAGGACGGCCACTAACCGTCCTCCCCGTCACGGCGCAGCGAGCGCCGTGTTCAGAACATCACGCGTCGAGCATCAGTCGACGGCGAACACCAGCAGCGCAGCGCCACCCGGCAGGTTGCGGATCTGCGGGAAGGCTCCGGTCAGGAAGCCCGGCGCGTGCGAGCCCAGGCCGGTCGGGATCGCAATGTACTGCTTGCCCTTGACCGAGTAGCTGATCGGGCCGCCGCGAGCGCCCGAGCCGGCCGCGAACTTCCACAGCTCCTTGCCATTGTCGGCGTCGAAGGCGAACAGGTTGCCGTACATGTCGCCGGTGAACACCAGGCCGCCGCCGGTGGCCAGTGCCGAGCTGAGCGGCGGCATGTCGAAGCGCACCTTCCAGGCCTGCTTGCCGGTCAGCGGATCGAAGGCGGCGAGCCAGCCGTCGGCCTTCTTGCCCGGGGGATCGGTCAGCTTGATGTCCGACAGGCCGAGCGACAGACCGCCGATGCCGGGCACCGGGCCCTGCTTCGCGCTGGTCACGAAGTTGCAGACCTCCATGCCGTGCGAGTACCAGAGCTTGGTGTTCGGGTTGTAGGCGCCGTGGTTCCAGCTGCGCGCACCCAGCAGGTTGGGACAGTGCAGCTTCTGCTTGTCGGTCTCCGGATACACCGGGTCGATCGGCAGGCCAGTCTTGGGATCCACGCCCTTGGCCCAGTTCATGTTCTCGGTGTACTGCCAC
Organism: Methylibium petroleiphilum PM1; assembly: GCF_000015725.1. Lineage (NCBI taxonomy): Bacteria > Pseudomonadati > Pseudomonadota > Betaproteobacteria > Burkholderiales > Sphaerotilaceae > Methylibium > Methylibium petroleiphilum. The sequence goes on along the minus strand of NC_008825.1, from coordinate 1,723,498 downwards.
GCATTGCGCATGGCGCCGGTGTCCTTGTCCATGACGTAGACGAAGCCGTTCTTGTTCAGGTGAACGAGCACGTTCTTGCCCTTGCCGTCCGGCACCAGCAGCGCCTCGTAGGCCGCGTCGAAGTCCCAGGTGTCCATCGGGACCTCCTGGCGGTGCCACTTGACCTTGCCGGTCTTGGGGTCGAGCGCCAGCAGCGTGGCGGTGTAGAGGTTGTCGCCCTTGCGGTCGTCGTGGTTGAAGTCCGGCGCAGCGTTGCTAGTGCCGATGTAGATGGTGTCGGTCGTCGGGTCGTAGGTGCCCGGCAGCCAGGCCGAGCCGCCGCCGACCTTGCGGCTGTCGCCGGGCCAGCTCTTCGGGTCGTCCTTCGGCACCTCGAAGGTCCAGGTGCGCGCGCCGGTGTCGGCGTTGACGGCGAAGATCTTGCCGATGATCGGCTGGTCGCCGCCGGTGGTTCCACCGAACAGCGTGTCGCCGGCCAGTTGCGGCGGCGAGGAGAACAGCGCGCCGTAGTCCTTCTTCATGTCGCTGAGCTGGGTCGACCACAGCTCCTTGCCGGTCTTCTGGTCGAGCGCGACGAAGCGGCCGTCCAGCGTGCCGATGAACACCTTGCCGCGGCCCACGGTGACGCCGCGGCTGGCCGAGCCATAGAACACTTCCTTGACGATCGGGTCGAGCTTGGCGGTGTAGCGCCAGATGATCTTGCCGGTGGCCGCGTCGAGCGCGAACACGTTGTTGTCCGGCGCGATGGTGTACATGACACCGTCGATCACGATCGGCGTGGCCTGCAGGCCGTGGGTGATGGTGCCGGGTTGGTGGATCCAGGCCACCTTGAGCTTGCTGACGTTGGACTTGTTGATCTGGTCCAGCGGGCTGAAGCGCCACGCGTTGAAGCTGCGGTGGTACTGGGGCCAGTTGTTGGGGTCGTCGAAGCCGGGGCCACTGCCCGCAGCGCCCGCGGGTGCCGCGGCGAACAGGCCGACGGTCAGGGCCGCGGCGAGTGCCGCCAGCTGTTTCTTGTTGCCGCTGGGAAAGTGATTCATCTCATCGTCTCCATGGTGGTTTTTTAGGTGCTTCTCGTGCGCCGACACACGGTATCGCAGGAGCCCCGGGCACCACAAAGGCAGTTTCCATGCCACGCGCCGCAGAGGCATCGCAAGCGCTCCGGGCCGCGTCACGCTGCAGATGTCGCGGCGCGACGATCGGCGCGACACGTGTCGCAGCCACGGCGCCGCCGACTGCGCGCTTGGGCATCCGGGCGAGCGCGTGAGCTGCGATGGCGCGAACCCGCCATCGCAGCTCCCCACCGATTTATTGCATTTCCCTATCCGGTGGCTCGCGCCATGAATACGGGAATTCGTCCCGACATTTATCGCGCGGGAAATTATCCCGGATCGTGTCGGGTCGGGAATTAATCCCTGCCGAAATGGCATGTGTCCTGCAGCCCAAGGCCGCGCAGGCAGTTTGTCGCTATCCCGCAAATTGCCTGCCGGACCGGTCGGCCGCGTGCCTGCCGAATATATGGAGACAAGGGACGGGCGCCACGCGTCGTCCCACAACGAGGAGCAAGACAATGTCGATCAGAACCACGGCGCTGCTGACGGCGACGGCCGCTGCGTGCATCGCTGCAAGTGCCGCCGAGACCGGCAACTGGCGCGAGTACAACGGCGACAAGGCGGGATCCCGCTTCGAGCCGGGCGTGAACGTCACGCTGCAGAGCGTGAAGTCGATGAAGGTGGCCTGGCGCGTGCCACTGCCCGGCAACCAGTTGCCGATCGACAACCCGGAGTTGCGCACCTGGGTCAACCAGTCCACGCCGCTGGCGGTCAACGGCGTGCTGTACTCCAGTTCGCCGCTGGGCATCGTGACCGCGCTCGACGGCGCCACCGGCAAGACGCTGTGGACCTGGGACGGCGGCGGTTGGGCCGACGGCACACCGCCGAACCTGGGCTTCATCAGCCGCGGCGTGACCTACTGGGAAAAGGGCGAGGACCGGCGGCTCTTCGTCGGCACGCCCGACGCCTACCTCGTCGCACTGAACGCGAAGACCGGCAAGCCGATCGAGAGCTGGGGTGACAAGGGTCGCATCGATCTGACCAAGGGCCTGCGCCGCCCGGTCGACCGCTCGCTGGTGAGCCCGACCACGCCGCCGATCATCTGCGGCGGACAGGTGATCCCCAGCCTCGCCGTCCTCGACTCCTTCGCGATCGGCCGCGACCCGCTGAAGAACCACCCGCCCGGCGACGTGCGCGGCTTCGACCTGATGACCGGCAAGCAGAGCTGGGTGTTCCATGCGCCGCCGCAGAAGGGCGAGCCCGGCAACGAGACGTGGGAAGGCGACTCGGCGCAGTCGACCGGCGGCATGAACATGTGGACGCGCGCGAGCTGCGACGACGAGCAGGGGCTGGTCTACCTGCCGCTGTCGACGCCGGCGAACGACTTCTACGGCGGCCAGCGCAAGGGCGACGGCCTGTTCGGCGAGTCGCTGGTGGCGCTGAACGCCAAGACCGGCAAGATCGCGTGGTACTACCAGATCGTGCACCACGGCATCTGGGACTACGACCTGCCGGCCGCGCCGAACCTGATGGACCTCACCGTCGACGGCCGCAAGATCAAGGCCGCGGTGCAGGTGACCAAGCAGGGCTTCGTGTTCGCGTTCGACCGAGTCAACGGCAAGCCGATCTGGCCGATCGAGGAGAAGGCGGTGCCGCAGTCCACCGTGCCCGGCGAGAAGTCGTCGCCGACGCAGCCCTTCCCCAGCAAGCCGGCGCCCTTCGTGCAGCAGGGCGTAACCGAGGACGACCTGATCGACCTGACGCCCAAGCTGAAGGAGGAGGCGAAGAAGATCCTGGCGCGCTACAACTACGGCCCGCTCTACTTCCCGCCGACGCTCGACAAGGCCGGCACGCTGGAAGTGCCGGGCGTGCTCGGCGGTGCCAGCTGGGTGGGCGCCGCGCACAACCCGAAGTCCAACGTGCTCTACGTGCCCTCGTTCACGATCCCGTTCGGCATCAAGCTGAAGAAGGGGACGACCGGCCTGTACGACTACACCGGCACCTGGGCCGGTGTCGGTGGTCCGGACGGGCTGCCGCTGTTCAAGCCGCCGTTCAGCACCGTCACCGCGATCGACATGAACACCGGCAAGCACCTGTGGCGCATCCCGGCCGGCCGCGGCCCGGTCGATCACCCGGCCCTGAAGGACCTGAAGCTCGACCGCGTGGGTGTGCCGCGCCAGAGCCACATCGCTCTGACCGAGAACGTGCTGTTCCTCGCACCGGAGGGCACCAACAGCGTCATCGGCCTGTCGGCACGCGGCAACGCGCTGATCACGCAGGCCACGAAGGAGGAGCCCGAGCCCTTCCTCTACGCGCATGACGCGAAGACCGGCGCGCTGGTTGGCGAGGTCCGTCTGCCCGGCGGCGTGTTCGGCAACCTGATGACCTACTCCGCCGGCGGCAAGCAGTTCGTCGTCGCGCCGATCGGGGGAGCCGGCCTCCCGGCCGAACTGGTGGCCGTGCAGGTGAACTGACCCGGCCCGGCACGAGGGGTGGGTGGCGGGTTCCAGCCCACCCCTCGTCTCGATTCCGCTCCACGACCACGACATCGAAGCTTCTGCATGAGACCCCTCCTCCTGACCTTCACCTTCGCCGCCGGGACCGCGCTGCTGGTCGCCGGGGCCCTGGCCGGCGGTTCTCCGCCGCCCGATCCGGCCGCTGGCACGAGCCCCGCCGATGCGCCGCCGATCGACCTGAGCGATCCCGCGCGCATCAGTGCCGGCAAGAGCCGCTTCGACTCGACCTGCGCGGCGTTCTGCCACGGCCACGCGCCTCCGCTGTTCGTCGGCCGCCAGGACCTGCTGCCCGAATACGCCTTCCGGATGATTTCCGACGGTGGTGGAAGTGCCACGCCGATGCCGCCCTGGGGCGATGTATTCACCAAGGAAGAAATCTGGGAACTGGTGGCTTATCTGAAATACCTGGGCACGCAGAAGCCGGAGTGATATTCACCGGCCGCGGGCCCCGAATATTCCAGCTTGCGCCTATATCGACCTCCGGGTCGATATAGGCGCTGGCGTCGTCCGCCCCTCGTCACCGGACCTGCCCGCGACGGGCAGGACGCTTCGCACGCACGTGCCCGGACACGCGACATCTGTTGCCGCCGCCGCGCCGACCGCCCGTTCCGCATGCTCGCCGCGCGGCGGCGACCGCGCTCGACGCATCGCAGCAAGGCGCCGTGCGCAGCGACAGGTGTGCTGCATCAACTGTCGCTGCAGTGACACATACAAACCCTGGAAAGACGCCTGCCGATGCGTGTCCCGACGGCACGTCGGGCGCACATGCGGCACACCGCTTTCACTCGGACGCAGGACTTCGACGCTTGTCGCACGAGCGACAACTGTGATGCGGCAGATGCGCCATCGAAACACCGCGCACACCCCGCTTTCCCCGTTGCGTAAGAGAGCACGCCCTCGTGAAGCGGGATGTCGCGACGCATGGCATGGATGCTGCAGAAGAGGCCGCACGGCGACACGGCAGGAAGTCGACCGTTCACGACAGGCGAGCCCCGCCATCCACAACGCGGGGACTGCCCTTACCTAACAAAACCAGGAGACACAATGGACAAGAAAGCCACCGGCATCTCGGCAAAGCAACGGCGTCTCGCCGCCACTGCAACAGTCCTCGCGCTGGCCTCCGGCGCAGCCGCAGCCGCCGACGCCTCGTCGGTCCAGATCTTCGGCATCATCGACGCTGGCGTCCTGACCCAATCGAAGTCCGCCGCGGGCGGCCGCCTCACGCGGCTCGAGACCAGCGGCCTGCGCCAGAGCGTGTGGGGCCTCAAGGGCACCGAGGATCTGGGCGGCGGTCTGAAGGCCTTCTTCAACCTCGAGTCGCACTTCGACACCGACACCGGCGGCCTGCACGGCACCGGCGACAACGGCACGCCCGCCGTCGGCACGGTGCTCTTCCGTCGTCAGGCCAACGTCGGCCTGTCCGGCGACTGGGGCACGCTGATCCTGGGCCGCCAGTACGGCCCCGCGCTGCTGGCGCACATCGGCACCGAGCCGCGCGCGTTCAAGGAGCAGTTCTCCAACCTCTACGCCTGGGCCTACAACCAGCTCGAGCCGATCGCCGGTGCGGGCAGCGTCAACAGCAACAACGACGTCGGCATCTTCTTCAAGAACTCGATCCACTACCGCAACACCTTCGGTCCGGTGACGGCCGGCGTGCTGTATTCGCTGGGCGAGCAGGCTGGCAGCACGTCGAACAACTCCATCCTCGCCGTGGGCCTCAGCTACAGCGGCCCGGTGACGCTGTCGTTCTCGCACGAGTTCATGAAGGACCAGATCACCGGCGAGAAGGTGGTCAAGCACACCGGCGTCGGCGCCGCCGTGCCGTTCGGCGACTTCACGTTCAAGGCGAACTTCCTGCGCGGCGAGAACAACAACGCCGACGGCACCACCAGCTCCAAGGTCAACGGCCTGGGCGTCGGCGTGGACTGGAAGTGGCACCCGATGAACAACGCCACCGTCGCCTACTACGACAACAAGGACAAGGAGAACAAGTCCAACCACACGAAGAACCTCGTGCTGAGCAACGACTACTTCATCTCCAAGCGCACCACGATCTACGCGCAGGCCGCGTTCGTCGACGCCGACGCCGGCGCCACCGGTGCCGCCGCCCTGAAGACCAGCATCGTGGCCGACGGCAGCTTCAAGCCGGACGCGAAGACGACGTTCATCAACGTCGGCATCAACCACAACTTCTGATCTTTCAAAGAACACTTTCGTCAGTGTCTTGAGGCCCGCGTTCACGCATCGCTCCGGCGTTGTGGGAACCCGGGCCGTTTTTTTGGCGAACAACACGACGTACCGACCCCTACGCGTACGCGACCAGGAGACTCAACGATGATCCGCTTCAACCTCTCCCGCACGGCAGGGCTGCGCCCTCTCGCCGCCTGCCTCGGCTTGCTCGCCCTCACATCGATCGGCCAGGCGCAGGACGCCGAGCCGCCGCTGGGCGTCAACGTTCTCGAGGCCACCTTCAAGTGGCGCCCGAACTACGTCAGCAACGACATGCTGCTCAACGCCGACAAGGACGCCAACAACTGGCTGCACTACGGCAAGGACTACCAGAACACGCGCTTCAGCGCCCTCACGCAGATCACCACCGACAACGTGAAGAAGCTGGTGCCCAAGTGGAACCTGTCGTTCGGCGTCAACGAGGCGCAGGACAGCCAGACCACCGTGGTCAACGGCCGCATCTACGTGACGGCGAGCCAGAACAAGGTGTTCTCGCTCGACGGCGTGACCGGCAAGATGCTGTGGAAGTACGAGCGCTCACTGCCCGGCGACCTGGGCCCGAAGCTGTGCTGTGACGCGGTGAACCGCGGCGTGGCCGTCTACAAGGACATGGTCTTCATGGCCACCCTGGACACGCACGTCGTCGCGCTGAACAACACCACCGGCCAGGTGGTGTGGGAACGCAAGATGGGCGACTACCAGACCGGCGAGATCTACACCTCGATGCCGCTGGTCGCCAAGGGCATGGTGATCGTCGGCAGCGCCAGCGGCGACGTCGGCGCCAACGTCGGTCGCATCACCGCACTCGATCCGGCCACCGGCAACACGATCTGGGAGTTCAAGACGCGCCCCACCAGCGCCGACCACCCGCAGGCCAAGACCTGGGCCAACGACTCGTGGAAGACCGGCGGCGGCGCGGCCTGGCTCACCGGCACCTACGACGCGAAGACCAACACCGTGCTGTGGGGCGTGGGCAATCCGTCGCCGGCCTTCGACCCGAGCGTGCGCAAGGGCGACAACCTGTACACCAACTCGACGGTCGCGCTCGACGCCGACACCGGCAAGATCAAGTACCACTTCCAGTACACGCCGAACGACGCCTGGGACTACGACGGCAACAACGAGATGATCCTCGTTGACGACGACAAGGGTCGCAAGGTCTGGCTGCACGGCGACCGCAACGGCCACCTGTACTCGATCGACCGCACCAACGGCAAGTGCAACTGGGTGGTGCCGATCGCGCGGGTGAACTGGGTCACCGGTTTCGGCGAGAACTGCCGCCCGATCGTGAACCCCGACAAGGTGCCCGGCTACGACCGCGTCGCGACCGACATCGCTCCCATCCTCGACGGCGGCAAGGAATGGCACCCGGCTGCGTACAGCCTGCGGACCAAGCTGATCTACGTGCCCTTCATCGACAGCTCGATGGACGTGCAGGCGAAGAAGTCCGAGTGGAAGAAGGGCGAGTGGTTCCTGTCGTCGAAGGTGCTGAAGGCCAACCCCTACACGGGCGGCGTGAAGGCCTTCAACGCCACCACCGGCGAACAGGTCTGGACGCGTCCGCAGAGCACGCCGGCCACGAGCGGCCTGCTTGCCACCGCGGGCAAGCTGGTGTTCTCGGGTGATGCAGAAGGCTACTTCAGCGCGCTGAAGGACGACACCGGCGAGGAGCTGTGGCGCTTCAATGTCGGCTCCGGCATCCACGGCAACCCGACCACCTTCACCGCCGACGGCAAGCAGTACGTGGCGATCGTCTACGGTCCCGGCGGCGGCAGCCTGTGGCCGCTGGTCTACGACGAGCTGTTCAAGCGCAACAACCGCGGCGGCGGGATGATGGTGTTCGGCCTGTCCGACTGAGCCCACGGCGGGGCGCGGCGGCTGCCGCGCCCCGCCGGCCGCATCGATCATGACAACCTCTATCCGACCTCTTGCGCTCGCCGCGCTGATGGCCGTGGCCGGCATCGCCTGCGCCGCCGATGCGCCTGCGACCGCCGCGCTCAAGATCTGCGTCGACCAGGACGACCCGCCGTTCGCCGCCGAGGCCACGCCCGAGCGAGGCATCGACGTCGAGGTGGCCCAGGCGCTGGCGAAGCAGCTGAACCGCCCGCTGCGGCTGGTGTGGGTGCAGGTGCCGAACCGCGGCGGCATCGGCAAGGCGCTGCGCCAGACGCTCGCCGCCGGCCAGTGCGACGCCTACCTCGGCATTCCCCAGGGCCCCGACATGACCGGCGAGCTGGCCGAGCGCAAGCTCACCCAGTCGGGCCCCTACCTGCTGCTCGGCTACGTCGCGGTGGCAGCGCCGGGCCGTCCGGTGCCGACCACCGCCAGCCTGCGCCGTGCGCGCAAGATCGGCGCGGTCTCGGCCACGCCGGCCGACCTCTACCTGCACCGAATGAACCTGCCGCGCGCGCCCTTCCCCGGCAGCGCGGCCCTGCTGGCCGGCCTGAAGTCCGGCGAGATCGACGTGGCGCTGATCTGGTCGCCCTGGCTGGCCGACGACGCCGCGAAGGGCTACGTGCGCGGCACCGAATCCTTGGGCGACGCCGACCTGGTGACCGGACTGACCGTCGCGACGCGACGCGCCGACGAAGCGCTGACGCGCGACATCGCGGCCGCCGTGGAAGCCCTCCGCGGAGAGGGTCGCTTCGACGCGATCGCACAGGGCCACGACCTGCCGAAGATCACGCCGCCCTGACCCCGACCCGCCTCCCCATGACCGTGTTTCCGACCTTCCTGCCCACCATGCGTCTTCCTTCGTTGCGGCGCCCGCTCGCCGCCCTGCTCTTCACCGTGCTGCCCTGCGCTGCGCTCGCCTTCGGCCCCGGCGGCCCGGGCGCTTCGGCCCCGGCCGCCGGGACGCCCGCGGCCACGACGGCCCCCGCCGAACTCGGTGCCGCCGACCTCGAACGCCAGGGCAGCGAGCTGTTCGGCCGCAACTGCCAGCTCTGCCACAACTCTCGCGGCAAGGGCGGCAAGGGGCCGCAGCTCATCAAGGGGGCCTGGGGCCCGGGCGGCGCGAACAGCGACGACTACATGTTCGGCATCATCAAGAACGGCCGGCCCAACACGCAGATGGGCGGCTTCGGCGGTGCGCTGAGCGACGGCGAGATCCGCGTGATCATCGCCTTCCTGCGGGCCGAGTCGGTGCGCGTGAAGGCCGCCGAACGCAAGGCGGCCGACGCGGACTACGTGCCCTGGTAAGCGGGCCGGGGCGGCATCGCACCGCCCCGCCACCGCTCGATCAGGCACACCTCACTTCAGCAGGTCCCTGATCGCGTCGAGCCCGGCCTTCGCGCACTGCTCGTCCTCCTCGGGCGAGCCACCGCTGGCGCCGATGCCGCCGATGTGCGCACCGCCGGCCATGATCGGCAGCCCGCCGCCGTAGGTCACCACGCCGGGCGTCCACGCGAAGCCGGGCACCACGCCCGGCTTGCCGTCCTTGCCGTGGCTCAGTTCGGCGGCGGTGCGGGTCGGGAACGGGAAGTTGGCCGAGGTCTTGGCCTTGCGCACCGCGATGTCGGAGCTGCCGAGGAAGCTGCGGTCCATGCGCTCGAACAGCACGGTATTGGCGCCGGCATCGGCAATCGCGATCGCCATGCGCCAGTTCTTCTGCACGGCCAGCGTCCGGCAGGCCGCCGCCGCCTTCTGCGCCGCGTCGAGCGACAGCACCGGCGCCTTCTCGAGCGCCTGGCCCGAGGCACCGCACAACAGGAGGCCGCTCGTCAGAACGGCCAGGGTGGTGATTCGAATCTTCATGGGGGAACCTGTGTTGGGGTTTGTCTCCTGCGGCGGACCGTCGCACGCTCGCGCGTCGCGACACCGCCCCACCCTCACAGTGCAATGCCCGTGCCGTGCCGCCACGGCGCGTGCCCGCCGCGCGGTGATGCCACCGGAACCCGCGAAAACAAAGGCCCGGCGGGCCGCGACGGCCCTGCGGGGCGACACGGCCATGGCTCGGCGCGTGTCGCACCGGGCGAGCCGATGCAACACCTGTGGCGCGTCCACGCGCAACACCGACCCGCTTCACGAAGGCTTAAGAATCGGAACGTAGCCTGCGCCACAGGCGAGTCGCAGCCCCTGCGTTTCGCCGGCGACCAGGAGCGTGCTCCCGCACGTCCTCCGCTCCCCAGACACGCCATGCCGATGAAGACCACGACAACCGACGCCGCTTCGCCGCTGCCCCCGTCTCTGCGGCTGCATCGTCCCGTTCGCCTGCGCCGGGTTGTCGAGTGGCTGATGTCTGCAGCCGTCGCCTGCTTCGGCATGTACCTGATGCTCGATTAGCGGCTCCAGATCGGCTCGGTGCGCTTCATCCACGAGCGCACCGAGGCGCGGTCACAAAGATGTCATCCAATACTTCCATAATACTGGAATCATTTTATGATCTCGCCCCTGGAAGGACGCACCGCACATGAAAGTCGGCATCAATGGGATGGGCCGCATAGGACGCCTGGCGCTGCGAGCGGCCCTGGGTGCTGCTGACAGGCCGACCGGTGATCCCCGTGCTCACAACCGCCTCGACGTCGTCTACCTCAACGAGTTGAGGGGGGGCGTGGCAGCAACCGCCCACCTCCTTGAGTTCGACAGCGTGCAGGGTCGTTGGCATGCCGACATCCAGGCCGAGGGCGACCACGCAGTCCGTATCGACGGCCGCGAACTCCGCTACTCCGCTCACGCCAGCCCAGCCGATATTCCCTGGGGCGACCACGGCGTGGACGTGGTGCTCGAGTGCACAGGCAAGTTCCTCACACCCGAGACCCTGCAGGGCCATCTCGACCGCGGTGCCAAACGGGTGATCGTGGCCGCACCGGTGAAGGTGGGCGGCGTGCTGAACGTGGTGATGGGAGTGAACCACTCTCTGTACGACCCGACGCAGCACCGCATCGTCACCGCGGCCTCCTGCACGACCAACTGCCTGGCGCCGGTGGTCAAGGTCGTGCACGAGGCTCTGGGCATCCGCCACGGCCAGATCACCACGATCCACGATCCCACCAACACCAACCTCATGGTGGATGCGCCCCACAAGGATTTGCGCCGCGCCCGCAGCGCAATGCTCAGCCTCGCGCCCACCACCACCGGCAGCGCCACGGCCATCGCGCTGATCTACCCCGAACTCAAGGGCAGGCTCAACGGTCACGCGGTGCGCGCACCGGTGCTCAATGCCTCGCTCACCGACTGTGTGTTCGAGCTGCGGCGCGAGACCACCGCCGAGGAAGTGAACCGCCTGTTCGCCGAGGCGGCGCGTGGCCCGCTCGCCGGCATCCTGGGCTACGAGGAGCGCCCGCTGGTCAGCGCCGATTACGCACGCGACACCCGCAGTTCGATCGTCGACGCGCTGTCCACGATGGTCACCGACTCCACGATGCTGAAGGTCTACGCCTGGTACGACAACGAGATGGGCTATGCCTGCCGCATGGTGGATCTGGCGTGCCACCTGCACGCCCAGGGGTTGTGACCGACATGGACACGCACACCTCGCCGCCTGCAAAGCCGGGCGGGTCTTCGGCGGCCCCGACCCACGGCGCGCGCAACTACGCCATCGTCACCGCGGCGTACTGGGGCTTCACCCTCACCGACGGCGCACTGCGCATGCTGGTGCTGCTGCATTTCTACCGCCTGGGCTACTCGCCCTTCACCCTGGCCTTCCTTTTCCTGCTGTACGAGGCGATGGGTGTGGTGGCCAACCTCGTGGGTGGGTGGCTGGCCACGCGCTACGGCATCCAGCGCATGCTGATCGTGGGCCTGTGCACGCAGATCCTGGGCTTCCTGCTGCTGTCGCAGCTTTCGCCCGACTGGACGGTAACGATGTCGGTCGCCTGGGTCGTGCTGTCGCAGGGCGTGTGTGGCGTCGCGAAGGACCTGACCAAGACTGCAAGCAAGTCCGCGATCAAGCTGACCGCAAGCACCGCCTCGGGCCAGCTGTTCAAGTGGGTCGCCTGGTTCACCGGCAGCAAGAACGCGATGAAGGGCGTGGGCTTCTTCCTCGGCGGACTGCTGCTCGACCGACTTGGCTTCCAGTCCTCGCTGTGGGCGATGGCGGGGTTGCTGTCACTCGTGCTGGCCGGTGTGGTGGGGTTCGTGCCACCGCTGATGGGCAAGGCCAAAGCCTCGAAATCGGCCCGGGAACTGTTTGCGAAGAACCGCGCCATCAACCTGCTGGCCGCAGCACGCGTTGCCTTGTTCGGTGCGCGCGACGTGTGGTTCGTGGTCGGCGTGCCGGTTTTCCTGTACGCATCGGGCTGGACCTTCACCATGGTCGGCGGTTTTCTCGCCGCGTGGACCATCGGCTACGGGCTCGTGCAGGCCCTGGCCCCCTCGCTGGTGAAGCGCAGCGAAGATGGCCTGAGCACCGAAGTGCCCGCGGCGCGATGGTGGTCGGCGCTGCTGGCCACCGTGCCCCTGGGCCTGGCCATCGCGGTAGCGATGGATCTGCCGAACCTGGAGTGGGTGGTGGTGGGCGGCCTGGCGCTGTTCGGCTTCGCCTTCGCCGTCAACTCGTCGGTGCATTCCTACCTGATCTTGGCCTGTGCGGGCTCCGAGAAGGCGGCGGAGGACGTTGGCTTCTATTACGCAGCCAATGCGCTGGGTCGCTTCTTCGGCACGCTGCTGTCAGGGCTGCTCTATCAGTGGGGCGGCCTGCTGTTCTCCCTGAGCGGCTCTGCGGCGATGCTGATGGCCTGCTGGCTCGTCACCCTCGCATTGCCTGCCCGGCAGACTGCCATGCCCGCCATCGTCAGCACGCCCTGAGCCCCTTGCCCGAAGGACCCCCCTGATGGACGAAAAGATCGCCGTGACATCGCTCGCCGCGCTGGCCCAGCCGATGCGCCTGCGCATCTTCCGCGCCCTGGTGGGTGCCGGGCCGCAAGGCATGACACCAGGGGACCTGGCGGCCACGCTCGACGTGCCCGCGTCCACGCTGTCCTTTCACTTGAAGGGGTTGCTGGTGTCGGGTCTGGTCTCGCAGGAGCGGGACGGCCGCCATCTGATCTACCGGCCGGAACTGGCCCACATGAACGCGCTGCTCTCCTACCTGACCGCTCACTGCTGCCAGGGCCAAGCCTGCGAGCTCGTGCCGGCTACCGAATGCACGACCTGCTGAGACTTGCCTGAACTCCCCACCCCTCGACCAGGACGCGAACATGACCGACAAGATCTACAACGTGCTCTTCGTGTGCACGCACAACTCCGCCCGCTCGATCATGGCCGAGGGCCTGCTCAACAACGCCGGAGGCCGACGTTTCAAGGCCTACTCCGCCGGCAGCCACCCGGCGGGCACGGTGAACCCGCTCGCACTGCACACGCTGAGCAAGATGCGCATCCCCGCGGAAGGCTACCGGAGCAAGGACTGGTCGGAGTACGGCCGACCCGGTGCGCCGGAGATGGACTTCGTGTTCACCGTCTGCGACAACGCCGCGGGCGAGGTGTGCCCGGTATGGCCAGGCCAGCCGATGACGGCCCACTGGGGCGTGTCGGATCCTTCGGTGGTGCAGGGAAGCGATGAAGAGAAGGAGCGCGCCTTCTGGGACACCGCGGTCATCCTCAAGCGGCGCATCGATCTGATGCTGGCCCTGCCGATGGCGTCGCTGGACCGGTTGGCGATCCAGCGCGAGATCAAGGACATCGGCACGCGTTGATTCATCCATGTCCACCGCCACACTGCCTGCGCCGACAGCAGCGCCCGCGCCGATGAGTCTCTTCGAGCGCTATCTCAGCGTCTGGGTCTTCCTCTGCATCGTGGTCGGCATCGCGCTCGGGCAATGGCTGCCAGGGCCCTTTCAGGCCATCGGGCGCATGGAGTTCGCGCAGGTCAACCTGCCGGTGGGCCTGCTGATCTGGGTGATGATCATCCCGATGCTGCTGAAGGTGGACTTCGGCGCACTGGCCGAGGTTCGACGGCATTGGCGCGGCATCGGCGTCACGTTGTTCGTCAACTGGGCGGTCAAGCCGTTCTCGATGGCGTTGCTCGGGTGGATCTTCATCCGCCATGTGTTCGCGCCCTACCTGCCCGCCGATCAGCTGGACAGCTACGTGGCAGGCCTGATCCTGCTGGCCGCCGCGCCTTGCACGGCGATGGTGTTCGTGTGGAGCCGGCTGACCGGCGGGCATGCGCTCTTCACGCTGTCGCAGGTGGCACTGAACGACGCCATCATGGTGTTCGCCTTCGCGCCGCTGGTGGCGCTGCTGCTGGGCCTGTCGGCCATCAGCGTGCCGTGGGACACGCTGGTCACGTCGGTCGTGCTCTACATCGTGATCCCGGTCGTGCTGGCGCAGCTGTGGCGCCGCTCGCTGCTGCGGCGCGGCGCGGGCGCGCTGGAGAGCCTGCTGAACCGCATCGGCCCGTGGTCGATCACCGCGTTGCTCGCGACCCTGGTGCTGCTGTTCGCCTTCCAGGGCCGGGCCATCCTCCAGCAGCCGCTGGTGATCGGGATGCTGGCGGTGCCGATCCTGCTGCAGGTGTTGTTCAACGCCGGCCTCGCCTATGGGCTGAACCGGCGGCTCGGCGAAACTCACGCCGTTGCCTGCCCATCGGCGCTGATCGGCGCCAGCAACTTCTTCGAGCTCGCCGTGGCGGCGGCGATCAGCCTGTTCGGTTTCGAATCGGGCGCGGCGCTGGCCACCGTGGTGGGCGTGCTGATCGAGGTGCCGGTGATGCTGCTGGTGGTGCGCTGGGTGAACGCCAGCAAGGGCTGGTACGAGGCAGGACTGAAACCATGACGACGAACCCCTCACTCCCCGACCTGAGCCTGCCCAACATCGACGCAACGCTCTTCGACACGCCGACCGGCGCGCGCCTGAGCGGCGCCGGCACGTCGAGCCACGCGCCGAGTTTCCTGCTCCTCTACGGCTCGCTGCGCGAGCGCTCGTACAGCAGGCTGCTCGCGCTGGAAGCCGCACGCCTGCTGATCGCCATGGGCGCTGACGTGCGGGTGTTCGATCCCGCCGGCCTGCCGCTGCCCGACGGCGCACCGGAGGGCCACCCCAAGGTCCGGGAACTGCGCGAGGCAGCCGCGTGGGCCGAAGGCATGGTGTGGGTCTCCCCCGAACGCCATGGCGCCATGACCGCGGTCATGAAGGCGCAGATCGACTGGATCCCGCTGAGCGTGGGCGCGGTGCGCCCCACGCAGGGCAAGACCCTCGCGGTGATGCAGGTGTCGGGCGGCTCGCAGTCCTTCAATGCGGTGAACCAGTTGCGCGTGCTCGGGCGCTGGATGCGCATGATCACGATCCCGAACCAGTCTTCGGTCGCGAAGGCCTACCTCGAGTTCGACGACGCGGGCCGGATGAGGCCGTCGGCCTACTACGAGCGCGTGGTCGACGTGATGGAGGAGCTGATGAAGTTCACGCTGCTGACGCGCGACGTGGCGCCCTACCTTGTGGACCGCTACAGCGAGCGCAAGGAGAGCGCGGACGCGTTGTCCTTGCGCGTCAGCCAGCGCGCGATCTGAGGCGCGATCCGCGATTTGGCGGGTCGCACTGTAAGTTTGGTCCTCCGGAAGCGACAACGCATTCAAGCGTTGCCGAAGGCCCGATGCGGTCACCGGCACGCGGCTTCCCCGCCCTACTTCTCGCCTCAGGAGCTAATCCATGACCCAACTGGTTCCCACCGCCGTGGCCGCGGCCTGCGCCTTGTTGACCGCGAGCGCCTTCGCGCAATCGCCCTCGGCCGCGCCGGTCGACCCGAACACCTTCCTGAACCAGTTCGAGTCCACCTTCGGCAAGTTCGAAGGCTTTCGCCGTTCGGGTGCGAAGGGCATCTGCGCGACGGGCGAGTTCCTCGGTTCGGCGGATGCACGTGCGCTGTCCACGGCCTCGGCCTTCAGCGGCAACCCGGTGCCGGTGGTGGCGCGCTTCTCGGTAGGCGGCGCCAACCCGAAGGCGCCGGACAATGCCAGGTCCCAGCGCAACCTGGCCCTGCAGTTCAACCTGCCCAACGGTGAGCAGTGGCAGATGGGCAACATCTCGGCACCGGTGTTCGGTGCGTCGTCGCCGCAGCAGTTCTTCGGCCGCCTGGCTTCGCTGCAACCCGACCCGGTCACCAAGACGCCGGACGCTGCCAAGGTCAAGGCCTTCGCCGACGCCAACCCCGAAGTGCTGCTGCAGGGCAAGTACTTTGCGTCTCAGCCGGTGCCGGCCAGTTTCGGCACGGTCAACTACTGGGGCGTGCACGCCTTCGGCTTCGTCAATGCCAGCGGAACCCGGCAGTTCGGAAAATGGATCTTCGAACCTGTCGGCGGGCTCCAGGGCCTGACGGACGAGGAAGCCAAGGCCAAAGGGCCGGCCTTCCTCTTCGACGACCTGCGCCAACGCGTGAAGGACGGCAAGGTCGCGTTCAACTTCAACCTGGAGCTGGCCCAGGCCGACGACAAGATCGACAGCGCCACCGTGCCGCTGCCGGAAGGCCGCAAGAAGGTGAATCTGGGCCTGCTGAAGATCACCTCCGCGGCGGAAGACAGCGGTGGCGAGTGCCTGACGATCACCTACAACCCGATGGTGCTGCCGAAGGGCGTGGAACCGTCCGGCGACCCGATGCTCGCGGCCCGTGCCGCCCCGTACGCCGTCGGGCTGGGTCGGCGTCTGACGGAGGGTGCCAAGCAGCAATAGCGGACGGATGTCCGGTCCCACCGCCAAGAAGAAGGTACCTGGCATCGGCGTGCGATGCGATGGGGTCGCCAGGCCGTGACAAGACGCAGAAGAGCAGCTAAGTTCCGTGGCGCGGCCGGCCCGGCCGCACCACGAGAAGGAGCCGGCAATGGCAGGCAGCAGCGCGGTCGGACGCAAGGTCCTGCTGTACTTCGCCTGGAGCAGGCCACAAGAAACCGGCGCTCCGCTGGCGGTCATCGACAACCGCTTCCCCGCCCTGTTCGAGAGCCGCCGGATGCTCTATCCGAGGTACGAGGCGCTGTCCGATCCGCAACGTTTCGACCAGGGCATCGGTGGCTTCCTCGACTTCATCCAGCGGCAGAACTTCGTGGCCTTCGTCGAGCTGGCGAGAGCGCGGTGCGGCAGCACGGTGGCCGAGGCCGAGCGCGGTGGGGACGACGGCGCGCAACGGCCGCTCGACGACGATCTGCTCGGCTCAGCCGACACGGTGATCGTGATCAGCTTCGACTCCTTGCGCACCGCACAGACGGCCAGCGCGCAGGAGGTCACCGCCGTGCAGCGCTTCCTGGCCGACCCCGACCACCTGCTGTTCGTCTGCCCGCACCACGACATCGGGGTCGTGCCCGATCTGCCGCACGACGAGCGCATGGCGCTGCAGCTGGCGGAATTCACGCACCACGGCGACAGGACGATTCCACCGCAGCAGCGCTTCGGAGGCTTTGCGCGTTCTCTGCTGGCGGGACTGGGGGTTCCGGTGGAGAACCGGTTCGGGCTGCGCCCTGCGGTCGAAGCGGACGGACGGCCTGCGCCCATCGAAGCGGCGCGAGAGCTCGATCGCCTGCACCTGCTCGAAGGCATCGGATCGCTCAACCTGCATGCCCATCTCCCGCACCTCGAGCGCCGCGCGGACGCCGTTCACAAGCTCGAGGTGCTCGCGCGCCAGCGCATCGATCCGGCGGCCCCGCCGCATCCGTTCGTCCAGGAGCGGGGTCTCCTCTTCGACGCTTTGCTTCAGTCGCACCGAGATGTGTTCGCCGGTACCTTGTTGATCGGTGACGCCACGCTGTGGAGTTCCACCGCGGGCGGCCTCGACAACCTGCAGCGGCTGTGGACCAATGTGCTCGAGCGGGAGTGGCGTCGGCCGTGAGCCGTCAAGCGCCGAGTACCGAATTCGCCGAAGCGCGCATGCCGGCCCTGAGGATCTCGAATACACCGTCGCGCACTTCGATCAGCATCACGCCGAAGGCGCTTTGCCACAGGTATCGCTGCACGCCCTCGCTGGCCAGGGCGACATCCTGTTGACCGGCGGGCTGCACGCGGCATGAAGCTAAGCTTCTTGAAGCTCAAGTCTCGAGCGCGTCCGCCGGCAAGTTGATTCGCCGTACTTTTTCCGTACCGGCATAAGAAAAGCACCTGGCGTCTCCGCCAGGTGCTTTTTCTCTCTACCGAATTTGGTAGGCGCGATTGGACTCGAACCAACGACCCCCACCATGTCAAGGTGGTGCTCTAACCAGCTGAGCTACGCGCCTGAGGAGCCGGGAGTCTAGCATGGCCCGAACGGGCTGACGCCCGGCAACCGGGCCGCACGCTAGCGACGGCGCGCGCTGCGCACGCCGCTCACCTGGCACACCGAGCCCAGCACGGCCTGCAGCCGCGCGGAATCGGAGATCTCCACCGTGAAGGTCATCCACGCCGTGCCCCTGAGCGACTGCGTGTGCACGCCCACCACGTTCATCTTCTCCTTCGCGAACAGTTCGGAGATGTCGCGCAGCAGGCCCTGCCGGTCCGCTGCTTCCACGGCCACGTCGACCGGGTACACGGACGGGGCATCACCGCGCGGCCGACCCCAGGCCACGCTGATCACCCGCTCCGGTGAGCGGCCGGCCATCTGCCGGAAATTGGAGCAGCCGGTGCGGTGGATCGCCACACCCTTGCCACGCGTCACGTAGCCGCCGATCGCGTCGGGGGGTGCCGGACGGCAGCAGCGCGCCAGCGTGGTGAGCAGCGATTCCACGCCGACCACCAGCACGCCCCCCTTGGGCGTGGCGTCGCTGCTCGGCCCGCGGCGCAGGCGCTGAGCCAGTGCCTCGTCGGGGTCGGGCAGCGGCTCTGGCGGGCGCAACAGCGTCTCGATGTTGCGCAGCGAGTACTCGTCCTTGCCCACCACCTCGAACAGCGCCTCGGCGTTGCGGAAGCCCAGCTGCGAGGCCAACTCGTCGAGCTTGATCGCCGTGCGGCCCTCCCGCTGCAGCAGCTTCTCCACCGCCTCGCGGCCCCTTGCGATGGTGTGCTGCTGGGTCAGCGCGTTGAACCAGGCACGCACCTTGGTCTTGGCGCGCGAGCTGCGCAGGTAGCCGAGCTCGCCGTTGAGCCAGTCGAGCGACGGCCCGCCCTCCTTCACCGCCACGATCTCCACCGTCTGGCCACTCTGCAGCGGCGTGTTCAGCGTGACCATCGCGCCGTCGACACGCGCGCCGCGACAGCGGTGGCCCAGGTCGGTGTGCAGCGTGTAGGCGAAATCGATCGCCGTCGCGCCGGCCGGCAGCTCGATGATGGCAGCCTGCGGCGTGAACACGTAGATGCGGTCGTCGAACAAGCCCTGCCCGGCTCCGACCGCACCGTCGCCACCCGGCTCGACCAGCTCGCGCTCCCAGGCCAGCAGCTGGCGCAGCACGGCCTTGCGGGCCTGCGCCACCTGCTCCTCGAAGTCGCCTCCGGCGCTGACGCCGGCATAGCCACGGGCGCCCGCTTCCTTGTAGGCCCAGTGGGCGGCGATGCCGCTCTCGGCGTGCTCGTGCATCGCGGTCGTGCGGATCTGGATCTCGATCGGGCGGTCCTGCTCGTCCAGCACCACCGTGTGCAGCGACTGGTAGCCGTTGGCCTTGGGGCGGGCGATGTAGTCGTCGAACTCCTCGGGCAGGGAGCGCCAGAGTTCGTGCACCCGGCCGAGCGTGGCGTAGCAGGCCGGTACGTCGTCGACGATCACGCGCAGCGCCCGCACGTCGAGCACGCGCTCGAAGTCCAGGTGCTTGCCGCGCATCTTCTTCCAGATGCTGTACAGGTGCTTCGGCCGCCCCTGCACCTCGGCGCGCACGCCGACCTCGGCCAGCACCGTCACGAGACGGGCACGCGCGGCCTCCACCACCTGCTCACGCTCGACGCGCTTCTCGTCGAGCAGCCTGGCGATGCGCCGGTACTCGTCGGGCTGCTGGAAGCGGAACGCCAAGTCCTCGATCTCCCACTTGATCTGCCAGATGCCGAGCCGGCTGGCCAGCGGCGCAAACACCTGCATCGACTCGCGCGCCAGTGCCTGCGGGCACGCCTGCCTGCTGGCCGCGTAGTAGCGCAGCGTCTGCAGCCGCGAGGCCAGGCGCAGCAGCACCACGCGCAGGTCGCGCGAGAACGCCAGCAGCATCTTGCGCACGCGCTCCACCTGCGCGGCCTGCTGCGCGGCGTCGAGCGCCGCGTCGCCGAGCGCCTCGCGCGCGCTGCGCTGCACCTGCACAAGCTTGCGGGTGTGCGCGACCAGGCTCGCATAGCTGTCGCCGTAGGCCTTGGCGATCACCTCCTCGGGCTTGGCGAGGTAGTCGCCAGCGTAGACCAGGTAGGCCGCGGCCCGCATCGTGGGCGCCGCGCCGATGGCCTGCAGGATGGCCGCCACGCCGTCGGCGTGCGCCAGCGCGTCCTCGCCGGTGTCGAAGCGCTCGCCGGCCAGCAGCGGCTCGGCGAAGGCACGCGCGCGAGCCAGCACCGCGTCCTGCGACGCGGCATCGCCGGCCGGCTGGCCGGGCGCCAGGGCCTCCTCGCCGGCCACGTCGCCAGCGAGCAGCACGATGGGCGCGGTCTCGAGGGCCGCGTCCGCGGGCACGGTCTTCATGGCGAGGCGAGGAACTCCTGCACCAGTGCCACCTGGTCGGCGGCCACCAGCGTGGGCGCGTGCCCGACGCCGGCCAGCTCCACCAGGCGCGCCTTCGGTCCCCGCTGCGTCATCGCCAGTGCGGTCTCGTGCGAGAGCAGGTCGGACTCGGCACCACGCAGCACCAGCGTCGGGCAGCGCAAGCTGTCGTAGCGCTGCCACAGCATCGCTTCGCCGGCCGCCGCCAGCGCCGGCGTGACGGCCTTGAACGGCAGGCCGATGCGCGGGTCGTAATGCGAAACGAAGCCCTCGCCCTGCGCGTCCTGCACCGGCTTGAGCTGTGGCTTCGTCAGTGCCAGCCACTGCTCGCGGCTGTGCGGCCCGAAGCCCTTGGAGATGCTCCACAGGTAGTCGGCGGCCTCATCGAGGCTGGCATAGCGCTTGGGCAGCCCGACATAGGTGCCGATGCGCTGGATCGCGTCGGCGCCCAGCGCCGGCCCCACGTCGTTGAGCAGCAGGCGGCGCACCAGCGTGCCGCCGGCGCCGTCGCGCAGCGAGGCCACGCCCAGGCCGATCAGGCCGCCCATCGAGGTGCCGACCCAGTCGACCTGCGGCGCGCCGATGCGCGCCAGCAGCGCCACCATGTCGGCCACGTAGGCGGGCACCTGGTAGCCCGCCGGATCGGCCAGCCAGTCGGAACGGCCGCGGCCCGCCACGTCGGGGCAGACAACGCGGTAATCGGCCGCCAGCGCCCGGGCCAGGGTGTCGAAGTCGCGCCCCTGGCGCGTGAGGCCGTGCACGCAGACGACGACCCGCGGATTGTCGCGTTCGCCCCACTCCCAATAGGCCATGCGGTGCAGGCCCTGGGTGTCCAGGCACGGAACAAAGTCGAGTCGCGGTTCGGTCATAGGGTTTCCTCTCGATAATGATCCTACCCAACGCAAGGAGCACCCGGATCATGTTGAACAGCAAGACCGCACTCGTCACCGGCTCGACCAGCGGTATCGGCCTCGGCATCGCGATCGTCCTGGCGCGCCAGGGCGCGAACATCATCCTCAACGGCTTTGGCGACAGCGAGGCACCGAAGGCGGAGGTGCTGGCGGCCGGCAAGGCCCACGGCATCAAGGTGGGCTACCACGGCGCCGACATGAGCAAGGCAGCCGAGATCGAGGCCCTGATGGCCTACGCGGCGGCCGATTTCGGCGGCGTCGACATCCTGGTCAACAACGCCGGCATCCAGCACGTGGCCAACGTCGAGGACTTCCCCGTCGCCAAGTGGGACGCGATCATCGCGATCAACCTGAGCTCGGCCTTCCACACCACGCGCCTGGCGATCCCGCAGATGCGCAGGAAGAACTGGGGCCGCGTGCTCAACATCGCCTCAGCCCACGGCCTGGTGGCCTCGGCCGGCAAGAGCGCCTACGTGGCCGCCAAGCACGGGCTGGTGGGCTTCACCAAGTCGATCGCGCTCGAGACCGCGACCACCGGCATCACCGTCAACGCGATCTGCCCGGGCTGGGTGTTGACGCCGCTGGTGCAGAAGCAGATCGACGACCGCTCGGCCCGCGAGGGCATCCCGGTCTTGCAGGCCGAGAAGGAGCTGCTGGGCGAGAAGCAGCCTTCGCTGCAGTTCACCACGCCCGAGCAGTTGGGCGAGCTGGCCGTCTTCCTGTGTTCGGACGCCGCGTCCAACGTGAAGGGCCAGGCGTGGGCGATGGACGGTGGGTGGACGGCGCAGTAGAGCGCGGAGCGAAGGCCGAGGGGCCCCTTCAAGGGGATCGGCCAGCGCAGCGATCGGCGAGGGCGCGGGCTCGACGCCCGCAACCGAGTGACCGCCTGTCAGCGAGCTACCGCGTCAGCTGCACGCTCCCGCTCACCGTCGCGCTGATCGTGCCCTTGCCCGGCTCCACCGGCACCGGCGCGTCCGAGGCCATCGACATCTCGTTCTTGGCGCGGTAGAGCACCGGGCGCGGCCCGCCGCCGCTGTCGGCCGTCTGCACGTTCACCTCGCGCAGCGCATAGCCGGCGTAGCCGAACTGCCGGGCCAGCTCGGTGGCCTTGGCACGGTACTTCTGGATCGCCTGGCCGGTGACCTCGCTCTCGTGCTTCTCGGCCAGCTCGCGCGAGATGCTGTAGCCGACGCTGCTGATGTTCATGCCGGTCAGGCGACCGGCGGTCTGCGCCACGCGCTCGCTGTCCTTGCCTTCCAGCATCAGCTCGGCCTGGCCCTGCCAGCCGCTGATGCGGCCGTCCTTGCCGTAGCGCGGGTAGAGCGAGAAGTTGCCGGTGCGCACGTCCAGCGCGCCGGGCTGGGCAGCCTTCTTCGCTTCCGTCAGCGCCGCGTCAAGCAGCTTCTTCAGCTGCGCCTGCACGGCCGCGGCGTCGTTGCCGTCGCGCACCGCCTGCAGCGTGATGCCGAGCAGGTCCTTGGTGACCTCGATGCTCGCGGTGGTGGTGAAGCTGACGAGGTTCTCGCGCGGCGGCGCGTCGGCCGCATGCGCGGCCGGTAACGCAAGCGCCAGCGCGGCGACGGCCAGGGCGGCGCTCGGGCTCGGGCGCCGGCGCATCAATCGATCGATCACGGAGAGTCCTTTCAGGGCGAAGAGTGGGCGCGGCCCGGCGGATGCACGGGCGCATCGACGCCACTGTGGCACAGCATCGACGGCTTGCTCGCAACCCCGCTTGCGCCCTCGATTCGGCAAGGCGCAAGATATGTAACAGCGGGAAAACCGGCCCGTTTCACTCGGTTTCGTTGCGCACAATGCCGCTGTTACAAATGCAGGAGAGCGTATGAATGCAACCGCCAACAGCCAACGTCCGGACCGCATCCGCGACCTGCTGCGCCGCTACCTGACGCAGGAAGGCTTCGAGGTGCTGCTGGCCGAGGATGCCAAGGCGCTCAACCGCGTGATGACGCGCGACACCATCGACCTGATCGTGCTCGACCTCATGCTGCCCGGCGAGGACGGCCTGTCCATCTGCCGTCGGCTGCGCGCCAACAACGACACCACGCCGATCATCATGCTGACGGCCAAGGTGGAGGACGTGGACCGCATCGTCGGTCTCGAGGTGGGCGCCGACGACTACCTGCCCAAGCCCTTCAACCCGCGGGAGCTGCTGGCGCGCATCAACGCCGTGCTGCGCCGCCGCCCCACGCTGGAAGCCCCCGGCGCGCCGGCCAAGGAGGCACAGACCGTCAGCTTCGGCCCGTTCGAATTCGACCTGGCGCTGCGCCGCCTGACCAAGGACGGCGAGCAGATCGCGCTGACCACCGGCGAGTTCTCCATGTTGAAGGCGCTGGTGCGCCACCCGCGCCAGCCGCTGTCGCGCGACAAGCTGGCGCAACTGGCCCGTGGCCGCGAGTTCGAGCCCTTCGACCGCAGTCTCGACGTCCAGATCTCCCGCCTGCGCAAGATGATCGAGCCCGACCCGGCCCAGCCCCGCTACATCCAGACCGTGTGGGGCGTGGGCTACGTGTTCGTGCCGGACGGCGCAGCTTGAAGCACCGAACACACGCCGTCTCCCGGCCCCTGGTGAGCGCTGGCCATGGTTGACCCGCTCATCTCGAATGAACGGGTGAGGCGGGCCTCGCGCGGCACCGCGCGGGCACCCCAGCCACACCGCGCGCGGCCGTCGGCGGAGCGCGCAGCAGCGGAAGCGTCGGCGGACGAATGGCACCTGCTGCCGCGTTTCGCGATGACGCTGTTCTGGCGCACCTTCATCCTGCTGGCACTGCTGCTGTGCGGCGGCATCTTCGCGTGGATGCAGACCTTCCGCGCGCTGGAGTTCGAGCCGCGCGCGGTGCAGGCGGCGCGCCAGATCGCCAGCCTGGTGAACCTGTCGCGCGCCGCGATGCGCTACGCCGACGCGATCAACCGCGTGACGCTGGTCAAGACGATGAGCGACCAGGAGTCGGTCAAGATCGTGCCGCGCGAGCCCAAGGACAAGTACGAGCCCTTCGAGGTCGACCGCTTCAGCCGTGCCGTGGGGCAGGAGCTGCGCTCCCGGCTCGGGCCCGACACGCTGGTCGCCAACAGCGTCAACGGCGTCTCGGGCCTGTGGGTCGGTTTCAACATCGAGCACGATCCGTACTGGCTGCAGGCCGACCCGAAGCGCGTGGAGGCCGTGGCCGGCAGCACCTACTTCGTCTGGACCAGCATCGCGCTGATCGCCACGTTGCTGGCCTCTGCGGTGATCGCCGGGCTGATCAACCGGCCGCTGAAGGAACTGTCGTTCGCGGCCAGCCGCATCCGCGACGGCGAGTTCGAATCGCGCCTCGACGAACAGACCATGACCAGCGAGATCCGCGAGGTCAACATGGGCTTCAACCGCATGGCACGCGAGCTGGCCAAGGTGGAGGAAGACCGCGCGGTCATGCTGGCCGGCATCAGCCACGACCTGCGCACGCCGCTGGCTCGCATGCGGCTGGAAGCCGAGATGAGCGTCGTCGACGAAGAGGCCAAGCGCAACATGGCGGCCGACATCGACCAGCTCGACGCCATCATCGACAAGTTCATGGATTACGCGCGACCCGGCGAGGTGAAGCTGGTGCCGGTGCACCTGAGCAGCGTGGTCGACCGCGAGATCTCGGCCTTCCGCGACCCGACGCAGATCCGCATCGAGTCGCGCGTGGCGATCGACACCCGCGTGATGGCCGACGACACCGAACTCGGCCGCGTGCTCGGCAACCTGTTCGAGAACGCCCGACGCTACGGCCGCTCCACCGACGGCATCGCCTACGTGGTGGTCAGCTACGCCCGCACCGGGCCGTGGGTGATCGTCAGTGTGCGCGACCACGGGCCGGGCGTGCCGCCGCAGAAGCTCACGCAGTTGACCACGCCGTTCTACCGCGGCGACGCGGCCCGCACCGCCGCCACCGGTGCCGGGCTCGGGCTGGCCATCGTCGAGAAGGCGGTGCAGCGCATGGGCGGCAGCTTCGAGATCGCCAATGCGGCCGACGGCGGCTTCGTGGCGCACATCCGGCTGAAGCGGGCGCCGTAGACAGGGGCCTCGGGCCGTCACGAAACGGTCACGCGAACCGGGCACGCTCGAACGGGACGCCTGTGTCCTCCCGCAACCCCTCGCCTGCCCCGCCCATGAGCCTGAACGACCGGATCGACCACGACGACGACGACCTGCTGCAGCGCCTCCACCGCGATCTCGTCGACAGCTACGACGAAGAGCTCGAGATGGAGATCGACGACCGCGACCTCGTGTCGCCGTCCGGCGCGCCGAGCGATGCCGAGCGCGAGGCCCAGCGCCTGGAGCGCAGCCGCTACTTCCGCGAGCTGCTGCGCCTGCAGAGCGAGCTGGTGAAGCTGCAGGACTGGGTGGCTGCCACCAGGCACCGCGTCGTCATCCTGTTCGAAGGGCGCGACTCGGCCGGCAAGGGCGGCGCCATCAAGCGCATCACGCAGCGGCTCAACCCGCGGGTATGCCGTGTGGTCGCGCTGCCGGCACCCAACGACCGCGAGCGCACGCAGTGGTACTTCCAGCGCTATGTGTCGCACCTGCCGGCCGGCGGCGAGATCGTCCTGTTCGACCGCAGCTGGTACAACCGCGCCGGCGTCGAGAAGGTCATGGGCTTCTGCAGCGAGGCCGACGTCGAAGAGTTCTTCCGCTCGGTGCCGGAGTTCGAGAAGATGCTGGTGCGCTCGGGCATCCAGCTGATCAAGTACTGGTTCTCGATCACCGACGAGGAGCAGCACCTGCGCTTCCTCGGCCGCATCCACGACCCGCTGAAGCAGTGGAAGCTCAGCCCGATGGACCTGGAATCGCGCCGCCGCTGGGAGGAGTACACCAAGGCCAAGGAAACGATGCTGGAACGCACCCACATCCCCGAGGCGCCCTGGTGGGTGGTGCAGGCGGTGGACAAGAAGCGCGCGCGGCTCAACTGCATCGCCCACCTGCTGGGCCAGATGCCCTACCACGAGGTAGAACGTCCCACGGTCACGCTGCCCGAGCGCGTGCGGCACGCGGACTACCTGCGCCACCCGGTGCCCGAGCACATGATCGTGCCCGAGATCTACTGAACCCCCGGCCGTTCAGGCCGGCAGCAGCAGGCACACGGCGCGCGCCTCGATGGCCTCGCCGCGGCCCACCGGTCCCATCTTCTCGGCCGTCTTCGCCTTCACGTTGACCTGCGACGCCGCCACGCCCAGGCAGGCGGCGATGCGCTCGACCATCGCCGGGATGTGCGGCGCCATCTTCGGCGCCTGCGCGACGATGGTGGCGTCGACGTTGCCCACTACCCAGCCCGCCTCGCGCACCCGCTTCGCCGCTTCGGCCAGCAGCACGCCCGAGTCGGCGCCGGCGAAGCGCGCGTCGGTGTCGGGGAAGTGGCGGCCGATGTCGCCCAGCGCCGCGGCCCCGAGCAGCGCGTCGGTGATCGCGTGCAGCAGCGCGTCGGCATCGGAGTGACCGAGCAGACCGTGGCTGTGCGGAATGTCGACGCCACCGAGGACGAGCTTGCGGCCGGTGACCAGCGCATGCGTGTCCCAGCCCTCGCCGATGCGGAACGGAACGGGGTTCATCAGCGTGTCCTCAGCAGTCGTTCGGCCAGCGAAAAATCAGCCGGCCAGGTGAGCTTGAAATTCTCCAGCGATCCCGGCACCAGCCGCGGCGCGTGGCCCAGCGCCTCGATCGCGCTCGCTTCGTCGGTGACGGTGTCGCCGGCGGCGCGCAGCGCCTCGCGCAGCAGGCCCAGACGGAACATCTGCGGCGTCTGCGCCTGCCACATCGCGCGCCGCTCGACGGTGGCCGAGACGCGGCCCTCGCCGGGGCCGGCGCCTTCGCGCTTGAGCGTGTCGGCGACCGGCAGCGCGAGCAGGCCGCCGACGGCGTCGCCCTCGCAGGCGGCGATCAGGCGCTCCACGTCCGCGGGCTGCAGCAGGCAGCGCGCCGCGTCGTGCACCAGCACCCAGTCGTCGTCGCGTGCGCCGCGCCCGGCCAGCGCCTGCAGCCCGTTGAGCACGCTGGCCGCCCGCGTGGCGCCGCCGACGCGCGCCACCCAGGTCTGCACCGCCGGCGCATGCGCCTCGAACACGCGATCCTCCGGCGCCACGACGACCAGCGTGCCGGCGAGGCGCGGCACGCGCGCCAGCGCCGCCAGCGTGTGCGCGACGACGCTGCGGCCGGCGATCTCGCGGTACTGCTTGGGCCCGCCCACGCCGGCCCGCTCACCGACGCCCGCACAGGGCACGAGCGCATAGCACCGGGGTGGCTCGAGAGCGGGATTCGGGGTCATCGGATGCCGATTCTAGAATTCACCCCGTGGATCGCCCCGCCTGCTCCCGCGGCGGGGCGATCTGCTTTCGACTTTCTTCACCGCATGGACCTCCCCGCCCTCGCCCCCGGCAAGCGCTACACCCTGCCCCGCCCGTTCGGCTCGGCCGATGCACTGCTGCTCGCGCGCTTCGCCGAGCAGCGCGCCGCGCAGGGGCAGATCACCGCCGTCATCAGTGCCGAACCGGCCGACACGCAGCGGCTGCAGGACGAACTGGCCTTCTTCGCGCCAGGCTTGCGCGTCGCCGTGTTCCCCGACTGGGAGACGCTGCCCTACGACAGCTTCTCGCCGCACCAGGACCTGATCTCCGAGCGGCTGGCCACGCTGTGGCGCATCCTGCATGCGCGGAGCGAGGGCGCGATCGACGTGGTGCTGATGCCGGCGACCACGGCATTGCTGCGGCTCGCGCCGCCGTCCTTCCTGGCGGCCTACACCTTCCACTTCGTTCAGAAGCAGAAGCTCGACGAGGCGGCGCTGAAGGCCCAGCTCACGCTGGCCGGCTACCAGCACGTGAGCCAGGTGGTGTCGCCCGGCGAGTACGCGGTGCGCGGCGGGCTGATTGACCTGTTCCCGATGGGCTCCCCGGTGCCCTATCGCGTGGACCTGTTCGACAACGAGGTCGACTCGATCCGCACCTTCGACCCCGACAGCCAGCGCAGCCTCTACCCGGTGCCCGAGGTGCGGCTGCTGCCGGGCCGCGAGTTCCCGATGGACGAGGCGGCCCGCACCGGTTTCCGCGCCCGCTGGCGCGAGAAGATGGAAGGCGACCCGAGCCGCTCGCGCCTCTACAAGGACATGGGCACCGGCCTGGCCGGTCCCGGCATCGAGTTCTACCTGCCGCTGTTCTTCGACGAGACGGCGACGGTGTTCGACTACCTCGGCGCCGCGGCCGAACTGGTGCTGCACGGCGAGGTCGATGCAGCGCTGAACAAGTTCTGGGGCGAGACGCGCGAGCGCCACCGCTTCCTGCAGCACGACCCCGAGCGGCCGATCCTGCCGCCGCAGGAGATCTACCTGCCGCCCGACGCCTTCTTCGCGCGCTGCAACGACCATGCGCAGCTGTCGCTGCGCGGCAGCGACCCGCTCGAATGGGTGCGCCCGCTGCCCGATCTGGCCGTCGAGCGCGGCACGCCCGACCCGCTGCGCAAGCTGGAGCAGCACCTCGCGAAGCAGGGCACCGACAGCACCGGCCCGCGCGTGCTGCTCGTCGCCGAGAGCGAGGGCCGACGCGAGAGCCTGCTGGAGCTGCTGCGCGACCACCAGCTGGAGCCGCCGACGGTCGCTTCGCTCGCGGACTTCGAGGCCGGCGATCACCGCTACGCGATCACCGTCGCGCCGCTGGCGAGCGGCTTCTTCTGGGTCCGTGGGTCGGGCACGCCCGGCATCCAGTTCGTCACCGAGACCGAGCTGTTCGACGCCGCACCCACGGTACGGCGCCGCCGCAAGCAGGAGCAGACCAGCGATGTCGACGCGCTGATTAAGGACCTGTCGGAGCTCAAGGTCGGCGACCCGGTGGTGCATGCCAACCACGGCATTGGCCGCTACGTGGGGCTGGTCAACATCGACCTGGGCGACGGGCCGAGCGAGTTCCTGCACCTCGAGTACGCCGACAAGGCGACGCTCTACGTGCCGGTCGCGCAGTTGCAGCTCATCAGCCGCTACACCGGCGTCAGCGCCGAGGAGGCGCCGCTGCACCGGCTGGGTTCCGGCCAGTGGGAGAAGGCCAAGCGCAAGGCGGCCGAGCAGGTGCGCGATACCGCCGCCGAGCTGCTGAACCTGTACGCGCGCCGCGCCGCCCGTGAAGGCCATGCCTTCCGCTTCTCGCCGCAGGACTACGAGGCCTTCGCCGCCAGCTTCGGCTTCGAGGAAACGGCCGACCAGCGCGCCGCGATCCACGCGGTGATCCAGGACCTGGTCAGCCCCAAGCCGATGGACCGTCTGGTGTGCGGCGACGTCGGCTTCGGCAAGACCGAGGTGGCGCTGCGTGCTGCCTTCGTCGCGGTCACCGGCGGCAAGCAGGTGGCGCTGCTGGCGCCGACCACGCTGCTGGCCGAGCAGCACTACCAGAACATCGCCGACCGCTTCGCCAAGTGGCCGGTCAAGGTGGCCGAGATGTCGCGCTTCCGCTCGGCCAAGGAGATCAAGGCGGCGATGGCCGGACTGGCCGAGGGCACGATCGACATCGTGGTCGGCACACACAAGCTGCTGAGCCAGGACACCAAGTTCGCCAACCTCGGGCTGCTGATCATCGACGAGGAGCACCGCTTCGGCGTGCGCCACAAGGAAGCCATGAAGGCGCTGCGCGCCGAGGTCGACGTGCTGACCCTCACCGCCACGCCCATCCCGCGCACCCTGGGCATGGCGCTCGAGGGCCTGCGCGACCTGAGCGTGATCGCCACCGCGCCACAGCGCCGGCTCGCCATCAAGACCTTCGTGCGCGGCGAGTCCAACGGCACCATCCGCGAGGCGGTGATGCGCGAGCTGAAGCGCGGCGGTCAGGTCTACTTCCTGCACAACGAGGTGGAGACCATCGAGAACCGCCGCCGCACGCTGGAGGAACTGCTTCCGGAAGCGCGCATCGCGGTCGCCCATGGCCAGATGCCCGAGCGCGAGCTGGAGCGGGTGATGCGCGAGTTCGTCGCGCAGAAGCACAACCTGCTGCTGTGCTCGACCATCATCGAGACGGGCATTGACGTGCCCACCGCCAACACCATCGTGATGAGCCGCGCCGACAAGTTCGGCCTGGCACAGCTGCACCAGCTGCGCGGGCGCGTCGGCCGCTCGCACCACCAGGCCTATGCCTACCTGCTGGTGCCCGATGTGGAAGGCCTCACCAAGCAGGCCGCGCAGCGCCTGCAGGCGATCCAGGACATGGAGGAGCTCGGCTCGGGCTTCTACCTCGCGATGCACGACCTGGAGATCCGCGGCGCTGGCGAGGTGCTGGGCGAGAACCAGAGCGGCAACATGATGGAGGTCGGCTTCCAGCTCTACAACGAGATGCTGGCCACCGCAGTGCGCGAGATGAAGGCCGGCCGCGAGCCTGATCTGCTGAACCCGGTGAACGTGGCCACCGACGTCAACCTGCACGCGCCGGCGCTGCTGCCCGACGCCTATTGCGGCGACGTGCATGTGCGCCTGTCGCTCTACAAGCGGCTGGCCAGCGCCGACCGGCTGGACAAGATCGACACCATGCTCGAGGAGATCGTCGACCGCTTCGGCAAGCTGCCGCCGCAGGCGCAGACGCTGTTCGACGTGCACCGCCTGCGCGTGCAGGCGCGCGCCTACGGTGTGCTCAAGATCGACGCCGGCCCGCAGGCCATGAGCATCGGCTTCCGGCCCGACGCGCCGGTCGACGCGCTGCGCATCATCGAGCTGGTGCAGAAGAACCGCCACATCAAGCTGGCCGGCAACGACAAGCTGCGCATCGAGAAGGCCCTGCCTGATCCGATGGCCCGCGCCCAGTTCATCCGCGACGTGCTGCGCTCGCTCGGCACGCCCACCCCCGCCCTTTCCGCATGAGCATGACGCCACCGACCGAGTTCGCCCCGGGATTGACCGTGCGGGGCATCGCGCCACCCCTGAAGCTGCCGGACTTCGGCCTGATCGCCTTCGACATGGACTCGACGCTGATCAACATCGAGTGCGTCGACGAGATCGCCGACGCGGCCGGTCGCAAGGCCGAGGTCGCGGCCATCACCGAGGCCGCGATGCGCGGCGAGATCGCCGACTACAAGGACAGCCTGCGACGGCGCGTGGCACTGCTGAAGGGCGTGCCGGTGACGGCGATGCAGCAGGTGCTCTCCCAGCGCCTGCAGCTCAACCCCGGCGCCGAGACGCTGGTGCGCGCCTGCCGGGCCGCGGGCCTGAGGACGCTGCTGGTCTCGGGCGGCTTCACCTTCTTCAGCGACCACGTGCGCGACCGGCTGGGCCTCGACTTCACCCGCAGCAACGTGCTCGAGGTGGCCGACGGCGCCCTCACTGGCCGGATGGTCGACCAGGACTGGGGCGACATCTGCGATGGCGAGGAGAAGCGGAAGATGCTGCTCGCCACCTGTGCGCAGCTGGGCATCGCGCCCTCGCGCGCGATCGCCATGGGCGACGGCGCCAACGACCTGCCGATGATGGGCGCTGCCGGCCTGTCGGTGGCCTACCACGCGAAGCCCGCGGTGCGGGCGCAGGCGATGGTATCGATCGAGCAGGGCGGGCTGGACCGTCTGCTCGAGGTGATGTCGCCGCACTGAGCGCTGCCCTGTCCCGGGGCAGGCCGGATCGCTCCGGCAGGAATGGTTTGTGCATAGCAGCAATCCATTACCAACCCCGGAGGGCCCCGCCATGCTCGATCGCACCGCCACGAAGTTCTCCCACGTCAAGCCGACCGACACCCACTTCCGCAGCGACGGCTTGCGCGATTTCTTCCTCTACCGCGATCTGGGCATCGCCGAGGCCACCAACGGCAAGGTGATCGCGCAGCTGGTGATCGCGAACAATGCACCGGAGAAAGGCACGGGGTGGCACCGCCATGAGGCGGAGTTCCACATCGTGATCATGCTCAGGGGCTGGGCGAAGTTCATGTACGAGGACCAGGAGACGCTGGTCTCTGCCGGCGACTGCGTGCACCAGCGCCCGGGCGTCCGCCACTTCCTGTTCGACTACTCGCCCGACATGGAGTACCTGGAAGTGGTCGGCCCGGCCGACTTCAAGACCATCGACGTCGATCCGGTCTGCGATATCCCGGCGCCCAAGGCCTGGTTCTGAGAACGCCGGGCCCGTTTCCGTCCCCCACCAGGGCGGGAGCGGGCCGTCGGTGACGGCGGGCGGTCAGAACTCGACTTCGAGTTCCTCCATCGACTCCGGCTCGGTCTTCGCGGCCGCGATCCATTCCTGCATCTCGGGCATCGACATCACCCGCAGGCAGTACTCGATGCAGGCGCGGTCGCTGATGCGCACGTCGTAGGTCTTGAGCCGCGTGACCACCGGCGCGTACATCGCATCGGCCATCGTGCGGTGCTCACCGAACAGCCATGGACCGCCGTAGCGCTTCAGGCAGTCCGACCAGATCTCGACCACGCGCTCGATGTCCGACTGCGCCCGGCTCCACACCTTGTAGCCCGGGAAGCTGCCCTTCAGGTTCATCGGCAGCGCCGAGCGCAGCGAGCTGAAGCCCGAGTGCATCTCGCCGCAGACGGCCCGGCAGTGCGCGCGCGCCGCACGATCGGCCGGCAGCAGCCCGGCCTTGGGCTTGATCTCGTGCAGGTACTCGGCGATCGCCAGCGTGTCCCACACGTCGACCTTGTCGTGGCGCAGCCGCGGCACCAGGATCGAAGGCGCCAGCAGCAGGATCTCGGCCTTCACGCCCGGATCGTCGGGCGGCAGGACGTGCTCGCTGAAGTCCAGCCCCGCGAAGCGCGCGAGCAGCCAGCCGCGCAGGGACCACGACGAATAGTTCTTGCTGCTGATCGTGAGCGTGGCCTTGGCCATGGTGCATCCGTCCTCCAGGTGCACTCCCTCCCGCAATCGCTGTGCCAGCCTGGGGCGGCGACTCCGCATGGCCTGCAACTTGCCTGCGGTGCCTTGCATGACCCCGCCTGTCGACGGGGGATGAGGCAGCCCATGATGTACCAGGCCTACCAGAACCACACCGATCTGCTGGCGCCGCTCCAGACGGCGGCCAGTACCGCAGCGAGCTACCTCAGCCACGAGTGGTTCGTCCTGAAGCAGCTGCCGGCGGTGCGCAAGCTGGCTGCCGCCTGCGAGGTGTTCTCGCTCGCCAGGCTGACGCACCAGCGGCCCGAGTTCCGCATCAGCTCCGTGCGGGTCGGCGAGCGCGAGCTGAAGGTGCGCGAGGAGGTGGTGACCAGCACGCCCTTCGCCACCCTGCTGCGCTTCGTGCGCGAGGACGCTCCGGCCGACCAGCCGCGCGTGCTGATCGCCGCGCCGCTGTCGGGCCACTTCGCCACGCTGCTGCGCGACACGGTGCGCACGATGATGGCCGACCACGACGTCTACATCACCGACTGGCACAACGCCCGCCATGTGCCGCTGGCCGAGGGGCCGTTCGGCCTGGACGAGTACATCGACCACCTGATCCTGTTCCTGGAGACCATAGGCCCCGGCTCGCACCTGATGGCGATCTGCCAGCCCTGCGTGCCGGCGCTGGCCGCGGTGGCGCTGATGAGCGAGGACGACAACCCGGCGCAGCCGCGCAGCATGTCGCTGATGGCCGGCCCGATCGACTGCCGCATCAACCCGACCGAGGTGAACAAGCTCGCGACCAGCAAGCCGATCGAGTGGTTCGAGAAGAACCTGGTACACGACGTGCCGCTGCGCTATGCCGGCGCGATGCGGCGCGTGTACCCCGGCTTCCTGCAGCTCACCGCCTTCATGAGCATGAACCCGGACCGGCACCGCAAGGCCTTCGCCGACCTGTACCACCACATCGCCACCGGCGACATCGAGAAGGCCGAGGCCACGCGGCAGTTCTACGAGGAGTACTTCGCCGTCAACGACCTGGCCGCCGAGTTCTATCTGGAGACCGTGAAACTGGTGTTCCAGGACTACGCGCTGGCGCAGGGCGACCTGAACTACCGCGGCCGCACCGTCGACACCCGAGCGATCCGCCGCACCGCGCTCTTCACCGTCGAGGGCGAGCGCGACGACATCTGCTCGATCGGCCAGACCGTCGCCGCGCACGACCTGTGCGGTGGCCTCGCCCCCTTCCGCAAGACCCACCACGTGCAGCTCGGCGTGGGCCACTACGGCGTGTTCAGCGGCCGGCGCTGGCAGCAGCAGATCTACCCACGGGTGCGCGAGCTGATCCACGTGAGCCAGTGACGGCCCGTTCCGGGCCTGCGGCGCCGCAGCCCGGGCTTCGCCGCTAGACTGATCCTCCATGAAGAGGATGAAGATCGATTTCGTGTCCGATGTGGTCTGCCCCTGGTGCGCCATCGGCCTGAACGCGCTGGAGCAGGCCATCCAGCGCCTGGACGGCGAGCTGTCCGTCGAGCTGCATGTCCAGCCCTTCGAGCTGAACCCGCAGATGCCGCCCGAAGGCGAGGAGATCGTGGCCCACCTCACGCGCAAGTACGGCATCACACCGGAGGACTGCGCGCGTAACTCCGAGATGATCCGCCTGCGTGGTGAGACCGTGGGCTTCCGCTTCGGCCGCCGAAGCCGCACCTACAACACCTTCGACGCCCACCGGCTGCTGCACTGGGCCGGCCTCGAAGGCCGCCAGCGCGAACTGAAGCACGCACTGCTGCGCGCCTACTTCACCGACGGCGAGAACGTCGCCGACCCCGGCCTGCTGGTGAGCGTGGCGGGCGAGGCGGGGCTCGACCCGCAGCGCGCGCAGGCTCTGCTGGCGTCGGACGAGTTTGCCGCCGAAGTGCGCGAACAGGAGCAGCTCTGGCTCGACCGTGGCATCCATTCGGTGCCCTCGATCGTCATCGACGGCCGGCACCTGGTTCAAGGCGGCCAGCCGGTCGAGGTGTTCGAGCAGGTATTGCGGGAGCTGGCCGGGCGGGCGTGAAAGGCCCGTCGTCCGGCACCGACTCACCATCCCGCACCGGCACTCGTTCAGCGCGGCACCGCCTCCAGGATCCGGCCGGCCAGCGCGTCATAGTCGCCGCCGAAGTGGTGCCCGCCCGGCAGCACGAGCGCGCGCACGTGCTTCGGTGCGAGCTGGGGGCACAGCGAATCGCGCTCGTCGCTGCCGTGGATGCACAGCGTGCCCGCGGCCGACAGCTTCTGGGCCTCGGGGGCGATCGGGCGGTCGCCGCTGGCGCCGATCCAGTGGGTCACGTGGAACTCGAACGCTGCCTTCTGGCCCAGGCCGAGCAGCGCCGTCAGTTGCACGCTGGCGCGCGTGCGGGCCGGCAGTCGGTTGATCGCGAAGGGCAGCACGTCGGCGCCCTGCGAGTAGCCGATCAGCAGCACCTCGCTGCGCTGCCAGCGTGCGGCGTAGTAGCGGATCAGACGGTCGAGGTCGGCGGCCAGGCCCTCGGGCGTGCGCGCGCTCCAGAAGTAGCGCAGCGAATCGAAACCGGCCACCGGAACGCCCTGCTTCGCCAGCGCGGCGGCAATGCTCTTGTCGATCCCGGCCCAGCCGCCGTCCCCCGACAACAGCACCGCGAAGCGCCGAGCGTTGCCCGCGTCGCTGCCGGCCGCCGCCGTCGCCGGCACCTCGACGATCGGCAGGTCGGCCAGCTGGGCCGGTGGCGCGCCGAGCGACACGCGGTGGGTGGCCAGGCGCGCATAGGCCGCGTCAAAGCCCGCGGTGCCATCGTTGCCTGTCGTGGCGGCCGGCGCGCCCGACGGCAGCGGCACCCAACGGGCCTGCGGGACGCGCGCGACGAAGGCCTGGGCCGTGCTCGCGCTGCAGGCGGCGGTCTCGCTGCCGCTCTGCACCGCCGCCCAGGGCGCGACCGCCTGCGTCGCCGGTTGCAGTTCCACGCCGCGACCACCGGTCGCCGCCTGCCAGCGCAGCGCGTTGGTGGCGCACAGCGGGGTCCTGTCGTCCAGGCGCGGGCAGAAGCCCAGCGACAGCGCCGACACGAAGCTGCCGGCCGGCGCCTGCGCCATCACCCCGTAGGCGAAGGCGGCTCGAGATGCGCCGGCACCGACCAGCATCGGCTCCAGGTAGGTCGGCAGCTTCTCGATGGCCTGCACCTGGTGGGCCAGGTTCTCGAAGGCGCCCGCCGCGTACAGGCAGCTGCCGCCCTGCGCCTCGAGCCGGCGATGGAACGGCGCCAGCGGCACGGCCGCCACCAGGGCGCCGGCCTTCGTCATGGACTGCGCCAGTTGCCGCTCGGTCGCGTCGGGCCCGGCCTCGTCGGCCAGCAGCAGCACGAACTGCTTCACCTCGCCCGCGGGCCGAAAGACCTGCACGCCGGTGAACAGGCCGTGCGACACCGTCTGCGCGGCCGCGGCGGCCGGCTTCTGCAACGGTGCCGACGCCGGCGGCGCCGGACGGGCCGGTGCCGCCACCGACGCCATGCCCGCGGCAGCCAGCGCCACCGCGAACGCGAGTGCGGGTGCGGGTGCGCGCGCCACGCTCATTTGGCGATCACGCCCTTGACGCCGCCGCCAATCAATGCGGCCACGTCGACCAGCACGAACAGCGGCGCCACGCCGCCGGGTGCGGCTAGGTAGCGCGCCTCCCAGACCGGCTCGAACTTGTCCTTGAACCTGTGCAGGCCGCGGAAGTTGTAGAAGCGCTCGCCGTGCTCGAACAGCAGCCGCCCCAGCCGCTGCCAGCGCGGCGCGCGGCGCCGTTCGGCCATGCCGGCCATCGGCGACATGCCCAGGCCGAAGCGCTGGTAGCCCTGGGCCTGCAGGTACAGCATGATCTTGGCGAACAGGAAGTCCATCGTGCCGGGCGGCGACTCCGGCAGGTGGCGCATCAAATCGATGCTGGCCTCGTCCTTCGCGTCGGTCGCTAGCAGGTTGGCGAAAGCGATGATGCGGCCTTCGCGCCGCACCACGGCGACCGGCAGTTGCTGCAGGTAGCGCTCGTCGAAGCGGCCGACCGAGAAGCCCTTCTCGCGCGACTTCTGCTGGCCGAGCCAGGCATCGGACACGGCGTGCAGTTCCGGCAGCGCCGCGCCCACCGCCGCCGGCGGCAGCACCTCGAAGCTCAGGCCCTCGCGCTCCCCGCGGTTCACGCCGGAGCGCAGGTTGGCGCGCTTGGCACCCTTGAGATCGAAGTCGGGCAAGGTGACGTGCGCATGCTCGCCCAGCTTGAAGGCCTGCAGGCCGCAGTCCAGGTAGAGCGGCAGCGCGACCGGCCGGACCTGGTAGAAGGCCGCGCGGCCTCCATGCGCCGCCGCCAGTTCGACGAAGCGCCACACCAGGTCGGGCCACTCGCGCGCGTCACCCATCGGGCCGAACAGCGACACCCAGGAGCGGCCCTGCTTGCCGAACATCAGGAAGCTGCGGCCCGACGGCGAGAACAGCAGGTGCTTGTCGCCGACCAGCGCATAGCAGCCGTCGGACGACGGGCTGCTCCGCACCACCGCCGCCGCGCGCGCGATCTCCTCGGCCGTGGCCGGCGCCGCGCCGCCGGCCGGCGGGCGCAGCAACTGCCAGAGGCCGAACGCCAGGCCGATCAATGCCACGCCCATCAGCGCGCGCAGCGAGCGCGGCGCATGCGCGTCGAGCTCGAACTGCCACCACAGCCGGTTGCTGTAGGCGACCTCCTGATAGGCGAAGAACAGCACCCACACGCAGGCGGCGATCACGCCGCCCAACGCCAGCAGCCACCCGGGCTCGAGACGCTGCGCGAACAGCGAGGAGCGGCGGTCGAACTGCCGGCGCGAGATCAGCAGCAGCAGCGCCAGCGTCGACAGCAGCGCCGCCTCGTGCAGCGCAATGCCCTTGGGCAGCGCCAGCACCGCCGCCACGACCGCCAGCACCAGCGCCGCCCACCAGGCCGCGTCGAGCCGGTGCAGCAGCCCGCGCGCGACCAGCAGCAACCCCAGGCCGGCGACGCTACCGAGGAAATGCGAGGCCTCGATCAGCGGCAGCGGCAGGTCGAGCGCTGCGAGGATCTGCCGCGCATCCTCGGTCACCGGCGTGACGCCCGAGACCAGCAGCCACAGGCCGGCCACCAGCGTCAGCGCAGCCATCAACCGAGGACTGAGGCGCACCGCCAGACGGCCGACCGGCGCGGCCACGCCGGAGCGCAGTTCGTAGGACGCCAGCAGCGCCGTGGCGAGCACCAGCGGCAGCACGTAGTAGAGACCGCGGTAGAGCAGCAAGGCGCCCAGCATCGCCTCGGTCGGCACGTGCGCGCCGCTGGCCAGCAGCATCACCGCCTCGAACACGCCCACGCCGCCTGGCACATGGCTCAGGATGCCGGCCGTGATCGCGATGGCATAGAAGGCCATGAAGGTCGGCAGCGCGATGCGGTCGTCGGGCAGCAGGAACCACAGTGCCGCGGCCGACGCGCCGAGCTCGAGCGCCGAGATCACCAGCTGGCGCAACGCCAGGCCCGCCGACGGCAGCCGCAGCGTCCAGCGCGGGCCCACATTCAGCGTGCGCTGCCGCAGGCACAGCACCAGAAAGACAGCCAGCGCCAGCAGCAGCACCGCGGCGCCGGCGCGCAAGCCTCCTGGCCGCGTGTGCAGCAGCGACGCCACGTCGTCGGCCCCCCACAGCAGCCCGAGCGCGCCGAAGGCGGTGATGCCCAGCGTGAACGCGGCAGCGTTGAAGGCGATCACCCGCGCGATCTGCGGCGGCGCCAGTCCGGCCGCGGCGTACAGCCGCATCCGCACCGCGCCGCCGGTAAGCGGGCCGAGGCCGATGGTGTTGGCCAGCGCGTAGGCGACGAACGAGGTCAGCAGCACCGTGCTGCGCCCGACCCTGGCGCCTGCATAGACCAGCGCCGACGCGTCATACCCGGCCAGCGCGAGGTAGCTCGCCGCGGTGGCGAGCAGCGCGAACGCGATGTCCGACGGCGGCGTGGCGTGCATCGCGGCCATCACGTCGGCATAGCGCACCTCGCGCAGCAGGCCCTGCAGCGCCAGCGCCACGGCACCCGCCAGCAGCATGGCCAGTGTCGTGAGCACCCAGGGCCGCAGGCGCGGCCACCACTCGCCCAGCCAGGGCGCGGGCGGTCGGGGTCCGAGCAGCGACGCGGGGCTGGGCTCGGTCACGGGGCAGCGGCCCTGCGGCAGGCGATCGCGCTCAACCGGCCGGCGACGGCATCACGACGACGCCGTCTTCATCGGCATACAGCCAGTCTCCCACCCGCACCCACACGCCCTGCACCTGCACCGCCACGTCGCGCTGGCCCTCGTTGCGCTTCTCGGTCGGCAGCGGCATCAGCGCCAGCGCGCGGATGCCCACCGCGCTGGCCGCCAGTTCCGCCGCGTCGCGCACGCAGCCGTTCACCAGCACGCCGGCCCAGCCGTTCTTCGCGGCGGCCGCGCCGATGTTGCCGCCGACCAGCGCGCGGCGCAGCGAGCCGCCGCCGTCGACCACCAGCACGCGGCCCTGGCCGGGTTCGTCGAGCGCGAGCTTCACCAGGCTGTTGTCCTCGAAGCACTTCACCGTGCTCACCGGCCCGGCGAACTTGGCGACGCCGCCGTAGCTGTGGAACACCGGCGGCAGCACGCGGAAGGCGCCGTCGGTGTCGTTCTTGTGCTCGTCGCACAGGTCGCAAACTGCAAATTCGAGGGCCGGGCGGCTCATGCGTTCTCCACTTTCCTGATCGGGGGTTTCACGTCCTCGCGGCGCGGCGGCAGCATCGGCTGGTGCTCGCGCGCGGGGTTGAGGATGATGGCGGTCGAGGTCTCGGCGAGGATGCAGAACCTGGTGACCACCGCGTCGAGATGCGCCACGTCGATCACGGCGATCTCGAGGATCCAGCTGTCCTCGCCGGTCACGTTGTAGGCATTGATGACCTCGGGCGTCTGCTGCACCAGCTTCACCACCCGCGCGTACTCGGCGCGGCCCACGCGGATCATCGCGCGGATGCCGTAGCCCAGCGCCTGCAGGTTGACCGTGGCGCGGTAGCCGGTGATGACGCCGGCCGCCTCGAGCTTGCGCACGCGCTCGGTCACGGCGGGCTGGCTCAGGTGGACGCGCCGGCCCAGCTCGGCCATGCTCAGCCGGGCCTCGGCCTGCAGTTCGGCCAGGATGCGCGTGTCGTAGGCGTCGAGACTCATCGCGGCGGACATGATGAAGCCTAGCACGCGACTTTCCTGCAAATCGAAGGCGGCGACGCTGTCTTTCCTTGATTGCGCTCTTCAGGCGCCGCGCCCGGCTTCGTAGCATGTGCGCATGAGTTCGCTGGCCCCTCCCCTGCACCTGCCGCGCCCTGGGCTGACGCCGCTGGTGATCGCCTGCCTCGCCGCCACCTGGCTGGTCTGGGGGTCGACCTACCTCGCGATCAAGTTCGCGCTGATCAGCTTCCCGCCCTTCCTGCAGATGGGCTCGCGTTTCTTCGTCGCCGGCGCGTTGCTGGCCGCGTGGATGCGCTGGGTGAAGCGTGCGCCGTGGCCGAATGCCCGGCAGTGGCGGAACGCACTGCTGGTCGGCGCGCTGATGCTCGGCGGAGGCATGGGCGGCACCGCCTATGCCGAGCAGAGCGTGGGCTCCGGCCTCGTGGTCGCCTTCATCGCCGTGGTGCCGGTCATGATGGCGGCCGGCCTGATGCTGTGGCGCGTATTCCCGAGCCGACTGGAGGCGGCCGGCATCGCCATCGGCCTGGGCGGGGTGCTGATGCTGACCCAGGGCGCCGGCTTCCAGGCCTCGGCCGCCGGCCTGACGGCGATCGCGCTGGCCTGCCTGACCTGGACCGCCGGCAGCCTGCTGAGCCAGCGCCGCACGCCGCTGGCGCCCGGCGCGATGGGCTTCGCGAGCGAGATGCTCTGCGGCGGCGCGGTGCTGCTGGCGATGGCCGCGCTGCATGGCGAATACGCCACGTTCGCTCGCCAGTGGCCCCCGGCACCACTGGCCGTGGCGGCCTGGCTCTACCTGGTGGTGTTCGGCTCGCTGATCGCCTTCAACGCCTACATGCTGCTGCTCGCGAAGGCGTCGCCGGGACTGGCGTCGAGCTACTGCTTCGTGAACCCGGTGATCGCACTGCTGCTCGGCGTGTGGCTCGGCGGCGAGACCGTCAGCGGCTACGAGTGGGCCGCGGCCGGCGTGGTGCTGGTCGGCGTGGTGCTGCTGCTCGCCGGTCGGCGGCCCGCGGCGGCCTGAGTCCGGCGCGGACGCTCAGGGCTTCGCGTCGATACGCGATGCGCGCAGCAACACCGCACCGTCGGCATCGGCCAGCGTCAGAAAACCGTGCGGCGGGACTCGTGCGGTGGCGGCCCGCTCCAGCGCCGTGAGCACGCGGTCTTCCTGCTCCATGGCCTGGGTGGCGCAAGCCATGCGCGTCGTGACGATGGGGCCGATCTTCAGCGTGTTGCCGCTGAGCGTGTAGCGACCACGCAGCGTGTTGCAGCTGCCGTTGCCGGCGAGCTGGCCGTCGGGCCCGAAGTCGACGCGGGCCGCGCTGCGATCCAGCAACGGCTCGCTGCGGGCCTGCTCGATGCGCCACGCGCCGAGCACGGCCGGGTCGGGCGCCGCAGCCACGTTCGGTGGGGTGGGCGCGGGGACCGGCGCCGGGGCGGAAGCGGGCGGCGAAGGTTGCGAAGGCGCCGGCGCCGGAACGGGAATCGGCACCACGCAGGCGCCGAGGCTGAGGCAAGCCATCACGGCAAGGGTCGATCGCAGGGGGTGCATGGCAGAACTCCTCGGGATTCAGGTGTGACGCCGCTGCAGTGCGGTGGCGCGGATCGCGCTCAGCGTGCTGCGCGTGGTGCTGACCTCGGTGTCGAGTATCAGGTGCAGCAAGGTCGGTTCGTCGCGCGCCAGCGCGGCGCCGAAGGCTGGTGCGAAGGCTTCGGTGCGCTCGATGCGCTCGGCCACCCAGCCGAAGGCCCGCGCCAGCCCCACGAAGTCGGGATTCACCAGATCGCTGCCACTGACGCGGCCCGGGAACTCGCGTTCCTGGTGCATGCGGATCGTGCCGTAGCTCGCGTTGTCGACCAGCACCACGATGGGCCGGGCCCCGTGCGCCCGCGCCGTGGCGAGTTCCTGCACCGTCATCAGCCCGTCGCCGTCGCCGGTGAAGGCGACGACGCAGCGGCCCGGCAGCAGCAGGTTGGCCGCGATGGCAGCGGGGATGCCATAGCCCATGGCCCCCGAGGTCGGCGAGAGCTGGCTGCCGAGGCCACGGTAGCGCCAGTAGCGGTGCAGCCAGCCGCTGAAGTTGCCGGCCCCGTTGGTGACCACGGTATCAGCCGGTGCGAGCCGCTGCACGGTCTTCACGACCTCGGCCAGGTCGAGCGGCGCAACCGGCAGCGGCACGAGGTTGGCCTGGTAGTCGGCCTGCGCCGCGGCGGCCCAGGCCGACCATGGCACGGCAGCCGGTGCCGCCAGCGTTTCCAGCGCGCGCGCCGCGTTCGCCATCGAAGATTGCAGCAGCAGGTCGGCGGCGTAGACGCTGCCCAGTTCCTCTGCGCCGGCGTGAACGTGGATCAGCGTCTGCCGCGGACGCGGCGCGGCCAGCAGTGCATAGCCGCCGGTGGTCATCTCGCCCAGCCGCGGACCGACGGCCAGCACTAGGTCGGCATCGCGCACCCGCTCGGCCAGCTTCGGGTTCACGCCGATGCCCACATCGCCGGCGTAGAGCGGGTGGTGGTTGTCAAACAGATCCTGGAAGCGGAAGGCACAGGCCACGGGCAGCTGCCAGTTCTCTGCGAAGCGCTGCAGCGCCTGCACCGCACCGGCATCCCAGCCGCTGCCGCCGGCGAGCAGCAAGGGCCGTTGCGCGGCGAGCAGCCGGGTGCGCACCTCGCGCAGCGCGCCGGGCGCGGGCCAGGCCTGGGCCGGCTCCACGCGCGGCAGCACCGGCGCGGCGGTCGGCGTGCGCAGCATGTCCTCGGGCAGCGCCAGCACCACCGGCCCGGGACGGCCCTGCATCGCGAGGTGGAAGGCCTTCGCCACGTACTCGGGCAGGCGGTCGGCGCTGGCCACCTCGCCCACCCATTTGGCGAAGCCGCCGCTGTTCGGACCGAACACCGCGCGGTAGTCGAGTTCCTGGAAGGCCTCGCGGTCACGCACCTCGGCCCCCACCTGGCCGATGAACAGCACCATCGGCGTGCTGTCCTGGAAGGCGGTGTGCAGGCCAACGGCGGCGTTGGCGGCACCCGGTCCGCGCGTGACGAAGCAGATGCCGGGGCGGCGCGTCAGCTTGCCCTGGGCTTCGGCCATGAAGGCTGCCCCGCCCTCCTGGCGGCAGCTGACGAAGCGGATGCGCCCGGCGTGCTCGACAAAGCCGTCGAGCACCGGCAGGAAGCTCTCGCCCGGCACGCCGAAGCAGGTGCCGACGCCTTGAGCGATCAGCGCCTCGACCAGCGCATGGCCGGCCAGACGCGCAACGGGAGTGTGCATGGGCGGCACTGTAGCCGCGGCGTCGCGCTCCGCGCTGTCCCCGTGCTGGCGCCTCGGACTCAGGTCGCGAGCACCGGCACGGCGCGGCCGCGCGCGATGCGCAGACCGACCATCGAGGCCGACATCACGCCCAGCAACATCATCAGCGCCGCGCCGTGGAACACGCTGTTCGGCTGCCCGTGGTCGAGCAAGGCGCCGA
Source organism: Methylibium petroleiphilum PM1 (assembly GCF_000015725.1). Classification (NCBI taxonomy): domain Bacteria; kingdom Pseudomonadati; phylum Pseudomonadota; class Betaproteobacteria; order Burkholderiales; family Sphaerotilaceae; genus Methylibium; species Methylibium petroleiphilum. The sequence goes on along the minus strand of NC_008825.1, from coordinate 1,679,811 downwards.
ACAGCGGCGCGGCGAGCGCGAACCCGATGTCCAGGCCCGAGTACACGGTGCCGTAGACACGGCCGGTGGCCCCCGGCGGCGCGGCGCGCTTGATCAGCATGTCGCGCGACGGCCCGGCGAGCCCGGTCCCGAAACCGGCCAGCGAGGCTGCCGCCGCCGCAGCGAGGCCCGGCAACCAGCCGGTGCCGGTGAGCAGCAGCAGGCCGGCCGATGCCGCCATCGCGTAGCCGATGGTGCGCTCCAGACGCTGGATGCGCGTGACCAGGAAGCCGCCGATCACCATGCCGGCTGCGCCGCACAGCATGTAGCCGGTCACGACGAAGGCGGTCACGGTCAGCGGCAGGCCGTACATCTGCTGCAGCGCCGGGCTGGCGAAGCTCTGGATCGCCGTGAGTGCCGCCGTGGTCCAGAAGAAGAAGGCGAAGCACAGCCATACCGAGGGCAGCTTCAGGAAGGCCATCGGGTGCTCTTCGGGCAGATCCGTGATGCCGGCCTTGGACTCGTGGGCCCAGTTGCTGGCGCGGTCGTCGATCGCCTCGCGGTTCAGCACCTGCACCACCAGCACCAGCAGCGCCACACCGCCTGCCGCCGCGGCGGCGATGCGCCAGGAGCCGGTGGCGGCAGTCAGCCCGGCCATGAACACAGGTCCGGCGGCCCAGCCCAGGTTGCCGGTGATGCCGTGGACCGAGAAGGCGTGACCCAGGCGCGGCGGCGAGACGCGCTTGTTCAGGATCGTGAAGTCGACCGGGTGGAAGGGCGAATTGCCAAGCCCGGCCAGCGCCGAGGCCAGCATCAGGCCGACATAGCCATGGGCCGTGGCTGCCATGAGCGCCGAAGCGACGAACAGCCCCAGGGCCAGGAACAGCACCGGCCGCGCGCCCACGCGGTCGACCAGGAAGCCGGCCAGCGCCTGGCCGATGCCCGACACCACGAAGAAGATGGTGACCAGCAGCCCGAGCTCGGAGTAGCTGAGGCCGAAGTCGCGGATGAAGGCCGGGAACAGCGGCGGCAACAGCATGTGGAAGAAGTGCGAGGTGCCGTGCGCCAGGCCGACCAGGCCGATGGTGCGGGCGTCCTGGCGCAGCGTGGCGCCGGCGGCAGGCGAAGAAGCGGGAACTGGAATCTGCATGCCCCGATGCTAGGTGGGGACGCTGCGGCGCGCTTACGATAGCGGGACAACTTCTATCGAGATCATGCCAAGACCGTCCAGCGCCCGCATCAAACCCGCCTCGACCAGCGTCGGCCCGCTGACGCCGCACCTGTTCACCCCCACCGCCGAGCGCCCGCTGCGCGCCAAGCAGCACACGCTGGCCACCGACACCCGGGTGGCGCCGCACAGTCATGCCTGGGCCCAGCTCGCTTGGTCGGCCACCGGCGTGATGCGGCTGACCGCCGAGCGCGGCACCTATCTCGTCCCACCCTCGCGTGCGGTGTGGGTACCGCCCGGCATCGAGCACGCGATCACCGTGGTGGAGACGGCCGAGCTGCGCACGCTGTACCTGCACCAGCGCCCCGGCCGCTGCGGGCCGCAGCGCAGCGACACGGTCGGCAGCGACTGGCGGCACTGCCGGGTGCTCGAGGTGTCGGAACTGCTGCGCGCGCTGATGCTGGCGCTGCCGACCAACCCGGACGGTGCATCACCGAGCGCAGACGAACTGGCGCGTGAGAAGCTGATCGCCCCGCTGCTGGCCGACGAATTGAAGCGCGCCGCGCCGGTGCCGTTGGGCGTCGCACTGCCGCAGGACAAGCGGCTGCGTGCGCTGTGCGAAGCGGTGCTCGACGACCCGACGCGCCACGAGACGCTGGCCGACTGGTCGCGCGACGTCGGTGCCAGCGAGCGCACGGTGGCGCGGCTGTTCCGCCAGGACCTGGGCACGAGCTTCGTGCAGTGGCGCCAGCAGGTGCTGCTGGCGCGCGCGCTGTCGCTGGCGGCGCGTGGCACGCCGATGGGCCAGATCGCCACCGAACTGGGCTACGCCAGCCCCAGCGCCTTCAGCGCGATGGTGCGGCGCTCGGTCGGAGCGCCGCCGAGTCGCTTCTTCGCGTCGGCTTGAGCCTGCGCGCTCGGCGAAAATACGCCCAGGAGCCCTCATGAGCGAACAGATCCTCTACGACTTCACCAAGCAGGACGCCACCGGCGCCAGTTGCACCTCCCAGGCCTGGGCCAAGGTGCCCGAGCCGCTGACACCGGCCCGTCGCGACGAACTGAAGGCGCGTGCCAGGCGTTTGCTGGCCGAGCGCAATGCCGTGCTGGTGGCTCACTACTACGTCGATGGCGACCTGCAGGACCTGGCGCTGGAGACCGGCGGCTGCGTGTCCGACTCGCTGGAGATGGCGCGTTTCGGCCGCGACCACGCCGCGCAGACTCTGGTGGTGGCCGGCGTGCGCTTCATGGGCGAGAGCGCCAAGATCCTGTCGCCCGAGAAGACGGTGCTGATGCCCGACCTCGACGCGACGTGTTCGCTCGACCTGGGCTGCCCGCCCGAAGACTTCGCAGCCTTCTGCGACGCCCACCCCGACCGCACCGTGGTGGTCTACGCCAACACCAGCGCGGCGGTGAAGGCGCGCGCCGACTGGATGGTGACCAGTTCCTGCGCCGTCGCCATCGTCGAGCACCTGCACGCCCAGGGCCAGAAGGTGCTGTGGGCGCCCGACCGGCACCTGGGCCGCTACATCGCCGAGCACACCGGCGCCGACATGCTGATGTGGCAGGGCGAGTGCATCGTGCACGACGAGTTCAAGGGCCTGGAACTCGAGCTCATGAAGAAGGAGCACCCCGACGCGCTGGTGCTCGTGCACCCGGAGTCGCCGAAGCGCGTGGTCGAACTGGCCGACGTGGTGGGCTCGACCTCGCAGCTGCTGAACGCCGTGACCGGCAGCGACCGCCAGACCTTCATTGTGGCGACCGACAACGGCATCCTGCACCGCATGCGCCAGCTCGCACCCGGCAAGACGCTGCTGGAGGCGCCGACCGCCGGCAACAGCGCCACGTGCAAGAGCTGCGCGCACTGCCCGTGGATGGCGATGAACGCGCTGCAGGGCGTGGTCGACTGCCTGGAGCACGGCCGCGGCGCGATCACCGTGCCCGAACCGACCCGCACGCAGGCGCTGGGCTGCATCGAGCGCATGCTGGATTTCGTGAAGGCGAATCCCGGCGCGATCAGCCAGCCGGCTCGCGGCTTCGTCCCCAACATCGGTGCCGCGTGATGACGCTCCCCCCGTTGCGGCTGCGCCGCTCCCCCGTGGCCCGGAAGGGACCACTGCGTGGCCCTTGGGGCGCCGCTGGCGGACCGGCGGAGCCGGATCCGCGGCGGCTGCTCGGCAGACGGCCGTCTGCATCGAACCACGCTGTATACGCATGATGGAGCCGCGAGGCATGCTCACTTTCGAGACCAACGAGACGCTCGACGAAGCTCGCGCGCGCAACGTGCGCGACGCGCTGTTCGAGGACATCGGCCGCACCGACTGGACGGGCCGGTTGGTCCCCGAGGGGCACCGCGTGCGCGCGCGCGTGCTTGTGCGCGAGGCGGCGGTGCTGTGCGGCCGGCACTGGTTCTTCGACTGCGTGGTTGCGCTCGACCCGCAGGCGGACGTGCAGTGGCACTACGCCGAGGGCGCGCGCATGGACTCCGACACGCTGGTGTGCGAGATCGAGGCCGATGCCCGCGCGCTGCTGGCCGCCGAACGGCCGGCGCTCAATTTCCTGCAGCTGCTGTCGGCCACCGCGACGCTGACGCGCCGCCACGTCGACGCGATCGCCGGCGCCTCGCCCAACCCGCGCGGCTGCGCCATCCTCGACACCCGCAAGACCCTGCCCGGCCTGCGCCAGGCGCAGAAGTACGCGGTGCGCACCGGCGGCGGCCAGAACCAGCGGCTGGCGCTGTGGCACGGCATCCTGATCAAGGAGAACCACATCGCAGCGGCCGGCGGCATTGCGCAGGTGCTGGCGGCGGCGCGCGAGCTGGATGCGGGCGTCGACATCCAGATCGAGGTGGAGACCCTCGCGCAACTGCGCGAGGCGCTGGACCACGGCGCGGTGAGCGTGTTGCTCGACAACTTCGACCTGCCGCAGATGCGCGAGGCAGTGGCGGTGAACGCGGGCCGCGCGCTGCTGGAGGTGTCGGGCGGTGTCGCGCTGGACCAGGTGCGCGACATCGCCGCGACCGGCGTGGACCGCATCTCGATCGGCCGGTTGACCAAGGACGTCACGGCGACCGATTACTCGATGCGCGTGCTCGGCGACGCCTGAGCACCGGCCTCGCCGGGCGAAAAGCGGGCGCTCTGCCGCGCAATTCGGCATTTGCCGGCGCTGCACGCTCGTGACAATCGACCGCATGAGCTCCGAATTCGCGGGCATCCGCAACTACCAGGAACGCGCGGTGTTCGACGCCGTGCGCACATGGCGCGACCACTATCCGCTGATCAGCGACGACCTGCTGCCCGACGTGGCCTGCGTGGCGCTGAACCGGCTGCCCGCGCGCTACATCCGCCACGAGGTGGATCTGGTCTTCTACCAGAGCGAGAAGGAGCGTCTGATGGCCGAGCGACTGGTGGCCAGCGCGGTCGGCTTCGCGTTCGAGTTCGTCCAGGCGCGCACCGCGATGCGGGCGCGCGCCTGAAGCCCGGGCCGAACGCGGCTCAGGCCGCCCAGGGCGCGGCCTTGCGCTTGGGCTTGCGCGTCAGGATGGTCGGGAAGCTGACCGGCAGCGTCTGCGGGAAATCGCGGCTGTAGTGCAGCCCGCGGCTTTCGTGGCGGCTGAGCGCGGACCGCACGATGAGCTCGGCGCAATCAACGAGGTTGCGCAGTTCCAGCAGGTCGCGCGTGACGCGGAAGTTGGCGTAGTAGTCGTCGATCTCGCTGCGCAGCAGCTTGATGCGATGCAGCGCCCGCTCCAGCCGCTTGGTGGTGCGCACGATGCCGACGTAGTTCCACATCAGCAGGCGCAGTTCGTCCCAGTTGTGCGAGATGACGACCTGCTCGTCGGCGTTCTCGACCTGGCTTTCGTCCCAGGCCGGCAGGACGGGGAGCCCACTCTCGTGCTGCGAGAGGATGTGCTCGGCGCAGGTCTTGCCCAGCACCACGCATTCGAGCAGCGAGTTGCTGGCCAGCCGGTTGGCGCCGTGCAGGCCGGTGTAGGTGGTCTCGCCCACCGCATACAGCCCCGGCAGGTCGCTGCGGCCGTCGAGATCGGTGACCACCCCACCGCAGGTGTAGTGCGCGGCCGGCACCACCGGGATCGGCTGTCTGGAGATGTCGATGCCGAGCGCAAGGCAGCGCGCGAAGATGGTCGGGAAGTGCGACTTCAGGAAGGCCTCGCCGAGGTGCGTGGCGTCGAGCCACACGTGGTCGAGGCCGTGCTTCTTCATCTCGAAGTCGATCGCACGGGCCACCACGTCGCGTGGCGCGAGTTCGAGCCGCTCGTCGTGGGCCGCCATGAAGCGTGTGCCGTCCGGCAGCTTGAGCTGCCCGCCTTCACCTCGCAGCGCCTCGGTGATCAGGAAGCTGCGCTCCTGCGGGTGGTAGAGGCAGGTGGGGTGGAACTGCACGAACTCCATGTTGCCGACGCGGCAGCCGGCTCGGTAGGCCATCGCGATGCCGTCGCCGGTGGAGGTGTCGGGGTTGGTCGTGTAGCGGTAGACCTTGCCGGCGCCGCCGGTCGCCAGCACCACCGCCGCGGCCGGCAGCGTCTCGACGCGCTGGCGGTCGATGTCGAGCGCGTAGACGCCGTAGCAGCGCGGCGAACCGTCGGTCTTGAGATGCCGCGAGGTGATCAGGTCGACCGCCATCCAGCGTTCGCGCAGCGTGATGTTCGGATGGCGCCTCACCTCATCGAGCAGCACGTCGTGGATGGCCTTGCCGGTCGCGTCGGCGGCGTGCGCGATGCGCCGCACCGCATGCCCGCCCTCGCGGGTGAGATGCAGGCCGAGCGGGCCTTCGGGATCGGGCGAGAACGGCACGCCGCGCTCGACCAGCCACTCGACCGCTTCGGCGCTGTGCTGGGCGATGAAGCGCGCGGTGTGTTCGTCGACCAGACCGGCGCCCGCATCCTGCGTGTCGCGCACATGGCTCTCGATGCTGTCGTCACTGCCCAGCACGCCGACGATGCCGCCCTGCGCCCAGGCCGTGGCGCCTTCGTCGAGGTTGCGCTTGGCGAGCACCACGACGGGGTGTCTCGGGGCCAATTGCAGTGCCACCGTCAAGCCGGCCAGACCCGCGCCGATGATCACCACGGGAGACGGGGATGCAGCTTCGTGGCGGGTCGGCATGTCGGCAGTTTCAGGACCGGACGCACCGCAGCGGCGCGACATCTGGCCCGGATTCTATCGACGCCCCCCGTCGCACCGACCCGGCGGAAAGTGCGACCCGATCGACCTCGGGGCGCGCATTACACTTGGTGACATTCGCTCCGGATGGCCGTCCAGCCTGGCGTTGTCCATGAGTTTTTCCTCCGATCCCCACAGCCGATCCAGCCGCCCCCCGACGTCGCCGCCGGCCGCGCACGACTGGGAATCGACGCGCGTGCTGACCCAGATCTCGCCGCGCTTCCCCAATGGGCAGGCGGGCGCCGCGGAGCAGGCGGACGACGCGCAGGACATCGGTCGCGCGGTCGGCAATGGCGTGCGCGAGTTGTTCGTCGCCTGCGAGCCGGCCGATGCGATGACGCAGCAGTTCGACCACCTGCAGCCGGAATTCGTGTCGGTGCACGACCTGGGCACCTCGGCCTCGCGCAAGTTGCTGGGCGGCATCGCAGCGGCCAGCCAGCGTGCCGTGCAGCGGCTGGTGGTGCGGCGCAACGGCGCCGGCACCGTGCTGGCCACCATCGAGTACGTCGACTGCCCCGCCGCCAATGGCCGCAGCGTACGGCTCTACAGCACCGAGGTCGATGCCGACACCCACACCCGCCAGACCCTCGCACGCGTGCTGCTGGGCCGCGCGCGGCTGGGCATCATGATGGTCGGCGACCTGCCGGCCCATGCGCTGACGACGGCGTTGGCACCCTGGCGCGAGGCGGTGCTGCGCGGTGGCTGGATCTGCCGCCGCATGCTCTTCTTGCCGCTGACCGCCGGCGCCGCACTGCCGGCCGAGGTGGCCAAGTTCCGCGCGGCCACCGCGCTGGACGCCACGCCCACGGCCCAGGTCACCCGCCCGGCCGACGTGTGGGGCCAACTCTGCCTGGCGTGGAATGCCTGGCAACGCCAGACCAAGCCCGGTCAGGACGTGGCCACGCTGCCGCTGCTGGGCACCGGCTCCACGGCCGCTGCCGCCGCCACGGCGGCCAATGCCGTGGCCGCCCGGGCTGCATCGGTGCCGACGCCGATGCCGGTGGTCGGCGCGCCCTCACCGGCGCACGACGAGCCGCTCGAACGCTATCTTCACGATCTGAGCCAGCTCACCGGCGTCGTGAGTGCCTGCGCCTTCGACATCATGACCGGCCAGCCGATCGGCCACGCAGGTGCACGGCCCGGCCCCGACGAGCTGGGGCGCCACGGCAGTTCCGTGCTGGCCACGATGATGAGCGCCAGCCGCGCGCTCGGGCTGGGTGCGGCAGTGCCCGACATGTCGGTCACCCTCGGCCAACACCATCTGCTGCTGCGTCCACTGCCGGCGCACCCGGGTGCTGCGCTGCACGTCGTGCTCGACAAGCCGCACGTTTCGCTGGCCCTGATGGTGCTGCAACTGCGCCGGCTCGACGACGCGCTGCTGCTCGCGGCCCGGTTGCCGAACTCCGCACAGCCGCGGAACTGAGTCATCTGCCCCACGCGGCCCGCCGGGACGGGCTGCGTGGGGGTGTGCCTCAGTGCACCACGCGCCCGAAGTGGAACTCGCCCGGCGAGCGGATCGGGTCCACGTCGACCGGCACCACGTCCTTCGGCGCGAACTTGCCCTCCAGCAGCAGCTTGGACAGCGGGTTCTCGATGCGCTGCTGGATCGCCCGCTTCAGCGGCCGCGCCCCGAACACCGGATCGAAGCCCACCTTCGCCAGCTCCGACAGCGCCGCCGCCGACACCTCGAGGCGGATGTCCAGCTTGGCCAGACGCGCCTCCAGCGCCTTGAGCTGGATGCCCGCGATCGCTTCGATGTGCTGCGCGTCGAGCGCATGGAACACCACGGTCTCGTCGATGCGGTTCAGGAACTCCGGCCGGAAGTGCGTCTTCAGCTCGCCCCACACCGCCTCGCGAATCAGCTCCGGGTCCTGCCCCGCCATCTGCATGATGAGGTGAGAGCCCAGGTTGCTGGTCATCACGATCACCGTGTTCTTGAAGTCCACCGTGCGGCCCTGCCCGTCGGTCAGGCGGCCGTCGTCCAGCACCTGCAGCAGCACGTTGAACACGTCGGGGTGCGCCTTCTCCACCTCGTCGAGCAGCAGCACGCTGTAGGGCTTGCGGCGCACTGCCTCGGTGAGATAACCCCCCTCGTCATAGCCCACATAGCCCGGCGGCGCGCCGATCAGGCGGGCGACCGAGTGCTTCTCCATGAACTCGCTCATGTCGATGCGGATCATGGCTTCCTCGGTGTCGAACAGGAAACCGGCCAGCGCCTTGCACAGCTCGGTCTTGCCGACGCCGGTGGGGCCGAGGAACAGGAAGGAGCCGGTCGGGCGGTTCGGGTCGGACAGGCCGGCACGCGAACGACGGATCGAGTCGGACACGGCGCGGATCGCCTCGTCCTGGCCCACCACGCGCTCGTGCAGCTTCACTTCCATGTCGAGAAGCTTCTGGCGCTCGCCCTGCATCAGCTTGGCGACCGGGATCCCGGTGGCGCGCGCCACCACCTCGGCGATCTCTTCCGAGCCGACCAGCGTGCGCAGCAGCGTGGGCTTGCCATCGACCCCGCCCTTGGCCTCCTTGGCCTGCGCGTCCTTGAGCTTCTTCTCCAGCTCCGGCAGCTTGCCGTACTGCAGCTCGGCGACCTTGTTGAAGTCGCCCTTGCGCTTGAACTCCTCGATCTGCGTGCGGATGCGGTCGATGTCTTCCTTCAGGTGGGCCGAGCCCTGGGCGGTGGCCTTCTCGGCCTTCCACACCTCGTCCAGGTCGGCCGCCTCGCGCTCCAGCTTGGCGATGTCCTCCTCGATCAGGCCGAAGCGCTTCTGCGAGGCCTCATCCTTCTCCTTGCGCACGGCCTCGCGCTCGATCTTCAGCTGGATCAGCCGGCGGTCGAGCCTGTCCATCACCTCGGGCTTGGAGTCGATCTCGATCTTGACCTTGGCCGCGGCCTCGTCGATCAGGTCGATGGCCTTGTCGGGCAGGAAGCGGTCGGTGATGTAGCGGTGCGAGAGCTCGGCCGCGGCCACGATCGCCGGGTCGGTGATCTCGACGCCGTGGTGGACCTCGTACTTCTCCTGCAGGCCGCGCAGGATGGCGATGGTGGCCTCGACGCTGGGCTCGCCGACCAGCACCTTCTGGAAGCGGCGCTCGAGCGCGGCGTCCTTCTCGACGTACTTGCGGTATTCGTCCAGCGTGGTGGCGCCGATGCAGTGCAGTTCGCCACGCGCCAGTGCGGGCTTGAGCATGTTGCCGGCGTCGATCGCACCCTCGGCCTTGCCGGCGCCCACCATGGTGTGGATCTCGTCGATGAAGACGATGGTCTGGCCCTCGTCCTGCGCCACTTCCTTCAGCACGCTCTTGAGCCGTTCCTCGAACTCGCCGCGGTACTTGGCGCCGGCCAGCAGCAGGGCCATGTCGAGCACCAGCACGCGCTTGCTCTTGAGCGACTCGGGCACCTCGCCGGCGACGATGCGCTGCGCCAGCCCCTCGACGATGGCGGTCTTGCCGACGCCCGGCTCGCCGATCAGCACCGGGTTGTTCTTGCTGCGCCGCTGCAGCACCTGGATCGCGCGGCGGATCTCGTCGTCGCGGCCGATCACCGGGTCGAGCTTGCCGGCACGGGCGCGCTCGGTGAGGTCGAGCGTGTACTTCTTCAGCGCCTCGCGCTGGCCCTCGGACTCGGCGCTGTCGACCTTCTGGCCGCCGCGCACCGCGTCGATCGCGGTCTCCAGCGCCTTGCGGGTGAGGCCGTGGCCGCGCACGATGCCGCCGAGGTCGGTCTTGGCATCGGCGAGGGCGAGCAGGAACATCTCGCTGGCGATGAACTGGTCACCGCGCTTCGCGGCATCGCGCTCGGCCGCCTGCATCAGGGTGACGAAATCACGGCCGGGCTGCACGCCCTGCCCGCCCCCCTGCACCTGCGGCAGTCCGTTGAGGGCCACGTCCATCGCGGTCCGCAGGGCCGCGGTGTTGGCGCCAGCCCGCTCGAGCAAGGCCTTGGGGCCGTCGGTCTGCGCCAGCATCGCAGCCAGCACGTGGGCCGGCTCGATGTAGGGGTTGTCGCGCGTGACGGCGAGGCTCTGGGCGTCGGCCAGCGCTTCCTGGAACTTGGTCGTGAGTTTGTCGATACGCATGGGGAAATTCCTCCGGATTGCACCGAAGATGGGCCCGGCACTGCGACTTTTCAAGCACGGGCCGGCTTGACCTGCATCAAGCGGGCCCGCTCAGCGGGCCGCGAGCCAGGCCTGCGCCAGCGCCCAGCCGAGTGCGGCACAGGCCAGCGAGCCCAGCACATGCGCCAGCGTGTGCCCCAGTGCCATGGCATAGGAACCGCGCTGCAGCAGCACCAGCGATTCGAGCGAGAACGCTGAGAAGGTGGTGAACCCGCCGCACAGGCCGGTCATCAGCAGCAGGCGCAGCAGGTCATCGGGCCGCTGCGACAGCCAGGCCGCGGCGGCGCCGATCACGAGGCCGCCCGAAGCATTGATCAGCAGCGTGCCCAGCGGAAAGCCGCTCCACATCGGGTTGAGCCACAGCGCGACACGCCAGCGGAGCAACGCGCCGACCGCCGAGCCGGCCGCCACGCACAGCGCCTGCAACAGCGGCGTGGCCACGGCGGCGCTCACGCGTTGCCGCTCGCTGCGATGCCCCAGCGTCGGAGGGCGTCGTCGTCGGCAACGCGGGCATCGACCCAGCGGGCGCCCTGCGGAGTCTGTTCCTTCTTCCAGAACGGTGCCTGGGTCTTCAGGTAGTCCATCAGGAACTCGCAGGCCTGGAAGGCCTGGCCGCGGTGCGCGGAACTGACCACCACCAGCACGATCTGTTCGCCCACCTCGAGCGGGCCGATGCGATGGATGACGCGGGCGCCCAGCAGGTCGAAGCGCGCGAAGGCTGCGTCGATCATGGCCTCGATCGCCCGCTCGGTCATGCCGGGGTAGTGCTCGAGCTCCATGCGGCTGACTTCGTCACCGTCGTTGCGGTCGCGGACGGTGCCGACGAAGCTGGCGACTGCACCGACGCCGCGCTGATGGGCGCGCAACGCGGCCACTTCGGAGGACAGATCAAAGTCCTCCGTCTGGATGGTCACGCGGCCGGTCTTCATGGCACAGGATTCTCGCACCGCCCTGTCCTCTGGCCGAGTGCGCGGCCCATGAGCGTTCAGCTCGGCAGTTCGTCGTTCTGGCGCAGCCGAACGCACTGCGCGTGCGCGTAGAAGCGGCTCTGCTCGCACTGCACCTGCATGCAGCGATAGAGCGAGAAATTGGTCCGCGGCGCACAGGCCTCGGCCGGCGTGCCGGGCACGGCTTCGCGGCGCACCGGCTCGGCGGCCTGCGCCTGTTGTGATGGCGGCACCGCACTGACGGTGGAAGGCGCGGAGGCCGCGCGCTCCGGCCGCACCGTCGCCGCCGCCGCCACAGCCGCCCGGGCCCCCCCCGTCGCCGCTGAGGCGGAGGGGGCCGCCGTGACAACACCGCGACCGGTTTGGACGTTCACCGCCTGCAGCGGCGTGACGGGCCTGCTGGCCGCCTGCGCGGCCGGCGCCGGCTCGGAGGCGGCCGGCTCCGCCGTGCCAGCCGCGGAAGGGTCGCGTTGCAGCAAGGCCTGTTCCGCCGACGGCGACGCTGCCTGGAACGGCATCATGCTCGCGAGCCGGGAACTCGTATCACCGGTGAGCTGGTAGGTGACCAGTCCGGCGACCAGCAGCGTCCCCAGTACGCCGGCCACCGCCCAGGGCCAGCGGCGCGGGCGCGGTGGGGGTGGCGGTGCGGGTCGGGCCGACCGCGGGGCGCCGTGCAGCATGGGGTCGGAGCGCAGGCTGGGCAGCGGCTGCGGCCGGCTGTCGCGACCGAGCTCCGCCGGCCCCGACACCGACCACAGCACCTCGCGCTCCGGGAACGGCGTCTTCAGTACCGGGATGTCCGACAGCGCCAACCCCCGACGCTCCGGCGCGACCACCGGCTCGCGTGCCGCAGCGGCCACGCCGCCACCCGCCGCCTGCAGTTGGCGACGGAAGGCCGCTACCGACTGCGGCCGCTCACGCGGATCGGCGGCCAGCGAACGTTCGAGCACCGACACGAAGCCGTGCGCATAGCGCCCAACTGCCGGTGCGCTGCCAGCTTGCGTGGCGGCACCATCGCCCAGTCGCGGCGCGTTCATGCAGAACTGCACCACGGCGGCCAGCGAGTACAGATCGGACCAGGGTCCCGGCGCGTGCTCGCTCGGTGGCTCGGCCAGCTCGGGGGGCCGGAAGCCGGGCTCCGGCCAGGCAGGGTGCTGCGGCAGGCGCGCACCGATCGTTGTCCGGACCGCAGCGGTGTCCAGCAACATCGGCGTGCCATCCGGCTGCACCAGGATCTGCCCGGGTCGGACATTGCCGTGCACCCATCCGGCCTCGTGCAGGCTCTCCAGTGCATCGAGCACCGGCCCGATCATCCGACGCAGCCAGTCCTCGCTCGGCGCCTCGGTCATCGCGGCGCAGACCTCGGCGAGCGTGCGCCCGTCGACGCGCGGCCACAGCCGGTAGGCGGTGCCGCGCATCTGCCACACCGCGCCGATGCGCATCAGCGCGGGATGCAGGGGCTTGGCGAGCAGTTCCGACTCCTGCAGGAAGGCCTGCAGGCCCTCCTCCCACAAGGCCGCATGGGCCGGCGAACGGGGCCGCAGCAGCCCGGTCGTGTCGCGCAGCGAGATACCGGCCGGCGCGAACTCCTCGATCGTGACTTCGCCGCCCGACGCACTGGCAGTGGCCAGGTAACGCAGGCCGAATTCGTCGCGCACCTGGAGCTTCTGCAGCACGAAGCTGCCCACGGCCGTACCGGACGGGAGCCGCTGGGGCTCCACGACCGTCGGACGGGCGCTCACCGCGGGGGGACTCGCGGGGTCGGAAGGGCGTGAGATGGGAATCATGTACGGCTGAGAGGCAGAGTCTGCAGCATAGACCGCAGTTCCCTGCGTTCTGGTTGCAAAGCGTATACCCGGTGACTGCGCGCAGGATCAGCGCATCCTGAACGCCCCGCCATCCCTCGAAGGCCACGCCGCAGGGCGGCGCGCGGCTCAGCCGCCCGTGACCGGCGGGAAAAAGGCCACTTCGGCGCCTTCATGCACCGTCATGGCCTCATCGTCGACCATCGCCTGGTCCAGCGCCATGCGCAGAGCACGACCGCGGCCCAGTGCCTCGGCATGACGCCCGCCCCTTGCGATGAGCTGGTCCCGCAGCCCGGACAGGCGCGTGCCCGTGGCAAGCTCGACCGTTTCGCCGGGACCCAGCGCCTCGCGGACCGAGGCGAAGTAGCGCACCTGCACCTTCATGCGCGGCCTTTCATGCCAGAAGCGCCGCAAACGGCAGGAAGCGAACGATGTCGCCCCGTGCGATGGCCCGGCCCGGCGGGTTGTCGATCAGGCCTTCGGCCCAGACCGCCGAGGTCAGCACCCCCGAACTCTGGTTGCCGAACAGCTCGAGCCCGCCATCGGCATTGCGCCGGGCCCGCAGGAACTCGCGCCGGGCATCCGGCCGTGGCCAGTCGAAGTCCGCACGGACCGGCCAGCCGGCCGGCTCCGCACCTGGCAGACCCTGCAGGGCCTGCAGCACCGGGCGCACCGCGAGCAGGAAGGTCACGAAGCTGGACACCGGGTTGCCGGGCAGGCCGATGAAGAGCGCCGGCCGGTCGGCTCCGCTCGTGCGCACCTCGCCGAAGGCCAGCGGCTTGCCCGGCTTGATGGCGATCTGCCACAGGTCGAGCCGGCCTTCGGCCTCGACGGCCGGCTTCAGGTGGTCTTCCTCGCCGACCGACACCCCGCCGGACGTGAGGATCAGGTCATGGCCCTCGGCGGCCCGGCGCAGCGCCTCGCGGGTGGCGTCGAGCCGATCCGGCACGATGCCGAGATCGCTGACCTCGCAGCCGGCCGACTGCAGCAGCGCCCGCAGCGTGTAGCGGTTGGAGTTGTAGATGGCACCGGGCTTCAGCGGCTCGCCGGGCATCACCAGCTCGTCGCCGGTCGAGAACAGCGCGACGCGCGGCCGGCGCACCACGCTCAGCGTCGCCGCGCCCACCGAGGCCGCCAGTCCGAGAGCCTGAGGCGTGAGACGGCTGCCGCGCGCCAGCACCACGCTGCCGGCACAAACGTCCTCGCCGCGGCGGCGCACCCACTGGCCCGCGGTCGGTCGGATCTGGACGCGCACGCTGCCACCGTCGACCGGCTCGCACTGCTCCTGCATCACGACCGCATCGGCGCCCTCCGGCACCGGCGCCCCGGTGAAGATGCGCGCGGCCGTGCCGGGTGCCAGCACCGCGCCGACCTGCCCCGCCGCGATACGCTGGCTGACGGTCAGCAGCGTGCCGGGCTGAGGCACATCGGCCGTACGCAGCGCGTAACCATCCATCGAGCTGTTGTCATGCGGCGGCACGTCGAGCTGCGAGACCACATCGACCGCGAGCACGCGACCGAGGGCCTCGAAGGTGGAGACCGTCTCGGTCTCAGCCAGTGCCGTCGTGCCGGCGAGCAGCCGCGCCAGCGCGTCGGTCAGGCTCAACATCGGCCGAGGGGGCGACATAGGCGGCTTCGTTGTCGGCGTCGTCATAAGGGGACCGGTAGTCGTGGCGTGCGGCTTGGCGGATCAGGAAAGCCGTTACCGCGTCGGCATCGTTCAGGTCGAGCACCGGCAGCTGCGTCGGCGACGGCAGGGCCTCGGGGCTGTCGGTCGCGATCGCGACCACGAAGGGATCATGCGGGTACTGCACCCGTTGCCCGGTCTCGGCACGCCAGATCTCGATCTTCAGCAGGTCGGCGTGCTTGAAGCCCTCGACCAGCACCCAGTCGGCGTCGGACAGTTCGGCGATCAGCTGGTGCGGGTTCGGATCGGCCTCGAGGTCGTACTCGCGGATCTTCGCGAGGCGCCGGTTCGAAGCGATCACCACCTCGTAGGCACCGGCGGCGCGGTGACGGTGCGAGTCCTTGCCGGGCTGGTCGATATCGAAGTCGTGGTGGGCGTGCTTGACGACGGAGACGCGGTGCCCGGCGAGGCGCAGGCGCGCCACGAGCTGCTCCACCAGCGTGGTCTTGCCCGAGCCCGAGTACCCGCAGAAACCGACGACCTTCATCCGGCGACAACCCTCATGTCGAACAATTCTCGACGATGTAGGCCTGCACCGTCGCCGAGCTGGCCGGCATGACCTTGAAGCGCCTGGGGAGCTGCTCGAGCCCCTCGAGCCCGGCCGGCCGGGGCGGCTCGTGGCCGAGCGCCTCGAGGATGGTGGCGGCGAACTTGATCGGCAGCGCGGTCTCCAGCACCAGCAGCGGCGTGCCGGGCTTCACGTACGCACGGCCCACCTTCAGGCCGTCGGCGGTGTGCGGGTCGATGGTCACGCCGAAACGCTGCTGAGTGTCGCGGATGGTCGCCACGCGGTCGGCGTGCGTGCTCTTGCCGGACACGAAGCCGAACTCGCGCACCCGCGCAAACTCGGCGGGCGTCAGCGTGAAGCCGCCGTGCCGTGCGATGTCGTCACCGAACAGCTGGCGCGTGCGTGCCGCGTCGCGACCCAGCAGGTCGAACACGAAGCGCTCGAAGTTGCTGGCCTTGGAGATGTCCATCGAGGGACTCGAAGTCTCATGCGTGTCGGCCGCGCCGCGCACGCGGTAGCTGCCGGTGCGGAAGAACTCGTCGAGCACGTCGTTCTCGTTTGTCGCGACCACCAGCTGCTCGATCGGCAGGCCCATCATGCGCGCCACATGGCCGGCGCACACGTTGCCGAAGTTGCCCGATGGCACCGAGAAGCTCACCCGCTCGTCGTTCGACTTCGTGGCCTGGAAATAACCGGCGAAGTAATACACCACCTGCGCCAGCAGCCTTGCCCAGTTGATGGAGTTGACGGTGCCGATGCGCCAGCGGCGCTTGAACTCCAGGTCGTTGGACACGGCCTTGACGATGTCCTGGCAGTCGTCGAACACGCCCTCGACCGCGAGGTTGTGAATGTTCGCGTCGGGCAAGCTGAACATCTGCGCTTGCTGGAACGGGCTCATGCGGCCGTGCGGACTGAGCATGAAGACGCGCACGCCCTGCTTGCCGCGCATCGCGTACTCGGCCGCGCTGCCGGTGTCGCCGGAGGTCGCGCCCAGGATGTTGAGCGTTTCGCCGCGGCGCGCCAGCTCGTACTCGAACAGCTGGCCCAGCAGCTGCATGGCCATGTCCTTGAACGCGAGCGTCGGTCCGTTCGACAGGGCCTGCAGCGCGACGCCAGGCTCCAGCGGCTTCAGCGGGGTGATCTCGGTCGTACCGAAGACCTCGCGCGTGTAGGTCTTGCGGATCAGCGTGCGCAGGTCGTCGGCCGGAATGTCGGTGATGTAGAGCGACAGGATCTCGAACGCGAGGTCGGCGTAGGACAGGCCGCGCCAGCGCGCCAGCGTGGCCGCATCGACGCGCGGATAGCGCTCCGGCAGGTAGAGACCCCCATCCGGCGCCAGGCCTTCGAGCAGGATGTCGGAGAAGCCGCGCGGCGTGGAGTCGCCGCGGGTGCTGAGGTAGTTCATGGACGATTCGGACTCACAACAACCAGCATGCCGCAACGGGGGTGGGGCATCAGGACAGTTCTTCCTTGCGGATGCGCACGATGGGCGCCAGCACGGTCGGCAGCGCCTGCATCTGCGCCAGCGCCGCGTTCATCTTCCCTTCGAGCGTGTCGTGGGTCAGGATGATCAGGTCGGTCTGGCTCTCGCCCTCGGCCGACTCGCGCTGCAGCACGGCATCGATCGAGATCGCGTGGTCGGCCAGGATGCGGGTGATGTTGGCCAGCACGCCCGCCTTGTCGGCGACCTGCAGGCGCAGGTAGAAGGCGGTGACGACCTGCTCGATCGGCAGGATGGGCGTGGCCGCCACCGCATCGGGATGGAAGGCCAGGTGCGGTACGCGGTGATCGGGGTCGGCGGTGATGAGCCGGGTCACGTCGACCAGGTCGGCGACCACGGCCGAGGCCGTCGGCTCAGCGCCGGCGCCCTTGCCGTAGTAGAGCGTGGAGCCGACCGCGTCGCCCTGCACCACCACGGCATTCATCGCACCCTCCACATTGGCGATCAGGCGCGTGCCCGGGATCAGCGTCGGGTGCACGCGCAGCTCGATGCCCTGCGCATCTTCGCGGCGCTTGGTGATGCCCAGCAGCTTGATGCGGTAGCCCAGCTGTTCGGCGTAGCGGATGTCGGCCGCCTGCAGCTTGGTGATGCCTTCGATGTAGGCGTGCTCGAACTGCACCGGTGTGCCGAAGGCGATCGCACTCATGATCGTCGCCTTGTGCGCGGCGTCGATGCCCTCGATGTCGAAGGTCGGGTCGGTCTCGGCGTAGCCCAGGCGCTGGGCTTCCTTCAGCACGGTGCCGAAGTCCAGCCCCTTGGAGCGCATCTCCGACAGGATGAAGTTGGTGGTGCCGTTGATGATGCCGGCGATCCAGTTGATGCGGTTCGCGGTCAGGCCCTCGCGCAGCGCCTTGATGATCGGGATGCCGCCGGCCACTGCCGCCTCGAAGCCGACCGCCACACCGCGCTCGCGCGCCGCCGCGAAGATCTCGGTGCCGTGTACCGCCAGCAGCGCCTTGTTGGCGGTGACCACCGGCTTGCCGGCGGCGATGGCGGCCAGCACCAGCTCGCGGGCCCGTGTCGTGCCGCCGATCACCTCGACGACCACGTCGATGTCGGGCCGGCGCACCAGGGCGTCGAAGTCGTCGGTCAGCACCACCTCGCTGCCGAGCGTGGCGCGCGCCTTGGCCACGTCGCGCGCGGCGACCGCGGCGACCTCGATGCCGCGGCCGGCGCGGCGCTGGATCTCGGCCCGGTTGCGCTGCAGCACCTGCACCACGCCGCCAGCCACCACGCCCGCGCCGAGCAGGCCCACTTGGATCGGTTTCATCTTCGATTCGGACACGGTGTCAGACGCTGTGGCGCTTGCGGTAATGGTCGAGGAAACGGGCGATGCGGCCGATCGCGTCGCTCAGGTCGTCGGAGTTCGGCAGGAACACGACGCGGAAATGGTCGGGCTGCGGCCAGTTGAAGCCCGTGCCCTGCACGATCAGCACCTTCTCCTCGGCCAGCAGTTCGTAGGCGAACTGCTGGTCGTCCTGGATCGGGTAAAGCTTGGGGTCGAGCCGTGGGAACATGTACAGCGCCGCCTTGGGCTTGACCACGCTCACGCCGGGAATCTGGCTCAGCAGCTCGTAGGCCATGTCGCGCTGGCGCGTCAGCCGGCCGCCCGGCGCCACGAGGTCCTTGATGCTCTGGTAGCCGCCGAGCGCGGTCTGGATGGCCAGCTGCCCCGGTGTGTTGGCGCACAGGCGCATCGACGCGAGCATGTTGAGCCCCTCGATGTAGTCCTTCGCGCAGCGCTTGTCGCCCGACACCACCATCCAGCCGGCGCGGTAGCCGCAGGCACGGTAGTTCTTGCTGAGGCCGTTCAGCGTCACGCACAGCACGTCGTCGGCCAGCGAAGCGATGCTGGTATGGGTGTTGCCGTCGTACAGCGTCTTGTCGTAGATCTCATCGGCAAAGATGATCAGCTGGTGCTGCCGGGCCAGTTCGACGATCTCGCGCAGCAGACTCTCCGGGTACAGCGCGCCGGTCGGGTTGTTCGGGTTGATGACGACGATGGCGCGTGTGTTCGGCGTGATCTTTCGGCGGATGTCGTCGATGTCCGGGTACCAGTCGCTCGCCTCGTCGCACAGGTAGTGCACCGGATTGCCGCCCGACAGCGACACGGCCGCAGTCCACAGCGGGTAATCGGGTGCCGGCACCAGCACCTCGTCGCCGTTGTCGAGCAGCGCGTTGAGGCTCATCACGATCAGCTCGGACGCACCGTTGCCGAGATAGACGTCGTCGACCGTCACGCCGGAGATCGCCTTCTCCTGCGCGTAATGCACCACCGCCTTGCGCGGTGCGAACAGACCCTTGCTGTCGGTGTAGCCCGCCGTCTGGGAAAGATTGCGGATCATGTCCTGCACGATCTCGTCGGGCGGATCGAAGCCGAACACCGCCAGATTGCCGATGTTGAGCTTGATGATCTTCTGGCCCTCTTCTTCCATGGCGCGGGCCTTGTCCAGCACCGGACCACGGATGTCGTAGCACACGTTGGCGAGCTTGCTGGACTTGGCGATGGGCTTGGGCACGAGAACTCCTGGATCTCAATGGAACGACTGCGGCGGCGCTGCGCGCAGAGCCTAAAATTAGACCACAGCGCTCGCCTCCGAGCCTGCCCCGCCCCTCTCCCGCGCCCCATGAAACTGCAGCCCGATCGCATCGCCGCCGCCAACGTGATCAGCGGCTACACACGCAGCAGCGTCCAGATCGGCGAGCGCACCTGGCGCGACAGTGTGGTGCTGCCCTGGCAAGGCGAGGTGACGTCCTGGCAGGACGCCCGCTTCGACACGCTGGGCCCCCGGCATTTCGAGGCGCTCGCGGTCCTCGGCCCGGAGCTTGTGCTGTTCGGCAGCGGCAACGCGCTGCGTTTCCCGCGCCCCGAATGGCTGCGCCCGCTGATCGATCGGCGCATCGGCTTCGAGACCATGGACACCGCCGCCGCCTGTCGCACCTACAACCTGCTGGCGGCCGAGGGACGCAGCGTGATCGCCGCCCTGCTGATCGATCCGCCGTGAGTCCGACCTACCGCCGCGGCGCGGCAACCGCAGTGTGTGGGGTGGCGGTATCGCTTGACAGCGCCTTTATAATCAACAGTTAGCCTTACTCAAGGCGCCTCCTCAGCAGCACCCTTCATGACGCCCGCCCTCAATAAAGCCCTCCCGGAATTTGAAGCGCAGGCCACCGGTGGCGTGAAGTTCACGCCCCAGGCCTATCTGGGTCAGACGGTCATCCTGTACTTCTACCCGAAGGACAACACCCCCGGATGCACCACCGAAGCGATGCAGTTCCGCGACCGCCACAAGGACTTCGTGAAGGCCGGCGCGGTGGTGTTCGGCGTGTCGCGCGACAACATGGCCTCGCACGACAAGTTCAAGCAGAACCTCGAGCTGCCGTTCGAGCTGATCGCCGACACCGAGGAAAAGCTCTGCCACATGTTCGGCGTGGTCAAGAACAAGATCATGTACGGAAAGAAGGTCAAGGGCATCGAGCGCAGCACCTTCCTGATCGATCCCGCCGGGGTGCTGGTCGAGGAGTGGCGCGGCATCAAGGTGGCCGGCCATGTCGACGAGGTGCTGAAGTCGGTCAAGGCGCTGAAGAAGGCCGCCTGAGAACCTGACGTTACCGTTACCAAGGCGTCACACAGCGGAGATTGAAGTCAGGCATGCGGTGTGCATAATGGGTTCATGCCCGTGAGTCATTCACCGCATCCGAGCAAGCCGCACAGGCGACTGTGCGGCTTTTTCACTTCTTAAGGCCCTCGAAGTCCATGCCCCTGCCCAAACCGCCCGCCAAGAAAGCCTCCCTCCTCAGCGCCAGCGACTTCGACTCCCAGGCCGCACCCAAACCGGGCACCCGCGCCACCAAGCAGGACAACCCCGGTCCTGCCCTGCTCGACCTGTTCGACCCCCACCCCAAGGCGCCGGCCGCCAAGGCGCCCGCCCCGGCACCCGCTGCCACGCCGCGAGCAGTACAGGCCCCGGCGGCCGGCTACCTGCCGGTCAAGGCCATCAGCCGCGGCACCGCCACGGAACCGCGCCCGCGCAAGCCGCGCGCCAGCGGCCCGCCCAAGCTCTTCGTCCTGGATACCAACGTTCTGATGCACGACCCGATGTCGCTGTTCCGCTTCGACGAGCACGACGTCTACCTGCCGATGATCACGCTCGAGGAGCTCGACGGGCACAAGAAGGGCATGAGCGAGGTCTCGCGCAACGTGCGCCAGGTCAGCCGCGAGCTCGACGCACTGGCCGGCGGCGCCGACAGCGCGAAGTTCGATCCCGCGGCCGGCGTGGCGCTCGCGAAGACCGGTCACAAGGAGGCCGGAGGCACCCTGTTCTTCCAAACCACCTTCCTCGACGCCAAGCTGCCGGCCGGGCTGCCGCAGGGCAAGGCCGACAACCAGATCCTGGGCGTGGTGCAAGGCCTGCGCGAGCAGCACCCGACACGAGACGTGGTGCTGGTGTCCAAGGACATCAACATGCGCATCAAGGCCCGTGCGCTGGGCCTGCCGGCCGAGGACTACTTCAACGACAAGACGCTGGAAGACGGTGACCTGCTCTACACCGGTGTGCTGCCGCTGCCGGCCGACTTCTGGGAGCGCCACGGCAAGACCATGGAGAGCTGGCAGCAAGGCGGCTCCACGTTCTACCGCATCGCCGGGCCGCTGGTGCCGGTGCTGATGGTCAACCAGTTCGTCTACCTTGAGACCCCGGGCGCCGCACCGCTCTACGCGAAGGTCACCGAGATCACCGGCAAGACCGCGGTGCTGAAGACGCTGAAGGACTACTCGCATGCCAAGAACGCCATCTGGGGCGTGACCGCGCGCAACCGCGAGCAGAACTTCGCGCTGAACCTGCTGATGGACCCGGACTGCGACTTCATCACCCTCACCGGCACCGCCGGCACCGGCAAGACGCTGATGACGCTGGCCGCCGGCCTGTCGCAGGTGATGGACGATCGCCGCTACAGCGAGATCATCGTGACCCGCGTGACCGTGCCGGTCGGCGAGGACATCGGCTTCCTGCCCGGCACCGAGGAAGAGAAGATGGGCCCGTGGATGGGCGCGCTCGACGACAACCTCGAGGTGCTGTCCAAGAATGACTCGGGCGCCGGCGAATGGGGCCGCGCCGCGACCAATGACCTGGTGCGCAGCAAGATCAAGATCAAGAGCCTGAACTTCATGCGCGGGCGCACCTTCCTGAACAAGTTCGTGCTGATCGACGAGGCGCAGAACCTGACGCCCAAGCAGATGAAGACGCTGATCACGCGCGCCGGGCCGGGCACGAAGATCGTCTGCCTGGGCAACCTGGCGCAGATCGACACGCCCTACCTCACCGAAGGCAGTTCGGGCCTCACCTTCGCGGTCGACCGCTTCAAGGGCTGGCCACACAGCGGCCACGTGATGCTGGCGCGCGGCGAGCGCTCGCGGCTGGCCGATTACGCGTCGGACGTGTTGTAGGCCCACCTGCACGGGTAGGGGTGCCCGCGGGCGGCAGGCGCACAATTGATGCTCTGCACAAAAGGAGACCTGCGATGACCATTTCCCGAGACGTCTTCGTCGTCGGTGCCGCGCGCACCGCCATCGGCACCTACGGCGGCACGCTGAAGGACACGCCCCTGGCCGACCTGGCCACGCTGGCGGTCAGGACAGCGATCGAGCGCAGCGGCGCAGCGGCCGACAGCATTGGCCACCTGGCCATGGGCAACGTGATCCCGACCGAACCGCGCGACGCCTACCTGAGCCGCGTCGCCGCGATCAACGCCGGGCTGTCGAAGGAAACGCCGGCCTTCAACGTGAACCGTCTGTGCGGTTCGGGCCTGCAGGCCATCGTCTCGGCGGCGCAGTCGGTGCTGCTGGGTGACTGCGAGCTGGCCATCGGGGCCGGCGCCGAGTCGATGTCACGCGGCCCTTACCACGTGAACACGGCCCGCTGGGGCGCGCGCATGGGCGACACGGCCATGGTCGACTACACCGTCGGCATCCTGCACGACCCCTTCCACAAGATCCACATGGGCATCACCGCGGAGAACGTGGCCGAGCAGTTCGGCATCACCCGCAGCATGATGGACGAGCTGGCCGCCGAGAGTCACCACCGCGCCGCCAAGGCGATCGCCGAGGGCCGCTTCAAGAGCCAGATCGTGCCGGTCGAGATCGTCACCCGCAAGGGAACCGTGAGCTTCGACACCGACGAGCACGTGAAGGCCGACACCACGGTCGAGACGCTGGCCAAGATGAAGCCCGCGTTCAAGAAGGACGGCGGCCTGGTCACGGCCGGCAATGCCTCGGGCATCAACGATGGCGCGGCGGCCGTGGTGCTGGCCAGCGCCGAGGCGGTCAAGGCCGGGGGCCTGAAGCCGCTGGCACGCCTGGTGGCCTACGCCCATGCCGGCGTGGAGCCGAAGATCATGGGCATCGGCCCGGTGCCGGCGACCCAACTCGCACTGAAGAAGGCCGGCCTCAAGGTGCAGGACCTCGATGTGATCGAGTCCAACGAAGCCTTCGCCGCGCAGGCCTGTGCCGTGGTGCGCGAGCTCGACCTCGATCCTGCCAAGGTCAACCCCAATGGCTCGGGCATCTCGCTCGGCCACCCGGTCGGCGCAACCGGCGTCATCATCACAACCAAGGCCCTGTACGAACTGCAGCGCACCGGCGGCCGCTACGCGCTGGTGACGATGTGCATCGGCGGCGGTCAGGGCATCGCCGCGATCTTCGAGCGCGTCTGAACCGCGCGCTCGGCGGATGAAGCCCAGAGGATGGGCTTCATCCGGCCCGGGCTTGCCTCAGCGGCGGAAGCCGCCGCTCTGCAGCACGAAGTACTGCGGGTTCAGGCCCTTCAGCGGCTCGCGCAGTTGCTCGATGTCGGCTGCTGTCGCGTGCACTTCGACCCGCGTCACTTCAGCGATCTTCAGTGCCTCGCCCAGCAGGGCACCGACATTTTCCAGGTGGGCCAGCAGGCCTGCTGCACCGTCATAGCCTTCGCGGCAGTGCGCTGCATCGCCATCGAAGCTGAAGGCGTAGTGCGCGCACTTGGGTTCGCTGCGTGTCTTCTCGATGAAGCGCGCGGTCAGCGCCTTGAACTCATCGAGCTTGCCGGGCGCCACCTTGAAATAAGGCGCGATGCTGCAGCAGGTGTCGGGGGTGCTCATCAATGTCTCCTGGGACAGGGGTGGTGCGAAATGCAAGCGCGAGCGTGCCGGCCTTCACCCTCGCCGCACACCGGATGAACCCGTAAGCCAATCCCGGCGGCCTCCGCCGACGGGGATCTGCATGGAGCGGAATCGCGCACGTGGATACTGTATTTATGTACAGTATTCATCTCCGTCTGCTTCTCCGCCATGCTCCTCGACCCCGCCGCCACCGCACCGTCGCCGCCACCGCGCGGCCTGGCCTCCTTCATGGACCGCCCCGGGGCCGCGCTATGGCGGGCCGGCGTGCTGGCTCGGCCGCCGCTGCCGACCCTTTCCACCGGATGGCCGGCGCTCGACGAGCAGTTGCCCGGCGGAGGCTGGCCCGCGAGCGGCCTCACCGAACTGCTGGCCGCGCCGGCCAGCGGCGAACTGGCGTTGCTGGTGCCGTGGCTGCGCAAACTGGGGCAGCGCCAGGAGGCCGCACGCGAAACGGTCTGGATCTCCCCGCCGGGCTGGCCTTGCCTGAGCGCGCTGCAGGCCCTCGGCCTGGACGGCTCACGGCTGCTGTGCCTGGCGCCGCAGACAGCGATCGATGCCGCCTGGGCCGCCGAGCAGGCGGTGCGCGCCGGCAGCTGCGCCGCCGTGCTGTGGTGGAGCGAACGGCCGGTGACCCGCCCCACGCTGCGCCGCCTGCACCTGGCCGCGCAAGCGGGTCTCACGCCCTTGCTGAGCCTGCAGGCGCCCGCGGCCCGCTCGCTGAGCAGCCCGGCGCCGCTGCGCCTGGCCTGTCAACCGCTGCCGGGCCATGCCCTGGCCGTCGACGTGTTCAAGCGCCGCGGCCCGCCGATGGCCCGCCCCCTGCAGCTGGCCCTGCCCTGGCCGGCATCGGTGCGCCCCGCGTCGCCGCTCACTGGGAGTCCTCACGATGCTGTGGATCGCCCTCTACCTGCCCCAGCTGCCGCTGCAAGCTCTGCCCGGTTCGCACACCGGGCTTGAGGCCGCGCTGCCGGTAGCGGTGACCGAGCAGCACATGCTGCTCGGCGCCAACCGCGCGGCGCACGCCCTCGGGGTGCGAGCCGGGCAGAGCGTGGCCACGGCCTTGTCCCTGCTGCCGCAGCTCGTCGTGTTCCCGCGTGACCGGCCGCGCGAGGCCGCGCTGGTCGAGCGACTGGCCCTGGCGCTCGCTGCGCTCACGCCCCACCTGAGCCTCATTCCGGACGGGGTGCTGCTCGAAGTGCAGAGCACGCTGCGGCTGTTCGGCGGCATCCATGCGCTGCTGCACCGGGCACAAGCCCTGGCGCGCACGAGCGGGGTGCAGGTGCGGACGGGCTGTGCGCCCACCCCCGGCGCCGCCTGGCTGTTCGCCACCAGCGGCCTGGCCCGGCGACATGCACTGCAGGCCCGGAGCAGTGCGCAGCAGCTGGATCGGCTGCCGGTAGCGAGCCTGGCGCGTCTGCTGCCGCCCAGCCTCCACCAGAGCGAGTTGCTGCAGGCGCTGGGGATCCGGACCTTCAGGGCGCTGCGCGCGCTGCCACGTGCCGGTCTGCAGCGCCGGCTCGGCGTGGACCTGGGCCGGGCGCTCGACCGCTGCTATGGCGATGCCCCAGACCCGAGGCCGTGGTTCGTGCCGCCCGAGCACTTCCTGGCTCGACGCGAACTGCTGCAGCGCGCCGACGAGGCTGCGGTGCTGATGGCCGCCGTCGAGGCTCTGCTGCCGGCACTGCGCGGTTGGCTGCAGCTGCGCTGGCAGGCCGTCACGGTGCTGGCACTGAGACTGCGCCATGAGCACGGCCGCGAGCCCTGCCCCGACACCCGGCTGCGACTGCAGCTGTCGGCCCCGAGCCGCGACATCGCCCAGCTCGCGCTGCTGTGGCGCGAGCGCCTGCAGCGCCATGTGCTCGCCGCGCCGGTCTACGAGCTCGCGCTCGAACTGGAAGCCGCCGTGCCGCACGGCGGCACGCCTGGCGAGCTGCTGCCCGGACCAGGCCGGCAGGACGGCGAACACGCCGCGCTGCTTGACCGACTGACCGCGCGGCTGGGGAGTGATCACGTGCGGCGCTGGGTGCCGCGGGCCGATCACCGACCCGAGCACGCGCAGCGTGTCCGGTCGGTCGGCGAACCGCCCCCAGCGCCCTTTGTGACCACGGCGCCCGCTCCCACCGCCCCCCGACCACTCTGGTTGCTGCCGTTGCCGCTGCCGCTGGCCAGCGATGCCCTGGGCCGGCCGCGGCATGGTGGGCCCCTGCGGGTGTGCTCGCGGGCCGAGCGCATCGAGGCCGGCTGGTTCGACGGCGCGCTGGTGCGGCGCGATTACCACGTGGCCGAGGGCCCCGACCACCGGCTGCGCTGGATCTACCGCGAGCACCCCGGCGACGCCTCGTCGGGGGGCTGGTTCCTGCACGGCTGGTTCGGGTGAGACGATGCCGCAACCAGCCCATCCCAAGACGCCGCAGCCGGCGTCGCCTCCGCCGCCGCCGCTGCACTGGACGCGACCCGGGCTGCCGGCCTACGCGGAGCTGCACTGCCGCTCGAACTTCAGCTTCCTGACCGGCGCCTCGCACCCACAGGAGTTGGTGGAGCGCGCCGCCCAGCTCGGCTATGCGGCGATCGCGATCACCGACGAGTGCTCGGTGGCCGGCGTGGTGCGGGCGCATGCGGCGCTGAAGCGGCTGCGCGAGAACGGCAACCCGCCGTTGCCGGCCCTGATCATCGGTAGCGAGTTCACGCTCGCGGCCTCGCCCACCGCACCGGGCTGCCGCCTGGTGCTGCTGGCGAAGAACCGCGAAGGCTATGCCCAGATCTGTGGTCTCATCACGCTCGGTCGCGGCCGCAGCGCCAAGGGGCACTACCAACTGAGCGTCGACGACCTCGATGCGCTGCTGGCCGGCCAGGGCCATGCCGCCGGCGTGCCCGACTGCCTGGCGCTGCTGATCCCACGCCGCGACGAGCCTCACGCCACCCTGCTCGCGCAGGCCCGTTGGCTGGCGGGCCGCTGCGGCGAGCGCGCCTCGATCGCGGTCGAGCTGCTGCGCTGGGCCGACGACGAGTCCTTCGTGGAGCGCCTGCTCGACGCATCGGCCGCCTCCGGCCTGCCACTGGCGGCGGCGGGCGACGTGCTGATGCACGTGCGCTCGCGCAAGCCGCTGCAGGACACGCTGACCGCGATCCGCCTGAAGCGCCGCGTCGCCGACTGCGGCTACGCGCTGATGCGCAACGCCGAGCAGCACCTGCGCTCGCGGCTGGCGCTGGCGCAGCTCTGCCGTCCCGAGTGGCTGCAGCGCAGCGTGGACCTCGCGCGGGCCTGCGACTTCTCGCTGGAGCAGCTGAAGTACGAGTATCCGGACGAGATCGTGCCGGCCGGCGAGACGGCCAGCAGCCACCTGCGGCGCCTGACCGAGGAAGGGGCCTGCGTGCGCTATCCCGGCGGCGTGCCTGGCATGGTGCAGGCGCAGATCGAACACGAGTTCGCGCTGATCTTCCGCAAGCGCTACGAGGCCTTCTTCCTCACCGTTCACGACGTGGTGCGCTTCGCCCGCTCCGAGGGCATCCTGTGCCAGGGTCGCGGCTCGGCCGCCAATTCGGCGGTCTGCTACTGCCTGGGCATCACCGAGGTCGACCCGACGCAGACCCCACTGCTGTTCGAGCGCTTCATCAGCGAGGAGCGCGGTGAGGCGCCCGACATCGACGTCGACTTCGAACACGAGCGGCGCGAGGAAGTCATCCAGTACATCTACGGCAAGTACGGCACGCACCGCACCGCACTGGCCGCCGCACTGGCGACCTACCGCGTGCGCGGTGCGGTGCGCGAGGTCGGCAAGGCGTTGGGGCTGGACGGGCAGCGCATCGACCGCCTCGCGAAGAGCCACCAGTGGTTCGACGGGCATGAGGCTCTGCCCGCCCGGCTGGTCGAGGCCGGCTTCGATCCGGACGCCCCGGTCACCCGGCAGTGGCTGGCACTGAGCGCCGCGCTGATCGGCTTTCCGCGGCACCTGTCGCAGCACGTCGGCGGATTCGTCATCGCGCGGGACGCGCTGTCGCGCCTGGTGCCGATCGAGAACGCCGCGATGAAGGACCGCCGCGTGATCCAGTGGGACAAGGACGATCTTGAGTCGCTGGGGCTGCTGAAGGTCGACGTGCTGGCGCTGGGCATGCTGAGTGCGCTGAAGCGCGCGCTCGCGCTGATCACCGACTGGCGCGGCCCGCCGCCCGGCGCCAACGGCGGCGCACCCATATCCCCGTCATGGCGGATGCAGGACATCCCGCGCGATGACATCGCCACCTACGAAATGATCCAGGAAGCTGACACCGTGGGCGTGTTCCAGATCGAGAGCCGGGCCCAGCAGAGCATGCTGCCTCGCTTGAAGCCAAGTGAGTTCTACGACCTCGTGGTGCAGGTCGCGATCGTGCGGCCGGGCCCGATCAGCGGCGGCATGGTGCATCCCTACCTGAAGCAGCGTGATCTGCAGCGCCGGGGCCTGCGCCCGCCACCGGCCTACCCAGCGCTCGAGCAGGCGCTCGAGCGCACGCTGGGCGTTCCGATCTTCCAGGAGCAGGTGATGCAGATCTGCATGATCGCGGCCGATTTCAGCGGCGGCGATGCCGACGAACTGCGCCGCGCGATGGCGGCCTGGAAACGCAAGGGCGGCTTGCAGCAATTCCACCAGCGCATCGTCGGTCGCATGGTGGAAAAGAACTACGACCGCGAGTTCGCCGAGCGCATCTTCCAGCAGATCAAGGGCTTCGGCGAGTACGGCTTCCCGGAGAGCCACGCCTACAGCTTCGCGCTGCTGGCCTACCTGAGCGCCTGGCTCAAGTGCCACGAGCCGGCGATCTTCCTGGCCGCGCTGCTGAACTCGCAACCGATGGGCTTCTACGCACCGTCGCAGCTGGTCCAGGACGCACGGCGCCACGCGGTCGAAGTGCGCCCGGTCGACGTGGGCCACAGCGGCTGGGACTGCACGCTCGAGCCGGCGTCACCGGGCAGCACGCCCTGCGCGGCACGCTCGCTGCAGCCCGCCGTGCGCCTGGGGCTGCGCCTCGTCTCCGGCTTCAGCGAGGCGGCCGCCGACCGCATCGTGGCTGCCCGCGCTGTGTCGACATTCGCCAGCCTCGACGACCTGGCGCGGCGCGCCGGGCTCGATCCCCAGGCCCTGCAGGTGCTGGCCCGCGCCGACGCACTGCAGAGCCTGGCCGGCCACCGCCGGCAACAGGCGTGGCATGCGAGTGGCCAGCCCCGCCGCACCGCCCTGCTCGCCGGTGCGACGCATCGCGAAGACCCGCTCGTCCTGCCCGCGCCGCCCGAGGCCGAGGAGATCACGCTCGACTACGCCAGCACCCAGCTCACGCTGCGCCGCCATCCGCTGGCGCTGCTGCGTCCGCGACTCGTACAGCGTGGCTGGCGCAACGCGCGGGAGCTCGGTGCCCTGAAGGATGGCTGCCGCGTCTGGGCCTGCGGCATCGTCGTCGGCCGCCAGCAGCCCGAGACCGCCAAGGGCACGATCTTCGTCACGCTGGAAGACGAGACCGGCTCGGTCAACGTGATCGTCTGGAAGGGCGTGCGCGAGCGCTTCCGCCAGGCGCTGCTCGCCTCACGCCTGCTGGCCGTGGCCGGGGAATGGCAGCGCTCGCCGGAAGGGGTGACGCACCTGCTGGCGCGGCGGCTGGTCGACATGACGCCCTGGCTGGGCCGGCTGGCGACGAGTTCGCGCGATTTCCACTGACGGTCGCGCCGGTCGCGCGGCCAAGGCTCAGTCGTTCTTCAACCGCTTCACGACCGCAGCCGTGGTCAGCAGTTCGAGCTGAGCCTCGAGCCGGATCACGCGGCCGGTCAGGTCCTCGATCTTCTGCTGCTGCAGTTTCATCGCGTCGGACTGCCGGTTGACCTTGTCCTCGAGCTTGATCATCGAGGTGAGCGCGCCCCAGACGCGGTCGGTGACACCCATCAGGCGGCCTTGCGCACCGCTGCCCGGCCGGCGGCTGGTTTCGGCGGGCGGGACGCCTTTGCCTCCATCGCGGCGATGCGCTTGTTGCTCGCCTCGATGAAATTCAGCGCATCGTCGATGGCGGCGCCGGCGCGATCGGCAGCATCGCGCGCGGCATCGGCCAGTACGCCCAGTTCCTGGTCCGCTTCCTTGGCCTCGTAGGCGAAGGCGCCGCGGCGCATCAGTTCCGACACGGGCAGATCCAGACGCTTTGCCTTGGCGGCGATCGCCTTCTTGTCCTGCGAGGTTGCCTGCACCACGATGCGTTCGACGGCTGCGGCCATGTCGTCTCTCCCGATCGGGGCCCCTTGCCCCTGTCCATGGACAGCGTATGTACATGGGGGCCGACTGTCAAGCCGCCCACCCTGAAACCCCACCCGGGCGTCAGTAGTCGCTGCCGCTACTGCCCGGCGCGAGGTTGTCGAACTTGGTCAGGGGCTTCAGGAAGGTGAGCTTCACCGTGCCGACCGGGCCGTTACGCTGCTTGCCGATGATGATCTCGGCAACACCAGGCTCCTTGGTGTCCTTGTTGTAGTACTCGTCGCGGTAGATGAACATGATGACGTCGGCATCCTGCTCGATCGCGCCCGACTCGCGCAGGTCGCTCATCATCGGCCGCTTGTCGGTGCGCGTCTCGACGCTGCGGTTGAGCTGCGACAGCGCGATCACCGGGCACTTCAGTTCCTTGGCCAGTGACTT
Source organism: Methylibium petroleiphilum PM1 (assembly GCF_000015725.1). Classification (NCBI taxonomy): domain Bacteria; kingdom Pseudomonadati; phylum Pseudomonadota; class Betaproteobacteria; order Burkholderiales; family Sphaerotilaceae; genus Methylibium; species Methylibium petroleiphilum. Next base: position 1,649,128 of record NC_008825.1, on the reverse strand, counting down.
CAGGCCGCGCGAGATCTCGCCGATCACGGTGGCGCGGTTCTCCTCGTTCGAGCTGGAGCCGCTCATCAGCTGCAGGTAGTCGACCACGATCAGGCCGAGCTGGCCGCACTGGCGCGCCTGACGGCGGGCGCGGGCGCGCAGTTCGCTCGGCGTCAGCGCCGCGCTCTCGTCGATGAACACGCTGGCCTTGCCGAGCTTGTCGACCGCCTCGGTCAGACGCCCCCACTCGTCATCACGCAGCCGGCCGGTGCGTAGCCCCGACTGGTCGATGCGGCCGAGCGAACCCACCATCCGCAACGCCAGCTGGGAGGCGCCCATTTCCATCGAGAACACCACCACCGGCAGGCCTTCCTGCACCGCGACGTGCTCGCCGATGTTGAGCGCGAACGCGGTCTTGCCCATCGACGGGCGCGCCGCCAGCACGATCAGGTCGCCCGGCTGCAGGCCGGCGGTCATGCGGTCGAGGTCGAAGAAGCCGGTGCGCACGCCGGTCACTTCCTCGGCGCCGTTCTCGGCCAGCTCGGTGACGCGGTCGATCAGCTGCACGACCAGGGTGTCCATGCCCTGGAAGCCCTGCTTGGTGCGCGAGCCGGCCTCGCCGATCTTGAAGATCTTGCCCTCGGCCTCGTCGAGAATCTCGGAGACCGCGCGACCGCGCGGGTTGAAGGCGTTGGTGGCGATCTCATCGCTGGTGGCAACCAGGTCGCGCAGGATCTTGCGCTCGCGCACGATCTCGGCGTAGCGGCGCAGGTTGGCCGCGCTCGGCACGCTCTGCGCGAGCTGGTTCAGGTAGGCCAGCCCGCCCACCTCCTCGGCCTTGCCGAGCGACTGCAGCTGCTCGTAGACGGTGATCACGTCGGCCGGCTTGCTGGCGTTGATCAGCTTGCCGATGGCACCGTAGATCAACTGGTGCTCGTGGCGGTAGAAATCGCCGTCGTTCAGCAGGTCGCCGGCCCGGTCCCAGGCGCCGTTGTCGATCAGCAGCCCCCCCAGCACGCTCTGCTCGGCCTCGATGGATTGCGGCGGGATGCGCAGGCGGGCGACCTCGTCGTCGCCGCGGGCATCAGGGCGCGCGCCGCCCCCGGAGAAAATGGCTGACATCGTTCGATCTTATGCCGGTCGCCGACCCGCCGTTGTGGGCAAGTCTGTGGAAATCCGGTGGGTGGTCTGGGGGCGGCGCTGTACAGGCACCGCCGCAAAAACAAAGGCCGGCGAATGCCGGCCTTCGTCGCGAGCGGACAGAAGACTCAGTCGGTCTCGCCGACCACCGTCACGTTCACGTCGACCACCACGTCGGTGTGCAGGGCGACCGTCACCGGATGCTCACCCACGGTCTTCAGCGGACCGTTGGGCAGGCGCACCTGCGACTTCACGACCTTGAAGCCAGCCTTGCCCAGCGCTTCGGCGATATCGTGGTTGGTGACCGAACCGAACAGGCGGCCATCGACGCCGGCCTTCTGCGTGATGCTGATGGTCTTGCCGTTGAGCTTCTCGCCCTCGGCCTGGGAGGCGGCCAGCTTTGCAGCCGCAGCCTTTTCCAGTTCGATGCGCTTGGCTTCGAATTCCTTGACCGCCGTTTCGGTGGCACGACGTGCAGCACCGCTGGGGATCAGGAAATTGCGTGCGTAGCCGTCCTTGACCTTGACGACCTCACCGAGGTTGCCGAGGTTGGCCACCTTCTCGAGCAGGATGATTTGCATGGCGGGCTCCTCAGGACTTGTGCTGGTCGCTGTACGGCAGCAGGGCCAGGAAGCGGGCGCGCTTGATGCAGGTCGACAGCTGACGCTGGAAGAAGGCACGCGTGCCGGTCAGGCGGGCGGGCGTGATCTTGCCGTTCTCGGCGATGAAGTCGCGCAGCGTGTCGACATCCTTGTAGTCGATCTCGGTAACGCCGGTGACCGTGAAGCGGCAGAAGCGCTTGCGACGGAACAGCAGCGATTGGGTGTTGCGCTTCGGGCGCTTGTCCTTGCCGAAACGGCCTTTACCACGGGGCGGGGGCATAGTGAACTCCTGAAATCTGAAACGGGTTGCTCAAAGCGAAGCGGGCTGGGCGTCGAATTCGGTGATGTGCAGCAGCACGCCCTTGCCGTTGCGGTGGGACCCGAGGAATCCGGCGAACCCGGCGGTGTCTCCCACCGCCAGCTTGCCGAGCTGCTCGGCCACCGCCCCGATTCCCACGGCCCGGATCTCCAGGGAGACCCGGCGCGGGTGCCCGGCTTCCGTCACTTGCGACTCGTGCCTCAGGCTCAAGTCGAGTGCCGGCAAACCGGCGGGCGTGTAGCGCATCACGCCCCGCTCCACCAACTGCGCCTGAAGAACCACGCGGTTCATGCAGGCGCCTGCGGCAGGCAGGGCTTCACCGGAATCAGGCAGCGGCTTCCTGCGGCTGCGGCGCCTTGCGTGATTCCTCACGCTCGACGGCCTTCATCATGATCGAGGGCGCGGTCTCGGCCTTGCTCTTGACCACCGTGAGGTGGCGCAGCACGGCGTCGTTGAACTTGAAGCCGGTCTCGAGCTCGAGCAGCGTTTCCTTGCTGCACTCGATGTTGAGGCACAGGTAGTGCGCCTTCGCGAGCTTGTTGATCAGGTAGGCCAGTTGGCGGCGACCCCAATCCTCGACGCGGTGCACCTTGCCACCGGCAGCGGTGACCAGGCCCTTGTAGCGTTCCAGCATGGCCGGAACCTGCTCGCTTTGATCCGGGTGGATCAGCAGGACGATTTCGTAATGACGCATCGGTACTCCTTGTGGATGTCCGCTTTGCGGCCGTGCAGGCACGGTGATCGGTCGGCGGGGAAGCCGCCCCCTAGCGTCAACAAGGAGTGCGGCAAGGTGAGCCAAAGATTATAGCCGCATCAATGGAAACGGCCCCCGTTGCCGGGGGCCGCCAGTCAGCCGTGGCGGGCCAGCCCTGAGGCCGGCCCCACGGGGCCTCAGGTACCCAGGCTCTTCACCGTGTCGCCGCGCAGGTTCGGATAGCGAACGTGCTCGATCAGCTCTTGCACCTTCTTGTTCGGTGCCGGAGTGAACAGGCTCACGATGATGATCACCGCAAAACCGATCGGCACACCGAAGGTCGCCGCCGAGATCGGCTGGATGCCGAACCACAGGCTGACGGGATCGGTGATGCCGAACACGCCACGCAGCCAGGGCTGGTTGTGGACCATGTAGTACATGGTCGTCCCCAGGCCGGCGATCATGCCCAGCACGGCCCCGGCGCTGGAAGCACGCTTCCAGAAGATGCCGAGCACCAGGGCCGGGAAGAAGCCCGCCGCCGCGAACGAGAACGCCGCCGACACCAGGAACAGGATGTCCGCCGGCTTCTGCGACGCCACGTAGGCCGCTGCCAGGGCCACGACCAGCAAGAGGATCTTGGAGATCGTCACGCGGCGGGAGGTCGACGCGTTCGGATCGATCATCTTGTAGTACAGGTCGTGCGACAGCGCGTTGGCGATCGTGAGCAGCAGGCCGTCCGCGGTCGACAGCGCCGCTGCCAGACCGCCTGCGGCGACCATGCCCGACACCACGTACGGCAGGCCACCGATCTCAGGCGTGGCCAGCACGATGATGTCGCCGCCGATCTTCATCTCGCCGAGCTGCAGGATGCCGTCCTTGTTGATGTCGGTGACCGACATCAGCGTCGGATCGACCCGCGCCCAGTTGGCGATCCAGGCGGGCAACTGGTCGAACGGCGTGCCGACGACGTTGTTGAACACCTCGAACTTCACCAGCACGGCCAACGCCGGCGCGGTGAAGTAAAGCAGGAAGATGAAGAACAGCGACCACGTCACCGATTCGCGCGCCTCCTTGACCGAAGGCGTCGTGTAATAGCGCATCAGGATGTGCGGCAGCGCGGCCGTGCCGACCATCAGGCAAAACACCAGCGCCAGGAAGTTGCGACGCGAATCGTCGAAGGTCTTCTGCGCCTTCTCGTCGCCATTCGGGTCGCCGGCGTACTGCTGTGCGTGGGGTGGCATGCCGGCCAAGGGCTTGGCACGCGCCTCGTTCGCAGTCTTCGCCGCCGTGTAGGCCTTCTTGGCATCGGCTTCCGTTGCCGGCAAGGCAGCCAGCGCCTTCTCGGCCGCCTGCACATCGGCCAGCGGTGCATTCGCGCCCTTCAGGTCGGCGAGCTTCTGCTCGGCCGCTGCCTTGTCGGCTGCCATCGCGGCCGGCACGTCCTTCAACTTGGCATCGGCGCCCTCGGCACGCTGCTTGAAGGCGGCGATGACCTCCAGTTCCTTCGGGTCGGCCTTGAGCTGAGCTTCCTTGGCGGTGATCTTCTGCAGTTGGGCGCCGTAGATGGCCTGCGGCACCGGCACGCTCGTCTGCTTCACCGACAGCCAAACCACAGGGATCATGTACGCGATGATCAGGATGATGTACTGCGCCACCTGCGTCCAGGTGACCGCGCGCATGCCGCCGAGGAAGGAGCACACCAGGATGCCACCGAGGCCGACGAACACCCCGATCTCGAACGCCAGCCCGCTCAGGCGTGCCGTGATCAACCCTACGCCGTAGATCTGCGCCACCACGTAGGTGAACGAGCACAGGATCGCCGCGAAGATGCCGATGAACCGGGCCAGATTGCCGCCGTAACGTTCACCCAGGAAGTCGGGAATGGTGAACTGCCCGAACTTGCGCAGGTAGGGCGCCAGGAACAGCGCCACCAGGCAGTAGCCGCCGGTCCAGCCCATGATGAAGGCCAGGCCGCCGTAGCCGGTGAGGTACAGCGTGCCGGCCATCCCGATGAACGAGGCGGCCGACATCCAGTCGGCACCGGTGGCCATGCCGTTATAGACCGCCGGCACGCGGCGCCCCGCCACGTAGTACTCGGCCGCATCGGTGGTGCGGCTCATGATGCCGATGCCGGCATACAGGGCCACGGTAGCCAGCAGGAAGATGAAGCCGATGTAGCTGCGCGGCAGCCCCATCTGCTCCAGCACCGCCAGCACGATCACGAAGGCGATGAAGCCACCGGTGTACCAGGTGTAGACCTTGTTAAGTTGCGACTTGAAGGCCGCGTTGGCGGCGCGACTGCTGCCCGCGGCGGCCGCATTCGGTGTGATTCCAGCCATGTCAGTCCTCCTCGGCAACGCCGTGTTCTTGATCGAGGCGGTTCATCGTCCTGGCGTAGTACCAGATGATGACCACATAGATGATCAGCGAGCCCTGCGCCGCCATGTAGAAGCTGAAAGGCCAGCCGAAGAACGAGAAGCTGAGGTCTCGCGCGAAATACGCCATTACGTAGGTCACTACAAACCAGATCGCCAGCAGGACCGAGGTGATCCTGAGGTTCTTCTGCCAGTAGAGCCGCTGCTGTTCAGTCACCTGCATCGCTGTGCTCCAGTCCTTGTTGTCTCCAACCCCGTCGGGGGGTCACCGGTCTTGCTGATGCCACCGTCCCTCGCGTTCTTCGACGCGATGCCTGCCGCCCGTGGACGGGCGCGTTTCAGTGCCCGCCGGCCGGCGAGCCGAGCAGTCCGGTTTCCCGCTCGAGCTGAGCGGCCACCTTGGGCTCGAACCCCTGGAGATGGCGAATGATCTTGGCCGCCTCCTCGGGTTGCTGACGATCGACATGCACCCGCGCCAGTTGGTACCAGCCGTGCGGGCTCATGGGCTGCAGTTCGGTGTTGCGCTTCAACGCGGCGACGGCCTCGTCGTAGCGGTGCTGACGGATCAGCACCAGACCCAGGCCGTACCAGGCCCGGTCGAGTTTGGACTCAAGTTCGAGCGCGCGGCGGAATGCCTGTTCGGCCTCGTCGAGCCGGCCCTGCTGCTCCAGCAGGAAACCGAGGTTGAACCAGGCATGGGCGTGCTCGGGCTGCGCATCGAGCAAGCGGCGGAAATCGGCCATCGCCGCATCGGCCCGTCCGGCCTGCGCCAGCACGTGAGCTCGGCTGGCGAGCGCATACGCGTCGTCAGGCCACTGCCCCAGCATCTCGTCGAAGATCTCGAGCGCCCCATCGCGCCGATTGATGACGAGCAGCATTTGCGCGCGCCACTTGAGCAGCAGATGACGCCACCAACCACCCTGGCGCGGCACGGTCGCCGAGTTCATTGGCACAGCCCCTGACCTGGCGCCGCCCGGCAGAGGCTGACTTTCTCGATCACCATGAACACCCAGATCCACGCGAGCGCGATGAAGGTCAGCAGCGGGATGTGACGGTCGATCACCAGCTTCGGCGTGATGGCGCGGAACGCAGTGGTGAAGGGGCGGGTCAGGCCGTTCAGCAACTGATAGAAGAAATTCTGTTCGCGCTTGGCGCCCGCCAGGACGCCGAGCAGCCAGCGTCCGGCCAGTGCGCACAGGGCGATCTCTGCGATGAGCTTGATCGATGCGATGAACAGCAGCATGGGGCCCCGTAACGGTTCCTTTCATTGTGAAATAGCGCCTTACGCGATGCTGACGAAACCTGACGATGCTCTGATATGCCCTGTTAGGACTTACCCGAAGCTTGGCGCACGCAAAACGGCAAACGGCCCCGATCGGGGCCGTTCCGAGGTCCGGGGCTCAGCCCGCGGACTTGCAGCGTGCAGAACTCAGCGCTTGGCGAGACGCTGCCAGGTGTCGACCACCGTGTCGGGGTTCAGCGAGATCGACACGATGCCCTCGGCCGCCAGCCAGTCGGCGAAGTCTGGGTGGTCGCTGGGCCCCTGGCCGCAGATGCCGATGTACTTGCCGGTGGCACGGCACGCGGTGATGGCTCGCGAGATCATGGCCTTGACGGCCGGGTCGCGCTCGTCGAAGTCGGCCGCCAGCAGTTCGAGCCCGGAGTCGCGGTCCAGTCCGAGCGTGAGCTGGGTCAGGTCGTTCGAACCGATCGACATGCCGTCGAAGTGCGCGAGGAACTGGTCGGCCAGGATGGCGTTGCTCGGCACCTCGCACATCATGATGACCTTGAGGTCGTCGCTGCCGCCGGCCGCCGCGCGCTTGAGCCCGTGCTCGGCCAGCATGCCCACCACACGCTCTGCCTGCTTCACCGTGCGCACGAACGGCACCATGATCTCGACGTTGGTCAGGCCCATTTCCTGGCGCACACGCTTGAGCGCCTCGCACTCCATCGCGAAGGCTTCGCCGAATTCGCTGCTGATGTAGCGCGACGCGCCACGGAAGCCCAGCATCGGGTTCTCTTCCTCGGGCTCGTAGCGCGAGCCACCGATCAGCTTCTTGTACTCGTTCGACTTGAAGTCACTCAGGCGCACGATGACCGGCTTGGGCCAGAACGCGGCGGCGATCGTCGCGATGCCCTCGGCCAGCTTGTCCACGTAGAAGGCGCGCGGCGAGGCGTGGCCGCGGGCCACGCTCTCGACGGCCTTCTTGAGGTCGGCGTCGACATTCGGGTAGTCGAGGATCGCCTTCGGGTGCACGCCGATGTTGTTGTTGATGATGAACTCGAGCCGCGCCAGGCCGACGCCGGAGTTGGGCATCTGCGCGAAGTCGAAGGCCAGCTGCGGGTTGCCCACGTTCATCATGATCTTGACCGGGCAGTACGGCAGCTCGCCGCGCTGCACGTCGCTGATCTCGGTCTCGAGCAGTCCGTCGTAGATGTAGCCGGTGTCACCCTCGGAGCAAGCCACGGTGACCAGTGCACCGTCCTTCAGCGTCTCGGTCGCATCGCCGCAGCCCACCACCGCCGGGATGCCGAGCTCGCGCGCGATGATCGCTGCATGGCAGGTGCGCCCGCCGCGGTTTGTGACGATGGCGCTGGCGCGCTTCATCACCGGCTCCCAGTTCGGGTCGGTCATGTCGGTGACCAGCACGTCGCCGCTCTGCACCTGGTCCATCTCGGCCAGGCTGTGCACGATGCGCACCGGGCCGGTGCCGATCTTCTGGCCGATCGCGCGTCCCTCGGCCAGCACGGTGCCCGAGCCCTTGAGCTTGTAGCGCTGCTCGACCTTGCCCTCGGCCTGACTCTTCACGGTTTCCGGACGGGCCTGCAGGATGTAGAGCTGCCCATCGCCGCCGTCCTTGCCCCACTCGATGTCCATCGGGCGGCCGTAGTGCTCCTCGATGATCAGCGCGTAGCGGGCGAGTTCGGTCACGTCGGCGTCGGACAGCGAGTAGCGGTTGCGCTGCTCGGTCGCCGTGTCCACGGTCTTGACGAGCTTGCCGCTGGCCGCCTTTTCCTGCGGCGTGGCGAACTCCATCTTGATCAGCTTGGAGCCGAGGTTGCGGCGGATCACCGCCAGCTTGCCGGCCTTCAACGCCGGCTTGTGCACGTAGAACTCATCCGGGTTCACGGCACCCTGCACCACCGTCTCGCCCAGGCCGTAGCTCGAGGTAATGAAGACCACGTCCTTGAAGCCGGACTCGGTGTCGATCGTGAACATCACGCCGGCCGCGCCGAGGTCGGAGCGCACCATGCGCTGCACGCCGGCCGACAGCGCCACGTCGGCGTGCGCAAAGCCCTTGTGCACGCGGTAGCTGATGGCGCGGTCGTTGTAGAGGCTGGCGAACACCTCCTTCATCTTGTGCAGCACGTCCTCGATGCCGACGACGTTCAGGAAGGTCTCCTGCTGGCCCGCGAAGCTGGCGTCGGGCAGATCCTCGGCGGTGGCCGAAGAACGCACCGCGAACGAGGCACCGGGGTTGCCGGCGGTGAGCTGCGAAAACTCGGTCGCGATCGCGTCCTGCAGGTCGGCCGGGAACGGCTGCGCTTCAACCCAACCGCGGATCTCGGCACCGGCCTCGGCCAATGCCCGCACGTCGTCCGTGTCCAGCGCCGACAGCCGTGCGTTGATCTTGTCGACCAGCCCGCCGTGCTTGAGGAACTGCCGGAAGGCGTGCGCCGTGGTCGCGAAGCCGCCGGGCACCCGCACGCCGGAGGCCGCGAGCTGGCTGATCATCTCGCCGAGGCTGGCGTTCTTGCCGCCAACCGCGTCGACGTCGGTCATTCTCAGTCGTTCGAACGGGACGACCAGGGCGGTCGCATCAAAGCTGGACATGGGAAAACTCCGTGATGTGATGAAACCGGGGCGCACCGTTGCGGCCACCGAGGCTTCCAGTCGGCCGCGCTCACGCCTGTTCGTCTTGTTCTCGGCGCGGGGCTCATGGCTGGAGTCGGATGCTGAAGGGCCAGGTGCAAACTGGTTTAGATTGTACGGTCCCCGTTGCAATCGTTTGCCCTGACGGCCACCCCCTAAAAGCGCGCCGCGCTCCTTCTTCCCCATGCCAAATCGCACAGTGTTCTTCGTTTCGGACGGCACCGGCATCACCGCCGAGACCTTCGGCAACTCCATCCTGGCGCAGTTCTCGGCCAAGCCCCGCCACGTGCGCCGGCCCTTCATCGACACCCCCGACAAGGCCTACCAGGTGGTGCGCGAGATCAACGACACCGCCGGGCGCGAGGGCAAGCGACCGATCGTCTTCATCACGCTGATCGACACCGAGGTGCGCGGCATCATCCGCAGCGCCCACTGTCTGGTGCTGGACATGCTGGGCACCTTCGTTGAGCCGCTCGAGGCTGAATTCGGCATCAAGTCCAACCACCGCGTCGGCCGCTTCGACGACATCTCAAAGAGTCAGGAGTACACCGATCGCATCGAGGCGATCAACTTCTCGCTCGCCCATGACGACGGCCAGTCGTCCAAGAACCTCGACATCGCCGACGTGATCCTGGTCGGCGTCAGCCGCTCCGGCAAGACGCCGACCTCGCTCTACCTGGCGATGCAGCACGGCATCAAGGCAGCCAATTACCCGCTGATCCCCGAGGACTTCGACCGCGGCGCCCTGCCCTCCGCGCTGGTGCCGCACAAGAAGAAGTGCTTCGGCCTCACGATCGCGCCAGAGCGCCTGCGCGAAATCCGCCACGAGCGGCGCCCGAACAGCAAATACGCCTCGCTCGAGAACTGCCGCCTGGAGGTGTCGGCGGCCGAGTCGATGATGGGCCGCGAGGGCATCGCCTGGCTCAGCTCGACGCACAAGTCGATCGAGGAGATCGCCACCACCATCCTGCGCGACATCCGGCCGGACCGGCTGATCTACTGAGCCGCGCCGCCATGGCTGGCCTCGGGGTGCCATGAGCGATCTGGTCGTCGTGCGCAAGGAGGGGCTGTACTGCGCCGCCGGCGACTTCTACATCGACCCGTGGCGGCCGGTGGCCCGCGCCGTGCTGACCCACGCGCACGCCGACCACGCCCGCCCGGGGCACGGCCGCTACCTCGCGGCGCGCGCGGGCGCGACGCTGGTGCGCACGCGGCTGGGCGATGTGGGCCTCGACACGCTCGAGTACGGCGAACGCATCACGCACCATGGCGTGACGCTGTCGCTGCACCCCGCCGGCCACGTGCTCGGCTCGGCCCAGGTACGACTCGAGCACCGTGGCGAGGTGTGGGTGGTCTCGGGCGACTACAAGCTCGCGCCGGACGCGAGCTGCGCACCGTTCGAACCGCTGCGCTGTGACACCTTCGTCACCGAATCGACCTTCGGCCTGCCGATCTACCGCTGGGACCCGCCGGCGCAGGTGTTTGACGGTGTCGAGCACTGGTGGCGAGACAACGCCGACGCGGGCCAGGCCAGCGTGCTGTATTGCTATGCGCTCGGCAAGGCGCAACGCGTGCTGCTCGGCGTCGACGCCTCGATCGGCCCCATCGTCTGCCATGGCGCGGTGCAGACGCTCAACGACGCCTATCGTGCCGCCGGCGTGGCGCTGCCGCCCACGATCACGGTCGACCAGGTCGGTGACCCCGTCGACCTGCGGCGCGCGCTCGTGCTGGCCCCACCCTCGGCGGCCGGCTCGCCGTGGCTGAAGCGCTTCGGCGAGTTCCACGACGCCTTCGCGAGCGGCTGGATGCGCCTGCGCGGCACGCGGCGGCGGCGCGGCGTCGACCGCGGCTTCGTGCTGTCCGACCACGCCGACTGGCCGGCGTTGCTGGAGGCGATCGGGGCCACCGGCGCCGGGCGCATCGTCGTGACGCACGGCGAGACCGGCCCGCTGATCCGCTGGCTGCGCGAGCAGGGCCTCGACGCCGCCGCCTTCCAGACCGAGTACGGCGACGAGGACGAGACCGCCCCGCCGGCCGCGGAGACCGGCGGTGCGTGACTTCGCCCGGCTCTACGCCGCTCTGGATGCGACCACCTCGACGCACGAGAAGCTCGAGGCGCTGACGGCCTACTTCCGGGCCGCTCCCGCCCGCCATGCCGCCTGGGCGGCCTACTTCCTGGCCGGTGGCAAGCCGCGACAGGCCGTGCCGACGGCGCTGCTGCGTCAACTGGCCGCCGAGCGCGCCGGCCTGCCGCCCTGGCTGTTCGACGCCTGCTACGAGGCGGTCGGCGATCTGGCCGAGACGATCGCGCTCGTGCTGCCGCCGCCGGTACGCGACAGCGCGCTCGGCCTCGATGACTGGATGCGCGAGCGCATCGGTCCCTTGCGCGGTGCGCCGCCCGAGCAGGTGCGCACCGCGCTGTTCGATGCGTGGGACGAACTCGACACCCCCGGCCGCTTCCTGCTCGGCAAGCTGATCGGCGGCGGCTTTCGCGTCGGCGTCTCGCGGCTGCTGCTCACGCGCGCGCTGGCCGCGGTGGCCGGGCTCGACGCCAAGCTCATCGCCCAACGGCTGATGGGCTGGACCGACAAAGGCGCCCAGCCGACGGCCGACGCCTACGCCGCGCTGCTGGCGCCGGAGGCCGCAACCGGCGACGCCTCGCCCGGCGGCCAGCCCTACCCGTTCTTCCTCGCGCATCCGCTGCAGGCCGAGCCGCAGACGCTCGGCGCGCTCGCCGATTGGCAGGCCGAATGGAAGTACGACGGCATCCGCGCCCAGCTCGTGCGGCGCGGCGGACAATCCTGGCTCTGGTCGCGCGGCGAGGAGCTGATCACCGACCGTTTCCCCGAGCTGGCGAAGCTGTCGCTGCCCGACGGCGCGGTGATCGACGGCGAGATCGTCGTCTGGCAGGACAGCCGACCTGCCCCGTTCGCAGCCCTGCAGCGGCGCATCGGCCGCAAGACCCTCGGAGCGCGCCTGCTGCAGGAGTTGCCGGCGGTGCTGATCGCCTACGACCTGCTGGAGCAGGAGGGTGTCGACCGGCGCGACGAGCCCCAGCACCTGCGGCGCATGCGCCTCGAGCAACTGATCTCCGCGACCGCCGACCCCGCGTTGCAGCTCTCGCCCCAGGTGCAGGCCCCCGACTGGGCTGCACTGGCCGTGCTGCGCGACACCGCCCGTGAGCGCGGCGTCGAGGGCCTGATGCTGAAGGCCCGCGAGGCGCGCTATGGCGTCGGTCGCACCAAGGACGTCGGCGTGTGGTGGAAGTGGAAAGTCGACCCCTATGCCGTCGACGCGGTGCTCGTCTACGCCCAGGCCGGCCACGGGCGGCGCGCCTCGCTCTACACCGACTACACCTTCGCGGTGTGGGACGCCCCGCCGGACGGTGCGCCCGGCGAGCGCCGCCTGGTGCCGTTCGCCAAGGCCTACTCCGGCCTGAGCGACGCCGAGATCGCTCGCGTCGACGCGGTGATCCGCAAGACGACGATCGAGAAGTTCGGGCCGGTGCGCAGCGTGCGGCCGACGCTGGTGTTCGAGATCGGATTCGAGGGCATCGCTCTCTCGACGCGCCACAGGGCGGGCGTCGCGGTGCGCTTCCCGCGCATCCTTCGGACACGTCCCGACAAACCGGTCGAGGAAGCCGACACGCTCGCCACGCTGAAGGGCCTGCTCACATGAACCGGCGCGCGTCGCCGCCAGCCGCACTCGACGGCTGGTTCGCCGCTCGCGGCTGGCAGCCGTTCGCGTTCCAGCGCAGGGTCTGGGCGGCGGCCGCGCGCGGCCACAGCGGCCTGCTGCACGCCACCACCGGCGCCGGCAAGACCTACGCGGTCTGGTTCGCCGCCCTGGGCCGCGCGCTGCAGCAGCGGGCCGCCGGCACCGACGACAGCCGCGGCCTGCGGGTGCTGTGGCTCACACCGATGCGCGCTCTCGCCGCCGACACGCAGCGTGCGCTCGAGGCGCCGCTCTCCGAGCTGATGCCCGGCTGGCGCGTGGGCCTGCGCACCGGTGACACGCCGAGCTCCGAGCGCGCGCGCCAGGCGAAGTCGCCGCCCGCCGCGCTGGTCACGACGCCCGAGAGCCTGTCGCTGATGTTGAGCCAGGCCGACGCGGCGCGGCGCCTGCAGCACGTCGACATGGTGATCGTCGACGAATGGCACGAGCTGATGGGCAACAAGCGCGGCGTGCAGACTCAGCTCGCGCTGGCGCGGCTGCGGCACTGGCAGCCGCGCCTCGTCGTGTGGGGCCTGTCTGCGACGCTGGGCAACCTGCCGCGCGCGCGGCAGGTGCTGCTCGGCGACGCCGACGCCCAGGGCGTGCTGGTGCAGGGCCGCCTGCCCAAGCGCGTGGTGGTCGACACCCTGGTGCCGCCGAACCCGTCGCGCTTCCCCTGGGGCGGCCACCTCGGCATCGAGATGCTGCAGCCGGTGATCGACGAGATCGACCGTCACTCGACCACGCTGGTCTTCACCAACACCCGCTCGCAGGCCGAGATCTGGTACCAGAAGCTGCTCGATGCGCGCCCCGACTGGGCCGGCGTGCTCGCGCTGCACCACGGCTCGCTCGATCCCGCACTGCGCGGCTGGGTCGAAGAGGGTCTGAAGTCGGGCCGGCTGAAGGCGGTGGTCAGCACCTCCAGCCTGGACCTGGGCGTCGACTTCCTGCCGGTCGAGCGCGTGCTGCAGATCGGCAGCCCGAAGGGCGTGGCGCGGCTGCTGCAGCGTGCCGGCCGCAGCGGCCATGCGCCCGGCCGGGTCTCACGGCTCACGCTGGTGCCGACGCACAGCCTCGAGCTGCTCGAGGCGGCCGCGGCGATCCGCGCGGTCGCCGCGCGCCGCATCGAGTCGCGCCGCGCCCCGGACAAGCCGCTCGACGTGCTGGTGCAGCACCTCGTCACCGTCGCGCTCGGCGGCGGGTTTCGCGCGTCGGACCTGCTGGCGGAAGTGCGCCGCACCGACGCCTACCGCACGCTGACGGATGTCGAGTGGCAGTGGGCGCTCGACTTCGTCGCGCGCGGCGGACAGAGCCTGGTCGTCTACCCCGAGTACCGCCGCGTGCTGCCCGACGACGACGGCATGTACCGCGTGCCCGATGCGGCGATCGGCCGCCGACACCGCATGGGCATCGGCACCATCGTCTCCGACGCCGCGATGCAGGTGCGCTTCGTGAACGGTACGCGGCTCGGCAGCATCGAGGAGTCGTTCATCGCGCGGTTGCGCCGCGGTGACCACTTCCTGTTCGGGGGGCGCCGGCTGGAGTTCGTGCGCAGCCATGAGATGACCGCCTTCGTGCGGCCCGCGACCGGCCGGCGCGGCGCGGTGCCGCGCTGGCAAGGCGGGCAGATGCCCCTGTCGTCCGAGCTGGCGCACGCGGCACTGGAGCGGCTGCAGCAGGCTGCGCGTGACCGTTTCCCCGGTCCCGAGATGCGGGCGCTGCGCCCTCTGCTCGAACTGCAGGCGCGCTGGTCGGCGCTGCCGGCGGCCGACGTGCTGGTGGCCGAGACTATGCGCAGCCGCGAGGGCCAGCACCTGTTCCTCTATCCCTTCGCCGGGCGCCTCGTGCACGTCGGCCTCGCCGCGCTGCTGGCCTACCGTGTCGGCGCACGGCAACCGGCGAGCTTCTCGATCGCCGTCAACGATTACGGCTTCGAGCTGCTGAGCGCCACCCCCGTGGACTGGTCCGCGCTGCTCGCGACGCCAGAGGCCGCGCAGCGCCTGCTGACGACCGACGCATTGCTGGAGGACGTGCTGGCCGGCCTGAACGCCACCGAGCTGTCGCGCCGAAGATTCCGAGAGATCGCCCGCGTTGCAGGGCTGGTGTTCCAGGGCTACCCGGGCCAGGCGCGCAGCGCACGGCAGCTGCAGGCTTCGTCGAGCCTGTTCTTCGACGTGTTCCAGCGCCATGACGCCGGCAACCTGCTGCTGGGCCAGGCCGAGCGCGAAGTGCTGGAACAGGAGCTGGAGCTCGGCCGGCTGCGTGAGACGCTCACCGCGCTGACCCAGCGACGCCTCGCCTTCTTCGAACTGCGCCGCGCAACGCCGTTCGGCTTCCCGCTGATGGTCGAGCGGCTGCGCGAGGCACTCAGCACCGAGGCGCTGACGGACCGCGTCGCGCGGCTGCTGCGCGAGCTCGAGCGAGCCGCCGCTCCGTGATGACCATGCAGATCGACATCGCCGGCGAAACCCTCGAACTGCTGCCCGCGCGGGCCGCATGGTGGCCGCGACAGCGGCTGCTGGTGGTGGCCGACGTGCACTTCGGCAAGGCCGCCGCCTTCCGCGCCGGCGGCCTGCCGGTGCCGCATGGCACGACATCGCAGAATCTGGCGGCGCTGGACGCGCTGCTGGCATCGCGGCCGGCGCGCGGCATCGTCTTCCTCGGCGACTTCCTTCATGCTCGATCTTCTCAGGCTGGCGCCACTCTGGCGGCACTGCGGGCCTGGCGTCTGCGCCATGCGGATCTCGCGCTGACACTGGTGCGCGGCAACCACGACGCCCACGCCGGCGACCCGCCGGCCGACCTGGGCCTCGCGGTCGTGGACGAGCCCTGGCAGCTCGATCCCTTCGCATTCGGCCATCACCCGCGCCCGTCGGCCGGGCCGCATCTGCTCTGCGGTCACCTGCATCCGGTGCATCACCTGGCCTGGGGTGGCGAGCGCCTGCGGCTGCCCTGCTTCGTGGTCGGCCCGCAGCGCACTGTGCTGCCGGCGTTCGGCGCCTTCACTGGCGGCCACCCGGTGACGCCGGCCGATGACGACCGCCTGTTCGTCGCTACCGACGACGCGGTCTTCGCGGTGCCGCGCTGAGAAGACCCCGGATCAGCCGGTCGCGGCCAGCCGGCGGGCCGGCCACGCGCCCGCGCCAACCATCGCGCCCATCAGCCAGAACACGCCGGCCGCACCGAATGCCGCGCCGGCCATGCCGAAGCCGAGCGGCATCAGCGCGCTGGACAGGTTGATGGTCATCGAGCGCAGCGCGATCGCCTCGCCGTGGCGCGCCTGCGGCGTGATCTGGTGCAGCGTGGACATGATCATCGGCTGCACCGTGCCGAGTGCAAGGCCCAGCACCACCGCGCAGGCGCCCATCGCCAGCGCCGCGTGCGCCAGCGGATAGACGGCGAACACGGCAGCCGTCAGCAGCATCGCGCCGGCCAGCACCGCGCCCTCGCGCAGCCGGTGAGCGAGCAGCGGAATCACCAGCCGCACACCGGCCACCGCGAGCGCGAAGGCGCCGAGGATCAGTCCGATCGCCGACGCGCTGAGCCCGCGCTCGTGGCCCAGCACCGGCACCACGAAGCTGTGCACGTCCCAGCTGCTCGACAGCAGCCAGTTCACCAGCAGCAGCCGGCGCATCGGGGGCGCCGTCAGCAACTCCCAGGAAGCACGGTGGCTGCGCGGCGCACCGGCGGGAGCCGCTGCGGGCACCTCGCGCGGCACCCGGCGCGACCACAACAGGCTCGCGAGCGGCAGCAGGGCCAGCACCGCGAAGGCGGCACCGAAGCCGGCCGCGTCGATCACCACACCGGCGATCACCGGGCCGACCACATTGCTCAGCGCCGGCGCCAGGCCGAGCCAGCTGAACACGCGCTTCAGTCCGGTCGGGTCGCTCACCAGCCGGCCGGCCGTGCGCTGGATCGCGATCAGGCCGAAGTTCGCGCCACCACCACACAACATCGCGGCGGCACACAGCACCGCGTAGTGCCAGCCGACCGGCAGCAGCGTCGCCAGCACGGCCAGCAAGGCGCCGCCGAAGGCGAGCGCCACGGCCCAGCGCAGCGGGCGGTGGTAGCCGTGACGGTCGGCCATGCGGCCCGCCGGCAACGCGAGCACGATCGGCGCGACCGCGAACAGGGCCAGCAGCCCGCCGACCGCTGCTGCGCTGTGGCCTTCGTGCAGCGCGAGCAGTGGCGCGGCCATGCGCAGGCCGGTCATCGCGGCGTGCAGGCAGAGCTGGCCGCCGATCAGCGGCAGCAACCGCAGCGCCAGCGCCTTCGCGCCCTGAGCCGCCGGCGCGTCCTCAGCCACGGTGGTCGCGCGGGACGGGTTCTCGCTCCTCGTCTTCCACGGTCTCGAGGCCCCCCGGCAGCAGCGCCTGAGCCCGCGTCTCGTCCAGGGCCTCGACCGTCTTCAGCTTGCGCTGCATCACGTTCGTGCGGGTCTGGGCCGCATCGATGGTGTTGCTGGCCTCCTCGAGTTTCTTCTTCGTCTTGGCCAGCACCTCGCCGAACTTCGCGAACTCCTGCTTCACTGCGCCCAGCACTTCCCAGACCTCGGCCGATCGCTTCTCGAGCGCCAGCGTTCGAAAGCCCATCTGCAGGCTGGTCAGCGTGGCCAGCAGCGTGGTGGGGCCGGCCAGCGTCACGCGGTGCTCGCGCTGCAAAGCCTCCACCAGCCCGGGCCGGCGCAGCGCCTCGGCGTACAGGCCCTCGGTGGGGACGAACAGGATCGCGAACTCGGTGGTGTGCGGCGCGGCGACGTACTTCTCGCGGATGGTGCGCGCCTCCAACCGCAGGCGCTGCTCGATCGCCCGCGCCGCCGCCTCGGCCGCCGGTGCGTCGGCGCGCTCCTGCGCATCGAGCAGGCGCTCGTAGTCCTCACGCGGGAACTTGGCGTCGACCGGCAGCCAGGTCGGCAGGCCATCGTCGCGCCGCCCCGGGAACTTGACCGCGAATTCGACGCGCGCGCCGCTCCCAGGCACCGTCTCGACGTTGACGCCGTACTGCTCGGGCGTGAACACCTGCTCCAGCAGGCCGGCGAGCTGCACCTCGCCGAACACGCCGCGCGTCTTGACGTTGGTCAGCACGCGGTTGAGCGAGCCCACGTCACGCGCCAGCCCCTGCATCTCGCCCAGGCCGCGGTGCACCTGCTCCAGCCGGTCGGCCACCTGCTTGAAGCTCTCTCCGAGACGCTGCTCCAGCGTGGCGTGCAGCTTCTCGTCCACCGTCTGACGCATCTGCTCAAGCTTCTTCTCGTTGTCAGCCTGCAGCGCCGTCAACCGCGCCTCGACCGCTTGGCGGACCTCGAGCAGTCGTCGTTCGTTGGCCTCGGACAGCGCGCGCAGCTGCTCGGCCTGGCTGTCGCCGAAGCGCTTGAGCGCGCCGTCCTGCGCCTCGCGCGCCGCCAGCGCCGACTGGGTGAGCGCGCCAGTGCTGCCGCGCAGCGTGTCCGACAGTGCCTGCTGCGTGGCCGCGAGCTGGGTGCGGAAGGAGTCGATCTGCTCGTTCTGCGTGCGCGCGACGTCGCTGCTCTGGTTCAGCAGCGTCTGCTGAAACAGGCCGAGCGAGGCGGTCAGTTCCTGGCGCGTGCCGCGCGCGCTCTCCTGCACCTCGCCGCGCAGTTCACGCTCCAGACGCTCGGCGTCGCCACGGACGGTCTGCTGCAGCCGCTCGCCGAGCCCGCGCAACGGCGCATCGTCGGGCCGACGCAACGCCAGCCACAGCAGCAACACGAGATTGAGCGCCAGCAGCGCGAGGACCAGGAGGGGCGACCAGTCGGGCAGTTGCATCGTGCCGTGATTGTGTCAGCCCGTCCCGGCCTCGCGACCGGTCATGAACTCAGCGCACCGTCAGCATGCGGCGCAGCGTGTTGTCGCGCAGCCGGTAGTGATGGAACAGCGCGGCGCCCGCGTGCAGCGCGATCACGCCGTAGGCGATGCGCCCCACGTCGCCGTGCCAGCCACGCAGCCACTTGCCCAGGTCCTTGTTCTCGGAAGCGAGCGGTGGTAACTCGATGCCGAAGAACGGCACCGGGTCGCCGCGCAGGCTCAGCATCACCCAGCCGACCAGCGGCATGCCGACCATGAAGGCGTACAGCAGCAGGTGCACCGCGTGCGCGGCCAGCCGCTGCGCGCGCGGCGGCGCCGGCACGATGGGCGGCGTGCCGCCGCGCCATCGCCCCCACAGGCGCACCAGCACCAGGCCCATCACCGTCAGGCCGATCGAGAAATGCGCATGGCGCAGGAACTCGCGCAGCGGCGTGCCGCGCTCGAACAGCACGCGCAGCTCGATGCACAGGTAGGCCAGCGCGATCAGCGCCAGCATCAGCCAGTGCATCGTGACGGACAGCCGCCCATAGGCAGCCGGCGCAGCGTCAGGACGCATGGGCCGCGACTCAGAAGCTGAAACGCGCGCCGGCGTAGAGCTGGCGCGGCACACCGGCGAAGGCCCCATTGACCCGGCTAACGAGATAGCGCTTGTCGGTCAGGTTGGTGGCGCTCAGGTACAGCGTCACGCCCTGCGGCTTCAGGCGGTAGTTGAACGAGGCGTTGAGCGTCGTGTAGCTCGGGATCACGCCCGACTGTCCATCCGCCGCCGGCGCCCGCGTGTTGAGCGCATCGGTGTACTGCTCGCTCACGTGCGTGAGGCCGATGCGCGCATCCCAGGTCGAGCCGTGCTCGTAGCCGAGCCCGGCCGACAGCAGGTGCCGCGGCGCGTAGGGCAGGCGCTTGCCACGGGCATTGGCGAACACCGTGGTCTCGTCCTCGCCGGGCGCGAAGTCGGGCGTCAGCAGATCGCTGTCGAACCGGGCGGTGAACAGGCTCGTGTAGCTCAGTGTCAGGTAGGGGTTGTGGGGCCGGCCCTGAAGGCGGCCGAAGTCGATGCGTGAACCGAACTCGACGCCGCGGTTGAGGGTGCGACCGGCATTCGCGAAGGTCTGCCCCAGGCCGACCGCGTAGCCCGGCAGGATCTGGTTCTTGAAGTCGATCTGGAACAGCGTGGCCTCCAGCTGCACGCCCTGCCGCGGACGATGGCGCATTCCGAGCTCGATGTTGGTGCTGAGCTCCGGGTCGACCTTCTGCAGGTCGGCGTCGCCGGGTGGCAGGTTGGCATCGGGCCGAGGCGGCGCGATGCCGCGGTGGATGCCGGCGAACAGCGTGGTGTTGGCGAGGCCGAAGTAGGTCAGCCCGAAACCGGGCAGCAGCTCGTTGTTGCGTTGCGATGTCTCGATGCCGGGCGTGACCGGCGCGAACTCGTCCTGCGTGATGCGGTTCTTCTGACGGTAGCTCTCGTAGCGCACGCCGGGCGTGAACGACCAGTCACCGGCGTAGAAGGTGTTCTGAACGTAGGCGGCGACGGCGTCTGTCTCGATGTCGAATTCGTCGCGCAGCCCGGTGCCGGGCGAGTGCTCGCGCGCGGTGGGTGTCGCGCCGTTGTAGCGCTTGCGGTTCACCTTCTCGTGGTGCAGCCGCACCCCGGCGACCAGCTCGCTGCGCAGGCCGAAGGCGCCATGCTGCATCTCGAGGCGCGGTTCGATGCCGTAGAACTCGTAGCGACGCGGACGCATCTGGTTACCGCACAGGCTCGCGAACTGCTCGAAGCCATTCGGCACCGTGTAGTCGATGTCCTCCGGACAGCCGGCAACGAGGCCCGCACCGTCAGCCCCGACCTCGTCGAAGCGCAGGCCCTCGCGCTCCTTCTCGGCTTCCACGCCGTCCGCTTCGGCCTCGACGATCGCGTCGAGCTGGCGGTACGAGGCGCGATCGGTCTTCTGGTAGTAGACCTGGGTCGCGAGCCGCGTGGTGTCGGAGAAGTTGAAGCTGTGCACGGCCTGGAAGGCGGTGCGCTCGAGCTCGAAGACATCGTTGCGGAAGGCGTTCTGGTACGGGTCGGCGTCGTAGCGGGCCTGGTCGAGGCCGGCTTCGCCGAACTTCGAATCCTCCTCGTAGTAGCCGAACTTCAGACGCAGCGACTGCTTGTCGCCCAGGTCGAACTCGGTCTTCAGCGACGCGTCGCGGATGCGGTGGAAGCTGCCGTCGCGGCTGCCGTTGCCTCGGCGCAGTGCCGCCTCGGCGAGCCAGCCGCCCCAGTCGCCGCCGCTGCCGACCGCGCCGGCGGCACGGCTGAAATTGCGGTCACCGACCGCCAGGTCCACTTCGCCGCCGAAGCTGCGCCGCACCGGCTTGGTCACGAAGTTGATCACGCCACCCACCGTCTGCGGTCCGTGGACGATCTGGCCCGAGCCCTTGATCACCTCGACCCGCTCCACACGCTCCAGCGGCGTGTGGTAGTGGGCCGTAGGGTCACTGTAGGGCGCCAGGTGGATGGGCATGCCGTCCTCCAGCAGCAGCGTGCGGCTGGTACGGCGCGGGTCCAGCCCGCGGATGCCGATGTTCAGATTCAGCCCGAAGGCGTCCTCGCCGACCACGTGCAGGCCGGGCACGGCCTGCAGCGCCTCGCGGACCGAATAAGGCCGCTCGGCCTCGAGCTGCCGGGCGCCGACCACCGCGCTCGATCCCGGCACGGCTTCCAGCCGATCCGGCAGTGTGCCCGTCACGGTCACGCTCGGCAGGGCCGAGATCGCGCGTCGGTCGGGCGCGATTTCCTGCGCCGAACCGAACGAGGACAGACAGGCCAGCGCCACGCCGGGCGCGAACCGGCTCGAGGTTTTCTTGGAGGGGGTCATCGTCGAATCCGTGAAAGTCAGAATGAGGAAAGACGCGCTCTCAGGCGCGTCCATCATTCAAACTGACAACAAGCTGTCGACGACCGGGAAAAGCTCCCGCTCTATTTGCGGGAAAACGCCGAGACGGCCTCGCACGAGGCATTCCGATCAGCGCGGCGCCAACACCTCCGGGTTCACCGGCGTCGGCGGACGACCAGCCTGCGGCCCGCAGCCCAGCGCCGCGATCAGGTTGTCGACCGCCAGGCTCGCCATCGCGCGGCGCGTGGCGACGGAGGCGCTGGCGATGTGCGGCGTGAGCACGACGTTGGGCAGTTCCAGCAATGCCGGGTTCAGCTTCGGTTCGCCCTCGAACACGTCGAGCCCGGCCGCGGCGATGCGGCGCGCCTTCAGAGCCTCGGCGAGCGCCGCGTCGTCCACCACGCCGCCGCGCGCGATGTTGGTGAGCGTGGCGGTCGGCTTCATGTGCGTCAGCTCGACTGCGCCGATCGCATGGTGCGAAGCCGCCGAGTACGGCAGCACCAGCACCAGGTGATCGGACTCGCGCAGCAGCGTGGCCTTGTCGACGTAGCGCGCGTTCAGGGCGGACTCGATCTCCGGCGCCAGCCGCGAACGGTTGTGATAGATCACCGGCATGCCGAAACCCAGCGCGCCGCGCCGTGCGATCGCCTGGCCGATGCGGCCCATGCCGAGGATGCCGAGCGTGGCGCCATGCACGTCGGAGCCGACGAGCTGGTCGTAGTGCCACTTCGTCCATTCGCCGCGCCGCAGGTAGTGTTCCGATTCCGCGATGCGCCGCGCAGCGGCCATCATCAGCGCGAAGCCGAAGTCAGCGGTGGTCTCGGTCAGCACGTCGGGCGTGTTGGTGACGATGACGCCGCGCGCCGTGCAGGCGGCCACGTCGATGTTGTTGTAGCCGACCGCCATGTTGCAGACCGCACGCAGCTGCGGGCAGGCCGCCAGCACCTCGGCGTCGATGCGCTCGCTGCCGGTGGTGAACGCGCCGGCCTTGCCTTGCAGGCGCGCAATCAGCTGTGCCTTGTCGAGCACCGTGTCGCTCGGGTTGTCCTCGACCTCGAAGTGCGCGCGCAGGCGATCGACGATGTCGGGGAAGGCGGCACGCGCCACCAGGACCTTGTCCATGCGTTCTTGCTCCTAGAGAAACCAGATGAAGGTCATCACCGCGAACAGCGGCAGCAGGATGCCGCAGCTCCAGACCATGTAGCCGAAGAAGCTGGGCATCCGGAGCCCGCGGTCCTCGGCGATCGCCTTGACCATGAGGTTGGGCGCGTTTCCGATGTAGCTGTTCGCGCCCATGAAGACCGCGCCGGCCGAGATGGCCGCCAGCACCGGCGCCAGCGTCGTCATCAGCACCTGCGGGTCGCCGCCGGCGAGGTTGAAGAACACCAGGTAGGTCGGCGCGTTGTCGAGGAAACTCGACAGCAGCCCCGACGCCCAGAAGTACATCGCCGGGATCGGCTGTCCGTCGGGCGCGGTGACGAGCCCGACGATCGACGCGAACACGCCCGCCGGGCCGGCCTTCAGCATCGCCAGCACCGGCGCGATGGTCAGGAAGATGCCGGCGAACAGCTTGCCCACCTCGAGCATCGGCGCCCAGTTGAACTGGTTGCTGTCGTGCACGCCGCGCGGCGTGAGCTTCAGTGACAGCAGCGTCACGCCGACCAGCGCCACGTCGCGCACCAGTTGCGGCAGGCCGACCGGGGTGCCGAAGACCGCGAATTCGATGCCCGGCTGCCAGGTGCCGCTCATCAGCACCAGTGCGACCACCACGCCCAGCAGCAGCAGATTGACCTTGCCCTCGATCGCGAAGCCCGGCGTGTCGGGCGTCGGGTCGACCGGGCACACACCTTCCTTCACGTAGTAGTGGCGGTCGATCACATAGAAGATGGCCAGCAGCGCACCGACCAGGAACAGCGTCTCGGGAAAGATGTGCTTCACCGTCCAGAAGAAGTCCACCCCCTTCAGGAAGCCGAGGAACAGCGGCGGGTCGCCCAGCGGCGTCAGCGAACCGCCTGCGTTCGAGACGATGAAGATGAAGAAGATGACGACATGCGCCGCATGCCGGCGGTTGTCGTTGGCGCGGATCAGCGGTCGGATCAGCAGCATCGACGCCCCGGTGGTGCCCATGAAGCTCGCCAGCACCGCGCCGATCGCCATCAGCACCACGTTGAAGCCCGGGCTGCCGTGGAAGTTCCCGCGGATGTGGATGCCACCGGCCACCGTGAACAGCGCGGTCAGCAGGATGATGAACGGGATGTATTCCGCCAGCGCCGCATGGACCAATGCCGCAGCGGCGGCGCCGGCGCCGAACAGCGCGCCGAACGGCAGCATGAAGGCCGCCGCCCAGCCGAGTGCGACCTTGCCGTAGTGGTGGTGCCAGAAGGCGGGCACCAGCAGCGGCATCAGGGCGATGGACAGCAGGATGCCTGCGAACGGGACCGCCCAGACCACGCCGAGGGCACTGCCGTCGATCTCGGCCGCCCCCGCGACGGTGGGCAGGCAACCGACCAACGCCAGCAGAATGAAATGCCATCGCGCGGCGCGGCGGGGGTGGAGTGCGACGGTCAGCATTGATATATCAGTTGTCAGGAAGTTGTGAGCATACGCTGCGCGACGTGGGCGGCCGCCAGATCCCAGGCGGCATGGCCGACGGTCTTGAACACCGGCGCAGCGCCACCTTCCGGCCGGGCATCGAGATGGTCGACGAGTTCGGTGACGCCGGACCAGACCACTGCCGCCTGGATCAGGTCGCCGGCTTCGTGGCGTGCGCCGTCGAGCGCATCGACGACGACGCGGCGCGCCCGCAGCAGCGCTGGCGGCAACTCGGCCATTTGCGGCGTGAAAGCCCCGACGCCGACCACCAGCAGGCCGGCGGGCTGTTGGTCCGGCAAGACCGGCCGCAGGCTCGTGGTCAGTGTCACGACGGCCTGCGCTGTACGGAGGGCGTCGGCAAGATGGCCATGTGCCGTGAGCTCGACGCTGCCCAGTTCGGCCGCCAGCCGCTCAGCGAACGCGTCGGCCTGCGCCGTCGTCCGGCCCACGACATGCAGCGCCCTCACCTCGCCCAGTTCAGCCAGCACGCGCGCGTGCGCCAGCGCCTGCGCGCCGGTGCCCAGCAAGGCCACCGACCGGACCGGCGCGGTCGAGAGTACGCGCAGGCCGAGCGCCGTGACGGCGGCGGTGCGGCGCGCGGTGAGCGTCGGGGCGTCCAGCAGCATCAGCGGCCGGCCGTCGCGTGCGTCGGCCACCAGCACCTGCCCCTGGATCGTCGGCAGGCCGTGCGCGGCCCGGCCCGGATGGACGGTGAGCGACTTCGTGAGAGCCAGGTGCTCGTCGGCGGCCGGCATGACCAGGTAGCGGCCACCCTCCGGCAGCGGCAGGACGCCGCGCTCGGGTGCTGCCAGCCGCCCCGCCCGCCGGGCGCGCATGGCATCGGCGACGGCATCGACCAGCGGAGCCGCCGGCAGCAGCGCCGCAGTGGCCTCGGCGTCGAACACCGGCAGGACCGCCGTCGACCGCCCGGTCATGCGGCCCTCCTTCGCCGTCGCGTCCCCGTCACTGCAGCGCTTCCAGCGCCTGTCGCAGCGCCGCCGGCAAGTCGACCGGGCGGCGCGTCGCGCGGTCCACGTAGACATGCACGAAGTGGCCGTGCGCGGCGCTCGTCACGTCGCCGTGGGCGAACAGCCCGACCTCATAGCGCACGCTGGAGCGGCCCAGGCTCGCGACGCGCAGTCCGGCCTCGATCGGCTGCGGGAAGGCCAGCGGCGCGAAGTAGCGGCATTGCGTCTCGACCACCAGGCCGATCACCGGCCCGGCGTGAATGTCCAGCACCCCGGCGTCGATCAGGTAGCCGTTCACCGCCGTATCGAAGTAGCTGTAGTAGACGACGTTGTTGACGTGGCCGTAGACGTCGTTGTCCATCCAGCGCGTGGCGATGGCGCGGAAGCAGCGGAAGTCGCCGCGCGGTCGCGGTGCAGGTCGGTCGGGAGGCGGCGGGGTCTCGGACATGCGATCCATTATCGGAGGCCGGCGGCGGCCGTCCCGTCCGCAGTGACCACCGCCCGTGCCCGCCAGGCCGACCAGCCGGCAAGCGCCTCGCGGTAGCTCGCCAGCTGGACCGTCACGGTGTCGTCGATGTTCACGCCGTAGCCGCCCCCCATCGTCATGACCACCGGGATGCCGCGCTCGGCGCAGGCGGCGAACACGCGCCGGTCCCGCTCGGCCAGCCCCGCCGCGCTGAGCCGCAGGCGGCCCAGCCGGTCGCCTTCGTGCGGATCGGCGCCGGCCAGGTAGAACACCAGGCCGGGCGGCGCGTCGCTGTGCCGCGCCCACAAGGTGGCGAGCGCTCCGTCCAGCGCCGCCAGATAAGCCGCATCGCGGCAGCCATCGGGCAGTTCGACGTCGAGGTCGCTCGCCTCCTTGCGGAAGGGAAAGTTCTTCTCGCCGTGCAGCGAGAGCGTGAAGACGGTCGGGTCGTCGCGGAAGATCGCCGCGGTGCCGTTGCCCTGGTGCACGTCGAGGTCGATCACGGCGACCCGCAGCAACGTGCGCCGCGCCCGGTGCCACTCGGCCTGCATCAGCCGTGCGGCCACGGCAATGTCGTTGAAGACGCAATAGCCCGATCCCTTGTCGGCCGACGCGTGGTGGGTGCCGCCCGCCAGATTGGCCGCCACGCCCTCGTCCAGCGCGCGGCGCGCGGCAGCGATCGTCGCCCCCACCGAGCGGCGAGAGCGCTCGACCATCGCCTCCGACCAGGGAAAACCGATCTCTCGCTGCTGCGTGGCGCTCAGCGTGCCGTCCAGCACCGCGTTCACCCACGCCGGCTCGTGCGCCAGCGCGAGCTCGCCGTCGCTGGCAGCCGGCGCCTCGACCAGCCGCAACGCCGGCAGTTCGGCGGCCAGCCGGTCCCGCAGCATCCGGTACTTCGCCATCGGGAAACGATGGCCCGCCGGCAGCGGCAGGACGTAGTGGTCGCTGTAGTAGGCGTGCATGGGAGCGCGGATTGTGTCGCGCGTTCTGCACGGCCGCCCGCACGCCTGTCCCGAGGCCCTTCTAGGGGTCGGCAACTAAATTGCTGCAACGCAACAAAAAAGACTTGAAAGCGGCGGCTGCACTCGTATACTTCATCCTATGCTGCAGTGCACCAAACGTTGCAGCCCCACTGACCCGCAACCTCTGGAGACCTCCACATGCTGACCGCCGAACAAATCATCGCTGCACACAAGGCCAACCTCGAGACCCTGTTCGGTCTCACCAACAAGGCCTTCGAAGGCGTCGAGAAGCTCGTCGAGCTGAACCTGCAAGTCGCGAAGTCCGGCCTCGGTGAAGTCGCCGAGCACGCCAAGGCCACCCTGTCGGCCAAGGACGCGCAAGAACTGCTGGCGCTGCAAGCCAACCTGCTGCAGCCCGCCGCCGAAAAGGCCGCAGCCTACAGCCGCCACCTGTACGACATCGCCTCGGGCACCAACGCCGAAGTGAGCAAGATCGCCGAAGGCAAGATCAGCGAAGCGCAAAAGAGCTTCCTGGCCGTGGTCGACACCGCGATCAAGAACGCCCCGGCCGGCACCGAGAATGCCGCCGCGCTGGTGAAGTCGGCCGTCGCCGCTGCCAACAACGCGCTCGAGAGCGTGACGAAGGCCGCCAAGCAAGCCCAGGACGTGGCCGAAGCCAACTTCCAGGCGCTGAACACCAACGCCGTCAAGGCCACCGCTGCCGCCACCAAGGCGCGCCGCTGATCTGACTGGGCCGGGTGGCGCGTCCGCCCGGCAGACGCCACTTTCTTTGCGTGGCGTATTGAACTTGTGAGACTGCCCTCCATCTGATGGGTGTGAGACGCCGCGCTGCCCGTGGCGTCTGACCGTTAGGTTGTCTCCTCGGTACCCTTGCGAACATCGGTTCCAGGTACCTTTCGGCCCGGACTTGCTCCGGGCCGTTTTTATTGGTGCGGCAACTTTCCTTCGTCGCGTCAGCGGTGCGTCTTGGCCGCGATGCGGGTGCGCAGATCGGCCAGCGTCGTCAGCGCGGCCTCGCGTCCGGCCAGCACCGACAGCCGGCGGGCACCGAAATCGGCACCGGACACGCCCTGCAGCTTGGGGCGCATCACGACGTCCGCCTCGCGCAACTGGTACTGGCCAAGATTGCGGCCCATGATCGCAAAGGTCTGCAGCAACATCTTGAGGGCGTCGCCGGTCGGCTGGCCCTCGGTGGCTGCAGAGATGTCCACCGCGATGACCAGTTCGGCCCCCATCTGCCGGGCGAACTGCACCGGCACCGGCGCGACCAGGCCGCCATCGACGTATTCGCGGGCACCGATCCGGACCGGCTGGAACACCGCCGGCACCGCGCTCGACGCCCGCACCGCGACACCCGGGTCGCCGCGCTGGAACAGGATGGCTTCGCCGCTTGCCAGATCGGTGGCGACGATGCCGAGCGGCAGCTTCATGGCCTCGATCTGCCGGCCGTCGGTGTGCTCGCGCACGTAGCGCGCCAAGCCCTCACCGCGCAGCAGGCCGCGCCCCGGATACATCCAGTCGGTCAAGGCCGATTCGTCCATGCTCTCGGCCAGCGCGCCGAGTTCGGCGCCGCTGTGGCCGGCCGCCCACAGGGCCGCCACCAAGCTGCCGGCCGAGGTACCGACCACGAGGTCGGGCCGGATCCCCTGCTCCTCCAGCACCTGGATCACGCCGATGTGGGCGAAGCCGCGGGCGGCGCCGCCGCCCAGCGCGAGGCCGATGCGCGGCGGCCGGAGCGGCGGCAACGGCGCAGCCGCCACTGGCGGCGCGGGAGCCGTGGCGGGCGGCGCCGTCGTCGAGCAGCTGGCCAACGCCAGCAACCCGCCCGCGCCGGCAAGCAGGCAGCGCCGCCGGTGCGAGACAGGAAAGTTGTCAGACATCAAAACGGCTCGACCCAAGATTCTTTATTCCTCTGGCGGATAAGCAACTCATTTATCTGTTGTTCGCATTTGCTCATGCGGTCCCTACAGTTCGACACTGCGGCATTTTTGCGGCGGCGCAACAGGCATACATGGACTTCATCGCGGTGTTGATCGGTTTCGGCGTAGGCGCCATTGTCGGCATGACCGGCGTCGGCGGCGGCTCGCTGATGACACCGCTGATGCTGGGCGTGTTCGGGCTGCCGCCGGCAGTGGCCATCGGGACCGATCTCTGGTTCGCCGGGCTGACCAAGATCTCGGGCTCCATCGCCCATTGGCGGCAGCAGCACATCGACCACGACATCCTGAAGCAGTTGCTGATGGGCAGCATCCCGGCGGCGCTGGCGACGATCGCCCTGATGCACGCGACCGGCGTCACCAAGGCCTGGGCCAGCGCCCTGACGCTGGCGCTCGGCATCGCCCTGCTCATCACCGCGGTCACGGTGGCCTACCGGCAGGCCTGGCATGCGGTCGGCCTGAAGCTGGAGCGCTGGCTGCCGCAGGAGCGCAAGGCGGCCTGGACGGTGGCCTCGGGCGTCGTGCTGGGCGTGCTGGTCTCGCTGAGCTCGATCGGCGCCGGCGCGATCGGCGCCACCCTGATCCTGCTGCTGCACCCCCGGATCGAGACCCGCCGACTGGTCGGCACCGACATTGCCCACGCGGTGCCGCTGACGCTGGTCGCCGGCATCGGACACGCCACGCTGGGCCATGTGGACTGGCTCCTGCTGGTCACGCTGCTGGTCGGCTCGATCCCCGGCATCTGGATCGGTGCCCAGCTGACCCGCCAGCTGCCCGACCGGCTGGTTCGCGGCTTTCTCTGCACCGCGCTGGTCGCCGCCGGCGTGAAGGTCATTTACTGAACCACGATGGTTTGACAGACGAACGATGTACCAATACACCCCCTTCGACCGCGCCTTCGTGCACCAGCGCGCAGCGCAGTTTCGCGACCAGCTCGAGCGCAACCGCGCCGGCACGCTGGGTGACGACGAGTTCCGCCCCCTGCGCCTGCAGAACGGCTGGTACATCCAGCGCCATGCGCCGATGCTGCGCGTGGCGGTCCCCTACGGCGAACTCAGCAGCCGCCAGCTGCGCCAGCTGGCGCGCATTGCCCGCGAGTTCGACCGTGGCTATGCGCACTTCACCACGCGCCAGAACGTCCAGTACAACTGGATCCCGCTCGACCGGAGCGCCGACGTGATGGACCTGCTGGCCGACGTCGACATGCACGGCATCCAGACCAGCGGCAACTGCATCCGCAACACCACCAGCGATGCGCTGGCCGGCGTGGCACCGGACGAGATCGTCGACCCGCGGCCCTACTGCGAGATCCTGCGGCAGTGGACCACGCTGCACCCGGAGTTCGCCTTCCTGCCGCGCAAGTTCAAGATCGCCGTCACCGGCGCCACCGAGGATCGCGCCGCCACCGCCTGGCACGACATCGGCCTGCACCTGCACAAGAACGACGCCGGCGAGGTGGGCTTCCGCGTGCTGGTCGGCGGCGGCATGGGGCGCACGCCGATCCCCGGCGTGGTGATCCGCGAGTTCCTGCCCTGGCACCAGATCCTCGTCTTCATCGAGGCGATCGTGCGCGTCTACAACCGCTACGGCCGGCGCGACAACATGTACAAGGCGCGCATCAAGATCCTGGTCAAAGCCGAGGGCGAGCGCTTCATCGAACAGGTGGGCAAGGAGTTCGAGGCCATCCTGAGCCGCGACGTCGATGGCGACGCGCAACTGATCCCTGAGTCCGAGCTGGACCGCGTGTCCGCCTGCTTCGTGCTGCCCGAGGGCGTCGTCGCCCACGCGAGCGCCGGGGACGGTGCCCCGGCCGATGCCCCCGTGGCCTACCGCAAGTGGCTGGAGCGCAACGTGCACGGCCACCGGCTCGCCGGCTATCGCGCGGTCACGCTGTCCGTCAAGCGCGCCGGCCAGGCGCCCGGCGACGCCACCGACACGCAGCTCGACCTGGCCGCCGACCTGGCCGACCGCTACTCGCACGGCGAGACGCGGGTCACGCACGACCAGAACCTGTTGTTGCCCTGGGTGCGCGAGGAAGACCTGTACGCGCTGTGGCGGGCTGCGCGCGACGCCGCCTACGCCACGCCCAACATCGGGCTGCTGAGCGACATGATCGCCTGCCCCGGCGGCGACTTCTGCGGCCTGGCCAACGCGCGCTCGATCCCGGTGGCCGAGCAGATCACCGAGCGCTTTGCCGACATCGACGAGCTCTACGACATCGGCGACATCGACCTGCACATCAGCGGCTGCATCAACTCCTGCGGCCACCACCACAGCGGCCACATCGGCATCCTCGGCGTCGACAAGGACGGCGCCGAGTGGTACCAGGTCACGCTGGGCGGCTCCGACGGCTCGGCCTTGAGTGGCGGCCTGGCCTCGGCGGTGCCGGGCAAGGTGATCGGCCCGTCGTTCGCGGCCGATGAGGTGGCCGACGCCGTTGAGGCGGTGATCGAGACCTACCGCGGCCAGCGCGCCGCGAACGAGCGCTTCATCGACACCGTGCGGCGCGTCGGCCTCGAGCCCTTCAAGACCGCCGCCAACGCGGTGCGCCGCAGCACGGCGAAGGTGGCCGCATGAAATTCATCGACATCCATCGCGACGCATGGCGCACCGTCGGCGGCGAGGACGGCCCGATGGTCACCATCACGCCCGCCCCCCAGCGCCTGCTGACGCTGACCCAATGGCACGGCGTGCGCAGCCAGTGGCCAGCCGACCTGCCGCTCGGCGTGATCCTGCCGAACGACGCCGACGTCGAGGCACTGGAAGGCGACCTGCCCCGCCTCGCGCTGGTGGCGCTGCAGTTCCCGAAGTGGGTGGACGGCCGTGCCTACACGCAGGCCCGCCTGCTGCGCTCGCGCTATCGCTTCACCGGCGAGGTGCGTGCCACCGGCGACGTGCTGGTGGACATGATGCCGCTGCTGGCCCGCACCGGCTTCGATGCCGTGGCGCTGCGCGGCGACCAGTCGGTCGAGGTGGCCGAGCGCGCGCTCGGCTTCTTCCGCGGCCATTACCAGGGCGACGCGCGCGACAACCACCCGCTGTTCGCGCTGCCGCCGGCCGCCGTCGAGGCCCTCGTCGCCGAACCGGTGCGGGAGTTCGTCGGCCAGGGAGCGGCGATATGAGCGCGATCGCGCTGTATGCGCGAGCCTCCGAAGGCTTCGAGGCGCGCGTCGCGCAAGCCGTGGAGCGGCTGCGTGACGCGGCAGTTGAGCATGCCGGACGCATCGTGCAGGCCACCAGCCTCGGCGCGGAAGACATGGTGATCACCGACCTGATCGCGCGCCACGCGCTGCCGATCGCGATCGGCACGCTCGAGACCGGCAAGCTGCACGCCGAGACCAGCGCGCTGATCGACCGCATCGAGCAGCACTACGGCCTGGCGGTCGAGGTCTACCGCCCGAAGAACGAGGCGGTGATCGAGTTCGTGCGCACCAACGGCGAGGAGGCCATGTACCGGAGCCTCGCATTGCGCAAGGGCTGCTGCGGCATCCGCAAGCTCGAGCCGCTGTCGCGCATGCTGGCCGAGCGCGGTGCCTGGATCACCGGCCTGCGCCGCGAGCAGTCCGACGCGCGCGGCGAGGTGCCGTTCCGCGACCACGACGACGCCGGCCGGCTGAAGCTCAACGCGCTGGCCGACTGGAGCTGGGCCGACGTGTGGCACTACATCGAACGCCACCAGGTGCCCTACAACCCGCTGCACGACCAGTTCATGCCCAGCATCGGCTGCGCACCCTGCACCCGTGCGATCGCGGTGGGCGAACCCTTCCGCGCGGGCCGCTGGTGGTGGGAGGACGAGACCGCCAAGGAATGCGGCCTGCACGTCCACCAGGAAGCGGCCGTCGTCTCCGCGATCGGAGCTCCCCAATGAATGCGTCTCTCGACATGAACCAGTTGTTGCCCGAAATCGACCATCGTCATCTCGACGCGCTCGAAGAGGAAGCCATCTTCATCCTGCGCGAGGTGGCCGGCGCCTTCGAGCGCCCGGCCCTGCTGTTCTCGAGCGGCAAGGACTCCTGCGTCGTGCTGCGCCTGGCCGAGAAGGCCTTCAAGATGCGCAGGCAGGGTAATGAGTTCGAGGGCCGCCTGCCCTTCCCGCTGCTGCACGTCGACACCGGGCACAACTTCCCCGAAGTCATCGAATTCCGCGACCGCCGCATCGCCGAGATGGGCGAGCGCCTGGTCGTCGGCCACCTCGAGGACTCCATCCAGCGCGGCACGATCCGGCTGTCGCACCCGCTGGAGTCGCGCAACGGCCACCAGACCGTGACGCTGCTCGAGGCGATCGAGGAGCACCGCTTCGACTGCCTGATCGGCGGCGCCCGCCGCGACGAGGAGAAGGCGCGCGCCAAGGAACGCATCTTCAGCCACCGCGACAGCTTCGGCCAATGGCAGCCGAAGGAGCAGCGTCCGGAGCTCTGGAGCCTGTTCAACACGCGCATCAAGCCCGGCGAGCATTTCCGCGCCTTCCCGATCAGCAACTGGACCGAACTCGACGTGTGGCTCTACATCGCCCGCGAGAACATCCCGCTGCCGAACCTGTACTTCGCACACCAGCGTCAGGTGATCCGCCGCAAGGGGCTGCTGGTTCCACTGACCGACGTGACGCCGCCCGAGGCCGGCGAGACCGTGGAGGAAGCGCTGGTGCGCTTCCGCACCGTCGGCGACATGACCTGCACCTGCCCGGTCGAGAGCCCGGCCGCGAACGCCGCCGAGATCGTGGCCGAAACGCTGACGGTCACCATCAGCGAGCGCGGCGCGACCCGCATGGACGACCGCACCTCGGACGCTTCGATGGAGCGGCGCAAGAAGGAAGGCTATTTCTGAACACCATGAATGACGATCTCCAGCACCACGCGCTGCGCTTCCTGACCGCCGGCTCCGTCGACGACGGCAAGAGCACGCTGATCGGCCGCCTGCTGTACGACAGCCGCGCGATCCTGGCCGACCAGCTCGACGCGCTGGAGAAGCGCGCCGCCGGCAGCGCGATCGATCTGTCGCTGCTGACCGACGGGCTCGAGGCCGAACGCGAACAGGGCATCACGATCGACGTGGCCTACCGCTACTTCGCCACGCGCCAGCGCAAGTTCATCATTGCCGACGCGCCGGGTCACGAGCAGTACACCCGCAACATGGTCACCGCCGCCGCCGGCAGCGACGCAGCGGTGGTGCTGGTCGACATCACCAAGCTCGACTGGCGCTCGAAGCCGGTGCAGCTGCTCCCGCAGACGCGCCGCCACTCGCTGCTCGCGCAGCTGCTGCGCGTGCCGAGCATCGTGTTCGCGATCAACAAGCTCGACGCGATCGACGCCGACGCCGAGGAGGCCTTCGGCGCAGTGAGCGAGGCTCTGAACCAGTTCGCCGGCCAGGCCGGCATCGTGCCGGCAGGCATCGTGCCGGTCTCGGCGCTGCGCGGCGACAACGCCACGGTGCGTTCGGCCGTCTGGCATTGGTACAGCGGCCCCACGTTGCTGGAGCTGCTGCACACGCTGCCAGCCACCGACGAACGCCACGACGGCGCACTGCTGATCCCGGTGCAATACGTCGCCAAGCAGGGCGAACAGGGCACCGGCCATCAGCCGCGCACGGCGTGGGGTCGCATCGCCCACGGCAGCGTGCGCGCCGGCGACACGGTGCAGGTGTTCCCGAGCGGCCAGACCGCCGTCGTGGCCGAGGTGCGCCATGCCGGCGCGGTGGTCGATGCCTGCGAAGCCGGTCAGTCGGCGGGCCTGGTGCTCGACCGCCAGCTCGACATCTCGCGCGGCGACTGGATCGCCAGTGCCGCGCCGCTGCAGACGACGCAGCAATTCGCCGCCACGCTGGCCTGGCTCGACACCGAGCCGGCGCAGGTCGGCCGCAAGTACTGGCTGCGCCACGGGCATCGCTGGGTGCAGGCGCGCATCACGGCCATCGACAGCCGGCGCGACATCCATACGCTGGAAGACACCGACGCGCACGAACTCGCCGTCAACGAGATCGGCCAGGTGCAGATCGAGGCGCAGGCGCCGCTGCCGGTGGAGGCCTATGTGGCCAACCGCATCGGCGGTGCGCTGATCATCGTCGACCCGGCCAGCAACCGCACCAGCGGCGCGCTGCTGGTCTCAGCGGCGGCCTGACGTGGCCGATGTTATGGACAACGGCCTCCCGCCCGTCGTCTTCATCGGGGCCGGCCCGGGTGCAGCGGACCTGATCACCGTGCGCGGCGCGCGCCGCCTGGCTGCGGCCGAAGTGGTGCTGTTCGACGCGCTCACCGATCCGGCCCTGCGCGAACTGGCGCCGCAGGCGCGCTGGGTCGACGTCGGCAAGCGCGGCTTCTGCCATGCGACCGGCCAGACACGCATCAACGCCCTGCTGGTCAAGTTCGCCAGCCAGGGCCTGCGCGTCGTGCGTCTCAAGGGCGGCGACCCCAGCGTGTTCGGCCGCCTGGAGGAGGAGCTGCTGGCGCTGGCGGCCGAAGGGCTGACGGCGGAGGTGGTGCCCGGCGTCACTGCCGCCATTGCCGCTGCGGCGGCAATGCAACGCCCCTTGACGCGCCGCGGCAGCGGCCGCAGCGTCAGCCTCAGCACGGCCATGACGCGTGCCGGCGAGTTGCTGGCGACCCGCAGCGCCGACACGGAAGTGTTCTACATGGCGGGACGCCAGCTCGCCGCGCTGGCCCGCCGCCTGCGAGATGCCGGCTGGCCGGCGGAGACCCCGGTCTGCGTGGTCTCGCGCGCCGGCTGTACCGACCAGTTGAGCAGCGATCATCGGGTCGCCACGCTGGCGGAAGCCAGCGTGCTGCACAGCGGCCGACCCGCCGTGGTGACGGTCGGTGTCGGGGCCGCGGCCCTGCCGCATGTCGCCGCGCGGCAGGCCCTGCGGACGCGAGACCCCGCCTGCGTCCCGGCAACCCGTTCCGTGAAAACCCCGAACCCTTAAAATCGTGTGCTTTGCGTCGTTCGACGCCGTCCCTCACCCACCCCGAACCGCCATGACCCACGTCGTCACCGAAGCCTGCATCCGCTGCAAATACACCGACTGCGTCGACGTCTGCCCGGTGGATTGCTTCCGCGAAGGCCCGAATTTCCTGGTGATCGACCCCGACGAGTGCATCGACTGCGCGGTCTGCATCCCCGAGTGCCCGGTCAATGCGATCCTGCCCGAGGAAGACGTGCCCGGCGACCAGCAGCAGTTCATCGCGATCAACGTCGAGCTGTCGAAGAAGTGGCCGAGCATCACGAAGCGCAAGACCGCCCTGCCCGATGCCGACGACTGGAAAGACCGTACCGACAAGCTCGGCGAACTGATCCGCTGACCGAATCCACCTTGCCTTTCCTCATGGACCCGCAAATCAACCCCGCCATCACCGCCACCGCGAACAGCCACGACGGCCCGATCGAGACCGACGCGGTCATCGTCGGTGCCGGCCCGGTCGGCTTGTTCCAGGTGTTCGAGCTCGGCCTGCTCGAGATCAAGGCCCACATCATCGACTCGCTCGCCTACCCGGGCGGTCAGTGCATCGAGCTCTATCCGGACAAGCCGATCTACGACATTCCCGCGGTGCCGGTGTGCACCGGCAAGGAACTCACCGACAACCTGCTCAAGCAGATCGAGCCCTTCGGTGCCACCTTCCACCTGGGCCAGGAAGTCACGCTGGTGAACAAGCGCGACGACGGTCGCTTCGACCTCGAGACCAGCAAGGGCACGCGCTTCATCACCAAGACCATCTTCATCGCCGGCGGTGTGGGCTCGTTCCAGCCGCGGCTGCTGAAGGTCGACGGGCTCGACCAGTTCGACGGCAGTCAGCTGCACTATCGCGTGCGCAACCCGAGCGCCTTCGCCGGCAAGAACCTGGTGATCGTGGGCGGCGGTGATTCGGCGCTCGACTGGACGCTGAACTTCGTCCAGGACGGCCCGAACAAGGCCGAGAGCGTGATCCTCGTGCACCGCCGCGACGGCTTCAAGGCCGCTCCAGCCTCGGTCGCGAAGATGAAGGAGCTGTGCGACGCCTACGAGATGCAGTTCATCGTCGGCCAAGTCACTGGTTTCGAAGCGACCGAGGGCCAGCTCCGCAGCGTGAAGGTGACCGGCGGCGACGGCGTGACCCGCGTGGTGCCGCTCGACATGCTGCTGGTGTTCTTCGGCCTGAGCCCCAAGCTGGGCCCGATCGCCGAGTGGGGCCTGAACATCGAGCGCAAGCAGGTCGTGGTCGACACCGAGAAGTTCGAGACCAATGTCCCGGGCATCTTCGCGGTCGGCGACATCAACGTCTACCCGGGCAAGAAGAAGCTCATCCTCTCGGGCTTCCACGAGGCTGCGCTCGCCGCTTTCGGCGCCGCGCCCTACATCTTCCCCGAGAAGCGCATCCACCTGCAGTACACCACCACCAGCCCGAAGCTCCACAAGGTGCTGGGCGTGGAAACGCCGGTGTTCGACTGAGCGCGGCACGTCGCGTCGTGAACGGAGCCCGCCGCGTGCGGGCTCCTTCTTTTTGGGCGTGCGCGCTACAGCCGGTGATCCGCACGTCATAATCCGTACGTGTCGCGCAGCACCGCGCGACACCAGCTAGGGGTGTTGACCCGCTCTCGCAAGAGGCCCGGGCTCGACTGAGAAAGTCCCTTCGAACCTGATTGAGGTAATCCTCGCGCAGGGAAGCGATCTTCGGTGTGCCTCGCCCCGCCCTGCGGGTGCGTCCACCTTGCGGAACCGCCGCCCTGCCGTCGCATTGGAAGCACGATGGCAACGTCTCGACCGTTCACTCTCACCCACGTGGCACTCGCCACGCTGGCCAGCACCGCAACTGCCCAGGCGGCAGACGACACGGCGACGTCCCTGCCCACGGTCAGCATCTCGGCGCCCCGCGAAAGCAACCGCGCCGAACTCACCGGCTTCGGCGACATCCCGCTGACGCGCAGTCCGCTGCAGGCGCGCGTGATCGGCGAGGAGCAACTCAAGGACACGGGCGCGCAGAACCTGCGCGCGCTGACCAGCCAGGACGCCAGCGTCAGCGACGCCTACAACAGCGTGGGCTACTGGGACTCGCTCACGGTGCGCGGCTATGTGCTCGACCAGCGCTACAACTACCGCCGCGACGGGCTGCCGATCAACGCCGAGACCGCCATCGCCCTGGACAACAAGGCGCGCATCGAACTGTTGAAGGGCACCAGCGGCATCCAGGCCGGCACCAGCGCGCCGGGCGGCTTGGCGAACCTGGTCGTCAAGCGGCCCGATGCCGACGTGCGCAGCGCCACGCTGGCCTGGCGCGGCGCGAACAGCGTGCTCGGCGCGGTGGATCTGGCCACCCGCTTCGGCAACGACCGGGCCTTCGGCGTGCGCGTCAACGTTGCGGCCGAGCACCTCGACCCCGAACTGCGTGCCGCGAAGGGCAAGCGCCACCTGTTCGCGCTGGCGGGCGACTGGCGCCCCACGCCCGACACCCTGATCGAGGCTGAAGTCGAGACCAGCCGCCGCTCGCAGCCCAGCCAGCCGGCCTTCAGCCTGCTCGGCGATCGCGTGCCCAGTGCGAACCGCATCGATCCGCGCATCAACCTGAACAACCAGCCGTGGTCTCAGCCGGTGGTACTGGAAGGACAGACCGCCAGCCTGCGCCTGACGCAGCGCTTGAACGCCGACTGGAGCGCCAAGGCGCACTACGGCACACAGCGGCTCCACACGGACGACCGCCTGGCCTTCCCCTACGGCTGTGACGCCGAGGGCAACTATGACCGCTACTGCAGCGACGGCAGCTTCGACCTCTACGACTTCCGCAGCGAGAACGAGCGCCGCGTCACCAACGCGCTCGATCTGTCGCTGCAGGGCCGGTTCGCCACCGCGGGCTTGGCTCACCAGCTGACCGCCGGGGTGCTGTTCTCGCGCTTCAAGGCGCGTTTCGAGCAGCAGATCTACACCTACGCCGGCGTGGGCAGCATCGACGGCAGCGCCGTCACGCCGCCAGGGCCCGCGATCCTGAGCGACAACACGGATCGCACGGAGCGCAACACCGAGCTCTACCTGCGCGACGTGATCCAGCTCACCCCCGCCCTCAGCACCTGGCTCGGCCTGCGCCACACGCGCCTGCACCGCAACGCCGTCACCACCTCGAACACCGAAGCCACCGGCTACGGCCAGCACGTCACCACGCCGTGGATCGCGTTCAATTACGAGTGGCGGCCCGGGCTGATGAGCTACGTGAGCTGGGGCCAGGGCATCGAATCGCAGGTTGTGCCGAACCGGCCGCTCAGCTACAGCAACCCCGGGCAAGCGCTTCCCGCGCTGAAGAGCCGGCAACTGGAGGTCGGCGTCAAGGGTCGCACCGACGCACTGGACTGGAACCTGACCGCCTTCGACATCGACCGGCCGGTCTACGCACGCGATGACAGCGTGGTACCGGGCCCGCTTCGATCCGATGGCAGCGCACGGCACCGCGGCCTGGAAGCCGGCATCGAGGCCCGAACGGGGGCGTGGACATGGGTCGCCAGCGCGATGCTGCTGCATGCCGAGCGAACCGACAGCGCCGACCCTGCGGTCGATGGGCAGCGCCCGCCCAACGTGCCCGAGCGCGTGTTCAAGCTGCAGACCCAGTACGCGGTGGCCGGCCTGGCCGGGCTGAGCCTGCAGGGCGGCATCGTCGCCGAGAGCGACCGCACGCTGCTGCCGGACGACGGCGCGACGCGCATCCCCGGCTGGGCACGCGTCGACCTGGGAGCGCGCTACGCCCAGAAGATCGACACACGCACGCTGGTGTGGCGCATCGGCGTCGACAACGTCCTCGACCGACGCGCCTGGCAGGAATCGCCCTACCAGTTCGAGCACGCCTACCTCTACCCCATGGCACCGCGCACCTGGCGCGTCTCGCTCAGCGCGGACTTGTGAGCGCGACAGCGAAACCGCTATAATCTGCGGCTCAATTCCTCGATAGCTCAGTCGGTAGAGCGCCGGACTGTTAATCCGTAGGTCCCTGGTTCGAGCCCAGGTCGGGGAGCCAAGAAAAGCAAGGCCTCGCACGCAAGTGCGGGGCTTTTTGCTTTGCAGGGCTGGTCAGCGCCGCTTCGGCTGCGCCGCCACTTCCCTGAGGTTCACGGCAATCTCGAAGACGTGGATCGGGTTGCCGTCCGGATCGCGCCCCTTGGGTTCGATCGCGCGCACGTTCTCGATCTCGAATCCGCGTTCGTCGCGCAGCGTGAAGCCGCCCTGTCGGCCTGACTCGAGGGTCAGTGTCCATGTTCTTATCGTCATGGGGTCTCCCCGCTATTCGAACCGTCCCGCTCCATCATAGGAGCGGCCCGAGACTGGGCGCGCAGCCGCCCCGCACATCGGGGAGCGGGCTTCCCCGCACTGCGACTAAGCTCGCTCCCTGGTCCCTGAAGCTGCGCCGCGCTGTGATCCCGGTCCTACGGCACGGCGCCGTCCTGTCCGACAGACGAGGCCGGCACCAGGGGCAAGACTCTGCAGCGGCGTCCGTCATGCGGCGCCGCGTTCCGAATCGCTCGTCCTCCACGGCAGCCGACACCGAGATTCCCTGATGGACCGACTGGCTCTTCCCTTGGGCACCCGCTTCGGCGAGATGGAGATCGTCCGGGTCCTGGCGGTCGGCGGCTTCGGCATCGTCTACCTCGCCCGCGACCATGCGCTGGATCGAGATGTAGCGATCAAGGAGTTCCTGCCCTCTCACCTGGTCTGTCGTGGCGAGGGCTGTGAGGTCACGGTGCGCTCCCTCACCCACGCCACCACGTTCGCGCTCGCGCTGGAGTCCTTCGTCGACGAGGCCAAGCTGCTCGCCAGGTTCTCGCATCCAGCGATGGTCAAGGTCCACAGCAGCTGGAAGGCCAACGGCACGGCCTACATGGCCATGCCCTATCTTCGCGGACCCACACTGTGGGAGCTGCGGCGCTCGATGACGCAAGCGCCCACCGAGATCTGGCTGCGCTCGATCGTCGACCCGCTGCTCGAGGCCTTGCAGCTGCTGCATGCCGAGCGCATCTACCACCGCGACGTCGCGCCCGACAACGTGATCCTGACGGGCGCCGGCCTGCCGGTATTGCTCGACTTCGGCGCCGCGCGCCGACTGATCGGCGATCGCACGCAACTCCTCACCGCCGTGGTCAAGCCGCACTACGCGCCGATCGAGCAGTACGCCGAAGCGACGCGGCTTCGCCAAGGCCCCTGGACCGACCTCTACGCCCTCTCGGCGCTGGTCACCTTTCTGCTGGAAGGCAAGCCGCCGCCCGCGTCGACAGCGCGCTCGATCCACGACGACATGCACCGGCTCGCCGAGCGCCCGTTTCCCGGCCTCTCGCACGGCTTCCTTTCGGCCATCGACTGGGGTCTGTCCGTCCGGCCCGAAGACCGCCCGCAGGACGTGGCGACGTTCCGCCGCGCACTGGAGGGCACCACGGCACCGCGTGCCTCGCACCGCGCGCAGGAACTGGTGGTCACGGCAGAGCCCCCCCGGCCTCTGCGAGCCCCACCCGCGGCGGTGGCCGGGCTGCCGTCCGTGGCGCCTCGAAGCACGCTGCAGCACTCTCGCCCCTGGTTCAGGCCCTCTCTGGCCAGCCTGAGCGTGCTGCTTCCGCTCGCGATGCTGTGGCCCTTGAGTTCGAACGAGAACAGCGAGCGAGTGAGCGCTGCCGCCGGGTCACCGGTCGTGGCCGCGGCAGCGCCGACCACGCTGCGCACCGAGTCGCCGCCGGCGACGGTTGACACTCCCACCCCAGCATCGACAGGACCCACGGCCGAGGACTCCCGGCCCGCCGTCTCACCGCCGAAGAACGCTGACGCGAAGCTCACCGAGACAGCCGCGAAACCGCCGCAGAGTCCCAAGCGCAGCAGCCGGTCGCGGGTCGTCGCGGCCGGCCCGACCGAACTCTGTGCCGACCGCAATTTCTTCGTGAGGCCCTTCTGCGTTCACCGGCGGTGCGAGGAGGCTCGCTTCACGAACCGCCTGGAGTGCCGGCAGCTCCGCGAAGCGGCCGAGACCCGACGCTTCTGACCGACCGGCGCCGATGTCGCCGCGTCACCCCGAACACGGGGTTGTCGACGGGAGGCGCGAGCGAGACCATGAAGGCTCTGCAACCTCCCCAGTGCCCGACATGGACACACCTGATCCTCTCAAGCCTTCGTCGCTGCCCGCTCACCGGACACTCGATGCACGCGAGGCGCTCTGGGCCGACCTGGTGCAGGATCTGACGGAGCTTCACGCGCGACTCGAGTACCTGCGGCTGCTGCTGAAGCTCGGGGTCGGTGGCGTTCAGCACTGACCTCCAGGGGACTTGTCCAGGCCCCGCGCCGGACGATCGCTCAGTCAACCGACGAGGAGCGAGACGAGCCCGAACAGCACGGCGGCCGTCGCCATGGTGCAGACGACGCGGCGACGGCGTATCGCGCTCACGATCGTGACCACCGGGTAGCGCCGGTCATAGCCGCGCCGGCCGTAGGGATCGGGCGCATCACGGAAACCCTTGCTTGCCCGCTCCCGAGTGGGCAGGCTGACGCTGGTGTCGAGTTCGTGAATCCAGGCCGCGGTGTCGACGGACGCGGCGCCACCGACCCGCGCCCCGGTGAACCAGGTTCCTGTCTCCGCCTCCGCCAGTGCAGCGGGGACCGTATCGGCAAAGTCCAACTCGGATTGCGACGTCTTCACGCTCCGATTCTGTCGGCCCGGCCGTCGGCGAGAACACCGCACGCCCCCGCAGGTGAAGGATGACGTCACCGCGGGGACGGCCCTGGTTCAGGGGGATAGCGCCGCGTCGCCGCGGCCCCCCGGCGTTCAGAAGCGGTAGCCGACGCCGATGCCGATCAGCATGGGATCGAGCTTGACCTTGCTCACGCGCACACCGGCGCCCGTGCGGACGTCCGATTCGATCCAGGCCTTCTTGATGTCGAAGTTCAGCGACCACGGACCGTCGAGCTTGAAGTCGACGCCGGCCTGCAGCGCGGGACCGACGCTGCTGCTGTCGAGGTAGAGCGGCAACACGCCCGGCACCGAGAGCTTCACGCGAGAGATGTGCGTGTAGTTGATCCCTGCGCCGACGTAGGGACGGATGCCCCCGTCCGGCAGGAAGTGCCATTGCAGCAGCAGCGATGGCGGCAACGCGTAGAACGAGCCGGCATTGAAGGCGCCGATGGCGCTGTCGTTCACCTTCACGTCCAGCTTGGTGTAGGCCAGCACCAGTTCGGCTGCGATGTTCTTGTTGAAGAAGTAGCTGATGTCGAGTTCGGGCACCCAGCGGCTGTCGACCTCGACCGCGTTGGAAGGAACCGCCAGCGACGGAATCGCGTCGGACTTGTTGTCCGGATCGATGAGCAGCGCGCGAGCGCGGATCATCCAGGGGCCTTCTTCGGCATGCAGCGCGGCGCCCGACAGCAGGCAGGTTGCAGCCAGGGCAATGCGCCCCATCTTCTGGATCGTCTTCACGGTCTTGGTCTCCTTGTTATCCACCGTTGCAGAGGCCACGGATCGGTGGATCTCCCATGGCACGACCCCGTCAGGCGCACGAGGCGTGCCAGAGACCGCCGGTGCCGCAGAGCGCACGCCTCCCGATCCGCAGGCAATGGAATCAAGGGCTTACGGGTCCGGGCCACGGGTGCCACGGCCGGTGACTCAGTGCATCGCCCTACAAGCGCGCTGTACTTCAAAAGGCGCCAAGCGCTCACGCGGCTTGCATCCCCTGCACGCTGAGGCGCATCAACCCTGCCGCAGGGTGGAACTCCGCGCTGCCCTCAGAATCGCACCGCTTCCCGATACAGCCCCGGAGACTCGGCAACGTGCCCCAACCGTTCGGTCCCCTGTTCGTCGCGGCACTCGCCTCGGCCGCCCTCCTCCTCGGCGGCGCGGCGCACGCGGCTGCGGTGCGCACCGACCACGTCACGGCCGAACTGGTGGCCGAGCGCGGTGCGGTGGCAGCCGGTCAGACGCTCAGGATCGGACTGAAGCTCCAGCACATCCCGCATTGGCACACCTACTGGCGCAACCCGGGCGATTCGGGCCTGCCCACGACGCTGAGCTGGACGCTGCCGCCCGGCAGCCGGATGGGCGAGATCGAATGGCCAGCGCCCGAACGCCTGCCGATCGGCCCGCTGGTCAACTACGGCTACGAAGGCGAGGTGCTGCTCCCGCTGCAGTACACGGCACCGCCCGATGCCAGGCCGGGCGACACGCTGAGGCTGCAGGCCCAGGCACGCTGGCTGGTGTGCAACGACGTCTGCATC
Organism: Methylibium petroleiphilum PM1; assembly: GCF_000015725.1. Lineage (NCBI taxonomy): Bacteria > Pseudomonadati > Pseudomonadota > Betaproteobacteria > Burkholderiales > Sphaerotilaceae > Methylibium > Methylibium petroleiphilum. Next base: position 1,605,598 of record NC_008825.1, on the reverse strand, counting down.
CCCGAACAGGCGACGCTCGATCTGCGGTTGCCGGTGGCCGAGGCAGCGGCCGCCGACAACGCCGCACCCGCCGCGCACGCGGCACTGTTCGCGCAGGCAGCGGCGGCGCAGGCGGGGCCCCTCTCGGCGTGGACCGCGGAGGTTCAGCAGGCCGGACGAGACCTGCTGCTGACGCTCGAACCGGCAGGCGGCGACTTGCCCGCCGATGCACCGGAGGTTCATGTCTTCCCGTATGCGGAACAGTTGTTGGAACCCGCAAGCCATGCGCTCTATCGCGGCCCGCGCGGCTATGCCTTGAAGCTGAAGCTGCTGGAGGGCGCAACGGTGCCGGCCCGACTCGACGGCATCGCCGTTGCGCAGGCCGCCCCCGGCGCCTCGGGGACCGCCGTCTGGGGCGGCCCGCAACGCTCGGTCGAGTTCAGCGCACCGTTGCGTCCCGTCGCGACGATCACCGTCCCCGCCGGCGCGCGCGCCGCGGCCGAGGATCGGGGCCCCGCCTCGCTGCGCGGCAGCGCCCCTGTGGGCCTGCTGGCGGCATTGGGCCTGGCCTTCCTGGGCGGCATGCTGCTGAACCTGATGCCCTGCGTGTTCCCGGTGCTGTCGATCAAGCTGCTCGGCCTCGCGCGGCAGGAGGGAGACGCCCGCCGCCTGCGAATGCACGCGCTGGCGTACGGCGTGGGCGTGGTGTGCAGCTTCGTCGCGCTCGCTGCAGCGCTGCTCGCACTGCGTGCGGCCGGCAGCGCCGTGGGCTGGGGCTTCCAGCTGCAGGAGCCCGGCGTGGTGTTCGCGCTGGCGCTGCTGTTCTTCTTGCTCGGGCTCAACCTGGCCGGCCAGTTCGAATTCGGCCTTCTGATGCCGCAAGGGCTGGCGCAATGGCGCGCACAGCGACCAGCGGTGGACGCCTTCGGATCCGGCGTGCTCGCGGTCGTGGCGGCGAGCCCGTGCACGGCGCCGTTCATGGGCGCGGCCCTCGGCTACGCCATCGCGCAACCGCCGGCCCAGGCATTGGGCGTGTTCGCGGCGCTCGGACTCGGCATGGCCTGGCCCTATGTGCTGCTGGTGCTGCGGCCGGGCTGGCGCGCGCGGTTGCCGCGGCCCGGGCCCTGGATGCTGAGGCTCAAGCAAGGCTTGGCGTTCCCGATGTTCGCCACCGTCGTGTGGCTGCTGTGGGTGCTGGGCCAGCAAGCCGGCATCGACGGCAGCACGCGCGCGCTGGTGGCGCTGGTCGGCCTGGCTTTCGGGCTGTGGCTGGCGAGTGTGTGGCGCGGCGTGGCGGCGCGCGCGGGAGTGACCGTGCTGCTGGTCGCCGTGCTGGCCTGGGGGTGGCCGGTATCCGAGCGGGCGGCCTCACCGCAGGCCGGTAACGGCACGGCGTCGAACGCCGGCTCGCCCCACACGGCCTGGCAAGCCTATGACGAGGCCGCCATCGACGCGCATCTGGCGCAGGGCCGGGCCGTCTTCGTCGACTTCACCGCCGCCTGGTGCGTGAGCTGCCAGGTCAACAAGCGGCTCGTGCTGCACACCGATGAAACCCTGCAGGCCTTCACCCGCTCCAACGTGGCGCTGATGCGCGCCGACTGGACCCACCGCGACGAGCGCATCACCGCCGCGCTCGGCCGGCTCGGTCGCAACGGCGTGCCCGTCTATGTGCTGATGCGCCCCGGCCGCGAGCCGCTGCTGCTGCCGGAGATCCTCACCGGAGGTCTCGTGCGCGAGGCCTTGTCGACCCTGTAGTTCCGAAGGAGATGACGATGCGAGCCTTTTCGAACAACCGCCGACGTTTCACGCTCTCGGCCGCGGCGGTCATCGCACTGCCGACCGCCCTGACGGCGCTGCCCGGTGCCGCGCTGGCCGTGAGCATCGGCGAGGCGGCTCCGGACTTCGAGCTGAAGGACACCCATGGCAAGACCGTGAAGCTCGCCGACTTCAAGGGCCGGCACGTGGTGCTCGAGTGGACCAATCCGGGCTGTCCCTTCGTGCAGAAGCACTACAGCTCGCAGAACATGCAGAGCCTCCAGAAGGAGTTCGTCGGTCGCAACGTGGCGTGGCTGAGCATCAGCTCCACCGCACGGGGCGCCACCGACTACCTCGAGCCCGCAGCGCTGCAGGCCAAGTACCAGGGCTGGGGCGCGGCACCCACGGCGCTGCTGATGGACGATGCGGGCGGCGTCGGCAAGGCCTACGGCGCCAAGACCACGCCGCACATGTACGTCATCGATCCGGGCGGCAAGCTCATCTATGCGGGCGGCATCGACGACAAGCGCTCCGCCGACCCGGCCGACGTGAAGGGCGCACGGAACTTCGTCAAGGCCGCCCTGACCGAGTCGCTGGCCGGCAAGGCGGTGAGCACCGGCACCGCGACGCCCTACGGCTGCAGCGTCAAGTACGCCAGCTGATCGCACGCCGCGGCTGCATCGCGCAGTCGCTCGCTGCCGTAGCCGCGCAGGCGGGGCACTGACCGACTTCGCGACGAGCCTCGCTCCGACATCGCCGGCGCCGCGGGCCGCCTACCGTGAGGTCCTTCGACACTCCCGGAGCATCCCATGACCCTCGGTACCCTCCTGCTGATCGTCCTGATCCTCATCCTGATCGGCGCGATCCCGAACTGGCCCCACAGCCGGAACTGGGGTTATGGCCCCAGCGGCGGCGTCGGGTTGGTGCTGTTGATCGTCATCGTGCTGCTGCTGATGGGCCGGATATGACGCGGCCATGAACCGCGCCGCACGCCTCACAGCGTGAAGGGCCGTTGCCGCAGGAAGGTCGCGGCCGGTCCCAGCACGAACAGGTTGGGTGTCTGGCTCGCCGGCATGCCGGCCTTGATCCTCGCGTGGAAGCCGGCGTAATTGCCCTCGAACTTGCCCTGGTTCCAGACGCGCAGCAGCTGCTCGGTGAACGCACCGTTGTGCTCGCCGTCGAGCGAGCTCTGGTTGTCCTGGCAACCCGACACCAGGATGACCGCGGCCTTCAGCCGGGCCGCCAGTGCCGTGAGTCGCGGACTGACCGCCAGTTGCGCCAGCGCAGCATCGGGCTCCACCGGCCGACCGCCGCTGGCGCGAGCCACGTCGCGCTGCAGTTTGTCGTAGAACGCCTGGTGGTCGCGGTAGGTCCGCCGCGCGATCGCCGGCGGCATCATGCGCGAGCGCGGCATCGGCACGCCACCGGGCGCGGGCGATGTCGCACGCGTCACGGTGCCGCTGTGGCAACTGTCGGAAAGCACCAGCACGCGCACGCCCTTCGCGAAGCGACCCAACTCGGCATAGAGCTCGTCGTCGATCAGCTGCCCGTCGTACAGGCACCAGGTCTCGTCGAGCTTGTCGCTTTCCTCACCGGTCACATCGTCCACCTGGCCGCCGTGACCGGAGTAGGTCAGGAAAAACAGGTCGCCGCTCTTCAGCGCCTTCGCCGCGGCTCGGATGCGGGCGAGCAACGCCGCGCGGGTGGCCTTCCTCGTCAGCAGTACCGTCGGCTTGAGGCCCTGAGCGCGTGCCAGCGCCGCCATGTCCTCGGCGTCGAACTCGCAGGCGCTGAGCTCGCCGGTCCAGCCGCCGTAGTGCGTGCCACTGACCAGATTGAGACCGGCGTGCAGCGACAGTCCCTTGCGCTTGATCGTCTTCGTGGCCATGAACGCCCCCTTGCTCCGACAGGAAGGACCGCATCGTAGGCAGTGAGGTGACTCGGCAGCACACCTAGCTTGACGGCGGCGCGTCAGAATCCCGGGGAACCGACTTGCCTTGCCGCCCCCCGTGGACACGAACCCCAGTCAATTGATCCAGACCGTGCTGCTGTGCGGACTGGCCCTCGGCATCGCCTTCGGCGCCCTCGCCCAGGCCACGCGCTTCTGCACCATGGGTGCGATCGCCGACGTGGTGAACTTCGGTGACGCGACCCGGCTGCGCACCTGGGTCTGGGCCGCGCTGGTGGCGCTGGTCGGCACGCAGGCGCTGATCGGGCTGGGCGGCGTGGACCTGAGCGCGTCCATCTACACCGGTCGACGCCTGAGCTGGCTGGCGCAGGGCCTGGGCGGGCTGGCCTTCGGCTTCGGCATGGTGCTGGCTTCGGGCTGCGCCTCGCGGGCCCTGGTGCGCGCCGGTGGCGGCAGCCTGAAGGCCCTGGTGGTTCTACTGGTCGTCGGCTTCGCGGCGCAGATGACGCTGCGCGGCGCGTTCGCGCTGCCGCGCGTCGAATGGCTGGACCCGGTCGGGCCGCTGCTGGCCGGCCCGCAGGATCTGCCCTCGTGGCTGTCTCGCGTTGTCGACCTGCCGCTGCCGTGGCTGCGCGCCGCGCTGTGCGTGCTGCTGGCAGTGCCGCTGCTGCTCTGGCTGCGGCGGAGCCGTGACTTCCTGCAACCGGGACCGCTGCTCGGCGGTCTGGCCATCGGCGCGCTGATCGTCGCGGCATGGTTCGTCACGGGCTCGCTCGGTCACCTGAGCGAACACCCCGAAACCCTGGAGCCGGCCTGGCTCGCCACCCACTCTCGCCGCCCGGAAGCGCTGAGCTTCGTCGCGCCCACGGCCTACACGCTGGATCTGCTGACGCTGTGGTCCGACCGCGGCACGGTGCTGAGCTTCGGCATCACGACCGTGCTGGGCACCCTGCTCGGCGCCGCCGCCACCGCCCTGCTGCGACGGGAGTTCCGCTGGGAGGGCTTTCGCGACGTGCGCGACACCGCCCAGCATCTGGTCGGTGCAGTGCTGATGGGCGTGGGCGGCGTCACGGCGCTGGGCTGCTCGATCGGCCAGGGACTCAGCGGGCTGTCGCTGCTGTCGGCCGGCTCGTTCATCGCGGTGGCCGGCATCGTCGCCGGTGCCGTGGCGGCGCTGCGCTACCAGGCCTGGGTCATCGAGCGCGAGGCCTGAGCTCAGGCGCGCAGCGGCTCCTGCCACCACGTGGCATGCCAATGCCGCAGCAGTGCGAGGTCGATGCGCGCGGCGCGCGCGCCCTTTAGGTGCGGCGACGGCGCCGCCGGGTGGTCCAGGTCGTCGCAGACAGCGAGCGCGCCCTCGAAGGCGTGGCTCGCGAAATTCAGGCTGCGCGTCACCAGCGTCGCGATACCGGCGGCGCGGGCCGCGGCCAGTCCGTTCGGCGAATCCTCGATCGCGAGCGTCTCGTCGGCGTCGAGTTGCAGCGCATCCAGGCATCGCAGGTAGACCTGCGGGTCGGGCTTCTTCACCGGCGCGTCCTCGCCGCAGACGATGGCCGCGAAGCGTGTGGGCCAGTTCGTGCCGAGCTGCGCGCCCAGCAAGGCCTCCAGGTTCACGCGCGACGTGGTTGTGGCAATGGCCAGCTGCACCCCGCTCGCCGTGGCCTCGTTCATCAGCCGCAGCACGCCGGGGCGCAGCGCGATCGCGCCGCGCTCCACGAGCTGGCCGTAGCGGCGGTTCTTCTCGGCATGCAGTGCCGCGGCCAGACGGTCGCGCTCGGCCGCGCCGGCAGGAGCGTCGGCCTGCGTGGTCATGTCGTGCAGCAGGCGCTCGCGTCCCCCGGTCACGCGCAGCAGCTCGGTGTAGCGTTCGACGCTCCATCGCCACGGCAGGCCGAGCGCCTCGAAGGCTTCGTTGAACGCGACGAGATGACCGTCGCGTTCGGTCTCGGCCATGGTGCCATCCACATCCCACAGCAAGGCGGCCAGCATCAGCGTCTCCCGTTCGTGAATCGTTGCGTCACATCATGCCGGCAGCGGCCCCAGCACGGCGTCCACCTCGTCGGCGATCGCCGGCAGGTTGGGAAACAGCCGGTCCGGGTTGGAATCCTCGATCGGCACCCCCGCGTTGTAGCCGTGCGGCACCGCCCAGGCCCGCACGCCGGCGTTGCGTGCGCTCTCGACGTCGATCGACGAGTCGCCCACATGGGCCGCCTCGTCGGCGCTGACGCCGTGGTGGCGCAGCACATGGGCCAGGACGCCGTTGTGCGGCTTCTTGACCGGCAGCGTGTCGCCGCCGATCAGCATGCTGAAGTAGCCGTCGAGCCGCGTCACCGCCAGCACGCGCTCGGCATGACGCTGCTCCTTGTTGGTCACGCACACCAGCCGCACGCCCTGGTCGCGCAGGCGTTCGAGCGTCGCGACACAGCCCGGGTACGGTTTGCCGAAGCAGCCCGCCGTCTCGGCGTAGTGGTGCTCGAAGCGCTCCAGCACCGCGTCGGCCTGCACCCGCTCCGACAGCGCCGGCTGCTCCAGCATCACGCGCGCCAGCAGCTTGAGCATCAGCTCGCGCGTGCCGCGGCCGATCAGGTTGGTGATCTCGGCCTGCGGCCGGCGCTCGATGCCGACGTCGTCGAAGGCGCGGTGCACGGCCTCGGCGATCTCGGCGGCGGTGTCGACCAGGGTGCCGTCGAGGTCGAAGCTCACGAGACGGATCGTCATGTTGTTCCTTGGTTCAGGGGTCGACGCAGCGGGCTCACTGCAACTGGGCTCGGCGGATCTCCATCAGCCGCAGGATCATCGGCGTCAGGATCAGCTGCATCGCCAGGTCCATCTTGCCGCCCGGCACGACGATGGTGTTCGCACGGCTCATGAACGAGTTGTCGATCATGGACAGCAGGTAGGGAAAGTCGATGCCGCGCGGGTTCTTGAAGCGGATCACCGTGAGGCTCTCGCCGGCCGTCGGGATGTCGCGCGCGATGAAGGGGTTGGAGGTGTCGACCACCGGCACGCGCTGGAAGTTGATGTCGGTCTCGCCGAACTGCGGCACGATGTAGTGCACGTAGTCGTGCATGCGCCGCAGGATCACGTCGGACACCGCCTCCTTGGAATAGCCGCGGTCCCTGGTGTCGCGGTGGATCTTCTGGATCCATTCGAGGTTGATGATCGGCACGACACCGATCTTCAGGTCGGCGTGCCGCACCATGTCGATGCTCTCGGTCTTCACGCAACCGTGCAGGCCCTCGTAGAACAGCAGGTCGGTATCGGCCGGCGTCTCCACCCAGGGCGTGAAGGTCCCGGGCTCCTGCTGGTAGGGCTCGGCTTCCTCGGGGCTGTGCAGGTAGTAGCGCGAACGGCAGCGCCCGCCCTGCCCGTAGGCGCGGAACTGCTGCTCCAGCAGCGCCCACTCGTTGGTGTCGGGCCCGAAGTGGCTGACGGCACGGCCCTCCAGATCGCCCTGGGCGATGCGCTCCTTCATCTCCTGCCGCGAGAAGCGATGGAAGGCATCGCCCTCGATGACCGCCGGACGGATGCCCTCGCGCCGGAAGATGTTCTCGAACACGCGCTTGACGGTGGTCGTCCCGGCCCCACTGGACCCGGTGACCGCGATGACGGGATGCTTGCGGCTCATGCGTCGGCCTAGGCTTGCGGCTGGATGAACAGCGAGCGTGTCTTGAATAGCTGCCAGGACACATTGGCGCTCGGGTCCTCATGGTAGGTCACGATGCGCTCGACCTCGTCGCGCGATCCCAGGATCACCGGCACCTTGTGGTGCAGCGCGTCGGGCACCAGCTCCAGCAGCGGGCCGGTGCCGGTGGTCGCCGCCGCGCCGGCCTGCTCCATCAGCCAGGCCATCGGTGCGGCCTCGTACAGCAGCCGCAGGCGCCCGGGCCTGAAGGGCTCCCTGCTGTCGCGCGGGTACAGGAAGACGCCGCCGCGCGTGAGGATGCGGTGCACCTCGGCCACCAGGCTGGCCACCCAGCGCATGTTGAAGTCGCGGCCGCGTGGCCCGCTCTGGCCCGCAAGGCACTCGGCCACGTAACGCTGCACCGGCTTCTCCCAGAAGCGCTGGTTCGAGGCGTTGATCGCGAACTCGGTGGTCGACACCGGCACTTCCACGTCCGCCCGCGTCAGCACCCAGCGAGCGGCGTCGCCGGGCGCGTCCGGGTCGAGGGTGAACATGTGCACGCCCTGGCCCAGGCTCAGCACCAGCACCGTCGAGGGGCCGTAGATCGCGTAGCCGGCCGCCACCTGGCGCCGGCCCGGCTGCATGAAGGCGGCCGCGCTGGCCGGCGTGCCGCGGAACAGGTGGGGCAGCACCGAGAAGATGCTGCCGATCGCCACGTTGGTCTCGACGTTCGACGAGCCGTCGAGCGGATCGAACACCACCAGGTAGGCGCCGCCGCTGCCGTGCTCGGGCGACACCGTCACATCGGCGTGCTCCTCGCTGACCCAGCCGGCCACATGGGTGCAGGCTGACAGCGCCTGCGACACGCAGGCATCGGCCAGCACGTCGAGCCGCTGCTGCGGCTCGCCCTGCGAGTTGAGCGAGCCGGCGCCGCCGAGCTGCCCCGCCAGCGGCGCGCGCGCGGCCGCCCGGCTGATGCGTGCGCAGGCCGCCGCCACGTGCCGGATCACGTCGGCCAGCGCCGGAGGGTGCGCCGAGAGCCATTGCTCGAGCTCGATGGGGTCCATGGGGGGCTCCTGTGCAGTGTGGTGTTCTTGTGGGTCAGCCGCGCTGGAACAGCCGGCTGCCGTGGATGTCGTCGGCGCTGAGCGTCGTGAGGTCGTCGCGGCTCAGCGCCCGGTGGCGGTCCGCGAACAGCCGGCTGGCCTGGCGCAGGCGCGCGCGGTCCAGCGCGTTGCGCACGCTGCGTGCGTTGGCGAAGTGCGGCTGCGCGATGCGCAGGTTCAGGTAGTCGCCGAAGGCCGCGCGGGCGTCGGCGCCGGGAGCCGTGTCGAAGCGGTAGTTCTGCTGCTGCAGCATCAGGTCGGCGATGCTCAGCAGCTCCGTCTGGTTGTAGTCCGGGAAGTCGAGGTGGTGCGCAACGCGGGAGCTCATGCCGGGATTGGACTTGAAGAAGGTGTCCATGCGGTCCTTGTAGCCGGCGAGGATCACCACCAGGTCGTCGCGCTGGTTCTCCATCACCTGCAGCAGGATCTCGATCGCCTCCTGGCCGTAGTCGCGCTCGTTCTCGGGGCGGTACAGGTAGTAGGCCTCGTCGATGAACAGCACGCCGCCCATCGCCTTCTTCAGCACTTCCTTGGTCTTGGGCGCGGTGTGGCCGATGTATTGCCCCACCAGGTCGTCGCGCGTCACCGCCACCAGATGGCCTTTGCGCACATAGCCCAGGCGGTGCAGGATCTCGGCCATGCGCATCGCCACCGTCGTCTTGCCGGTGCCGGGGTTGCCGGTGAAGCTCATGTGCAGCGACGGCGACTGCGCGGCGAGGCCCAGGTTGAGCCGGAGCTTGTCGATCACCAGCAGTGCGGCGATGTCGCGGATGCGCTGCTTCACCGGTGCCAGGCCGATGAGGTCGCGGTCCAGCTCGTCGAGCACCGCCTCCACCTGGCTGTCGGCCAGCACCTCGGCCACCGTCGTCGCGCCGGACGCCGATGCCGCGGCGACCGAGACCGGCGGCACGGCCTCGGAGGCTCCGGGGATGGCGTACAGCGGCTGGTTCATGGCGGACTCGTCAGCGTGCTTCAGCGCTCGCCGTAGCGTTCGCCTTCGGGCTGCTCGGCGGCGTAGCCGCGCACCTGGTAGCGCATCGTGCGGCCGTTGCTTTCCTGGCGATCGAGCATGAAGCCCGGCTCCTTCGAAGGACGGTTGACGATGAAGCTCATCGCGATCGACTCGATGCCGCGTGTCGAGTCGAAGGCCATCAGGCGGATGTAGTGGTTCGGGAAGGTCTTGCGACAGTGGTTGAGTTCCATCAGCACGCCGGCGGCGTCGTGCAGGTCGAACATCGGGTTGCCGTACATCTCCCAGTAGGTGTTGCGCGGGTGCGGATCGTCGGTGTACTCCACGCTCCACGCATAGCCCTTGCCGAGGCCGTACTCGATCTGCAGCGTGATCTCGGCGTCGCTCAGGTCCGGCAGGAAGCTGAACTGGCCCTGGGTCAGGCGGCCGGTGGGGTTGGTCATCATGGTCGGGTGCTCCCTGTCAGGCCACGCCCGGCGTGACGGCGTAGTCGCTGGTGTCGGTCGGGGTGTAGTTGAAGCTGATCTCGCCCCAGGTGTCGAGCGCCTGCTTCAGCGGCGCGCAGAACTGCGCGGCCTTGCGCAGGATCTCCGGGCCCTCGTTCTTGATGTCGCGGCCTTCGTTGCGCGCCTTCACCATGCATTCCAGTGCCACGCGGTTGGCCACCGCCCCGGCCTGGATGCCCTGCGGGTGGCCGATCGTGCCGCCGCCGAACTGCAGCACCACGTCGTCGCCGAACAGGTCGATCAGCTGGTGCATCTGGCCGGCGTGGATGCCGCCGCTCGCCACCGGCATCACCTTCTTCAGGTCGGCCCAGTCCTGGTCGAAGAACAGTCCGCGCGGCAGGTCCTGCTTCGTGACGCTGTCGCGGCACACGTTGTAGTAGCCCTGCACCGTCATCGGGTCGCCCTCGAGCTTGCCGACTGCGGTGCCGGTGTGGATGTGGTCCACGCCGGCCAGCCGCATCCACTTGGCGATCACGCGGAAGCTCACGCCGTGGTTCTTCTGGCGCGTGTAGGTGCCGTGGCCGGCGCGGTGCAGGTGCAGGATCACGTCGTTCCGGCGCGCCCAGTTGCTCATGCTCTGGATCGCCGTGTAGCCGATCACCAGGTCGATCATCACGATCACGCTGCCCAGTTCCTTGGCGAACTCGGCGCGCTCGTACATGTCCTCCATGGTCGCGGCCGTCACGTTCAGGTAGCTGCCCTTGATCTCGCCGGTGGCCGCGCTGGCCTTGTTCACCGCGTCCATCACGTAGAGGTAGCGGTCGCGCCAGTGCATGAAAGGCTGCGAGTTGATGTTCTCGTCGTCCTTCATGAAATCGAGGCCGCCCTTCAGGCCCTCGTAGACCACGCGGCCGTAGTTGCGACCCGACAGGCCCAGCTTGGGCTTGGTCGTGGCGCCCAGCAGCGGGCGGCCGAACTTGTCCAGCCGCTCGCGCTCCACCACCAGACCGGTCGGCGGGCCCTTGAAGGTCTTCACGTAGGCGACCGGGATGCGGATGTCCTCGAGCCGCGCCGCCTTCAGCGGCTTGAACGAGAACACGTTGCCGATCAGGCTCGCCGTCATGTTGGCGATCGAGCCTTCCTCGAACAGGATGATGTCGTAGGCCACCCAGGCGAAGAACTGCCCCGGAATGCCCGGCACCGGCTCCACCTTGTAGGCCTTGGCGCGGTAGCTGTCGCAGGCCGTCAGGCGGTCGGTCCACACGACGGTCCAGGTCGCGGTGCTGGACTCGCCGGCCACCGCAGCCGCGGCCTCCACCGGGTCCACGCCGTCCTGCGGCGTGATGCGGAAGAGGCAGATCGTGTCGGTGTCCTTCGGCACGTAGTCGGGCATCCAGTAGCCCATCTGCCGGTACTTCAGGACGCCCGCGCTGTAGCGCTTCTTGACGTCGGTGATCGCTGCGTCTTCCATCGGCTTGTTCAAGACGGCCTCCTTGCTGGTCCGGTTCGATTGACACGGCCTGGGGCACAAGATAGGTTCGTATTGGACTAAGAGGAATTCATATCTTCTTGGCTTCGGGTTCACATTTGCCTTAATGAAGAACGTCACCTTCCGCCAGCTTCGGGTTTTCACCGAGGTGGCACGCCACCTCAGCTTCGCGCGCGCGGCGGAGGCGCTGCACCTCACGCCACCGGCCGTGACGATGCAGGTCAAGGAGCTCGAATCGCAGGTCGGCCTGCCTTTGTTCGAGCGCAGCGGGCGCGGCGTTTCGCTCAGCACCGCGGGCGAGTACTACCTGGTCTACGCCAAGCGGCTGCTGGCCACACTGAAGGACGCCGACGACGCGATGGCGCGCTTCCAGCGCCTGGAAACCGGGCTGCTGACGATCGGCATGGTGAGCACCGCCAAGTACTTCGTGCCGCGGCTGCTGGCGCGCTTTCGCGAGGAGCACCCCGGCATCGACGTGCGCCTGCAGGTCTCGCAGAACCGCGAGCAGCTGCTCGACCTGCTGCACGCCAACGAGTGCGACCTGGCCGTGATGGGCCGGCCGCCGAAGGAGCTGGCCACGCGCGCCGAGCCGTTCGCGGCGCACCCGCTGGTGTTCATCGCGCCGCCCGACCACCCGCTGCTGCGTTTCGGCCACCCGCCGCTGGAGGCGCTGGCGCCCTACCCCTTCATCGTGCGCGAGCCCGGCTCGGGCACGCGCAACGCGATGGAGCGCTTCTTCAAGGAGCACCGCTTCGCACCGCGCATCAGCATGGAGATGTCGAGCAACGAGACCATCAAGCAGGCGGTGATGGCCGGCATGGGCCTGTCCTTCCTGTCGCTGCACACGGTGGGGCTCGAACTGCGGTCGGGCCTGCTGCACCTGGTCGACGTCGAGGGCGCGCCGGTGATGCGCAGCTGGAACGTGGTGCACCTGCTGTCCAAACTGCTGTCGCCGTCGGCCGAGGCCTTCCGCTACTTCATCCTCGAAGAGGCCGAGGCCTACCTGGTAGCGCATGACACACCCCTGCTGTCGGCGGGCGCGGATCGATAGTTGCACCGCAAATATGCAAAGGGCCGGCATGCTGGCACCATGCGCTCCGGCCCGAGACCGGGGAACCAGGAGAACGACATGAAGACACTGCTTGCGAGATCGACGCTGGCCGCTGCCGCGCTGGTCGCCAGCCTGGCCGCCGGCGGCGCGCTGGCCCAGGACGCCGCCGCCCTGCAGGTGCGCAGCTGGGCCGCCACCTGCGCCAACTGCCACGGCACCGAAGGCCGCTCGTCGTCCACCGACGCCGGGCTTGCCAAGCTGGCCGGGCTCGACAAGGCCTACCTCGTCGAACAGCTCACCGCCTTCCGCGAAGGCAAGCGCCCCGCGACGATCATGCACCAGCTCACCAAGGGCTACACGCCGGCGCAGCTCGACGCGATCGCCGGCTACTTCGCCTCACAGAAATAGAAGGGGGACCGCCATGCAAAGACGTGCATTGATCCAGGGTGCCGGCGCGACCGGCCTGCTGGCGCTGTTGGGCGGCTGCGCGACATCGCGCGTGCCCGAATCGGCCAAGGTGGTGGTGGTGGGCGGCGGCTACGGCGGCGCCACCGCGGCCAAGTACGTGCGGCTGCTGTCGGACCACAAGATCGACGTGGTGCTGATCGAGCCCAACGACAGCTTCATCTCCTGCCCGCTCAGCAACCTGGTGCTCGAAGGCGCGCGCGACCTGTCGTCGCTGGCCACGTCGTATGACGGGCTGCGCAGGCAGCACGGCATCACCGTCGTGAAGGACTACGTCTCGGCGGTCGATCCGGCCAAAAAGACCGTGACGCTGGCGCGCGGCGGCAGCATCCGCTACGACAAGCTGGTGCTGTCGCCGGGGGTCGAGCTGCAGCTCGACACCGTTCCGGGCCTGAGCGAGGCCCATGCCGAGGGCCGAGTGCTGCAGGCCTGGAAGGCCGGGCCCGAGACGGTGGCGCTGCGCAAGCAGCTCGAGGCCCTGCCCGACGGTGGCGTCTATGCGCTGACGGTGCCCGAGGCGCCGTACCGCTGCCCGCCCGGGCCCTACGAGCGGGTGGCGCTGGTGGCGTCCTACTTCAAGAAGGCCAAGCCGAAGTCCAAGGTCGTGCTGTTCGACGCCAACCCCGACGTGACCTCGAAGGGCGCGCTGTTCAAAAAGGCCTGGAGCGAGCTCTATCCCGGCCTGATCGAATACCGACCGCAGCACAAGGTGGTGGGCATCGAGGGCAACACGCTCAAGTTCGAGGTGCAGGAGAACTTCAAGGCCGACGTGCTGAACGTGCTGCCGCAGCAGCGCGCCGGGCAGATCGCGGTGCAGACCGGCCTGGCCAACTCCAACAAGCGCTGGGTCGGCGTCGACTACCTCACCTTCCAGTCGACCGCCGCGAAGGACATCCACGTGATCGGCGATGCCATCCAGCTCGCCGCCGGCATGCCCAAGTCCGGCCACATGGCCAACTCGCATGCCAAGGTGGCCGCTGCGGCCATCGTGTCTGAGCTCTCCGGCCTGGCGCCGAACCCGAAGCCGCTGCTGACCAACACCTGCTACAGCTTCGTCGCGCCGGACCTGGTGGTGCACGTCGCCAGCGTGCACGAGTACGTGGAGGCCGAGAAGACCTTCAAGACGGTGGCCGGCTCCGGTGGCCTGTCGAGCGAGCGCAATGCGCTCGAGGCGCAGTACGCGCTCGGCTGGGCGAAGAACATCTGGGCCGACGCGCTGGGCTGATGCGCCTCGCCGGCCGGGGGTGAACGTCAGGCGACGGCGACCTCGTCGCTGCGCCTGACGCCGTGGTTGTCGGCCCAGGCCAGCGCGACCTTGTCGCCCGGCTTCACGCCGCGCACGCCGAACTGCAGGAAGGGGTTCTTCGACACCGCCGTGCCCCACTGTGCGGTCAGCACCGGCTGGCCGTTGACGCGCGCCACCACCTCCTGGATGTGCCAGGCCGGGATCGTGCGGCCACTGCCGTCCTTGCGCTGGCCGCTCTCCATCTCGTGCTTCATCAGCGAGCGCACGGTGGCGCCGGCGCCCGCGGCCTGCACGCGGATCAGCGTCGGCTGCGCCGACTGTTCCGGCTGCGGCTCGGCCGCCCCGCCGCAGCCGCCGAGCGTGATCTTGACCTCCTTGTTCGCCATCAGCACGCGGCCGTCCTTCATGACGGCGAGCGCGATCACGTTCGAGGTCTCCTGCATCTTCACGCGGATGGCGATGTTCGGCTCCAGCGACTCGCCGGGCTCGAACAGGGCCGCGAGCAGCGTCGGATTGCGCTCGACGCCGAGCAGCAGCCGCTGCACGCCCGGCAGCGCGCAGCCCAGCGTCACCGGCACGACGGTACCGTCCTCGAAAAGATCGGGCGCCTGCAGCAGCACGTCCTTGCTGGCCACCGGCGCCGGCAGGCCTAGCGCCTTCAGCAACTGGGCCACGGTCTTCGCGTCGAACGCGGCCCGCGGGAACGACGGCAGATCGGCAGCACGCACCGACGGCACGGCGGCCACCAGGGCAGAAAGGAGCAACTCACGGCGACGCAGCATGTTGGGTGATCGAGATTCGTCAGGGTCGGTCCGACATGCTACGGGACAAGGTACGCCACTGCGGGTCGAGGGGCAGTCGCGGGATACTCTCGACCCATGCCGACCCGTCACCCTCACCCGCTGCGCACCGCGCTCCACAACGAAGTCCACGCGCGGCCGTATGAACGGATGCAGCCGCCGCTGGCGGTATCGCACCTGGCCTTCGTCTCCAGCCCCGAGGTGCAGGTGGCCGACCGCGCCCATCTCGAAACGCTGCTGCGCGACCTGCACCTGCCGCTGCCGGCGCCCGAGGCCAGCCACCTCAGCATCGACCTGCCCGGGGCGCGGCTGCGCTGGGAGCGCCACACCGAGTTCGTCAGCTACACGATCTGGCGCCCGCTGCGCGCCGACGAAGCGCTCGACGCCGCGCCGGCCTATCGCTCGCTGCCGGACGGCTGGCTGGCGAGCGTGCCGGGTGAACTGCTGGTCGCCACCAATCTGCTGGTCCTGAATTCCCGCGAGCAGAACCTTCGCGGCCTGGTCGACGCCTGGCTGGATGCCGACTCGCTGGTCGGTGCCGACATCGCCGACGGCGACCTGCAGATCTACAGCGATTTCCGGCTGCACCCCGACGGCTACGGCCGCTGGCTGGTCGGCGTGGGCAACCCGTCGATCACGCCGCGGCGCCTGGGGCGCAACGTGCAGCGCCTGCTCGAGATCGACACCTACCGCATGATGGCGCTGCTCGGCCTGCCGGTGGCGCGCGACACCACGCGCCGTCTCGACGAGCTCGAACGCCAGCTCGCCGGCCTGGCCGACACCCGCGCCGGCAGCGAGACGACCGACGAGGCGCGGCTGCTGGATTCGCTCACGCGGCTCGCGCGCGAGGTCGAATCCACCTACGCGCGGCACCACAGCCGCTTCTCGGCATCGTCGGCCTACTTCGATCTGGTCGAGCAGCGCATCGACGAACTGCGCGAGACCCGCCTCGAAGGCCTGCAGACGGTGCGCGAGTTCGTCGACCGCCGCTTGAAGCCCGCGGTCACCACCACCGCCTGGGCCTCGCGGCGCCTAGGCGCACTGTCGGAGCGCGTGTCGCGCGCCAGCGAACTGCTGCGCACGCGGGTCGAGACGCTGCAGCAGGAACACGCGCGCGAGCTGCTGTCGACGATGAACGCACGCCAGCACCTGCAGCTGCGTCTGCAGGCGGCGGTCGAAGGGCTGTCGGTGGCGGCCATCACCTATTACGGCGTGGGGCTGGTGGGCTACCTGGCCAAGGGCGCGCACGCGGTCCACCTGCCGGTGCCGGTGGAGCTGGTCATTGCGCTGGCCGTGCCGGTGATCGCGCTCACCGCCTGGCTGGGCATGCGCCGGCTTAGGCGGCGCATCGAGGGCTGAGCAGCCCGCGCTGGAGGCCGTGCACCTCTCAGCGCCTGCCGGATTTGCGGTGGATGCGGATCGGCACCGCCGCGTCGGCGCGCGGCCGAGCCGCGGGCTTGGCATCGCAGCCATCGCAACCGCACGCGCTGGGCCCGGCCGCCGCGCGATGCAGCACGCTCGCCAGCGGGCCGCCCTGCCCGACCCCTGGCACGCGCAGCAGCCACCCGGCCAGCGGGCGTCGCAAGGCCGTCGGCATCAGCGACCACAGCGCATAGACCGAACACAGCGCCACCAGCAGGCCGACGACCAGGTGCTGCATCGTTCGCTCGCCTTCAGCCCGCCAGCGCGAGCGCCACGCGGTAGGTGATGAAGGCCGCCACGTACGCCAGTGCGAACAGGTAGCTGGCCATCAGCACGGGGTAGCGCCAGGAGTTGGTCTCGCGCCGCACCACGGCCAGCGTCGACAGGCACTGCGGCGCGAACACGAACCACGCCAGCAGCGCGTAGGCCGTCGCCACCGACCACTGGCTCGCGATCACCGGCATCAGCGTGTCGGCCACGGCATCTTCACTGCCCGACAGCGCATAGACCGTGCCCAGCGCGCCCACCACCACCTCGCGCGCGGCGAGGCCCGGCACCAGCGCGATCGAGATCTGCCAGTTGAAGCCGATCGGCGCGAACACCGTCTCCAGCGCCTGCCCGAGCCAGCCCGCCGCGCTGTACTGGATGGCCGGCCCGGTGGCGCCTTCGGGCGGCGCCGGGTAGCTCGACAGGAACCACAGCAGCACGGTCAGCGCGAAGATGATGCCGCCGACCCGCCGCACGAAGATGCGCGCCCGCTCCCACAAACCGTAGCCCAGGTTGCGCAGGCTGGGCAGGCGGTACGGAGGCAGCTCCAGCATCAGCGGCTGGTAGCTGCTCTTCATCCAGAAGCGCTTGAGCAGCCAGGCCACGGCCATCGACGACAGCACGCCCGCCGCGTAGAGCGCGAACAGCGTGAGCCCCTGCCCGTTGAACGGCCCGATGTCGCGCGCCGGGATGAAGGCACCGATCAGCAGCGCATAGACCGGCAGCCGCGCCGAGCACGTCATCAGCGGCGCGACCATGATGGTCGCGAGCCGGTCGCGCCAGTTCGCGATGGTGCGCGTGGCCATGATGCCGGGGATGGCACACGCGAAGCTCGACAGCAGCGGGATGAAGGCGCGGCCCGACAGCCCCACCTTGCCCATCACCGTGTCCAGCAGGAAGGCGGCGCGCGGCAGGTAGCCCGAATCCTCCAGCAGCAGGATGAAGAAGAACAGGATCAGGATCTGCGGCAGGAACACCAGCACGCCGCCCACGCCGGCGATCACGCCGTCGACCAGCAGGCTGCGCAGCGGGCCCTCGGCCATGCGGGCCGTCGTCTGCTCGGCGAGCCAGGCCATGCCGTCCTTGATGGCGTCCATGGGCAGGTTGGCCCACGAGAACACCGCCTGGAAGATCAGGAACAGCAGCGTGGCCAGCAGCACCAGGCCCCAGACCGGGTGCATCACCACGGCGTCGATGCGGTGGTCGAAGCGCTCGAACTGCAGGGCCCCGGGCGCCGCCACCGCGAGGATGCGGCGCACCTCGCGCTGCAGTTCGGCGGTGGTCGGGGCCGGTGCGACCGCCGCGGGCAAGGCCGCGGTGTCCGCCGCGGCACCGAACCGCAGCGCCTGGCGTTCGATCTCGGCCCGCAGCGCCGCATGCCCGTTGTGCCGCACTGCCACCGTCTCGACCACCGGCACGCCCAGCTCGGCCGACAGCCGCGCCACGTCGATCTGCAGGCCGCGCGAACGCGCCACGTCGGCCATGTTCAGCGACACGATCATCGGCCGACCCAGCGACCGCAGCTCCAGCACCAGCCGCAGGTTCATGCGCAGGTTGGTCGCGTCGACCACGGCCACGATGGCGTCCGGCGCCGACTCGCCGGCGCGCCGGCCGAACACCACGTCGCGCGTCACCTCCTCGTCGGGCGTCAGCGGCGTGAGGCTGTAGGTGCCCGGCAGGTCGAACACCGCCACGCTGCGGCCGTCGCTCAGCGGCAGCACGCCGACCTTGCGCTCCACCGTCACGCCGGCGTAGTTGGCGACCTTCTGGCGCGCGCCGGTCAGCAGGTTGAACAGCGCCGTCTTGCCGCAGTTCGGGTTGCCGACCAGCGCCACCTGCAGCAACCGGGCCTCGGCCGAGGCTGCCGCGCTCACGGGCCGACCTCGGCGATCGGCGTGACCTCGATGCAGGCCGCCTCGGCACGGCGCAGCGCGAACATCGTGTCGCCGACCTGCACCGCCAGCGGTTCACGGCCGCCCGGCCCGCGCCGCAGCAGGCGCACCGGTTCGCCCGGCAGGAAACCCAGCTCGCCCAGCCGCTGCAGCACCGCGGCGTCCACCGCCGCTCCGGCGAGGCGCAGCGCCGCCACCGTGGCGTGCTGGCCGGGTTCGAGTTCGTCGAGGATCAGGGAAGGCTCCAGGGTCAGGCGGCTTGCAAATGATAATTGGTCGCATCTTACAAACCAGCCATGCGGCGCCAAGGCCGCACGGCCACGCGACCGGAGGGCGGATGCGGACAATGCGCGCATGCCCACCTGGCTTGCCAGCCCCGACGACCCCCTGCCGGACACGCGCCATGCGCTGCCGGCCGGCAGCGAAGTGCCCGGCCTCGTGGCGGCCGGCACCGACCTCTCGCCGCGGCGCCTGGCCGAGGCCTACGCGCGCGGCATCTTCCCCTGGTACAGCGCAGGCCAGCCGGTGCTGTGGTGGAGCCCCGACCCGCGCATGGTGCTGCCGGTGGCGGAGTTCAAGCTCTCGCATTCGCTGCGCAAGACCTTGCGCCGCTTCAGCGCCGCGCCGCACTGCGAGGTGCGCATCGACCACGACTTCGCCGCCGTGATCCACGCCTGTGCGACGACCCCGCGCGAAGGCCAGGACGGCACCTGGATCCAGCCCGAGCTGCAGGCGGCCTACACCGAGTGGCACCGCCTCGGCGCGGTGCACTCCTTCGAGACCTGGGTCGACGGCCGGCTGCTCGGCGGCCTGTACGGCGTGAACCTCGGGCGCATGTTCTTCGGCGAATCGATGTTCTCGCACGCCACCGACGCCTCCAAGATCGCGCTGGCCGCGCTGGTGGCGTTCTGCCGCGCGAACGACATCGCGCTGATCGACTGCCAGCAGCGCACCGCGCACCTGGGCTCGCTGGGCGCGCGCGAGATCGACCGTCCCGCGTTCGAGGGGCACCTGGCGCGCACCGTCGCGCAGCGCCCGCCGGAGGATTGGACCTATCATCGATCGCACTGGACGCAGCTCCGGCTCGACACCGGCCCGGATCCTGCATCGTCCAGCGTGACCGAGATCTCGCTCCGCCCGGCCGCCCCGTGACCCATCCGAAAGAACTTCCGCTCGCGTCGCTGCAGTTCTATGCGACGGCGCCCTACCCCTGCAGCTACCTGGCCGGACGGCAGGCGCGCTCGCAGGTCGCCACGCCCAGCCACCTGATCCACGCCGACACCTATTCGGGCCTGGTGGCCAACGGCTTCCGGCGCAGCGGCATGTTCACCTACCGGCCCTATTGCGACGGCTGCCGCGCCTGCGTTCCGCTGCGCGTGCCGGTGGCGGGCTTCCAGCCCTCGCGCAGCCAGCGCCGCGCCTGGAAGGCCCACCAGGGCCTGCAGTCGCGCGTGCTGCGGCTGTGCTTCGTGCCCGAGCACTACCAGCTCTACCTGCGCTACCAGGCCGGCCGCCACGCGGGCGGCGGCATGGACCACGACTCGATCGACCAGTACACGCAGTTCCTGCTGCAGAGCCGCGTCAATTCGCGCCTGGTGGAGTTCCGCGAGCCAGCGCCCGAAGGCCAGCTGGGCACGCTGAAGATGGTGTCCATCCTCGACATCCTGAACGACGGCCTGAGCGCCGTGTATACCTTCTACGAGCCCGATCCCGACGCCAGCTACGGCACCTACAACGTGCTGTGGCAGATCGAGCAGACGCGCCAGCTCAAGCTGCCGCACGTGTACCTCGGCTACTGGATCGGCGAGAGCCCGAAGATGTCCTACAAGGCCCAGTTCAGGCCGAACGAGCGGCTGGTCGACGGCGTGTGGCAGCCCGAGCCGAGGGACGAGACGGTCGGGTCGCCGCGGCAGGGCTGAGGGCCCCACCAAGACCTACAGCGCCGGCACGATGCGCTGCAGGTGCTCGGCAAACTCCACCACCAGCTCCGGCGGCCGCGGCAGGTCGAACCGGACGCTCAGGCCCACCGTGGGCAGCGGCGGCAGCCGCGCGTCGGTGGGCAGCACCTGCAGGTCGGCCGGCACCGCGGCCTGCGTGAGCACCGCGATGGCCTGGCCCGAGCGCACCACCGCCAGCAGCCCCGAGATGCTGCCGCTGGCGTAGGCCACGCGGTAGGGCCGCCCGGCGGCGTCGAGCCGCTCGCGGGCGGCACGGTGGTCCAGCGTGTCGGGGTCGGAGAGCGCCAGCTGCAGCGGCTCCTGCGTGGCCGCGTGGTCGTGCCGGTTGCCCACCCACACCAGCGGCTCGCGCCGCAGGATGGCCGCCGAGCGCTCGCCCTCGGTGGTGGAGATCAACGCCAGGTCGAGCGCGTGCTGGCCCAGCTGCGCCAGCAGCCGCGGCGTGGGGGCGCACACCACCTCCACGAACACCTGCGGATGCCGGCCCGCGAAGCTGCGCAGGATGTGCGGCAGGAAGGCGGCCGCGTAGTCGTCGGGGCAGCCGAAGCGCAGCGTGCCGGTGAGGCCCGCGCCGGTGATGTCGGCCACCGCCGCGTCGTGGTGGCGCAGGAGGGTGCGCGCATGGCCCAGCAGGCGCTCGCCGTGCAGCGTGAGCGTGACGCCGCGGCCGGTGCGGTTGAGCAGCGGCTGGCTCAGCAGGGCCTCGAGCTTCTGCACCTGCATGCTCACCGCCGCCTGCGTGCGGCCGATGCGCGCGGCCGCGCGGCCCAGCGTGCGCGTCTCGGCGATGGCCACGAAGGTGCGCAACAGGTCGATGTCGAGGGAGCGGCTCACGGCGTTAGCACTTCTGATAGCAGCGTTCAGAAATATTAGCTTTTCTTGCGAGCGTGCCGCCTCTAGCCTGCGGCCACAGATCCCCCTCTCTCCCTGGAGCCCGCGATGACGACGACCACGACGACGACCTCCTCCCGCAACGCCGACCCCGACTTCTGGCAGCGCGCCCGCCGGCACCTCATACGCTACGGTGGCACGTTCGAGCCCATGATCATCGAGCGCGCCCAAGGCAGCTTCGTCTACGACGCCGACGGCCGCGCGATCCTCGATTTCACCTCGGGCCAGATGAGCGCGCTGCTCGGCCACGGCCACCCCGAGATCGCCGCGGTGGTGGCCGAGCACGCCCGCTCGCTGGACCACCTGTTCAGCGGCATGCTGAGCCGCCCGGTGGTGGACCTGGCCACGCGCCTGGCCGGCGTGGCGCCGGCCGGCCTGGAGCGCGCCATGCTGCTGAGCACCGGCGCCGAGGCCAACGAGGCCGCGATCAAGATGGCCAAGCTCTACACCGGCAAGTACGAGGTGGTGAGCTTTGCGCAGTCTTGGCACGGCATGACCGGCGGCGCGGCGTCAGCCACCTACAGCGCGGGCCGCAAGGGCTACGGGCCGGCCGCGGTGGGCTCGTTCGCGATCCCCGCGCCCTACCCCTACCGCCCGCGCTTCGAGCGCGACGGCCGCTTCGACTGGCAGGCCGAGCTGGACTACGCCTTCGACCTGATCGACCGCCAATCGAGCGGCAACCTCGCGGCCTTCATCGCAGAGCCCATCCTCAGCTCGGGCGGGCTGATCGACCTGCCGCTGGGCTACCTGGCCGCGCTGAAGGCCAAGTGCAGCGAGCGCGGCATGCTGTTGATCCTGGACGAGGCGCAGACCGGCGTGGGCCGCACCGGCCTGATGTTCGCGTGCCAGCGCGACGGCGTGGTGCCCGACATCCTCACGCTGTCCAAGACCCTGGGTGTTGACGATCGCCCAGAACTGACCCGCTGCGATCATTCAATACTGACCCACCCCTGTAGGCTACCCGAGGGTGCCTTGGTCTGTGGATATCTCTGCGGTTCTGGGGTCTTGGGTCGGTCCTTTCCTGCGTTGCGTCGTTGATCGGGTTCGTGCCGCAGCGGTGGTCGTGCTGCTGTGCCTGAAGCGCCAGGAGTCGTTGCCGCTCTCGACGATGTGGCAGTGGTGCGTGAGCCGGTCCAGCAGCGCAGTGGTCATCTTCGCGTCGCCGAAGACGCTGGCCCACTCGCCGAAGCTCAGGTTGGTCGTGATCACCACGCTGGTGTGCTCGTAGAGCTTGCTCAGCAGGTGGAACAGCAAGGCGCCGCCGGCCTGGCTGAACGGCAGGTAGCCCAGCTCGTCCAGGATGAGCAGGTCCACGTAGGTCAGCCGGTGCGCGATCTGCCCGGCCCGGCCTGCGGCCTTCTCCGCCTCCAGCGCGTTGACCAGTTCCACCGTCGAGTGGAAGCGCACCCGCTTGCCGTGCCGCTGGACCGCCTCGATGCCGAGCGCGGTGGCCAGGTGCGTCTTGCCCGTGCCCGGCCCGCCGATGAACACCACGTTGTGGGCGGCCTCAGTGAACGCCGTCGTGTGCAGCTTGCGCACCAGCGCTTCATCGACCGCACTGCTGGCGAAGTCGAAGCCCGCCAGGTCCCGGTGCGCCGGGAACCGGGCCGCCGTCATCTGGTACGCGATCGAGCGCACGTTGCGCTCGGCGCCCTCGGCATCGAGCAACTGCTCGACGAACTGCTCGGGCTCCAGCGCCGCATGCCGGCAGCGCGCCACCAGCTCCGGCCAGTTCGCCGCCATGCCGTGTAGCTTGAGCGCCTTCAGGCGCGTGACGATCTCGGCGCTCATGGCTGCTGGGCCTCCCGCAGGCTGTCGTAGCGCTGCACGTCGGCGCGGGGCTCTTCCTTGAGCGTCGGGGCGGGCTGCGTCAGCTCGCGCAGCGCCGGCGCCCCATCCTTCAGCCGCGCCAGCACGTTGAGCACATGCTCGGCACTCGGCCTGCCGGCTTCCAGCGCGATCTCCGCTGCGACGAGCACGGCCTCCAGCCCGTGCACCGGCACGGCCGCCAGCACCTGCGCCATGACCCGGTCGCCGCCGGCATGGCGCAGCAGGTGACGCTGCAGCGTCTGCAGCACCTCGGGCATGGCCTTGAAGGGCGCGCCGTTGCGCAGCGCCCCCGGCTTGGTCTGCACCAGCGCGATGTAGTGCTGCCAGTCGTAGAAGGTCAGCTCCCGCTCGAAGCTCCTCGTGTGCCGGGCCACCTCGACGCCCTCGGCCACCAGCACCACGGCCTCGGGGTAGGCGCGCAGGCTGAGCACTTCGTTGACCCAGCGGGTCGGCACGCTGTAGCGGTTGCGCTGGAAGTGCACCAGCGCCGTCGCCGACACCCGAACGGGCTGCTCGACGTAGCCGTCGAAGGGCTTCGGGCATGGCATGAGGCGGGTGCGCTCGTCCTGCAGCACGTCGGCCACGCTCAGCTCGGACCACTCGGGGTGTGCCGTCTCCTCCCAGCCCTGGCGGCAGCGCTCGGCCAGCCAGGCGTTCAGGCTGGCCAGGTCGCTCCAGCGCCGCTCGCCGGCCTCGCGCCACACCTGGCGCCGGCGGTCCTGCACGTTCTTCTCGACCACGCCCTTCTCCCAGCCCGAGGCCGGGTTGCAGAACTCGGGCTCGAACAGGTAGTGCGAGCACATGGCCTGGAAGCGGGCGTTGACGGAGCGCGCCTTGCCCACACCGACCTTGTCCACGGCGGTCTTCATGTTGTCGTAGATGCCCCGGCGCGGCACGCCACCCAGCGCCTCGAAGGCCCGGGCGTGCGCGTCGAACAGCATCTCGTGGCTCTGGGCAGGGTAGGCCGTCAACCAGAAGGCCCTCGAGGCCGCCAGCTTGGTGTGCGCCACCTCGAGCCGGCGGCGCAGTCCGCCCACGAAGACGTACTCGCAGCTCCAGTCGAACTGGAAGGCGTCGCCCAGCTCGAAGCTCATCGGCACGAAGGCCGCACGCCGCGGGGCGCTGGCCTGCCGCTCGCGCCAGCGGCGCACCCACACGACCACGCGCGGGTAGCTGCCCGCGTAGCCCAGCGCCCGGATCTGCTCGAACAGGGCCTTGGCCGTGCGCCGCTCGCGCACCGGGCGGTGCGCATCGGCACGCAGTGCCGCCTCCAAGTGCTCGGCCCAGGCGTCAAGCACGCTCGCCGTGCTGCGCTCGGGGTACTTCGGCTCGGTCACGCCTTCCTCGCGCAACCACTGCCGCACGGTGTTCCTCGACAAGCCCGTGCGCCTCGCCACCTCGCGGATGGACAGGCCATCTCGCAGGTGCATCCGTCTGATCTTGGCCAACATCGCCACGCTGATCACTCCTGGCTCTCCCCGCTCGTTCATCGAGCAGGGCAGTGTGTTTGCGTGGGTCAGTTTTGAACGATCGCAATGCCCTCAGGTGGGTCAGTTTTCAGTGATCGTCAACACACATGGGCATCTCGGTGTGGCGCGGCAAGCTCAACAAGAGCAGCGGCAAGGTGCTGTACGACAAGGCCGCGGGCACCGGCACCGTCGAGATCGTGACGGAGCTGGCCAGCATCGACTTCGGCATGGACGCGCTGGCCACCTGGGCGCGCGGCAAGGACTTCTTCGACGTGAAGAAGCACCCTCGCGCGGTCTTCAAGGGCGCTCTGCAGTCGCCGGTCGACGGCGTGCCGACGCAGCTCGTGGGGGAGCTCACGCTGCACGGCGTGACGCGCCCGCTGACGCTCGCGGTCCACTCGCTGAAGTGCATACAGCACCCGATGCTCAAGCGCGACTACTGCGGCGCCGACGCCAGCGGCAGCTTCAACCGCGAAGACTTCGGCCTGAGCGCGGGCAAGGACTATGGCTTCAACATGAACGTGGACCTGCGCATCCAGGTCGAAGCCATCGCACAGCCTTGATGCAGACAACAGCGTTACGTTCCGAACAGGAGACCCCCATGCCCAGCAAGAACACCATCTGCCTCTGGTACGACGGCACCGCCGAGGAGGCTGCGCGCTTCTACGCCGCCACCTTTCCGGACAGCGCGGTCGGCCCCATCCTGCGCGCGCCGGGCGACTACCCGTCGGGTCAGCAGGGCGACGTGCTGACGGTGGAGTTCACCGTGCTGGGCATCCCCTGCCTGGGCCTCAACGGCGGGCCGGAGTTCAAGCACTCGGAGGCCTTCTCGTTCCAGGTGTCCACCGAAGACCAGGCCGAGACCGACCGGTTGTGGAACGCCATCGTCGGCCATGGCGGCCAGGAGAGCGCCTGCGGCTGGTGCAAGGACAAGTGGGGCCTGTCGTGGCAGATCACGCCGCGGGCGCTGATGGAGGCGATCAACGACCCCGACGCCCAGGCCGCCAAGCGGGCCTTCGACGCGATGATGACGATGGGCAAGATCGACATCGCGGCGATCGAGGCGGCGCGGCGGGGCTGAGCGGGCGGGCGGCGCGAAGCCCCTCACCCCGGCCCTCTCCCCGTGGGCGGGGAGAGGGGGTCAGACTGCGAGGCCGACCCAGTGGTTGTCGAGGCGCAGTGGTGCGGTGTGCTGCAGACGGCGCCGCTCGCGGCCGGGTGCGGCGTTCAGTGGCATGGCCTCGGTCTGCCCGGCGGCCCAGCACACGCCGTCCACGACGGCCAGCGCGCAGGCGTTGGGCAGCGGCGCCACGCCGCGTGCGCGGCCGTCGGGGGCGTACAGCGCCACGCCGTTCACGCGCGGGCAGCTCACGGCCCAGCCGTCGGCGGTGGCGGCGATGTCGCCGCCGTAGCCGGCCAGTCCCATTGCGTCTGACGCGCCCGCTGGGGCGCCGCCATCGAAGGTGCGCAACCGCTCGCCGTCGAACAGCGCCAGCACCGGGGCGGCCTGCCTGGCTGCCGGGTCGTCGTGCTCGGCCTGCAGCGCGATGCCGAGCACGCGCTGCGTGCGCGCACCGGCTGCCGGCGTGTCGCGCCAGGCCATGTGGCGCAGGCTGAGGCGACGGTCGTCCAGGCGCCACTGGCCACGCAGTGCACCGCTGCGCGCGTCCAGCCGCACCAGCGACGAATCCATGCGGTCGAGGTTTAGTTTCTGCCGGCCGGTCTCGGGCCGCGTGGGCACGCCGCCGTTGGCCACCCACAGCGAAGGTGCGTCGTGGCCGCCCGTGTCATCGTCGTCGAGCAACAGTTCGTGCGCGTCGATGCCGTGCGTGGGCCACTCGTCCAGCTTCTCCAGCGAGCGCGCGTCGCGCACGCCGATCCACGCGGCGCCGGTCTCGAGGTCGGTCTCGGTGGTGTAGAGGCGCGTGCCGCCGGCGCCGGCGATCACGTGGCCGTTGAAGGCGCGGCCGGGCTCCGCCCACTGCCACTGCGGCGAACGCCGGCCGTCGGGTTGCCAGCGGACGAGCCAGTCGCCGGGGCGGCGGGCCACGGCGAGCACGCTGCGGCCGCCGGCCTCGGCCCACAGGCCGTGGGCGCGCGTGGGCACCGCCAGCCGGGCCTGCACGCGCAGCGCCGCGGCGCCCTGCGGTGCCACCACGCCGATCTCGGCGCCGGCCTCGCCGTCCCAGGCCGCGGCCCAGCCGAGGCGCGGGGCCGTGGCGGCGAAGGCCGGACCGTGCGCGCCCAGCCCGGCCAGCGCAGTTGCGGCGGCGAGCTTCAGCACGCGGCGGCGGTCCGGCGGCGGCGCGTCGGCAGAGCGTGCTGAGCGGTCCACGGCCCTGCCCCGTTCAGTCGCCGTCGGCGTCGGAAAAGCCCAGGCTCACCTCCAGCGCCGGCGCCACGTCGGCCTCGGCCACGCGCTTCAGCGCGGCCAGCGCCTGGGCGGCGGCCAGCACGGTGGGCGGGCGCTTCGTGTCGATGCGCTGCAGGCGCGCGTCCACCTGCCGGGCCGCGGCCACCAGGCGGTCGGCCTCGGGGTTGCGGCCCTTGCTGCGCAGCCAGGTCTCCAGCGGCACCAGGCCCTGGCCCGCGAGCGGCGCCTCGCCACCGGCGAACACGCCCAGGCCGCGCAGCGCCTCCCACTGCGCCTTCCAGCTCACCACGCTGCCGCCGCTGGCGGCGCGCGGCCAGTCGGGCGCGCGGCCGGCGGCGGCGCGCAGCGGCTTTTCCATCTGGGCCCAGCGCAGGCGCTCCACGCCGCCCACCCATTGGTTCACGAACTCGGTGCTGCCGGCCACCACGCTGGCTTCGTCCACCTCGCCGTCGGCGTCGTGCTCGGCCGCGGCCGTGGCCTGGGCGGCAAAGGCCTGCGCCAGCGCGTCGGCCTCGCGCTGGATGTCGCGTGCCACTTGCACGGCGTAGCGGCAGACCGGTGTGCCCGGCGCCACCGGCCGGCTCCACAGCAGCCACTCCAGCGCGGGCAGGCCCTTGGCGGGCGTGCCCACGCGCTCCATCGCGGCGGCGTCGGCCGGCGCGGCGCGCACCGCCTTCTCGATCAGCGCCGGCCGCGTGGGCGCGAAATCGATCTGCCGCAGCGAGCGCCGCTCCACCAGCGGCCCCACGGCCACCGTGGACAGTCGCTCCCAGGCCTGCACGCTGCGACGCCACTGCGCACGCGCGCCTTCCAGCGCGCGGCCGGCGGCCGGCGTGGCGGGGCCCGCATTGCAGCGCGCCTCCACCGCCGCCGGCAGCGCCTGGGCCTCGGCGGCGAAGGCGCGCGCATGCGGCAGGGTCCAGTGCTCGTTCAGGCCCTGCAGCACCGCGGTGGGGCCGTACACCGGCACCGCCGAGCGGGCCCAGTCGCTCTGCGCAGCGGCCGGCGGCGCGGCGGTGCCGGCCATCAAGAACGGCAGCAGCATCGCGGCGCGTGCCGCGGCCTGGCCTGCGAGGAGCTTCTTCGTCATCACAGCGACTCCACGAACCGCACCAGCGCCTCGCGCTCGGCGCGGCTCATCTTCAGCACCTGCTGGCGGCTGGCCTCGGCCTCGCCGCCGTGCCACAGCACCGCCTCCAGCACGCCGCGCGCGCGGCCGTCGTGCAGCAGACGCGTGTGGCCGTTGACGTCCTCGAGGAGGCCGATGCCCCACAGCGGCGGCGTCTTCCACTGCCGACCGTTCGCGGCGAAGTCGGGCCGGCCGTCGGCCAGGCCCTCGCCCATGTCGTGCAGCAGCAGGTCGGTGTAGGGCCAGATGCGCTGGCCCGCCAGCGCCGGGCTGCTGAGCGGCGGGAACGGCGGCTCGGCGGTCACGTAGCTCGGCCGGTGGCATTGCGCGCACTGCGCCCGGGTGAACAGCGCCTGGCCCTGCAGCACCTGGGCGTCGCGCGGCGCACGGCGTGCCGGCGGCGCGAGCACGGCCTGGTAGAACACCACGTCGTCGAGCGTCTTGTCGTCGATCTCGGGCGCCTCGCCCTTCGCGCCGCGCGGCGCGGCGGCGCAGTCGGCCTGGGCCGGCGTGCAGGTCTCGTCGGGGAACCAGCGCGAGGTGATGCCGATGTCGCCGTGGAAGGCGCCGGCGGTCTGGTGCGCGATGGTGGCCACGTTAGCCTTCCAGCCGAAGCGGCCGAGCATCTGGCGCTGCGCACGCACGTCCCACACGCGGTTGGGCACGCCGCGCACCGGCCCGCCGGCGGCGGCCTGGTCAGCGGCGTTGCGCAGGATCTCGGCCTCGGGGATGGCCTCCAGCAGCCCCACGCCGATCAGCTGCGGCGCGATGCGCGGGCTCACCAGGACGTCGGCACGCATCGGCCCGTAGGCCAGCCGCGCGAACGAATAGCGCGGCGCCTGCAGCGTGTACGGCGTGCCGTCGGCGTAGCGGCCGCGCACCGGCTGGTGGCGGATGCGCACCTCGCCCTCGGGCCGCACGCCCTGCACCGCGGCGTTGTTGAACTGGTCGCCGTACACCGGCTCGGGCACGACGCCCTGCTTCGGATCGGCCTCGCCCGGCACCGACAGCCGCATCAGCAACGCCACGGTCGGGTCCTTGGACTTGGCCTCGGGCGGCGCGCCGCGGCCGTCCATCGCATGGCAGGCGCCGCAGGAGCGCGCGATGAAGTGCGGCCCCAGGCCGTCGCGCACGCCGGTGGAGGCCGGCGCCTCGACCCAGTTGCGCTTGAAGAAGGAGTTGCCGATGACGAAGCGCGTGTGCTCCTCGTCGGCCAGGTTGGCGGCCGGGAAGGAGAACGCCTGGCGGCCAGTGGCATGGACCGTGGTGGCGCCGCCGGTCTTCTCGCCCAGCGGGTCGTCGTCGCGCGGCGCGGTGGCGGCGACCACGCCGACCACCACACCGGCCACGCCCGCCAGCACCGCGGCGGCGCGGCCGGCCGCGCGCCCGCGCCGGCTCACGGCTGCACCAGCGTGAGCTTGGTGATGCCCACCGCGTTGGCGGCGGCCACGAGGTCCTTGCTCTGCTGAGTGAGGCTGGCGATCGTCTTCTGGATGCGCTGGCGGCCCGGCGCGTCCTTGGCACCGACGATCTCGCGGTCGAATGGCGCCTGGATGGCCTCGGCCGCCGCCACCGAGGCGGCGATCTGGCGCGTGCCGCGCTCGGCCAGCGCGGCATCCTTCTCCGCCACCAGCTCGCGCAGCGAGGCGCCCTGCAGCGTGCTGCCGTCGGCGCGCACATAGCGGCCGAGCCACACGTTCTCGATGCCCTTGGCGTTGTTCACCGCGTCGCGGTGGGTGTTGTCGGAGAAGCAGGAATGCTCGTCCTCCTGGTCCTGGCTGTTGAGCGCGACCTCCAGCCGCTCGCCGGCCAGCTCACCGCGCGACAGCGAGCCCAGGCCCACCAGGATCTTGCGCACCGATTCCTTGCCGCCCTGCTCGAAGCGCGCGCGGTAGTTGCCCTTGGTGGCCGGCGCCCAGGCCTTGACCAGGCCCGCCAGGTCGTCGATCAGCAGCTCGGTCACCACCGTGAGGT
Source organism: Methylibium petroleiphilum PM1 (assembly GCF_000015725.1). NCBI lineage: Bacteria > Pseudomonadati > Pseudomonadota > Betaproteobacteria > Burkholderiales > Sphaerotilaceae > Methylibium > Methylibium petroleiphilum. The sequence goes on along the minus strand of NC_008825.1, from coordinate 1,575,551 downwards.
ACTGGCGACGGCGGTCGGCGTTGGGCGCCTTGCCGTCGACGAAGTCCTCGAAGCTGCGGTCGCCCGGGCCGGTCTCCGACCGGTCCTGGCCCCACAGCAGGAACTCGATGGCGTGCCAGCCGGTGGCGATGTTCTCCTCGCCGCCGCGCTCGTTCTGCGCCGCGAGGTTCTTCTTGCTGATGACGAACTTGCGGTTGCCGATCAGCCCGCTGCCCGGCTTGCCCTGCACGCCGTCGACGAAGGACTCGTCCATCGGCCAGGCGTTGATCCGGCCCTCGGGGCCCTTGTCGTCGTCGATCGGGCCGCCGTAGAAGCGGAAGGCCTCGGTCTGGCCGTAGAACTCGCGCGCGGCCAGCCAGCGCTTGCGCGCCTCGGCCAGGGCCTCGGCCGACGGCGTGGCGACGAAGGCCACGACGGCCTGCTGCAGTGCGCGCGCGGCCTGCAGGCTGTCCTCGTAGTTCGCGTGCACCAGCACAGCGTAGTGCGCGGCCACGGCGGCCGGCGTCGGCCCGGCGGCAGCAGCGGCCGGCGTCGGCCCGGCGGCGGCAGCGGCCGGCGCCCCCTGGGCGGAAGCCGAACCGGCAGCGATGGCGGCGACGGCGAGGAAGAGGCGGCGTTTCATCGACAGTCCTGTGAATACGAATGATTTTCATTGTAGGGCTGCCGAGGCCGGGTTCGGCCGAAGACCCTGCACCGCGGGCGCCGGATGGGGCAACGCCCGCGCGGTGCCCGTTCAGGGCCCGGCGCGGGCGTTGTTTGCGGGTGCGCGGCTCAGCGCAGCGGCACGCCGGTCTTGGCCTGCACTTCCTCGCGCGTCACGCCGGCGGCCAGCTCCACGAGCTTCAGGCCCTGCGGCGTCACGTCCATCACGGCCAGGTCGGTGATGATGCGGTTCACCACGCCCACGCCGGTGAGCGGCAGCGTGCACTTGGGCAGCAGCTTCAGGTCGATGCTGCCGTCCTTCTTCTTCGCCACGTGCTCCATCAGCACGATGACGCGGCCCACGCCGGCCACCAGGTCCATGGCACCGCCCATGCCCTTGACCATCTTGCCGGGGATCATCCAGTTGGCCAGGTCGCCGTGCTCGCTGACCTGCATGGCGCCCAGGATGCTGAGGTTGATCTTGCCGCCGCGGATCATCGCGAAGCTGTCGTGCGAGCCGAAGATCGACGAACCCGCGAGGGTGGTCACGGTCTGCTTGCCGGCGTTGATGATGTCGGCGTCGACCTCGTCCTCGGTCGGGAACGGACCGATGCCGAGCATGCCGTTCTCGCTCTGCAGCCACACCTCGATCGTCGGATCGACGAAGTTGGCCACCAGCGTGGGCAGGCCGATGCCGAGGTTGACGTAGTAGCCGTCGTGCAGTTCCTTGGCGGCGCGTGCCGCCATCTGGTCGTGGGTCCAGGCCATGGTCAGACTCCCGCCTTCTCGGTGATGGTGCGCTTCTCGATGCGTTTTTCCGGCGTGGCATTGAGCACGATGCGGTGCACGTAGATGCCGGGCAGGTGCACCGCGTCGGGATCGAAGTGGCCGGTCTCGACGATCTCCTCGACCTCGACCACCGTGAGCTTCCCGGCCATCGCCACCGCCGGGTTGAAGTTGCGCGCGGTGCGGCGGAACAGCAGGTTGCCGCTCTTGTCGGCCTTCCAGGCCTTGACCAGCGACACCTCGGGCAGCAGCGAACGCTCCATCACGTAGACGGCGCCGTCGAACTCGCGCGTTTCCTTGCCCTCGGCCACCATGGTGCCGACGCCGGTCTTGGTGAAGAAGGCCGGGATGCCGGCGCCGCCGGCGCGCAGCTTCTCGGCCAGCGTGCCCTGGGGCGTGAACTCCAGCTCCAGCTCGCCGGCCAGGAACTGGCGCTCGAACTCCTTGTTCTCGCCCACGTAGCTGGAGATCATCTTCCTGATCTGCCGCGTGTCGAGCAGCTTGCCGAGGCCGAAGCCGTCGACGCCCGCGTTGTTGGAGATCACCGTCAGGTCCTTGACGCCGCTGTCGCGCAGCGCGTCGATCAGGGCCTCGGGGATGCCGCACAGGCCGAAGCCGCCGACGGCCAGCAGCTGGCCGTCCTTCACGATGCCGTCGAGCGCGGCCTTCGCGCTCGGGTAGACCTTGTTCATGCAGTTCGCTCCATCGGGCGGTGACACCAGCACGCAGCGTACTACGTATCCGCATACGTACAATCGCCTAAGCAATGACTAGCGCCTCTCTTGCCGCCGTCGCCACCATCGACCACCGCGGCGCCTTCGAGCTGGCGCCGGTGGGCCTGGTGATCTCCAGCCACCGCAAGATCGTCGACTGCAACCAGGCGGTGGCCGAGATCTTCCGCTCGCCGCGCGAGGCGCTGATCGGCCAGTCCTTCGAGGTGCTCTACCCGAGCCACGACGAGTTCGAGCGCACCGGCGCGCGCATCCTGCTCAAGCTCGACCGCCACGGCCGCTACGCCGACGACCGCATCATGAAACGTGAACCCGGCAATCCGCGCGGCGAGCTGTTCTGGTGCCACGTGATGGGCCGCGCCATCAACCGCGAGACGCCGCACGAGGCCGGCATCTGGAGCTTCGAGGACCTGTCCTCGCAGCGCCCGCTCACGCCCGCCGGCCGCGCCGGGCTCACCGCGCGCGAGCGCGAGGTGGCTGCGCTGCTGATCGAGGGCCAGACCAGCAAGCAGATCGGCAAGGTGCTGGGCGTGAGCCACCGCACCGTCGACATCTACCGCGCCCGGCTGCTGCGCAAGTACGCCGCCGGCAGCACCGCCGAGCTGGTGAACAAGCTGGTGCGCGGCTGAGCCGGCGCGGCGCCGACACGCGCCGGTCACGCCGCGGTCACGACGCCGCCACGGGCGCGTCATCCAATCGGGCGGCCGGCGCACCGCCGGCGCCCGCCCCCGCCTCGTGCCCACCGGCTTCCACGTCCTCATCGCCGCGCAGTTCGTCTCGGGCCTCGCCGACAACGCGCTGCTGATCGTCACGATCGCCCGCCTGGACGAGCTCGGCGCGCCGCTGTGGTGGGCCCCGCTGCTCAAGCTAGGCTTCACGCTCGCCTACGTGCTGCTCGCGCCCTTCGTGGGCGCACTGGCCGACGCCCGGCCGAAGGCGCGCGTCATGTTCGTCAGCAACGGGCTGAAGGCTGGCGCCTGCGCGCTGCTGGTCGCCGGCGGTGACCCGCTGCTGGCCTTCACGCTGGCGGGCATCGGCGCGGCCGCCTACTCGCCGGCCAAGTACGGGCTGGTGACCGAGCTGCTGCCGCCGGCCCGGCTGGTGGCGGCCAATGGCTGGATCGAAGTTTGCACCGTCGGCGCCATCCTGCTCGGCACCGCGCTCGGCGGCCTGCTGGTCAGCCCGTCGGCGCAGACCGCCGCGCCCTGGCTGCCGCCGCTGGCGCAGGCGCTGCCGACCGGCGGCACGCAGCTGCTGCCGGCGCTGCTCACGGTGCTGGCGCTGTTCGTGTTGGCCGGCGTGCTGAACCTGTGCATCCCGGACAGCGGCGCGCGCTACCCGCGCGTGGCGCCGGGCCGGCTGCTGCGGCAGTTCGCCGACGACAACGGCCGGCTGTGGCGCGATCCGGCCGGTCGCGTTTCTCTGGCCGTGACCACGCTGTTCTGGGGCGTCGGCGCGACGCTGCAGTTCGTCGTGCTGCGCTGGGCCGAGCACTCGCTGGGGCTGGATCTGCACGAAGCCGCAGGGCTGCAGATCGCGACCGCGCTCGGCCTGATCGCCGGGGCCGTGGCGGCCGGTCGCTGGCTGAGCCTGCCGAACGCCACGCGGGTGCTGCCGCTCGGCATCGCGATGGGCCTGCTGGTGCCGTGGATGACGGTCATCGAGCAGCCAATGGCGGCCGCGCCGCTGCTGGCCGCGGTGGGCGCCTGCGCCGGCTTCTTCGTGGTGCCGATGAACGCGCTGCTGCAGCACCGCGGCCACACGCTGCTGAGCGCCGGCCGTTCGATCGCGGTGCAGAACTTCAACGAGAACCTGGGCGTGCTGGCGCTGCTGGCGCTCTATGCCGCGCTGACCGCAGCCGGCCTGCCGCTGGCGCTGCTGATCTGGGGCTTCGGCGCCCTGGTGGCGCTGGCCACCGCCGCGATCACCGCGCTGCACCGCCGCCACACGAGCCAGGGCGCCCACCGCGCACCGCTTCCCAACGCCACACCGGAGAACGCATGAAGCTGATGATCGTCACCGACGCCTGGGAACCGCAGGTCAACGGCGTGGTGCGCACGCTGAAGATGACGCGCCGCGAACTGCAGAAGCTGGGCCACGAGGTGGAGCTGCTGTCGCCGCAGGGCTTCCGCAGCGTGCCCTGCCCCAGCTACCCGGAGATCGAGCTGGCGCTCGCCACGCGCAGCGGCGTGGCGCGGCGCATCGACGCCTTCGCGCCCGACTGCCTGCACATCGCCACCGAGGGCCCGCTGGGCTGGCTGGCCCGCTCGGTGGCCCGCTCGCGCGGCTGGCCGTTCACCACCGCGTACCACAGCCGCTTTCCCGAATACGTGCACGCGCGCACGCGCCTGCCCACGGCCTGGAGCTATGCGCTGCTGCGGCGCTTTCACAATGCCGGGCTGGGCACGCTGACGCCCACGCCGGCCATCGTGGACGACCTGCGCGCCCGCGGTTTCCGGCATGCGCGCTGGTGGTCGCGCGGTGTCGACCTGGGCCTGTTCAGCGCCGAGGGCGCGCGACTGCCGCGCGCCGAGCACCCGGTGTTCCTCTACGTCGGCCGGGTCGCGGTGGAGAAGCAGGTCGACGCCTTCCTGAAGCTCGACCTGCCCGGCGAGAAATGGATCGCCGGCGAAGGCCCGTCGCGGGCCCGCCTGGAGGCGCGCTATCCGGGCGTGCGCTGGTTCGGCGTGCTCGACGGCCCGGCGCTGGCCACGCTCTACCGCAGCGCCGACGTGATGGTCTTCCCGAGCGTCACCGACACCTTCGGGCTGGTGATGGCCGAGGCCATGGCCTGCGGCACGCCGGTGGCCGCCTTCCCGGTGCCGGGCCCGATCGACGTGGTGGGCCGCTCCGGCGGCGGCGTGCTGCACACGGACCTGCGCGAGGCCTGCCTGCGCGCGCTGCAGCTGCCGCGCGACGCGGTGCGCCGCCACGGCGAGCAGTATTCGTGGGCACGCGCGACGCAGCAGTTCCTGGCCGCACTGCGGCCGATCGACGGCCACCGAGCGTCGGAGGAGACGCTCAGCGCGGCGGAGCGTTCGCCGAACGTCGGCGCCCGAGATCCTGCATGAACCCCTCGAGCGCCATCTCGTCTCGCGATCCGACCGGCGCCATCTCCAGCCGCATCGTGCCGGCGCCGGGCGGCTGCTCGCGAGCGCACACCATCTGCTGCAGCTGCCCGCCGTAGCGCTCCGGGCGCCCCTGCTCGCGCAGGTAGAGGTTCTGGGCACGGTAGGCGGTGCGTTCGGAGGCGAGCGTCTCCTCGCAGTCCTGCTGGTAGCCCGAGGCCTTGCGCCGGAACTCGAGCACGTGCACGAGCTCGTGCACGATGAAGGAGCTGTCGTGGCTGCTGTGCGGATCGAGCTCGTCGCTGATCAGGATGCGGCTGCGGGTGTTGTCGTAGATGGCCACCATGTCGGCACAGGTCTGCGGCTGCACCGGACAGACCTGCGAGCGGATCACCGAGGCCGGCATCAGATGGACCGAGGGCAGCTGTTCGAGCGGCACCGGGTCGTAGCCCGAGAGGCGCGCAGCGGCCGCCATCAGATAGCTCAAGAGCGCCGCGTCGAGCATTGCCGTCCTCCGGGCCGCGGGCGCGGCCGTCCGCGCACGGAAGCATCATTGCCGAAGTCGGTTGGCCTTGTTGGCGATGGGGGTCGGTTTGGAGTTCTGCCGCTTGCCTCTGTTGAGAGTTGCTGACCAGGCCATCGGGTGAACGGCTCCGCTCATGTCCCCCGAGCCCAGCCCGACGGGCTGGCCTCTCCTCCTCTACTTCGCTGCGCCATTCACCCGACGCCCTGGTCGCACGCATTACCGTGGCGTGCGAAGGTCTTCAACCTCCCGCAGTCCACGGTGTATCGAAGCGCCGAGACGGGCCGCTGTGTGGAGTGAAGTAAAGGAGGAGAGCCCGACCGGAGGGCGGGCTCGGGGGACATGAACGCAACACAGCGGCCCGGCGCGGCGCCCGCACCCAGGGACCCGCATTGCAACCTCTATCAAGCAAACAGCGGAAAGCTCTCGAAGCGCCCCCGCAGCACCGCCTGCGTGTCGGTGCGGCCGAACCAGCCGTCCATCACGGTGGCGTAGGTGCGGCGGAAGTCGGTGGTGTGGCGCAGGTTGTCGTCGGGCGTGCGCTCGGTCAGGCTGACCGGCCGGCCGTACTGCCCGCCCTTCACCGGCTTGCCGACGATGAACATCGGGCCGGCGGTGCCGTGGTCGGTGCCGAGGCTGGTGTTCTCGGGCACGCGGCGGCCGAACTCCGAGAACGCCATCAGCACCACGTCGTCGGCGCGGCCGATGCGCTCCATGTCGCGCATGAAGGCCAGCACGCCGTCGGACACGTAGGTCAGCAGGCGCTGGTGCAGGTCGGCCTGGTGCACGTGGGTGTCGAAGGCGTTGTTGCGGTAGGCCACGTAATAGAGCTGCGTCGGCAGGCCGGCGGCGATCAGCGAGGCGACCTTGGGCAGGTCGACCGGCAGCACGCCGTAGTCGACCGGCGTCGAGTACTTGGACCACGCCTGGCGCACCAGTTCGGAGGCATCGCGGGCGCTGCGGGCGATGTCGCGCAGGTAACGGCGGTTGGCGCTGTCGGAGGCTTCGGACGGTTCGACCCGGTCGAGCAGGCCGCGCTCCTCGAAGAAGCCCTCGCGGACGAACTTCTCCGGGTCGTCGAACACCACCGGCACGTGGCGCCGGCTGCGCACCGCGAGCGATTGCGTGGCGTCGATGTTGACGATGAAGTTGCTGGCGCCGTCGGGCCGCATCGCGTCGGCCAGGCGGCCGACCCAGCCGTACTCCTCACCGCTGTTGGGCGCGGCGGTGTGCCAATAGGCCATCGACGAGAAGTGCGAGAAGTTCGGGTTGTCGTAGCCGCAGCCGTGCACGATGGCGAGCTTGCCGTCCTTGTAGAGCCGCTCGAAGCCCGCCAGGCCGGGGTTGAAGCCGTGGTGGTCGTCGATGCGGCGCAGGCGCTGGGCGGGGATGCCGAGCTTGGGCCGCAGCCGGTAGTAGGTGTCGTCGGCGTAGGGCACCACGGTGTTCAGGCCGTCGTTGCCGCCCGACATCTCCAGCACCACGAGGATGCGGCGCCGGTCGGACGCCGGCACCGCGGCCGGTGGTTGCGCCATCGCGGCGAAGGCGGAAGGCAGCACGAGGCCGCCGACGCCGGCCTGCAGCAGCGCGCGCCGCGTCAGGGCGGGGCGTGCGGGCGTGTGGGACGAAGCGCTCATCGCGGGGCCTTCCTGTTCATCCGAGCTGGTAGTCGGGACTGGCGAGCATCAGGTGCAGCAGCATGCGCAGGCCGTCCTCCATGTAGGTGGCAGCGCGCTCGATGCGGTCGGTGCCCAGCTCGCGCGTCAGGAACTCGACCCAGGCCGTGCGCTGCGCAGCGCTGATCGGCGCGCTCAGGAAGCGGCGCGACAGCGCGTCGACGGCATCGGCCGTGGTCCGGCTGCCGCTGGCGACGACGAGGCCGCTCAGGTCCACGCGCGCCATCGTGCGCGGGATGGGCTTCACGACCTCCACCGCCTTCTGCCAGCCGCGGTAGCTGCCGTAGCGGGTGTTGAACTCCTCGTCGCGGTCGCTCATGCGGTTGGACATGGCCATCGCCTCGCCGCCCGCCATGTCCTTGCCTTCGGGCACGGTGGCGGCGGTGATGTCGAGCCCGCGCGAGATGCGCTCGTGCACCGCCTGGATCTCCAGGCCGGTGGCGTTGGTCGGAAAACGGTCGTGGGGCAGCGCGGTGAAGTCGGGGAACAGGACGTCGCGCGCGAAATTGCCGCGCTCCATCAGCAGGCCCGGCGTGATCCAGCTGCGGCCGTAGGCCCAGCCGGCCACGGTGGGCGGGTACAGCAGGTGCTGGCCGAGCGCGCCGGTCACGTCGTTGAAGTCGGGCACGCCCGGCACGTCCTTCAGGCCGAGCTTGCGGTAGGTGGAGACGACCAGCTCCACCGGGCTCTTGATGCGCGTGCCCACCACCTCGGGGCTGTAGAAGTCGCGCGACAGGAAGATGGCTTCGAGCAGCGGCGCGATCTCGTAGCGGTTGTCGCGCAGCACGGCGCCGAGGCGCTTGCGCAGCTCGGGTGTGATCTCGTCGCGCGCCAGGTAGCGGTAGATGCGCCCGGCCAGGTATTCGGCCGTGACCGGCTGCTCGAGGATCAGGTCGATGACCTGCACGCCGTCGAACGGGCCGCGGCGGCCGAACACGAGCTTGTCGCTGTCGTCGTGCTGGGCGCGGTTGACGACGAAGCGCAGGTCGTCGTAGTTCCAGCCGGTGAAGGCGCGCGCCGCCTCGCGGATGTCGCGCTCGCTGTAGTTGCCCACCCCCATGGTGAACATCTCCATGATCTCGCGCGCGAAGTTCTCGTTGGGCGCGCCCTTCACGTTCACGCCGGCGTCCAGGAAGGCCAGCATCGCCGGGTCCTGGGCCACGCCGATCATCAGCTCGCGGAAGTTGCCGAGGCCCTTGGCCTGGAACAGCTGCAGTTGCTGCAGCATCTTGCGCGCGTCGCGCACCTTGTCCTCATGGGTGGCGAAGTGGCCGTGCCAGAACAGCGCCATCTTCTCTTCCAGCGGCCGCTGCGTCAGCAGCATGCGGTTGGCCCACCAGTAGGCGACGCGGTGCGTCTCCAGGCGGCTGGCGCGCAGCCAGTAGAAGAACTTGTTGACCACCGGCTGCAGGCGACGGTTGCCCTCGGGCTTGGCGGCCACGCCGAGCGCCTCGCCGCGCGCCTTGGCCGCCTCGGTGGTGGCCGGCCGGCTGGCGGGAAACGGTTCGAGGCCGGGCTCGTGGATGTCGGAGGCGTCGAACGGCGGCAGGTGGCTGTTGTCGATGCCCTGCGGCCGCACCAGCGTGGCCACCGCCTGCTGCGGCGTCATCGCGGCGAAGCGCGCGATCTCCTCGGGCGTGGGACCGAAGCCGGCCCGCTCCAGCAGATGCGCCGCGCGCTCGGCGTTCCACTGGTCGGCGGTGATCGGTCGCAGATCGCCGCTCCAGGCGGCCGGGCCGGCGCCCGGCGCAGCGACACCGGCCGCAGCGGCGCCGGCCAGCGCGAGGCCGAACAAGGCAGACCTGAGGAAGCGGTCGACGTGGCGGCGCAGGAACATCATCGGAATCCGGGCTGGTGGGTCAGGCGGCCCGCACGGCGGGCGCTGGCGATTCTGAGCCCGAGACCCGGCGTTTGCACGCGGCCGGCGCAGCGCGGGCAAATTACCCGGCCGGCAACCTAGGACAGGTCGACGCCGAGCTCGGCGGCCAGCCGGTGCAGTTGCGCGCGCAGCATCACCACCTCGGCCTGCAGGCGGTGCTGGTTGGCGCGCAGCGCCTGGATCTCGCCGGCCGTCACCAGATCCTCGGGTGCGGCGCCGGCCGGCGCCGCGACGGACACCTCGGGCGGGCCGCCCAGCAGTTGCGCCCAGCGCGCCTCGCGCGAGCCCGGTGCGCGCGGCAGCTTCACCACCAGCGGCGGCTCGCGCAGCGCCAGCTCGTCGAGGAAGCCCTCGACCGAGGAGATGTCGGCAAAGCGGTGCAGCCGCTCGGTGTTGGCCCGCAGCTCGGCCGCGGTCTGCGGCCCGCGCAGCATCAGCAGCGTGAGGATCGCCGCAGCCTGGCTGGGCACGCCCAGCACGCGCTGCAGGTTGTGCTCGTAGCGGGCCACGCGGCTGCCGCTGACCTCGATCACCAGGCTCAGGCGCTTGAGTTCGTCGACCGCGGCGAGCACCTCGCTCTCGGTCGCGTTGATCACCGGCTCGCGCGCGGTCTTCTGGTTGCAGCCCAGCAGCAGCGTGTTCAGGCTCAGCGGGTAGCTGTCGGACACGGTGTGCTGCTTCTCGACCAGCACCGCCACCACGCGCTGCTCGATCAGCGACAGCACGCGCAGCGCTGCCCGCGCGGGCCGGCGCTCGCCGGCGTCAGAGGCCGAATCCATCGTCCGCCTGCAGCACCGCGCCGTTGATGAAATGGCTCTCGTTGGCGCACAGCATCAGTAGCGCGGTGTCCAGGTCCTTGGGCTGGCCGACGCGCTTGCGCGGCATCATGTCCACCAGCTTCTTGCCCTGCTCGGTGCCCCAGTGGTGGTGGTTGATCTCGGTGTCGATGTAGCCGGGGCACAGCGCGTTCACATTGATGCCGTAGCGGCCCCACTCGAGCGCCATCGCGCGCGTCATGTGCACCACCGCGGCCTTGCTCATGCAGTACACGCCGATCTGCCCCAGTACCTTGAGCCCGCCTACCGACGCGATGTTGACGATGCGCCCGCCGGTGAAGGTGCCCGGCGCCGCACCCTTGGCGCGCGCGATCATGCGCTTGCCGACCTCCTGCGCCACGAAGAAGGCACCGCGCGTGTTGGTGTCCATCATGTAGTCGTAGTCCTCCGGCGTCACGTCGATGATGCGCTGCGTGGTGCTGACGCCGGAGTTGTTGACGAGGATGTCGATCGCGCCGCATTCGGTCTCGGCGTGGGCGACCGCGGAGCGGATGCTGTCGGGGTCGGTCACGTCGACGCCGACCACGTGGGCGTCGCCGCCCAGGCCCTCGATCTCGGCCCTCAGGGTCTTCAGCCGCTCGATGCGGCGGCCACCCAGCACCACCGCCGCGCCGGCGGCGGCCAGCGTCAGCGCGAACTGCGCGCCCAGGCCGCTGGAGGCGCCCGTCACCAGGGCCACGCGGCCGGACAAGTCGATGGTATGGCTCATGGGGTCTCCGTTCGTCGCCGTGTCGTGTTCTGTGCCAGCCAAGATATCACGCACACGCGTCAGCGCTGTCACCAAGATGACGCCGTTGCATCCGATCGCGCAGCGACTGCGTATGCGACTCCAGCAGGGCCTCGGCACCGTCGCTTCCGGGTGAGGGTCGGACCTTGCGGTCCCACCGCAACCCTGAGGAGACAGCATGCTCGACATCACCCCCCCGCGCAGCAGCGGCGCCCTGAAGCTCGTGGTCGCGGCCTGCGCACTGAGCGCCGCCGGCAGCGCCGCGCTGGCGTCCAGCCACCGCGAAGCCCCGTTCATCACCACCGCCCCGAAGGTCGACGCCACGGACTTCTACATGTTCCGCAGCTACGAGACCGGCCGCGCGAACTACGTGACCCTGATCGCCAACTACCTGCCGCTGCAGGACGCCTACGGCGGCCCCAACTACTTCAAGCTGGACCCGAACGCGCTGTACGAGATCCACATCGACAACAACGGCGACGCCAAGGAAGACCTGACCTTCCAGTTCCGCTTCCTGAACGCGCTGAAGGACGTCAAGCTGCCGGTGGGCAACAAGATGGTGTCGATCCCGCTGACGCAGGCCGGCGCCGTGTCCAACGTCAAGGACGCGAACCTCAACGTCGCCGAGACCTTCACCGTCGGCATCGTGCGCGGCGACCGCCGCTCCGGCAGCCGCGCCTCCATCACCAACGCCACCGGCGGCAGCGCCACCTTCGATAAGCCGGTCGACAACATCGGCGTCAAGACCCTCGCCGACTACCCCGCCTATGCCGCCCAGCACGTCTACAGCGTCAACATCCCCGGCTGCAGCGCGCCCGGCAAGGTGTTCGTCGGCCAGCGCAAGGACCCGTTCGCCGTCAACCTGGGCACGGTCTTCGACCTGGTCAATGCGCCGGCCAGCGTCATCACCAACCCGGCGAACCTCAATGCCGCGCCGAACACCATCGACGACAAGAACGTCACCACGCTGGCGCTCGAGATCCACAAGGACTGCCTGACCGCCGGCAGCGACCCGGTGATCGGCGGCTGGACCACCGCCAGCCTGCGCCAGGGCCAGCTGCTGTCGGGCGCACCGAAGGCCGGCTACCAGACCGCCTCGCTGAACGCCGGACCCTGGGTGCAGGTGTCGCGCCTGGGCATGCCGCTGGTCAACGAGGTGGTGATCGGGCTGAAGGACAAGGACCGGTTCAACGCCTCCAAGCCGCAGAACGACACGCAGTTCCTCGACTACGTGACCCACCCGACCTTGCCGGCGCTGCTGGGCCTGGTGCTGGCGGACGGCAATGCCGCCGCGCTGGCGCCGACCAACCTGCCGCGCACCGACCTGGCCACGGTGTTCCTGACCGGCATCGCCGGCGTGAACAAGCCCGCCACCGTCACGCCGGCCGAGATGCTGCGCCTGAACACGGCGATCGCACCGGTGCCGCGCGCGCAGCAGAACCGGCTCGGCGTCGCCGGCGAGGTGCTGCGCGTCGGCGGGCCGCAGAACCTGGCGCAGGCGGTCGACCTGGCCGGCTACCCCAACGGCCGGCGGCCGAACGACGACGTGGTCGACATCTCGCTCGTCGCGGTGCTGGGTGGCTTGTGCGTGATCAACGGCGACGGCAACGCGCTGGGCCTGAACGGCGTGCCGGGTGTCAGCAGCCTGAGCTCGCAGTGCAAGCCTTCGAGCGTGCCGCTGGGCGCCACCTCGGCGGCGGTGCACGATGCCGTCGACCAGGCCACGGTGCCGTTGCTGAGCGCCTTCCCCTACCTGGCGACGCCGATCGGCGGCACCAGCCACTGACCCCGAGGAGCACCCCATGAACACCACACGTTTGCGGGCCGCGCTCCTCGCCGCGGCCGCCAGCCTCGCGCTGGCGGCCTGCGGGGGCGGAGGCGGTGGCTCGGCCGAGGACAACAGCGTGGCGCCCGACAGCGCCAGCGCCAGCAACCAGGGCTTCTTCGACTACATCGCCAGCCTGGCCAGCCGCATGCTGGACGACAGCGAACCGGTCGACGTGAGCGCCGTCACGATGCCGCCGGACAACGTGGACGACCGCGCGCCCTACCCCACGTCGATCGACGAATGAGCGTCGGCCGCGCCTGCCGGCGCGTGCCGGCCTGGCTCGGGCTGCTGGCGGTGGCCTGTTCTGCGCAGGCCGCCGCGCTGCGGCCCGCCAGCGACGACGAGATCGTCGAGACCCTGCCGACGCTCGGCACCTACGTGAGCGAGCAGCGCGCGCTGCGGCGCCAGCTGTCGGCGCAACCGCGTGACGCGAAGGCCGCACTGGCACTGTCGCGCAGCCTGCTGGAGCGCGCCCGTCACGATGGCGATGCTCGGCTCGCGGGCCAGGCCCTCGGCGCGCTGCGCGCCTGGGAGGCCGATCCGGCGCCGCCCGCAGAGATCCGCCTGCAGCGCGCCACGCTGCGCCAGTACCTGCACGATTTCGAGGGCGCCGCCGCCGAACTGCAGGCCTTGCTCGCCGCCACGCCGCGCCAACCGCAGGCGCTGCTGACGCTGGCGACCGTCTACCGCGTGCAGGGCCGCTACGCCGATTCGGATGCCGCCTGCGCCCGCCTCGCCGACGCCGGCCAGCCGCTCTACGCCCAGGCCTGCCAGGCCGAGAACCAGGCCCTGCGCGGCGAGAACGAGGCCGCTCGGCGCCGGCTCGACGCCCTGCTCGCCGCGCCGCCCGGCAACCCCGGCTGGCGCGCGTGGATCCACACCACGCTCGGCGAACTGGAGACCCGCGCCGGGCGGCCGGACGCGGCGCTCGCGCAGTTCCGCGCCGCGCTGCAGGCGCAGCCCGACGATGCCTACGCGCGCATCGCGCTGGTCGACGCGCTGATCGACACACGGGCCTGGGCGGAAGCCGAGCGCCTGCTCGGCAACGACGACAGCGAGGCCGGGTTGCTGCGCCGGGCCGTGGTCGCCCGCGCCCTCGGCAGCGCCGATGCGGCCCGCCTGCAGGGCACGGTCGCCGCACGCTATGCGCAGGCCGGCCTGCGACCGGAGGCGGTCGCGGTCCATGCGCGCGAGCGGGCGCGCTTCGCTCTCGACGTCGAGGCGGCACCTACGCGCGCGCTGGCGCTGGCGCGCCTGAACCTGAAATCGCAGCGCGAGGCGATCGACTTCGTGGTGATGCAGCGCGCCGCCACGGCCGCCGGCGACGCGGCGGCGCAGACCGAGGTGGTGGCGCTGGCGCGGCAGATCGGCCTGCGCGATGCGCGGCTGGAGCCGGCATCCGCCGGGAACGCGCAATGACCGGCGCACCGATGCGCAGGCTGCGCGCGCTGCTGGTGGGGCTGTCGGTCCTGGGTGTGCCGCTGCTCGCCTCAGCCCACCAGGCCAGCGACGCCTACCTGCGCGCCGGCGTCGATGCGCACGGCAAGCTGGCACTGCAGGTCGACGTGGCGCTGCGCGACCTCGACACCGTGCTCGAGCTCGACGCCAACGCCGATGGCCAGCTGAGCTGGGGCGAGGTGCGAACGCGCGAGGCCGACATCGCCGGCCACGTGGCCGACCGGCTGCGCCTGGACGACGGACGCTGCCACCTGCGCGCGCTGCCGGGCCTGGCGCTGGACCGCAAGGCCGACGGCGTGTACGCGCTGCTGCACTACGCCAGCGACTGCGCGGCGGCCGGCGCACCCGCGCTGGACTATGGCCTGTTCCGCGACACCGACCCGACGCATCGCGGCCTGCTGGTCGTGCTCGACGCCCAGGGCCAACCGACCGGCCCGCTGCGCAGCTTGACGCCGGGCGGCACGCCGCTGCGGCTGGCTCCGAGCGCCGGCGCATCCGGGGCCGCGGTCGGCGTCGACCCGCCCGCCGAGTCGGCGCCCGCGCCGGGCTTCTTCGGCGAGGGGTTGCACCACATCCTGATCGGCGCGGACCACGTGCTGTTCCTGATCTGCCTGCTGCTGCCGCTGGTGCTCGGCCCCGATGCCCGGCACGGCGGCTGGCGCGGGCGCCTGTGGCCGCTGGCAGGCCTGATCACGGCCTTCACCGTCGGCCACTCGGTCACGCTGGGGCTCGCTTCGCTGCGCGTGTTCAGCGTGCCGCCGAGCGTGATCGAACCGCTGATCGCGGTGACCATCGCGCTGACCGCGCTCGACAACATCCGGCCCTTCCTCGGCAGGCGCCGGGCCGTCGCGGCGTTCGCCTTCGGGCTGATCCACGGCTTCGGCTTCGCCGGGCCGCTGATCGAGCTGCAGCTCGCGCCCTGGGCGATGGCGGGCGCATTGCTGCAGTTCAACCTGGGTGTCGAGGTCGGTCAGCTGCTCGTGGTCGCGGTCGCGACGCTGCTGCTGTGGCCGGTGCGAGAACGCGGCCATACCGGCGCCTGGCTGCGCAGCGGCTCGGCCTTCGCCGGCATCGTGGCGCTGGTGTGGCTGGGCGAACGGCTGTTCGACGTCAAGCTGCTGCCGCTGTAAGGTGCACCGGACCGCGCCGGAACAGAATAGAACGACCGTTCGTTTTCCTCGTGCTGCGGCTTAGAATCCGCGCGCCTTTCGGAGGCCCTCCGAAGCGAAGCACAGGAACGAGACATGACACCGCAAGCCCTCCTCGACCAGCACGGCCCGCGCGAGGCCATGGACTACGACGTGGTGGTGGTGGGCGCGGGACCCGGCGGCCTGGCCACGGCGATCCGCCTGAAGCAGCTCGCCGCCGAACGCGGCCAGGAGGTCTCCGTCGTCGTGCTCGAGAAGGGCTCCGAGCCCGGCGCCCACATCCTCTCGGGCGCCGTGATGGACCCGCGCGCGATCACCGAGCTTTTCCCCGACTGGAAGGAACGCGGCGCCCCGCTGGAGCAGCCGGTGAGCGGCGACGACGTGCTCTTCCTCTCCGAGACCGGCGCCACGCGCACCCCCGACTGGCTGGTGCCCGACTGCTTCCACAACCAGGGCAACTACGTCATCAGCCTGGGCGCCGTGACCCAGTGGCTGGCCCAGCAGGCCGAGGCCCTGGGCGTGGAGATCTTCCCCGGCTTCGCCGCCGCCGAAGTGCTGTACGACGAGCAGGGTGCGGTGCGCGGCGTCGCGACCGGCAACCTCGGCATCGGCAAGGACGGCGAACCGACCGAGAACTTCCAGCTCGGCATGGAGCTGCGCGGCAAGTACACCGTGTTCGCCGAAGGCGCCCGCGGGCACCTGGGCCGCCAGCTCATCGCGAAGTTCCGGCTCGACGCGGGCCGCGACCCGCAGAGCTATGCGCTGGGCGTCAAGGAGCTGTGGGAGATCCCCGCCGCACAGCACCGCCCCGGCCATGTGGTGCACACCGCCGGCTGGCCGATGGACTCGCACACCTATGGCGGCGGCTTTCTCTACCACCTGGCGGACAACAAGGTCACGCTCGGCTTCGTGACGGGGCTGGACTACCAGAACCCCTGGCTCAGCCCGTTCGAGGAGATGCAGCGCTGGAAGACCCACCCGGCCATCCGTGCGGTGCTCGCCGGTGGCAAGCGACTGGGCTACGGTGCGCGAGCCATCACCGCCGGCGGGCTGCTGAGCCTGCCCAAGCTGGTGTTCGCCGGCGGTGCGCTGGTGGGCTGCGAGGCCGGCACGCTGAATGCCGCGCGCATCAAGGGCAGCCATGCCGCGATCAAGACCGGCATGCTGTGCGCCGAGGCGCTGGCCGAGGCGCTGGCGGCCGGGCGCCAGCACGACGAACTCGCCGCCTACCCGGCGGCCTTCGAGGCGAGCTGGCTGCACGCCGAGCTGCAGCGCTCGAAGAACTTCAAGCAGTGGTTCAAGAAGGGCAACACCGTGGGCGCGCTGATGACCGGCATCGAGCAGTGGCTGCTGCCCAGGCTGGGCGTGCAGCGCCCGCCGTGGACGATCCACCGCACCGAGGCCGATCACGCGCGGCTCAAGCCGGCCGACCAGTGCACGCCGATCGCCTACCCCAAGCCCGACGGCCAGCTCACCTTCGACCGGCTGAGCTCGGTGTTCATCAGCAACACCAACCATGAAGAGCAGCAGCCGGCCCACCTGACGCTGAAGGACGCGAGCGTGCCGGTGGCTGTCAACCTGGCGACATACGCGGGTCCGGAGAGCCGCTACTGTCCGGCCGGCGTGTACGAGTTCGTGAAGACCGAGGCCGGCACCGACCGGCTGCAGATCAACGCGCAGAACTGCGTGCACTGCAAGACCTGCGATATCAAGGACCCGACGCAGAACATCGTCTGGGTCACCCCCGAGGGGGGCGGCGGGCCGAACTACGCAGGCATGTGAGCGTGGAACGGCACGCACGGCCCCTCGATCGCGACAAACCACCCGCACCCCACCGAGACAGGACTCCCGCCATGCCACAGACCTCATCGACCAACCGCCGTTTCGTGTTGGCCGAACGCCCCGCCGGCATGCCGACCGCCAGCACCTTCCGCCTGGAGACCGTCGACATTCCCAAGCCGGCCGAGGGACAGATGCTGCTGCGCACGCTGTGGCTGTCGCTCGACCCGTACATGCGCATCCGCCTCAACGAGGGCTACTCCTACCGGCCCGGCGTCGACCTCGGCGGCGCGATGGTGGGCGGCACGATCTCGCGCGTCGAGGAAAGCCGCCATCCCGGCTACAAGGCCGGCGACCTGGTGATCGCCGCCAGCGGCTGGCAGGACTACGCGCTGTCGGACGGCTCGGACATAGACATCAAGCTCGACCCGTCGATGGCGCATCCGTCGTGGGGCCTGGGCGTGCTCGGCATGCCGGGTTTCACCGCCTGGCACGGCCTGGTCAACATCGGCGAGCCGAAGGCCGGCGAAACCTTCGTGATCGCCGCCGCCACCGGTGCGGTGGGCCAGATCGCCGGGCAGCTGGCCAAGGCGCGCGGCCTGCGTGCGGTGGGCATCGCCGGCGGCGCCGACAAGTGCCGCTATGCCGTCCAGGAACTGGGCTTCGACGCCTGCGTGGACCACCGCTCGGCCGATCTGCCCGGCGACTTGAAGAAGGCCTGCCCGGACGGCATCGACATCTACTTCGAGAACGTCGGCGGCGCGGTGTTCGACGCGGTGCTGCCGCTGTTCAACCTGCATTCGCGCATGGCGATCTGCGGCCTCATCGCGCACTACAACGGCGGTGGCGAATCGGGCGACCGCATGCCGCTGCTGCTGACCTCGCTGCTCAAGCGCCTGAAGACGCAGGGCTTCATCATCTACGACCACTACGCCGAGCACTACGAGGCCTTCTTCCGCGAGATGAGCGGCCTGCTCGCGCAGGGCCGCATCAAGGTGCGCGAGGACGTCATCGACACGCTGGAAGGCGCGCCGCAGGGGCTGGTCTCGCTGCTCGAGGGCAGGAACTTCGGCAAGGTGGTGGTGAAGGTCGCCTGAGCCACGGGCAGGCGACGCGCCCGCCCGCGGGATTGCCCTGCTCCCGCCTGCTGCCGCGCTGACTACATTCGGGCATCCACGCAGGCCGGCACCACCGCGAGAGAGTGCCGGCCCGGCTCTCGCGGCCCGGCCGCCTCTCGAACGGAACACGGCATGACGCAGCACTCCCTCCAGCAGGCCGCCGACGCGGTTCTCGACAGCACCGTCGGCCGCGCCGGTGGCGCACCCGGCGTCGTCGCGATGGCGACCGATGCGCGCGGCAACCTCTACGAGGGCGCCGCCGGCAGTCGCGAGCTCGGCAGCGACCGGCCCATGACGGTGGACACCGTGATGTGCCTGTTCTCCTGCACCAAGGCGCTCACCGGCGCGATGGTGATGCAGCTGGTGGAGGAAGGCCTCGTCGGCCTCGACGATGCGGCGTCGCGGTACGTGCCGGACATCGCCGCGATCCAGGTCTACGACGGCCTCGATGCCGACGGCCAGCCGAAGACGCGCCCGCCGCGCCGCGCCATCACGCTGAACGACCTGATGCTGCACACCGCCGGCTTCGGCTACGAGTTCTTCAGCCCCGAAGACCTGGCCTACCGTCAGGCGAAGAACATCCCGACCCTCATCGCCAACACCTACGAGGCCATCCAGTCGGTGCTGCTGTTCGATCCGGGCGAGCGCTGGAACTACGGCTGCAACATCGACTGGCTGGGCAAGGTGGTCGAGGCCGTGCGTGGCAAGCGGCTCGGCGAAGTGATGGCCGAGCGTTTGTTCGCACCGCTGGGCATGAACGACACCGCGTTCGTCATCACGCCCTCGATGATGCAGCGGCGCGCTTCGCTGCACATGCGCGCCGCCGACGGCAAGCTCACGCCGGTGCCCGACCTGGTGCTGCCGCAGCCGCCCGAGATGGACATGGGCGGCCACGGCCTGTACGGCACGGTCGGCGATTACATGAAGTTCATCCGCATGCTGCTCAACGACGGCGACGGCGCGAACGGCCGCGTGCTGCGCGCCGAGATCGTGCAGCGCATGTCGCAGAACGGGCTGGGCGCACTGAAGAGCGGCGGCTGGGTGACGACCAATCCCGCGCTGTCGAACTCCGGCGAGTTCTTCCCCGGCCTGTCGAAGTCCTGGGCCTACACCTTCATGGTCAACGACGAGGACACCCCCACCGGCCGACCGGCCGGGTCGCTGATGTGGGCCGGCCTCGGCAATCTCTACTACTGGATCGACCGCAAGAACCGCATCGGCGGGTTCTGGGGCACGCAGATCCTGCCCTTCCAGGACGTGGCGTCCTATCCGGGCTTCGTCGATTTCGAGAGCGCGGTCTACCGCACGCTGCGGCGCTAGCGGGTCCTAGTCGAAACGCGCGCTGATCCCCGTGGTGAGCAGGGTGTCGGTCTTCTTCAGGCCGAGGCCGGGCTCGCTGTCGTAGCGCGAGGCAATGCCCACCGTGAGGCTCAGCGCCTTGGTCATCGCCACCGCCAGGTCGGCGTCGAAGCGGGCGCGGAACTCGCCGTCGTTCTTCAGGCTCGGGTAGAGCTCGAAGCGCTGCTTGGCCGAGACGGTGTCGGTGAGCTTGTGAGTGGACTCCTCACCGAGCAGCGCGCTCAGCGCGCTGTAGCGCACGCGGTCGGCGCCGTCCACCGGGCGGGGTTCGCTGTAGCGATCGCGCGCGTACTGCAGACCGCCGAACACGTTGAAGGTGTGCTCGGGCGTGTTGACGAACTTGTAGCCCAGGCCGCCGCTCAGGGCGGTGCGCAGGTCGAGATCGGCGATGCCGTCGCGCTCGGCGTCGAGACCCCCGAAGGCGAACACCTCGCGCGTGAGGTTGAAGTCGTAGCGCGTGCCCAGGCGGATCTGGTTGCCCGAGGTCTCGCCCTCGTTCTCGGCGTACAGGCCGTCGCCGTAGATCGCCCACTTGTCCTCGGGCGTCAGGCGCACGGCCTCGCCCTTGATCGTGAGGCTGGTGGCGCGGGTGTTGCCGCTGCTGGCGCTGAGGCCGGCACCGAGCAGCGCGCGCCACTCGCCATCGTCCTTGAGCGTGACCTGGGCGGAGGCCGCAGCGCTGCCGCAAGCCAGCAGCAGCGCGAGGGTTCGGGAGATCTTGGGCATCGGGATCGGTCCTTTCCGGGAGAGTTGACAGAGGTAGAAGGCCCTGCGCCGGGGTTGTTCCGCAAAATCTTGTGCAACCATCCGCAACGACATGCCTTCCTCGCACCGCCTCTCCCTCTCTCGGCCCACCTTGCCGCGCTTGCCGACGCCCCGGACCGCATGAACGCCGACGACGCTCGCCGCGTGCTGCTCGTTCGCAGCTTCGAAGCCCCGATGACCCCGCCCTGGACCGCAGCCGATGCGGCCTGGGCCAGCGAGCAGGCTGCGCGCGCTGCCGGTGAGCGTGCGGAAGCGGACGTGCTGATCGCACAGCGGGCCGGCCTGGCCGCTGCGCGACTGACCGAGCGCGAGCCGGCCGTGCGGGCGGTGCTGGCAGCGACGACCTGGCCGGGCTGGCTGGGCGGTGCCCTGCTGGCGCTGGCGCTGCTGGCGGGTGCGGCCAGCGACGCCATCGGGCCGTCGCAGCGCATCAACATCCTCGCGCCGCCGCTGCTCGCGCTGCTGGTGTGGAATCTGGCGGTGTACGCAGTGCTCGCGCTGCATGGCCTGCGCCCGGCCGGCGCGACCCAGGCCGATGCCGGCGGGCCGATCCGCCGCGCGCTGATCCGATGGCTCGAACGCGCCGGCACGCGCGCGACGCGGAGCGCTCCCGCAGCGTCCACGCTGCGGCGCTTCGCCTCCGCCTGGGCCGAGGCCTCGGCGGCGCTGCACGGCGCCCGGATCGCCACGGTGCTGCACGCAGCCGCGGCCGCATTCGCGATCGGCGCGCTGGCCGCGCTCTACCTGCGCGGCATCGCCTTCGAGTACCGCGCCGGCTGGGACAGCACCTTCCTGACTGCGCAGCACGTGCAGCAGTGGCTGGGCCTCGTGCTCGGGCCGGCCTCGGCGCTGTCGGGCCTGGCGCTGCCCGACGCGGCACAGCTCGCGAGCCTGCGTTTCTCGGTCGGGCCGGGTGAGAACGCCGCGCGCTGGATCCACCTGCACGCGCTGACGATCGCGCTGGCCGTGCTGCTGCCGCGCACCGCGCTCGCGCTGTCGGCCGCCTGGCGGGCGCGCCGCTTGGCGCGGCACCTGCCGCTGCCGCTGGACGAGCCCTATTACCAACGCCTGCTGCCGGCCCGCGACGGCGAACGCCGTGCCGTGCAGGTCCTGCCCTACAGCTATGCGCTGCCGCCAGCCCTGCAGCCCGCGCTGCGTGCCGCGCTGGAAAGCGGCCTGGGCCCGCGGCTGGACCTGCGCCTGAACGACAGCGTCCCGCTCGGCGGCGAGGACGAGCTCGCGACCCTGTCGCTGCCGCCGTCGCCCGGCGCGGTCGTCGTGGTGCTGTTCGCGCTGACTGCGACGCCCGAGCGCGAGACCCACGGCGCCTTCGTGCAGGCGCTCGCCACGCGGGCGCCTGCCGGTCAACAGCTGGTGGTGCTGGTCGACGAATCGGGTTTCCGGGCCCGCTTCGGCGGCGCCGACGGCGCCGCGCGACACGAGCAGCGGCGCACGGCCTGGCGGCAGATGCTGGGCGAGCTGGGGCGAACGCCGGTGTTCGTCGACCTGTCCGCGCCGGACCTGCAGGCGCTCGAAGCGGACAAGGGGCTGCAGGCATGAGCGCGGACGCGAGCGCCGTCACCGTGGCGCTGAGCCTCGTGTCGCACACCAACGTGGGCAAGACCACGCTGGCTCGCAGCCTGCTCCGGCGCGACATCGGCGAAGTGCGCGACGAGGCGCACGTGACGCAGAGCGCCGAGCCGCACACGCTGGTCGAGTCGCCCACCGGCGACCGCCTGCTGCTGTGGGACACGCCCGGCTTCGGCGACAGCGCGCGGCTCGCGAAACGGCTCGCGCAGGCCGGCAACCCGATCGGCTGGTTCCTGAGCGAGGTCTGGGACCGCTTCCGCGACCGCGCCTTCTGGTCCAGCCAGCGCGCGGTGCGCAACGTGCTCGAGCAGGCCGATGCGGTGCTCTACCTCGTCAACGCTTCCGAGTCGCCGCAGGACGCCGGCTACCTCGACGCGGAGTTGCGGGTGCTGGAGCTGATCGACAAGCCGGTGCTGGTGCTGCTCAATCAGTTGGGCCGGCCGCAACCGCCGCAGGCCGAAGCCGCGGAACTGCAGCGCTGGCGAGAGCGGGTGCAACCGTTCAGCTGTGTGCGCGAGGTGCTCGCACTCGACGCCTTCGTGCGCTGCTGGGTCCAGGAAGGCAGGCTGCTGCAGGCCGTGGGAGCGGCGCTGCCGGCGGCACGGCAGGCCGCGTTCGAACGCCTGCGCACCGCCTGGGACGAACGCGGACGGGCCACCTGGTCGGCAGCCATGGAGGTGCTGGCCGAGCGGCTGGCGCGCGCTGCGTTCGACCGCGAACCGGTGGTCGAGGCCGGCTGGAGCGGGCGGCTGCGCCAAGTGGGCGCGGCGCTCGGCCTGCGTCGCGAGGGCACGGTCACGCCGCGCGAACGGGCGATGCAGGCGCTGGCCGAGCGACTCGACGCCGACGTCCGCGCCTCGACCGACCGGCTGATCCACCTGCACGGTCTGGACGGCCGGGCGACCGAGAGAGTGCTGACGCGCCTGGCCGAGCACTACGCGGTGCGGGAGCCGGCCAGCGAGGGCAAGGCCGCGGTGCTGGGCGGGCTGCTGACCGGCGCGCTGGCCGGGCTGAAGGCCGACATCGCCACCGGCGGTCTCACGCTCGGCGGGGGCCTGCTGGCCGGCGGCGTGCTCGGCGCGCTGGGGGCCGCCGGCCTGGCGCGCGGCTACAACCTGGTGCGCGGCGTGGAAGCGCCGTCGCTGGCCTGGACCGACGAGGTGCTGACCGGCCTCGCGCATTCGGCGCTGCTGGGCTACCTGGCGGTGGCCCATTACGGCCGCGGTCGCGGCGACTGGGCCGAGGCCGAGCAGCCCGACTTCTGGCACGACGCGGTGAGCCAGGTGCTGCAGCCGCGCGCCGAACTGCTGGCCGCGCTCTGGTCGGCCCGCGAGGGCGGCGACGACCCGGAGGACGTGCAGCACCTGCGGGCACAGTTGCAGGCGCTGCTGAGCGACGGCAGCCGCGAGCTGTTGCTGCGGCTCTACCCCGCCGCCGGCGACGCGATCGGGGCCGCGGGCAGCGACGGGATCGCACGCCGCGGCGGCTCGCCAGCGCGACCTGTGGCCTAATCCTGAGTTTCGCCAATTCCTACCGGAGCCGACATGGGCAACCAGATCAAGACCGAAGCCGACCGCCGTGCCACCCCCCGCCCCACCCCGCCGACCGGCGTGGTGTTCACGCCAGGCCGCGGCCAGAAGGTCAGCCTGGAGCGCGGTTCGCACACCCGCAGCAAGAAGAATCCGGGCAAGCGCTCCAAGAAGGGCGGCTGATCCCGGAGCACCGCGCGGCCGCGCCGGCACCGGCCGGGGCCTCGCACCGATGCTGCGAATCACCGAACTGCGCCTGCCGCTGAACCACGCCGAGGACGCGCTGCGTCCCGCGGTGGTAGCGCGCCTGGGCATCGCCGACGCGCAGCTGCAGTCCTTCACCGTCTTCAAGCGCAGCTACGACGCGCGCCGCAAGACAGCGGTGGTGCTGATCTACACCGTCGATTGCGAAGTGGCCGACGAGGCCGCCGTGCGAGCTCGGCTCGGCAGCGACCCGCACGTGCGGCCGGCGCCGGACACCCGGTACCGCTTCGTCGGACAGGCGCCGGACGGCTACTACGCCGCAGCCGCGGGCACGGCGCCGCCGCTGCGTCCGCTGGTCATCGGCTTCGGCCCCTGCGGCATCTTCGCGGCCTTGATCCTGGCGCAGATGGGCCTGCGCCCGATCGTGCTGGAACGCGGCAAGGCGGTGCGCGAGCGCACCCAGGACACCTGGGGTCTGTGGCGGCGCCGCGTGCTCGACCCCGAATCGAACGTGCAGTTCGGCGAGGGGGGTGCCGGCACCTTCTCCGACGGCAAGCTGTGGAGCCAGATCAGCGACCCGCGCCACCTGACGCGCAAGGTGCTGACCGAATTCGTGAAGGCCGGCGCCCCGGAGGAGATCCTCTACGTCGCCAAGCCGCACATCGGCACCTTCCGGCTGGTGAGCATGGTCGAGAAGATGCGCGCCGACATCGAGGCGCTGGGCGGCGAGATCCGCTTCCAGCAGCGTGTGACCGACCTGCTGATCGAGGACGGCCATCTCCGCGGCGTCACACTCGCCTCGGGCGAGCAACTGCGCGCCGACCACGTGGTGCTCGCCCTCGGCCACAGCGCACGCGATACCTTCGAGATGCTGCAGCGGCGCGGCGTCTACCTGGAAGCCAAGCCGTTCTCGATCGGCTACCGCATCGAGCACCCGCAGGGCCTGATCGACAAGGCCCGCTTCGGCCCGAATGCCGGCCACCCGCTCCTCGGCGCGGCCGACTACAAGCTGGTCCACCACGCGCGCAACGGCCGCTCGGTCTACAGCTTCTGCATGTGCCCGGGCGGCACGGTGGTCGCCGCCACGTCCGAGCCGGGGCGCGTGGTCACCAACGGCATGAGCCAGTATTCGCGCAACGAACGCAACGCCAATGCCGGCATCGTGGTCGGCATCACACCGCAGGACTACCGGCAGGACGGCCTCACCGAGGGTCCGGTGAACCCGCTCGACGGCATCGCCTTCCAGCGCTACTGGGAGTCGCGTGCCTACGAGCTGGGCGGGCGCAGCTACGAGGCGCCGGGCCAGCGGCTCGGCGATTTCCTGGTCGGCCGGCCCAGCACCGCCTGGGGCAGCGTGTTGCCCTCCTACAAGCCGGGCGTGCACCTGACCGACCTGGCCCAGACCGGCAACGCCAGCCTGCCCGACTACGCGATCGACGCGATCCGCGAGGCCCTCCCGGCGTTCGACAAGCAGATCGCCGGGTTCTCGCTGCCCGACGCCGTGCTCACCGGCGTGGAAACGCGCACCTCGTCACCGCTGCGCATCACGCGCGGCAAGGACTACCAGAGCCTCAACGTCGTGGGGCTCTACCCGGCCGGCGAAGGCGCCGGCTATGCGGGCGGCATCATGTCGGCCGGCGTCGACGGCATCGAGGTGGCCGAGGCGCTGGGCGCACGCATGCTGGGGCTCGCCGGCTGACGAGCCGGGGCAACGTCGCTAGCGGCCCGGCTCGGCGACCGCCCAGGTCGGGCTGCGTTTGTCGATGAAGGCCTGCACGCCCTCCAGCGCTGCCTCGTCCATCATGTTGCAGGCCATCGCCTGCCCGGCGATCTCGTAGGCCGACGCGATGCCGGCCTCGACCTGGCGGTAGAACTGGGCCTTGCCGACCGCGATCGCGACGCGCGGCTTGGCAACGATGCGCTGCACCAGTTGCGCCACCTCGGCATCGAGCCGATCGGCCTCGGCCACGCGGTTGACGAGACCGCGCTCGCGCGCCTCCTCGGCACTGATGAAATCGCCGGTGAGCAGCATCTCCATCGCCTGCTTGCGCGGCAGGTTGCGCGCCAGCGCCACGCTGGGCGTCGAGCAGAACAGTCCGAGGTTGACGCCACTCACGGCGAAGCGCGCTTCGCGCGCCGCGACCGCCAGGTCGCACATCGCGACGAGCTGGCAACCGGCCGCAGTGGCGAGGCCCTGCACACGGGCGATCACCGGCACCGGCAGGTTCTGGAGGCTCAGCATGACGCGCGTGCACTGCGCGAACAGCGTCTCGTAGTAGCCGAGCGAGGGCGCGGCGCGCATCTGCTTGAGATCGTGGCCTGCACAGAAGGCCTTGCCGCTGGCGGCGAGCACGACCACGCGCGACGAGGCATCCGCCGCCACCGCGTCCAGCTCGGCTTGCAGCGCGGCCAGCATGCCTTCGGACAGCGCGTTGAAGGCGTGCGCGCGGTTCAGTGTCAGCGTGACGACGCCGCGGGCATCCTGCGTCTTCAGCACGAACGGGTCGTCTCTTTCGGTGACGGACATCTCGGCTCCTGCGCGCTGCTATTCGATCGCCTGCGTCGAGCGGGCCCGCTCACGCAGCTGGAATTTCTGGATCTTCCCGGTCGAGGTCTTGGGGATGGCTTCGAAGCGCACCTCCTTCGGCGCCTTGTAGCCAGCCAGCAGCGACTTGCAGTGGGTGACCAGTTCCGCCGCGCTCACCTCGGCGCCGGGCTTGAGCTCCACGTAGGCGACCGGCGTCTCGCCCCACTTCGGGTCGGGTCTCGCGACCACCGCGCAGGCCATCACCGCCGGGTGCCGGTAGAGCGCGTCCTCGACCTCGATGGAGCTGATGTTCTCGCCGCCGGAGATGATGATGTCCTTGCTGCGGTCCTTGATCTTGACGTAGCGGTCCGGTTCCATCACCGCCAGGTCGCCGGTGTGGAACCAGCCGCCCGCGAAAGCCGCAGCGCTGGCCTGGGGGTTCTTCAGGTAGCCCTTCATCACGATGTTGCCGCGGAACATGATCTCGCCCATCGTCTGGCCGTCGGCCGGCGTCTCGACCATCGTCTCGGGGTCCAGCACCGTCATGCCCTCCTGCAGCGCGTAGCGCACGCCCTGGCGGCCGTTGAGCCGCGTCTGCTCGGACAGGCTCTCGCCGGCCCAGCTGGCGCGCTTCACGGCCACGGCGGCTGGGCCGTAGACCTCGGTGAGGCCGTAGACATGGGTGATATCGAAGCCCAGTTTCGCCATGCCCTCGATCATCGCGGCCGGCGGCGCGGCACCCGCCACCATGCCGCGCACCTTCTGCGTGATGCCGGCGCGCAGCTCGTCGGGCGCGGCGATCAGCAGGTTGTGCACGATCGGGGCAGCGCAGTAGTGATCGACGCGGTGCTCGCGCATCGCGCCGAGGATGCTGGGCGCATCGACCCGGCGCAGGCACACGTGGGTGCCCCCCAGCATCGCGATCGTCCACGGGAAGCACCAGCCGTTGCAGTGGAACATCGGCAGCGTCCACAGGTAGATCGGGAAGTGCGGCATGGTCCAGGTGGCCGCGTTGCTCACCGCGTTCAGGTAGGCGCCGCGGTGGTGGGTCACCACGCCCTTGGGGTCGCCGGTGGTCCCCGACGTGTAGCTGACGGCGATGGCGTCCCATTCGTCGGCCGGACCATCGAGCCGCGCCAGCGGCGCGTGGGCGGCCAACAATGCCTCGTACTCGTGCGTGCCGAGCCGGTCGCCCGGACCGGCGTACTCGCTGTCGCAGACGTCGATGACGATCGGTGTGCGGCCGTGCTCGCTGTGCAGCAGCCGCAGCGCCTCGGCGATGGTCGGCGCGAACTCGCGGTCGGTGATCAGCACCTGGGCCTCGCAGTGGTTCATCTGCCAGGCCAGCAGCGCGGCGTCGAGCCGGGTGTTCAGCGTGTTCAGCACCGCGTTCAGCGCCGGCACCGCGTAGTGCGCCTCCACCATCTCCGGCGTGTTGGGCAGCATCACGCTGACGGTGCTGCCGCGCGCCACGCCGAGTGCACGCAGCGCCGCGGCGAGCCGCGCCGAACGCTCGCGCGTCTGCGCCCAGGTCTGTCGGCGCGCCCCGTGCACGACGGCCGGCAGGTCGCCGAACACCTCGGCGCTGCGTTCGACAAAACTGACGGGCGAGAGCGCGACGAAGTTCGCCGTGGTCTGGTCCAGCCCCTGTTCGTAGATGCTGATGTTGCTGCTCATGGGATGTCTCCTCGTGCCGTCGCCTCGGCGACAGGCCCGCTCGTGCGGCGGGTCGGAAAGACTATCCCACAGCCGGCGCTCGGCTGGAAGCGCGGTCAACCCGGAATCGTGTCGACCAGGGTCGAGTCGGAGAACGGCACCGCGTGCTGCTCGCCGCGGTGGCGCGCCCAGTACGAGATGTCGTCGGCCGCCATCGGCTTGGCGTACAGGAAGCCCTGCAGCTGGTCGCAACCCATCTCGACCAGCAGGTCGCGCTGGTCGGTCTCCTCCACGCCCTCGGCCACCACCTGCATGCCCAGCGCATGGGCCAGCCGGATCACCGCATCGACCACCGCGCGGGCGTCGCTGCTGCCGGCCAGGTCGCGGATGAAGCTGCGGTCGATCTTCAGCTGCCGGGCCCGCAGCTGGCGCAGGTAGCTGAGGCTGGAGTAGCCGGTTCCGAAGTCGTCGATCGCCAGTTGCACGCCGATGGCCAGCAGGCCGTCGATCGCGCGCTGGGTGACGCGGGTGTCCTCCATCGCGACCGACTCGGTGATCTCGCAGATCAGCTGCGAAGCCTCGACCTGGTGCAGCGCCAGTGCGTCGGCCACCCGCTCTGTCAGGTCAGCCTGCATGAGCTGGTGCGCCGACAGGTTGATCGCCACGCGCATGTGCAGGCCTTCGTCGGCCCAGGCGCTCAGCTGCCGGCAGGCTTCGTCGATGACCCAGGCGCCGAGCGTGTTGATCAGGCCGAAGCGCTCGGCCACCGGGATGAAGGCCACCGGGCTCACCATGCCCCGCTGGGGATGGCGCCAGCGCATCAACGCCTCGACGCCGCGGATCGTGTCGGTACGTAGATCGACCTTGGGTTGGTAGTGCAGTTGCAGTTCGCCACGCTCCATCGCCGTGACGAGATCGTTGTACAGCGCCACCTGCTGGTCGGCGCCCTGGTTCATCGCCGACTCGTAGACCGCGTAGGTGCTGCCGCCACCCCGCTTCGCCTCGTACATCGCCGCATCGGCGTGCGCGATGAGGCGCCTGGCGTCGCCGGCGTCGGGGTACATCGCCACCCCGATCGAGCACGACAGGTGGACCGGCTGGCCGACCACGACGAGCGGCTCGCCCATGCTGGCCAGGGCGCGCTTCGCGACGTGGATGCAATCCCCCGCGCAGCTCACGTCCTCGACCAGCACGATGAATTCGTCGCCGCCCAGGCGGGCCAGCGTGTCGGCCGCGCGCACCGCCTCGCGCAGGCGCACGGCCACAGCCTGCAGCACCAGATCGCCATGGGCATGACCGTAGGAATCGTTGATCGGCTTGAAGCCGTCGAGGTCGATGAACAGCACCGCCAGGCCCGCCGATGCCGAGGGCGTCGGCAGCTCGCGCAGCCGTTCGATACGGGCGACCGCCTGGCTCAGGCGCGACTCGAAGTAGCTGCGGTTGGGCAAGCCCGTCAACGCGTCCTGGTAGGCCAGGCGGCTCAGTTCGTCGTTGGCCGACTGGAGGCGTTCGTTGGCTTGCTGCAACGACTGCGACAGGCCGTCCGCGGTGGCCTGCATGCGCCGGTCGAAGACCGAGGTCACCAGCGTGATCGTCAGCATCAGCACGGTGGCCACGCTGACGATCAGCACCAGCGAGTCGCCGTTGATGCCGTCCAGACTCAGGCAGGCGCTGCCCTCGGGGAAGCCTGCAGCTGCCATGCCGCTGTAGTGCACGCCGCTGATCGCGAGTCCCATGACCACCGCTGCAGCGCACTGGTAGGCCAGCGCCGACCAGCCGGCATGGCGGCGCATCCAGAAGAAGATCCGCAGAGCGGCAGCGGATGCGGTCACCGCAATCAACCCGGATGCCGCCACCCAGCGCGCATCCCACTGGATGCCCGGCGCCATCTCCAGTGCGGCCATGCCGATGTAGTGCATCGCCATGATGCCGCCGCCCATCGCCAGCGCCCCCCACACGTGCAGGCTGCGTGACAGCTGCTCCCGCCCGGCGATCCCCAGCGCCACCAGCGAGACCAGCAGCGCCACGCCCCACGACAGCAGCGTGGTCGAAACGCGGTAGCCGAGCGGGATCGTCAGGCTGAAGGCGTGCATGCCGACGAAGTGCATCGACCAGATGCCGCTGCCCATGACCAGGGCGCCGCCGATGCACCAGCACATCGACAGCACGCGGTCGGCACTGCGCACGCGCTTGGCCAGTTCGAGCGTGACGAACGAAGCCAGGATCGCGACAGCGATGGACAGCACGACCACGCGGGGGTCGTACAAGGGCTGGAGCAAGGACACGCGGGAGGTTCCTGTCGGGCCGTTCGCCGGCCCCTTGCGCAGCACGCCGGGCGTGCATCGGGAAAGGTATCGGCCCGCCGGGCGCGGACTTGAGCCTTCTGCCGCAGCGGCGCGGGCGCGCCGCGGTCGTGCACAGGTCACGCCGGTGGTGCCGCCGTGCATCAATAGGAGATCGTGTGCATATAATCGTTACCGTCAGGAGAGCGTTGCCGTCAGCACACCGACGGCAGCCGCCGAAGGCGCAGAGGACACACCTCGAACGCTCAGGCAAAAGGACTGGCAAACGCCTCCCAGCGGAGGCGTCCTCACTGGAGAGAGGCTGCACCCGGGGCAGCCCACCGAAGGGGCAAGCGGGTCGAGGTGCGACACACCGGAACCGGCCAATCTCTCAGGTAAAGCGGACAGCGAGGGCAGGCATCACCGGCAACGGTGGTTTCCTTCATGCCCTTGGAGTCGAGATGTCCGCACTAGCCGGCAGCCCTGCTGCCCCCCTGTTCACCACGCCCCTGCACGCGCTCCACCGCGAACTCGGCGCCAAGATGGTGCCCTTCGCCGGCTACGACATGCCGGTCAACTACCCGAGCGGCATCCTGGCCGAACACCGCCAGTGCCGCGATGCGGCCGCGCTGTTCGACGTGTCGCACATGGGCCAGATCCGGCTGGTCGCCGACGACCTGCAGCAGGCCGCGCTCGCGCTCGAGACCCTGGTGCCGATGGACGTGCTCGGCCTCGGTGTCGGCAAGCAGCGCTACGCCTTCTTCACCAATGCCGGCGGCGGCCTGCTCGACGACCTGATGGTCACCCGGCGCGAGAACGACCTGCTGCTGATCGTCAACGCCGCCTGCAAGGACACCGACCTGCACCACCTGCAGGCGCACATCGGCCACCGCTGCACGGTGCAGCCCCTGCCCGAGCGAGCGCTGCTGGCCCTGCAGGGGCCGAAGGCCGTCACGGCCCTGGCGCGGTTGAACCCCGGCGTGAGCGCCCTCACCTTCATGACCGGCGGCGCCTTCACGCTGGTCGGCTCCGACTGCTACCTCACCCGTTCCGGCTACACCGGCGAGGACGGCTTCGAGATCTCGGTGCCGGCCACCCATGCCGAGGCGCTGGCGCGCGAGCTGCTCGCCCAGCCCGAGGTCGCGCCGGCCGGCCTGGGCGCGCGCGACACCCTGCGCCTCGAAGCAGGGTTGTGCCTCTACGGGCATGACATCCACACCGCCACCACGCCGATCGAGGCCGGACTGTCCTGGGCCATCCAGAAAGTGCGGCGCGCCGGCGGCGCGCGGGCCGGTGGCTACCCCGGGGCGACCGTCATCGACGCCCAGCTCGCCGGCGGCGTGAGCGAGCGCCGCGTCGGCCTGATCGGTCTGGAGCGGGTGCCGGTGCGCGAGGGCACCGAACTCGTCGACAGCCAGGGCCATCGCATCGGCCGGGTAACCAGCGGCACCCTCGGTCCGACCGTCAACCAGCCGATCGCGATGGCCTGCATCGCCAGCAACCATGCCACCGTCTCGCACGAGGTGTTCGCCATGGTGCGCGGGAAGCGGCTGCCCATGCGCGTGGTCGCCCTGCCCTTCACGCCGCACCGCTACGTGCGTGCCTGACACTCCAGCCTCGCCCCTCTTCGTCAACCTTCCGGCCCACGCTCGACTCAGGCCGTCCATCCTTTCAGGAGCCTCCATGACCACCAAGTTCACCACCGACCACGAGTGGATCAACATCGAAGACCACGATGCCGCCGTCGTCGGCATCACGCTGCACGCGCAGGATGCGCTCGGCGACGTGGTGTTCGTCGACCTGCCGGCGGTCGGCACGTCCTACAAGAAGGGCGACATCGCCGGCGTCGTCGAGTCCGTCAAGGCGGCGGCCGACCTCTACATGCCGGTCAGCGGCGAGGTGGTCGAGGTCAACGAGGCGCTGCGCAACGACCCGGCACTGGCCAACAGCGACCCGCTGGGCGAGGGCTGGTTCTTCAAGGTCAAGATCGCCGACATGACCGAGTTCGACCAACTGATGGACGCACCCGGCTACGACGCGCTGCTCAAGACGCTCTGAGGCACCACGCGGCCACGCCATCCCGCTGGCCGCCTGCTTGTCCTCCTGCTGTCACGACCCTCCTGGCTGTCCGGTCCACCGCCCTTCCTTCCCTCACGGAGCACACCATGCTCAGGCCCCTCGCCCTGCCCCTCGCCGCACTCGAACACACCACCGACTTCGCCGGCCGTCACATCGGCATCGACCCCGCCGACGAACAGCACATGCTGTCGGTGATCGGCGCGGCTTCGCGCCAGGCCATGATCGAGGCCATCGTCCCGCGCAGCATCGCCCGCGCGCGCCCGATGGTGCTGCCCGAACCCGTCGGCGAGGTCCAGGCGCTGGCCGAGCTGAAGGCGATCGCCGCGAAGAACCGCGTGTACCGCAGCTACATCGGGCAGGGCTACCACGGAACGCACACGCCGGGCGTCATCCTGCGCAACATCCTCGAGAACCCGGCCTGGTACACCGCCTACACGCCCTACCAGGCCGAGATCTCGCAGGGTCGGCTCGAGGCGCTGGTGAATTTCCAGACCATGGTGTGCGACCTGACCGGCATGGCGATCGCCAACGCCTCGATGCTCGACGAGGCCACCGCCGCCGCCGAGGCCATGACATTGGCCCGACGCAGCGTGAAGAGCAAGAGCGCCACGGTCATCGTGGCTTCGGATTGCCACCCGCAGACCATCGAGGTGATCCGCACGCGCGCGCGGCCGCTGGGCATCGAGGTGCTGGTGGGCCTGGTGCCGGAGCTGATGGCGCAGCACGAGTACTTCGCCGTGATCGCACAGTACCCGGCGACCGGCGGCATCGTGCACGACATGAAGCCCTATGTGGATGCGGCGCATGCCAGCGGTGCGGCCTTCGTCGTCGCCGCCGACCTGCTGGCGCTGACGCTGCTCACGCCGCCCGGTGAATGGGGTGCCGATATCGCCATCGGCAGCACCCAGCGCTTCGGCATGCCGATGGGCGCCGGCGGCCCGCACGCGGCCTTCCTGGCCTGCCGTGACGAGTTCAAGCGCTCGATGCCGGGACGCCTGGCCGGCGTGAGCGTCGACGCGCACGGCCGGCCCGCCTACCGGCTGGCGTTGCAGACGCGCGAGCAGCACATCCGCCGCGAGAAGGCCACGTCGAACATCTGCACCGCCCAGGTACTGCCGGCGGTGGTGGCGAGCATGTATGCGGTCTACCACGGACCTCAGGGGCTCAAGCGCATCGCGCAGCGCGTGGCGAGCTACACCGCCATCCTGGCGCACGGCCTGCGCGCGATGGGCTTCGAGCTCGCCGGTGACAGCGCCTTCGACACGCTGTGCGTCGAGACCGGCATCGAAACCAATGCCATCGCCCGCCGCGCCCGCGATGCCGGAGCCAACCTGCGACGCCTGTCGGCCACGCAGCTCGGCATCACGCTGGACGAGACCACCACGCGCGAAGATCTCACCGCGCTGTGGTCATGGTTCGCGCGCTCCGAGGGCATGGTGCCCAACGTCGCTGCGTTCGCGCACGGCGCCGACCCGCTGATCCCCAGCGAGCTGCGCCGCACCAGCGCCTACCTGACCCACCCGGTCTTCAACAGCCACCACAGCGAGACCGAGATGCTGCGCTACCTGCGCAGCCTGGCCGACAAGGACCTCGCGCTCGACCGCACGATGATCCCGCTGGGTTCGTGCACCATGAAGCTCAACGCGACCAGCGAGATGATCCCGATCACCTGGCCCGAGTTCGCGCACATCCACCCGTTCGCCCCGGCCGAGCAGCTGGCCGGCTATGCCGAACTCGACGCCCAGCTGCGCCAGTGGCTGTGCGAGGCCACCGGCTACGCCGGCATCAGCCTGCAGCCCAACGCCGGCTCGCAGGGCGAATATGCCGGCCTGCTGGCGATCCAGGCCTGGCATGCCTCGCGCGGCGACGCGCAGCGCGACGTCTGCCTGATCCCCGAGTCGGCGCACGGCACCAACCCGGCGAGCGCCCAGATGGCCGGCATGCGCGTGGTGGTGACGAAGTGCGACGCCGAGGGCAACGTCGACCTCGACGACCTGCGCGCCAAGTGCGAGCAGCACAGCTCGCAACTGGCCGCCGTGATGGTCACCTACCCGTCGACCTACGGCGTGTTCGACCCGCACATCAAGGCGCTGTGCGCACTGGTCCACCAGCACGGCGGCCGGGTCTACGTGGACGGCGCGAACATGAACGCGCTGGTCGGCGTGGCCGCGCCGGGCGAGTTCGGCGGCGACGTGAGCCACCTCAACCTTCACAAGACCTTCTGCATTCCGCACGGCGGCGGCGGCCCGGGCGTGGGCCCGGTGTGCGTGGTCGAGGACCTGGTGCCCTTCCTGCCGACGCACCGCACGGGCGCCTCGGCGAGCTCCGTGGATGCCTACGTCGGCAGCGCGGTCGAGCCGACGCCGGGCCGCCCCAAGGTGGCGAGCGCCCTCTCGGGGGGCAGCGAAGTGCCCGCAGGGCCGAGCGTGGGGGCCGTCAGTGCTTCGCCGCTGGGCAACGCGGCGGTGCTGCCGATCAGCTGGATGTACGTCCGCATGATGGGTGCAGCCGGCCTGACCGCTGCGACCGAGACCGCGATCCTGAGCGCGAACTACATCGCCGCGCGGCTGGCCGACCACTACGACATCCACTTCAGCGGCGAGGTCGACGGGCTCAAGGGCGGCGGTGTCGCCCACGAGTGCATCCTCGACCTGCGCCCGCTGAAGGACA
This sequence comes from Methylibium petroleiphilum PM1, assembly GCF_000015725.1. NCBI lineage: Bacteria > Pseudomonadati > Pseudomonadota > Betaproteobacteria > Burkholderiales > Sphaerotilaceae > Methylibium > Methylibium petroleiphilum. The sequence goes on along the minus strand of NC_008825.1, from coordinate 1,540,691 downwards.
GCAGCGGCGTCAGCGCCGAGGACGTGGCCAAGCGCCTGATCGACTACGGCTTCCACGCGCCGACGCTGAGCTTCCCGGTCGCCGGCACGCTGATGGTCGAGCCGACCGAGAGCGAGTCGCTGCACGAGCTCGACCGCTTCTGCGACGCACTGATCGCGATCCGCGCCGAGATCGCCCGGGTCGAGCAAGGCCACTGGCCGCAGGACGACAACCCGCTCAAGCACGCGCCGCACACCGCCGAGGCGCTGCTGAAGGCCGACTGGCCGCACCCCTACTCGCGTGAGGAGGCCGCCTACCCGGTGAGCAGCCTGCGGCGTCAGAAGTACTGGGCACCGGTCGGTCGCGTCGACAACGTGCACGGCGACCGCAACCTGTTCTGCAGCTGCGTGCCGCTGAGCGCCTACGCCGAAGCCGACAAGCAGGCATGAAGGACCAGTTCGCCAGCGACAACTGGGCCGGCCTCGCACCGCAGGCGCTGGCCGCCCTGCTGGAGGCGAACGGCGGCAGCCATGCGCCGGCCTACGGCGACGATGTCTGGACGCAGCGCGCCTGCGACGCGGTGCGCCGGGTGTTCGACACCGACTGCGAGGTGTACTTCGTCTTCAACGGCACCGCGGCCAACGCGCTGTCGCTCGCCGCGCTGTGCCGACCCTACGAGGCTGTGGTGTGCACCCCGCTGGCGCACATCGCGGCGGACGAATGCAATGCGGTGGGCTTCATGGGCCAGGGCGTCTCGCTGCTGACCTGCGACGACGGCTCCGATGCCGCCCGGCGCGCGAAGCTCACGCCCGCGGCGCTGGACGCCGCGGCCCGCCGGCGCCGCGATCTGCACGCGCCGCGCGCCCGCGCGGTGAGCCTGACCCAGGCCACCGAGCTGGGCACGGTGTACGCAGTCGAAGAGTTGCGCGCACTGACGACCGCCGCGCGTGAACTGAAGCTCAAGGTCCACATGGACGGTGCCCGCTTCGCGAACGCCGTGGCCTCGCTGGGCTGCGCGCCGGCCGATGCGAGCTGGCGCGCCGGCGTCGACGTGCTGTCGTTCGGCGCCACGAAGAACGGTGCGCCGGTCGGCGAGGCGGTGGTGTTCTTCGACCGTGGGCTGGCCGACGGCTTCGAGTGGCGCGCCAAGCAGGCCGGCCAGCTGGCCTCGAAGATGCGCGTGCTGACCGCGCCCTGGGTCGGCCTGCTCGAAGGTGGCGCCTGGCTCGCGCACGCCGGCCACGCCAACGCGATGGCCCAGCGGCTCGCGGCGGCCATCGATACCCTGCCCGGCGTGCACCTGCTGCACGCGCCGCAGGCCAACGGCGTGTTCGCCGAGCTGCCGCGCCCCGCGATCGAGGCCCTGCGCGCGCAAGGCTGGCGCTTCCATGAGATGCTGCCGAACGGCGGTTGCCGGTTGATGTGCGCCTGGGACACCCGGCCCGAGACCGTCGACGCCTTCGCGGCCGATCTGGCCGTGGCCTGCCGGACCCCCTAGCCTCACCACGACACTGCGATGGCCGTTTCCGTCTTCGACCTGTTCAAGATCGGCATCGGGCCGTCGAGCTCGCACACGGTCGGGCCGATGCGGGCGGCCAAGCTGTTCGTGCAGCGCCTGGCGCACGAGGGCCTGTTGGAGCGCACCGCGCGCGTGGTGTCCGAACTCTATGGTTCGCTGGGCGCCACCGGCAAGGGCCACGGCTCCGACAAGGCCGTGCTGCTGGGACTGATCGGCGAGGACCCCGACAGCGTCGATGTCGACGCCATCCCGACCCGTCTGGCCGCCCTGCGCGAACATCGCCGCCTGGCGCTGCTGGGCCAGCACGAGATCGACTTCGACGAGGCCCGCGATCTGCTGTTCCGGCGCCGCCAGAGCCTCCCCTTCCACCCCAACGGCCTGCGCTTCGCCGCCTACGACGCCGACGGCGTCGAACTGGCGAACCGCTGCTACTACTCGGTCGGTGGTGGCTTCGTGCTGAGTGACGAGGTGGCCGCCGACGGCAGCCGCCAACAGAAGGTCGTGCCCGACACCACCGTGCTGCCACACCCCTACCGCAGCGGTGACGAACTGCTGCGCCTGACGCGCGAGCTCGGCTGCTCTATCGCCGAGGTGATGCGCCGCAACGAGCGCCACTGGCGCAGCGACGCCGAGATCGACGCCGGCCTGCTGCGCATCTGGCGCGTGATGCAGGCCTGCGTGGAGCGCGGCCTGCGCACCGAGGGCGTGCTGCCCGGCGGCTACCAGGTCAAGCGGCGCGCCGCCAGGCTCTACCGCGACCTGACGGCCGACCCGACCGCCGCGCTCAGCGACCCGCTGCAGGTGCTGGACTGGGTCAACCTCTACGCACTGGCGGTCAACGAGGAGAACGCCGCCGGCGGGCGCGTGGTCACGGCACCGACCAACGGTGCCGCCGGCATCGTGCCGGCCGTGCTGCATTACTATGCCCGCTTTGTTCGCGACGCAAGCGATGCTGGCATCGTCGATTTCCTGCTCACCGCCGCGGCCATCGGCATCCTCTACAAGGAGAACGCCTCGATCTCCGGTGCCGAGGTGGGCTGCCAGGGCGAAGTGGGTGTCGCCTGCTCGATGGCCGCCGGCGCGCTGTGCGCGGTGCTGGGCGGCACGCCGGCGCAGGTGGAGAACGCCGCCGAGATCGGCATGGAGCACCACCTGGGCCTGACTTGCGACCCGGTGGGCGGGCTGGTGCAGATCCCGTGCATCGAGCGCAACGCCATCGCCTCGGTGAAGGCCATCAACGCGGCGCGCATGGCGTTGCGCGGCGACGGCACCCACCACGTGAGCCTCGACCAGGTCATCAAGACCATGCGCGAGACCGGCGCCGACATGCAGACGAAGTACAAGGAAACCGCGCGCGGCGGACTGGCGGTCAACATCGTCGAGTGCTGAACTGGGGGCGCGCCGGCCTTTGTAGACTGACCTGCGCCCCTTTGCCGCTGCCCCAGATGCTCGACACGCTCGCCGCCACCGTTCGCCGCGCCACCGCCGCCCTGCCCGATTCGGTCACGCACTGGACCGCACGCGGCGTCAGCGAGCGATCCGAACAGCTCGGCGTGCGCCAGGGCGTTGCCGAAACGCCGAAGCGAGTGCGTGACGAGGGTGTGATGCTCACCGTCGTCGACGGTGGCGTGGGCCATGCGGCCACCGCCGACACGTCCGGAGCCGGCTTGCGTACCGCCCTGCTGCGCGCCCACGCGCTGGCCCGGGCCGGCGCCGGCAAGACGGTGTTCACGCCCGCGGAGCTGCCGCGCCCGCGCGACAGCGGCCAATACGCCAGCCGCGTCGAGCGACCGCACCACACCCTGACGCTGGGCGACAAGCTCGAGCTGCTGATGCGCGTGAACGCGGCCTGCCGGATCGACGAGCGCATCGTCGACGCGCAGACCAGCCTGTGGAGCGTCGAGACCGATCAACTTTTCCTGAGCAGCGACGGCGCCCACATCGAGCAGCGCTTCGCCTACCTCACGCCGGCCATCCAGGTGACGGCGGTCGACGGCGGCGTGACGCAGGTGCGGTCCAGCGCCGGACAGTACAACGGCTACTGCCAGCAGGGCGGGCTGGAAGTGCTGGACCGCGCCCGCTTCGAGCAGGACGGCCCGCGCGTCGCGCGCGAGGCGCTGGAGCTCGTGGCCGCACCCCACTGCCCGAGCGGCCGCATGGACCTGCTGCTGATGCCGGACCAGATGATGCTGCAGATCCACGAGAGCATCGGCCATCCGCTGGAGCTGGACCGCATCCTCGGCGACGAGCGCAACTTCGCCGGCACGAGCTTCGTCACGCTCGACCTGTTCGGCCACTACCGCTACGGCAGCGAGCTGCTGAACGTGAGCTTCGATCCGTCACGTGCGCACGAATTCGCCGGCTTCGCTTTCGACGACGACGGCACGCCGGCCGAGCGCCGCATGCTGATCGAGCGCGGCGTGCTGCTGCACCCGCTGGGCGGCAGCCTGTCGCAGGCGCGCGCCCGGGCCGCCGGCCACGACGTGGGCGGCGTGGCCACCACGCGGGCCTGCAGCTGGAACCGCGCGCCGATCGACCGCATGAGCAATCTCAACGTCGAACCCGGGCACAGCACGCTCGACGAACTGATCGCCGCGGTCGACCACGGCGTGGTGATGCACACCAACTGCTCGTGGAGCATCGACGACTCGCGCAACAAGTTCCAGTTCGGCTGCGAGTACGGCCGCATGATCCGCCACGGCCGGCTGGCCGAGGTGGTGCGCAACCCGAACTACCGCGGCGTGAGCGCGACCTTCTGGCGCTCGCTGGCCGGGGTGGGCGATGCGTCGACCTGCGAGGTGATGGGCACGCCCTTCTGCGGCAAGGGCGAGCCCTCGCAGGTGATCCGGGTCGGGCACGCCTCTCCGGCCTGCCTGTTCACCGGCGTCGACGTGTTCGGCGGGGTCGACGGATGAGCGGGCTGACCGAGCGCCCTCACTTCGACGCGCTGGCCGACAGCGTGTGCCGCGCCGATGGCGTGGACCGCGTCAGTCTGGCACTGAACGCCGAGGCCAGCGACTTCCTGCGCTTCAACCGCGCGGCGCTGCGCCAGGCCACCCATGTGCTGCAGGCACAGGCGACGCTGGCCGTGGTGCGCGGCCGGCGCCACACCGAGAGCAGCCTCACCCTCACCGGCGACCTGGCGCTCGACACGCAACGCCTGCTCGCCGAGCGCACGCTTCTGATCCACGATCTCTCGCTGATCCCCGACGACCCCTGGCTGCTGCTGCCGGAGGAAGCGCACAGCAGCGACCGCGACGACCGCGGTGCGCTGCCGTCGCCCGCGGCCGTGATCGACGCCGTGCGCGAGCACGCCGACGGCCTGGACTTCGTCGGCTTCTATGCCGGCGGCCCGGTGGTGCGCGCCTACGCCGACAGCCTGGGTGCACGCCACTGGCGCCGCGTGGAAAGCTTTGACTTCGAGTGGTGCCTGGTCCACGCTGCCGACAAGGCGGTGAAAACGCAGTACGGCGGCACGGCGTGGTCGCTGTCCGAGTTCGCGGCACGCCTTCGCGAAGCGGCAGCCCAGCTCGCGCTGCTGCGCCAGCCGGCGCGCGCGCTGCCGCCCGGTGCCTACCGCGCGCTGTTCAGCCCGGCGGCGATGAACGAACTGCTGGCCACGCTGGGCTGGAGTGGCTTCGGCCTGAAGGCCCGGCGCACCGGCGTGTCCTCGCTGGCGAAGCTGGCGCACGGCGACGCCCGCCTGCACCCGTCGGTGCGCCTGAGCGAGGCGCCCGGCCACGGTTTCACGCCGGCCTTCACGGCCGACGGCTTCGTGCGCCCGGCCGAGGTCCTGCTGGTCAGCGACGGCCGCGCCGTCGACACGCTGAACGCGCCCCGCTCGGCCCGCGAGTACGGCCTGCCGGCCAACGGCGCGAATGCGGCCGAGACGCCGGAGGCGCTGGCGCTGGCGCCCGGTGCACTGCCGCATGGGCGACTGCTCGAGACGCTAGGCTCGGGCCTCTGCGTGAGCAACCTCTGGTACCTGAACTACAGCGACCGCCAGGCCTGCCGCATGACCGGCATGACACGCTTCGCCTGCTTCTGGGTCGAGGGCGGCGAACTGGCCGCGCCGCTGGAGGTGATGCGCTTCGACGACAGCTTCCTGCGCCTGTTCGGCGATGGCCTGGTGGGCCTGGGCGACCGTTGCGAGCGGATGCCCGACAGCAGCACCTACCAGTCGCGGCAGCTCGCCTCGATCACGGCACCTGCGGCCCTCGTCGACGGCTGGCGGCTCACGCTCTGATCGCGCCGCCGCGGCGGTGGCGGTGGCCCGGCTATTTCGCCAGATCGTAGAGCGGCTTGCCCTTGTCGACCACGTGCACCGTGAACACCTTCAGCGAGGTGTCGCCGATCACCTTGAAGCCGCCGTGCCGCACGTCGCGCAGGTTGTGGATCGCGATGCCTGTCGGCAGCGCCATCGGCTCCTTGCCGGGCAGTTGGACCGTGGCACCCTGCACCACGTAGGCCGCCTCGACCCCGTGGTGGAAGTGCGCCTCCAGCGTGTCGCCAGGCTTGTATTCGGCGATCGAGGAGACCACCTCCATGCCGGGCGCGCCGCTCAGGTCGCTGCGCTTGAGTTCGACGCGCTGCGGCGAATCCTGCCCCCAGGCCGCAGCGGCCACCGCCAGGCCGCACAGCGCGACGAACGATCGAAGGGCGTGGCGCATCGGGGCTCCCCGTCAGGCGTCCGGCAGGTGCGCCGCGATCGGCGCCACCGGCAGGCGCACGTCGCCGCACTGCGCGCGGTGGCGCAGTGCATGGTCCATCAGCACCAGCGCCAGCAGCGCCTCGGCGATCGGCGTGGCGCGGATGCCGACGCAGGGGTCGTGGCGGCCGAAGGTCTCGACCGTCGCCGGCTGGCCCTGCAGGTCGATCGACTGGCGTGGCGTGCGGATCGAGCTGGTGGGCTTGATCGCGATCGATACGCGGATATCCTGCCCGGTGCTGATGCCGCCGAGCACACCGCCGGCGTGGTTGCTGCGAAAGCCCTGGGGCGTGAGTTCGTCGCCGTGCATCGAGCCGCGGTGCGCGACGCTCGCGAAGCCCGCACCGATCTCGACGCCCTTGACGGCATTGAGCCCCATCATCACGTGGGCGATGTCGGCGTCGAGCTTGTCGAACAGCGGCTCGCCCCAGCCGACCGGCACGCCGGTGGCCTCGACAACGATGCGCGCGCCGACCGAATCGCCCTCCTTGCGCAAGGCGTCCATGAAGTCCTCGAGCTGGCCGATCTGGCTGGCGTTGGGCGCGAAGAAGGGGTTGTCCGGCACATGCTGCCAGCCCTCGAAGGCGATGTCGATCTCGCCCAGCGCCGCCATGCCGCCGCGAAAGGCGATGCCGTGGTGTTCCTTGAGCCACTTCTTCGCCACCGCGCCGGCACCGACCATCGGCGCGGTGAGGCGCGCCGAGCTGCGACCACCGCCGCGCGGGTCGCGCAGGCCGTACTTGTGCCAGTAGGTGTAGTCGGCGTGGCCGGGGCGGAAGGTCTGGACGATGTTGCCGTAGTCCTTGCTGCGCTGGTCGGTGTTGCGGATCAGCAGGCAGATCGGTGTGCCGGTGGTGCGGCCCTCGTGGACGCCGGACAGGATCTCCACCGCGTCGGGCTCATTGCGCTGGGTCACGTGGCGCGAGGTGCCGGGACGGCGGCGGTCCAGCTCGGGCTGGATGTCGGCCTCGCTCAGGCTCATGCCGGGCGGACAGCCGTCGATCACGCAACCGATGGCGGGTCCGTGGGATTCACCGAAGTTGGTGACGCAAAACAAGTGGCCGAGGGTGCTGCCGGACATGATTCGGGGCGAATGCGGAACTCAAGCCGCATTGTGACAGCGGCCCGTGCCGTCACCCCCATGCCCGGCCCGGCCCCGCCGCTCGGACGCTCAGAATCGGCAGGCCAGCCCGAGGTGGGCGCGCATCTCGACGCTGGAGCCATCGCGGTCCTGGCGCAGCCGGGTCGGCAGCCGAAGGCGTGTGGCGCAGTCGGTGGCCTCGACGCCGATGGAGCGCAGCATGCGCTGCGGCGTCTCGGAACTCATGCTCAGTGCGTGGTGAGCGCGGCGCGGGCGGCCGGCACCGGGCACGTCATAGCGCGGCAGTTCGACGATGCTGAATTTGAAGGCAGCATCCTGCCGCGTCGCGTCGCGCAGTTCGGATTGCGCTCTCGACGGCCAGGACGGCGATGCCGGCTGCACGGTCCACGGTGCGTTCGGGGCCGAGTCCTCGCCGGGCGCCGTCTCCACGGCCGCGCTGCTGCACACCACCGCAGCCAGGCCCAGCGACGCGACACCGCGACCCAACCGCCGAAATCGAAGCTTCATGATGGCTCTCCCGCATCCCATGCGGAGAGCATCGGCGTTTCAGATGAAGCGCGGCTGAAGTGGTAACACCCCGATACCCCTGCAGCGGGGTCCCTGCCAAATGCCTCACGTCCGGGTGGGGACCCTGTAACGCCGCGGTTGCGACTGCGGCGCTACTGCTGGGGCGCCGGGGCGGAGTCTTCCTCGACCGGCCAGTCGCGGATGTAGGCCTTGAGCATGCGGTTCTCGAAATCCTGCCCGTCGACCACCGCCTTGGCGACGTCGTAGAACGAGATCACGCCCATCAGGGTGCGCTGGGTCAGCACCGGCATGTAACGGGCATGGCGGCCGAGCATCATGCGGCGCACTTCGTCGATCTCGGTGTCGGGGGTGCAGGTCATCGGGTGGTCTTCCATGACCGTGCGCACGATGGTGTCGCCCACATTGCCACCATTGCCGACGATAGCCTGGATGACCTCGCGGAAGGTCAGCAGGCCCACCACATCACCGTGCTCCATCACGACCAGCGAGCCGATGTCGCGCTCTGCCATGGTGCGCAACGCCTCGGCCAGGGGCTGGGAGGGCGTGACGGTGAACAGGGTGCCCCCCTTGACGCGCAGGATGTCGCTGACTTTCATGATGGGCTCCTTCGAGATGCCGTTGAATTCAATATACCCAGAATCCCCGGCGAGGGCCACAGAAGGAACTAGGAGCGTGACCGTCTGACGGGATCGCGGTTGCCCGACCCGGGATCAGATCAGCTCCTGCAGCGTCATCTCGCCGAAGCGCGCGCGCTGCCAGAACCCCCGCAAACCGGGGCTGGGGTCGAGCAGCAGCGCGGCGAGCAGCGGCTGAGCCGGCGTCGTGTTCGGGTCGCAGAGCAGCACATAGCGCTTCTCGCCGGCCTCGTCGAGGCGACCGACCCAGTCGAGCTCGACCAGCCGCTCCAGCGAGGGCTCGATCTGCAGCGGATCGGTGCGCAGCGTGGACGCCAGGCCGACGAGCCCCAGGCCGCGTTCACCGCGGGCGCGCGCCGCGGCCAGCTCGCGCAGCAGTTGGACGGCGGCCTGGAAGCGGTAGCCCGGGGTGTTGGGCTGCCGCACGATGTGCATCGACAGGCTCGGCGCGTAGGCGGCGATCACCGCGCCGAGTAGAACGATCACCCAGCCGAGGTAGAGCCAGATCAGGAAGATGGGCACGGTGGCGAAAGCGCCGTAGATCGTCGAGTAGGTCGGCACCTGGGCCAGGTACCAGGCCAGGCCCTTCTTGGCCAGCTCGAAACCGGCCGACACGAACAGCCCGCCCGCCAGGGCGTGGCGCCAGCGCACCTCGGTGTTGGGCACGTAGTGGAACAGCCCGGCCATCGCCGCAGCCAGCAGGCCGAACTCCAGTGCATTGAGCAACACGCTCAGGCTGCCCGGCATGGCGCCGACCACGCCGCGCGAAGCCGAGATCGCATAGGAGGTGAGCGTCAGGCTCACGCCCAGCAGCAGCGGACCGAGCGTGGCGGCGGCCCAGTAGACCAGCACGCGCTGCGCGATCGGCCGCGGCTTGCGCACACGCCAGATCGCGTTGAGCGTGCGATCGATCGTGAGCATCAGCGCCAGCGCCGTGAGCACCAGCACCACCAGGCCGACGGTGCCCAGCCGGTGCGCCTTGCCGGCGAACTGCGTCAGCGCGCCCAGCACCGGCTTGGCGATGCCATCGGGCACCAGCGACTGGATGAAGTACTTTTCCAGGGCACCCTGGAACTGGCCGAACATCGGGAAGGCGCTGAAGATCGCCAGCGTCACGGTGGCCAGCGGCACCAGTGCGATCGTGGTGGTGAAGGTCAGACTGCTGGCGGTGAGCCCGAGGCGGTCTTCGCGAAAGCGCTGGCGCAGGGTCTTCAGCGTGTCGAGCCAGGGCCAGGTCTGCAGCGTCTCGGCCAGCAGCGCGATGCGTTCGCGCCAGCCGGCCTTCAGGAGATCGGGAACGGTCATGCTCGATATGATGCCAGCCATGTTTCGATGCAATGCGGTGGACGGCACGCGGGCCGTCGCGGTGGGGAGCCTGCTCGGCCTGATCGTGCTCGGTCTGTTGTGGGAGCTCTGGCTGGCGCCGACCGGCAGCGGCATGCTGGCATTCAAGGTGCTGCCGCTCGCGCTGCCGCTGGCCGGCCTGCTGAAGCGGCGCATGTACACCTACCGCTGGGTCAGCCTGCTGGTTTGGCTCTACTTCATCGAGGGCGTGGTGCGCGCCAGCGGCGACCGTGGCCTGAGCGCCTGGCTCGCGGGGCTGGAGATCGTGCTGTGCTTGACCTTGTTCGCCGCCTGCGCGCTGCACGTGCGCTGGCGCTTCAAGCAGGCCGCTGCCGGCGCCTCGTCATGAGCGCTTCGCTGCTCGATGCGCTGCGCGCCGCGCTGGGGCCGGCGCAGGTGCTGACCGATGGCGACCGCTCGGCCTGGGAGATCGACTGGCGCAAGCGCTATCACGGCAAGGCGCTGGCGGTGGTCCGGCCCGGCAGCGCGGCCGAAGTCGCGGCGGTGGTGCGGGCTTGCGTCGCGCACGGCACGAGTCTGGTCCCGCAGGGCGGCAACACCGGCCTGGTCGGGGGTGGCGTGCCCGACGGTAGCGGTCGCCAGGTGTTGCTGAGCCTGGCGCGCCTGAACCGCGTGCGCGCCATCGACGCCGCCAACTCGACGATGACGGTCGAGGCCGGCTGCGTGCTGCAAGCGGTGCAGGAGGCTGCCGCCGCGCAGAGCCTGCTGTTTCCGCTGAGCCTGGCGGCCGAGGGCAGCTGCACGATCGGCGGCAACCTGGCCACCAACGCCGGGGGCACCCAGGTGCTGCGCTACGGCAATGCGCGTGAACTGTGCCTGGGGCTCGAGGTGGTGACCGCCGCCGGCGAGATCTGGGACGGCCTGAGTGGCCTGCGCAAGGACAACACCGGCTACGACCTGCGCGACCTGTACATCGGCAGCGAAGGCACGCTGGGCGTCATCACCGCGGCGACGCTGAAGCTGCACCCGCAACCTGCGGCACGCTGCACCGCGCTGGCCGCGTGCGCCACGCTGGCCGACGCCGTGGCCTTGCTGCAGCGGGCCCAGGCCCGGCTCGGCGCCGGGCTGACCGGCTTCGAGGTGATGGGGCGCTTTGCGCTGTCGCTGGTCGAGAAACACTTCCCCGCCCTGCCGCGACCGCTGGCGCCCAGCCCGTGGACAGTGCTGCTCGAGCAGTCGGACATCGAAGACGAGGCACATGCACGCGGGTTGTTCGAAGGGTTGCTCGAGAGCGCGCTCGAGGCGGGCACGATCGTCGATGCCGCGGTGGCCGAGAGCGTGCAGCAATCGAGGCAGCTGTGGCACCTGCGCGAGAGCATCCCGCTGGCCCAGGCCGAGGAAGGCCTGAACATCAAGCACGACATTGCGCTGCCGGTGTCGCGCATCCCGGACTTCGTGGTCACCACCGACGCCTTGCTGCAGGCTGCCGTGCCGGGCGCCCGGCTGGTGAACTTCGGCCACCTCGGCGACGGCAATCTGCACTACAACGTGCAGGCGCCGGAAGGGATCGACGCGGCGGCATTCCTGCGCGGCCACGAGCCGGCCGTGAACCGGATCGTCTATGACGCCGTCCAGGCGCATGGCGGCTCGATCTCGGCCGAGCATGGCATCGGCGCGCTCAAGCGCGAGGAACTGCAGCACTACGAGTCGCCGGTCGCACTGGCACTGATGCGCTCGATCAAGCAGGCCCTCGATCCTCAGGGGCTGATGAACCCCGGCCGCCTGCTCTGAGCGAGGCGGCGCCAGTCGCGCCGCGGGCGACGGGGGCTCTACTGAAGCGGGCCTTTGAGCGCCTTGGGCACCGGCAGCGCATGCACTTCGATGCCCTCCTCGCGCAGCGCCTGGGTCTGCTCGGCGCTGGCCTGGCCACGGATGCCGCGCTCCGCGGTCTCGCCGTAGTGGATGCGGCGGGCCTCGTCGGCGAAGCGCTCGCCGACGTCCTCCGTCTGGGCCATCACGTGGTGCACCGCGCGCAGCCAGAGCGCCTCGACGCTCTGCTGCTCGGGCGTCGGCGCACTGGAAGCCGCCTCGACCGCACGCGACGGCGAGAGATTCAGACGCGGTGCGCTGGGCAGGCGGCTGATCTCGCCGCTGCCGCAGAGCGGGCACTCGACCAGCCCGCGCTCGCACTGTGAACGGTAATCGTCTTCGGAGCCGAACCAGCCCTCGAAGCCATGACCGTGCGAGCAGCGCAGACTCAGAACCTTCATGACGACATCATGCGCCAACGACGCCCGTCGGTGCGGGCTGCCATTGCAAAACCCAGCGCCCGGCGCGCCAATGCGTGAGCCATAGCATGCCGATCAGCGTTTTCGCGTCGGTCAGTTCGCCGCTCGCCGCCATCACCTCGAGCTCCTCCAGCGTGACCGTGGAGACGTCGAGGAACTCGCCGGCGTCGAGATGGCGCTCGCCGGCGACCAGACCACGCGCGAACCAGACCTCGATGCCTTCGTCGGAGTAGGCGATGGCGTTGTGCAGCAGGCCGGCCCGCGCCCATTCGCGCGCCCGGTAGCCGGTCTCCTCGGCCAACTCGCGCACCGCGCAATGCAGCACGGGTTCGCAGGCGTCCAGCTTGCCGGCCGGGAACTCGATGAAGGCACGGTGCAAGGGATAGCGGAACTGCCGCTCGACGACCAGGCGGCCGTCGTCGAGCAACGGCACGATCATCACGGCCCCGGGGTGGACGATGTACTCGCGGGCCGCTTCGCCACCGTCCGGCAGGCGCACCGTGTCGCGGCGCACGTCGAGAAAATGGCCGCGATAGACCTGGGTGCTGATGACGCAGTCCTCACGCAGGTGGCGGTCGTCGGCGGGGGACATCCGGTCGGGTGTGGCACTCATCGCGATCCGGGTTCAGCCAGGAGGATGGCGCCGAAGGTAACGCCACACGAAGCCGGGAAATGCGAACGTGAAGAACAGGCACAGCATCACCGCATAGAACTCCCAACCCTGCGGATGGCGCTGACCGATGCGGGCCTCGAGTCCCATGCCGAGCAGCACGACGAGCGCGCCCAGGCTCAGCAGTTCGAGCAGGCGCCAGCCGAGCGGCTTGGCTGGCGCCCGTTGCGGGCCAACGACAAACAACCGTTCATTGACGAACGGCAGATTGGCCGCCAGCAGCGCCAGGGCGAGCACCAGCCAGACGGCGGGCGAAGTCGTCATGCCGGCCTCAGGTGGCCAGCGCGAGCCGGATGGCGTCGGCGCACAGCGCCATCAGACCACCGGGCAGCAGGCCGAACACCAGCACCGCCGCGCCATTCAGCGACAACAGCACGCGCACCTCGGTCGGTCCTGCGACGAGCGCCGGGCCGGCGGCCGGCTCGTCGAAGTACATGGTCTTGACGACGCGCAGGTAATAGAAGGCGCCCACCAGCGACAACAGCACCGCCACGACAGCCAGCACGATGTAGCCGGTGACGTTGGTCGACACCAGCGCCTGCAGCACCGCGAGCTTGGCATAGAAGCCCACCGCCGGCGGGATGCCCGCCAGCGAGAACATGCAGATGCCCATGATGGCTGCGAGCAGCGGGTTGCGCTGGTTGAGCCCACGGAGGTCATCGATCTCCTCGGCCTCGAAGCCCTGGCGTGCCAACACCATGATCACGCCGAAGGTGCACAACGTGGTCAGCAGGTAGGTGACCAGGTAGAACATCGCCGAGCTGTAGCCGTTGGCGGCCGAGAAGGTGTTGCCGGAGATCACGGTCGGCGTCAGGCCCAGCAGCATGAAGCCGAGCTGGGCGATCGCCGAATAGGCCAGCATGCGCTTGAGGTTGCTCTGCGCGATCGCGGCGACATTGCCGATCACCATCGACGCGACCGACAGCACGATGAGCATCTGCTGCCAGTCGAGCGCGAGGCCGATCATGCCCTCGACCAGCAGGCGGATCGTGATCGCGAAGGCGGCCAGCTTGGGAGCGCCGGCGATCATCAGCGTGATCGCCGTGGGCGCACCCTGATAGACGTCAGGCACCCACATGTGGAAGGGCACGACGCCGAGCTTGAAGCCCAGGCCGGCGACCACGAACACCACGCCGAACACCAGCACCTGCTTGTTGATCTGCCCGGTGCCGATGGCCTTGAACACCTCGCCGAGGTCGAGCGAACCGGTCGCGCCGTACATCATCGACAGGCCGTACAGCAGGAAGCCGCTGGCGAGCGCGCCCAGCACGAAATACTTCATCGCCGCTTCGGTGGACACCGCGTGATCCCGGCGCAGCGCGACCAGCGCGTACAGGCTCAGCGACATCAGCTCCAGGCCCAGGTAGATGACCAGGAAGTTGTTGGCCGAGATCATGATCGAGATCCCGAGCAGCGAGAACAGCGCCAGCGTGAACAGTTCGCCCTTCAGCAGCTCGCGGTCGGCGGCATAAGGGCGCGCGTAGACCAGCGTGATGAAGGTCGCGACGGTGGCGAAGAAGGCCAGCAGATGGCCCATCGGATCGGCCACCACCATGCCCTGCATCGCGTAGAGCGTGAAGCCGCCCCGGAAGTAGCTGAGATGCATCAGCGCCACGGCGACCAGCGTCGCCAGTGACAGCACATAGGTCAGGGTGCGCTTGGGCGATCGCGAGTACAGATCGACCAGCGCGATCACGCAGGTCATCGCGAGCAGCACGATCTCGGGGTAGATGGCGAGCCAGTTCATGTCGTTCATAGAGGTGGCCTGGCGATCAGTTCAGCTTCGAGACAGCCACGTGCTTCAGCAGTTCGGTCACGGAGACCTGCATCACGTCGGTGAAGGGCTTCGGGTAGACGCCCATCCACAGCACCGCGGCGGCCAGCAGCGACAACATGAAGAACTCGCGGCCGTTGATGTCGGTCAGTTCGCGCACGTGGTCGTTCGCCACCGCGCCGAAGTAGACGCGCTTGACCATCCAAAGCGTGTAGGCAGCACCGAAGATCAGCGTCGTGGCTGCCAGCAGGCCGATCCAGAAGTTGAACTTCACGGCGCCGAGGATCACCATCCACTCGCCGACGAAGCCGGCGGTGCCCGGCAGGCCGCAGTTGGCCATGGCGAAGAAGACCGCCAGCGCGGTGAACTTCGGCATCGTGTTGACCACCCCGCCGTAGGACGCGATCTCGCGCGAGTGGACGCGGTCGTAGAGCACGCCGATGCACAGGAACATGGCCCCCGAGACGAAGCCGTGGCTGATCATCTGCACGATGCCGCCCGAGACGCCCAGTTCGTTGAAGATGAAGAAGCCCAACGTCACGAAGCCCATGTGGGCGATCGACGAATAGGCCACCAGCTTCTTCATGTCCTGCTGCACCAGCGCCACCAGGCCGATGTACAGCACGGCGATCAGCGACAGCGCGATGACGAAGAAGGCCCATTCGTGGCTGGCGTCCGGCGCGATCGGCATCGAGAAGCGCAGGAAGCCGTAGGCGCCGAGCTTGAGCATGATGGCCGCCAGCACCACCGAGCCGCCGGTCGGTGCCTCGACGTGGGCGTCGGGCAGCCAGGTGTGCACCGGCCACATCGGCACCTTGACCGCGAAGGCGGCGAAGAAGGCGAAGAACAGCAGCGTCTGCGCCGTCATCGGCAGCGGCAGCGTGTGCCACTCGAGGATCTCGAAGCTGCCGCCCGACTTGTAGTACAGGTAGATCAGCGCGATCAGCATCAGCAGCGAGCCGAGCAGCGTGTAGAGGAAGAACTTGAACGCGGCATAGACGCGCCGCGGGCCGCCCCACACGCCGATGATGATGTACATCGGGATCAGCGTGGCCTCGAAGAACACGTAGAACAGCAGCCCGTCGAGCGCCGAGAACACACCGACCATCAGGCCCGACAGGATCAGGAAGGCGCCCATGTACTGGTTGACGCGCTCCGTGACCACCTCCCAGGCGGCGATGACGACGATGACCGTGATGAAGGCCGTGAGCAGCACGAACCACACCGAGATACCGTCGACGCCCAGGTGGTAGCGCACGTTGAAGCGGTCGATCCAGGCGAGGTTCTCGCTGAACTGCATCGACGCGGTCGCGGTGTCGAAGCCCGTGACGAGCGGCAGCGTGACGGCGAAGCTGAGCACCGCGGCGACCAGCGCGATCCAGCGGACGACGCCGGCGTGCTCGTCGCGCCCGGCGGCGAGCAGCACAACGCCGAACACGATCGGCATCCAGATGGCGAGCGAAAGCAGACCCATGTCAGTCGTCCTCGCTCACTTGGCCAGCCACACGAACCAGGTCATCAGCGCGAACACGCCGATGATCATGACCAGTGCGTAGTGGTAGATGTAGCCGGACTGGAAGGGCTTGGTCAGCGTGGCGATCCAGCCGACCAGGCGCGCCGAGCCGTTGATCGCACCGTCGATGACGGCCACGTCGCCACCCCTCCACAGGCCGCGCCCCAGGCCACGGGCGGCCGGCGCCAGCAGGTTCTCGTTGATCCAGTCCATGTAGTACTTGTTCTCGAGGAGACGCACGATCGGCGACAACGTGCGCGCGATCGCGGCAGGGATGCCCGGCTTGAGCATGTAGAACACGTAGGCGATCACCACGCCGGCGAGCGCCAGCCAGAACGGCAGCGTCTGGAGACCGTGCAGCGCCATCGCCGCGGCGCCGTGGAACGCCTCGGCCAGCTCTTCCAGTGCCGGATGCGCGGCGGCATTGACGAAGATCGAGTCCTTGAAGAAGTCCCCGAACAGCATCGGCTGGATCGTCAGGTAGCCGATCAGCACCGACGGAATGGCCAGCAGCACCAGCGGCACCGTCACGACCCAGGGAGACTCGTGCGGATCATGGTGCACGGCATGGCCGTGGTCATCGTGCGCGTCGTGGTGGTCGTGCTCGCCCGGGAAGGGCTTGTCGCGGAAGCGCTCCTTGCCGTGGAACACGAGGAAGTACATCCGGAACGAGTAGAAGGCCGTGACGAACACGCCGGCGACAACCGCCAGGTAGGCAAAGCCCGAGCCCCACAGGTGGCTCGCGTGCACCGCCTCGATGATCGAGTCCTTGCTGTAGAAGCCCGAGAACAGCGGAGTGCCGATCAGTGCCAGCGAGCCCAGCAGCGAGGTGATCCAGGTGATGGGCATGTACTTGCGCAGGCCGCCCATGTTGCGGATGTCCTGGTCGTGGTGCATGCCGATGATCACCGAGCCGGCACCGAGGAACAGCAGCGCCTTGAAGAAGGCGTGGGTCATCAGGTGGAAGACGGCGATCGAGTAGGCCGAGGCCCCGAGCGCCACCGTCATGTAGCCCAGCTGCGACAGCGTCGAGTAGGCCACCACGCGCTTGATGTCGTTCTGGATGATGCCCAGGAAACCCATGAACAGCGCGGTGATCGCGCCGATCACCATCACGAAGGACAGCGCCGTATCGGACAGCTCGAACAGCGGCGACATGCGCGCGACCATGAAGATGCCGGCGGTCACCATCGTCGCCGCGTGGATCAGCGCCGAGATCGGCGTCGGGCCTTCCATCGAGTCCGGCAACCAGACGTGCAGCGGGAACTGCGCGCTCTTGCCCATCGCGCCGATGAAGAGGCAGATACAGGCCACCGTGATCAGCATCCAGTCGGTGCCGGGGAAACCCTGCTTCGCCAGTTCGGGCGCCTGGGCGAACAGCTCGCCGTAGTTGAGCGTGCCGCCGTAGGCCAGCAGCAGGCCGATGCCGAGGATGAAGCCGAAGTCACCGACCCGGTTCACCAGGAAGGCCTTCATGTTGGCGAAGATCGCCGTCGGCTTGGTGTACCAGAAGCCGATCAGCAGGTAGCTCACCAGGCCCACCGCCTCCCAGCCGAAGAACAGCTGCAGCATGTTGTTGCTCATCACGAGCATCAACATCGAGAAGGTGAACAGCGAGATGTAGGAGAAGAAGCGCTGGTAGCCCGGGTCTTCTTCCATGTAGCCGATGGTGTAGATGTGCACCATCAGCGAGACGAAGGTCACCACGCACATCATCATCGCGGTGAGGCCGTCCACGAGGAAGCCGACCTCCATCTTCAGGCCGCCGATCACCAGCCACTCGTAGATCGTGGCGTTGAAGCGCGCGCCGTCGAGCACCACGGCCTTCAGCGTGATCGCCGAGAGCACGAAGGCGATCAGCACACCGAGGATGGTGACGCTGTGCGCACCACGCCGCCCGACCGCCTTGCCGAACAGGCCGGCCACCACGGCACCCACCAGGGGCGCGAGCGGTACGGCGAGCAGCATCGATTGTGAAAGTCCAGCCATCTTGTTGTTCTCTGCTCTTTCGAACGGACGGGCACGCCGGCCCGCCCCTGCGTTGGGTCGTGGGTCAGCCCTTCAGTGCGTCGAGCTCGTCGACGTTGATCGTCGATCGGTTGCGGAACAGCACCACCAGGATGGCCAGGCCGATCGCCGATTCGGCGGCGGCCACGGTCAGGATGAAGAACACGAACACCTGGCCGGCCATGTCGCCCAGGTAGTGGGAGAAGGCCACGAAGTTCAGGTTGACGGCCAGCAGCATCAGCTCGATCGCCATCAGCAGCACGATGAGGTTCTTGCGGTTCAGGAAGATGCCGATCACCGACAGCGCGAACAGCATCGCGCCCAGCGAGAGGTAATGGCCCAGCGTGATGCTCATGTCTTCCCTCCGGTGGCTGCCGGTTCGGCCGGCGCCGGCGGCGCTGGCGGACGCTCGGGCTGCATCTGGACGATGCGCACGCGGTCGGCCTTGCGCACCTTCACCTGTGCGGACGGGTCGACGTACTTGCTGTCCTTGCGCTTGCGCAGCGTCAGCGCAATCGCCGCGATGATGGCCACCAGAAGCAGCACCGCGGCGATCTGCAGCGGGTACAGGTAGTGCGTGTAGATCTCGATGCCGAGCAGCTTGGTGTTGCCCATCTGCGCGGCCACGGCATCGAGCGGCGGCGCCTCGGGCAGATCGAAGCCCCGGCGCAGCACCCAGATCATCTCGGCCGCGATCACTGCGCCGATCGTGCCTGCCACCGGGAACAGCTGCCAGAAGCCCTTGCGTACCGTGTCGGCATTGGCGTCGAGCATCATCACCACGAACAGGAACAGCACCATCACGGCCCCGACGTAGACCAGCACCAGCGAGATCGCCAGGAACTCGGCCTCCAGCAACATCCACACGCAGGCGGCGTTGAAGAAGGCCAGCACCAGGTAGAGCGCGGCATAGACGGCGCTGCGCGCGGTGATGACGCGGAACGAGGCGAACAGGAGGATCGCCGAGAAGACGTAGAAAAGCGCAGATTCTGTGTTCATGGTGTCGTCCGCAACCGAAGTCCGGGCCCTCGAGGGCCAGGTCACCGGTAGGCTGCGTCGGCCTCCTTGTTGGCGGCGATTTCGTTTTCGTAGCGGTCGCCCACGGCCAGCAACATGTCCTTGGTGAAGTACAGGTCGCCGCGCTTCTCGCCGTGGTATTCGAAGATGTGGGTCTCTACGATCGAGTCGACGGGGCAGCTTTCCTCGCAGAAGCCGCAGAAGATGCACTTGGTCAGGTCGATGTCGTAGCGCGTCGTGCGGCGGCTGCCGTCGTCGCGCACCTCGGACTCGATGGTGATGGCCAGCGCCGGACAGACCGCCTCGCACAACTTGCAGGCGATGCAGCGTTCCTCGCCGTTCTCGTAGCGGCGCAGCGCGTGCAGGCCGCGGAAACGCGGCGACAGCGGCGTCTTCTCTTCCGGGAACTGCACCGTGATGGCCGGCGACAGGAAGTGCCGGCCGGTCAGCTTCATCCCCTTCAGCAGTTCGAGAAGGAAGAAGGTGTTGAAGAATTCCTTGATGGAGGCCACAGCGGACATGGTCAGGCCCTCCTTATTTCCAGATGTTCCACGGCGACTGGATCCACAGCCCCACGACGACCAGCCAGATCAACGTGATCGGGATGAAGATCTTCCAGCCCAGCCGCATGATCTGGTCGTAGCGAAAGCGCGGGAACGTGGAGCGCACCCACAGGAACATGGTCACGACCACGAAGGTCTTGAGGCCCAGCCAGATCCAACCCGGAATCCAGTTGAAGACGACGCTGTCGATCGGCGGCAGCCAGCCCCCCAGGAACATGGTCACGGCAAGCGCCGAGATCAGGATCATGTTGGCGTACTCGGCCAGGAAGAACATGGCGAAGGCCATGCCCGAGTACTCGATCATGTGACCGGCCACGATCTCGGACTCGCCTTCCACCACGTCGAAGGGGTGGCGGTTGGTCTCGGCGAGGCCGGAGATGAAGTAGACGATGAAGATGGGGAACAGCGGCAGCCAGTTCCAGCTGAGGAAGTTGAGCCCCATGTCGGCGAAGCGCCCCCTGTCCTGCCCGAGCACGATCTCGGTCATGTTCAGGGTGCCCGACACCATCAGCACCACCACCAGCGCGAAGCCCATCGCGATCTCGTAGCTGACCATCTGCGCCGAGGCGCGCAGCGCGCCGAGGAAGGCGTACTTCGAGTTCGATGCCCAGCCGGCGATGATCACGCCATAGACCTCCATCGAGGTGATCGCCATCAGGAACAGCAGGCCGGCGTTGATGTTGGCCAGCGCCACTTCCGGGCCGAACGGCACGACCACCCAGGCGGCAAGCGCCGGCATGATGGTCATCACGGGGCCGAGCAGGAACAGGCCCTTGTTGGCCGCCGTCGGCAGGATGATTTCCTTGAAGATCAGCTTGACCGCATCGGCGATCGGCGTGAGCAGGCCCCAGGGGCCGACGCGGTTGGGGCCGGGACGGATCTGCGTCCAGCCGATGGCCTTGCGTTCCCACAGCGTGAGGTAGGCGACGCAACCCATCAGCGGCGCGATCAGTGCCACGATCTTGATCAGGTTCCACACGACGGGCCAGAAGCCGCCGAGCAGGCTGCTGCCGAACTGGTTGAAGCTCTCGATCATGATGTTCAGGCCTTCTCGACGGCGATCTCGCCGAACATCGCGCCCAGTGCTGCCGTGGCGGCATGGCCGGCGGGCACCCGCACGGCGGTCGGTGCTAGCGTGGCATCGTGGTAGGCCGCGAGCCGCAGCGATGCACTGCCCTGCTGCACGTGGACCTGGCCCCCCTCAACCAACCCGAGGCGCTGCCACAGCGCCGTCGGCAGCCCGGCACGCGGTGCGCGTGCATCGGCGGTGGCCTGCAGCGACGGTGCACGGCGCACGATGGCGTCGCCTGCGTAGATCGGCACGTCGGCCACGCGCTCGAGCGTGGGGCGATCTGCGGCAATCGCCACGCTCGCACGGCTGGCGTTGCCGAGCCGCGACGCCAGTGCTGCAGACACGTCACCCAGCGCCTGTGCCTTGACTTCCTCGGAGGTCTCGAAGCCGAAGCCCGGCAGGCCCAGCATCGAGCCGAGCACGCGCAGGACCTTCCAGGCCGGGCGGGCATCACCGCGCGGCCGGACGACGCCGTGGAAGCCCTGCACGCGGCCTTCCGCGTTGACGAAGCTGCCCGAAGTCTCGGTGAACGGCGTGATCGGCAGCAGCACGTCGGCGTGCTCGAGATTGGCGTTCCTGAAGGCGCTCAGAGACACCACCATGCCGGCCCGGGCCAGCGTGTCCGCCGCCTGCCGGCCATCGGCCGCGTCGAGCACCGGTTCGGCATTGAGCAGCAGGTAGGCCTTCAGCGGTTGCGACAGCATCTGCCCGGCGTTCAGCCCGCCGCTGCGCGGCTGGGCCCCGACAAGTTGCGCGCCCACGCTGTTGGCCGCCTCACCGAGCACCCCGAAGGTGGCACCGGTCTGCTCGGCGATGAACTGGGCGAGTGCAAGCAGCCGGGAAGCCTGCGGGTGCTGGACCGCGGCATTGCCGAGCAGCACCGCCTTGCGCTGCCCGCTCAGCAGTGACGCGGCGATCGCCTTGGCCGGCTCGCTCGCCTCGGCCGCCACCGGCGCCGCGGCGCCGGTGTGCGAGGCCACCGCCGCGGCCACACCGGCCAGTGCGGCCACCCAGGCGCTCGGCGCCGCGGTGAACTGCGTGGAGATCGGCATCAGCCAATCGTCGGCCAGCGCATGCAGGCTGGAGACCTGCGCGCCGTGCTTGGCCGCCTGGCGCAGACGCTGCGCGAACAGCGGATGGTCCTTGCGCAGGAAGGAACCGATGACGAAGGCACGGTCCAGCGTCGACAGCGACTCGATGCTCGTGCCGAGCCAGCGAGCCTTCTCGACCGTGTCGAACTCGGCATGCCGCAAGCGGTGGTCGATGTTGTCCGAACCCACGCCACGCACCAGTTGCCCGAGCAGGTAAAGCTCTTCCACCGTGCTGTGCGCGGTGGCAAGCGCACCGATGGACGCGGCACCGTGCTCGGACTGGATCGACTTCAGCCCGTTGGCGACGTACTCCAGCGCGGTATTCCAGTCGACGGTGCGCCACTGCCCGTCGTGCTTGATCATCGGCGCGGTGAGGCGCTCGTCAGTGTTCAGGGCTTCGTAGGAGAAGCGGTCGCGGTCGGCGATCCAGCATTCGTTGACCGCCTCGTTCTCAAGCGGCACGACACGCATCACCTGGTGGTTCTTGACCTGCACGATCAGGTTCGCGCCCGTCGAATCGTGCGGGCTGACCGACTTGCGTCGCGACAGCTCCCAGGTGCGGGCGCTGTAGCGGAACGGCTTGCTGGTGAGCGCACCGACCGGGCAGATGTCGATCATGTTGCCCGACAGTTCGGAGTCGACCGTGTCGCCGGCCACCGTGGTGATCTCGCTGTGCTCGCCGCGATGGATCATGCCCAGCTCCATCACGCCGGCCACTTCCTGGCCGAAGCGCACGCAGCGGGTGCAGTGAATGCAGCGACTCATCTCCTCCATGGAAATCAGCGGTCCGACGTCCTTGTGCAGCACGACGCGCTTCTCTTCCTCGTAGCGCGAGGCCGACTTGCCGTAGCCCACCGCCAGGTCCTGCAGCTGGCACTCGCCTCCCTGGTCACAGATCGGGCAGTCGAGCGGGTGGTTGATGAGCAGGAATTCCATCACCGAGCTCTGCGCCTTGAGCGCCTTGTCGCTCTTGGTGCGCACGATCATGCCCTGCGTCACCGGCGTGGCGCAGGCCGGCATCGGCTTGGGCGCCTTCTCGATGTCGACCAGGCACATCCGGCAGTTGGCCGCGATGCTGAGCTTCTTGTGATAGCAGAAGTGCGGGATGTAGGTGCCGGCCTTGTCGGCGGCATGCATCACCATGCTGCCTTCCTGCACCTCGACCTTGCGGCCGTCGAGTTCGATTTCAACCATCTTGGGTGTCCCGTCAGACGTAGGCCGGGACCGTGCAGGTCTTGTGTTCGATGTGGTGCACGAACTCCTCGCGGAAGTGCTTGATCATCGCGCGCACCGGCATGGCGGCCGCATCACCCAGCGCGCAGATCGTGCGCCCCTGGATGTTGTCGGCCACGGAGTTCAGCAGATCGATATCTTCCATCCGGCCGTGGCCGCGCTCGATGCGATCGACCATGCGCCACAGCCAGCCGGTGCCTTCGCGGCACGGCGTGCACTGGCCGCAGCTCTCGTGCTGGTAGAAGTAGGACAGGCGCAGCAGACTCTTGACCATGCAGCGCGTGTCGTCCATGACGATCACCGCACCGGAACCCAGCATCGAGCCGGCCTTCGCGATGGAGTCGTAGTCCATCGTCGTGTTCATCATGATCGAGGCCGGCAGCACCGGCGCCGACGAGCCGCCCGGGATCACCGCCTTCAGGCCGCGGCCGCCCTTCACGCCGCCGGCGAGCTCGAGCAATGTCGAGAACGGGGTGCCGAGCGGGATCTCGTAGTTGCCGGGACGCTCGACGTCGCCGACCATCGAGAAGATCTTGGTGCCGCCGTTGTTCGGCTTGCCGCATTCCAGATAGGCCTGGCCGCCGTTGCGGATGATCCAGGGTACCGCGGCGAAGGTCTCGGTGTTGTTGATCGTCGTCGGTTTGCCGTACAGGCCGAAGCTGGCCGGGAACGGCGGCTTGAAGCGCGGCTGACCCTTCTTGCCCTCCAGCGATTCGAGCAGCGCCGTCTCCTCGCCGCAGATGTAGGCACCGAAGCCATGGAAGGCGTGCAACTGGAAGCTGTGGGCGGAGCCGAGGATGGCGTTGCCCAGGTAACCGGCGGCACGGGCCTCCTCGAGCGCTTCCTCGAAACGTTCGTAGATCTCGAAGATCTCGCCGTGGATGTAGTTGTAGCCGACCGAGATGCCCATCGCGTAGGCCGCGATGATCATGCCCTCGATGACGATATGCGGGTTGTAGGCAAGGATGTCGCGGTCCTTGCAGGTACCCGGCTCGCCTTCGTCGGAGTTGCAGACCAGGTACTTCTGGCCCGGGAACTGGCGCGGCATGAAGCTCCACTTCAGCCCGGTCGGGAAGCCTGCGCCGCCGCGCCCGCGCAGCCCGGAGGCCTTGACCTCGGCGATCACCTGGTCCGGCGTCATCGGCTCGACGCCCTCGCCACCCTGCAGGATCCTGCGCAGCGCCTGGTAGCCGCCGCGCGCCTCGTAGTCCTTCAGGCGCCAGTTGCGGCCGTCGAGCCCGGCGACGATCTGCGCGCCGATGTGACGGTCGTGGAAACAGGTCTCGCGACCGGTGGCCTGGAACTTCGACAGGTCGAGCATCGTCGGCGCCCTCACTTCGGTTGCGCTGCCAGCAGCGCTAGCAGTTCGTCGAGCCGCTGCTCGGTCATGAAGCTCAGCATCTGGCGGTCATTGAGCAGCATCACCGGCGCATCGGCGCAGGCGCCGAGACATTCGCTCGGTTGCACGGTGAACACACCGTCGGCCGTGGAACCGTAGGGCTCGACGCCGAGCTTCTTGCACACGTGCTGCAGCGCGGTCTCACCATCGCGCAGCTGGCACGGCAGATTGGTGCAGACGTTCAGCTTGAAGCGGCCGACCGGCTGCTGGTTGTACATGTTGTAGAAGGTGGTCACCTCGTGCACCGCGATCGGCGGCATGCCGAGGTGGGCCGCGATGGCCCGCTCGGCATCGGCCGACACGTGCCCCTGCTCCTGCTGCACGATGGCCAGGCAGGCCATCACCGCGGACTGCCTTTGTTCGGCGGGGTACTTGGCGACCTCGCGGTCGAAGCGCGCCTTGGTGGCTTCGGAAAGTGTCATCGGTCAATCTCGCCGAAAACGATGTCCATCGTGCCGATCACCGCCACGGCGTCGGCGATCATGTGGCCGCGCGACATCTCGTCCATCGCCGCGAGGTGGGCGAAGCCGGGCGCGCGGATCTTGAGTCGGTAGGGCTTGTTGGCACCGTCGCTCACCAGGTAGATGCCGAACTCGCCCTTCGGGTGCTCGACGGCCGCGTAGGCCTCGCCCTCGGGCACGTGGAAGCCCTCGGTGAAGAGCTTGAAGTGGTGAATCAGCTCTTCCATGTTGGACTTCATGTCCACCCGCCCCGGCGCCGCGACCTTGTGGTTGTCGGTGATCACCGGGCCGGGGTTAGCGCGCAGCCAGGCCGCGCACTGCTGGATGATGCGGTTCGACTGGCGCAGCTCCTCGACGCGCACCAGGTAGCGGTCGTAGCAATCGCCGCCGGCACCGACCGGGATGTCGAAATCGACGCGGTCGTAGACGTCGTAGGGCTGCGTCTTGCGCAGGTCCCAGGCGATGCCCGAGCCGCGCAGCATCGGACCGGTGAAGCCGAGGTTCAGTGCGCGCTCCGGCGTCACGACGCCGATGCCCACGGTGCGCTGCTTCCAGATGCGGTTGTCGGTGAGCAACGTCTCGTAATCGTCGACGTTCTTGGGGAACCGACGGC
This sequence comes from Methylibium petroleiphilum PM1, assembly GCF_000015725.1. Classification (NCBI taxonomy): domain Bacteria; kingdom Pseudomonadati; phylum Pseudomonadota; class Betaproteobacteria; order Burkholderiales; family Sphaerotilaceae; genus Methylibium; species Methylibium petroleiphilum. The sequence continues at coordinate 1,515,214 of NC_008825.1, read as the reverse complement.
AGAAGTCCTCGATGAAGTCCAGCAGCGAGCCCTGCCGGTTCTCGTTCATCTTCGCCAGTGCCTTGGCGTTGCGGATCTTCGAGACCCGGTATTGCGGCATGGTGTCCGGCAGGTCGCGGTACACGCCGCCCGGACGGAAGTAGGCCGCGTGCATGCGCGCACCCGACACCGCCTCGTACATGTCGAACAGGTCCTCGCGCTCGCGGAAGGCGTAGATGAGGATGTTCATCGCACCGCAGTCGAGACCGTGAGCGCCGATCCACAGCAGGTGGTTCAGGATGCGCGTGATCTCGGAGAACATCACGCGGATGTACTGGGCACGGACCGGCACATCGACGCCGAGCAGCTTCTCGATCGCCAGGCAGTAGGCGTGCTCGTTGCACATCATGGACACGTAGTCGAGACGGTCCATGTAGGGCAGCGACTGGATGTAGGTCTTGCTCTCCGCGAGCTTCTCGGTCGCGCGGTGCAGCAGGCCGATGTGCGGATCTGCGCGCTGGATCACCTCGCCGTCGAGCTCGAGGATCAGGCGCAGGACGCCGTGGGCCGCCGGATGCTGCGGCCCGAAATTGAGGGTGTAGTTCTTGATCTCGGCCATGAGGGACTCGGGTTCTCGCAGCGCGTCAGTGCAGACCGCCGTAGTTGTCCTCGCGGATGATGCGCGGCGTGATCTCGCGCGGCTCGATCGTGACAGGCTGGTAGATCACGCGACGCTGCTCGGCGTCGTAGCGCATCTCCACGTGCCCGGTGGTCGGGAAATCCTTGCGGAACGGATGACCGATGAAGCCGTAGTCGGTGAGAATGCGGCGCAGGTCAGCATGGCCCTCGAACACGATGCCGTAGAGATCGAAGGCCTCGCGCTCGAACCAGTTTGCGGCAGCCCAGATCTCGTTGACTGACGGCACGACGGGCAACCCGTCGTCGGCGCAGAACACCTTGAGCCGCAGGCGCCAGTTCTTGCTGACCGACAGCAGGTGCAGCACGACGCAGTAGCGCGGGCCTTCGGTGTAGGGCGAGCCCGCGCCGTCCTTGTAGGACGAGTAGTCGAGACCGCACAGGTCGATCAGCTGCTCGAGCTTCAGCTCGGCATGATCGCGCAGCGTCGTGCACACGGCCAGATAGTCGGCGGCCGTCACCGTCAGTGTCAGTTCGCCGCGATCGCGCACCAGCGCCTGGATCTTGCCGGCCAGTGCGGCTTCGAGGGCCGGCTGCAGGAGGTCGATTTTGTGGTCCATGGAGGGGCAGCAGCGTCCGGCTCAGCGGGCGATGGTGTTTTCGCGCCGGATCTTGGCCTGCAGCTGCAGGATGCCGTAGAGCAGCGCCTCGGCCGTTGGCGGACAGCCCGGCACGTAGACATCGACCGGCACGATGCGGTCGCAGCCGCGCACGACCGAATAGCTGTAGTGGTAGTAACCGCCGCCGTTCGCGCACGAGCCCATGCTCAGCACCCAGCGCGGCTCGGCCATCTGGTCGTAGACCCTGCGCAGGGCCGGCGCCATCTTGTTGCACAGCGTGCCGGCGACGATCATCAGGTCGCTCTGGCGCGGGCTGGGGCGGAACAGCATGCCGAAGCGGTCGATGTCGTAGCGGGCCGCGCCCGCGTGCATCATCTCGACCGCGCAGCACGCCAGACCGAAGGTCATGGGCCACAGCGAACCGGTCTTCGACCAGTTGATCAACTTGTCGGCGGAGGTGGTGATGAACCCCTCCTTGAGAACGCCTTCGATGCCCATCTCAGAAGCTCCTGGTCATTGCGGTCATTCCCAATCCAAAGCGCCTTTTTTCCATTCGTAGGCAAAGCCGACGACCAGGATGCCCAAGAAAACCATCATGGCCCAGAAGCCCGGCGCGCCGATCTCCTTGAGCGCAACGGCCCAGGGGAACAGGAAGGCGATCTCCAGGTCGAACAGGATGAATAGGATGGCGACGAGGTAGTAGCGCACATCGAACTTCATCCGCGCGTCCTCGAAGGCCTCGAAGCCGCACTCGTACGGAGAGTTCTTGTCCGCGTCGGGCCGGTGCGGGCCGAAGATGAAACCGATCAACTGCGGCGCGATGCCGACCGCAGCGCCCACGAGGATGAACAGGATCACCGGCAGGTAGGACTCGAGGTTCATCGTGGTGCGTGGCTCGGTACGTCGATCGATTGGCTGCGCTCATCCGGCAAAAACAAAGCGCGCTGCAGTGACGCGGCCTGTTGCCAGACCCCTCCACACGCTCAGCGCGCCCGGTCCCCTGTGCATTGCTGTCAGGGCGCTTTGGGCTGCGCCGGATGCTGCTCCAGCCCGAAACGAACGTTTCTTGTTCTTGGTGCCGTCGGCGAGACTCGAACTCGCACAGCTTTCGCCACTACCCCCTCAAGATAGCGTGTCTACCAATTTCACCACGACGGCCTTCACTCGCTCCGCAGCCACGTGCACCGCGGAATTCACCGCCCGGATTGCATGAGGAATTGCTCACCGGACAGCCATTGATTCTATCGTCAAACTGGTACGACTTTGCGCCATTCGCAGCATGACAACAGCGACTTGCGCTGCCGTGCCACGCGGGTCGGGAAAGCTATCGCCTGGCTGTCACTTCGCAGGGATCTGAGCGGCCCCCGAGGCTTCGACTGCAGGCGCTTGCGGCACGACGACCGGCGCGACAGCCGATGCCGCACCGGGGATCTGGGAGGCTGGCGCCGCGCTCGCCGCCGTCGATGCAGGAACCGCGCGCTCCAGGATGGACTCGCCACCGCCGGTGCTCGCACGCAGGTTGCCGAAATAGGCGAGCGCCAGCGTGCAGGCGAAGAAGATCGCCGCACACACACCCGTGGAGCGCGACAGGAAGTTCGCGCTGCCCGAGGCACCGAACAGACTGCCCGAGGCGCCGCTGCCGAACGACGCGCCCATGTCGGCGCCTTTGCCGTGCTGGATCAGCACCAGGCCGATCATCACCAGCGCGGAAAGCATCTGCACCACCACCATCACCGTCAACAGCATCTGCATAAATCGACTCCAGGATTCAAGAACTAGCGGCGTTCAGCGCGTGCTCGCGGCACGACAGATCGCGATGAAATCAGCGGCTTTCAGCGACGCGCCGCCGATCAGGCCGCCGTCGATGTCGACCTGAGCGAACAGCGTCGCGGCGTTGTCGGGCTTGACGCTGCCGCCGTAGAGCAACTTCATCTGCGCAGCGCGCGGCGTGGCCGCAGCAAGCTGAGCCCGCAGCAGCGCATGGACCGCCTGCGCTTGCTCCGGGCTGGCTGTGCGGCCCGTGCCGATGGCCCACACCGGCTCATAGGCCACCACCATCTCGCCAACGCAGTGCGCAAGCGTATGGATCACGGCCGAGAGCTGCCGCTTGACAACGTCTTCCGTCTCGCCTGCATCGCGCTGCGCGAGTGTCTCGCCGACGCAGACGATCGGCGTCACACCCCTGGCCAGCGCCGCCTGGGCCTTGTCGGCCACCAGCTGATCGCTTTCGGCGTGCAGGGCACGCCGCTCCGAGTGCCCGACGATCACGTAGCGGCAGCCGAAGTCGGCCAGCATCGCCACCGAGACCTCGCCGGTGTAGGCGCCCTGCTCGTGCACCGAGCAGTCCTGCGCACCCCAGGCGATCGCACTGCGGGCCAGCCGCTCCGCCGCCTGCGCCAGATAGGGAAACGGTGCGCACACCGCGGCCTCGCAGGGCAAGGGGCCGGCCGACTTCAGCCCTTCGAGCAGGGCCTCGTTCGTGGCGTGGGTGCCGTGCATCTTCCAGTTGCCGACCACCAGTTTGCGGCGGATGTCACTCATTGGCTTCTCCTTGTCACCAGGTCAAGACGAGCTTGCCCACGTGCTGACCGGACTCCATCAGCTCATGAGCCTGCGCAGCCTGCGCGGCGGGAAACGTCTTGTGGATCATGGGCTTGAAACGCCCGGCCTCGATCAGCGGCCAGACCCGGGCGCGCAGCGCGGCACCGACGGCCGCCTTGTACTCGGTGGTGCGTGGACGCAGCGTGGAGCCGGTGATGGTGAGCCGGCGGCGCAGCAGCGCGCCGGCGTCGAACTCGGCCTTCGTGCCGCCCTGCACCGCAATGATGGACAGCCGTCCGTCGTCGGCCAGACACCGGAGTTCACGGGCCACGTAGCTGCCGGCCACCATGTCGAGGATCACATCGACCCCCCGGCCTCCGGTCAGGCGCTCGACTTCGGCAACAAAATCCCGGGTCCGGTAGTTGATCGCCTCGTCGGCGCCGATGGCGCGGCAGGCCTGCGCCCGCGCGTCGTCGCCGACCGTCACGAACACTCTGCAACCGAAGGCCTTGGCCAGTTGGATCGCCGTCACGCCGATGCCACTGGCGCCGCCCTGCACCAGCAGCGTCTCGCCGGGCTGGAGTCGGGCCCGCTCGAAGACGTTGATCCAGACCGTGAACAACGTCTCCGGCAGGCTGGCCGCCTCGATGTCGCTCCAGCCGGCCGGCACCGGCAGGCACTGGCCGACCGGCGCCACGCAGCGCTGCGCATAGCCACCGCCGTGGGTGAGCGCGCAGACGCGGTCGCCGAGCCGGAAGCCTGCCGCAGCCAGCGCACCCGCGTCGCCGCCGACGATGCGCCCCGCCACCTCCAGCCCCGGCAGGTCGGACGCGCCGGGCGGCGGCGGGTAGGCCCCGGCGCGCTGCAGCACATCAGGCCGATTGACTCCGGCCGCGGCGACGTCGATGAGCAGTTCCCCCGGCCCTGGCTCCGGCTCGGGCCGCTCGACGAGACGCAGCACCTCGGGCCCGCCGGGCTGGGAGATTTCGATCGCTTGCATGCGTCGTGCGTGTCTGCGTCGTCAGCGGCGCCGAGCCGGCGACGACGCGTCCATCCTCTGCCTCACTCCGCTTGCGGCGAGGGCACGTCGGACTCGGGCGCGGCCTGCGGCGCGTCGCCACGCTCGCGACGCGGCGGGCGGTCGCCCCGGTCACGGCCGCGGTCACCGCGATCGCCCCGGTCACCGTATTCACGGCGCGGGCGCTCTTCCTCGACATAGCCCTCGGGCCGCTCGAGCAGCGCCTTCAGCGACAGCTTGATGCGCCCCTTCTCGTCGGTCTCCAGGACCTTGACCTTGACGATCTGGCCTTCGGTCAGGAAGTCGGTGACCTTCTCCACGCGTTGGTGGGCAATCTGGCTGATGTGCAGCAGCCCGTCCTTGCCGGGCAGGATGTTGACCAGCGCGCCGAAGTCCAGGATCTTCGTGACCGGGCCCTCGTAGACCTTGCCGATCTCGGCCTCGGCCGTGATCTCCTCGATGCGCTTCATGGCCGCCTGGGCCTTGTCGCCGTCGGTCGACGCAATGGTGATGGTGCCGTCTTCCTCGATGTTGATCTGCGTGCCGGTCTCCTCGGTCAGCGCGCGGATGGTGGCGCCGCCCTTGCCGATCACGTCGCGGATCTTCTCGGGGTTGATCTTCATCACGTAGAGGCGCGGCGCGAACACCGACAGCTCTTCCTTCGCACCGCCGAGCGCCTCGACCATCTTGCCGAGGATGTGCAGACGCGCTTCCTTGGCCTGCGCCAGCGCCACCTGCATGATCTCCTTGGTGATGCCCTGGATCTTGATGTCCATCTGCAGCGCGGTCACGCCGGTGGTCGTGCCGGCCACCTTGAAGTCCATGTCGCCGAGGTGATCCTCGTCGCCCAGGATGTCGGTCAGCACCGCGAAGCGGTTGCCGTCCTTGATCAGGCCCATCGCGATGCCAGCCACGTGGGCCTTCAGCGGCACGCCCGCGTCCATCATCGACAGGCAGCCGCCGCAGACCGAGGCCATCGACGAGGAGCCATTCGATTCGGTGATCTCCGAGACGACGCGGATCGCGTAGGCGAACTCGTCCTTCTTCGGCAGCACCGGGATCAGCGCGCGCTTGGCGAGGCGGCCGTGGCCGATCTCGCGGCGCTTGGGCGAGCCCACGCGGCCCGTCTCGCCGGTGGCGAAAGGAGGCATGTTGTAGTGGAACATGAAGCGGTCCTCGAACTCGCCGGCCAGCGCGTCGATGCGCTGCGTGTCGCGTTCGGTGCCCAGCGTCGTGATGACCAGCGCCTGGGTCTCGCCGCGCGTAAACAGCGCCGAGCCGTGGGTGCGCGGCAGCACGCTGGAGCGGATCTCGATCGGACGCACCGTGCGGGTGTCGCGGCCGTCGATGCGCGGCTCGCCGGCCAGGATCTGGCTGCGCACGATCTTGGCTTCGATGTCGAACAGCAGGTTCTCGACCTTGACCTTGTCGACCGCCGCGCCTTCGGCGGCCAGTGCGGCCAGCACCTCGGCGTAGGCCGCGCGGGTGGCCTGCGTGCGATCCTGCTTGGAACGGATCTGGTAGGCCGCGCGCAACTTGGCTTCGCCCAGGCCATTGACCTTGGCGATGAAGTCCTCGTCCTTGGCGGGCGGGGTCCACTGCCACTCGGGCTTGCCGGCCTCGCGCACCAGCTCGTTGATCACGCGCACGGCGATGTTGCCCTGCTCGTGACCGAATACCACGCCGCCGAGCATGATGTCTTCGGGCAGCTGGTCGGCCTCGGACTCCACCATCAGCACGGCCGCCTCGGTGCCGGCGACGATCAGGTCGAGCTTGGAATCGGCCAGCTGCGTCGGGCCCGGGTTGAGCACGTACTCGCCGTTGATGTAGCCCACGCGCGCCGCGCCGATCGGGCCGTTGAACGGGATGCCGCTGATCGCCAGCGCGGCGCTGGAGCCGATCAGCGCGGCGATGTCGGCCGACGCCTCGGGGTTCAGCGACAGCACGTGCACGACGACCTGCACCTCGTTGTAGAAGCCTTCCGGGAACAGCGGGCGCAGCGGACGGTCGATCAGGCGGCTGGTCAGCGTTTCCAGTTCGCTCGGGCGGCCTTCACGCTTGAAGAAGCTGCCGGGGATCTTGCCGGCGGCATAGGTCTTCTCGATGTAGTCGACGGTCAGCGGAAAGAAGTCCTGGCCCGGCTTCGGGTTCTTGGCGGCCACGACCGTGGCCAGCACCACGGTGCCGTCCATGTCGACGATGACCGCACCCCCCGACTGACGGGCGATCTCACCGGTTTCCAGCGTGACGGTGTGCTGACCCCATTGGAAGGTCTTGGTGATCTTGTTGAACAGGCTCATGCTTGTCTCCAATTGGATGCCCGGCGCGGTACGCCGGGGCGACTCGGGGCGCGATCGGTGGCGCCTGTCACCGGGAGCTCAGCGCTCGAGCGGGATGCCATTCCAGCGCGTCTGCAACGGCAATCGCGTTGGAATGACACATCGACGCTCGCGTGCGGCTTGCTCCAAAACACGAAGAGCCTGCGCTGGGGGTGCCAGACAGGCTCTTCGTCATGCGATTCGGCTTACTTGCGCAGGCCCAGCTTCTGGATCAGCGCGGTATAGCGGTCGGCGTCCTTGCCCTTCAGGTAGTCGAGCAGCTTGCGGCGGCGGCTCACCATCTTCAGCAGGCCGCGACGACCATGATGGTCCTTGGCGTGGGTCTTGAAGTGGGGGGTCAGGTCATTGATGCGAGCGGTCAGGATGGCCACTTGCACTTCGGGCGATCCTGTGTCGGAAGCACCGCGCGCGTTCGACTTGACGATTTCGGAGATGTTGAGGTCGGCAACTGCCATGTCTGTTTCCTGGTTGCGATGAAACCGCTGACGCTCGCAGGAACGGCGTGCCACGGTTTCGGATTTCCACTTGCGGTCACGGGTGAAACCGACCCATGCCGTGCTGACGTTACGCAGCCGCGGGCCGCGAAACTTGGAAATTATAGCCGCAGTCCCTGCCGCAGGCGTTCGACCCCTTGCGTCAGGCGGCCCGGGTCGCGCGACGCGAAGCACCAGCGCAGCCAGCCTTCGGCCTCCGGCCCGAAGGCCGCGCCCGGTGCAAGGCCCAGGCCAGCCTCGGCCACGAGGCGCTTCGCGAACGCCAGCGAGTCCGTCTCGCCCACCACGCGGAAGAAGGCGTACATGCCGCCCTCGGGCACCGCCACCTCCAAGCCGGGTAGCGCCTGCAGCGCCGGCAGCAAGGTGTCGCGACAGGTTCGCAGGTGTCCGACCAGGCTCGGCAGCGTTGCCGCCGCCCCCTCCACCGCCACCAGTCCGGCCCGTTGCACGAAGACCGGCGCGCACGAGGTGTTGAACTCGATCAGCTTGCCCACTGCGTCCAGCAAGGCCGGTGGCAGCACCAGCCAGCCGAGCCGCCAACCGGTCATCAGGAAGCTCTTGGAAAAGCTGTGCGCCACCAGCAAGCGGTCGTCGGCGTCGGCGACGTCGAGGAAGGACGGCGCCGCCGGCGGCCCCCCGGCCCTCGCGCCGCCCCCGAAGTAGAGCCGCTCGTAAACCTCATCGGCAACGATCCAGGTGCCGGTGCGACGACAGTGCGCCAGGATCGCCGCCTGCTCGTCCCGGCTCAGCGTCCAACCGGTGGGGTTGTTCGGCGCATTCACCAGCAGCACGCGGGTACGTGGCGTGACCGCCGCCAGCAGTTCGTCCAGATCCAGCCGCCAGGCGCCGGACTGCGGCCGCAGCGGCACGCGAGTCACCTGCGCGCCCAGAATGACCGGCTGCGCAGTCAGGTTGGGCCAGACCGGCACGACCGCCACGACCTCGTCGCCGGCCCCGACCAGGACCTGCATCGCGATCATCAGCGCGTTCACGCCCGAGGAAGTGACGGCGATCCGCTCCGGCCCGAGCGGCCGGTGGAGCGCACCGACATAGCCGGCCAGCGCTTCGCGCAGTTCATGCAGACCCAGGTTGTGCGAGTAGAAGGTTTCGCCCTGCTTCAGCGACGCGACGGCCGCGTCGCGCACGAAACCGGGCGTCACTTCGTCGCCCTCGCCGAACCAGAACGCCAGCACGTCGCTGCGGTCCAACCCGGCATTGGCCACCTCGCGGATCTTGGAGCCGGGCAGCTGCCGGATGAGCTCGCGCATCGCTGGGATCCCCCGAAAAAGGCCGCTCCGCGTGAGGGCGGCGCCTCGAAATACAACGGCCTTGAAAACAAAAATGCCGCTCTCAATTCGGCGGCATGGGCAGCCGTTCGCTGCCTTCCACCTGATTCTAGGAGAACGCCATGTTCGTCATGCCCATCACCCGCACCCACCGCCACGCCTACAACGGCCACGCCCGCAACCTGGGCCGCGCCTTCGACCGCCTGTTCGACGGCAGCGTCGAACGGGTCTTCGCCGCTGCCGCTTCCGAGCCCGCCACCCGCCAGCCTGCACTGGATCTGCGCGAGACCGAGCAGACCTACAGCGTGCAGCTCGACATGCCCGGCGTCGCGAAGGAAGACGTCAAGGTTACGATCGACGGCAAGCGCATCAGCATCGAGGCTTCGTCGCCCGCCGACGCGCCGGCCGCCGAAGGCGAACAGTTGCTGGTGCGCGAACGCAGCCGCACTGCCTACGCCCGAAGCTTCACGTTGCCGGTCGAGGTGGACGAGTCCGCTTCCCAGGCTCGCCTGGAAAACGGCGTGCTGAGCCTGACACTGACCAAGAAGCTCAAGCCGGCCACGCAGCTCGCCGTCGGCTGATCCGGCGGCGAACCGAACGTCGGGGCCTCGCTCAGGGCACCCCGACGTCCAGCGCGGCGAGCGGCCAGCGCGGCTGCACGTCGAACGCGTGGTCGCGTCGTGCGGTCGCGCGGCCGGCCTGCAGCCGCATGGCCGCGGCCAGCGCGATCATCGCGCCGTTGTCGGTGCACAGCGACACCTCCGGATAGTGCACACGCACGCCGCGCTTCGCGCAAGCGGCATCGAGCTGCGACCGCAGGCTGCGATTCGCCCCCACACCACCGGCCACCACCAGCCGCTGCAGCCTGGTGGCCCGCAGCGCGGCGAGCGACTTCTTCACCAGCACCTCCACGATCGCGGCCTGCGTGGCAGCCGCGAGGTCGGCACGCGGCTGCTCGCAGACGCCCTCACCGAGCTTCAGAACCTGGGTGCGTACCGCGGTCTTGAGTCCGGCGAAGGAAAAATCGAGCGTATCCCGGTGCAGCAACGGCCGCGGCAGCGCATAGGCGGTCGGGTCACCGAACTCCGCAAGGCGGGCAAGCGCAGGTCCGCCGGGGTAGCCCAGGCCGAGCAACTTGGCCGACTTGTCGAAGGCCTCGCCGGCCGCGTCGTCGATCGTTTCGCCAAGCAACGCGTAATCGCCCACACCGTCGACCCGCATCAGCTGCGTGTGCCCGCCCGAGACCAGCAGCGCCACGAACGGGAACTGCGGCGGATCGACCGACAGGAAGGGCGACAGCAGATGACCCTCCAAATGATGGATGCCCAGCACCGGCCGGTCCAGCGCCGCGGCGAGCGCGCAGGCCACCGCGCTGCCGACCAGCAGCGCGCCAGCCAGCCCGGGACCGCGCGTGTAGGCCACCACGTCGACATCGGCCAACGCCCGGCCCGCCTCGGCAAGCACCTGTCGCGTCAGCGGCAAGGCCCGACGGATGTGATCGCGCGAGGCGAGTTCGGGCACGACACCGCCGTAGGCCTCGTGCATGGCGACCTGGCTGTGCAAGGCGTGGGCAAGCAGTCGCGGGCGCTCGCCATGGTCGGCCGCCACCAGCGCCACGCCGGTTTCGTCGCAGGAAGATTCGAAGCCGAGAATCAGCATCGCAGGAGTGTAGTGAGGCGATTCCGGTGACCTCGAGCACCGGCCCTGCCACAAAACCATGCCATTCGTTTCCTTTGGTCACATGGCGGGTGTGACGGAAAACACGATATTCGGGACTGTCGACCTATCGCAGTCCGGGCGCGCTGGTTAACCTGCGTTCACAGCGGCGTGAGGCCGCGCTCCCGGTAGATCGCCCCATGAAACAGTACAAGCTTTCCGCTTGGCCCGACCTGCCGGCAGGATTCCATCGCACGGCCTACCGGCGCATGCTGCACCAGATGTCCCACCGCCACGTGACCGTGCGCCAGCTGATGGCCGAGAGCGGCCTGGCACGTTCGGCGGTGATGCAGTTTCTCGACACGCTGTCGGAGCGCGAACTGCTCGACGAACGTCCGCACGCCGCACCGCCCACCGCGCTCGGCAAGCTGCTGCCGATGGCGTTGTGGCGCCGCGCCTTCGCGACACAGAGCCCGATCTAGACTCACGGTACCGACTCCGTGACAAGGCCCGCCTCGAGCGGGCCTTGTCATTTCCGGCGTCGGCGTGGTGGCCGTTGGCGCGCTCCTTGCAGCGCAGCCAACATGACCTCTCTCCAGGCGCTGCGCATCGTCATCGTCGCACCGGAATCGCTCACCCCGGCCGCGGACGACGACGACGCACTCGTCGAGGCGGAACGCTCGCGCAGCCTGCGCATCGGCCTGCTGGCCAACGGCTACAACATCGTCGCGGTATTGCCGATCGATGCCTTCCTGCCCGAGCGCATCGCGCAGATCCAGCCTGACATGATCGTTGTCGACGCGCAAAGCCAGGCGCGCGACACGCTCGAGCACGTCGTGATGTCCACGCGCGACGAACGCCGGCCCATCGTGCTGTTCACCGACGACGCCGACACCAGCCACGTCGGCGCGGCCATCGCCGCCGGCGTGACGGCCTATGTCGTCGCCGGCCTGGCGCCCGAGCGCATCAAACCGGTGCTCGACGTCGCGCTCGCACGCTTTCAGCACGAGGAAGCCCTGCGCCGCGAACTCGCCGACGCGCGCACGCAGCTCAGCGACCGCAAGCTGATCGACCGCGCCAAAGGCTTGTTGATGAGCCGCCAGCAACTCAGCGAGGACGAGGCCTACGCCCGGTTGCGCAAGACAGCGATGGACCGCGGCCTGCGGGTCGCGGAGGTCGCGCAACGCCTGATCGACGTGGCCGACATGCTGGGCTGAGGCGCTCGATTTTCCCGCTCTGGCACGAGGTTTGCTGCAGTGCACCCAAGGATCAACGGCGATCCCCTTTCCGGTGCGGCCACGCTCGGCCACACCGCAGCAGACGACGGCGTCTCACCCCGCACCGCTCCAGGGCTGTGTGGTCGTGATGGCGCCGTTTTTCATTTGAGCCTGATTTCTGGAGTCCGAATGCCATGCCGAACGACATCGCCAACCGCGCCCTGCTGGGCCGCCGCACCATGCTGAAGGCCGCTGCAGCCGCCACCGCCGTCGGCGCCGTGCCTGGATTGCAATCCGCCGTCTGGGCCGCCGGCTCCGACAAGCCCGAGAAGGACGAGGTGCGGATCGGCTTCATCCCGCTGACCGACTGCGCCTCCGTGGTGATGGCCTCGGTGCTCGGCTTCGACAAGAAGTACGGCGTGAAGATCGTGCCCACCAAGGAAGCGTCCTGGGCCGGCGTGCGCGACAAGCTGGTCAACGGCGAGCTCGACATGGCGCACGTCCTCTACGGGCTGATCTACGGCGTGCACCTCGGTACCGGCGGCCCCAAGAAGGACATGGCCGTGCTGATGGCGCTCAACAACAACGGTCAGGCGATCACGCTGTCGAAAGCGCTTGCGGACAAGGGCGCCGTCGACGGGCCTTCATTGTCCAAGCTGATGGCGACGGAGAAGCGGGAGTACACCTTCGCCGGGACCTTCCCGACGGGCACGCACGCGATGTGGATGCACTACTGGCTGGCGGCCGCCGGCATCAACCCCCTGTCCGGCGCGAAGCTCATCACGGTGCCGCCACCGCAGATGGTGGCCAACATGCGCGTGGGCAACATGGATGGCTTCTGCGTGGGCGAACCCTGGAACCACCGCGCCATCATGGACGGCATCGGCATCACGGCCAACACCACGCAGGACATCTGGAAGGACCATCCCGAGAAGGTGCTGGGAACGACCAACGACTTCGTCAAGAAGAACCCGAACACCACGCGCGCAGTGATGATGGCCGTGCTGGAAGCCAGCCAGTGGATCGACGCCGGCCTGCAGAACAAGATGAAGATGGCCGAGACGGTTGCGCAGAAGGCGTACATCAACACTTCGGTGGATGCCATCAACCAGCGCATTCTCGGTCGCTACCAGAACGGTCTCGGCAAGACCTGGGACGATCCCAATCACATGAAGTTCTTCAACGACGGGGCCGTCAATTTCCCCTACCTGAGCGACGGCATGTGGTTCCTCACGCAGCACAAGCGCTGGGGCCTGCTGAAGGAACACCCGGACTACCTGGCCGTGGCGCAGCAGGTCAACCAGATCGCGCTCTACAAGGACGTGGCGAGCGCCATGAAGATCAATGTGCCGAAGGATTCGATGCGCAGCAGCAAGCTGATCGACGGCGTGGTCTGGGACGGCAAGAACCCGAAGGCCTATGCCGACGGATTCAAGATCAAGGCTTAAAGCAAGGAGAACCCCATGGTCAGTGCCGTGTTTCACGATCCCTCGGGTGCCGGCCTCGCCGGTACGCCCGCCGCGGTGAGTGTCAGCAAGCCCGCATTGGCGGCGTCTGTAGCCAACCTGCCGTCGGCCAAGCCAGCGGCCCGCCTTCCGGCCGAGCCCTTCGACTGGCGCGGGCTCGCATTGCGCGTGCTGCCGCCCATCTTCGGCGCCGGCCTGCTGATCGGCATCTGGGCGCTGCTCACGATGAACGGCGGCGCCTTCCCGACGCCTGCGGCCACCTGGGCCGAGTTCGCGAAGCTGTTCAGCGATCCGTTCTACGACAACGGCCCGAACGACCAGGGCATCGGCTGGAACGTACTGTTCTCGCTCGAACGCGTTGCGCTGGGCTTCGGGCTTGCCGCGCTGGTGGGCATTCCGGCCGGCTTCGTGCTCGGGCGCTTCAGCTTCGTCAACCACATGATCTCGCCGCTGATCAGCCTGCTGCGACCGGTGTCGCCACTGGCGTGGTTGCCGATCGGGCTGCTGGTGTTCAAGGCCGCCAATCCGGCGGCCATCTGGACGATCTTCATCTGCTCGATCTGGCCGATGATCATCAACACCGCCGTCGGCGTGCAGCGCGTGCCGCAGGACTACCTGAACGTGGCACGAGTGCTGAACCTCAGCGAGTGGAAGGTGATGACGCGCATCTTGTTCCCCGCCGTGCTGCCCTACATGCTGACCGGCGTTCGCCTGTCGGTCGGAACGGCCTGGCTGGTGATCGTGGCTGCCGAGATGCTGACCGGCGGCGTCGGCATCGGCTTCTGGGTCTGGGACGAGTGGAACAACCTGAACGTGGCCCATATCCTGATCGCGATCTTCGTCATCGGCATCGTCGGTCTGCTGCTCGAGCAGGCGCTGATGCTGATCGCACGCCGCTTCAGCTTCGACGATTGAGGAGACTCCCATGACCAGCTTCATCGAAGTGCAGAACGCCGAGATGGTGTTCACCACGCGCAAGGGCCGCTTCCATGCGCTGCGCGAGATCAACCTGCAGATCGAGCGCGGCGAGTTCATCACGCTGATCGGCCATTCGGGCTGCGGCAAGTCGACCCTGCTCAACCTGATCGCCGGCCTGCTGACGCCCAGCAGTGGCGTGCTGCTGTGCGACAACCGCGAGATCGCGGCACCGGGCCCGGAGCGTGCGGTGGTGTTCCAGAACCACTCGCTGCTACCGTGGCTGACCTGCTACGAGAACGTGCACCTCGGCGTGGAGCGCGTGTTCGGCGCGAGCGAGTCGAAGGAACAGCTCAAGGAACGCACTCAAGCGGCGCTCGCGCTGGTGGGCATGTCGCACGCGATCGCGAAGCGCCCCCACGAGATCTCCGGTGGCATGAAGCAGCGCGTCGGCATCGCCCGTGCGCTGGCGATGGAGCCCAAGGTGCTGCTGATGGACGAACCGTTCGGCGCGCTCGATGCCCTCACCCGCGCCCACCTGCAGGACGAGTTGCTGAAGATCGTGGCACGCACCCGCAGCACCGTCGTGATGGTGACCCACGACGTCGACGAGGCGGTACTGCTCAGCGATCGCGTGGTGATGATGACCAACGGCCCGGCCGCCACCATCGGCGAGATCCTGACGGTGGACCTGGCGCGCCCGCGCCTGCGGGTGGAACTCGCCGAAGATCCCGCTTATGTGCACTACCGCAAGGAAGTGCTCGACTTCCTGTACACGCGTCACGGTCACGTCGAACGCGAGGCCGCGTGAGCCAGGCTGTTCTGCCACACACCTGGCATACCAGTTGCTGAAGATGCAGTGACTGGCGCCTGAGCCGCGCAGTCGCTGTCTCCTCAGCAGGGCTAGTCCCTTTTATCCCGCCCGACCGCGAGGTCGGGCGGTTTTTCTGGGTCAATCGCACACAAAGAGTGCGCACCCTCCAAGTGCGACGGTCAGGCCCGTCGGCCGGCCCACACCCAGAGCGCCACGCCGGCCGCCACCATCGGCACGCACAGCCACTGTCCCATGCTCATGCCCAGCGCCAGCAGGCCCAGGAAGCCGTCCGGCTCACGGAAGTATTCGGCGATGAAGCGCAGCACGCCATAGCCCACCAGGAAGGCGCCCGAGACCTGCCCGGTCGCACGCGGCTTGCGCGCATAGAGCCACAGCACGACGAACAGCAGCAGCCCTTCGAGCGCGAACTGGTACAGCGGCGACGGATGACGAGGGATCTCGCTGCCCGACTGCGGATAGACCATCGCCCACGGCAAGGATGGATCGGCCGCCCGGCCCCACAGCTCGCCGTTGATGAAATTGCCGATGCGTCCGCTGGCCAGACCGGTCGGCACGCAGGGCGCAATGAGGTCGGTCACCTCGAGCCAGCGTCGCCCGCGGGTGCGGGCGAACAGCGCCATCGCGCCGATCACGCCGAGCAGGCCACCGTGGAAGGCCATGCCGCCCTTCCAGACCTCGAACACCTCCAGTGGATGCGCCGCGTAGTAGCCGGGCTTGTAGAACAGTACATAGCCGAGCCGCCCACCGATGATCACGCCCAGCACGCCATAGAACAGCAGGTCCTCGACATCGCGTCGCGTCCAGCCGGTCTCCCTGAACGGCGAATGCTGCACCCGGAGCGACGCGAGCCACAGGAACAGGCCGAAGGCCACCAGGTAGGTCAGACCGTACCAGTGGATCGCCAGCGGCCCGAGTTCCAGGGCCACGGGGTCGAACTGCGGATGGATCAGCATGGGCGTGTCGGTTGCGGCCGCCGGGGGCCGCAGGCATCTGGACAGGCCGGCACGATAACGCAGCGCCCCGCGACCTCAACCGCCTGGCGACGGCGCGGCGCGCACGAAGTCGACGAAGCGCGCCACCACCGCCGGCGGTTCGCGGCGCCACACCAGGCTCGTCTCGCAGCGTGGCGCGCCGACGGCCAGCGACGGCGGCAGGGCACGGTAGACCACCCCGCGGCGCTGCATGCGGGTCACCACCTCGGGCACCCAGGCCACGCCCAGCCCGGCCGACACCAGGTTGACGATCGTCTGCATCTGAATCGCCTCCTGCGCGATCGTCGGCACCGCGCCGTGGCGGTGGTAGTAAGCCAGGACCGCATCGAACAGCGAGGGCGCGATCGGCCGGGGAAAGATCACCAACGGCTGCGCCATCAGGACCGGGAGGGACAGGCGCGTGGCCCGGGCCAGCGGATGCGCCTCGGGGAGCGCCAGCACCAGCGGCTCCTCGAGCACGCGCAGGGCATCCAGCCCCGCGCTCTCCACCCCCGGGTCCATGCCGCTGGCGTGCAGCATGAAGCCGGCATCCAGTTCGGACCGCGCGAAGGCGTGGCGTTGCACGTCGGTCGTGACCTCACGCAACTCGACCTCGATGCGCGGGTGGCGCTCCCGGAAGCCACGCAGCCAGTCCGGCAAGGGGCCGAACCCCAGCGTCGACACGAAGCCCAGGCGCAGCCGCCCGACATCGCCCTCGCCCACCGCACGCGCCAGCACCGACAAGGCCTCCCCCTGCGCCAGCCACTGACGCACCGGTTGCAGCAGCGCGGCCCCGGCGGGCGCAAGCGTCACCGTGCGGCGGTTGCGCACGAACAGCGGCTGCCCCAGGCGCCGCTCCAGTTGCTGGATCGCCATCGTCAGCGGCGGCTGCGTCATGTGCAGTCGCTGCGCGGCACGGCCGAAGTGCAGCAGTTCCGCCACGGCGAGGAACTGCCGCCAGACGCGCACGTCGATCAGGTCGTTGGTCATTCACCAAGCATATCAATCGAGCCGCCAACATATATTGGACGAAGACAGAGGCCTAGGCCGATACTCGCGCCGCACGCCTACCAACCGCCAGCCCAGGAGCCCGCCATCATGAGCATCAACCGCCGTTCGAAGAACATCACCGAAGGCGTGGCCCGCGCACCCAACCGCTCGATGTACTACGCGATGGGCTACCAGGAGGCCGACTTCAAGAAGCCGATGATCGGCGTGGCGAACGGCCACTCGACCATCACGCCCTGCAACTCGGGCCTGCAGAAGCTGGCCGACGCCGCGGTCGAGGGCATCGAGGCGGCCGGCGGCAATGCACAGATCTTCGGCACCCCCACCATCAGCGACGGCATGGCGATGGGCACCGAGGGCATGAAGTACTCGCTGGTCTCGCGCGAGGTCATCGCCGACTGCGTGGAAACCTGCGTCGGCGGCCAGTGGATGGACGGCGTGCTGGTGGTCGGCGGCTGCGACAAGAACATGCCGGGCGGCATGATGGGCATGCTGCGCGCCAACGTGCCCGCGATCTACGTCTACGGCGGCACCATCCTGCCGGGAAAGTACAAGGGCCAGGATCTCAACATCGTCAGCGTGTTCGAGGCCGTCGGCCAGTTCACCGCGGGCAACATGAGCGAGGAAGACTTCTGCCAGATCGAGCGACGCGCGATCCCGGGCAGTGGCTCCTGCGGGGGCATGTACACCGCCAACACCATGAGTTCGGCCTTCGAGGCCCTGGGCATGAGCCTGCCGTTCGCCTCCACGATGGCCAATGTCGAGGACCCGATCGTCGCGCACACCAAGGAAGCGGCGCGCGTGCTGGTCGAGGCAGTGAAGGCCGACCTCAAGCCGCGTGACATCGTCACACGCAAGAGCATCGAGAACGCGGTCGCGGTGATCATGGCCACCGGCGGCTCGACCAATGCGGTGCTGCACTTCCTGGCCATCGCGCACGCCGCCGGCGTCGAGTGGACGATCGACGACTTCGAGCGCGTGCGCCGCAAGGTGCCGGTGCTGTGCGACCTCAAACCCAGCGGCAGGTACCTGGCGATCGACCTGCACCGCGCCGGCGGCATCCCGCAGGTGATGAAGACGCTGCTCGCCGCCGGGCTGATCCACGGCGACTGCATCACCATCACCGGAAGGACCGTGGCCGAGAACCTGGCCGACATCCCCGATGCGCCGCGCGCCGACCAGGACGTGATCCGCCCGATCACGAAGCCGATGTACGAGCAAGGCCACCTGGCCATCCTGAAGGGCAACCTGTCGCCTGAGGGCGCCGTGGCCAAGATCACCGGCCTGAAGAATCCCAGCATCACTGGCCCGGCGCGCGTGTTCGACGACGAGCAGTCGGCGCTGGCCGCCATCATGGCCAAGCAGATCCAGGCCGGCGACGTGATGGTGCTGCGCTACCTGGGCCCGATGGGGGGCCCGGGCATGCCCGAGATGCTGGCGCCGACCGGTGCGCTGATCGGCCAAGGGCTGGGCGAATCGGTGGGGCTCATCACCGACGGCCGCTTCTCCGGCGGCACCTGGGGCATGGTGGTCGGCCACGTGGCACCTGAGGCCGCGGCCGGCGGCACGATCGCGCTGGTGCAGGAAGGCGACTCGATCACCATCGATGCGCACACGCTGGTGCTCAACCTCAACGTGAGCGAGGCCGAGATCGCAAAGCGTCGCGCCGCCTGGAAGGCACCGGCGCCGCGCTACACACGCGGCGTGCTGGCCAAGTTCGCGAAGAACGCGTCAAGCGCCAGCAGCGGCGCGGTATTGGACCGCTTCGAGTAGGTAGGCGGCGGGACCGGACCGCAAGGAAAAGGCGACCCGCGGGTCGCCTTGTTCATGGTCGGACGCTTGCGCGAACAGTGATCAGCGCTTGGTGTCCGGTCCGCCGTCGATGCGGCTGGTGCTCTGGCTGTCGAAGCGGCTGTTGAGTACGGAATCCCGGGCCTTCTGGCGCTGCGCCTCACGCTGACCTTCGATCTTGTCGGTCCGCTTCGCCTGGGACGCCTTGAAGGCGGCCGCCTTCTTCTTCTCGAAGCCGCGCGGGTCGATCCCCAGTGCGGCCATGCTCTTGTTGCGACGAGCGACCTTGCGCTCGTCCATCTTTTCCATTTCCTTGCGCTTGGTGTAACCCGACATGTCGGCCCAGGTCCACCAGATCACGGCCAGCGCGAACGGCGCCAGCACGGCCCACCACGACCAAACGCCGACCACCCCGATGTCGAGCAGTTTCAACGCGGACAACACGACGCCCAGGACCACGAACCACATCGCCTTCTCCTCTGCCGGCGCTTGCCGGCCGCGCGCGCAGGTCAACCCCGCCCACGTACAATGCGTTGGGCACTTTACCCCAGCCATGACACAGCAAGGAGACCCTCGATGAACCCGAAAGTGATGATGTGTGTGGTCGTTGGCGCCTTGAGCGCCGCACCCGCCTTCGCCAACGCCGATCTGGCGCAGAAGAAGAACTGCATGGCCTGCCATCAGGTCGACCAGAAGGTCCTGGGCCCGTCGTTCAAGGCCGTGGCTGCCAAGTACGCCGGCGACAAGGATGCCGTGGCGAAACTGTCCACCAAGGTCATCAAGGGCGGCTCGGGTTCCTTCGGTCAGATCCCCATGCCGGCCAATCCGCAGGTGAACGAAGCCGAAGCCCAGCAACTGGTGACCTGGATCCTCGGCCTGAAGTGATCTGTGCAGGCCGCGCCAGCGGCCTCGCCAAAACAGAAAGGGCCCCGCATGCGGGGCCCTTTTTCATGTCCGACAGAGCACGTCAGTTGGTCTGAGCCAACTGCTCGAGGATGGCCGGATTCTCCAGGGTCGAGGTGTCCTGGGTGATGGCCTCGCCCTTGGCGATCGAGCGCAGCAGGCGGCGCATGATCTTCCCGGAGCGGGTCTTGGGCAGGTTGTCGCCGAAGCGGATGTCCTTGGGCTTGGCGATCGGGCCGATCTCCTTGCCGACCCAGTTGCGCAGTTCGGCAGCGATCTTCTTCGCTTCCTCACCGGTCGGACGAGGGCGCTTCAGCACCACGAACGCGCAGATCGCCTCGCCGGTGGTGTCGTCCGGGCGGCCGACCACCGCCGCTTCCGCGACGAGTTCGGTGTGCGAGACCAGCGCCGACTCGATCTCCATCGTGCCCATGCGGTGGCCTGACACGTTCAGCACGTCGTCGATGCGACCGGTGATGGTGAAGTAGCCGGTCTTCTCGTCGCGGATCGCGCCGTCGCCGGCCAGGTAGTACTTGCCCTTGAAGTCTTCCGGGTAATAGCTCTTCTTGAAGCGCTCCGGGTCGCCCCAGATCGTGCGGATCATGCTGGGCCAGGGCTGCTTCACCACCAGGATGCCACCTTGCCCGTTCGGCACGTCCTTGCCGGTTTCATCGACGATCGCGGCCTGGATGCCGGGGAACGGCAGCGTGCACGAACCCGGCACCAGCGGCGTCGCGCCCGGCAGCGGCGTGATCATGTGGCCGCCGGTCTCGGTCTGCCAGAAGGTGTCGACGATCGGGCAGCGGCCGCCGCCGATGTGCTGGTGGTACCACTCCCAGGCGGCCGGGTTGATGGGCTCGCCCACCGAACCGAGGATGCGCAGGCTGGAGAGGTCGTACTTCTTCGGGTGCACCGCCTCGTTGCCCTCGGCGGCCTTGATCAGCGAGCGGATCGCCGTCGGCGCGGTGTAGAAGACGGAGACCTTGTGCTTCTGGATCATCTGCCAGAAGCGGCCAGCGTCCGGATAGGTCGGCACACCCTCGAACACGATCTCGGTGCCGCCCAGCGCCAACGGGCCGTAGGTGATGTAGCTGTGCCCGGTGACCCAGCCGATGTCGGCAGTGCACCAGAAGATGTCGTCGTCCTTCAGGTCGAAGGTCCACTTGGTGGTGAGCGCCGCGTGGAGCAGGTAACCGCCGCTGGCGTGCTGAACGCCCTTGGGCTTGCCGGTCGAGCCCGAGGTGTAGAGCAGGAACAGCGGATGCTCCGCCTCGACCCACTCCGGCTCGCAGGTGTCGGCCTGGCCGGCGAGCAGTTCGTTCAGCCAGACGTCGCGCCCGGCCTGGAAGCCGACGTCGGCGCCGGTGCGCTTGGCGACGAGCACATGCCTGACGCTCTCGCAACCACCCAGCGCCAGCGCCTCGTCGACGATCGCCTTCAGCGGCAACTGCTTGCCGCCGCGCACCTGCTGGTCCGCGGTGATCACGGCCACTGCGCCGGTATCGGCGATGCGGTCGCGCAGGCTCTGCGCCGAGAAACCGCCGAACACGACCGAATGGGTCGCCCCGATGCGGGCGCAGGCCTGCATCGCCGCCACGCCCTCGATCGACATGGAGATGTAGATGACGACGCGGTCACCCTTCTTCACGCCCAGCGAGCGCAGGCCGTTGGCGAGCCGGCAGGTCTGGGCCAGCAGCTGGCGGTAGGAGGCGGTGGTCACCTTGCCGTCATCGGCCTCGAAGATGATGGCCGTCTTGTCGCCCAGGCCGCGCTCGACGTTGCGGTCGAGACAGTTGTAGGAGACGTTCAGCGTGCCGTCCTCGAACCACTTGAAGAACGGTGCATCGCTGTCGTTCAGCACCTTGGTGAAAGGCTTCTTCCAACTCACCAGTTCCCGTGCCAGCCGCCCCCAGTAGCCCTGATAGTCGGCCGCGGCCTCGGCGACCAGCTTGTCGTAGGCCGCCATGCCCGAAACATGGGCAGCGCCGGCGAGCTCCGCCGGAGGGAGGTAGATGTGGGGTTCCTGACTGCTCATGTTCGTCTCCTCGAGGCGTAGTTGTCGGTCGGCACCATAGGCAGACGCTCTTACGATGCCCTTACTCGCAGCTTGGCAATGTAGCGCGGACCGGCAGACCCTGACCATTGCGGCTAGCCCCGAGCCATTGCTTCATGCGGGCACGCTCCCACGGAGCGGTGTTCAATAGAATCTGCGCCTCCTCCTTCGTTCCCTCCCCATGTCCGCCTCCCCTGACCCGATCAAGAACAAGCTCCCCGCCCTGCCCAATCTGATCTTCGCCAGCCGGTGGCTTCAGCTGCCGCTGTACCTGGGCCTGATCCTGGCGCAGGTGGTCTATGTCTTCCATTTCTGGGTAGAACTGGTCCACCTGATCGAGGCGGCGTTCGGCAACACCGAGGCACTGCAGAAGCTGGTGACCAGCATCGGCTACAAGACCGACGCACCCATCGCGAGCCTGAACGAGACGGTGATCATGCTGGTGGTGCTGGCGCTGATCGACGTGGTGATGATCAGCAACCTGCTGATCATGGTCATCGTCGGCGGTTACGAGACCTTCGTGTCGCGCATGAATCTCGAGGGCCACCCCGACCAGCCCGAGTGGCTGAGCCACGTCAACGCCTCGGTGCTGAAGGTCAAGCTGGCCACGGCCATCATCGGCATCAGCTCGATCCACCTGCTCAAGACCTTCATCAACGCGGGCAACTACACCGACAAGGTGCTGCTGTGGCAGACCCTGATCCACATCACCTTCCTGCTGTCCGCGCTCGCCATCGCCTACACCGACAAGCTGATGACAGCAGCGACTCACCAGGAAAAGCACTGACTCCGCCGCGGCCCCGGCGGCAGCCCGCGTGAAACGCTGGATCCCCACCCGCGAGCAGCTTCGCCGCTCGAAATGGCTGCGCCCGGTCGCGCACCATCTCGACAACGAGCGCCTGTGGCGCACCGACCGCGGCAGCGTGGCGCGGGCGGTCGCCATCGGGGTGTTCGTCGGCTTCATGCTGCCGGTGGCGCAGTTCCTGTTCGCCATCGCCGTGGCGATCGCGCTGCGCGGCCATGTCGCGATCGCGGCGGCAGCCACGCTGATCACGAATCCCTTCACCTTCCCTCCGATCTACTGGGCCGCCTACAAGATCGGCCGATTCCTGCTCGGTGAACCGGACGACGAGGCCGCGGCGCTGCGGGTCGAAAGCGAGACCGCGGCGCTGCTCGAGCAACAGGGCTTCATCGAAGGGCTGTGGACGGCCGCGCAATCAGCCGGTGCGCCGCTGCTCGTGGGACTGGCTTCGCTGGCCGTGATCGGTGCGGCCACCGGCTTCACGCTGGTCTGGCTGCTCTGGCGGCCCCGGCCCGAGCATCGGCCGGACGAGGACGAGCGTCCCCCCGAACAGTAAACTTATCGACTTGCCCTGGTGCCGCTGCCCGGCAGACCGGCCGGGTACCGCCGCCCTCCGTTCCGCAGCCACTCCCCGATCACGGGACAGCCCCATGACCACGATCCGACACGCCGATCTCGTTGACAGCATCGCTGCCGCGCTGCAGTACATCAGCTACTACCACCCGGCAGACTACATCACGCACCTGGCGCGTGCCTACGAACAGGAGCAGAGCCCGGCCGCCAAGGACGCGATCGCGCAGATCCTCACCAACTCCAAGATGTGCGCCGAAGGACGCCGGCCGATCTGCCAGGACACCGGCATCGTCAACGTGTTCCTGAAGATCGGCATGGACGTGCGCTTCGAGGGCTTCGCCGGCTCGATCGAGGATGCCGTCAACGAGGGCGTGCGTCGCGGCTACCTGAACCCCGAGAACACCCTGCGCGCCAGCATCGTGGCCGATCCCCACTTCGAGCGCAAGAACACCAAGGACAACACCCCGGCCGTCGTGCACATGACGGTCGTGCCGGGCAACACGGTCGACGTGCAGGTGGCCGCCAAGGGCGGCGGCTCCGAGAACAAGAGCAAGTTCGTGATGCTCAACCCCAGCGACAGCCTGGTCGACTGGGTATTGAAAACGGTGCCGACGATGGGCGCCGGCTGGTGCCCGCCGGGCATGCTGGGCATCGGCATCGGCGGCTCGGCGGAGAAGGCCATGCTGATGGCCAAGGAGTCGCTGATGGGCGACATCGACATGTACGAGCTCAAGCAGCGCGGCCCGCAGAACAAGCTGGAGGAGCTGCGCATCGAGCTGTGCGACAAGATCAACGCCCTCGGCATCGGCGCCCAGGGCCTGGGCGGCCTGACCACGGTGCTCGACGTGAAGATCTCGACCTTCCCGACGCACGCGGCCAGCAAACCCGTGGCAATGATCCCGAACTGCGCCGCCACGCGCCACGCACACTTCGTGCTCGACGGCTCCGGCCCGTCCTACCTCGAGCCGCCGAGCCTGGACCTCTGGCCCGACGTGAAATGGGCTCCCGATTACAACAAGAGCAAGTCGGTCAATCTCGACACGCTGACGCGCGAGGAGGTGGCGAGCTGGAAGCCGGGCGACACGCTGCTGCTCAACGGCAAGATGCTCACCGGCCGCGACGCCGCGCACAAGCGCATCCAGGACATGCTGGCCAAGGGCGAGAAGCTGCCGGTGGACTTCACCAACCGCGTCATCTACTACGTCGGCCCGGTCGATCCGGTGCGCGACGAGGTGGTCGGCCCGGCTGGCCCGACCACCGCCACGCGCATGGACAAGTTCACCGAGATGATGCTGGCCCAGACCGGCCTGATCGGCATGATCGGCAAGGCCGAGCGCGGCCCGGCCGGCATCGAGGCGATCCGCAAGCACAAGAGCGCCTACCTGATGGCCGTCGGCGGCGCCGCCTACCTGGTGGCCAAGGCGATCAAGCAGGCCAAGGTGCTGGGCTTCGCCGACCTTGGCATGGAGGCGATCTACGAGTTCGACGTCAAGGACATGCCGGTGACGGTGGCCGTCGACTCGACCGGCAGCTCGGTGCACCAGACGGGACCGGCCGAATGGCAGGCGAAGATCGGCAAGATTCCGGTCGCCATCGCCTGAGCGCGGGGCCGCTGCAGGCCCCGGACTGCCCGGCCTGCGGCGGGCCGAACGGCTGCTCCGTGGCCGCGGCCGGCCGCTTCGACGTGGCCTGCTGGTGCAGCACCGTGTGCATCGCCCCCGAACGCCTGACCGGGCTGCCGCCCGAGCAACGCGGGGTCGCCTGCCTGTGCCGCCATTGCGCCGGCGCAGCGCCTAGGAGACCTTGACGCCCTTCCAGAACGCGACCCGACCCTTGATCTCGGCCGCGGCTTCCTTCGGTTCGGCGTAGTACCAGACGGCGTCCGGATTCAGGTCACCGTCGACCAGCAGCGAGTAGTAGCTCGCCTCGCCCTTCCACGAGCACATGGTGTGGTGGTTACTGCCGACCACGTACTCGCGCCGGAGCGCGCTCTCCGGAAAGTAGTGGTTGCCCTCGACCACCACGGTGTCGTCGCTCTCGGCGATGACCACGCCGTTCCACTCCGCCTTCATAGAAAACTCCCCCTTCACGCTGGCAGGGCCAGCCAATGGACGCTGAACAGCCGCTGCGGGTCGACCCACACTGCCCGGGGCGTGTAGCCAGCCTGCTCGGCCAGTGCGCGGAATCCCGCGACGCTGAACTTGTGCGAATTCTCGGTGTGGAGCGTGTCGCCTTCGGCGAACTCGAAGACATGGCCGCACAGCCGCACTTGCTGCGCACGGCGGCTCACCAGGTGCATCTCGATGCGCTGCTCGGCCGGCCGGTAAGGGGCGTAGTGCGCGAACTGGGCGAGATCGAAGTTCGCACCGAGTTCGCGGTTCGCGCGCGCCAGCAGATTCAGGTTGAACGCGGCCGTGACGCCGGCCGTGTCGTTGTAGGCGGCGTGCAGCAGCGCCGGATCCTTGACCAGATCGACGCCGATCAACAACCCGCCGCCGCGCAGCAGCACGGCCGTGCGGCGCAGAAAGCCCAGCGCTTCGTCGGGGCCGAAGTTGCCGATCGACGAGCCAGGGAAGAAGCCGACACGGCGACGGCTCGCGGCATGCGGTGCCGGCAGGTCGAAGGGTCGGGTGAAATCTGCGGCGATCGGGCGCACGTCCAGCCCCGGGTGGTCGGCACGCAGCGCATCGGCCGCGACGTGCAGGTGCTCGGCCGAGATGTCGATCGGAACGAAGCGACGTGGCCGCTGCAGCGCCCCCAGCAGCACGCGGATCTTGCGGCTCGAGCCGGCGCCGAACTCCACGATCTCGGCGTCCGGACCGATGCACTCGGCCATCTCGTCGGCCTGCGCTTTCATCAGGGCCAGTTCGGTGCGCGTCGGGTAGTACTCGGGCAGCTCGCAGATGCGGTCGAACAGCGCCGAGCCCTCGCGGTCGTAGAAGAACTTGGGCGCAATGCTGCGCGGCCGGCGCGCCAGCCCCGCTAGCAGCTCACGGGCGAAGTCGCCGTCGATCACCTGGTGCGGCGGCTGCGCGTCGGTCACGGGCAGCAGATGGGCGCGAGCATCGGGCGTGGCCCGCAACGGCTGCGTCGTCACGAGACATCCCTCGCGAGCCGCAGGCCCGCGAACTGCCAGCGCGCGCCCGGCGCAAAGAAGTTGCGGTAGCTCGGCCGCGCGTGCCCGCTCGGCGTCGCGCAGCTGCCGCCTCGCAGCACCAGCTGACCTACCATGAACTTGCCGTTGTATTCGGCCACGGCCCCGGCCTGCGGCCGGAACCCCGGGTAGGGATCGTAGGACGAACGCGTCCACTCCCAGACCTCACCCGTCCCTTCCAGCACGCCGTCGGCGGCCGCAGCCTCCCACTCGAACTCGGTCGGCAGGCGCGCACCGGCCCAGGTGGCGTAAGCGGCCGCCTCGTAGAAGCTCAGGTGGCTCACCGGCTCGTCGAGATCCAGCGCCCGCGGCCCCAGCAGCGTGAAGACCCCCGGGCATCGCGCCTCGGTGTCGCTCCAGTACAGCGGCGCGGCCCAGCCCTGCTGCTGCACGGCCGCCCAGCCATCGCTGAGCCACAGCTCGGGTCGACGGTAGCCGCCGTCGCGCATGAACTCGAGGAACTCGCGGTTGGCGACCGGCCGGCTGGCCAGTTCGTGCGCCTGCAGCAGTGCGCGGTGACACGGCGTCTCGTTGTCGAAGGCGAACGCCGTCGTGGAAGGCGCGCCGATGTCCGCGATACCGCCGGCGCGCGCCAGCCAGCGCAACGGCGGGCCACACACCGGTGCGGGATGCAGGCCGCGCGCGGCGAACACCCGGCCTTCGCCGTCCGGAGACGCGCTGCGGTAGCCGGGCTGCAGCGGGTTCAGCGACAGCAGGTGCTTGGCGTCGGTCAGCATCAGTTCCTGGTGCTGCTGCTCGTGCTGCAGGCCCAGCGCGATCAGCGGAAGCGCGGCCAGCCAAGCGGCGTCGTCCGACTCGCGAACGAAGGTGAGCATCGCCTCGTCGACATGACGCCGGTACTGCAGCACCTCCTCGTTCGACGGTCGCGTCAGCAGGCCACGCTGGGCGCGTGGATGACGCGGCCCGAGCGACTCGTAATAGGAGTTGAACAGGAAGGCGTAGCGCTCGTCGTGCACGCGGTAGCCTGGCTGGTGCGCCTGCAGCACCACGGTCTCGAAGAACCAGGTGGTGTGCGCGAGGTGCCACTTGGTGGGGCTGGCATCCGGCATCGACTGCACGCAGCGGTCTTCGGCCGACAGCGGCGCAGCGAGCTGCAGCGACTGCGACCGCACCGCCTCCAGGCGGCGGCGCCACACGATGCGCAGGCTGCGATCGACGGACGGCGCGGAGGACGACAACTCGGCAACACGGGAGTTCAAGACTTCACTCCTCGGTAGGTCATGTCGGCGGGCACGAAGGCCATACCGTGGATCGCCGGCACGGTGGTTTCCCAACTGGCCTGCCCGACAGGAATCGAACCTGTAACCCCCAGCTTAGAAGGCTGGTGCTCTATCCAGTTGAGCTACGGGCAGAGGGGGCCGGGGAAGTGTACGCGGCACCCCGTCACCGCGCAGGACATGGTCTCCCTGGCATGCCGTCAACGGCAGGGCGCCGGCACCTCGTCGAAGATCGATGCGTGAAGGCCTCCGTCGCCGAAGGTGTTGCCGCTGACTTCGACAGCCCCGCAGTTGCCGTTGTTCCACCACGGGTTCTGTTCGCCTTTCGAACTGGCGACCCACACCCGGTTGTTGCGGACGGCATGCCCGCTGCAGGCCCCCTTTCCCTGGTTCCAGACGTAGAGGCCGACATTGCTGTAGGTGACGGCCTTGTCCATCACGATGCGGTTGTTCTCGACCGAGACGTTCACGCCACCGGCGACCCCGATGCCCACATTGCGAACATGAACCACGACGTTGTCGTGCACCCAGGCGTTGCCGCCCGTGTCTCCATCGCCCACCACGATCGCCGTGCCGGAGTTGCTGACGGGGTGGCCTCCGCGCAGCCGGTTGTAGGCGATCTCGGTCGGGTCTTTCGCCAAGCCGGGCGAGTTGAACATGTTGATGTGGTCTTCCACGTTGCTGTGCGCAGCCCGCAGCGTGTCGGACACATTACAGGTGATCTTGCTCCCTGACTTGCCCGCATCGACGCCGTTGAACTGCACCATCTGTCCCCGCGGCATCGGACCGCGGATGTTAGTGACGTAGTTGCGGTCGAAGATGATCGGGTGCCGTCCGCCGTCGACGTAGAGCGCCGTCGATATGTCGTGGATGTAGTTGCGCTGCATGGTCAGGCGGGTGGCGCCTGGGCGCACGTCCACGCCCTTGCCTTCCTCGCCCGGCCCGCACGGTCCGATCTCGGCGTTGCGGATCGTCACATCGTTGACTGCCACAACGATGCAGGGGCCGCTGCTGCTGCGCACGCGCACACGTTCGATCACCTGGCCCTCGACGGCGACGATCGGCCCCACGATCGGATACTTGGCCGATTCCACCGGCGTCGGCACACCACCGACCGCCCTGGGCAGCGGGCTCGAGCGGCTCATCGGCGCCACCCGCGGACCAGCCGGTTCGATCACCGATGGCGCACCGGACAGGGGCTCGCGTGTCGTGACGCTCTCGACTTCGCAGCGCTTCTCGACGCCCAGCGCTGGGTCACCGAAAATGCCGTTGCTGCAGTTCACGCCGTCCTCGTGCACCCTGATCGACCAGCCGGCCGAGCCGGCACCGAAGCGCACCTTGCGACGTCCTGAGAACTGACACTGCGCGCGTTCTTCCGCGCAGGGCGTCCACGTCGCGCCGGCCGTCGCGGTCAATCCGTTGGTCTGCGCCGAGCTCGTGGGCAGCAGCATCAACAATGGCAATGTAGCGATCAACTTGAGCAAAGGGGACATGAGGTTCCTGGTGGAGTGCTGAAGAGAATGCGTGTGCCGTCCGGGTCCGCGCGGCTGACAGATTAGAAGCTTGCCGGCCCTCTCAGCCCAACACCACACCTGAGCAGGTGGAAATGGCGCAACGGCGCCTTCGCGCTCGTCGACAGATCCGGCAGGCGTCAGACCTGGCGCGAATGCTTCAGCAGCACGCTGACGAGTTCATCCGCATCGAGCGGCTTGGTGACGCGCTCGACCATGCCAGCCTCGATGCAGTGGGTGCGATCCTCCGCGAGCGCGTGACCGGTCTGGCCGATGATGGGCAACTCCGCGTCCAGCGAGTGGATGCGTCGCGCGGTCTCGTAGCCGTCGATGCCAGGCATCATCACGTCCAGCAGCACCGCGTTGTACTTCGGATCCAGCTGCGCGGCGACGCGGTCGATCGCCTCGTAGCCATCAGCCACCACCTCCGCGGAGGCCCCTTCCATCGACAGCATGCTCTCGATGACGATCTGATTGACCGGGTTGTCCTCGGCCACCAGCACGCGCATCCCGTCGAGCCTCGAATGCGGCAGCCGGCCCGCGGTCTCTTCGCGTTCGCCCCGTTGAGGCTGCAGCATCGTGTCGGCACCGACAGGCTCCGCGTCGGTGCCGACCGGCCCTTCGGGCTCCACCGAGGTCAAGGTCGAGCGCGCGAGCGGCAGGCGAATCGAAAACGTGGATCCGGCCCCCAGGTGGCTCGTGACCACGATCGAGCCATTCATCATCTCGACCAGCCGCTTGGTGATCGCCAGGCCCAGGCCGGTGCCTCCATAACGACGCGTGGTCGATCGATCGGCCTGCTCGAACGCCATGAAGAGCCGGGAGATCTGCTCTTCGGACATGCCCAGCCCGCTGTCCCGCACGTTGATGACCAGCTTGTCGCCGGAGACGCCGACCGTCACGTCCACCTGGCCGGACGCGGTGAACTTGACCGCATTCGACAGCAGGTTGAGCAGGATCTGCCCCAGCCGCAGGGGATCGACGACGATGACCTCGGGCACGCGACGGTCCACCATGAGGCACAGCGCGATGCCCTTGTCGCGCGCGAAGCCCCGGACCAGGTCGACCGCACGCTCCAGGGCCGGCCGCAGCATCGTGGGGGTTGGGTCCAGCAGGAGCTTGCCCGCCTCGATCTTGGACATGTCCAGCACGTCGTTCAGAATGCCCTGCAGCAGCTTGCCGGACTCGAGGATGCGCGCGAACTTCTGGCGCGCCTCCGGAACGACCGACGGATCGCGGTAGCCGATCTGCGCGAAGCCCAGCACGCCGTTGAGGGGCGTGCGGATCTCATGGCTGATGTTGGCCAGGAACAGCGACTTCGAGTCATTGGCCCGCACCGCCTGCTCCTTGGCCTCCTGGAGCAGCCGCAGCGCCCGCAGCTGGCCGCGCCCCGACCGGTACTGCTGCACCAACAACAGACAGAGCGCACCCGCCAGAACGAGCCAGAACGCCACCGTGATCGCCAGCTCCCGGTACCAGGGCGCCCGGAAGTCCGCCTCCGCCAGGCCGGCCAGGATGAAGACCGAATAGCCGCCGACCTGCCGGTACATCACGGCCCGCAGCACGCCGTCGATCGAGCTTCGGGTGCGGAACCGGTCCGCCGGCTTGCCTGACGCGAGCGAGTTCAGAACCTCCGGCGCCGCCACGCGCACCGGTTGCTCGTCCTGCGCCATCGGCGCGGCCGGCAGGCGCAGCAGGACTTCCCGGCGCGCGTTGAACAGCGTGATCACCCCTTGGGCGCCAAGCTTCAACGAGCCGAAGAATCCGTTCAGTTCCTCGAGATCGAGGTTGATGTAGACGACACCGGCGAAGGCGTTGCGGTGGTCGCGCAGCTGCTGGGCCAGCGGCAGCACCCAGCGGCCGGTGATGCGTGACTTGAGCGGCAGCCCCAGCACCATCGTCGAGGAACTCTTGGCTTCCTGGAAGAACTGGCGCCGCTCTACGCTGAGCCTCTGCGCAGGGTCGACACCCCCGCCATAGAGCACCAGCCCGGTGTGGTCGGCCGCGCGCAGTGCCGGGGCATCGGGGAGCCGCTTCTGCAACTCGAACAGTGCGGCATTGAACTCGGTCTCGCTCACCGGACCGGCCGCGCTCATCAGCGCGAAGCTCTGCGCCGCCGACTGCAGCACGAGGTCGGCCGCCTGCAAGCGGGTGAAGAGATAGCGCTCGAGGTTGAGCGTGAGGTTCTCGAGGTCATCATCGGCCGCGACCTGGTAGCGATCGAAGCTCTGCGCGAGCGAGACGCCCAGGAAGACGGCCACGGCCAGCAGCAGCAGCAAAGACCCGGCAGCCTGCCGCCGGAACGTACGACGCCATTCGACCAGACGAGCGCCCAAATTGCCTTCCTTGGCGGCCATGCCGCGAGCCCGAGCGGTTTTATCTCATGAGGCCTAGACTGCCTACCGCTCTATCCCTTAGCGACTCCCGAGAACGTCCCATGACTCGCAAACTCCTTGCCATCTTCGGGCTCATCGTCGCGCTGTCGGCCGGCGGCCCCGCCCTCACCGACAGCCGCGCCGAGGCGCCGCAGCAGAAGACCCAGGCGCCGGGCTACCACCGGATGATGCTGGGCGACTTCGAGATCACCGCGCTGTCCGATGGCACCGTGGACCTGCCGGTCGACCAGCTGCTGTCCGGCGCCCGGCCCGGCCAGGTGAAGCGCGCGCTGCAGCGGGCCTACCTGGGCGTGCCGCTCGAGACCTCGGTCAACGCCTACCTGGTCAACACCGGGACGCGGCTGGTGCTGATCGACACCGGCGCCGCCGGCCTGTTCGGCCCGACGCTCGGCAAGCTGCCGGCCCACCTGAAGGCCGCCGGCTACCTGCCCGAGCAGGTGGACGAGGTCTACATCACCCACCTTCACCCCGATCATGTGGGCGGCCTGCTCGCCGACGGCAAGGCGGCGTTCCCGAACGCGACGCTGCGCTTCGACCAGCACGACGCCGACTTCTGGCTCAGCAACGAGCAGATGGCCAGGGCGCCCGACGACGCCAAGGGCTTCTTCGCCGGCGCGATGGCCGCCGTCAAACCCTACCAGGACGCCGGCCGCCTGAAGACGTTCACGGGCAGCACCGACCTGGTGCCCGGGGTGCGCGCCGAGCCGGCGCCGGGCCACACGCCGGGTCACACCTTCTATGTCGTCGAGAGCCGCGGGCAGAAACTGGTGATCTGGGGCGACACGATGCACGTGGCCGCCGTGCAGTTTCCCGACCCCTCGATCGTCATCAAGTTCGATGTCGACTCGAAGACGGCGATGCCGCAGCGCCGCAAGGCCTTCGCCGATGCGGCCCGCCAAGGCTACTACGTGGCCATCGCTCATGTCTCGTTCCCGGGCATCGGACGCCTTCGTGCCGAGGGCAAGGGCTATGTCTGGGTGCCGCTGAACTACAGCAGCAAGCCGTGAATCCGAACCCGACAGGGAGCCGTCAACGCCGACCTCTGCCCCGATTGCTCGGCGCTTGATGTGGGTCAACGGCGGTGCTGCCCCGGCGCGCACAGCGCCCGCCGCCGTTGCCAGAATGGGTCATGAACAAGCTTCAGCGCGTGATCTGGGCCGAGGACTTCGCGACCGAATTGTCTCGATTGATCAGTGGTGGGATAGCCATGGGCGACTTCAGCGAGCGCGGCCTGAGGCTGTTTCCGACACACGGGCATATGGACCCGGGCGTCGTTGCGCAGGTGGAGTCCGACCGTTGGCACGCAGAGCAGCCGATCTGCGAATGTCGCGGCGCCGGAGCGGGCCCCTGCGCTGCTCGACCCAGATCATCGGCACTGCCCAGCGCTTTTGCCGGCGCCGGGATGCCGGGTTGTCGATAGGAGCGCTCGCCTCGGACGGGCCGGTCCGTCAGAAGCAAAAGCGGCCTGGAGGCTTCCACCTGACAGGCCGCATGAACATTGGTCGGGGCGGCGGGATTCGAACTCGCGACCTACTGGTCCCAAACCAGTTGCGCTACCAGGCTGCGCTACGCCCCGACTGAGCCGCGATTGTAGCCAGCGCACTTTGCCGAGCCGGATGTTCACGCGCTCAGCTGGGACCAGGCCTTCTCCAGGCGCTTGGCGCTCACGGGTTGGGGTGTCCGGAGTTCCTGTGCGAAAAGGCTCACGCGCAGTTCCTCGATCAGCCATCTGAACTCGTCGAGCCGCGCGTCGGCCGCGCCCTTGAGTTCGGCCACGCGGCGCAGGTAGCGTTGCTCGATCGGGCGCAGTTCGGCCAGGCGGGCCGCATCGCGCGCCGGGTCGGCGCGCCACTTGTCGAGCCGCAGCGTGACGCCCTTCAGGTAGCGCGGCAGGTGGTGCAACTGCGCGTAGCCGGTCTCGGCCAGGAAGCGCTTGGGGCACAGACGCGCCAGTTGCGCCGCCACGTCGTCGGCCACCTCCTTGGCCGGCCGCGTGTCCTTGAGCTTGCGGGTGGCGGTCGCCTGCTCGGCGAGCACGGTCGCCGCGAGGCGCGCCACCTCCTGCGCGATCAGGTTGAGCCGCGTGCGGCCCTCGTCGATGCGCTTCGCGAAGCCCGCTGCATCGGTGGGGAGCGGCTCGACGAGGAAGGCGCGGTCGAGCGCCACGTCGATGATCTGCGCCCGCAGTTCGTCGGCGCTGCCGCCGAGCGCCATGTACGCGACCGCCATGCGCGGCAGGTCGGGGATGCTCTTCTCCAGGTACTTCAGCGGCTCCTTGATCTGCAGCGCGACCAGGCGGCGCAGCCCGGCGCGGTGGCGCGTGGCCGCGACGTCGGGCTCGTCGAACACCTCGATCTCCACGTGGCCGCCCTTGTCGATCAGCGCCGGGAAGCCGACCAGGCTCTGCGCGCCGCGGCGGATCTCCATTAGTTCGGGCAGTTCGCCGAAGGACCAGGTGGTGTGGCGCTGAGGCGGCGTGGCCGAGGGTGGCGTGCCCTCACCCCGGCCCTCTCCCGCGGGCGGGAGAGGGAGAGAGTTTGTGCGGTTCCCTCTCCCGCTGGTGGGAGAGGGTTGGGGTGATGGCGAGTTCGCCGCCTGCTCCACCCCGCCCAGCTTCAAGGCCGCCAGTGCCTGGAACGCCGACCTGGCCTGCGCGCCCAACTCGGCCTTCAGCGTCGGCAGGTGGCGGCCCATGCCGAGCTGGCGGCCGTGCTCGTCGACAACACGGAAGTTCATGAACAGGTGGGGCTGCAGCGTCTCGAGCTTGAAGTCGTTGCGCTGCACCGCGATCTGGGTGCGCTCGCGCACCGCCTTCAGCAGCGCGTCGACCAGGCCGCCCTGCGCGAACGGCACCAGCTCGCAGAACTCGGCTGCGGCCTCGGGCAGGGGCACCAGGCGCGAGCGCGGCCGCTGGTGCAGGCTCTTCATCAGCGCCAGCACCTTGTCCTTCAGCAGGCCCGGCACCAGCCACTCGCAGCGCTCGTCGTTCACCTGGTTCAGCGCGTAGATCGGCACGGTGACGGTCAGGCCGTCCTTGCTGTCGCCGGGCTCGTGCAGGTAGGTGGCCTCGCAGTCGATGCCGCCCAGGCGCAGCGTCTTCGGGAAGGCCGCGGTCGTGATGCCCGCGGCCTCGTGGCGCATCAGCTCGTCCTTGGTCAGCATCAGCAGCTTCGGCTGCTGAGGGCTCTGGGCGCGGTACCAGCGTTCGAGCGTGGTGCCGGAGTGCACGTCCTTGGGCAGTTGCTGGTCGTAGAAGGCGAAGATGAGTTCGTCGTCGACCAGCACGTCCTGCCGGCGCGACTTGTGCTCCAGCTCCTCCACTTGGCGGATCAGCTTGCGGTTGTGCGCAAGGAAAGGCAGGCGGCTCTCCCACTCGCCGTTCACCAGCGCCTCGCGGATGAAGATCTCGCGCGCGGCGGCGGGGTCGACGTTGCCGAAGTTGACCCGCTTGTTGTTGTAGACCACCAGCCCGTACAGCGTGGCGCGCTCCAGCGCCACCACCTCGGCCGCCTTCTTCTCCCAATGCGGCTCGAGCAGCTGCTTCTTCAGCAGGTGGCCGGCCACCTGCACGATCCACGCCGGCTCGATCGCCGCCAGCGCGCGGCCGAACAGCCGCGTGGTCTCCACCAGCTCGGCGGCGATCAGCCAGCGGCCCGGCTTCTTGCTCAGGTGCGCGCCGGGGTGGCGCCAGAACTTGATGCCGCGCGCGCCGAGGTACCAATCCTCGTCGTCGCTCTTGCAACCCACGTTGCCCAGCAGCCCGGCCAGCATCGCCAGGTGGAGCTGCTCGTAGGTGGCCGGCGTACCGTTGAGCCGCCAGCCGTGCTCGGCCACCACGGTGTGCAGCTGCGAATGGATGTCGCGCCACTCTCGCACGCGGCGCGGGCTGACGAAGTGCTCGCGCAGGCGCTGCTCCTGCTGGCGGTTGGAGAGCTTGTGGGCGGCCGTGCCCTCGCCGCGGCCGTCCGGCGCACGGGCCGGCGCCGGCATGGCCGACGGGTGCGCGGCGTGGCCGCGTCCAGCCTCGATCCACTGCCACAGCTTGAGGTAGCCGACGAACTCAGAGCGCTCGTCGTCGAACAGCTTGTGCTTCTGATCGGCGGCCTGCTGCTGTTCGAGCGGCCGGTCACGCACGTCCTGCACCGACAGTGCGCTGGCGATCACCAGCACCTCGGCCAGCGCCTGGCGGTCGCGCGCAGCCAGGATCATGCGGCCGATGCGCGGGTCCAGCGGCAGCCTGGCGAGCTCCTTGCCGATCGCGGTGAGCGCGTTGTCGTCGTCGGTCGCGCCCAGCTCGTTCAGCAGCGCGTAGCCGTCGGCGATCGCCTTCTTCGGCGGCGGCTCGAGGAAGGGGAAGGCCTCCACGTCGCCGAGGCCCAGCGCCTTCATGCGCAGGATCACGCCGGCCAGCGAGCTGCGCAGGATCTCGGGGTCGGTGAAGCGCGGCCGGCCCGCGTAATCCTTTTCGTCGTATAGGCGGATGCAGATGCCGTCGGCCACGCGCCCGCAACGGCCGGCACGCTGGTTGGCGGCGGCCTGGCTGATGGGCTCCACCTGCAGCTGCTCGACCTTGTTGCGATAGCTGTAGCGCTTGACGCGCGCCGTGCCGGCGTCGACCACGTAGCGGATGCCGGGCACCGTGAGCGAGGTCTCGGCCACGTTGGTGGCCAGCACGATGCGCCGCCCGTTGCCGGCCTGGAACACGCGGTCCTGCTCGGTCTGCGACAGCCGCGCGAACAACGGCAGGATCTCGGGCTGCGGGCCGCCGCGGTGCTGCTGCAGCAGGTGCTTGCGCAGGTGGTCGGCGGCCTCGCGGATCTCGCGCTCGCCGGGCAGGAACACCAGCACGTCGCCGCGGCCCTCGCGCCACAGTTCGTCGACGGCGTCGGCGATCGCGTCGTTCAGGTCGTGCTCACGCGACTCCTCGAAAGCCCTCCAGCGCTGCTCGACCGGGAACAGCCGGCCGCTCACCTGGATCACCGGCGCCGGCACGAGTTCGTGCCCCCACGCTCCGCGCTCCGCACTGTCGCCGCCCCCCGAGGGCGCGCCGCCCGGCTTGGGGCGGTCCGGCGTCGGGCGGACGCTCCCGAAATGCCGTGCAAACCGATCGGCATCGATCGTCGCCGACGTCACGATCACCTTCAGGTCGGGCCGCTTCGGCAGGATCTGCCGCAGGTAGCCGAGCAGGAAGTCGATGTTGAGGCTGCGCTCGTGGGCCTCGTCGATGATCAGCGTATCGTAGGCCTGCAGCAGCGGGTCGGTCTGCGTCTCGGCCAGCAGGATGCCGTCGGTCATCAGCTTCACCGAGGCACCCGACGTCAGCCGGTCCTGGAAGCGCACCTTGTAGCCCACCACCTCGCCGAGCGGCGTTTCCAGCTCGTCGGCGATACGCTTGGCGACCGAGCTCGCCGCGATGCGCCGCGGCTGGGTGTGGCCGATCAGCCGTCCCCGCTCGCCGGGTTTGGCATTGGCCTTGCCGCGGCCCAGCGCCAGCATCAGCTTGGGCAGCTGCGTGGTCTTGCCGGAGCCGGTCTCGCCGCAGACGATGACGACCTGGTGGCGCTGCACCGCCTCGGCGATTTCGTCGCGCCGGGCCGAGACCGGCAGCGCCTCGGGGAAGCGGATGGGTGGCAGCGATCGCGGCGGTGCAGGGGCGGCGGTGCGGGGAGCGGTCTCGGGCATGGTGTCGGGCAGAATCCGTGATTATCCCGGCGCCCGTCTCATGGACCTCGTCTTCCCGCACACCTTCGTTCCCTGGTTTCGCTCGGTCGCGCCCTACATCCACGCGTACCGCGGCAAGACCTTCGTGGTCGCGATGGCCGGCGAAGGCATCGCCGCGGGCCGACTGAACGCCTTCGTGCAGGACGTGGCGATCCTGCATGCGATGGGCATCAAGCTGGTGCTGGTGCACGGCTTCCGCCCGCAGGTGAGCGAGCAGCTGCGCGCCAAGGGCCACCCGGAGCACTTCAGCCACGGCCTGCGCATCACCGACGCGGTGGCGCTCGACTGCGCCCAGGAGGCCGCCGGCCAGCTGCGCTTCGAGATCGAGGCGGCGTTCTCGCAGGGCCTGCCGAACACGCCGATGGCCAACGCGACGGTGCGCGTGGTGTCGGGCAATTTCCTGACGGCACGGCCGGTCGGCATCGTCGACGGCGTGAACTTCCTTCACAGCGGCATCGTGCGGCGCGTCGACGCGGCGGCCATTCGCCGTGCCATCGACATCGGCGCGATCGTCTTGCTGTCGCCGTTCGGCTTCTCGCCGACCGGCGAGGCCTTCAACCTGACGATGGAAGACGTGGCGACCAGCACCGCCATCGCGTTGCAGGCCGACAAGCTGATGTTCCTGACCGAGGTGCCAGGCGTGCGCGAGGACCCGCGCGACGCCGAGAGCGCGATCGATACCGAGCTCGCGCTGGCCGACGCCCGGCGCCTGCTGGCCGCCCTGCCCGACCCGACCCAACCCACCGATACCGCCTTCTACCTGCGCCACTGCATCAAGGCCTGCGAGGGTGGCGTCGAGCGCTCGCACATCCTGCCCTTCAACGCCGACGGCGCGTTGCTGACCGAGGTCTACACACACGACGGCATCGGCACGATGGTGGTCGACGAGAAGCTAGAGAGCCTGCGCGAGGCCAGCTCCGACGACATCGGCGGCATCCTGCAGCTCATCGAACCCTTCGAGCGCGACGGCACGCTGGTCAAGCGCGACCGCACCGAGATCGAACGCGACATCGATCACTACACCGTGATCGAGCACGACGGCGTGATCTTCGGTTGTGCGGCGCTCTACCCCTACCCCGAGGCTCACACCGGCGAAATGGCAGCGCTGACGGTGAGCAACAGCGTGCAGGGCCAGGGAGATGGCGAGCGCATCCTCAAGCGCGTGGAGCAGCGCGCCCGTGCCGCCGGCCTCACCAGCATCTTCGTGCTCACCACCCGCACGATGCACTGGTTCATCAAGCGCGGCTTCGTCCAGGTCGATGCCGACTGGCTGCCCGAAGCGCGCAAACGCAAGTACAACTGGGACCGACGCTCGCTGGTCCTGGTGAAGAAGCTCGCCTGACGAGCCTCGTCGACCCGATCACAAGGACAAGGAGTTCCCCATGGCCCGTACCGTGCACTGCGCCCTGCTGAAGAAAGACGCCGACGGACTGGATTTCGCGCCCTACCCCGGCGAACTGGGCCAGCGCATCTTCGACAACGTCAGCAAGGAAGCCTGGGCCCAGTGGCTCAAGCACCAGACGATGCTGGTCAACGAGAACCGCCTGAATCTGGCGGACGCCCGTGCGCGGCAGTACCTCGCGCGTCAGATGGAGAACTACTTCTTCGGCGCCGGCGCCGAGCAGCCCGCCGGCTACGTGCCGCCGACGCCGACCTGAGTTCGGCCGTGGCCCGCACCGCGCGGGCGGTGCGTTGCGGATGCCTGGAATGGTGACGCAGACGCGAATCATTCGTGTTGACTCTTATACTGACAGATCGTTGTCACAGGAGACTCCACGATGGTCCGCTCTACCCTCGCCCGCACGGCCCTGGCCGCCGCCGCCCTTTGTGCCTCGTTCGCCGCTGCCGCGCAGGACCAGGTGCTGAACCTCTACTCGGCGCGTCACTACCAGACCGACGAGGCGCTCTACGCCGACTTCACCAAGTCGACCGGCATCAAGATCAACCGCGTCGACGCCGACGACGCCGGTCTGCTGGCGCGCCTGCGCAGCGAAGGCGCCTCGAGCCCGGCCGACGTGATCCTGCTGGTCGATGCCGCGCGCATCATCCTGGCCGACGCGGACGGCCTGTTCCAGCCGGTCAAGTCCAGCGTGCTGGCGTCGCGCATTCCCGCGCAGCTGCGCGGCAAGGACGACGGCCAGGGCTCGCAGTGGTTCGGCTTCTCCACCCGCGCGCGCGTGATCGTGTTCAACAAGGGCAGCGTCAAGCGCGACGACGTGGACACCTACGAGGAACTCGCCGATCCGAAGAACAAGGGCAAGGTCTGCACCCGTTCGGGCTCGCACCCCTACAACCTGTCGCTGTTCGGTTCGATGTACGAGCACCTCGGTGCCCAGAAGACCGAGGCCTGGCTCAAGGGCGTGGTCGACAACATGGCGCGCGCCCCCAAGGGCGGCGACACCGACCAGATCAAGGCCGTGGCGAGCGGCGAGTGCGGCATCGCCCTCACCAACAGCTACTACCTGGCACGCCTGATGCGCTCGGAAAAGCCGGAAGACAAGGCCGTGGTCGAGAAGATCGAGGTCGTGTTCCCGAACCAGCAATCCTGGGGCACCCACGTCAACATCGCCGGCGGCGCGCTGGCCCGGCACGCGAAGAACCGCGATGCCGGCGTGAAGTTCCTCGAATACCTGTCCACCAATTCGGCCCAGACCTATTTCGCGAACGGCAACAACGAATATCCAGTGGTGCCGGGCGTGAAGGTCGCCAATCCGGCACTCGACGCGCTGGGGGCTTTCAAGGCCGAACTGATTCCGATCTCGGTGGTCGGGCTGAATTCCATCCGGGTTCAGCAGAGCCTCGATCGGGTCGGCTACAAATAATTCCCGACATATTCCACCTGGAACCCGGCCGCGGCCGGGTTTTCTCTGAGTTGTCACATTGCACGATTTTCGCCGGACCGCCTAGAATCAAATTCAGGCGGGCGCTATTCCCCCCGCTTCAATTCAATTCGATGGAGCTGGACGCTGAAATGGCCACATACCAAGACCTGATGTCCCAGAAAGCCGCGCTCGAGCGGCAGGCTGCGGCCCTGACCGAGCAGATCGAGACCGCACGTCGTGCCGAGCACAGCGCGGTCATCGCCAGGATCAAGGCCTTGATGGACGAACACGGCATCACGCTGGCGGATCTGGGGCGTAGCAAGTCCCCGGTCAAACCGGCCAAGGCTGCAAAAACCGGCGGGACCGCCGGCCGCAAGGTCGCAGTCAAGTATCGGAATACCGCGACCGGCGATACCTGGAGCGGCCGCGGG
The DNA here is from genome assembly GCF_000015725.1 of Methylibium petroleiphilum PM1. NCBI lineage: Bacteria > Pseudomonadati > Pseudomonadota > Betaproteobacteria > Burkholderiales > Sphaerotilaceae > Methylibium > Methylibium petroleiphilum. The sequence goes on along the minus strand of NC_008825.1, from coordinate 1,474,838 downwards.
CTGCAACCCAATTGGTTGAAGGCAGCGCTGGCCTCCGGCCGCAAGATCGAGGAATTCTCGGTCTGACAGGCGATCGGTTTCGACCGGCGAAGCCGGCCGAGGCATTTTCAACCAGCCGCCTACGGGCGGCTGCTTCGTTTGCGGACCGAGGTGCCGGAGCCGGAAACAAACCCGCGTCGCGGTCCGGCGGGCAGATTCCGCGCACGGCGAGAAGCTGCGAAGGAATCTCCTTCACGGCCTATCGCGAGGCAGGCGTCGCGCCCTCCTTGGCGCGCCCCATGATCCGGCGCACCAAGCTCGTGCCAGCGAGCACCAGCGCCCCTGCCACGATGCCGAGCACACCATCCAGCACACTCGGCAGCAACGCCTGCAACACCCCCCCGACGCCACCGGCGAACGCCGCGACCCGGGCCACGATCGCCTCGAGGGCATGGTGCAGCACCGGGATGCCGTGCGTCAGGATGCCGCCACCCACCAGGAACATCGCTGCGGTGCCGGCGATCGACAGCCCCTTCATCAGCCACGGTGCCGCTCTCAGGATGCCGGCGCCCAGACCGCGCTGAAAGCGGCCCCATGCCCCGCCGCCCGGCTGACGGCTCAGATAGAGGCCGCCATCGTCGAGCTTCACGATCGCCGCCACGAGCCCGTAGACGCCGACCGTCATCAGCAGCGCGATGCCCACCAGCACCGACACCTGCGTGATGAAGGGTGACTCGGCCACGGTGCCCAGCGTGATCGCGATGATCTCGGCCGACAGGATGAAATCGGTGCGCACCGCACCCTTGATCTTGTCCTGTTCGAAAGCCACCAGATCCAGCGCCGGATCGGCCACCGCGCGGGCCAGTTCCGCCCGGCGGGCCTCGTCCTCCGCCTTGTCGTGCAGGAACTTGTGCGCCAGCTTCTCGAAGCCTTCGTAGCAGAGAAACGCGCCCCCGACCATCAGCAGCGGCGTGACGGCCCAGGGCGCGAAGGCGCTGATCGCCAGCGCCGCAGGCACCAGGATCGCCTTGTTCTTCAATGAGCCCCGCGCCACGGCCCACACGACCGGCAGTTCGCGGTCGGCCGAGACGCCGGTCACCTGCTGGGCGTTGAGCGCCAGATCGTCACCCAGCACCCCCGCGGTCTTCTTGGTGGCCACCTTGGTGAGCAGGGCCACGTCGTCGAGCACGCTCGCGATATCGTCGATGAGGGCAAGCAAGCTGGAGGCGGCCATTCGGAGTCCTGAGGTTGCCGGAGCGGTTCAAACGATCGATCGATCGATCGATCGCAGCGATTGTCCGATGAAGGCCGCACCGTCGTTGGCACCCTCGCGCGGCATGCCGCTAGAGTCAGCCGCATGACGAGCGACGACACGGCGATCCATACGGTGACGGTGCAACCGGCGGGCTGGGTCTTCGCCGCACCCGCGTCGGTGCCCTTGCTCGTCGCCGCGCAGCGCGCCGGCATCCGCCTGCCCAGTTCCTGCCGCAACGGCACCTGCCGGGCCTGCCTGTGCGAATCGCGCCACGGCGAGGTGGCATACCGCATCGAATGGCCGGGGCTCAGTGCCGACGAGAAAGCCGCCGGCATCATCCTGCCCTGCGTCGCACACGCCCGCTCGGACCTCGTGATCGAGCAGGCTGCGGCACGCTGCATGCCCCCGTCCGACGAATCCGGCGGCTGAACCGGCCCGATGTCACGACGCGCGCCGCATCGCCTGTCGCTGCCGACCCACAGCCTGCAACCAGTCGAAAGAACCGCCGATCGGCCGGCGACACGGCGTCACGCCGAGGTGCCGGCCGGGCAGGCGGGACCCGCGAATGCTCCCTAGCACAACCGGATATGCCGCGCGGCCTCCCCGACCCTCGGCGTCGTGATCTCGCGCACGTCCGGCCTCGCCGGACAACGCACCAAAAGCTTGCGCGCTCTCGTGCCGTCGGCCACCCTGCGGCTCGGCCGCCCGTCCGACGCAGGGCGCCCGCGGCGCACCCTGATGCAACTTGCAACGAAACTGACGGCCGCACGTTCGACAATCAAGACTTTCATACTCGCTTGGAGAACCGATGAGCCGCATCACCCCCCTGGCCCTGTCGCTGCTGGTCGCCGGCCTGATGACCACCGGCGGCGCCGCCCTGGCGCAGGCGCAGACCGCTCCCGCCGCGAAGCCGGCCCCGGCCAAGAAGCCGGTGTCGCAGTCGCGCAAGGAACTGAAGTCCGAAGCCAAGGGCCTGGCGCTCGCCACGGAAGTGACCGAGACGATCAGCGACAACCAGTTGGCAATCTCCAACCGCGTGCTGACCGGCACCGCGCAGTGCGAGTTCAACCAGACCGTCAGCGTGACCCCGGTGCAGAACAAGCCGGGCCACTTCGAGGTCGTGTTCAACAAGGCGGCCTATGTGATGACGCCGCAGGAAACCACCACCGGCGCCGTCCGGCTCGAGGACAGACGCAGCGGCGTCGTGTGGCTGCAGATCCCCGTGAAGTCGATGATGATGAACCAGAAGATCGGCCAGCGCATGGTCGATGGCTGCACCCTCGCGGAGCAGCGCGCCGCGGTCGCGGCCGTCACCGCCGCGGCGCGCTGAGACGCCGATCGACCCCCGCCGCGCTGGCCCTGGCCGGCGCCGGCGTGCGCTCCATGATTGAATATGCGGATTCAGGTATGTATAATTCATACATACCGACCGATGCAGATTCACGGGAGCCAGCATGGAAGCCACCGTTGCCGAGCGCGGGCAGATCACTCTGCCCAAGGCCGTGCGTGACGCCCTCGGGCTGGTCAAGGGCACGCAGCTGAAGGTTGAGCTCGACGGCGGCCGCATCATCCTGCGCAAGAACGTCGACGACGCCATCTCTCGCGCTCGCGGCAAGTTCAAGCTCGACGGCTTCACCTCGGTCGACGAGGCCTTGCGCGCGGTGCGCGGTCGGGCCCCCGGCGATCCCGTCGATCGCTGAGCGCCCCGCCGTCGATGATCGCGATCGATTCCTCCGTCCTGATCGAACTCCTCAGCGAGAGCCCCGAGGCCGACACGGCCGAGGCCGCGCTGCGCGACGCGCTGTCGCGCGGGCCGGTCGCCGTCTGCGATGTCGTCATCGCAGAGGTCTGCAGCTCGCTCGAGGAAGGCGATCGCGCCGTGCAGGTGCTCGAGGACATGGGCATCGTCTACAGCGCGGTCGAGCAGAAATCCGCGGTGCGTGCCGGCGAGATGCAGCGTCGCTACCGCTCGCGCGGAGGTGCCCGCCAGCGCAACGTGCCCGACTTCATCGTCGGGGCCCACGCCTTGCTTCAGTGCAACGGCCTGATCACCCGAGATGCCGAGTTCTTCCGCCTCTACTTCAAAGGCCTGAAAGTCATCGTGCCGCGCGCCGCCTGACCGGGCCCCTCCGCTTTCGTCCCCCGCCCTCCTCCTACCGTCCCCGGAGTCCACCATGCTGCAAGCCTATCGCCAACATGCCGCCGAACGCGCCGCGCTCGGCATCCCGCCGCTCCCGCTCGAAGCGAAGCAGGTGGCCGAACTGATCGAGCTGATCAAGAACCCGCCGGCCGGCGAAGAGTCCTTCCTGCTCGACCTGCTGACACACCGCGTCCCACCGGGCGTCGACGACGCCGCCAAGGTCAAGGCCTCGTTCCTGGCCGCCGTGGCGCACGGCGATCTCGCGGTCGCGCTGATCTCCAAGGCCAAGGCCACCGAGTTGCTGGGCACGATGGTGGGTGGCTACAACGTCAAGCCCCTGATCGACCTGCTCGACGACGCCGACGTGGCCGCCGTCGCGGCCGAAGGCCTGAAGAGGACGCTGCTGATGTTCGACTTCTTCCACGACGTGGCCGAGAAGGCCAAGGCCGGCAACGCCAAGGCCAAGGAAGTGATCCAGAGCTGGGCCGATGCCGAGTGGTTCACCTCGCGCCCCGAGGTCGACAAGAAGATCACCGTCACCGTCTTCAAGGTGCCGGGCGAGACCAACACCGACGACCTGTCGCCGGCGCCCGATGCCTGGAGCCGCCCGGACATCCCGCTGCACTACCTGGCGATGCTGAAGAACACCCGCGAAGGTGCGGCCTTCAAGCCCGAGGAAGACGGCAAGCGCGGTCCGATGCAGTTCATCGACGACCTGAAGAAGAAGGGCCACCTGGTCGCCTACGTCGGCGACGTGGTGGGCACCGGCTCGTCGCGCAAGAGCGCGACCAACAGCGTGATCTGGGCCACCGGCCAGGACATCCCCTTCGTGCCGAACAAGCGCTTCGGCGGCGTCACGCTGGGCGGCAAGATCGCGCCGATCTTCTTCAACACCCAGGAAGACTCGGGCTCGCTGCCGATCGAGGTGGACGTATCCAAGCTCGAGATGGGCGACGTGGTCGACATCCTGCCGTACGAGGGCAAGATCCAGAAGAACGGCGCCACCGTCGTCGAGTTCAAGCTGAAGAACGAGGTGCTGTTCGACGAGGTGCGCGCCGGCGGCCGCATCAACCTGATCATCGGCCGCAGCCTCACCGGCAAGGCGCGCGAGTTTCTCGGCCTCCCCGCATCCACGCTCTTCCGCCTGCCCAAGGCCCCGGCCGCGACCCAGGCCGGTTTCACGCTGGCGCAGAAGATGGTCGGCCGCGCGGTCGGCCTGCCCGAGGGCCAGGGCGTGCGCCCGGGCACCTACTGCGAGCCCAAGATGACCACCGTCGGCAGCCAGGACACCACCGGCCCGATGACGCGCGACGAACTGAAGGACCTGGCTTGCCTGGGCTTCAGCGCCGACCTGGTGATGCAGAGCTTCTGCCACACCGCGGCCTACCCGAAGCCCGTGGACGTGAAGACGCACCGCGAGCTGCCCGCCTTCATCAGCAACCGCGGCGGCGTGGCGCTGCGCCCGGGCGACGGCGTGATCCACAGCTGGCTCAACCGCCTGCTGCTGCCCGACACCGTGGGCACCGGCGGCGACAGCCACACGCGCTTCCCCATCGGCATCAGCTTCCCCGCAGGCTCGGGCCTGGTCGCCTTCGGCGCGGCCACCGGCGTGATGCCGCTGGACATGCCCGAATCGGTGCTGGTGCGCTTCAAGGGCCAGATGCAGCCGGGCGTGACGCTGCGTGACCTGGTGCATGCGATCCCGCTGTACGCGATCAAGGCCGGCCTGCTGACGGTCGCCAAGGCCGGCAAGAAGAACGTGTTCTCCGGCCGCGTGCTGGAAATCGAGGGCCTGCCGGACCTGAAGGTGGAGCAGGCCTTCGAGCTGAGCGACGCCTCGGCCGAGCGTTCGGCCGCCGGCTGCACCATCAAGCTCAACCCGGCGCCGATCAAGGAATACCTCACCAGCAACGTGGTGCTGATGAAGAACATGATCGCCGACGGCTATGCCGACGCCCGCACCCTGCAGCGCCGCATCGAGAAGGTCGAGGCCTGGCTGGCCAATCCGCAGTTGCTCGAGGCCGACAAGAATGCCGAGTACGCCGCCGTGATCGAGATCGATCTGGCCGACATCAAGGAACCGATCGTCTGCTGCCCCAACGACCCGGACGACGCCAAGTTCATGTCCGAGGTCGCCGGCACCAAGATCGACGAGGCCTTCATCGGCTCGTGCATGACCAACATCGGCCACTTCCGCGCCGCCGCCAAGCTGCTGGGCGGACAGCGCGACATTCCGGTCAAGCTGTGGGTCGCCCCGCCGACCAAGATGGACGAGAGCGAGCTGATCAAGGAAGGCCACTACGCCAACTTCGGCGCCGCCGGTGCCCGCACCGAGATGCCCGGGTGCAGCCTCTGCATGGGCAACCAGGCCCAGGTGCGTGAAGGCGCGACCGTCGTCTCCACCAGCACCCGCAACTTCCCGAACCGCCTGGGCAAGAACACCAACGTGTTCCTGGCCTCGGCCGAACTGGCGGCGATCGCCTCGAAGCTCGGCAAGATTCCGACCGTGGCCGAGTACCACGAGGCGATGGGCATCATCAACAAGGACGCCGACAGCGTGTACCGCTACATGAACTTCGACCAGATCGACGAGTACGCGAGCGTCGCGAAGGAAGTCACCGCCTGATCACCGGCGACCCCGCTCGAGGCCACGGCCCGCAGCTCCTGCGGGCCGTTTTCCTTTCAGACCCGCCGTTGCGCGTGCGCGCGCAGCCGTTGCACCGCGGCGGCCACACCATGAGCGGCCCGTACCACCATCTGCGAGCGGCGCTCGAACCACGGCAACAGCGCCGCCCCTGCCGACTGGGCCGGCAGTTCGAAGGACGGCAGCGCTGCCGGTGCCACTTCGGCCAGCGTGGCGGCAGCCGAAGTCGGGCGCGGCGCGAGGCAGGAGTGCACCGCCGCGGCGGCGCGACGCAGCACCGCCTCGGCCGGCTCGCGATCGAGCGCGTCGACCCGGCGGGTGAGCATCTGCCGCATCGCGGCCAGGTGGCCGAGCATTTCCTGTCCGTGGGTCAGTGCGTCGGTGATGGCCTGCAAGGGCACCCGCACGCGTTCCGGCTCGACGCTGCTTCGCTGTGCCATCGCGGCCAGCCCGGCGAGGGACTCATAGGCCTCGCGACGCGCCAGACCCAGCGGCGCGCGGCTGCGCCCGGGCTCGGGCCAGGTCAGCACCTCGATGGCCAGCGCGTTCAGGCTGTTCAGCAGCCGGTCGAGCGCGCGCGTGAGGCTGTTGCGCTCCCACGACGGCAGGACGTAGCAGAACGCCCAGGCCAGCCCGGCGCCGAGTGCGGTATCGGCCAGGCGCTCGGCCACTGCGAAGCCAGCGGCCGGATCGGCCAGGTGGGCCTGCAGCAGGGCCATCACTGTGGCAGCGATCGCCGTGACCAGATAGCGCACGTTGACGAAGGCATGCGCGGCCGCGACCGCCAGCAGGAAGGCCACCGAGGCCACGCCGCTCCAGTGCAGTTGCGCCAGCCCGAGTACCAGCAGACAGCCGAGCACCGTGCCGCCGAGCCGCGCGTTGCGCCGCTCGAGCGTCTGCTCCAGATTGCCGCGCAGCACGACCGCGACGCTCAGCACCAGCCAGTGCGGGTGCGAGGCCCATGGCAGCGCCTCGCCGATGAAGTAGGCCGCCCCGAGCGCGACGGCCGAGCGCACGGCGTGCCGAAGCACCGGCGATCTCCCGCTGGTGTGTGGTTTCAGCGCAGCGAGCGGCCAGCCCTCGACCGACACGAACAGGCTCAACTCTTCCTGCGTCAAACGCAGCGGCAAGAGCTCTCCGCGCAACAGCGCGCGCATCTGCCGCAGGTCGTCGATCATGTGCTGCGCGCGATCGGCCAGCGCCGGCAGCAGGTGTTCACGCCGGTCGCCCGCCGGGATCGAGACACCGGCCACCCAGGCATGCAACGGGCGGTCGTCGCTGTCGTGCGCAGCCTCCACCGGGTCGTCGTAGCGCAGCGCGCCCTGCATCGCATCGAGCGCGGCCGCCTGCGCCTCCAGATTGGCGGCGAGCCGCTGGCGCACCGCAGCCGCCAGCGCATCGTCACCCAGCAAGCCCAGATCGAGCTCACTGGCCAGCAGGGTGTCGCGCAGATCGACGGCGGTGACCAGCAACCCGGCGAAGGTCCGCGTTTCGGTATCGCGGTCCGGCCGCTCGAAGATCAGATCGCGCGCCGCCTGCACCCGGTCGTTGAGTGCCGTCTCGTCGCGGATCCACGTTCGCAGCCGGTCGGCGGCCGAGTCACTGTCGCGCACCTGCGGCGATGAAGGCACGAGCAATGCGGCGCGCGCCCGCAGCAAGGCGGACAGCCCCTCCAGCACGCCAGCCAGGGCCAGCGCTCGATAGCGGCGCTGCAGCATCACCGAGCAGAACATCGCCCAGGCCATGTACAACGCCGCGCCGAGTGCCGTCCAGGTGGTGTGCGCGAACACCGCAGCCGCGCCCGACACAGGCGGCGACGCCATCGCGAACACGATCGCGAGGATGCCGACGAACGACACCGGACCGGCGCGCAGGCCCCAGGCCAGCGTCATCGCGGAAGCGAAGGCCACCAGCGCCACCACGCCGCCGAGCGCCACCGGATGCAGGCGCAGCGCGACGACGAACGCCGTCACGACGCAGGTGCTGAACGCCGCCAGCGACACCCTGAGCCAGCTGCGCCGCGGCACCACGGGCAAGTCGGCCAGGCTGACGCAGACCGCGCCGCTGACCGCCCACAGCGCCGGCGCGCTGCCGGCCAGCGCCGACACCAGCGCCTGGATCAGGCAGATGCCGAGTGCGACGCCGATGCCGTTGACGACATGCAGCGGCAGCGCGTGCAGCGGACGCCAGGGAACGCGCATCAGGTAGGCGGCGCTTCCAGGGCCTTCACCAGCGCGTGCAGGCAGCGGTTCACCGGCGTTGGCGTGCCGGTGGCCTCGCCGCGCCGCACGACGTAGCCGTTGAGGTGATCGATCTCGCTGCGGCGCCCGCGGCGCAGGTCCTGCGCGGTCGACGAGAACTGCGCCGGCATGGTCTGCGCGATGCGGCGCACCGACGCCGGCACCTCGCCCGGGATCCGAACGCCATCGGCAGCGGCCACGGCCAGGCACTCGGCCACCAGGTCGTCCATCACGCGCGCGATGCCCTCGCGCGCGACCAGCGGGCCGTAGGGCAGGTTCGTCAACGCCGACAGCGCGTTGTAGGCGCAGTTGAGCACCAGCTTGGCCCACAGCACGCCGGCCACGTTGTTCCCGGTCTCGGCCGGCACGCCGGCATCGCCCAGCAGCGCCAGCAGGCCGGCGGCCTCCAGCGTGCCCGATGTGCCGTGCACGGCGGTCGGTCCGATCACCAGTTCACCGCGGCCGTTGTGCTTCACGTGGCCGGGACCGGCCATCTCGGCGGCGACGAAGACCACCGCAGGCCACACCGGCACACCGACCAGTGCCTGCAGCCGTTCGGCGTTGTCGACCCCGTTCTGCAGGCTCAGCACCAGCGCGTCCGGCGCCAGGTGGTCACGCAGCTCGAGGCCGGCCGCCTCGGTGTCGGTCGACTTGACGCAGAACAGCACCAGCGCCGCGTCGATCAGCGCCGCCGCCTCGGTGCTGGCGCGCACCGGCAGTTCGACGTCGAAGGCCGCCGTCTGCAAGCGCAGGCCGCGCTGCTGCAGCGCCTCGACATGGGTCGGTCGGCCAACCAGCACCAGCTCGTGGCCGGCACGCGCCAGCATGCCGCCGTAGTAGCAGCCCACGGCCCCCGCGCCCATCACGCCGATCTTCATCGTTCGCTTCCGCGCACGGGCGTCAGGGGGCCGACGGCGCGATCTGCTCGGCGTAGTCGTAGAGCGCGCCCAGGATGTCCTGGCCCCGCTCGTCGGCCGACTCGCTGAGCGCGTCGATGCGTTCGAAGAAGGCCGCCAGGCTGCTGCCGCCGCCGACGCCCAGGTGCAGCCGCTCGGCGCGATGCTGCTCCCACTGGGCCCGCTCCTCGGCATCGAGCGTGTCCGGAAAGTTGCGCGCCCGGTAACGGAACAGCAGTTCCTCCAGGCGCCCGTCCTCGAACGACGGGCGCTGGCCCGCCAGCCCTTCCGGCGGCAGCCCACGCAGCCGCTCGAGCGTGCGCCGGTCGGCATTGGAGACGAAGCCGCCATACAGGTCTTCGTCGACGTCGGGTGCCTGCTCGGGCGCGGGCCGCGCGAACACGTCGGCCCACAGCGCGCGTGGCAGCGCGTCGTGCGCCAGGGCGATGTCGGCGTGACGCTGCACCCGGGCCGCGTCGTAGCCCCAGCGCTCGGCCATCGCCGGGCTCAGCGTCTTGAGGTTGCCGATGACGATCGGCGACTTGTTGATGTGGATGCTCTTGATCGGCAGGCGCGTCGTGCCCTCCGGCAGATCTTCGGCCTTGGTGAACAGGCGCTGGCGGATCGCGGCGGCATCGAGTCCGTAGAGTTCGCTGGGGTCGGCTGCCAGATCCCAGACGATCAGTTCGTTCTTGTTGGTCGGGTGAGCGCCGAGCGGCCACACCGCGGCGAGGCAACCCCGCTCGGCCGGGTACATGCCGGAGATGTGCAGGAAGGGCCGCCGCGCACCGGCACCGATCTCCGCCATCACCGCGTCCTTGCGGTGAAGCCGGAAGCAGAAGTCCCACAGGCGGGGCTGGTGCCGGCGGATCAGCCGCGCCAGGCCGATGGTGGCACGCACGTCCGACAGCGCGTCGTGTGCCGCCTCATGTGCCAGGCCATTGGCCGCCGTCAGGTGCTCGAGCTTGAACGAGGCCCGCCCGTCCTCGTGGCGCGGCCATTCGATGCCCTCGGGCCGCAGCGCATAGGTGCAGCGCACCACGTCGAGCAGGTCCCAGCGCCCGCAGCCGTTCTGCCATTCGCGGGCATAGGGGTCCATCAGGTTGCGCCAGAACAGATGGCGCGTCACCTCGTCGTCGAAGCGGATGGTGTTGTAGCCCACGCCCACCGTGCCCGGCGCCGCCAGCTCGCGCTCGATGGCGGCAGCAAAAGCATGTTCCGGCAGGCCCTGCTCGAGGCAGGTCTGCGGCAGGATGCCGGTCAGCAGGCACGATTCGGGGTCGGGCAGGAAATCGGGCGCGGGCTGGCAGTAGTGCATCAGCGGCGGACCGATCTCGTTGAGCTCGGCGTCGGTGCGCACGCCAGCGAACTGCGCCGGCCGGTCGCGCCGCGGCCAGCGCCCGAAGGTTTCGTAGTCGTGCCAGTAGAAGCTGTGTTCGCTCATCGCCCGCAACATACCTCAAGCCGTGGCCGGGACCGGCGTCAAGGCCCGGCCATCCGCAGGAAACTGGCGAAGCGCGGCAGGCCGCGCGCCGTGGTGCCGCGGTAGGTGTAGGTGACCACCGTGCCCTGCGGAGGCGGTGAAGCCCGCTGTGCATCGCTGAAGCCCGTGCCCAGCGCGAACTCCCGTCCCTGCGGCGTGCGCACGCGCAAGGCGCCCAACTGCCCGACAAAGCGGCCCTTCCCCGCGACGTGCCCGATGACGACCGCCTCGCTGTCCTGCAGCGGCTTGAGCTTCAGCAGCACTTCGCTGCGGCCGGTGACGTAGGGGGCGTCGGCCCGGTGCAGCATCAGCCCTTCGCCGCCCTGCGCCACCACGCTGGCCAGTCGGTCCTGCAGGGCTGCGGCATCGAGCAGTTCCCATTGCTCCACTGCCATCAGCGGCCCGGGCCCCGTTTGACTGACCAGTTGAGCCATCCGCGCTGCCCGCTCGGTGAACGGGCCGGGCGCTCCCGGCAGCTCGAACACACCGTAGCGCACCTGCCGCCATCCGGCATCGTCGGGCTGCCGGTCCCGCACGATCGCCGTGAGCGCCTCGAAACGGCCACGGCCGAGCCACAGCTCGCCGTCCAGCGCCACGGCCGGCAAGCCGGCCGTGAACCAGCTCGGTGCCGGCACCACGCCGCCACCACGAAACCGCAGCTCGCGTCCGTCCCATTGCGCCCGGACGCCGTCGAGCTTCTCGCTGACCCGGTAGCCGACCGGAGACTGGCCGGCCGCGGCCTCACGCGCCAGCAGCATCGACGGCGCGGCCGCACCGTCGCCGGATCGTCGCACCGCTGCGGCACCGGCGACCCGGACCCCAGCGGCCGCGGCCAAGGCCAGCGCACGCCCCACCACATCACGCCTCGACATCCCCTGCATGATCGCCTCCTGCCCTTCGATGGCCCGCGGCGATTGTTCGGTCGCATGGCCATCGTGGGATCCTCCCCACTGGAGCGGATCACGGGGGTGCGCACCGGCCCTCGCAAGGGTGCGTCGACCTAGGTGCCGCGATGTCATGTGGTGTTGGCATGCAAACCGCATAATCGTTTTCAACCCCAACCCACACCGAGGTCGACCATGCCCGCCACGAGCCCGCACGCCTTCCCGAAGACCCTGAAGAGCTTCAAGACCGCCTCCGGCAAGGAGGGTCGGTTCTACTCGCTACCCGAGCTGGCGAAGACCTTCCCGAACGTGGCGCGCCTGCCGGTGTCGGTGCGCATCGTGCTGGAGAGCGTGCTGCGCAACTGCGACGGCAAGAAGGTCACGAAGGAGCACGTGGAGCAGCTCGCGAACTGGCGGCCGACCGTCGAGCGCAGCGACGAGATCCCCTTCGTCGTCGCGCGCGTGGTGCTGCAGGACTTCACCGGCGTGCCGCTGCTGGCCGACCTGGCCGCGATGCGCAACGTGGCCGCGAAGATGGGCAAGAACCCCAAGGCGATCGAGCCGCTGGTGCCGGTGGACCTGGTGGTCGACCACTCGGTGATGATCGACCACTTCGGGTCGGCCAAGGCGCTGGACCTGAACATGAAGCTGGAATTCAGCCGCAATCGCGAGCGCTACCAGTTCATGAAATGGGGCATGGACGCCTTCGACACCTTCGGCGTCGTGCCACCCGGCTTCGGCATCGTGCACCAGGTGAACCTCGAGTACCTTGCGCGCGGCGTGCACAAGACCCAGGGCGGCATCTTCTACCCCGACACATTGGTGGGCACCGACAGCCACACCACGATGATCAACGGCATCGGCGTGGTCGGCTGGGGCGTGGGTGGCATCGAGGCCGAGGCCGGCATGCTGGGCCAGCCGGTCTACTTCCTGACACCCGACGTGGTGGGCTTCGAGCTCACCGGCCAACTGCGCGAGGGCGTGACGGCCACCGACCTGGTGCTGACGGTCACCGAGATCCTGCGCAAGGCCAAGGTGGTGGGCAAGTTCGTCGAGTTCTTCGGCGAAGGCACCCGCACCCTCGCCCTGCCCGACCGCGCCACGATCGGCAACATGGCGCCCGAGTATGGCGCCACGATGGGCTTCTTCCCGGTCGACGAGAAGACCATCGACTATTTCCAGGGCACCGGCCGCAGCAAGGCCGAGATCGAGGCCTTCGAGGCCTACTTCAAGGCGCAGAAGCTGTTCGGCGTGCCCGAGGCCGGCGACATCGACTACAGCGCGGTCGTGAAGCTCGACCTGGGCACAGTGGCGCCGTCGCTGTCGGGCCCGAAGCGGCCGCAGGATCGCATCGAACTCGGCCACGTGAAGTCGCAGTTCGGCTCGCTGTTCAGCAAGCCGCCGGCGGAGAACGGCTTCAACCAGCCGGCTGAGAAGCTGGGGCAGGCCTTTGCCACCAGCGACGGCCTGGAAATCCGGAACGGCGACGTGCTGATCGCCGCCATCACCTCCTGCACCAACACCAGCAATCCGGGCGTGCTGCTGGCCGCCGGGCTGCTGGCGAAGAAGGCGGTCGAGGCCGGGCTGAAGGTGAAGAAGCACGTGAAGACCTCGCTCGCGCCGGGCTCGCGCATCGTCACCGAGTACCTGGAGAAGGCCGGCCTGCTGCCCTACCTGGAGAAGCTGGGCTTCTTCGTCGCTGGCTACGGCTGCACCACCTGCATCGGCAATGCCGGCGACCTGACGCCCGAGATCAACGAGGCGATCACGAAGAACGACCTGGTGTGCGCCGCCGTGCTGTCGGGCAACCGCAACTTCGAGGCCCGCATCCACCCGAACCTGAAGGCCAACTTCCTGGCCAGCCCGCCGCTGGTGGTGGCCTATGCGATCGCCGGCACCGTGAGCAGGGACCTGATGACGGAACCGGTGGGCACCGGCAAGGGCGGCAAGCCGGTCTACCTGGGCGACATCTGGCCCACCAGCGACGAGATCTACAAGCTGATGAAGTTCGCGATGGACGGCAAGGCGTTCAAGAAGAATTACGACAAGGTCAAGAGCGATCCCGGCAAGCTGTGGGAACAGATCAAGGGCGTGAAGGGCCATGTCTACACCTGGCCCAAGAGCACCTACATCGCCGAGCCGCCGTTCTTCCAGGACTTCACCATGGAGCCGGCCGTGGCGGACGCCGGCGTGAAGGGCGCACGCATCATGGGCCTGTTCGGCGACTCGATCACCACCGACCACATCTCGCCGGCCGGCTCCTTCAAGGACACCACGCCGGCCGGCAAGTACCTGCTAGAGCACGGTGTGCTGAAGGCCGACTTCAACAGCTACGGCTCGCGCCGCGGCAACCACGAGGTGATGATGCGCGGCACCTTCGCCAACGTGCGCATCAAGAACCTGATGCTGCCGCCCAAGGACGACGGCGCGCGCGAGGAAGGTGGCTACACCCTCTTCCAGCTCGACGGTGCGGACAAGGGCCGCAAGCTCGCGATCTACGACGCCGCCATGCAGTACATCGCCGCCGGCGTACCCACGGTGATCTTCGGCGGCGAGGAGTACGGCACCGGCTCGTCGCGCGACTGGGCCGCCAAGGGCACGCAGCTGCTGGGCATCAAGGCCGTGGTGGCGAAGAGCTTCGAGCGCATCCACCGCAGCAACCTGGTCGGCATGGGCGTACTGCCGCTGCAGTTCAAGGGCAGCGACTCATGGAGCACGCTGGGACTGATCGGTGACGAGGTGGTGGACGTGGTGGTCGATGCCGACATGAAGCCGCAATCGGACGCCACGCTGGTGATCACCACGCCCACCGGTGAGAAGAAGACCGTGATCGTCACGCTGCGCATCGACACGCCGATCGAGGTGGACTACTACAAGCACGGCGGCATCCTGCCCTTCGTGCTGAGGCAGTTGCTCGCCGCGTGACCACCGCCTTGTGAGTTGTGAGGACGCGGCACGACGGTCGTCGCGTCCTCAGTGGGACAGCCGTGCGCTGAATACCGCCTCGTCGAAGCCGACCGTCACGCCACCCGGCCACTCCACCACGGGCCGCTTCACCAGCGACGGATGTTCCCTGAGCGCCCGCTGGGCGCTCGACGCGTCGACGACGGACTCCCGCACCGCAGGATCGAGTTGGCGCCAGGTCGTGCCCTTGCGGTTGACCAGCGTCTCCCAGCCGGTGGCGGACACCCATCTGGCCAGCGCGTCGGGAGGCACGCCCTGCTTCTTGAAGTCGTGAAACGTGTAGCCAACGTCGCGGGCCTCCAGCCAGGCGCGGGCCCGCTTCACGGTGTCGCAGTTCGGGATGCCGTACAGGGTGATCGTGGGCATGGAATCAGCGACCGTCGAAGAGATCGTCGCACTGCGGATCGACGTTGTTGCCCAGTTCGGCCACCTTGTCGGAGGTGTCGAGGCTGACCTGGAACCACACGCAGAACGGCGTGTCGTAGCGGTACGACCAGAGCTGGTGCTGCTGACGTGACAGGAAGCGCACGTTCGACGGATGGCCGATGCGCCGCAGCACTTCGTCGCGGCTCATGCCGATCTGCAGTGCATAGAAGTTCTTCTCGGTCAGCACCTGTTCCCAGCGCAGCAGCCGCTGGTCGGCATCGAAGTCGAGCATGTAAGTGTGCTTGCCCATCGGGCCTCGGGCGAACTCCAGCCGCTCACCGGCTGGAGCGAGTGCATAGCGCCCGGTCGGCGGCCCCATGCGCTCGATGACCTGCGCCTGCGGTGTACCGACGGGCAGGCCCGAAGGGCTGTAACCGGCGCAGGCTGACAACGCGAGCACGCCGATCCACAGCAGCATGCAGCGCAGGGTGGTCGATGCAGCAGCGGGGGTCGGCCGGTTCATGCGCAAATTCTGCCCGCGAGCGAAATCCGACCCGGTCGCGCGGAGATTGCGATTGAGCAACGTCGCTCAATCGCGACCTGGCAGCCGCCGCGTCGCGTCCGCCGTCGGCAGGCGCCACATCCACAGCGCAACGGCGGTGCAACACAGTGCGGGCATCCATCGCCAGGGCGAAGTCAGCCACCACCACGACCAGACACAGCCCAGCGTCATCATCACCGTGGCCAGTCGCTTCGCCGCCAGCGGGATCGCGCGATGCGAACGCCACGCCTGAATCATCGGTCCGAAGCGTCGATGCCCGAGCAGCCAACGTTCGCAGCGCTCGCTCCCGCGCGCAAAGCAGAAGGCCGCCAGCAGCACGAAGGGCGTCGTGGGCAACAAGGGCAGCACGATGCCGACCAGGCCCGTCAGCAAGGCCAGCCCCCCCGCCAGCGACCACAGCGCGCGAATCCAGCGCGGCGTCGGGGGAATTGGGGCCTCGTCCTGCATGGACGCAGTATCGGTCCGCCGGAGACCGATCGGTCGCCCGGCCGCCTGGGCCGGTCTCGAGCGCTCTAGACGGACCTCGCCGTCGCCCGCCCGGCCAGTGCTTCCAGCGCGGAGCCCAGACCCAGCAGGGTCGGTTGCGCTTCGGTGATGCGCCTGAAGACATCGGCATACACCGCATCGCCCTCGTCGCCGGCAAGCGGGTCGCGGTTCTGCAGGAAGGCCGCATCGAGTTCGCTCCAGTCCTGATCACCGAGCACGCGCTCGGCCATCGGCAGCACCATCGCCTCCTCCGTGCGCATGTGGTTCAGGTAGAAGTGCATGTAGGCCGTCATCGAGCGCTCGAAACGCTCGCGTCGCTCCTCGCCCTGGGGCGTCTCGGCCATCACCTCGAAGGCCAGCAGTTCGTGTTCGAGCTTGCGGATGAACTGCTCGCCCTGGGCATGGTCCTGATCGAGCCGGTTCAGCACGGCGGTGCGCTCTGCGCTGCGCGACCGCAGCATCGGAAACAGCAGCCGGCTTTCCTTGGCATGGTGCAGGCGCTCGGGAAATTCGTCGACGTAGAAGAGCATGGCGCGCAACATCCCGAAGTCCGGCAGCGTTCCGCGCCGGCGATGCTCTCCCAGCATCAGGTGGATGGCGCGCAGCATCGCAGACAGAGCCCGATGCTCCTGGCGAATGATGGTCAAGCTGGCGTGCACGGGGGGTTGATGCAGTGTAAGAAAGCGTACGGCCACGGCGATAAACACCCGCCGCGCCGTCGGTCGCTAGCGTCGATCCAGACCGCCCAGCAGGCCTTGCGCCAGATCAAGGGGCCGTTCATTCGCAGCGAAGGAGACACGGTGTAGGCGCGTTCGTACAGCACGCGGCGCGATCGCCCTACTGCCTTTGGACTGCAGGCTACCCATCATCGAGTTGCCACGGTCCCATCCATCCCGGGTGGTCCCACTTGCCCAACTTCGAGGAGTTCCCATGAGCGACAAGCAAGTCATCCAGATCCTGAACGAACTGATCGAAACGTCGAAAGACGGCCAGTACGGATTCGCGAAATGCGCCGAGCGAGCCGAGTCCGTCGCCCTCAAGCAGACACTGCAGGCCCGTGCCGCGGAATGCGAAAGCGCCGCGGTGGAGTTGCAGGCCCTGGTCCTGCAGCACGGGGGAAGCCCCGAGGATCATGGCAGCGTCGCCGGCGCCCTTCATCGGGGATGGGTGTCGGTGAAGGATGCATTCACCGGCAGCAGCGATCACGCGTTGCTGGAGGAGTGCGAGCGCGGCGAGGACGCGGCACTGGCCCGCTACCGCAAGGCGCTGAAGCAGCAACTGCCGATCGACGTGCAGCAGACGCTCGGCCGGCAGTTGCTTGGGGTGCAGTCCAACCACGACCAGATCAAGGCGCTGCGCGACAGCGTGACGTCCTGAGTCCTGCAACCGACGCTTCGCACATGTCGGACACTGGCTACGACTCTTTCAACAACCGCGCCGAACTGGCTTCGGCGCGGATTGCAGGCTGCTTCTCTTGCCTGGCCACATTCGAGCCGTCCGACGTGGTGAGTTGGACACACGGCGAATCCACCGCCGTGTGTCCGCTCTGCGGTGCGGACACGGTCCTGCCCCACGTCGGCAGCCTCGCGACATTGCGGGCCGTGCATGCCGGGCTGCTGGACAGCTGCGACGAGACGATCCCCGCCGTCCTGACGCTGACGCCCGAGACCGACTAGCAAACTCAGCGCATCTCGAAACCCGGATAGCCGCCGGCGGCCAGTTCTTCGCAGCGTTGGCGGTATTTTCCGACCCCACCGATGTACGAAAGCATGCGGCGCTGCTTGCCCTTGACATTGGTTCCCATGTACCAGGAATCGGTCTTGACCAGCAGCGTCGCGTTGGAGGTCTCGTCGTGGTGAGCCACCCATTCGTCTTCCAGCGCCCGGCTGGGCTCGATGACGGTCAGGCCCTTACGGCGCAGCGCCACCAGGCACTCGGTGATCCAGTCGACCTGCTGCTGCAGGCAGGTGGTCATGTTGCAGAAGGCCGCCGACGGCGCCAGCGGCGCCCCGGTCGTGAAGAGGTTGGGATAGCCGTGCACCTGCAGGCCCATCGTGGTGCGGATCTCGCGGCCCCAGTCGTCCTTGAGCGAGCGCCCGCCGCGACCGCGGATGTCGATGCGCGTCAGTGCACCCGTTCCCGCATCGAAACCCGTCGCCAGGATCAGGATGTCGAGTTCGTGGAGCTTGCCGTCGGCCGTTCGCACACCTTCGGGCGTGACGCACTCGATCGGCGACGCCTTCACGTCAACGATCTCGACGTTCGGGCGGTGGTAGGCCTCCAGGTAGTTGGTGTCCAGTGGCACGCGGTTGGTCCCGAAGCCGTAGTTCGTGGGGATCAACTTCTCGCACAGCACCGGGTCCTTGAGCCGCTCGCGCATCTTCCCGCGCACGAACTCGGAGACCTCGGCGTTGACCTTTTCGTCGAAGAACATTTCGGAGAACGAGGCCAGCCACAACGCCAGCGAGCCGTCGTTCCAGAGCTCCTCCAGCACGGCGATCCGCTCCTCGGGCGTCCTTTCGGCCCAAGTGCCGTAGCCGCCGAAGTCGTAGACGTGGCCGGCAAAGGTTCGCTGCACGCGTTCCTTCATCTCGTGGAAGCGGCTCGAGAATCCGGCCCAGACCGCCTCGGTGTACTTCGGGTTGTTCATCGGGATCGTGTACTGCGGCGTGCGCAGGAACACCTTGAGGTGGCCGACCTGACTCGCGATCGTCTGGATGACCTGGATGCCCGTCGCCCCGGTGCCCACGATGCCCACGCGTTTGCCGGTGAAATCGACCGGTTCCTTCGGCCAACGCGCGGTGTGGAACAACTGGCCCTTGAAGCTGTCCTGACCGGGGAACACCGACGTCAGCGGCGCCGACAGCATGCCGCAGCAGGTGATGAGGAAGCGCGCCTGGACGGTATCGCCCTGGTCGGTCGTGATCGACCAGCTCTGCGCAGCTTCATCGTAGTGCGCCGCCTCGACGCGCGTGCTGAACCGGTAATGCTTGCGCAGGTCACAGCGGTCCGCCACGTAGTTCAGCCAGCGCTCGGACTCGGGCTGCGCCGGGAAGCGCTCGCTCGGTTTCCACCCCTTGTAGAGATCTTCCGAAAACCAGAACTGGTAGACCTCGGCCGTGGAATCGAACCGGGCGCCCGGGTAGCGATTCCAGTACCAGGTGCCTCCGACGTTGGAGCCGGCCTCGAAAGCCTGGACGTCGAACCCCTGCTCACGCAGGCGATAGACCTGGTACAGGCCGGCGATGCCTGCCCCGATGACCACGGCGTCCACCCTGGTGGTCTTGGCAACGGTCTTGTCGTTCATCACGATTCCCTTCACTTGGTGATTTCAGCGGCCGTGACCGAGCGTCGCGTCACGGGAGAAGCGCTGCCCAAGGATGGAGGAGCGAAGGCAGCGTTTCCGTCACGCAGGCGACAGAGGCCATGGGATGTAACCCTTAGACCGGCCGCCGCTGTCAGACAACGAATGACCCAGGGTCGGCGGGGTCGTTCGAGGCTCGCGTGAAGACCCGTTTGCCACCAGCACATCGACCCGAGGAGCGGATGCCATGCCCGATCAAATCAGCCTGCCAGGAGTTCCTGCCGAGCCCGCACTGTTCCAGCCCGAGGCCGTCCACGGGCGCGCCGGCCAGTTGCGTGGCTACAACCTGTTCTTTGCACTCGTCCCTCTGCGCGACGACGCAGAACACTTGGCCCAGGCCGGCGCCGAGCTGCGCAGGCGCCATGGGCTGCGGGGTCCGTGCCTCCCACCTCAGAACCTGCACGTCAGCCTGCATGCGGTCGCGGGCTACGCCAACAGGATCCCTCGATCGGATATCGAAGCCGCCCGGGCCGCGGCTGCCCGAGTGCCCTGGCCGGGTTCGTCCATCCTGTTCGATCGTGCATCCAGCTTCAACACCGCAGGCAACAACCCCTTCGTCCTGCGCTGCGATGCACAGAGCGATGACGCCGTGACGCGACTGCGGGACGCACTTGGAGACGAACTACGCCGCGCAGGGCTCAGGCCGAAGCCGTCCCGCACACCGCACATGACGCTGCTCTATGACCCGATACTGGTACCAGAGCACCTCATCGAACAGACAGGATGGATCGCCGCGCGATTCACACTGATCCTCAGTCACCAAGGCCGCGGACATCACGAGAGGCTGGGCGATTGGCCATCGCCTGATGAGGAATCTCGCGCGCGCGACAGCCAGAAATGACAAAGGCCCCGCACTGTCGTGCGAGGCCTTGTCTTTCTTGGTGGGCCCTGAGTGACTCGAACACTCGACCTACGGATTAAGAGTCCGCTGCTCTACCAACTGAGCTAAGAGCCCGTGAACTGGCCACGGTGAGCACCCCGTGAGGAGCGCCTTGGTGGGTTGTGCGTGACTCGAACACGCGACCAACGGATTAAAAGTCCGCTGCTCTACCGACTGAGCTAACAACCCGCCGTAGAGCCGCTCATTATAGCCAGACTTTTTTCTCGGATTCAAGTCTGCGCATCACGGACCACGAGGCCCTCGATGATCTCACCTGCGGCGACCAAACCGAAGGTGGCTGTGACGCTGACGGCGGATCCGTAGCCATGGCAGTTGAGGCTGCCGTCAACCCGGCAAGCCTCGTCGGGTTCGCTCACGGCCTCGCGCGAGAACACGCAGCGCACGCCGATCGCCCCCTTGCGCGCCGCCGCGTGCCGCTGGCGCAGGCGCTGCCGCAGGGACGCCAGCAAGGGATCGTGGGTCACCTCGGCCAAGTCTTCGACCTCGACCGCCTGCGCGCGGCGCTTGCCGCCAGCGGCCCCCACCGATACGTAGGGCAAGCCGGCATCGAGCGCCCACGCCGCCAGAAGCGCCTTCGCACGAACCTGATCGCAGGCGTCCACCAGCGCATCGATGCGTTCCGGCAACAGCGCCGGCCAGTTGTCGGCCTCGACAAAAGCTTCGACCGCATGCACCCGGCACGCCGGATGGATCTGCGCGATGCGATCCCGCAAGGCCAGCACCTTGGCCTGGCCAAGGGTGGCGTCGAGGGCCTGCACCTGCCGGTTGATGTTGGACTCGCTGACGTGGTCGAGATCGATCAGCGTGAGTGCAGCCACGCCGCTACGCGCCAGCGCCTCGGCCACCCAGGAGCCGACGCCGCCGACACCGACCACGCCGATCCGGGCCGCCCTGATCCGACGGTACCCGGCCTCTCCGTAGAGCCGCCGAAGGCCCCCGAAGCGGCGCTCCAGGTCGGCTTCGTCAGGCTCCGGTAACGCGCTCACTTCAATGAGGCGAGCCGCTCGCGACCGGCCTGCGCGGCCTCGCTCTTCGGGTAATTCTTCAGCAGTTCGTCGAGCGTGCGGCGTGCGGACTTGGTGTCCTTCAGCTCGAGCTGGCAGTTGGCGATCGACAGCAGGGCCTCGGGCGCACGCGGGTGGTCGGGCGCCGCCGCCACCAGGGCCCGGAAGGACGGAATGGCGTCCTTGTAGTCGCGCTTGCCGTACTGCGCATTGGCCAGCCAGTACAGCGCCGCGGTCGAGTAGCCGCTGCTGGGGTAGCGGCGCTGGAAGGCGCTGAAGGCGTTGACCGCGCCGGCGAAATCACCCTGCCGGAGCACGTTGACGGCCTCGCCGTACAGCCGCGTTTCCTCGGGTTCGGCGAGGAACTCCTTGCCGTCCAGCGTGACCTTCTGCGGCTCCATCTTGCGCAGGCGTTCGTCGATGCCCTGCTGCACGTCCTTCTGCTTGCGCTGCAGTTCGGCCACGTCGCGCTGCAACTGCTCGTCGCTGCCGCGCAGCTTGGCCAGGTCCGCGCGCAGCTGCTCGATGGTGGTATTCAGGTCGAGCACGCTGCGCCGCAGTTGGTTCACCTGCTCCGTCAACTCGGCTTCGCGCGCCTTGGCGGCCTGATCGACCTGGTCGATGCGCGCGCGCGCATCGAGGATGGCACGGCGGGCCTCGTCGTCGTCGAACAGACCGGCCTGTGCGGCCCCGGCACCCAGCAGTGCCGCAGCCAGGATCGCGGGGCGCCAGCCGGCGATCCTGGCCACCGTGACGGTGCTGCGCGTCATCTCAGCGGTCGCGCAGTTCGGCACGGCGGTTCTTGGCCCACGCCGCCTCGTCGCTGCCGGTGACCGCCGGACGCTCCTTGCCGTAGCTGACCGACTCGATCTGCCCGTCCTGCACGCCCAGCAGCGTGAGCGACTTGGCTACTGCCTCGGCGCGCTTCTGGCCCAGCGCAAGGTTGTACTCGCGACCACCGCGCTCGTCGGTGTGGCCTTCGATGACAACGCGCTTCTTGCGGTCGCTGTTCAACACCTTGGAGTAGTTGTCGACGATCGGGCGGTATTCGTCCTTCACGAGGAAGCTGTCGAAGTCGAAATAGACCACCTTGCCCAGTGCACCGGCCTGCTGGGCCGACAGGTCGACGTTGGCGACCTGCGACTGGCTGGTCCCGCTGGCCGAACCGCCGGCACCGGCGCCGCCGACCGGAGCCGCGGTGCGGCTTTCCACCGGCGGCTCGTCCAGCTTCACCGGCGAGCTGCAGCCGGCCAGGGCCAGAGCGGCCAGCAGGGCCACGGCAGGGGTGGAGCGGCGGATCATCGACATCATGGTTTTCTCCTCATTGGTAAATGGTGGTCGATCGACGAAACAAGCGCGAGCTCGCAGGGCTCAGCGTCCGTAGGGGCCCCAGACCGGCTCGCGCACATCAGCCTGGGTCGACACGAGGCGGGCCTTGATCTTGCCGTCGGTCGTGGTGGTCATCAGCACATCGCGGCCACCGTCTCGGGTGGCGTAGATGATGAGTCGGCCGTTCGGCGCGAAGCTGGGGCTTTCGTCGTCCTTGGTGTCGCTCACCGCGCGGGCGGTTCCGCTGGCGAGGTCCATCACCTGCACCCGGAAGGCGCCGCCGTCGCGCGAGATGTAGGCCATCGTGCGGCCGTCCGGGCTGATCGCCGGGCTGATGTTGTAGCTGCCGCTGAAGCTCACCCGCTCGGCATTGCCGCCACCGGCCGGCACGCGGTAGATCTGCGGGCTGCCGCCCCGGTCGCTGACGAAATAGATCGATTTGCCGTCCGGCGCCCACGTGGCCTCGGTGTCGATCGCACCGCTGCTGGTCAGGCGCTTCACGCCCTCGCCGTCGCGCCCCATCACGAAGAGCTGCGAGCCGCCGTCGCGGCTGAGGGTCAGCGCGAGCTGGCGGCCGTCGGGCGACCACGCCGGCGCGCTGTTCGAGCCGCGGAAGCTCGCCAGCGTGCGGCGCTTGCCGCTGGCGACCTCCTGCACATAGACCACGGCCTTGCGGCTCTCGAACGACACGTAGGCCAGTTCGCGACCATCGGGCGACCAGGCCGGCGAGATGATGGGTTCGGGGCTGGCCAGCGCGGACTGGCCGCCCTCGCCGTCGGCGTCGGTCACCCACAGCGTGAAGCGACCGCCGCCCTTGGTGACGTAGGCGATGCGCGTCGAGAACACGCCTTTCTCGCCGGTGAGCTTCTCGTAGATGGCGTCGGCGATGCGGTGGGCCGCGAGCCGCAGATCGCCGGCAGGGACCGCATAGCTCTGGCCGCCGAGGTCGCGGCCCTTCACCACGTCCCACAGACGGTAGCGCACATCGAAACGGCCATCGGCCAGGCGCGTCACCGAGCCGCCGACCAGCGCATCGGCGCTGCGGCCGCGCCAGTCGCTCATCGCCGGCTGGGAACCTTCGTCGAGCACCACGCCGGAGGTGTCGAGATTGCGGAACACCCCGCTGCGCTCGAGATCCGCCCGCACGATGGCGCCCACCGGCTGCGGCGCCTTCTCCTCGTCGCGGAACTTCACGACGGCGATCGGCAACTGCGTGGCGCCGACGCCGGAGATCTCGACGCGGAACTGGGCCAGCGCGGACGGCAGCGCCGCGGCGAGCGGCAGTGCCACCAAGCTGCGGCGCAGCATCGAGGGAGGAGAAGACAGGGCTCGAAGGTGGGTCATGCGGCAGAGTGAGCGGCCAGAGCGCCCGCATCGCGGATCGTCGTGTCGAGACGAGGCTCGATGTGAGGCATGCTGTCGGGGAGGAAAGGTCCGTCGGAAGAAGCGACCGGGACATCCGCAAGCGCGGGCTCGTGCACGGTGTCGCCGGCGCGGCGCACCAGGCCGCAGCGCAACAAACTCGATACCCGGGCAGGATACCAGCCGGCACCGGCTGCTCGGACCCCAGGGCCCGATGAAAGTCGTGACACGGTGTAGAGCGCCGTCGGAGCCCCGCGGGCGCCGATGCGCGGCGCCTCGCTGCGGTGGATGACGATCACGGACGGCGACATGGTTCGGCCGGCATTGTAGGGACACAAAAGCCGCGGAGTGCACAAGGCCCGCGGGCCGACTGCACTACTGCGCTCCGCCGGCGGAAGGCGGTCCGCTACAGCAGCACGATGTCGTAGGCCTCGGGCGAGAGCCCGGGCTCGGTCTGCAGCGACACCGGCTTGCCGATGAAGTCGGACAGGCCGGCGAGATGCTGGCTCTCCTCGTCGAGCAGCATCTCCACCACCGCGGCGCTGGCGACCACGCGGAACTCCTTGGGGTTGAATTGCCGCGCCTCGCGCAGGATCTCGCGCAGGATGTCGTAGCAGACGCTGCGCGGCGTCTTCACCTGGCCCTTGCCTTGGCAGGTGGGGCACGGTTCGCACAGCAGGTGGGCCAGCGATTCGCGGGTGCGCTTGCGCGTCATCTCCACCAGGCCGAGCTGCGTGAAGCCGCTCACCGTGGTCTTGGTGCGGTCGCGCGCGAGCTGCTTGCGCAGTTCGGCGAGCACCGCGTTCTGGTGCTCCTCTCGAGCCATGTCGATGAAGTCGATGATGATGATGCCGCCCAGATTGCGCAGCCGCAGCTGGCGGGCGATGGCGAGCGCCGCCTCGAGGTTGGTCTTGAAGATCGTCTCGTCGAAGTTGCGCGCGCCGACGTAGCCACCGGTGTTGACGTCGATCGTCGTCAGCGCCTCGGTCTGGTCGATGATGAGGTAGCCGCCGCTCTTCAGGTCGACACGCCTCGCCAGCGCACGCTCGATCTCCTGGTCGATGCCGAACAGGTCGAAGATCGGCCGTTCGCCGTGGTAGTGCTCGAGCTTGGCCACCGAGCTCGGCATGTACTGCTCGCCGAACTCCTTCAGCGCCTCGTACTGCATGCGCGAGTCGATGCGCACGGCATGGGTCTGGTCGTGGGTCAGGTCCCGCAGCACCCGCTGCATCAGGTTCAGGTCCAGGTGCAGCAAGGTGCCGGATGGCGCCTTGAAGGCGCGCTCCCGGATTGCGGTCCAGGTCTTGCGCAGGTAGGCGATGTCTTCCGCCAGCTCGGCATCGGTAGCCTCCTCGGCATTGGTGCGCAGGATGAAGCCGCCGCTGCTGCTGCCGCCGTTCGGCGGGGCCACCAGGGCCTGCATGCGCGTGCGCAGCTGCTCGCGCAGCTCGTGCGATCCGATCTTCTGGCTGATGCCGATGCGGTCGTCCTGCGGCAGGAAAACCAGCAGCCGCCCTGCGATGCTGATCTGCGTCGACAGTCGCGCGCCCTTGGTGCCGATGGAATCCTTGATCACCTGCACCAGCAGTGCCTGGCCCTCGAACACCTGCCGCTCGATCGGTGCCGGCGGCGGATTGTCGCGGCCGGGCGCGTCCTCGCGGTGCAGGTCGGCCACGTGCAGGAATGCGGCCCGCTCGAGTCCGATGTCGATGAACGCGCTCTGCATGCCCGGCAACACCCGCACCACGCGACCGGCGTAGATGTTGCCGACCAACCCACGCTCGAGCGTTCGCTCGAGATGCAATTCCTGCACCGCACCGTTCTCGATGATGGCGACACGGGTCTCCTGCGGGGACCAGTTGATCAGGATGTCTTGCATGCGGGCGATATTAAGGGGCAAGGATGCGCAGCGGTCGTACCGTGCGACTCCGGGGTCGCGCACTGTCAGAACTGCCAGCCCAACGGCTTCAGCAGTTGTGCCGTCTCGAACAGCGGCAGACCCATGATGCCGGTGTAGCTGCCATCGATGTGCTCGATCCATGCGGCCGCCTGGCTCTGGATCGCATAGGCCCCGGCCTTGCCGTGCGACTCGCCGCTCGCGACGTAGCGCACGATCTCGTCGGAGGTCAGCCGGCACAGTCGCACGGTCGACACCTGCAGCCGCAGCTGGGGCTCGAAGGCCGCATGCGGTCCTTCGACCACGGCCACCGCCGTCAGCACCTGGTGGGTCTGGCCCGACAGGGCCTCGAGCATGTGTGCTGCTTCCTCGTCATCGGCCGGCTTGCCGAGAATGCGGCCGCCCAGCACCACGGTGGTGTCGGCGCACAGGATCGGCGCCGCCTGCAGTGCCCGCTGCAGCAGGCGCGCCCGCGCCGCCGCCAGCTTGGCGAGCGTCACGCGCTGCACATAGTCGGCCGCCGCCTCGCCGGGCAGCACGGCTTCCAGCGCCTCGCTGTCCTCGTCGGCGCCGGGCAGCAGCAGTTCGTGGCGCACGTCGATCTGCAGCAGCAGCTGGCGGCGCCGCGGACTCTGCGACGCCAGGTAGAGGAATTCGGGCACGCTCGCTACTCGCGGTGATAGGGGTGGCCGGCGTTGACCGACCACGCCCGGTACAGCGCTTCGGCGAGCAAGACCCGTGCGAAGGCGTGAGGCAGCGTCAGGTCCGACAGACGCAGCGTCTCGTCGGCGCCGTCCTTGAGCGTGTCGGCCAGGCCATCGGGGCCGCCGATCAGCAGCGCCACGTCGCGGCCGTCGAGCTGCCAGGCCTGCAGCCTCTGCGCCAGCTGCTGGGTGGTCAGGCGGGTGCCGCGCTCGTCGAGCACGACACGGCGCACGCCCCTGGCGCAGGCCGCCTCGATGCGCTGCGCCTCGGCGGCCTTCATGGCGTCCACGGTCTTGCCCTGGGTGCGTGGCTCCGCCTTCACCGCCTTCAGTTCCACGCGCCAATCGGCGGGAAAGCGCTTGAGGTAATCCTCGCAGGCCGTTTCGGCCCAGGCTGGCAGGCGCTGGCCGACGGCGACCAGCGCGAGCTTCATGCGCGCGACGTCTTGCGCGACGGCGCGGCCTTCTTCGCGGGAGCGCGCTTCGTGGCCGGTGCGCGGGTGGTCGGGGCCGACCGGGTCGGTGTCTTCTTTGCGACCGGCGCAGAAGCCGCCGTCTTGCGGGCCGGCGCCTTCCTGGCCGCAGGCGCCTTGGCCGCGGCGGACTTGCGCGCCGGCGCGGCCGGCGCCGAGGCCTTGACCAGGCCCTTGCTCACCGCGCCGAACTTCATCTTCACCGACTTGCCGCCCCAGATCTCCTCGAGGTGGTAATAGCGGCGGATCTCGGGCTGCATGATGTGCGCCACAGCCGCACCGCAGTCGACGATGATCCACTCTCCGTTGTCCTCGCCCTCGGTGCGCATGACCGGGAAGCCCTGCGATCGGACCGCGTCGCGCACGCTGGCGGCCAGGGCCTTCGTCTGCCGGTTGCTCAGGCCCGAGGCCATGATCACCCGTTCGAACAGCGGCGACAGGTGCTCGGTGTTGAAGACCTGGATGTCCTGGGCCTTCACGTCCTCGAGGCCATCGACGATGGCGCGTTGCAGTTTGCGGATGTCCATGCAGCTCCGGGCTGGGTGCCGCCCTCAGGCGGCGGGGACGCCACCGCGAGGCGGCGCGTAGAGGTGGTAACGGTCAATATAGCGCGCGACCACGGTGGGCACCATGTCGGGAACCAGCGACTGCGCGGTGCCACCGGCCGCGAGGTGGGCACGGATCGCCGTCGACGAGACGTTCATCGGCGGCATGGGCAGCGCCTCGATGCGGTGCCAAACCGCCAGCAGTTCGGAAGGCGGCGACGGTGACTTGCCGTCGCGGCCGGCCACCGCCAACGTGACTCGCGTGATCAGCTCGCGCCACTCGTGCCAGGTGGGCAGGCGTTCGTACTGGTCCTGTCCGATCACCAGAAACCACTTCGCGTTCGGCTCGGCGAGCTGCGACTCGCGCACCGTGTCGATGGTGTAGCTGGGGCCGTTCCGCTCGATCTCGCGACGGTCGAGCTTGAAGCCGCGGTGGCCGGTGATGGCCGCCTTCACCATGCCGGCGCGGTGTGTGGCGCTCAGCAACGTGCGCTCCTTCTGCCACGCCACGCCGGCCGGGATCCAGCGCAGCTCGTCGAGCTTGAGGTGCTGCACGGCGGTCATCGCGAGCACCAGATGGCCCATGTGCGGCGGATCGAAACTGCCGCCGTACAGGCCGATGCGGCGTTGGGGCGAGGCGTTCAAGTCGGGGCCACCCAATCACGGGGCCGCAGGAAGTCGCTGTAGAGCCGGGCTTCCGGCGTGCCGGCCTCGGGCTGCCAGTCGTAGCGCCAGGCCGCGGCCGGCGGCATCGACATCAGGATGGATTCGGTGCGCCCGCCGGACTGCAGCCCGAACAGCGTGCCGCGGTCCCACACCAGGTTGAACTCGACGTATCGGCCGCGCCGGTAGGCCTGGAACCCGCGCTCGCGTTCGCCGAACGGCAGCGCCTGGCGGCGCTGCACGATCGGCAGATAGCCCGCGAGCAGCGCGTCGCCGACCGCACGCGTCATCGCGAAGCTGCCATCGAAGCCGAGTTCGGAGAAGTCGTCGTAGAACACGCCGCCGACGCCGCGCGGCTCGTTGCGATGCTTCAGGAAGAAGTACTCGTCGCACCACTGCTTGAAGCGCGGGTACTTGTCGTCGCCGAACGGCGCCAGCGCGTCGCGGCAGGTGGCATGGAAATGCGCCGCATCTTCCTCGAAGCCGTAGTACGGCGTCAGGTCCATGCCGCCGCCAAACCAGGTGACGATCTCGCCGTCGGCTCGGTGTGCAGCCAGCATGCGCACGTTCATGTGCACCGTCGGCACATAGGGGTTGCGCGGGTGGAACACCAGCGAAACGCCCATCGCCTCGAAGGGAGCGCCGGCGAGCTCGGGGCGATGCTGGGTGGCCGACGGTGGCAGTGCCCGGCCGCGCACATGGCTGAAGCTGCAGCCGCCGCGCTCGAGCAGGCGGCCGCCCTCGATCAGGCGCGACAGACCCTCGCCCTCCAGCTTGCCGCCCGGCTCGCGCGTCCAGCGGTCGCTCAGGAAGCGCCCGCCGTCCTCCGCCTCCAGCGCGGCGACGATGCGCTCCTGCAGACCCAGCAGGTAGTCCCGGACGGCTTGCGTGTCAGTCATCGGGCGGGCGTCAGCGCTTGATCGCGCGGTGACCGATGTCGCGGCGGAACTGCATGCCGTCGAAGGCGATGCCCGAGAGTGCGTCGTAGGCGCGAGCCTGCGCGACCTTGGCCGAGTCCCCGAGCGCGGTGACGCACAGCACGCGGCCGCCACTCGTCACGATGTCCTTGCCCGGCTTGCTGGTGCCGGCGTGGAACACCACCGCGTCCGCGGTCTCGGGCGGCAGGCCGGTGATCACGTCGGCCTTGCGCGGTTGCTCCGGGTAGCCGTGCGCGGCCATCACCACGCCGAGCGCGAAACGCCGGTCCCACTGCAGCTCGACCTGGTCGAGCGTGCCGTCGGCGGCATGCGTCAGCACGTCCAGCAGGTCGCTCTTGAGGCGCATCATGATGGGCTGGGTTTCCGGGTCGCCCATGCGGCAGTTGAATTCCAGCGTCTTCGGGTTGCCCTGGGCATCGATCATCAGCCCGGCGTACAGGAAACCCGTATAGGGAATGCCATCACGTGCCATGCCGTCGAGCGTGGGCTGGATGATCTCGTGCATCACCTTGGCGTGGATGTTGGGCGTGACCACCGGCGCCGGCGAGTAGGCGCCCATGCCGCCGGTGTTCGGTCCGGCATCGCCGTCCTTCAGGCGCTTGTGGTCCTGGCTGGTGGCGAGCGGCAGCACGTGCCGGCCATCGGCCAGCACGATGAAGCTGGCTTCCTCGCCGGCCAGGAACTCCTCGATCACCACCCGCGCTCCACCGGCGTTGTGCGTGACCCCGAGCTTGTTGTCGCCGCTGTGGCCGGCCAGCATCCAGTCGACCGCCTGGTGGGCCTCGTCGAGCGTCGCCGCGACCACCACGCCCTTGCCGGCCGCCAGGCCGTCGGCCTTGACGACGATCGGCGCGCCCATGCGGTCGACGTAGGCATGCGCGGCCGCCGCATCGGAGAAGGTCTCATAGGCAGCCGTGGGAATGCCGTGGCGCTTCATGAAGTCCTTCGAGAAGGCCTTTGAGCTCTCCAGTTGCGCGGCCGCCTGGGTCGGGCCGAACACCCGCAGTCCGCGCGCGCGGAACACGTCCACCACGCCGGCCGCCAGCGGCGCCTCCGGGCCGACCACCGTGAGGCCGATCTTCTCGGCCTGCGCGAAGTTGGCCAGCGCGTCCACCTCGGTGATCGCGACGTTCTTCAGGCGCACGTCGAGCGCCGTGCCGCCGTTGCCCGGCGCCACGTAGACCATCTGCACCTTGGGCGACTGCGCCAGCTTCCAGGCCAGCGCGTGCTCGCGGCCACCACCGCCGATGACGAGAACCTTCATGTCGTCCTGCTCACTCGTCCAGTTCGGCGTTGTGGAACACGGCCTGCGTGTCGTCCAGGTCTTCCAGCACGTCGAGCAGCTTCTGCATGCGCTGCGCGTCCTCGCCGTCCAGCGCCACGGTGTTCTCGGCACGCATCGTCACCTCGGCCAGTTCGGGCACCAGCCCGGCCGCCTGCAACGCCGCCTGCACGGCCTCGAAATCGGGCGGCGCACAGAGCACCTCCACCGTTCCGTCGTCGTCGGTCACCACGTCCTCGGCGCCGGCATCGAGCGCCACCTCCATGATCCTGTCCTCGCTGCTGCCCGGCGCGAACATGAACTGGCCGCAGTGCTTGAACTGGAAGCTCACCGAGCCGTCGGTGCCCAGGTTGCCGCCGTACTTGCTGAAGGCGTGCCGCACCTCGGCCACCGTGCGCACCCGGTTGTCGGTCATCGTGTCGATGATGATCGCCGCGCCGCCGATGCCGTAGCCCTCGTAGCGGATCTCCTCGTAGCTGACGCCTTCCTGGTTGCCGGTGGCCTTGTCGACGTTGTACTTGATGCGGTCGGCCGGCATGTTGGCGGCCTTGGCCTTGTCGATCGCCAGGCGCAGCCGCGGGTTCATCGCGGTGTCGCCGCCGCCGGCGCGGGCCGCCACGACGATCTCTCGAATGATGCGGGTCCAGATCTTGCCGCGCTTCTCATCCTGGCGGCCCTTGCGGTGCTGGATGTTGGCCCATTTGGAATGGCCGGCCATGTTGTTCTCGTTTCGGAAAGCTTAGGATTGGAAAGATTTTAGTGGACGCCTCCGCGTCTTCGCCCGCCCCCCTGCCGAGGACCTCATGGCCGAACCCCTGCTGATCGCCAAGCACGGCGAGATCGAATGCGCGCTGCTGCCCGCCCTGGCCAACCGCCACGGGCTGATCACCGGGGCCACCGGCACCGGCAAGACCATCACGCTGCAGGCGCTGGCCGAGCAGTTCTCGAAGATCGGCGTGCCGGTCTTTCTGGCCGACGTGAAGGGCGACCTGACCGGTATCGCCCAGGCCGGCAGCGTGAACGACAAGCTCGCCAAGGTGCTGAAGGACCGCGGCCTGGACCTGCCGACCCCGCTCGCCTGCCCGGCCACCCTGTGGGACGTGTTCGGCGCCCAGGGCCACCCGGTGCGCGCCACCGTGTCCGACATGGGCCCGCTGCTGCTGGGCCGCATGCTCGCGCTCAACGAGACCCAGCAGGGCGTGCTGTCGCTGGTGTTCAAGATCGCCGACGACAACGGCATGCTGCTGCTGGACCTGAAGGACCTGCGCGCGATGCTGCAGCACGTGGGCGACAACGCCAAGGAGTTCCAGACCGAATACGGCAACATCAGCGCCGCCAGCGTGGGCGCCATCCAGCGCGGCCTGATGCAGATCGAGGAACAAGGCGGCGACAAGTTCTTCGGCGAGCCGATGCTCGACATCGGTGACTTCATGCAGACCGCAGACGGCAAGGGCGTGATCAACATCCTGGCCGCCGACAAGCTGATGACCGCGCCGCGGCTCTACGCCACCTTCCTGCTGTGGATGCTCAGCGAGCTGTTCGAGTTGCTGCCCGAGGTGGGCGACCTGGAGAAGCCCAAGCTGGTGTTCTTCTTCGACGAGGCTCACCTGCTGTTCACCGACGCCCCGAAGGCTCTGGTCGAGCGCATCGAGCTGGTGGTGCGGCTGGTGCGCTCCAAGGGCGTGGGCGTCTATTTCGTGACGCAGAACCCGCTCGACGTGCCCGACAGCGTGCTCGGCCAGCTCGGCAACCGCGTGCAGCATGCGCTGCGCGCCTTCACGCCGCGCGACCAGAAGGCCGTCAAGTCGGCCGCCGAGACGATGCGCGCCAATCCCGGGCTCGACATCGCCACCGCGATCACCGAGCTGGCGGTCGGCGAGGCGCTGGTCAGCCTGCTCGACGAGAAGGGCCGCCCCGGCATCACCCAGCGCGTCTTCGTCATCCCGCCGGGCAGCCAGATCGGCCCGATCACGCCACAGCAGCGCCAGGCGCTGATCGCCGGCTCGCTGGTGGCCGGCGTGTACGAGAAGGTGGTCGACCGCGAGTCGGCCTACGAGAAGCTCAAGGGCCGCGGCGCCGCCACGGCCGAGGCGGCCGACGCGCTGAAGGCGAATCGCGGCGCCGGCGGCACCGCGCCGGCACAGGACGGCGGCGGCATGCTCGGCGGGCTGGGCGACATCCTGTTCGGCTCGACCGGGCCGCGCGGCGGCAAGCGCGAGGGTCTGGCCGAGTCGATGGCCAAGTCGGCCGTGCGCACCATGGGCACCACGGTGGGCCGCGAGATCATCCGCGGCGTGCTGGGCAGCCTGCTGGGCGGCAGCAAGCGGCGCTGATCCAGACCCGACGCCCCCTCGCTGCCGCCCCCCTCAGCGGGCTTCCACGACCTCCGGCGTCTGGATCGGCCCACGACCGCTGTAGCGGTCGAGGTAGAGGTAGATCACCGGCGTGAGGTAGAGCGTGATCGCCTGCGAGAACAGCAGGCCGCCCACCACCGCCAGACCCAGCGGCTGCCGCAGCTCGGCGCCGGCGCCGATGCCCAGCGCGATGGGCAGCGCGCCCATCAGCGCGGCCAGCGTGGTCATCGTGATCGGCCGGAAGCGCCGCACGCAGGCTTCGCGAATCGCTGCCTCGGGCGCCATGCCCTGATGGCGCTGCGCGTCGAGCGCGAAGTCGATCATCATGATCGCGTTCTTCTTCACGATGCCGATCAGCAGCAGGATGCCGATGGTCGCGATCAGCGTCAGGTCCTGCCCGAAGAACTCCAGCATCAGCAAGGCCCCCACCGCGGCCGATGGCAGGCCGGCCAGGATGGTCAGCGGGTGGATGTAGCTCTCGTACAGCACGCCCAGCAGCACGTAGATCACCAGCAACGCCGCAACGATGAGGATGGCCTGGCTGCCCTGCGAGGTCTTGAACACCGCTGCGTCACCGCCGTAGCTGGTGATCACCGATGCCGGCAGGCGGATCTCCTGCCCGTAGGCCTCGAGCTGCCGGGTGGCATCGCCGAGCGGCACGCCCGGCGCGAGGTTGAACGACACCGTCACCGCCTGCAGCTGCCCGACGTGGTTCACCGAGGTCGGCCCCAGCGTGCGCTCGACCGTCGCGAAGCTGTTCAGCGGCACCAGTGCACCGTTGCTGCTGCGCAGGTAGATGCCGTCGAAGGCGCTCTCGTCGCGCTTGGCGTCGGGCGCCACTTCCATGATCACCTGGTAGCTGTCGGCGGTGGTGTAAATGGTGGCGACCTGGCGCTCGCCGAAGGCGCTGAACAGCGCGTTGCGGATCGAGTCGACCGACACGCCCAGCGTGTTGGCCTTGTCGCGGTCGATCTTCAGCGAGGCTTGCAGTCCCTTGAGCTGTGAGTCGGAGGTGACGTCGCGGAAGCGCGGATCGGCGCGCAGCTTCTCCTGCAGCCTGGCCGCCCAGTCGTTCAGCTCATCGGCCTTCACGCTCTGCAGGATGTACTGGTAGCGGCTCTTGCTGGGGCGCCCGCCGAGCTGCAGGTTCTGCACCGGCTGCAGGTAGACGGTGATACCGGCCACCTGACTCAACTTCTTGCGCAGCCCTTCCACCACCTGCTTCATGGGCAGGCGCTCGCCGCGCGGCTTGAGGTTGATGAACATGCGGCCCGTGTTCTGCGTGCCGCTGCCGCCGTTGACCGAGTTCACGCTCAGCACGTTCGGGTCGGCCAGCATCACCTGCACCGCCTGGTCCTGCAGCTTCACCATCGCCGCGAACGAGGTGTCCTCGGCGGCTTCGGTGGAGGCGCGGATCTGGCCGATGTCCTCCTCCGGGAAGAATCCCTTGGGAATGGTGACGAACATCAGCGCGGTCAGCGCGAAGGTCAGCACGCCCACACCCAGCATCAGACGGCGGTGCCGCAGCGCGAGGTCGAGCGAGCGCGTGTACCAGCGCGTGACGGCCTCGAAGCCGCGCTCGAAGCCGCGCACCAGCGCACCCGGCGGGCGCTGCGTGGCCTCGGGCTTCAGGTAGCGTCCGGCCAGCATGGGCACCAGGGTCAGCGAGACGAAGGCCGACACCAGGATGGCCAGCGAGACGATCACCGCGAATTCGTGGAACAGCAGGCCGATCACGCCGGGCATGAAGAAGATCG
Source organism: Methylibium petroleiphilum PM1 (assembly GCF_000015725.1). Lineage (NCBI taxonomy): Bacteria > Pseudomonadati > Pseudomonadota > Betaproteobacteria > Burkholderiales > Sphaerotilaceae > Methylibium > Methylibium petroleiphilum. The sequence continues at coordinate 1,440,366 of NC_008825.1, read as the reverse complement.
GGATGAACACCGCGACCAGCGAGGTCGAGATCGAGATGATGGTGAAGCCGACCTCGCGCGAGCCCTTCAACGCCGCCTCGAACGGGTCCATGCCCTGCTCGACGTGGTGCATGATGTTCTCGAGCATCACGATCGCGTCGTCCACCACCAGGCCCACGGCCAGCGTCAGGCCCAGCAGCGAGATGTTGTCGAGGCTGTAGCCGCCGGCCCACAGCAGCGCCACCGCACCGATCAGCGACACCGGCAGCGACAGCGTCGGGATCACCGTCGCGACCGCTCTCCGCAGGAAGAGAAAGATCACCAGCACCACCAGCACGATGGTGCCGAGCAGCGTGAGGTTCACGTCGTGCAGTGCCTCGCGGATCGAGGTGGAGCGGTCGTTCAGCAGGCTCAGCTGGATCGACTGCGGCAGCTGTGCGGTGAAGCCCGGCAGCGCGGCCTTGACCGCATCCACCACCGCCACGGTGTTGGCGTCGGGCTGGCGCTGCACGGCCAGCGTGATCGACGCCTCGCCGTTGAAGTTGGCCGAGGTCTTGACGCTCTCGTAGCTGTCCTCCACGGTCGCCACGTCGCGCAGCCGCACCGTGTTGCCGTTCTTGCTGCTGACGATCAGGTCGGAGAACTCGGCCGCGTTGCGCAGCTGCCGGTTGGCCTGCACCGTCAGCGTCTGGCGGTCGCCCTCGAGCGTGCCGACCGGCGTGTTGGCATTGGCGGTGGCGAGCGCCGCACTCAGCTCCTCGATCGCGATGTCGCGCGCGGCCAGCGCCTGCGGGTGCACCCTCACCCGCACCGCGAAGCGTCGCTGGCCGAAGATGTTGACCTGCGCCACGCCAGGCAGCGTGGACAGCGCGGGCGAGATCAGGTGCTCGGCGTAGTCGTTCAGGTCCGACAGGTTCAGCGAGGGCGAGGTCATCGCCATCAGCAGCACCGGCGCGTCGGCCGGGTTGACCTTGCGATAGGACGGCGGCGCGGTCATGTCCTGCGGCAACGTGCGTTCGGCACGCAGCAGCGCCGCCTGCACGTCGACCGCCGCCGCGTCGATGTCGCGGCCCTCGTCGAACTCCAGCGTCAGCGAGGTGGTGCCCAGCGTGCTGGTCGAGCTGATCATGCTGAGCGAGGGGATCGTCGAGAACTGCTTCTCCAACTGCAGCGCCACCGAGGTGGCCATGGTCTCGGGGCTGGCACCGGGCAGCGAGGCCGTGACGTTGATCACCGGGGTGTTGTAGCTCGGCAGTGCGGCGATCGGGATCTGCCGGTAGGCGATGACGCCGGCCACCACCATGGCCAGGTTCAGCAGCACCGTCATCACCGGACGGCGGATGAACAGCTCCGACAGGTTCATGGCCGAGGCTCCGACGCGGCGGCCACGCGCCGCGCCGGCCGGCTCGCTGCGGCCGCCGCCGGGGCCTGTTCGACCACCGCCGCACCGGGCCGCAGGTTCTGCTTGCCGTCGACGATGACGCGCTCGCCTGCCTGCACGCCGCTGACGGCCGCCACGTCGCCGGCCGAGGCGATGACCTCCACCTCGCGGAGCTGTGCCTTGTCGTCCGCACCGACCACGTAGACCGACTTGGCCTTGGCGCCCTGGATGATTGCGGCCTGCGGCACCAGGATCGCGCCCGGCAGGCTGCCGACCGCGAGCTTCACGTCGGCATAGGCACCGGGCCACAGCTGCTGCTGCGGGTTGGCGAACTGCGCCTTGACCTGCACCGTGCCCGAGTTCGCGTCGACGGCGCTGTCGACGAACTGCAGCGTGCCGGTGAGCGGCGCCTGCGCGCCCGGCAGGCGCGCGGTGACGCGGCCGGTGCCCGACTTCAGGCTGTCCAGCAACGCGCCGATGTGCCGCTGCGGCACCGGAAAGCTCACCGCGATCGGGTCGAGCTGGGTGATCGTCACCAGCGCTGGCGACGCCGGCGTCACATAGCTGCCGGCATAGACCGCGATCGCGCCCACGCGGCCGGCGCTCGGGGCCACGATGCGCGCGTAGCCGAGGTCCACACGCGCTGCCTGGATCGCCGCGCGGTCGGCCACCACCACCGCCTGCTGCGCCTCGACCTGGCTGAGGTTGGTGTCGACGGCGCTCTGCGACACGAAATCCTGGCGCAGCAGATCGCGGCTGCGGGCCAGTTGCCGCTCGGCGTCGGCCAGCGTGGCCAGATCGCGCTGCAACTGCGCCTGGGCCTGGGCCACCCGCACCTCGGCAGCCCGGCTGTCAAGCGTGAACAGCAGTTCGCCGGCACGGACCGTCTGCCCTTCGCGGATGTGCACCCGCTCGATGGCGGCGCTGATCTGCGGATGGATCTCCACGCGGTTCAGCGCGCTGACCGTGCCGGTCGCCCCCAGCTCCAGCGCGAAATCCTCGCGGCGTGCCGGCACCGTGGTCACCGTGACGGCGGTGCCGGCGGTCGCAGCCGCAGCACGCGGGGCGCCGGCCGGCGGGCGCTGCGCCAGCGTCCAGGCGAGGGCGGCCCCTGCGGCGACCAGCACCACGGCCCCCCCCAACAGCGTCGTTCTTTTCATGTCACTGCGATCTCGGGCAAAGGCGAAAGTTGCCACGCGCACTTGAGCCCGGCGTGAAGGACTGTGAACTTGCGTGAAGCCACCGCGACCATGACGGCCGGCGATCGGCCGACCCGGAGTGTCGCCGCCCCGGCGGCCCCCTGCCCGCGCTCGGTCATGCGGGAGGGGCGGCTCCAGCGGCTTGCCATAATCGATCGATGCAACCCGGCCCGCCCTCCACCCCGCCGTCCCGCGAGGCCCTGGCCCCGCACGCGCCGCTCAGCGCCTACTATGGAGACGAAGCCGATCACCAGCGCTTCCTGCGCCGCATTTTCGACGACACCGCACCGGACTACGAGCGCATCGAGCGCATCCTGGCCCTGGGCTCCGGCCCCTGGTACCGACGGCGCGCGCTGGAGCGGGCCGGGCTCGCCACCGGCGCGCAGGTGCTGGACGTCGGCATCGGGACCGGCATGGTCGCGCGCGAGGCGCTGCGCCTGATCGGTCCGGGCGGCCGGCTGGTCGGCGTCGATCCCAGCCCCGGCATGATGGGCGAAGTGCATCTGCCCGGCGTCGAGTTGCGGCAGGGCCGCGCGGAGGCCCTGCCCTGCGACGATGCCAGCGCCGATTTCCTCAGCCTCGGCTACGCGCTGCGGCACATCGCCGACGTGTCGGCCGCGTTCTCCGAGTTCCACCGCGCCCTGCGGCCCGGCGGACGGCTGCTGCTGCTCGAGATCACGCGCCCGGTCGGGCGCATCCCCACCTCGCTGCTGCGCGGCTACATGCGTGCGGTGGTGCCGTTGATCGCCCGCGCCGTCGGGCGCCGCAGCGACACCGCCGAGCTGTGGCGCTACTACTGGGACACCATCGAAGCCTGCATCTCGCCGGACTCGGTGATGGAGGCGCTTCGGGCCGCGGGCTTCGAGCAGGTGCAGCGCCATGTCGAGCTCGGCATCTTCTCCGAGTACACGGCCCGCAAGCCGGCCCGGAACTGAACCCATGAATTCCGCTGCATCCTCCTCCGACACGGCGCCCTCCTCCTGCGACGTCCTGGTGATCGGCGGCGGCCCGGCCGGCTCCACCGTCGCGGCCCTGCTGGCGAAGCAGGGCCGCAACGTCGTGCTGCTGGAGAAGGCCCACCACCCGCGCTTTCACATCGGCGAGTCGCTGCTGCCAGCCAACGTCGCGCTGTTCGAGCGGCTCGGCGTGCGCGACCAGGTCGAGAAGATCGGCATGCCCAAGTGGGGCATCGAGTTCGTGTCGCCCGAGCACGAGCACCGCAGTTACCTCGAGTTCGCCGACCAATGGGACAAGCGCCAGCCCTATGCCTGGCAGGTGCGCCGCTCCAAGCTGGATGAACTGCTGTTCCGCCATGCGGCGGCGTCCGGCGCCAGGTCCCTGGAAGGCTGCCGCGTGCGCGACGTGAGCTTCGACGCCGACGGCGCCACCGTGCAGGCCACGCTGGACGACGGCGCCGCGCGCCGCTGGCGCGCCCGCTTCGTGGTCGACGCCTCCGGGCGCGACACCTTCATCGCGAACAAGCTGCGCTGCAAGGAAAAGAACCCGGCGCACAACAGCTCGGCGCTGTTCGGCCACTACACCGGCGCGCGTCGGCTGCCGGGTGTGAAGGAAGGCAACATCAGCATCATGTGGTTCGCCCACGGCTGGTTCTGGTTCATCCCGCTGGCCGACGGAACCACCAGCGTCGGCGCCGTGTGCTGGCCCTACTACCTGAAGCAGCGCGACAAGCCGTTGAAGGATTTCTTCGACGACACGATCGCGTTGTGCCCCGAACTGGCCGACCGCCTGAAGGACGCCACGCTGGTGGGCGGCGACGTGCACGCGACCGGCAACTTCTCGTACTGCGCCACCCACTGCAGCGGCGAACGCTACCTGCTGCTCGGCGATGCCTTCACCTTCATCGACCCGATGTTCTCGTCCGGGGTCTACCTTGCGATGCACAGCGCCTTCGACGGCGCCGAGGTGGTGGCGACCTGCCTGGACCGCCCCGGCGAGGCCGCCGCAGCCCGCCGCCGCTTCGAGGCGACGATGCGCAAGGGCCCGCGCGAGTACTCGTGGTTCATCTTCCGTGTCACCAACCCGACCATCCGCGAGATGTTCATGTACCCGGCGAACCCACTGCGCGTGAAAGAAGCGCTGCTGTCGCTGCTGGCCGGCGACATCTACGGCAAGACGCCGATCTGGCCGTCGCTGTGGGCCATGAAGGGCATCTACTACCTCATCTCGCTGCGCAGCCTGCGCCGCACCATCGGCGGCTGGCGGCGGCATCGTCGCAACATCCAGGACATGGGCCCGCTGCGCGGCGAGAACATCCTCGAGGCGCAGTGACGGTGCCGGCTGCCCTTCCCTCGCCCCATCTGAGCGTCCAACGCCTCACGCCGTCGCAGTGGTCGGCGCTCGCCGCCGGCGCGACGCCGCCGCTGGGCGCACTCGGCTACGGCATGGCCGCCGCACCCGGCCTGGCCGCGGTGGCTGCCCGCACGCTGGGCGCCGCCGGTCCACGCGTCGACGCCTGGTGCAGCCCGGCACCGTTGGTCGACACCGGCCGCTGCGGCCGCGTCCACTGGCAGCACGACGGCCACTGGCTGTTCGGCTCACTGCAACTCGACGAAACGCTCGAAGCCGGTGCTGGCATGCAGGCCCTCGCACAGCGCGCCTACCAGGACGTGTTCGCCACGCTGGCCCATACCGGCTGCGAGCACCTGCTGCGGCTGTGGAACTACCTGCCCGACATCAACGGCGACGGCGACGGCCTGGAGCGCTACCGCCAGTTCAACCTGGGGCGCCAGCAGGCGTTCTTCGATGCGCAGCGCCCTGCCTTCGAGGGCGCGCCGGCGGCCTGCGCGCTGGGCACGCAAGGCGGCCCGTTCTGCGTGCACTTCCTGGCCGGCCGCACGCAGCCGCTGCAAGTCGAGAACCCGCGCCAGGTGTCGGCCTACCACTACCCGAGCGAGTACGGCCCGCGCAGCCCGAGCTTCTCGCGTGCGGCGGTGTTCGACGCCGGCGCGGGCCAGGTGGCGCTGCTGATCTCCGGCACGGCCAGCATCGTCGGCCACGCCAGCCTGCACGCGGGCGACGTGGCCGCGCAGACGCGTGAGACCCTCACCAACCTGGAGGCGGTGCTCGGCGCCGCGCGCCAGCGCAGCAGCGCGCGCTTCGAGCTCGATCAGCTCTCGCTGACTGTGTACGTGCGCCACGCGAGCGACGCCGCACAGGTGCGGTCGCTGCTCGGCGACGCGCTCGGCGCCGACGCCGTGGCGCTGCGGGACGCCGTGCTGCTGCAGGGCGACGTGTGCCGCCGCGAACTGCTGGTCGAGATCGAAGCCCACGCCTTCGCGCCCGGCGAGGTGCGCGCGTGAGGCGGCTGGCCGGGAACGCCTGCATCGCCTCGCTGCTGGCCTGCACCGCCTCGCTGCCGGTGGCGGCCCAGGCGCAAAGACCGCTGTGGGAACTGGGACTCGGTGTGGCAGGCCTGCGCCTGCCGCACTACCGCGGAGCGAACCAGTCGCACGACTGGCTGCTGCCAGTGCCCTACGCCGTGTACCGCGGGAAGATCTTCAAGGCCGACCGGGACGGTGCACGCGCCGTGCTGTTCGAGTCGGACCGGCTCGACTTCGACCTGAGCCTCGCCGCCACCGCGCCGACGCGCAGCGAGGACAACGACGCGCGCCGGGGCATGAGCGATCTCGCGCCGACGCTCGAGTTCGGACCCAACCTGAACTGGACCGCCGCCCGCGGCACCGGTTGGACCCTGCAGTTGCGAGCGCCCGTGCGCGCGGCGCTGACGCTAGAGTCACGCGCACGCGGGATCGGCTGGACCGCCACGCCGAATCTCGGCCTCGATGTCGAGAACGTCGGCAGCTCCGGTTGGAACCTCGGACTGATGAGCGGTCCGGTGTTCGGCAGCCGCCGCTTCAACGCTTACTTCTACGACGTGCCGACGGCCGACGCCACCGCCGATCGACCGGCCTACCGCAGCCCCGGCGGCTATGCAGGGGCCCAGGCCACCGCGACGCTGTCGCGGCGCTTCGAGCGCACCTGGGCCGGACTGTTCGTCCGCCACGACACGCTGCACGGCGCACGCTTCGCCGACAGCCCGCTGGTACGCCAGCGAGACAACCTCTCGTTCGGCATCGTGTTCAGCTGGGTCTTCGCGACCTCGTCCGAGACCGTATCCTCCGATCGATGAAGCGCCTGTTCGCCCTTCCCCTGAGCCTGGCCCTGCTCGCGCTGCTGCTGCTGCTCGGCGTGATGTCGACGATCTGGAACCTGACCGCGCTGCTGCTCTACCCGCTGCTGCCGCGCGATCGCGGCCTGGTCGTCGGTCGCGCCGGCATCGCCTACGGTTACCGACTCTACTGGTTGCTGGCTTCGGCCAGCGGCATGATCAAGCTCGATGCGAACGCTCTTGATGCGTTCAAGGACGAGCCACGGCTGATCGTCGTCGCCAACCACCCCAGCCTGCTCGACGCGCTGATGCTGGTGGCCCGCCTGCCCAGGAGCGCCTGCATCATGAAGGCCGGACTGATGCGCAACCCCTTCCTCGGTGCGGGCGCACGCTTGGCGCGCTACATCCGCAACGACTCGCCGCGCGGCATGATCCGCCTCGCGGTGCAGGACCTGCAGCACGGCGGCCAACTGGTGCTGTTTCCCGAAGGCACGCGCACGACGCGGCATCCGGTCAACCCGTTCCGGCCCGGCGTGACGCTGATCGCCAAGCTCGCCGGGGCACCGATCCAGACGGTCTTCATCGACACCGAGTCGCCCTACCTCGGAAAGGGCTGGCCGATCTGGAAGTTGCCGCCGCTGCCGATCCGCTTCTCGGTCCGGCTGGGCGAGCGCTTCGCGCCGCAGGAGGACACCGATGCGCTGCTCGCACAGCTCGAAGCCTACTTCGCTGCCGGCGTGAAGCCGTCCGGGCCCACCGCATGACGCCGTCGACCACGCACCTGGTGCTGATCCCCAGCTTCGACACCGGGCGCAAGCTCTGCGACACGGTGCGCGAGGCGCGTGCGCAGTGGAACCCGGTGTGGGTGGTGATCGATGGCAGCACCGACGGCAGCGGCACGGAGGTTCAGCGCTTGGCCGTCGGCGACGAGGGGCTGCACGTGCTGCTGCTGCCCGTCAACCAGGGCAAGGGCGCGGCGGTGCTGCACGGCCTGCAGGCCGCGCAGGCCGCCGGCTACACCCATGCACTGACGATGGACGCCGATGGCCAGCACCCGGCGGGCCTGATTCCGGAGTTCATGCGCGCCTCGCTCGCCCGGCCCGACGCGATGATCCTCGGCCGCCCGGTGTTCGATGCCAGCGCGCCGCTGTTGCGGGTGCGCGGCCGGCGTGTCTCCAACGCCTGGACCAACCTCGAGACCCTGGGTGCCGGCGTGGCCGACTCGCTGTACGGCTTTCGCGTCTACCCGGTCGCCGCGCTCGCCGCGGTGATGGCGCGCCAGCCCTGGATGCGCCGCTTCGATTTCGACACCGAAGCGGTGGTGCGCCTCGCCTGGCGCGGCATCAAGCCGATCAACCGCGACGCACCGGTGAAGTACCTGCGCCCCGAGGAAGGCGGCGTCTCGCACTTCCGCTACGGCCGCGACAACCTGCTGCTGGCCTGGATGCACACGCGGCTGATGCTGGAGTTCCTGTTGCGCCTGCCCGTACTCCTACTGCGCCGGCTGCGGCGACAGCCGCCGTTCCAGGCTTGACAGCGGTCGCCTGCTGAGTGAGTGCTGCTGACCAGCACGACTTGGGAAGGCATTCGATCTGCAGCGCGCCGGGCAGTGTCAGAGCGACTCGACGGTCAGCTGCAACCGACGCTCACAGCATGCCGCCGTTGATCGAGATGATCTGGCCGGTGATGTAGCCCGCCGCGGCGCTGGCGAGGAAGCCGGCCAGGTCGGCCACTTCCTCGGGCGTGCCGGCACGCTTGCACGGCACCAGCTGCGCGATGGTCGCGGCGTCGAAGGCGGCATCGGCCATCGGCGAGGCGATGATGCCGGGCGCGATGGCATTGACGGTGACGCCCCGGCTCGCGACCTCCAGCGACAGAGCCTTGGTCGCGCTGTTGAGCGCGCCCTTGGCCGCCGCGTAGTTCACCTGGCCGCGGTTGCCGGCCAGCGCCGCGACCGAGGAGATGTTGATCACCCGGCCCCAGCGGGTGCGCAGCATCGGCAGCAGCAGCGGCTGGGTCACGTGGAAGAAACCGTGCAGCGACACGTCGATCACGCGGTGCCACTGCTCGGCGCGCATGCCGGGGAACACCGCGTCATCGTGCACGCCGGCGTTGTTGACGATCACCTGCACCGGCCCGGCCTCGAGCAGGCGCTCGCAGGCCGCACGCGAGGCGTCGGCGTCGGTCAGGTCGAACACGCAGCATTGCGCCTGGCCGCCGTCGGCGCGGATCGCCTCGGCCAGCGCTTCCACCGCCTGCGGCCGAGCGTTGGCGTGCAGCAGCAGCGACGCACCGTCGCGCGCCAGCCGCCGGGCGATCGCGGCACCGAGCGCGCCGCTGGCGCCGGTGACGAGCGCACGCTTGTGGTCCAGGCTCATGGCTCGCTCCTCGGTGACGGCAGGTCCTGCATGGCGGGCTGCCTCGCGAGCGGCGTGTCGAGCACCACGGTCGCGCGCCCGTCGACCAACCGTCGACCGTGCCCGTCGCTGAGCTCGAAGCGGTACATCACCTGCCGATCCTCACCGGCCAGACGCTCGGCGCGCACCTGCAGCGGCCCGGCCACGCCATCCAGCCGCGCCACTGCCAGCCGCACGTCGCGCACGCTTGCCAGGTACCCGGGCCGCGGGCCGGCCTCGGGCGGCGCGCGCAACGCGCCGTGCAGGGCCATGGCCTGCGCGGCGTACTCGATCGCACACGGCGACAGCAGGCCGCTCGCGCTGCGCAGCGGATGGTCGGGTTCGCTGTGGTTCTCGGCGGCGCAGTGGATCTGCTCCGGCGACCACGACAGCAGACGGTCGAGCAGGCACATTCGCCCCTGGTGCGGGATGCGCAGCGCGATGCCGGCGCGATCCAGCGTGGCCGGGGCGGCGGCCGGGAAGGACTTACGCATGGTGCCGGACCTCGACCGTGAAGCCCTTCAGTCCCTCGATGCGCAGCGAAGCCGGCGCACGGCCGGCCAGCGCGCGCAGCAGCGGCAGGCTGCGAGCGGCCGGCACGCCGAGGCGCAGCGCATCGAGTGCGGCATCGCCGCAGTCGCTCGCAGGGGCCTCGGTCTCGTCGCTGCGCAGCGTCAGCATCGGTGCGTCGTCCGGACCGACATCGAGCAGCAAGGCCACGCCGAAGGCGGCCGACAGCGGCCGCACGCTGTGCAGCGGCTCCGGGTAAGGCGCATCGGCCGCCACCAGCAGCACCGGGCGGCGTGCGCTCACGCACTGCGCCATCGCCTCCAGCAAGCCGGCACCGAAGCTGCCGTCGTGGGCACACAGGCTGGTCGACGGCGCGCGGCTGGTGGTGGCGATGTGCCAGTAGCCCGCCACCGCGTTGTGCACCGAGTTGGTAAAGCGCGTGGGCGAGATGGCGCGCTGCGGCGTCGCCAGCGCTTCGCACAGCGCGTTGCAGTTGGCAGCGTCGCCGCTCGATGCGGTGAACACCGTCGCCAGATGCTGGGTGTCGGCGCCGGCCTCGGTGCAGGCCTGGTCGGCCACGGCGATCGACAGCTTCACGACGTCGCCGGCGCGGCGGCGCTCGGCCGGCGGCAGCCGGGCCGGCGCGGTCAGCACGGTGGGCCGGAAGACCCAGGAGGACGGCTCGCGCAGCAGTGGCTGCCCTCCGCTCCAATCGGCCAGGCCCGGTCCCAGCAAGCCGATGCCGCGCACGCTCACGCTCAGCGCAACGCTCATGCGGCGGCCCCGAAGACGAGGCAGGCGTTGGACCCGCCGAAGCCGAAGGAATTGCTCGCCACCAGGCGGAGGCGTGCCTCGACGTTGGCGTCGAGGTAGCGGCTGCGCAACGCCGCGTCGGGCGTGCGCCGGTTCAGGCCGCCCGGCATCAGGCCGTGCTGCAGTGCCAGCATCGCGATCGCCGCCTCCACGCCGCCGGCCGCGCCGAGCGTGTGCCCGGTGGCGCCCTTGGTCGAGCTGCAGGGCAGCCGGTCGCCGAATACCGTGCACACGGCCAGGTCCTCGGCACTGTCGTTGTTGGGCGTCGCGGTGCCGTGCAGGTTGAGGTAGTCGATCTCGCCCGGCGCCACGCCAGCCTGGGCGAGCGCTGCCTGCATGGCCTCGGCCGCACCGGCGCCCTGCGGATGCGGGCTGCTCATGTGGAAACCGTCGCTGCTCTCGCCGACGCCGCGCAACCAGGCCTGCGGTGTGTCAGCATCGCGCTCCAGCAGCGCGAAGGCCGCAGCCTCGCCGAGCGACAGGCCGTGGCGCTGCGCGTCCCAGGGCCGGCAGATGTCGTCCGACAGCAGCTCCAGCGAGTTGAAGCCGTACAGCGTGGTGAGGCAGAGGCTGTCGACCCCGCCGACCACGGCCGCGTCGATCACGCCCAGCTCGATCAGGCGAGCGGCGTGGCCGAACACCTTGGCACTCGAGGAGCAGGCGGTCGACACGGCGCAGGACGGCCCCTCCAGATCGAGCACGCGGCGCGTGAAGTCGACCACCGAGTAGGTGTTGTGCGTCTGCGCGTAGCGGAAGTCGGCCGGCAGCGCGCCGGTCGCTGGATCGCGGCGGCGGTAAGCCAGCTCGGTCTGCAGGATGCCCGAGGTGCTGGTGCCGAGGAACACGCCGATGCGGCGCGGCCCGAAGCGCGCGCGCGCCCGCGCCACGCTGGCGGCGAAACCGTCGGCCTGCAGACCGAGCCAGGCCAGCCGGTTGTTGCGACAGTCGAAGTCGGCCAGCGCCGGCGGCAGCGCCTGCGCGTCGACGCCCTCCACTTCGCCGATCCAGGTGTCGAGGGCCGCGGTCTCGAAGGTCTTGCGCGCCAGGCCACTGCGGCCGTCACGCAGTGCGGCGAGCGTGGCCGCGCGGCCGACGCCCAGCGCACTGGCGAGCGTGTGGTCGGTGACTGCCAACGGCTTCATGCGTCGCTCGCCGTCCGGCGCGGCGGCAGTGCGGCCGTCAGCGTCACGCCACGCAGCCCAGCGGCACGGCAGCGCTCCAGCAGTGGCGGCAGCACCTCCAGCAGCACCGGCCGGCCGGCCGCCGTCGTCGCCGCATGGCCGTCGTGCAGCAGCAGGATATCGCCGGCAGCGAGGTCGCGCGTCAGCCGCTCGAGCACACGCTGCGGTGCGCGCTCGCGGGTGTCGAAGCCGCGCCGGGTCCAGCTCACGAGGTGCAGGCCGAGCCGGTGCAGCACTGGGTCGAGGAAGGGGTTGCGCAGGCCCGCCGGCGCGCGGAAGCAGTGCGGGCGGCGCCCGGTGATGTCGGCCAGCACCTGTTGTGCCCTCTCCAGCTCGGCGGTGTAGCCGCGCGGCCCGAGCATCGCGAAGTTGTGGCGGTGCACATGGCTGTGGTTCTGCACGCAGTGGCCACGCGCAAGGATCTCGCGCGTCAGCGCTGGCTGGGTCGCGGCACGCGCTGCGATGCAGAAGAAGCTCGCCTTCGCGCCGTGCCGGTCCAGCAGGTCGAGCACCGCGGGCGTGACCGCGGGGTCCGGGCCGTCGTCGATGGTCAGCGCGATCTCGCCGCGCGCGGCGCTGGCATCGGGCAGCCGCGTGACGTTGGGGCCGAGCAGCCGGCTGCGCGGCCACAGGCCGGCCGCGGTGAGCGCCGCGTGGTTGGCCAGCACGCTGCCGAAAGCCCACGGAGCCGCCCCCGGCAAGGCGATCGCCGCGCCGGCCGCCACCGCATGCAGGCCGAGGCTGGCGCGCAGCAGCGGCGGCATCGGCCAGGCAGCGCTCGAGGAGGAGGCGTGGGACATGGGGAAAGCCGCCGCGGTGGCGGGGCGCTGGCGGGTTACTGCAAGCGTCAATTTTCCCACAGCAGGCTGACCGGAATGCCGCGCCGGACCCGCGCTCAGGCAGCACGCTCCAGGCGCAGCGGCCGTGAGCAGGCGGCCGCCAGCAACAGGGCCAGCAGGGCCCCCGGCGCCACCACCCGGCCGATCGCCGACAGCGCCGGGATGTCCGACAGCGCGATCAGCCCGAACGACGCCACCGTGGTCAGGTTGGCCAGCAGCAGCGAGGCCAGCGTGTCATCGCTGACCAGCGCCGGCACGGCCGCGGCATCGTGCGCCGGAGTGTTCTGGATCTGGTCGAAGAACAGCGCGTAGTTCGAGCCCACCGCCACCACCAGCAGCAGGCCGACCAGGTGCAGGATGCCCAGAGCCACGTCGAGCAGCGCCAGGCCGGCCAGCGTGAGCAGCACCGCCAGCGCGAGTGGCAGGCACACCGCAAACAGCCGCGGGAGCGAGCGCAGCGAGAGGGCCAGCAGCAGCAACACCGCAGCCGCACCCAGCAACGCCTGCAGGAAGGCCTCCTGCAGGTAGCTGCCGTAAAGGCTGTTCAGCTCGAGCCCGATGTCGACCACCTCGAGCCCGCCCAGCCCCTCCAAGGCGGCACGCAGGCGCTCGGCGCCCAGTTCGGTCGGGCCCGGCTGCAGCGCGATCAGGGCCGACCAGCCGCCGTCGCGGCGCGGCAGCATCAGCGCGTCGACCGCCGACGCCAGAGGGTTGCCGTCCAGCGCCGCGCGCTCGACGGGCGTCATGCCGCGGGCCTGCTGCACCTCGGCAATGAAGGGCTCCAGCCGCGCCGGTTTCAGCGGCCCGCCGGCGGTGGCCTGCAGCAGCCGTTCGCGCAACTCGGCCGCCTCGGGCAAGGCGGCCTGGCGTGCGCGCTGGGTCGCCACGCTCGGCAGCAGCCGGGCCGGCGATTCGTAGCCGGCCAGCAGGCCCTGCGCCACCAGCGCATCGAGCCGCTGGCCGGCCGCCTCGGCGGCCCGCAGGGCAGCCTGCGGATCGGCGCCGGTGGCGACCACCAGCGTGCGCGCCGTGTCGGCACCGAGATCGGCCCGCAGCTGCTCGGCCAGCGCCAGCGCCGCCGGCGGCACCGGGCTGAGCGAAGAGAGGCTGCCGCGCCACAGCGGCTCGCTGCGCGTCGCAAGCAACAGCAACGCCGCGGCGCCGAGCAGGAAGAAGGCCACGCGCAGCCGCGGCAACCGCCGCAGCACGGCGCCGGCCCAGCGACCCATCGACTGACGCAGCCCTCGCCCGGCCGCGCCGTCGGGCACCAGCACCGGCAGCACGAAGCGAGTCGCCAGTGCGGCACCGGTGAGCCCGGCCATCGAGAACACCCCCAGCTGCGCCAGACCCGGAAAGCCCGAGAACGCCAGTGCCGCGAAGCCGCACACCGACGTGAGCAGGCCCAGCCGCACCGTGGGCCAGTTGTCCTTCAACCAGCGCTGCCAGCCGCCGCCGGGTGCCGCGGCCCCGCGCGCCTGGATCAGGTAGTAGATCGCGTAGTCGACCGCCTCGCCGATCAGCGTGCTGCCGAAGGCCAGCGTGAAACCGTGCACCGTGCCGAAGCCGACACTCACCGCCGCGATGCCGGCGACGATGCCGGTCGCCACCGGCAGCAGCGCCACCGCCAGTGCAGGCAGCGAGGCGAACGCCAGCAGCAGCAGGCCGCCCATCACCAGGCTGCCGACGAGGGCCAGCTGGATGGCCTCCTGCTCGATCTGCGCACGGCTGTGCACCGCGAACACCGGCGCGCCGCTGAGCTGAAGCGTCAGCCCCTGCGCGGCCAGCGGCGCGAAGGCCCGCTCCACCTGCGCCACCGTGTCGGCCTGGCCGTCGAGATCGGCGCCGGCGGCGTGCGTGGTGAGCAGCAGCAAGGCGCGCGGCGCGGTGCGGGCGACCCAGACGCCCTCCTCGCTGCGCGGCGCGCTGGCCGGGATCAGCGATTCGGCGATGCGCTGCATCTCGCCGGTCGGATCGCGCTCGAGCAGCGGCTTGACCGCGTTGCCGGCCGGCGTGCCCAGAAGCGACAGCGTCTCGTCGATCGCGTCGCGCAGCCCAGAGACGCTGAACCGCTCCGGCGTCACTGCCGGGCTGAGCTGGTAGCGATGCTCGACCAGCCACGTGCCGGCGGCGGCCCATTCGCCGGAGCCCGGGCTGCGATCGCCGTTCTGTACCTGGTCGAAACGGCCGCTGTCACTCAGGGCCGCGGCCAGCGTGCGCGAGGCCTGGGCCCGCTGCGCGGCATCGCCACCGTCGATGCCGACCAGCAGCGTGCGGGCCGCCACGCCGTTCTGCAATTGCTCGATCAGCACGCGCTGCCTCGCATCGGGGCGCGCCGGAAGGAAGGCCGACAGGTCGGTGCTGAAGCCGGTGCGGGCAATCAGCGCGCCCCCCGCCAGCATGCCGGCGAGCCACAGCGTCAGCACGATCCAGGCGCGCCGATGCGGCCACGGCGTGGCGGGACGCATCAGGGCCGCACCGGGGCCGAGGCCGACGCGCTGGCGGGCAGCGGTTCGATGCTCATCACGGAGCGGTCACCGCCCACCAGCAGCATCTCGATGCTGTACAGCGCGCCCTGCTGGCCGGCGATGCGCACGCTGCGCACCTGGCCCGCCAGCCGGCTGTCGGCCGGCACGAGGTCGAGCGTCCACTTGTCCGCACTGCCAGCGAGCGTGGTGCGGAAATAGCGCGTCAGCGTCTGCGCGTTGCCGGTCAGCGTGCCGCGCACCGCCTCCACCAGCGCCACCAGTTCGGGCGTCGCGTCGAGCGCGAAGCTGCGGCTGCGGCCGCTGCGCTGGATGGTGAGCGTGTTGCCCTCCACCACCATCGATTCGGGGCGCGGCTTCAGCGTCTGCCGCGAGAAGCGGTCCGGCGCCGCGAAGCTGAGCGTGCCGCTGGCTTCCAGCGGCTGATCCAGGCCCTGCACATGGCGCAGTTCGGTGAAGCGGGCTTCGCCGCTGCGTTGGCGGGCCAGCAGCGCCATCAGCTCCGGCAACTCGAAGACCGGCCCCGCGGCCGACGCCACGCCGGGCGCTCCCAGCGCCAGCCAGGCCCCCACCTGCACGAGGCGATGCAGGCAGCGGCGTCGTTCAACGACGGGGTGCATCCTCGCGCCAGAAGTCATGGAAATTGAACCAGTTGTAGGGGTGTTCACGGCACAGTGCCTCGAGCCGATCGGCATAGGCCTGCAGCGCCGCGCGGATCTGCCGCTCGCGCTCGGCCGGGTCACCGGCACGCTCGCTGAAATCGGCCAGCGGCGCGAAGCGGACCTCGTAGCGGTTGCCGCCCAGGTAGAGCCCGGTCATGAAGACGACGCGCCGTCGCAGCAGCGCGGCGAGCCGGAACGGGCCGTCGTTGAATTCCGCAGGCTGCCCGAGAAACGGCAGGCTGACGCTGCTCGATCGGGTCGAGCTGCCTTCGGGCAGCGAGCGGTCGGCCAGCATGCCGGCCAACCCGCCGGCGTCCAGCCAGTCGCGGATCGCCAGCATCGAGTCCATGCGGCCGAGCGCGATGATGTCGGCTCGGAAGTCGGGCGCCACCGCGGCCAGCGCGCTGTTGATGAGGCGGGCGTTGTCGGGGTACATCACCATCGCGATGCGTAGCGCCGGGCGCGTGCGGCCCACCACGTGCAGCGCCTCGAAGCTGCCCAGGTGCGCCCCCACCAGGAAAGCACCTCGGCCGTCGGCCAGCGTGGCGTCGATCAGCGATTCGCCGTGCACCTGCACATCGAACAGGTCCATGCGCCCGCTGAGGAAGTAGACGCGATCGAGGATCGTCGACGCGAAGGCATGCACCTGCCGATAGGCATCGGCCAGTCGGGCGGGACGCCCCAGGGCGCGGCCCAGGTAGCGGCGCGAGTGGCGCCGAGGGCCAGCCGCGAACAGCAGGAAGTACAGCGTGATGGGGTGCAGCACCCAGCGTGCGACGCGTCGCCCGCAGTGCAGCGCGATCCAGCTCATCACGCGCAGCGCGGTCGCGTTGCTGCGCTCGGGTTCGCGGGTCCAGTCGGCCGGGACGGCATCGCCGTGGCGGCTGGTGTGCGAGCCCGCGCTCATGCCGCGGCCTCCGGCAACAGCAGGCCGCTGGCCGCCAGCACCTCACCGCGCCGCAGCTCGAAGCGCAGGCCGCGCGGCTCGTCGTACAGCAACACGACCAGCGTGTCGCCCGGGCCTACCGGTGCGAGGAACTTCGCCTGCGCCAGCGTCGGCCGCTCGCCCAGGCGCGCCGCCAGTGCCGGCGCGGCCTGCAACGCCTCCATCACTTCGGCCAGCAGCAGCACGCCGGGCCACAGCGGCTGCCCCGGGAAATGCCCGGCGAACGCCGGATGGTCGGGCGCCACGCGGCGCGTGAGGTGCACGGCCGGTTCGTTCACGGTGCGGCCTGCCGGTCGAGCCGTGCCCGCGCGAACTGCGCCAGCGCACCGCTGGTGAGCTTGCCGGTCGCCTCGCGCGGCAGCGCATCGACGTGCAGCACGCGGCGCGGCACGAACACCGCCTCGAGCCGTGCACGCAGGGCCGCGATGATCCGCGCGCTGCTCAGTCCCGGCGCCACGACGAAGGCCACCGGCCGGACCACGCCGTCGGCCACGTCCTCGGGCAGCCAGAAGGCGCCGTCGACCACACCCTCGATGCTGTTGAGGTGGTAGTTCAGATGCGCCAGCGAACTGCGCTTGCCGGCCACGTGGATCAGGTCGTTGGCGCGCCCGAGCAGCCGGAAGCGCTGCGCGCCTTCGAGCTCCAGCACGTCGGCGAGCGGCGTCGGCTGCAGCACGTGGCCGCCGTCGACGATGAAGCGCTCGGACTCGCCCTCGCCTTCGCTGTGCACGCGCAGCGCGCCGAAGGTCTGCCACGACTCGCCATGCACCGTGCGGCGCGTCGCCACCTGCCCGGCCTCGGTGCAACCATAGATCTCGACCAGCGGCCCGCCGAAGGCGCGCTCGGCCTGCAGCGCGAGCTGCGGCGACAGCGGCGCGGTCGCGCACAGCAGCAGGTCGGTCGGCGGCAGCGCGACGCCGGACAGCAGCAGCGTCTTCAAGTGAAACGGCGTGGTGACCAGCGCGCGCGGGCGCGGCAGACGCGCCAGCGCCTGAACGATGTCGGCCGGGTAGAACGGCCGCCCGCTGTCCAAGGCCGCACCACCCAGCAGGGCCAGCAGCACGCTCGACTCGAAGCCGTAGCTGTGCTGCGCCGGCACCGTGGCCACGAGGTTCAGGCCGGCCAGCGACGGGCGCTCCAGCACCTCGGCGAGGCGCAGCGACGCGGCCCGGATGTTGGCGACCACTGCACCCCAGGATTTCGCGTGCGGCTGCGGCTCGCCGGTGGACCCCGAGGTCAGCAGGCAGGCGGCTTCCAGGTCGGCCGCGATGCGCGGCACCGTTGCCGAACCCGGCTTCTCCGTATCGGTCAACGCCCGCAGCAGCGGCACGCCGTCGACTTCCAGCGCTTCATCGTCGGTCAAGGCTTCGAGCGCTGGCCAGGACCCGCGCAGGCGCGCCAGCGTGTCGGGCAGCGCGTTCGGCGGCAACAGGCTGGTCCGACCGCGCAGCAGCGCTGCGCCCAGGCCGACCGCGAAGCGATAGCGGTCGCCGCACAGGTTGACCAGCGGGCCGGCGGCCGGCAAGCATGCGGCCTGCGCCGCCACGTCGGCCAGGAACCGGCGCGCGCTGACAGCGACACCCGCGCGCCAGGCCAGCGGCGCGTCGAGGTCGGCGCGTTCGATCAGCGGCAGCAACGCGGGCCCGGCAGTGCTCAAGGCGACCACCTCGCTCATCGCCCCGCGGCGTCGCCGTTCACCGGCTTGTGGCTGTAGGCGCGCACGGCCGCGGCCAGCGTGGCGCGTTCGAATTCGGGGTGCAGGCGGTAGCGCAGCAGGTGTTCACCGACGAACAATGCGGCGATCAGCACCGGCGTGACCAGGTTGGCCAGCAGCGACCAGACGCTCCACGGTGCCAGCACATAGACGCACAGCGAGGCCAACGTCATCGCGAGGAAGTAACCGGCCCACAGGCGCGTGACCTTGCCGGTGTAGCGCACCATCTCGGGCGACAGCGGCGATCCACCATGCACGCGCTGCGCCACGCCGCCGATCAGTGACAGCCGCCCAGGCCGTAGCGAGGCCGCAAAGCTGACGAACAACGCGAAATGGATGCCGGCGTGCTGCAGCACGTACAACCGGTTCACGTCGCCGACGCCGCCGCGCTCGACGATGCCATAGAGCCCCAGCAGCGCGAACGCGAGCCCCGCGAGCAGCGGCCCGTTGCGCTGCCGCAGCGCGAAGCCCAGCGCCGCCAGCAGCAGCGGACCGAACAGCGCCGCGATGGCCCACGGCCGATTGGCCGCATGCACCATCAGCCAGTGGGAAAGGACTGCGTAGGCCGCTGCCGCCAGCAGCCCGAGACTGAGGCGCCCGTTCGGCATGGGGACGCTCTGGCTCTCAGGTGCTGCGGTGTTTCGCGACATGCGTCGCAAGACTGCGCAGGGACTGGAAGATCAGCTGGTTGTTCTCGTCGTCGGATCGCAACTGGAAGCCGTAGCGCCGGGAGACCTCGAGCGCGACTTCGAGGATGTCGATCGAATCGAGGCCGAGGCCTTCGCCGTACAGCGGCGCGTTCGGATCGATGTCGGCCGGTGCGACCTCCAGGTTCAACGCTTCGACCAGCAGCACCGCCAGTTCATGTTCCGATGCGGACTGTTCCAGCGTTGCGCCGGCAGCGGACGGGGTGACTTGGACGGACGGCACGCGACTCCCTGATGGCACGATCTCGATGGGCCCGAATTCTAAGGGAGGCCGCTCGACCGACCGGCTGGGCCGGTCGGTCGCTCAGTAGCGGTAGCGGTCGGGCCGTCCGTCGCCGTTGCGATCGCGATAGCCATCGCGGTAGCCGTCTCGACGACCGTGGTCGTGCCAGCGGCCCTCACGCCAGTAGCCGCGCGGTGCCGGTTGCACATAGACCGGTGCCGGCTGGTAGACGATGGGCGCCGGGCGGTAGTACACCGGCGGCGGCGGGGCGTAGACCACCGGAGGCGGCGCGTAGACGACCGGTGGCGGTGCGTAGACCACCGGCGGCGCCGGATAGAAGATGCCCGGCAGGTTGATGCCGATGTGCCAGTTCACGCCGCCGGCATGCGCCGCACCGGTGGCGGCCAGCCCGGCGAGGCCGAGTGCGGCGACGGCCAGGGTCTTGCGGATCGCTTGCTTCATACGGTCTCCTTGTCAGGACGCTTCCAAGGGGAAGGTTTTCATGTCCTTGCTGCTAAGAACGGGTCAGCCCCTGGTCAGGTTCACAGCGATCCGTATCCAGATGCAAGAAAACGGGTGAAGTTTTGTGAATGCAACGCCCCGGCGCCGGCACGAGGGCGCTCCTTAGAATGACCGCTTCCCTTTCCCGCCCGCCATGAACCACGCTCCCAAGAAGCCCGGCCCGGGCGACGCCTCCGCCGAGCCGCACCGCCCCGGCAATTTCCTGCGCGGCATCATCGAGCGCGACCTGGAAGCCGGCACCTACGCCGGTCGCCGCCACGCCGGATCGCCCGGCGACGCCGCCCACCACGCCGGCGCACCGCTCGACGCCGCGAAGATCCGTACCCGTTTCCCGCCCGAGCCCAACGGTTACCTGCACGTGGGCCACGCGAAGAGCATCTGCCTGAATTTCGGGCTGGCGCGCGATTACGGCGGTGTGTGCCACCTGCGTTTCGACGACACCAATCCCGAGAAGGAAGAGCAGGAGTACGTCGACGCCATCGTCGACGCCGTCAAGTGGCTCGGCTTCGACTGGCAGGGGCGCGATCCCGCCCACCCCGAGACGCCGGTGGAGCACCTGTACTACGCCAGCGACTATTTCGACTTCATGTACCGCGCCGCCGAGGCCCTGGTCACCGCGGGCTTCGCCTACGTGGACGAGCAGAGCGCGGAGCAGATGCGCGCCACGCGCGGCGACTTCAACACGCCCGGCACCGACAGCCCGTTCCGCAGCCGAACGCCGGCCGAGAACCTGGCGCGCTTTCGGGCCATGCGCGACGGCCAGCTCGCCGACGGCGCCGCGGTGCTGCGCGCGCGCATCGACATGGCCTCGCCCAACATCAACCTGCGCGACCCGGCCATCTACCGCATCAAGCGCGCGACGCACCATAACACCGGCGACACCTGGTGCATCTACCCGATGTACACGTACGCGCACCCGATCGAGGACGCGCTGGAGGGCATCACCCACAGCATCTGCACACTGGAGTTCGAGGACCAGCGCCCGTTCTACGACTGGCTGCTCGACACGCTGTGCACGCTGGGCCTGCTGGCGCAGCCGCGACCGCACCAGCACGAATTCGCGCGGCTCAACCTGACCTACGTGGTCACCAGCAAGCGCAAGCTCAAGCAACTGGTGGACGAGGGCCACGTTGACGGCTGGGACGACCCGCGCATGCCCACCCTCGTCGGACTGCGCCGGCGCGGCTACACGCCCGATAGCATTCAGCTGTTCTGCGAGCGCATCGGCGTCAGCAAGGACTACAGCTGGATCGACTACGCCACGCTCGACGCCGCACTGCGCGACGACCTGGAAGGCAAGGCGCCGCGCGCGATGGCTGTCCTCGATCCGTTGAAGCTCAAGCTCACGAACTGGGCCGAGGTGTTCGGCAGCGCCGACCACCTGGAGCCCTGCCACGCGCCGGCCCACCCTCACCTGCCCGAGCTGGGCTCGCGCGAGTTCACGCTCGGCCCCGAGGTCTGGATCGAGCGCGACGACTTCGCCGAGCAGCCGCCGAAGGGATTCTTCCGCCTATTCCCCGGCAACAAGGTGCGGCTGAAGTACGGCGTGGTGGTGGAGTGCTCCGGTTGCGAGAAGGACGCCGACGGCCGCATCGTCGCGGTGCTCGCCACGGTGGTGCCGGACACCAAGAGCGGCACGCCCGGCGCCGACGCGGTGAAGGTCAAGGGCACGATCACCTGGGTGGGCGTGCACGAGGCGGTGCCGGCCGAGCTGCGGCTCTACGACCGCCTGTTCACCGAGGCGCAACCCGACGCCGGCGGGCGCGACTTCCTGACGGTGCTGAATCCGGACAGCCGGCGCGTGGCGGCCGGCTACGTCGAGGCATCGGTCGGTCGGGTGATGCCCGAGTCACGTCTGCAGTTCGAGCGACACGGCTACTTCGTCGCCGACTCGAAGGCCCACCGGACGGGCCAACCCGTCTTCAACCGCATCACTGGCCTGAAGGACTCCTGGGGCAAATAGGCCACTCAGTCCGGCCGCGCGCTGCGGCGCGCGAGCAGCGCAACGAGCACGCCTCCGATGCCCCACAGCGCGGCGGGCATCCAGGCCAGCGCAGCGGCCCGCGCGGCATCGGCCTGCACGCCGGCCAGTACCGCGCCGATGCGCAGCAGCGTTGCCAGCGCCAGCATCGCGAACATCGTGCCGAGCACCAGCCCCTCGCGCCCGCTGCGGCCCCGCTCGGCGGCCGACGCGAACATGGCGAGCAGCATGCCGCCCCAGGCCGCGCCGGCCCCGAGCTGGGCCGCCACCAGCCACGGCAGCGACGCCGCCACCGCGCTGGCCAGTGCCGCCGCGGCACCGCACAGCGCGGACGCGGCCAGGGTCGGCAGGGCGCCGAACGCACGGCACAGCGCAGCGCCGGGCAGCATCGCCACGCCGAAGCCCACCCAGAACAGCGGCAGCAGCCATTCCAGCGCCGACGGCGCAGCGAAACGCAGGTAGTGCGGCACGGCATTGACGAACACCTGGGCCTGGTATGCCGTCGCCAGCAGCAGCACGCCGAGCATCCACGCCGCATGGCCGGCACCACCGACGTGCGGGATTTGCGTGGTCTCTGCCGGCAGCGGCGCCGATCGCCACCGCGCCAGCGCGCGTTCGACCTGCACCAGGCCGGCGGTCGTGGCGAGCAGCGTGAGACTGGACAGGGCAAACGGCAGCCGCGGATCGACCCCCTTCAGCAGCACACCCAGGTAGGGCGCGACCGCACCGCCGGCCGCTAGGCCGAGCAGCGTCAGCGCGTTCAGCCACGGCAGCGCCGGGCGTGCAGCGTGGCGGCCGAGCAGCACCCAGGGCGGCGCGCGCAGCGCCGACGAGCTGAGCGTCCAGACCAGCGTCAGCGCGAGCAACCACCCTGACGCGGCGCTGCCCGAACGAGCCGCCAGTGGCAGCAGCAAAAAGGCGAGGCAGGACAGCGCCGTCGCGCCGACGATCCACGGGCCGATGCGCCCGAGCGTGCGCTGCACGCGGTCGGCGAAGACGCCGGTGGCGATGTCGGCCACCAGGAACACCAGCTGGTCGAACAACAGGATCCATGGCGCCCAGGCCCTGGGCAGACCGGTGGTCTCCAGCAGCTGGGGCAGATAGATCGCGTAGACCGTCCAGGTGGTGACGAACAGGAACTGAATCACCGCGATGTAGAGCGCGGCACCAGCCGAGACCGAGGGGCCGGTCATTGCTAGTCCCGGTCGGGCGCGCCCGGAGGAAAGAACGTGCGGTAGGGCCGCGCCTCGTCGACTGCACGCGCGAACGAGGGCCGTGCCAGCAGCCGCTGCCGGTAGGCTCGCAATTCGCGATGCCGGGCGCCGATCGGCTGCACCCAGTCGGCATAGAACAACGAGGGCGCCGCGGCGCAGTCGGCCAGGCCGAAGGCGTCGCCGGCTGCCCAGGTGCGCCCGGCCAACCGGCCGTCGAGCCAGGCATAGCTGGCGTCGAGCAGGCGCCTCGCCTCCGCCACGCCATAGGGATCTCGATGTTCGGCGGGGCGCAGCACGTCGAGCACGATCTTCTGCATCGGCGTCATGACGTAGTTGTCGAAGCAGCGATCCAGGCTGCGCACCGCGAGTGCGTCGCGCGCGTCCGTCGGCAGCAGACGCACCGGCCCGGGGTGGTACAGGTCCAGATGCTCGACGATGAGGCTGGCCTCGATCACGGTGCGATCGGCATCGACGAGCACCGGCATGCGCCGCAGCGGCCACAGCGCCGCGTGTTCGGCGAGCTGGGTTTTGTTGTCTGGGGAGAGCAGCCCCCACTCGAAGGGCGTGTCGTTCTCGTACAAGGCGATCAGGACCTTCTGGCAATAGGACGAGAACGGGTGGGCGTAGAGTTTCATCGGCTTCCAACGGCGGCTGCGCGGTTCGGATCGTAGGTCGGATTGCGTGGCCGCCGGGGCCTGGCAAGCACCGGCCGCGCAGTGCATGATCCGCCTGTCGACCCGACCGCAAGGAGGCCCGCTATGAGCACCACCACCCTGCCCGACGACGGCAACTTCTCCAAGCTGATCGACCAGCAGCTCGAACTCGCCGCGGCCCGCCTGCCGGCGCTCGACCCGGCCGTCGTGCACCCCTCGCCCGAGGATCACGAGGAGATCGCGGTCGCTCACCCCACGCTCGAGGACGTGCTGCTCGGCAACGCCGAAGCCACGCCCGAGATGCTGGAGGAGCTGGCCGCACTGGAGGCGGCGCCCGAACTCAGCGAGGAGGAACTGGCTCGCCAGGCACTGGCGCACGGCGGCGAGGACGGCGACGCCTCGACGCCCGGCTAGCGTCCGACGGGCCTAGCCGAACACGCGGTCGAACACGGCCGTCAGCGCGGCATGCTGGCGATCATCCGGCATCGGACCGCGCAGCGCCTCGAGGTTCTGCGCCATGTGATCCGGGTCGGTGGTGGCCGGGATCACGCAGCTCACCGCCGGGTGCGCCAGCTCCCACTTCAGCACCAGCGGCGCCCAGGCGCTGCAGCCCAGTTCGGCGGCGAACGTCGGCATCGGCTCGTTGCGCAGCCGGCGCGGCACGCTGCCGCCGTCGAACGGCCGGTTCAGCACCACGGCCATGCCGCGGGCGGCCGCCTGCCGCATCAGCGGCTCGGCGCGCCGGTCGGCGGGGTTGTAGGTGATCTGCAGTGTGTCGAGGTCGCGCTCGCTGTCGAGCAGCTCGCGCACCGTGTCGTGCTTGTTGCCGTGCGAGGTGGTCAGGCCAAGGTGGCGCACCCGGCCTTCGGCGCGCCAGCGACGCAGCGTCGGCAGGTGGGCCGGCCAGTTCAGCAGGTTGTGCACCTGCATCAGGTCGCAACGCGACAGCCCCCACAGGTCGAGCGAGCGCTGCATCTGCGTGGGGCCGTAGCTGCCGATCGGCGTCCACACCTTGGTGGCACTGAACAGTGCTGTCGGCTGCGGCAGCGTCGGAAGCAACGCACCCAGCACCGCCTCGGCGTGGCCGTACATCGGCGAGGAGTCGATCAGGCGCCCGCCACCGGCGAAGAAACGCGCCAGCACCTGGCTGCGCCGCGCCAGCGCCTCGGCATCGCCGGGCGACACGTCGAAGCTGAGCCAGGTGCCCATGCCCACCACCGGCACCCTCTCGCCGCTGCGGGCGATGGGTCGGGTGAGCACAGGAAGACCGGCTTGCGCCGCAGTGGCCGCGACGGGCGACAGCCCAGTCGCCACCAAGGCTCCCGCAGCAGCCCGGGCCAGCAAGGCTCTGCGGTCCATCGTGCTGTGCCTCCGGACTGGACGGTTCGCGGCGCCGAGGCCGTCGGGGGCCGGGTGCGGGCCGTCCGTCAGTCGCCGCGCGGCCGCGGGTCGGCGATCTCGCGCACTTCCACGTCGACGACGTCGCCGCGCGACGGCACGTCGGGGCGAGCCCCTGGCGAGCGCCGCGCCGCGGCGGCCGCACGAAAGCGATTCCAGTCGGCGCCAGGGTGACGGCCGAAGCGCACGGCCCGGGGCCGCTTGCCTTGCAGGAGCGCCCACACCACCAGCACCGCGCCGAGGGTCAGGCCGAGGACCACCACGCCGAGCATGAACACCAGGCCCGCGAGGGTCAGCGCCATTTTCAGCACCAGGGAAACGGCCCCACGCAGGCTGCGGTTCAGGGCTTCGATCCAGTCGTTCGTCATGGTCATCGGTGTCTGATGCGCGAGAGGCCCCAGGGTTCCCCGCGGGAGAATCGGTCGACATTCTGGCGGCGGCCCCTTGAGTTTCGGCGCCGCGGGCCGCAACTGCCAGCGTCGTCGCTCGCCGAGCGGCGCGGATGGCACGGAGGTCCTGCAATGTGGAAACGTCTGTCGGTGCTGTGGCTCGCAGTGCGCGGTGACGCGCGCCAGCTCTGGTACGCGCTGCGCCACCCGGCCGCGCCGCTGTGGTTGAAGGCGGGGACGGCGATGGTGGTGCTCTACCTGTTCTCGCCGCTGGACCTGATCCCCGACGTCGTGCCCTTCTTCGGCGTGGTCGACGACCTGGTGCTGGTGCCGCTGGCCATCCGTTTCATGCTCAAGCGCCTGCCCGCCGGGGTGCGCGAGCATGCCGAGCGGCGCGCCGCGGGGACGGTCGACGCGGCGGGCTGAAGCACCCTGACCTACTCCACCACCTTCACCAGCTGGCCGGCCTTGGGCTCGTCGGTCGCGCCGTAGAGGCCATTGATCAGGCGCAGCTGCTGCTCCGCGTTGCCGCCGAGCGGCGAGCGGCGGGCCAGCTCGGCGAAACCGCCCCGCGGATAGGCCACGGACTTCAGCACCCACGGCCGGGCCGCGCTGCGGTCCGCCGCGGTGAGCGCGCGGAACGAGCCTTCGGTCTCGCGCAGCTGCGGACGGGCGTTCTGCAGCGCGGTGGCGTTCTTGGCCGCATACAGCAGCGCATAGTTCTTGGCACCCGGACCGGTCACCAGCGTGGCCTCGACGTTCTGCGTCTGGCCCTGCTGGTTCTGGCGCGCACCGACGAAATGCGTGGCGCTCAGGCCGTTCAGCGACAGCGGCTCGGTGCGCCCCTGGGTCGGCTTGATGAGGTTGCGGATGATCTCTTCGTGGCTCCTGCCGGCCTTGTCGGGCACGGTCTGCATGATGAGCCCGGCGTCTCCAGTGGCGTTGACCACCGTCACGGCGTCCTGCGCGTTCTGGATCTTCCAGCCCTGCGGCGCGGTGAGCGCGATGCCCAGCGGCTCGTGATAGAAATTGCGCCCGCGCGTCACGCCCTGCTCGCGGCTGTCGCCGAACGGCAGGCCGTTGACGGCCTGCAGGTAGCGCGCGCGTCCGTCGTCGACGTAGCCGCTGCCCTTGTAGCCGGCGGCGATCTGCGTGATCTGCTGCAGGCGCTGCTCATTGCTCGGGTGCGAGGCCAGCCAGTCGCCGCCCTGACGCGGCGTGCGACCTTCGGCCTTGGCCTGGTCGGCGGCGAACTGCTCCTGGCGCTTGAGCACCCGGATCACGTCGACCATGTTCTGCGGGTCGTAGCGGTTGCGCGACAGGTACTCGGCGCCCAGTTGGTCGGCCTGCAGCTCCTGCTCTCGGCTGTACGACGCCACGTAGCCGGCGGCCACGCTCTGCGAGACCTGGCTCGCCACGTCGCCCACGCCCAGCACTGCGCCCAGCACGCTCGCCGCCAGCACGCCGATGCCGGCAGTCTGCTGGCGGGTGGCCCGCTGCGCGCCGTGGCGCGCCGTCACGTGGCCAATCTCGTGGCCGATCACGCCCGCCAGGTCGGCCTCGCTCTCCATGTAGGCCATGATCCCGCGCGTCACATAGACGTAGCCGCCCGGCAGCGCGAAGGCGTTGATCTCGGGGCTGTCGAGCACCGTGAAGGTCCACTGCAGGTGGGCACGGTGCGATTGCTTCGCGAGACGCTGGCCCAGGTCGTCGACGTAGGACTGGACCTTGGCGTCGCCGTAGACGCCGTACTCGGCCAGCACCTGCTGGTGGGCCTTCTTGCCCTCGGCGATCTCGGCCTCCTCGCTCATCACCGAGCGCTCCTCGCGGCCGGTGACAGGGTTCACCACCGTGGCGCACGAAGCCAGCAGGCCGGTAGCCAGCAGCAGGGGCAGGAAGTACTGTCGCATCGTCGAGAAGTCTCCGTCGGTAGCCAGGGGGCAACGGCGGGGAGCGCCGGTCGCAGCGGACGCCATGTTGCCACCGGCCGTCCCGGCCGGCGACCGCGCCCCCGCGGGCCGCGCCGTCAGTGCGGCTTGCGCGGGCCGCGCCGTCAGTGCGGCTTGCGCGGGCCGCGGCCTTCGTGGAAGGCCTTGGGGCGGATCACATTGCCGTCCTGGTCGGCGTCGCGGCGGGCGGCGCGACGGATGATCTCGTCGGCCGCGCGGGCCGCCGCCCGGCGTTGGCCCGGCCAGCGCCACAGCGCCACAGCGCGCTGACGACCGGCCCGCCAAGTGCGCCGCGCGGCGGCGTCGAATCGGTCGCGGCGCCGCGCACCGGCCACCAGACGCAGCAGCAGCACGACGCACACGGCGAGCGCGATGCCCGCCAGGACCCCATCGATCAACGCCATTTCCATACTGCCCACCCCACCGGACCTGCCAGCTAATCGAGCGTGAAGCCCACCTTCAGCGACACCTGCCAGTGCGCCACCTTGCCCTTGACGACGTGACCGCGCGTCTCGGTGACCTCGAACCACTGGATGTTGCGCACGGTCTCGTGCGCCTTCGCGATGGCGTTCTGCACCGCGGGCTCGATGCCCTTCTTCGACGAGCCGGTCAGCTCGATGGTCTTGTAGACATGGTCGGTCATGGCGTCGCTCCCGGGTCGGCTCAACGCTTGCGCGAGGACGGCGCACCGGCATCCTTGCCCCCGCGCTGCAGGCCTTCGGACATGCCGATCAGCACGCCGCTCACCAGGGCGGCATAGCTGTCCATCAGCGCCTTGCCAGCGCGCAGGCTCATGGCCCGGCCGTCGCGCATCGCCGTCTGCGTCTGCGAGAGCAGTTGCTCGACCGTCTGCGCCGCCTGGGCGCCGCTGTCGGTGCCTTTGAGCTTCATCGAGTCCAGGACCTGCGCCCACGGTCCCTGAAGCGGCGCGCCGGCCGTCTGGGCCGCCTTGCTGACGCTGCTGAAGAAGGTGTCCTCCAGCTTCTCGAGGTCGCTCAATGCGCTCTTGATACCGCCCTTCTGAAGGTCGGCACCCTGGTCGAGGAATTGCTGCAGCGCCCGGCGATTGGCCTCGACGGCCTGCAGCAGCGCCGCGTCCATGCCATCGATCGCCGAGCCGAGCAGCGCCTCCACCTCGGCAGGCTTGCCGCCGTGCTGGGCCGCGCCGTTGGAAGCGGCTTCGGCCACGGTCTTCAGCACGCTGCGGATGTTCTTCAGCGTCAGCTCGCGGCCCTGCAGGGCGCGCAGCGTGGTTTCGGCGACGGCCTGCCGCAGCGCCTCACCCTGCTTGGCGCTGGCCTGAGAGAACATCGTGATCAGCGCGTCCTGGTCGATCCCGGTCTTGGTGGCCATGCAGTCTCCTCGGTGGTTGGCGAGCCGTCGGAATACTGCATTGATACCGCCGTTGCACCGCAGACGCAATAGGCTTCTTCGGCAGGGCTGCGCCCGGCCTGGGGCAGCCGGCCCGGCCGCTACCGGCTCAGCACCAGCTTCACGCCGAAACCGATCAGCAGCGCGCCCGCCAGCCGCTCCAGCGCCTTGGTGATGCGCGGGCTGGCGCGCAGCCTGTCGGCCAGCCGGTGCGTCAGCAGGACCACGATGGCACCGTAGAGAAAGGTCAGCACGGCAATCGTGGCCGCCATCAGGCCGAAGGTCGGCAGGCCCTGGTGACGCGCCGGGTCGACGAACAGCGGGAAGAACGCCATGTAGAACACGATGGCCTTGGGGTTGAGCAGGGTGATCATGCAGGCTTGGCGGAAGTAGTGCCGCGGCAGGATCTGCAGCACCGGTGCATCACCGGGCCGGCTGGTGATCAGCCGCCAGCCGATGTAGGCCAGGTAGGCGGCGCCCACCCACTGCACCGCGCCGAACACCACCGGGGCGGCCTGCAACAGCGCGGCCACACCGGCCACCGCCAGCCACATCAGCAACTGGTCGCCGGCGATGACGCCCAGCGTCGCAGCGAAGCCGCCGCGCAGCCCGCCCTTGCCGGTGGAGGTGATCAGCGCCAGATTGCCCGGGCCCGGGATCGCCAGGAAAACGATCACCGTGACGACGAACGCGCCGTAATCGGCCACTCCGAGCATGGTTCACCTCCGCGGGTCAGGTCGCACACGGCGACCCGAACCCGCAGACGCCGTTCACTCCGGCCAGTCGAGGCTGCCGACCGACTTGGGATACGTGACTATGCCCCAAGGCAGCTTCTTGTCGGCGATGCGCTTGGTGGGCTCCAGCGTCGTGGCATCGATCACCACCACCTCGTGCGAGCGGCCGCAGGCGATCAGGATCTGCTTGTCGTCCGGGGTGAAGGTGAAATGCCAGCAGCGCTCACCGGTCGGAATGGTCTTGATGGTCTCGTAGGTCTTGGCGTTGTAGACCTGCAGCGTCTTGCTCTTCGCATTGGCCACGAACAGGCGCTCGCCGCTACGGTCGAAGGCGAGCCCGTACGGCGTGTCGCCGGTCGGGACCGACTTGACGACCTTGTACTTGTCGTCCATCACCACCAGCGTGTTGCCGTGCTCGATGGTGGCCACATAGGACTTGCCGTCCGGCGCGCGCTTGATGCCGCGCGGCCGATCGCCATACGGCTTGACATCGACGGTCTTGACCTTCTTCCCGGTCGCGATATTGTGGACCGTGATGTTGTCATCTTCCTCGTTGGTCACGAGGATGTGCTTGCCGTCGGCAGAGAACTCGATGCCCTCGGTCTCGAGCCCCCCGCGGATGCGCCGCAGCACCTTCCCGGCCTTCAGATCCACCACGGCGACGTAAGCAGGGCTCTCATCGTCGTCATCCTTGGCCTTCTCCGCAGCCATCGCCTCCGGCGAGCCCGGCTTCGGCGGCGGTTTGCCGTCGGAGGCCGGTTCGAAGGACACGAAGGCCATGTGGCCGCGGGTCCGCACGAACTCGGGGTTCTTGCCGATCACGACGGTGCTCAGCAGCTTGCCGGTCTCGCGGTCGATCACCGAGATGTTGCCATCGGCGCGATTCGCGGTGACCAGCAGCTTGCCGTCGGCGGTGACGCCGAGGCCGCGCGGTTCCTTGCCCGGACTGCTGAACTCCTTGGTGACTTCCATCGTGGCGAGGTCGATCACCGACAGTTCGCCGTTCTGGTTGCTGACGTAAGCCAGGCCGGCTTCGCCGGCTGCCTGGGCCGGCGCTGCCTGGAGCCCGACAACCAGCGAGATCGCGAAGGCAGGCAGCAGCGTGACGCCACGCGGGCAATGGAATTTCATGCGAAAGGTCTCCTCGGTTGTCGTTCGAAACGCGGCTAGGGGCCGGCCACGCCTGCGTGGGATGCGTGACGAGCGGGAGAGTTTCCCTCAAGCCGCAAATTCGACACCCGGGAAAACTTCCCGATCTTCTGTCAGCGGCCGCGGCGATCACCATGCGGTCCGCACTTTGTGATAGGCCAATAGCCCGGCGGCCGGGGCCGGGCGCGATCGGCGGCTCAGTGCAGGGCGCAGCAGCAGACCGAGGGCGTGAGGAATTCGCGGCCCACGACGGCCCTTGCGTACAGGTAGTTGTGACGCGCGCGCTCGCTCAGCCGATCGAGGTCGACGCACCCGTGGGCGTCGCAGGGAAAGGACAGACCCCGTCCGGCGACGAACATGGAGTCGAAGCGCAGCTCATAGCTGGCGTCGGCAGCGGCAAGTGACGAGGCGGTGCTCATGATGCGGACTCCCATCTGCAATGGCAGCGACGATGTGTACAGCTTAGATGCAAGGCGGTGCCGGCGCCGTAGCTCACCACCCAAGCCGGGGGTCGGCCGCGGACTGCTGCGTCTGTAGGAAACGCGCCGACGCGCGTGCCGGTTGCCACCCTGCGCCCCCGCGGCCATGCCCCTGCTGCACGCCTCGGCGCGGTCGCCGGGGTGTGAACCGGCGTGGCGGCCGGCGACAGCCGGCCCCCGAGATCGATGTCGCGGAAGCGCAAGTGTTTGCACCGGCGCGGCGACGCGGGCATGATCCGCCGCCTCATCCCCTTGCCCGCCGGAGCTGCCCGTGACGAAACCGACCTCGAACCTCCCTGTGCTGCTGATCGGCGGCCTGCTGGCACTCGGCAGCATGGCGGCCCGGGCACAGCCGGATGCGCTGGCCGGCGCCGCCAAGGAGGCCGGCGCGGTGGTCACGCCCAGCGGTTTGGTGTACCTCTCGCTGAAGGACGGCAGCGGCGGCAGCCCGCGACCGACCGACGTGGTGAAGGTGCATTACAGCGGCAAGCTCACCGACGGTCGCGAGTTCGACAGCTCCTACAAGCGCGGCGAGCCGATCGAGTTCCCGCTCAACCGCGTGATCCCCTGCTGGACCGAGGGCGTGCAGCGCATGAAGGTCGGCGGCCGCGCCAAGCTGACCTGCCCCTCAGACATCGCCTACGGCCCCAGAGGCGCGGGCGGCGGCCTGATCCCGCCGAATGCCACGTTGGTGTTCGAGGTCGAGCTGCTGGGACTGACCGCGCGCTGAGTGCGCCGAGGGTTCAGGATGCGACGCGCGACACTGCGTCGCGGTACTCGCGCGCCAGTCGCTCGACCAGCAAGCGGGCCGGCACGACCTGCTGCACCGCGCCGATGCCCTGCCCGCAGCCCCAGATGTCCTTCCAGGCCTTTTTCGGTCCGCTGTCGTTCAGCGCCGCGCCGAAGTTCATCGCGCTCGGGTCGCTCTCGGGCAGCGCATCGGGATCGAGGCCGGCGCTGCGGATCGATCCCTTCAGGTAGTTGCCGTGCACGCCGGTGAAAAGGTTGCTGTAGACGATGTCGTCCGAGCTGCCTTCGACGATGGCCTGCTTGTAGCCGTCGACCGCGTGCGCCTCCTCGGTGGCGATGAAGGCCGAGCCGACGTAGGCGAAGTCGGCACCCATCGCACGCGCCGCGAGCACCGCACCGCCATGCGCGATGGCGCCACTGAGCGCCACCGGGCCGTCGAACCACTGGCGGATCTCCTGCACCAGCGCGAACGGACTCTTCACGCCCGCGTGACCGCCGGCACCGGCCGCCACCGCGATCAGGCCGTCGGCGCCCTTCTCGATGGCTTTGCGGGCGAAGGTGTTGTTGATCACGTCGTGCAGCACCACGCCACCCCAGGCGTGCACCGCATCGTTGATGTCGGTGCGCGCGCCGAGCGAGGTGATCACGATCGGCACCCTGTACTTCGCGCATACCGCCATGTCGTGCTCGAGGCGGTCGTTGCTCCGGTGCACGATCTGGTTGATCGCGAACGGGGCGGCCGGTCGCTCCGGATGCGCCCGGTCGTGGGCGGCCAGTGCCTCGGTGATCTCCGCCAGCCAGTCGTCGAGTTGCGCGGCCGGGCGCGCATTGAGTGCCGGCATCGAGCCGACGACACCGGCCTTGCACTGCTCGATCACGAGCCTGGGGTTGCTGATGATGAACAGCGGCGCGCCGATGATCGGCAGCGGCAGCTTCTGCAGGATCGGCGGCAGCGGCATCGAAGACCCGCCGCTCAGAACGCGTCCAGCGCCAACGCGGTGACCGAATCGGCCCCCTCGACGATGCTGTCGCGCAGGCCGGGCAGCTTGCTCAGCTGGTGCTCGGCGTAGAAGCGCGCCGTGGCCACCTTGGCGTTCATGAAGGCCACGTCATCGCCGGCCGCGGCGCGCGTCTCGGCCACCAGCAGCGCCCGGGCGAGCTGCCAGCCGGCCATCAGGCTGCCGGCCAGCAGCAGGTAGGGCACGCTGCCGGCGAACACCGCGTTCGGGCTGGCCTTGGTCTGGCCGGCGATGAAATCGACCACCTGCTCGAAGGCGGTGCGCGCGGCCGTCAGGCGCTTGAGCACCGCGCGGGCCGCAACGCTGTCGCGCGCCGCGAGCTCGGCCTCGGTGCGCGCGATCTGGGCCGCGATCGCCTTGGCCGTGCCGCCGCCATCGCGCGCGGTCTTGCGGCCCACCAGGTCGTTGGCCTGGATCGCGGTGGTGCCTTCGTAGATGGTGAGGATCTTGGCGTCGCGGTAGTACTGCGCCGCGCCGGTCTCCTCGATGTAGCCCATGCCGCCATGCACCTGCACGCCCAGGCTCGCAACCTCGACGCTCATCTCGGTGCTGTAACCCTTGACCAGCGGCACCATGAATTCGTAGAAGGCCTCGTTCTGCGCCCGCACCTCGGCATCGGGGTGGGCATGCGCCGCGTCGTAGGCGGCGGCAGCGACGATCGCCATCGCGCGGCAGCCTTCGGTGTGCGACCGCATCGTCATCAGCATGCGGCGCACGTCGGGGTGGTGGATGATCGGTGCGCTGCCGCGCACCGAGCCGTCGACCGGGCGGCTCTGCACGCGGTCCTTCGCATAGGCGACGGCCTTCTGGTAGGCGCGCTCGGCGACCGCGATGCCCTGCACTCCGACGGCATAGCGGGCCGCGTTCATCATGATGAACATGTACTCGAGGCCGCGGTTCTCCTGGCCGACCAGGTAGCCCACCGCGCCACCGTGGTCGCCGTACTGCAGCACCGCGGTCGGGCTGGCCTTGATGCCCAGCTTGTGCTCGATGCTGACGCAGTGCACGTCGTTGCGCTCGCCAAGCGAACCATCGGCCTTGACGAGGAACTTGGGCACGATGAACAGCGAGATGCCCTTCACGCCCTCCGGCGCGCCGCTGACGCGGGCCAGCACCAGATGGACGATGTTCTCGGCCATGTCGTGCTCACCGTAGGTGATGAAGATCTTGGTACCGAACAGCTTGAAGCTGCCATCAGGCTGCGGCTCGGCGCGCGTGCGCACCAGCGCGAGGTCGGAGCCGGCCTGCGGCTCGGTCAGGTTCATCGTACCGGTCCACTGGCCGGAGATCATCTTCGGGATGTAGGTCTGCTGCTGCGCCTCGGAGCCGGCGGTCAGCAGCGCCTCGATGCAGCCGTCGGTCAGCAAGGGACACAGCGCGAAGCTGAGGTTGGCGCTGTTGAGCATCTCGCCGCAGGCCGAGCCAATGGTCTTGGGCAGACCCTGCCCGCCGAAGTCGACCGAATGCTGCAGCCCCTGCCAGCCACCCTCGACGAACCCGCGGAAGGCCTCCTTGAAGCCCGGCGTCGTGGTGACACGACCGTCCTTCCAGGACGAGGGCTGCTTGTCCCCTTCCCAGTTGAGCGGCGCCACCACCCCCTCGTTGAACTTGGCGCACTCCTCGAGCACGGCCTGGGCCGTGTCGATGCCGGCGTCCTCGAAGCCAGGCAACCTGGCCACTTCCTCGAGCGCCGCGAGTTCCTGCATGCAGAACAGCATGTCCTTGACGGGGGCCTGGTAGCTCATGACGTGTCTCCTGGAAGGCCGAGCTTCTGTCGGTTCGATGAGGCACCCGGGCGCGGTCCGTCGCGTTCGGATGCCGGGGTGGGGAATGCGGTCGAGCTCAGAGCTGCCGGACCAGTTCCGGCACGGCCTCGAACAGATCGGCCTCGAGGCCGTAGTCGGCGACGCTGAAGATCGGGGCCTCGGGGTCCTTGTTGATCGCGACGATCACCTTGGAGTCCTTCATGCCCGCGAGGTGCTGGATGGCCCCGGAGATGCCGGCGGCGATGTACAGGCTGGGCGCGACGATCTTGCCGGTCTGCCCGACCTGCCAATCGTTGGGCGCGTAGCCGGCATCGACCGCCGCACGGCTGGCCCCCAACGCCGCGCCGAGCTTGTCGGCCAGCGGCGTGAGCACCTCGTTGAACTTGTCGCTGCTGCCCAGCGCCCGGCCGCCGCTGACGATGATCTTGGCCGCGGTGAGTTCGGGCCGGTCGCTCTTGGTGACTTCGCGGCCGACGAAGCGGCTGCTGCCGCCGTCGGCCACCGGCGCCACGCTCTCCACCGGCGCGCTACCACCCGTGCCCGCGGCGTCGAAGCCGGTGGTGCGCACGGTCAGGACCTTCACCTTGTCGCTGCTCTGCACCACGGCGATCGCGTTGCCGGCGTAGATGGGCCGTTCGAAGGTGTCGGGGCTGTCGACGCGGGTGACGTCGCTGACCTGCGCGACATCGAGCAGCGCTGCGACGCGCGGCGCGACGTTCTTGCCGTGGGCCGTGGCCGGGAACAGCAGGTGGCTGTAGGCGCCGGCCAGGGCCAGCACCTGCGCCGCCACGGTCTCGGCGAGTTGCTCGGCGAGCTGGGGCGCGTCGGCGTGCAGCACCTTGGTCACGCCGGCGATCTGCGCGGCCGCCTGCGCCGCCGCGGCGGCCTGGTGGCCGGCGACCAGCACGTGGATCTCGCCGCCGCATTGCAGCGCGGCGGTGACGGTGTTCAGGGTGGCGCCCTT
This sequence comes from Methylibium petroleiphilum PM1, assembly GCF_000015725.1. Taxonomy (NCBI): domain Bacteria; kingdom Pseudomonadati; phylum Pseudomonadota; class Betaproteobacteria; order Burkholderiales; family Sphaerotilaceae; genus Methylibium; species Methylibium petroleiphilum. The sequence goes on along the minus strand of NC_008825.1, from coordinate 1,404,866 downwards.
GAGGCTGCCATGGTCGTGTTCGGCGATGACGAGAGTGGTCATGATCAGATCACCTTGGCTTCGGTCTTGAGCTTGGCCACGAGGGTGGCGACGTCGGGCACCTTGATGCCGGCGCCGCGCTTGGGCGGCTCGCTGACCTTGAGGGTCTTGAGGCGCGGAGTGACGTCGATGCCCAGGTCGGCCGGCTTGAGGACCTCGAGGGTCTTCTTCTTGGCCTTCATGATGTTGGGCAGGGTGACGTAGCGCGGCTCGTTCAGGCGCAGGTCGGTCGTGACCACCGCCGGCAGCGCGACCGAGACGGTCTCCAGGCCGCCGTCGACCTCGCGGGTGACTTGCGCCCGGCCGTCGAGGATCTCGACCTTGCTGGCGAAGGTGGCCTGGGGCCAGCCGGCGAGCGCGGCGAGCATCTGGCCGGTCTGGTTGCAGTCGTCGTCGATGGCCTGCTTGCCGAGGATGACGAGCTGAGGCTGTTCCTTGTCGGCCAGGGCCTTCAGGAGCTTGGCCACCGCCAGTGGCTGGAGCTCTTCGGTGCACTCGACGAGGATGGCGCGGTCGGCGCCGATGGCCATCGCGGTGCGCAGGGTCTCCTGGCACTGGGTGACGCCGCAGGAGACGGCGATGACCTCGCTGACCGCACCCTTCTCCTTGAGCCGGACCGCTTCTTCGACGGCAATCTCGTCGAACGGGTTCATGCTCATCTTGACGTTCGCGGTGTCCACTCCCGTGCCGTCGCTCTTCACGCGAACCTTCACGTTGTAGTCCACCACGCGCTTCACGGCGACCAGTGCCTTCATTCGATCTTCTCCGGAATTGATGCAAACCTGCGCTGCGATTCTATGGAGCCCACCTGCCCGACCCGGACGGCGCCCCGCAAAAAAGCACGATCGTTCGGTTCCGGCGGAATGATACCGATCGCCACACCGGCCAGACATGTCCGATGGCGTCAATGAAGGGCGCCGAACTGCGCGATCCGGCCACTTGCTAGACTCCCGCGCCCATGACGAACACCGCCGCGCCGCTGGACGACCGCCCCTCTGCCGCCTGCATCGGCGTGTTCGATTCCGGCGTCGGCGGGCTGTCGGTGTTGCGCGCACTGCACCGCCACCTGCCGCACTCGCGCCTGCTGTACGTCGCGGACTCGGGGTTCGCTCCGTACGGGGAGCGCGACGAAGGCTACGTGGTCGAGCGCTCGCGCGTGCTGACCACCCACCTGCTGCGCGAAGGCGCTCAGCTCATCGTGGTGGCCTGCAACACCGCCACTGCCGCGGCGGTCCGCGCGCTGCGCGAAGAGCATGCCGACGTGCAGTTCGTCGGGGTCGAACCCGGCATCAAGCCCGCTATCGCACTGAGCCGCAGCGGCCGCATCGGCGTGATGGCGACGCGCGGCACGCTGGCCAGCGACAAGTTCCGTCGGCTCGTCAGTTCGCATGCGCAGGGGGCCCAGCTCCATCTGCAGGCCTGCGCCGGTCTCGCGCACGCGATCGAGGCCGGCGATGCCAACAGCGCTGAGGTGCTGGCCCTGGTGGACCGGTACACAGCCCCACTGCGCGAGGCGGCGGTCGACACCGTGGTACTGGGCTGCACGCACTATCCGTTCGTGGCGCAGCACATCCAGCGGGCGCTCGGCGCTGGGGTTCAGCTGGTGGACACGGCCGACGCCGTGGCGCGACGCGTGCAGCAGCTCATCGTCGGCCTGCGGTCCGCCGACGTACAGGCCGCCGCCCGGCCCGCCCGGCTGTGGACCACCGGCGACCTGGCGACGCTGACACTGGTCGCAGGCCGGTGGCTGGACTTCGAGGTCGAGACGCGACAACTCCCGGCGGTCTGAGGCGAGGCACACGCGTGCGCGAAACGCCGCACGGCGGACGGCAAAGCCGCCCGCAGGGGGCTCGGTGGTGCCTCGACCCGGGATCGAACCGGGATGGACCGGTCAGGGTCCGGCGGATTTTCTTACCTGCTACGGCTTTCGCCGCCGCGCGCAGCCAGCGCTGTACGCGTTCGGGGTCTGGAGCGCGCCTTCACCATCGCTTGCGCCTTAGGTGCCCGCCGTCCGCTCTCTACACCTTCCGCCCCGGCCCGGCTGCGGCTTGGCTCGGCGTTGCCTCGCGATGCGTAACGCACCGCAGGGGGTTCTCCGAATTTGACGGGATTCATCCCGCGCGTTTCCGCGCGGGCGCTCAAATTGATTTCAAGTCCGCTGCGTCTGCCAATTTCGCCATCGAGGCCCGAGCGGATGGTAGCGCCGCACAGGAGGCCGGAAACAAAAACGCCTCGCTGGCGCGAGGCGATGAGGAAGCACAACCGTACGGAGACTGGAGGCGCGGGGCGGAGTCGAACCGCCCTGGACGGATTTGCAATCCGCTGCATAACCGCTTTGCTACCGCGCCCTGGAGTCGCACGACCACACCAGCGATCCTGACAACAAACCGCTGACGAAAAAGGGAAGCATGAGCTTCCCTTTCATCACAAGACTGGAGCGGGAAACGAGGCTCGAACTCGCGACCTCAACCTTGGCAAGGTTGCGCTCTACCAACTGAGCTATTCCCGCACACTTTTCACTGACCGTCTCGCAAGGAATCGCTTCGTTGCGAGCCTCGCAGTATAGCCGAAGCAGTGGCGGTGACGCAAGCACGCCACCGCCCCGCCGGCTCAATGCTTGATCACTTCTCCGCCGGCCGCCGGTGCCGCATCGGGCTTGGGTGTCTCGGGCTTGGGCTCCTCGTCGACCAGCGGCTGCGGCAGGGCCGTGAGTGCGACCTCCAGCACCTTGTCGATCCAGCGCACCGGCACGATCTCGAGGTGGTTCTTGACGTTCTCGGGGATGTCCTGGAGATCCTTGACGTTCTCTTCCGGGATCATCACGGTCTTGATGCCGCCACGGTGGGCCGCCAGCAGCTTTTCCTTGAGCCCGCCGATCGCCGTGACCTCGCCGCGCAGCGTGATCTCGCCGGTCATCGCGACATCCGAGCGCACCGGAATGCCGGTCAGCGCCGACACGAACGCCGTCGTCATCGCCGCACCGGCGCTCGGCCCGTCCTTCGGCGTTGCGCCATCGGGCACGTGGATGTGGATGTCGCGCTTCTCGAACAGCTCGTCCTTGATGCCCAGTCGACGGGCGCGCGAGCGCACCACCGAACGGGCCGCCTCGACCGATTCCTTCATCACGTCGCCGAGCGAACCGGTGCGGATGATGTTGCCCTTGCCGGGCATCACCGCCGCCTCGATGGTCAGCAGGTCGCCGCCGACCTCGGTCCACGCCAGACCGACCACCTGGCCGACCTGGTCTTCCTTCTCGGCACGGCCGTAGTCGAACTTGCGGACGCCCAGGAAGTCGTTGAGGTTCTCGTCGGTGACGACGACGCGGCCAGCGTACTTCTTCAGCGACAGACCCTTGACCACCTTGCGGCAGATCTTGCTGATCTCGCGTTCGAGCGAGCGCACACCGGCTTCGCGCGTGTAGTAGCGGATGATGCCGCGTAGCGCGCTCTCCGTGACGTCGAGTTCCTCTTCCTTCACGCCGTTGTTCTTGCACTGCTTGGGCAGCAGGTACTTCTGCGCGATGTTGAGCTTCTCGTCCTCGGTGTAGCCGGACAGACGGATCACCTCCATCCGGTCCAGCAGCGCCGGCGGGATGTTCATCGAGTTCGACGTGGCGATGAACATCACGTCGCTGAGGTCGAAATCGAGCTCGATGTAGTGGTCGCTGAAGGTGTGGTTCTGCTCGGGATCGAGCACTTCCAGCAGCGCCGACGACGGGTCGCCGCGGAAGTCCATGCCCAGCTTGTCGATCTCGTCGAGCAGGAACAGCGGGTTGCGCGTGCCCACCTTGGTCAGGCTCTGCAGCACCTTGCCAGGCATCGAGCCGATGTAGGTGCGGCGATGACCGCGGATCTCGGCCTCGTCGCGCACGCCACCTAGCGCCATGCGCACGAACTTGCGTCCGGTCGCGCGCGCCACGCTCTGACCGAGCGAGGTCTTGCCGACCCCCGGGGGGCCGACCAGGCACAGGATCGGCGCCTTGACCTTGTCCACGCGCGCCTGCACCGCGAGGTACTCGAGGATGCGGTCCTTGACCTTGTCGAGGCCGTAGTGGTCTTCGTTGAGCACGTCCTCGGCATTGAGCAGGTCGTGCTTGATCTTGGTCTTCTTCGCCCAGGGCAGGTTGACCAGGGTGTCGATGTAGTTGCGCACCACCGTCGCCTCGGCCGACATCGGCGACATCAGCTTGAGCTTCTTCAGCTCAGCGTCGGCCTTCTTGCGCGCGTCCTTGGGCATCTTGGCGGCGATGATCTTCTTCTCGAGCTCCTCGAGATCCGCACCTTCTTCGCCCTCGCCGAGTTCCTTCTGGATCGCCTTGACCTGCTCGTTGAGGTAGTACTCGCGCTGGCTCTTCTCCATCTGACGCTTGACGCGGCCGCGGATGCGCTTCTCGACCTGCAGGATGTCGACCTCATGCTCGAGCTGCTCGAGCAGCTTCTCGAGCCGCGCGTTCACGGAGTCGAGATCCAGGATGGCCTGCTTGTTCTCGAGCTTGAGCGGCAGGTGGGCGGCGATCGTATCGGCCAGGCGGCCGGCGTCGTCGATGCCGGCGATCGAGGTCAGGATCTCGGGCGGGATCTTCTTGTTGAGCTTGACGTACTGGTCGAACTGCTGCGTCACGGCACGACGCAGCGCCTCGACTTCCGGCGAGGCGCCCTGCTCGGGCGGGATCGGGGCCACTTCGGCGGTGAAGTACTCGCCGCTGTCGTCAATGCTGACGGTGGTGGCGCGCTGCATGCCCTCGACCAGCACCTTCACCGTGCCGTCGGGCAGCTTCAGCATCTGCAGGATGCTCGAGACGCAGCCGATGTCGAACATGTCGTCCGCCTTGGGTTCGTCCTTGCCGGCGGCCTTCTGAGCCACGAGCATGATCTGGCGGCCGGCTTCCATCGCGGCTTCCAGCGCCTTGATGGACTTGGGGCGGCCGACGAACAGCGGGATCACCATGTGAGGGAACACGACCACGTCACGCAGCGGCAACAGCGGCAGCGTGATCGGGTCGGCGGGAAGAACGGGATGTCCGGACATGGAGGCCTCTCTTTCTCAGGCTCAGATGGAGCCCGAGCGGGGAATTGCAAGAAGGGAGCCTGGGGTGGCGGCGACGGTGGCAGGCGGAGCGGTGACGGGCCAGCCTCGGATGCGCCTACGGCCTCAGGCGCTGGCCTTCTGTTCGCGGTAGACCAGCAGCGGCTTGGTGTGTTCTTCGATCGTGTGCTCGTCGAGCACGACCTTCTGGACGCCATCCATGGTGGGCAGATCGAACATGGTGTCCATCAGCGAGTGCTCCATGATCGAGCGCAGCCCGCGCGCTCCGGTCTTGCGGGCCAGCGCCTTCTGGGCGATGGCGGTCAGCGCCGACGGCCGGATCTCGAGCTCGACGCCGTCCATCGCGAACAGCTTCTGGTACTGCTTGACCAGCGCGTTCTTCGGCTCGGTGAGGATCTGCACCATCGCGTCCTCGGTCAGCTCGCCCAGCGTGGCGACCACCGGCAGGCGGCCGACCAGCTCAGGGATCAAACCGAACTTGATCAGGTCCTCGGGCTCGACTTCGCGGAACACTTCGCTGACCTTGCGTTCGGTCTTGCTCTGCACGCTGGCGCCGAAGCCGATCCCCGACTTCTCGGAGCGGTTCTGGATCACCTTCTCGAGGCCGTCGAAGGCGCCGCCGCAGATGAACAGGATGTTGGTGGTGTCGATCTGCAGGAAGTCCTGGTTCGGGTGCTTGCGGCCGCCCTGCGGCGGCACGCTGGCCATCGTGCCCTCGACGAGCTTGAGCAACGCCTGCTGCACACCCTCGCCCGACACGTCACGCGTGATGGAGGGGTTGTCGGCCTTGCGCGAGATCTTGTCGATCTCGTCGATATAGACAATGCCGCGCTGCGCGCGCTCGACCTCGTAGTTGCAGTTCTGCAGCAGCTTCTGGATGATGTTCTCGACATCCTCGCCCACGTATCCGGCCTCGGTCAGCGTGGTGGCATCGGCAATCACGAACGGCACGTTGAGCAGCCGCGCCAGCGTCTGCGCCAGCAGTGTCTTGCCGGAACCGGTGGGGCCGATCAGCAGGATGTTGCTCTTGGCGAGCTCCACGTCCTCCTTCTTGCCCACGCCCTGCACATGCTTGAGGCGCTTGTAGTGGTTGTAGACCGCGACGGCCAGCGTGCGCTTGGCCGGCTCCTGTCCGATCACGTACTGATCCAGACTGGCCTTGATCTCGCCGGGTACCGGCAGATCGCTCTTGGCTGCCTTCGCGTCCCCGCTTTCCGCGGGCACTTCGTCACGGATGATGTCGTTGCAGAGTTCGATGCACTCGTCGCAGATGAACACCGACGGGCCGGCGATGAGCTTCTTCACCTCGTGCTGACTCTTCCCGCAGAACGAGCAATACAGCACTTTTTCGCTGGAGGAGCCTTTTTTCTCGGGCATGGGACGAGCCGTCTGGGGAGTGACAAGAATGATAAGGGAAAAGAAAACGGGGCCTTGGTGTCGAAAAAGGCCCCGTTGCCCACCCAGTTACCCGGCCAGTCGGGTCAGGCGCGCTGCGCAATCACCTTGTCGATCAGGCCGTAGCCGGTGGCTTCCTCGGCCGACATGAAGTAGTCGCGCTCCGAGTCCGCGCGGATCTTCTCCAGGGGCTGGCCGGTGCGCTCGGCCAGGATGCCGTTGAGACTCTCGCGCAGCTTCAGGATCTCGCGCGCCTGGATCTCGATGTCGGTCGCCTGGCCCTGGGCCCCGCCCGAGGGCTGGTGGATCATCACGCGCGAGTTCGGCAGCGCGAAGCGCTTGCCCTTGGCGCCGGCGGCCAGCAGGAAAGCCCCCATGCTCGCCGCGATGCCCATGCACAGCGTCGACACGTCGGGCTTGATGAACTGCATGGTGTCGAAGATCGACAGACCGGCGCTGACCGAGCCGCCCGGGGAGTTGATGTACAGCGAGATGTCCTTGTCGGGGTTCTCGCTCTCCAGGAACAGCAGCTGCGCCACCACCAGATTGGCGGTCTGGTCGTTGACTGGACCGACCAGGAAGATCACGCGCTCGCGCAGCAGACGGCTGTAGATGTCGTAGGCGCGTTCGCCGCGGCCCGACTGCTCGATGACGACGGGCACCATGCCCAGATTCTGTGTTTCCAGCGCGCTCATGGCACTCCTTGATTCGACGACCTGCTTCAGATGCGGCTTGATTATGTCGCGTCAAGAGCAAGCCTCGAGAGATGGCAAGAAGGCGCCGGCCTCGCGGCACGGCGCCTTCGGAGACAGCGTTGCCGGGTCAGACCATCAACTCGTCGAACGGCAGCTGCTTGTCGCTGACCTTGGCCTTCGACAGCACGAACTCGGTGACGTTGTTCTCGACCACCAGGGCCTCGACCTCGGCCAGGCGCTGCCGGTCGCCGAAGTACCAACGGCGGACCTCCTCGGGCTTCTCGTAGCTCAGCGCCATCTCCTCGATGTGCGCCCCGATCTGCTCGCCCTTGGCCTGCAGTTGGTTCGTGCGCACCAGCTCCGCCACCACCAGGCCCAGGCGCACTCGCCGCTCGGCCTGTTCGTGGAAGATCTCGGCGGGGATCGGCGCCTTGTCGGCGTCCTTGATGCCACGCTGCTTCAGGTCGGCGCGGGCGCCCTCGATCATGCGATCGGTCTCGTTCTGCACCAGCGCCTTCGGCAGGTCGAGGTCGGCCACCTTGATCAGGGCCTCCATCACCGCCGACTTGTTGCGGGCGATCAGGCGGTTCTTGACCTCGCGCTCGAGGTTCTTGCGGATGTCGGCGCGCAGGCCTTCGAGGGTCGGGTCCTGGATCCCCAACGACTGCGCGAACGCCTCGTCGACCTCCGGCAGGTGCTGTGCCTCGATCTTGGTCAGCGTCACCAGGAAGTCAGCCTCCTTGCCGGCCACTTCCTTGCCCTGGTAGTCGTCGGGGAACTGCAGCGGGAAGGTCTTGGACTCGCCGGTCTTCATACCGCGCACCGCCTTCTCGAAGGCCTCCAGCATGCGGCCTTCGCCAAGGATGAACTGGAACCCCTCGGCCTTGCCACCGTCGAACGGCACCCCGTCGATCTTGCCCTCGAAGTCGATCGTCACGCGATCGCCGTCGACCGCGCCTTCGCTCGCCGCGCGCTGCGCGAAGGTGCGGCGCTGCTTGCGCAGGATGTCCAGCGTCTTGTCGATCGCGGCATCGGTCACCTCGGTGCTCACGCGGTCGATCTCGGTGGCCGACAGGTCGCCGATCTTCACGTCCGGATAGACCTCGAAGGTCGCGTCGAAGGCCAGCTCGCCTTCGGGTGCACCTTCCTTCTCGGAGATACGCGGCGCGCCGGCGACGCGCAGCTGCGCCTCGTTGGCGGCCTTGCTGAAGGCCTCGCCGACTTTGTCGTTCATCACCTCGTACTGGACCGAGTAGCCATAGCGTTGCGCCACCACGCTCATCGGCACCTTGCCGGGGCGGAAGCCGTCGGCCTTGACCGTCTTGGCCAGGCGCTTCAGGCGCATTTCGACCTCGTTCTTGATCGTGTCGGCCGACAGGATGAGGGTGATGCGGCGCTCGAGCTTCTCGAGGGTTTCGACGGTGACAGCCATGATCTGTACTCTCTCGCTGGACTGAAGGATGCGTGTGGTGCGCGGGGCGGGACTCGAACCCGCACACCCTTGCGGGCGTCAGGACCTAAACCTGGTGCGTCTACCAATTTCGCCACCCGCGCTGGAAATTGAACAAGGGCCCGCCGGCCCTTGTCGTCGAGTTCGGTCGAGTTCGGTGCACCGCTTCGCCGGGGCCCCGATTCGGACGACCGGCGATTTTAGCCGGCTTCCAGTTCGGGGCGCCGGACCCTGAACCACGCCGCATACATCGCCGGCAGGGCCAGCAACGTCAGTGCGGTGGCGACGATCAGCCCGCCCATGATCGCCACCGCCATCGGCCCCCAGAACACGCTGCGGGTCAGCGGGATCATCGCCAGCACCGCGGCGGCGGCCGTCAGCACGATCGGTCGGAAGCGCCGCACGGCCGACTCCACGATGGCCGTCCAGGCCGGGATGCCACGGGCGCGATCCTGCTCGATCTGGTCGATCAGGATCACCGAGTTGCGCATGATCATGCCGCTCAGCGCGATCACACCCAGCAATGCGACGAAGCCGAACGGCCGCCCCAGCAGCAGCAGCGCGGCCGCCACCCCGGCGATGCCCAGCGGACCGGTCAGGAACACGAGCACCGCGCGGCTGAAGCTGTGCAGCTGCAGCATCAGCAGCGTGAACATGATGAACAGCATCAGCGGCGCCCCGGCGGCGATCGACCCCTGGCCCTTGCTGCTCTCTTCCACCGCGCCGGCGATCTCGATCGTGTAGCCCGGCGGCATGCGCCGGCTCAGCTGTTCGAGCTGTGGCCACAGCTGCGCCGTCACGGTGGCGCCCTGCAGGCCTTCGGCCACGTCGCCCTGCACGGTGACGGCGTAATGCCGCCCCTCTCGCCACAGCACGCCCGGCTCCCAGGTGAAACCGACCTTGGCGATCTGGACCAGGGGGATCGAGCGGCCACTAGTGGTCGGGACGTAGCCATTGGCCAGGTCGGTGAGCGCGTTGCGCTCGTCGGCCGGCTGGCGCAGCACGATGTCGATCAGCCGGTCGCCCTCGCGGTACTGGCCCACCGTGCTGCCGGTCAGCACCGTGCGCGAGGCCTGGGCGATGGCCTGGCTGGTGACGCCGAGCGCGCGGGCCTTGTCCTGGTCCACCTCGAGGTGCAGCACCTTCACCGACTCGTTCCAGTTGTCGTTGACGCCGCGCATGCTGGCGTTGCCGCGCAGGATGGCCTTGGCCTCGTCGGCCCACTGCCGCACCGCCTGGACGTCGTCGCCGATCACCCGGAACTGCACCGGATAGGGCACCGGCGGCCCGTTGGGCAGCAACTTGACCCGCCCGCGCACCTCAGGGAATTCTTCGGCCAGCAGCGCCGGTAGCTTCTGGCGCAGCGTCTCGCGCACCGCCAGGTCCTTGGGCAGCAGGATGAACTGCGACACATTGGTCTGCGGAAACACGAAGTCGAGCGGCAGGTAGAAGCGCGGCACACCCGAACCGACCCAGGTGGTCACGGCTTCGACCCCGGGCTCGCGCATCAGGCGGGCCTCGAAGCGCCTGGCAACGTCCTCGCTGGCCGCATAGGAGGCGCCCTCCGGCAGCCACAGGTCGACCAGGATCTCCGGGCGGCTCGAGTCGGGGAAGAACTGCTGCTGCACCCGCCCCATGCCGACGATGCCGAGCGCGAACACCAGCAGCGTCACGCCGATGGTCAGCCAGCGGTGCGCCACGCACCAGTTGAGGAGCGCCCGAAAGCGCGTGTAGAACGGTGTGTCGAACAGCTCGTGCGCGGCCTCGCCCGCCGTGTGCGGCCTGGCCTTGAGCAGCAGCAGTCCGAGGTAGGGCACGAAGTACACCGACACCGCCCAGGAAATCAGCAGCGCTGCCGTGGTCACGGCGAAGATCGCGAACGTGTACTCGCCCGTCACCGACTTCGCCAGCCCGATCGGCAGGAAGCCGGCGGCGGTGATGAGCGTGCCGGTCAGCATCGGCTTCGCGGTCAGTTCGTAGGCGAAGGTGGCGGCGCGGACCTTGTCGTAGCCCTCCTCGAGCTTCCTCACCATCATCTCGACGGCGATGATGGCGTCGTCGACCAGCAGGCCCAGCGCGATGATCAGCGCGCCGAGCGAGATTTTGTGCAGGCCCACGCTCCAGTAGTACATCGTGATGAAGGTGATCGCCAGAACGAGCGGAATCGTGATGGCCACCACCAGCCCGGGTCGCACGTCGATGCGCAGCGGCCTGGAGTGCAGGCCCAGCGCGATGAAGCTCACCGCCAACACGACCACCACCGCCTCGATCAGCACCCGCACGAACTCGCCCACCGAACGCGACACCGCCTGCGGCTGGTCCTGGATCTGAGACAGCTCCACACCCATCGGCAGGTCGGCCTGGATCTTCGCGGTGGCCGCTTGCAGGTTCTTGCCGAGCTCGATGATGTCGCCACCGCGCGACATCGAGATGCCCAGCGCGATCACCGGGCGTCCCTGGTGGCGAACCTTGATGCTCGGCGGGTCCACGTAGGCGCGCTGGATGGTCGCGATGTCGCCGAGCCGCAGGCTGCTGGCCGCGCCGGTGCTCGCATTGACCGCGCGGATCGGGAAGGCGCGCAGTTCGTCGATCGAGTTGAACTGACCGCCGATGCGCACCTGCACCGTCTGCCCGGCGACGTGGAAGGCGCCCGCGCCCTCCACCGCGTTCTGCGCGCCCAGCTGGGCCAGTACCGCGTTCAGGTCGATGCCCAGTTGCACCAGCCGCTTCTGCGGGATCTCGACGTACACCTTCTCGGCCTGCACGCCGAACAGCTCGACCTTCGCCACGTCGGGCACCCGCAGCAGCCGTGTGCGCAGCGACTCGGCATGCTGGCGCAGCTCCTCGTCGCTGAAGCCATCGGCCGACAGCGCGTAGATCGAGCCATAGACGTCCCCGAACTCGTCGTTGAAGAACGGGCCCTGCACGCCGGAGGGCAACTGGCCCCGCGCGTCGCCCAGCTTCTTGCGCGCCTGGTACCAGACGTTGGGTACCTCGCGCGCTGGCGACGAGTCCTTGATCTGCAGCAGCGTCAGCGACTCGCCGGGCTTGGTGTAGCTGCGAATCTTGTCGGCATAGGGCACTTCCTGCAGCGTGCGCTCGATCTTGTCGGTCACCTGCTCGGCCATCTGCTGCGCGGTCGCACCGGGCCAGAAGGCCTGCACCACCATCACGCGGAAGGTGAATGGAGGATCCTCGTCCTGCCCCAGCTGAAAGTAGGCCACGAAGCCCAGCACCATCAGCACCACCATCAGGTAGCGCGTCAGCGCGGCGTGCTCGAGTGCCCAGCGCGAGACATTGAAGCGATCGGCAGCGGGTGCGTCCATCACGGCCTCGGACTCAGTGAGTCACCGCGGTCACGGCCGACGCGGCGGCGGCTGCCGCGCCCGGCTCGGCGTAGCGCTTGACCTTCTGGCCCGGAGTCAGCAGGTGGACGCCGGCAGTCACCACCTCCTGGCCCGGCACCAGGCCGGCCGTCACGATGACCGCATTGCCCTCGGCGCCGCTGGCCTGCACCGGCTGGGCCCGCACCGTCATGCTCTGCGCATCGAGCAGCCATACCGAGGTCTTGCCCTGCAATTCCACCAGCGCGCTGAGCGGCAGCTTGATGACGCCGGCGATCCGAGGCGTCTCGATCATCACCGCCGCCGTCTGTCCGAGCTTGACCTCGGCACGCCCCACGTCCGCCTTGACCAAGAAGGTGCGCGTGGCGGCATCGGTGGCCGCGGCGATCTCGCGCACGGTCGCCGGCAGCAACTCCGACGAACCCCAGAGCTGAACCTTCACCGCGCCGGGCTTGCCTACCAGCGCCCGCACCAGCGCCAGCTTGTCCTCGGGGATCGAGAACACCGCGTCGCGTGGCCCGTCCTGGGCCAGTCGCAGCACGGCCGCCCCAGCCGCCATCACCTGGCCGGGCTCGGCCTCCACCGCCGTGATGACGCCCGCCGCATCGGCCCGCAGCACCGCATAGTCGGCCTGGTTGCCCTGCACGGCCAACTGGGCACGGGCCTGGTCGAGCGCGGCGCGCGCCGCCTTCAGCGTGGCGTCGCGACGCTCGAGCTCGGCTGCACTGATGAAGCCCTGGGCCAGCAGTTCCTGGTAGCGCCGGTGGTCGGCTGCGGCGAGGTCATGGCTGGCCTGGGCCGACGACAGGGCCGCCCGCGCACTGTCTTCGCCGAGCCGCAGATCGCGGGGATCGAGCCGAGCGAGCACCTGGCCGGCCTTGACGCTGTCGCCCAGATCGACATCGCGCCGCAGGATCTTGCCACCGACACGAAAGCCGAGCCGCGACTCGATGCGCGCCTTCACCTCGGCGGCGAACTCGTAGCGACCGCCGGCCACGTCGCCCGCAGCGGTGAGCGTGCGGACGGCTCGCACCGGCTCGGGCGCCGGCTCGTGCCTCGAACAGGCCAGCAGGAACAGGGCACACAGCGGCATCACGGCGAGGCGGACGCGGCGAGAGAACGGCAGGCGCATGTCGAACCCTTGAACGTCAGGTGGACGGGACGGGAATGGACTCCCGGCGCAGTGGAACGGAGCTCCGGAAGATTTAATGACTGACTGGTCAGTAATATACGGGTCGGTCGCAGGGCCTGTCAACGCGGCGTCCGTCCCGGCTCGCTGCGCGCCGCCGGCGTGGACAATGCGGCCGCACGCCAGCATGCAGGCCCCGATGAGCGTCGATCACTACGAGAACTTTCCTGTCGCCTCGCTGCTCTGCCCACCGGCCCTGCGGCCGGCCGTGACGGCGGTCTACCACTACGCCCGCACGGCGGACGATCTGGCCGACGAGGGCGATGCGCCCGCCGCGCAGCGGCTCTCCGACCTGGCGGCTTACCGCGCCGACCTGCATGCCGTCGCCGCCGGCGCGGCGGTCTCGCAACGCTGGGCCGCCGTGTTCGAGCCGCTGTCCGTCGCGATCGCGAAGCACGCGTTGCCGCTGCCGCTGCTGGAGGACCTGCTCGACGCCTTCGTGCAGGACGTGGTCCAGACCCGCTATTCCGACCGCGCCGAACTGCTGGACTACTGCCGCCGCTCGGCCAATCCAGTGGGACGGCTGCTGCTGCACCTGTACGGCGTGCAGGACGCCGACAGCCTGCAGCGCTCCGATGCGATCTGCAGCGCGCTGCAGCTCATCAATTTCTGGCAGGACCTGAGCATCGACCTGCCGCGCGGCCGGCTCTACATTCCGCTCGACCAGTGCGCTGCCCACGGCGTCGACGAGGCCGCGCTGTTCCTGCAGCACGACAGCGTCGCCAGCCGGGCATTGGTGCAGGCGCAATGCGCCTGGACGCGCGGGCTGATGCTGAGCGGCGCGCCGCTGGTCCACCGGCTGCCGGGCCGGGCCGGCTGGGAACTGCGCGGCGTGGTGCAGGGCGGCCTGCGCATCGTCGACAAGATCGAGGCCCTGCAGTTCGCCACGCTGCGCCGGCGGCCGCGGCTGCGGGCGCTGGACGGACCGCTGATCGCCTGGCGTGCCTGCCGCATGCGTGCACGCGCCTGACGGAGCACGGTGCGGCCCGCGGCCGATGTGACAATCTCCTGAATCACCGCACCGACTCGCCCGCCCCGCCCTCGCCCCATGACGCCCCAACAGTACGTGCAGGACAAGGCCGCTGCGAGCGGGTCGAGCTTCTACTACGCCTTCCTGTTCCTGCCACCGCCGCGCCGCGCCGCCATCACCGCGTTCTACGCGTTCTGCCGCGAGGTCGACGATGTCGTCGACGAAGTCTCCGACCCCGGCGTCGCGGCCACCAAGCTGGCCTGGTGGCGCAAGGAGGTGGCCGAGGCCTTCGCCGGTCAGGCGCACCACCCGGTCCTGCAGGCCCTGATGCCGCACGTGGCCGACTACGGCATCCGTGCCGAGCACCTGAGCGCCGTGATCGACGGCTGCGAGATGGACCTCACCCAGACGCGCTACCTCGACGACGTGACGCTGCGACGCTACTGCCACCTGGTGGCCGGCGTGGTCGGCGAGGTCGCTGCCAGCATCTTCGGCTGCGAGCCCGGGCGCCCGCTGAGCGAGGGCACGCGACGCTATGCCCACACCCTGGGCCGCGCCTTCCAGCTCACCAACATCATCCGCGACGTCGGCGACGATGCGCGCCGCGGCCGCATCTACCTGCCGGTGAGCGAGTTGCAGCGCTTCGACGTGAAGGCGCACGAGCTGCTCAAGCGCGAGGCGCCCTGGGGCTACAGCGAGCGCTTCACCTCGCTGATGAAGTTCCAGGCCGAGCGCGCGCACCGGTCCTACGACGAGGCGTTCGCGGCGCTGCCCGCCGACGAGCGCCGTGCACAGCGGCCAGGCCTGATGATGGCGGAGATCTACCGCACGCTGCTGCGCGAGATCGAGGCCACCGGCTTCCAGGTGCTGCACCAGCGCACCGCGCTGACCCCGCTGCGCAAGCTGTGGCTGGCGTGGAAAACCAACTGGCGTGAAAGGTGACCCCCCGTTGCGGCTGCGCCGCTCCCCCCCAGGGGGCGACGCTGGCGGACCGGCGAAGCCGGATCCGCGGCGTCTGCGCGATGGCCTCGGTTTTCCTCCTGAGGGTGGCTGGTTAGACCCCATCACCGAAGTGTTCGCATGACGTCGGCGCTGCGGGTTGCGATCGTCGGGGGCGGATGGGCCGGGCTGGCCGCAGCGGTCGAGGCGAGCGCGCTCGGCCACCAGGTCACGCTGGCCGAGATGGCGCCGTCGCTGGGCGGTCGCGCGCGGCGCCTGCCCGCGTCGGTCGACGGCCTGGCGCTCGACAACGGCCAGCACATCCTGATCGGCGCATACAGCGCGACGCTGTCGCTGCTGCGGACGGTCGGGGTCGATGAGCGCACGGTCTTGCAGCGCAGACCCCTCACCCTGATCGATGCGCAAGGACATGGCCTGTCCCTGCCGCGCGGGCCGGCGCTGCCCGGCTTCGTGCGCGGCGTGCTGTCTGCCCGGGGCTGGTCGCTGCGCGAGCGGATGGCGCTGCTGTGCACGACCGGCGGATGGCTGCTGCGCGGCTTCCGTTGCGACGAACGCCTGACGGTCGCGGACCTCACGGCCTCGTTGCCCGCCACGCTGCGCCGAGCCCTGATCGAACCGCTGTGCGTCGCCGCGCTCAACACGCCGGCGCAGCAGGCGAGCGCGCAGGTGTTCCTGCGCGTGCTGCGGGACGCACTGTTCGCCGGCCCCGGCGCCTCGGACCTGCTGCTGCCGCGCGTGGACCTCGGCGCGCTGTGGCCCGACGCCGCCGCAACGTGGCTGCGCACCCGCGACGCGGTGCTGCACACCGGACGGCGCGTGAACGCGATCGCCCCCGACACCGGCGGCTGGCAGGTCGATGGCGAGCGATTCGACCGCGTGGTGCTGGCCTGCAGCGCCGTCGAGGCCGCCCGCCTCGCCGCGCCGCATGCGCCGGCCTGGGCCGAGCTGGCCGCCGCGCTGCGCTACGAACCGATCGTCACCGTGCTGCTGCACGCATCCGGAGCCCGGCTCCCGGCGCCGATGCTCGCCCTGGACGCGCGCGACGCCGTGTCGCCGGCGCAATACGTGTTCGATCTCGGCCAGCTGCGTGACCCGGCACGCGAACCGGGCGCAACCGGCACGCTGGCCTTCGTCATCAGCGGCGCGGCCGACGCCGTCGTGCGCGGGCTCGACGCCACGGCCGAGGCGGTGCGCCTGCAGGCCACAGCGCAGCTCGGCCGCTGCCTGCCGAGCGAGCCCCGGCTGCTGCGGGTGCTCAGCGAGAAGCGCGCCACCTTCCTCTGCACGCCCGGTCTGCGGCGCCCGGGCGGCAGCATCGCGCCGGGATTGCTCGCCGCGGGTGATTACATCGATGGGCCCTACCCCGCCACGCTCGAGGGCGCAATGCGCGCCGGCCAGGCCGCAGCACAGGCACTCCCGCCAACGAAGCTTCCGCACGAGCCACCAGCCTCGCGCAGCGGGCCCTAGAGTTCGATCACCTCGCCGGCCGCGGTGATGAAGGCCGCACGCACGCTCTCGCCCCCCTGCAGAGACTGCACGGCCTCGCGGTAGCCGGCCAGTTGTTCCCGGTAGGCCTCGATCGCCTGCGGTGCGTGCTGCAGCTTGTAGTCGAGCACCCACCACTCCGGGCCTGCGGGCGTGTGCAATGCCACCAGCCGATCGATGCGCAACGCGGCGCCGCGCCATGCGATCGCCACCTCGTTGCCCGACCAGTGCAGCGCCTCCGGGTCGAAGAAGCGTGCACAGGCCGCACTGCCCAGCACCGCCCGCACCAGCGCGGCCACGCGAGGCGCGGCGTCGGGCGGCAACGCGAACTCGATGGCCGCCGCCGCTGCGGCCGCATCGAGCGCGGCGTCGGCCGGCAGCCATTCGAGCACGCGATGCACCGCACGGCCGAGTTGCGCAGCTTCGGTGTCGGCGTCGGCCGCCACCGGGTCGGAGGGCTCGGCGGCGAGACGGACGCGCGGCAGCGCAAGCAGCACCACCGGGCTCTCGGCCGACCCGGCGGACCCTGCCGTGCCACCGGCATCGGCTGACGGTGGGACGGCATCCGCCCCCGCTTCAGCGAGTCGCTGCCACGCGCTCGGCCCTGGCGCCGCGCGGTGCGGGGTTGTCGCGCTGAAGACGAGCCGCTCTCGGGCCCGGGTCATCGCCACGTAGAGCGCATTGAGCTCCTCGCGCGCCCGCCCTTCCTGCTCGGCCGCCATCAGGGCGCGCAGCGACGGCGGGCAACGCGACTCACTGGCGACGAAGGCGCAGCAATGGGGGTGCGCCGCATCGGCCGGCCAGTCGATCAGCAGGGTCGCGGTCTCCGCCTTCGGCGCCTCCGGCATGGTGTCGATCACGAACACCGCGCGCGCCTCCAGGCCCTTGGCGCCATGGATGGTCAGCAACTGCACCGCGTCGGCCGCGCTCTGCGGCGGCAGCAGCACGCGCCGGCGCCGGAGCGCACGCACGAAGTTGTAGGGCGTGGCATGGCGCGCACCGTCGAGCAGCAGCGACTGCGCCAGCAGCGCATCGATGGCCGCAAGCGCCAGCAAGCGCCCCGCAGGCGGTACCACAGCGGCATAGCGCTCGCGCACCTCGCCCTCGTCGACGATGCGATCGAGCAGATCGTGCGGCGGCAGTGCCGCGGCGGCCGCCAGCCAGCCGGGCCACAGCGCGCGGGCCCGATCGAGGGCCGCCCTGCCCGCGCCTGCGCCACGCAGCAGCACCTCGCTCCAGGCAAGCCGCTCAGCCCGCGCCGCCCGTGCGAGCGCCACCAGGTCGTCATCGCTCGCGCCGAACACCGGACTCTTCAGGGCCTGCGCGAACGACAGGTCGTGCGACGGTGACGCCAGCGCATCGAGCAGCGCGACCAGGTCGCGCACTTCGGGCGCCGCCATCAGCTCGCGCTGCTCGGGCGTGGCGTGGGGAACGCCACGTTCACGCAGCGCCTGGGCCACCAGTGCCAACGGGGCCCGCTTGCGACACAGCACCTGGATGTCGCCCGGGGCCAGCCCCCCTTCGGCCAGCAGGGCGGTGATGCCGACCGCAACCTGCTCCGCCTCGATCCGCCGCAGCACCTCTTCAGGCTCGGTGCGCGGTGTGGTGAGGCTGTCGCGCCAACCGCCGGCGGCAACCACCGGGCCGCCCTTCTCCGGCCGGGGCACCGCCGGCAGCAACCACACCGCACCGGGCGGCTCGCTCACGTCGGTGGTGTGCGGGCGGAAGTCGTCGAACCGGCCACCAGCCTGCGCGTGCGCGAACACCGCATTCAGTACGGCCAGCACCCGGGGCGCGTTGCGGCGCGTGTGGTCGCAGGCCAGGTGGGCACCGTCCAGCGCGGTGACGACGAAGTCGCGCGCCTGCGCAAAGACGCGCGGGTCGGCCCGACGGAAGCGGTAGATGCTCTGCTTCGGATCGCCGACGATGAAGACCGACAGGGGCCGCTGTCCGCTGCTGCCGCCGCCGGCCCCGGCGTAGCCGCTGAGCCAGGCGTCGAGCGTGCGCCACTGCAGCGGGCTGGTGTCCTGGAACTCGTCGATCAGCAGGTGACGCACGCGCGCATCCAGCCGCTCCTGAACCCAGCCCGACAGTTCGGCATCGGCCAGCAGGTGCTCGGCGCAGGCCTCGAGGTCGGCCATGTCGGCGAGGCCGCGGTCGCGCTTGAGCTGGCGGTAGCTGGCGAGCAATACGCGAGACAGCCGGACCATGCGCGCATGCGCACGGTGCGCCGCCTGCTGGTCCATGGCCTCGGCAATGCGCCGCAGCACGTCGGCCGCCTCGTTCAGGCCCGGTGCGTCGATCTGCTTGCGCAGTTCGCCGGTCTTGGTGAACAAGGCCTGCCAGGCGGCGTCGAAGGCCGCCGACGGATCGGCTTCGATGCCGGCCAGCGCCTGCTCGAGTGCGCTGCCCGCATCTCGCGACTTCTTGCCCCCGGCCGCCCCCAGCGCCACCGCCAGAGTCGACAGCGCGCTCCGGATGTCCGGCTGCGCCAGCCAGTCGGCGGGATGGGCCAGTCCGTCGAACTGCGGCCACAGCGCTGCGGCCGCTGGCACGCTGGTTTCCAGCACGCCGGCGGCATCGGTCCGTTCGATCTCGACGCGCTGGTCGAGCGCAGCCTCGAGCCACTGCTGCGCCACGTGGCGCCCGCGATCGTGCACGAGTGCCGCGAAGTCCTCGCGCAGGGCGGCATCGGCCGATACGGCCGACAGGAAACGCCGCCAGTAGTGCGGCTGCAGGTCGCTGCGGTCCTCGAGCAGGTCGACCTCGGACTGCAGGCCCAGCGGCTCCAGCAGCGCCAGCGGCGCGGCGCGCAACAACTGGCTGAACCAGCCATGGAAGGTGCGTATCTCGACCAGCCGTCCGCCGGACAGCAACTCTGAGTACAGCGCGGCCAGCCGGGGCACGAGCACGCCGGCCTCCTGCCGCGTGCAGCCGCGATCGACCAGCGCCTGCTCGCGCTGCGCGTCGTCGCACAGCGCGAACTCGTGCAGCCAGCCCTGCAGGCGCTCGCGCATCTCGCCCGCAGCCTTGCGGGTGAAGGTGATGGCCAGGATCTCCTGCGGCGCCGCGCCATCGAGCAGCGCACGCAGGATGCGCGACACCAGCATCCACGTCTTGCCGGCGCCGGCACAGGCTTCGACGACGACGCTGCGGCGCGGGTCGCAGGCCACGCGGTAGAACGCCGCCGGCGCCACCAGCGCGCCATCGATGCGGTAGGCGAACGCCGCCGACGTCATGCCCGGTCCTCGCGCCAGTGGTCGCGCCGGCACAGGCCGCGTGCGCTGCAGTGCTCGCAGGCGCTGCCCTCGCCCAGCGCCGGCATCGGCGCGCCGGCCTGCAGGCGCGTGAAGTCGGCCGCGATGCCTTCGAGCAGCGTCGCGGCGCTGGCGGCCACGTCGGGATGCGCCAGCAGCTTCACGCCCTCGCGCCCGTCGAGCGACAGGTAGGCGGCCTGCACGTCGCCTGGCGGGACGCCGCGCGACGCGTCCAGCAGCGCGGCGTAGAACGGCAGCTGGGTGTCCTCGAGCGGCTGCCGCAGGCGCTCGCGCAGGGTGGTCTCGCTGGAGGTCTTGTAGTCGAGGATGCGGTGCGCACCGTGGCCCCCCTTGCCCGGCACGGCATCGATGCGGTCCAGCGTGCCGCGCAGGCGCAGGCCGGCGGCCGCCAGCGCTGGCGGCTGTGCTAGCAGTTCGAGTTCGGTATCGATCACGTTCGCGCCCAGCGCCTCTTCGGCATGCCACCAGGCGAGGTAGCGCGGCAGCAGGTCCTCGAACCACACGGCGAACGGCAGGAAATCGGCATCGTCTCGCGCCAGCAGCGCCTGCCGCGCGCGGGCAATGCGCAGCAGCAAGGCGGCATCGTCCTGCGGCGCACCGGGCTGCCGCTGGCGGTGGAAGTCCTGCAGCACCGCATGCAGCCACGTGCCGTAGTCGCGCTTGTCGACGGCGTCGTCGAGTTCCTCGGCTTCGGCCAGGCCCAGCAGGCGCTGCGCGAAGAAGCGATAGGGACAGGCGCGCAGCGCTTCGTAGGCCGTGGCGTTGAGCGAGTCGGGCAACAGCGCCGGCGCGACCGGCAAGGGGTGCGCGAGCGGGCGCGGCACGACGGCGACGGGCGTCCGCGGCTCACCGCCCGACCTGACGGCTTCGCGTGCGTCGAACTGCAGTTGCAGCAACAGCGGGCTGGCCTGCAGCGGCTCGGCCCCGTCGCGCCGGCGGTGCAGCAGCGTGAGCTGCGGCACCCGCAGCAACTGCGCGAAGGCCCGTCGCTCGTGCTCGCGACGCTGCGCGCTCGACGGCAGGCCGAGCGCGGCCGCCAGTGCGTCGCCCAGCAAGGCCTGCGGCTTCGGCAGCGCGCCGAGATGCGCCGCATCCGCACCCGGACACACGACCGCTGCGAACGGACGCAGCATCGCGCGCGCCAGCGGCGTGAGGATCACCGGCGCCGCACCGCCGAGGTCGGGCGACGGCGGCTCGAATGAAACCGCCTCCAGCACGCCGTCGACCCAGTCGCGCAAGCCGTCGGCATCGAAGCGCACGCGCGCCGCCTGCTGCCCCCAGGCGCTGCCGGCCGGTGGCTCGGCGCGGCACCGCAGCGCATCGATGACTTGCCGACCGGCCGCGTCGCCCAGCAGCGACTCCCACAGCCCGGCGCGCAGCAGCGCCTCGCGCAGGCGGGACAGCCATTCGCCCAGCGCCAGGCGGCGGGTTGCGCTCAAGGGCTCGCCGATCGCGAGCCACTGCTGCCAAAGGGCGAGCGCAGCAGGCTCGAGGCGGGCCTCGTCGACCTGCCGCAACGCGGTGATGCCGTCGCGTCGCCACGCGGCATCGAGCGCCGCACGGCCATCCACCGGGGCTGGCGCCGAGGCCAGCCAGTCGAGCAGGTCGTCGGTCGCTGCGCGGGGATGCACCGCGCGCAGCAGGCCCATCACCGTGGCGCCTGCACGGGTGGTCGACAGCTTCCAGCCCGTCTCATCGCTCACCGGAACCTGCTGCCGCTCGAGCAGCGCTCGCACGCGACGCACCAGCACGCGGTCAAGGGCCACCAGGGCCACCGGCTGCTCGCCCTGCGCCAGATGAGCCAGCACCTGCGCCGCCGCCCGCTGCGCCTCGTCCTCGAAATCGTCGCACTCGCTCACCTGCACTGCACCGGGAACACTGCGAAGGCCGGGGGCACGCAGATCGGCATCGAGCCACAGCACCGGTTCCGACGATGCGGCCAACAAGGACTCGACCAGCGGATCGGAGGCGCCGACCCGCAGTGCGACCCAGGCCGCCGGCCTCAGGGCGTAGAGCGCATCGGCGCCCATCGTGGCCGCCGTGTTCGACCACTCGAGCGCGAGCCGCGCCAGCGCGCGCTCCTGCTGGCCCGGCCCGGTGGGGCCGGACAGCAGCGAACGGGCCTTCTCGAGCCAAGCCGCGCGCTGGGCCGGCGGCAGCGCCAGCCTGGCGCGCGCCAGCACCTGCGCCGTCTCGTTCAGGCGCGCGACGGCGAGCGCGAAGCCGCGCGGGTCGCGATGCGGCCAATCCGGAACCTGCTCGCGCAGCAGTTGTGCGGCCTGCAGCGGATCGGCCACCGGATCGAAAGCCAGTTCGCCTGGTGCGGCCGGCAGCGGTGGACCGAGCGAACGCTGCAAGGTCTGCGTCGTCTCGAAACGCGGTATCCAGGGCGCGTGGTCGAGCGCCAGCCAGGCGGCCCGCGCCAACGAAAGATGCTGAGCAAAGGGCAGCAGCACGACGACATCCCGCGATGCAAGGGCCTCGCGGCGCGAAAACGCCGCGATCTCGCGCACTAGGCGCGTCCAGCATGCGGCGACCGCCAGGTCGGCCTCGGGTGGCATGTCCT
Source organism: Methylibium petroleiphilum PM1 (assembly GCF_000015725.1). Classification (NCBI taxonomy): domain Bacteria; kingdom Pseudomonadati; phylum Pseudomonadota; class Betaproteobacteria; order Burkholderiales; family Sphaerotilaceae; genus Methylibium; species Methylibium petroleiphilum. The sequence goes on along the minus strand of NC_008825.1, from coordinate 1,382,449 downwards.
TGGCGGCAGGGTCCGGTGTCGGATTCAGGGGCGGGATCCTTCTATCGTCCCCATAGCGTGCAGGGCCGGCGCCGCGCGGCGCGCCAGGGGGCCTTGTGTCAAAATCATTGTGCCCTGGAAGCTCGTGCGAACTGCGCACGACAGGCGGCAGTTGAAGGACCCATGATGGCCAGCGAACTGATCAAACACGTCTCCGATGCGTCGTTCGACGACGACGTGCTCAAGTCCGGTACTCCCGTGCTGGTCGATTACTGGGCCGAGTGGTGCGGCCCGTGCAAGATGATTGCCCCGATCCTCGACGAAGTCGCCAAGGATTACGGCAGCAAGCTGCAGATCGCGAAGATGAACGTCGACGAGAACCGCGACGTGCCGGCGAAGTTCGGTATCCGCGGCATTCCGACGCTGATGCTGTTCAAGGGCGGGCAACTGGCCGCCACCAAGGTCGGCGCCCTGAACAAGTCGCAGTTGACCGCATTCCTCGACGGCCACCTATAATCGCTGCAAACGTGCCGGGGCGAGGCCACCCGCCTGCCCCGAGCACCAGCGAGATTGCCGCCACGCTGCATCCAGCGCGTGGAGCCGGCACCCCCTCCCAGAACACCTGTCCTACCGTCGATCGCATGTCGATCGGCACCGACCGCGAGCGGTCCGGGCCCTATCCAGAGCCTGCGATCGCCCGACTCCGGTGGCGCCCGTTTCCGGGTGGTCACGCTTGCCCCCGAGGTGCGCTTCATGCATCTATCCGAACTCAAAGCCCAGCACATATCCGAACTGATCAAGGTCGCCGAAACCTTGGAGATCGAGAACAGCGCCCGCATGCGCAAGCAGGAGCTGATGTTCGCGATCATGAAGAAGCGCGCCAAGCAGGGCGAGCAGGTGTTCGGCGACGGCGTGCTGGAAGTGCTGCCCGATGGCTTCGGCTTCCTGCGCTCCCCCGAGGCGAGCTACCTCGCGAGCACCGACGACATCTACCTCAGCCCCAGCCAGATCCGCCGCTTCAACCTGCACACCGGCGACATGATCGAAGGCGAGGTGCGCGTCCCCAAGGACGGCGAGCGCTACTTCGCCCTGGTGAAGGTGGACATCGTCAACGGCATCACGCCGGAGGAGAACAAGCAGAAGATCATGTTCGAGAACCTGACGCCCTTGTTCCCCAAGGAGCAGTTCAAGCTCGAACGTGACATCAAGGCCGAGGAGAACATCACCAGCCGCATCGTCGATCTGATCGCCCCGCTGGGCAAGGGCCAGCGGGCGCTGCTGGTGTCGGCCCCGAAGAGTGGCAAGACGGTGATGATGCAGAACCTCGCGCACGCCATCACCGCCAACTACCCAGAAGTGCACCTGATCGTGCTGCTGGTCGACGAGCGGCCCGAGGAAGTGACCGAGATGCAGCGCACGATCCGCGGCGAGGTCATCAGTTCCACCTTCGACGAGCCCGCCGCACGCCACGTGCAGGTGGCCGAGATGGTGATCGAGCGCGCCAAGCGGCTGGTGGAGCTGAAGAAGGACGTGGTGATCCTGCTCGACTCGATCACCCGCCTGGCGCGCGCTTACAACAACGTGCTTCCCTCCTCCGGCAAGGTGCTGACGGGTGGCGTCGATGCCAATGCGCTGCAGCGCCCCAAGCGCTTCTTCGGCGCCGCGCGCAACATCGAGGAAGGCGGTTCGCTGACCATCATCGGCACCGCGCTGGTCGACACCGGCAGCCGCATGGACGAGGTGATCTACGAGGAGTTCAAGGGCACCGGCAACTGCGAGATCCACCTGGATCGCCGCATGGCCGAGAAGCGCGTCTACCCGTCGATCCTGCTGAACAAGTCGGGCACCCGCCGCGAGGAGCTGCTGCTCAAGCCAGAGATCCTGCAGAAGACCTGGATCTTGCGCAAGCTGCTCTATTCGATGGACGAGATCGAGGCGATGGAGTTCATCCTCGACAAGATGAAGGCCACGAAGACCAACCTCGACTTCTTCGACATGATGCGCCGCGGCGGCTGAGCCCCTGGCCTAAGTCGTTGATGCATGGCATAATTTCAGGCTTTCGCCATGGCGGAAAGTGCGTTGTATGGCCGCAGTGGCGACTCAGCGTGGCTCCCGCACCCAGACCCTGCGAGGATTCGAGATGAAAGACGGCATTCACCCCAGCTACCGCGACGTGTGCTTCGTGGACCTCTCCAACGGTTTCAAGTTCGTGACGCGTTCGTGCGCCCAGACCCGCGAAACCGTCAAGATGGACGACGGCCGCGAACTGCCGCTGTTCAAGCTCGAGACCACCAGCGAATCGCATCCGTTCTACACCGGCACCCAGAAGAGCGTCGACTCCCTGGGCGGTCGCGTCGAGAAGTTCCGCAACAAGTTCGCGCACCTCGGCGCCAAGAAGTGACGGCGGTTCGCACACGTGCAAAGGCAGCCTCGGCTGCCTTTTTTGTTGCCGACTCGGGCCCCGGGGCCGGGACTTGCCGGGGCACCGCCACGTTCGGTGCGCCTGCTTTACGTTCGCGGTCGCGGCTTTTGCTGCAAGATGCCGCGTCGCCGCCACCGCCCCTCCTGTCTTGAGCACCCCCACTCCCGCCCTCGTCTCGCAGCGTGCCGTCGAGCGCCTGCCACGCAGCGCGCTGCTGCTGTTCTGTGCCGCCTATGTGCTGCCCGGCCTGTTCGGCCGAGATCCCTGGCGCAATGCCGACATCACCGCCTTCGGCTACATGTTCAGCCTGGCGCAGGGTGGGGCCGACCTGTTGTCGCCCTCGATTGCCGGGCTGCCGGCAGACGGCGCCCTGCTGCCGTATTGGCTCGGTGCATTGGGCATCCACTTGTTCGGCGGTCTGCTCGATCCGGCGCTCGCGGCCCGCCTGCCATTCGCGCTGCTGCTGGTCGGCGTGCTGGTCTTCACCTGGTACGGCACCTACCACCTGGCAAGGACCGACAACGCCCAGCCGCTGCCGTTCGCCTTCGGCGGCGAGGCCAGCCCGGTCGACTACGCACGGGCCATCGCCGACGGCGCCCTGCTGGCCCTGATGGCCACGCTCGGCCTGCTGCAGCTGGGGCACGAAACCACGCCGGAGCTGATGCAGTTGTTCGCGGCAGCGCTGTTCTTCTATGCCATGGCGGCGAGTGTCTCGCGCCGCTGGGCGTCGCGCGGGGCCGTGCTGCTGGCGCTGCCGGTACTGGCCGCCAGCGGCGCGCCGGCCATCGGACTGGGCTACGCGCTGGCCGGCGCTGTCGTCTGCCTGCGGTCGAGCTTTCCGCTGGCCCGGCTGTTCTCGCTCTGGATCGTGGGGGCTGCCGCGCTGGCGTCCACCATCGCGCTGGCGATCGGCGCCTGGAGCTGGCGGCTCGGCACGCCCGACGTCAGCCAGGTGGTGCAGTTGCTGGCCTGGTTCGCCTGGCCGGCCTGGGCGATGGCCGGCTGGACGCTGTGGCGCTGGCGGGGCCACCTGATGCATCGGCACATCGCGGTGCCCGCCACCGCGGCAGCCGTCGCGCTGCTCGCCTGCATCGGCATGGGCGGCTCCGACCGGGCGCTGATGCTGGCCCTCCCGCCGCTGGCCGCGCTGGCCGCGTTCGCCTTGCCGACCCTGCAGCGCAGCGTGTCGGCCGCGATCGACTGGTTCTCGGTCGCGTTCTTCAGCATCGCCGCCATCGCGGTGTGGGTCGTCTACGCCGCATTGCAGACCGGGGTGCCGGCCAAGACCGCCTCCAACGTTGCCCGGCTGGTGCCGGGCTACCAGAGCAGCTTCGCGTGGTTCCCGCTGCTGGCGGCCGTGGCCGGCACCCTGGCGTGGCTGCTGCTGGTGCGCTGGCGCACCGGTCGCCATCGCCCCGTGCTCTGGAAGAGCCTGGTGCTGCCGGCCGGCGGCCTGAGCCTGTGCTGGCTGCTGGCGATGACACTGTTGCTGCCGGTTCTGGACTACGCGCGCAGCGACCGCCCGCTGGTCGAGCGCATCGCCCAGCATGTGCCGAGCGACGCCTGCATCGCCACGGTCGGCCTGCCACGGGCCCAGCTGGCCGCGCTGGAGTACCACGGTGGCTGGCGTGTCGAGACGCACCCGGTCCCGCCGCAGACCGGCTGCGAGTTCCTGCTGACCACGGCGCGCGCGAACGCCGTGACCGAGACGCTGGCGCGGCCCGGCTGGAAGCTGCTGGCGCGCGAGCGCCGACCGACCGATCGCGCCGAGCAGACCGTCGTCTACCGACGCGATCTCGCGAGCGCCGGCCGGTGAGCGGCGCGGGGACCACCGGACGCATCGCGCGCCACGCCACATCGATCCTGGTCGGCCAGGTGGCGGTGATCGGCTACACCGTGGCAGACACGGTGATGACCGGTCGTCACGACAGCACCGATCTGGCCGCGCTGTCGATCGGGGCAGCGGTCTACATCTGCGTCTACATCGCGCTGACCGGCGTGCTCCAGGCGCTGATCCCGGTGGTGGGCCACCATCACGGTGCGGGCGACCACGAAGGCGTCCGCCGCAGTTTCCAGCAGGGCGTGTGGCTGGCGCTGGCGATCGCACTGCCGGGCATGACCGTGCTGCTCTTCCCCGGCCTGGCGCTGAGCTGGGCCCGGACGGATGCGGCGGTGCTCGAGCGCGTGCAGTCCTACCTCGGCTGGCTGGCCTGGTCGCTGCCGGCGGGCCTGCTGTTCCGTGTCTACAGCGGCCTCAACCAGGGCCTGTCGCGGCCGCTGCTGGTCACCTTGCTCCAGCTGATGGCGCTGGGCCTCAAGCTGCCGCTCAACGCCTGGCTGATCTTCGGAGGCGCCGGCGTGCCGGCGCTCGGTGTGGCCGGATGCGCGATCGCCACGCTGATCGTGCAGTGCACGCTGGCCGGCGTGGCCGCGCTGATGCTGATGCGTCATCCGGCCTATCGCGAACTGCAGCTGTTCGCCCGCTGGTCACGGCCGCGCTGGGACGCGCAGCGCGAACTGCTGCGGCTCGGCCTGCCCAGCGGGGCGGCCCTGTTCTTCGAAGTGACCGGCTTCGCGCTGATGGCGGTGTTCATCGCCCGACTGGGCACCACGCCGCTGGCGGGACACCAGATCGCCGCCAACGTGGCGGCGGTGCTGTACATGCTGCCCTTGTCGATCGGCATCGCCACCGGCGCCCAGACTGCGCAAGCCCTCGGCGCCGGCGACCGCACGCAGGCGCGGCGCATCTGGCGGCAGGGCCTGTGGCTCGCGCTGGCGCTGGTGGCGATGCTCGGTGCACTGCTGGCCGGGCTGCGCGGCCCGCTCGCGCGCGCCTACAGCCCGGACCCGGCCGTGCAGGCCGTGGCCACCCAGCTGCTGTTGTTCGTCGCCGCGAGCCAGCTCGCCGACGCCACTCAATGCATTGCCTCCTTCGCGCTGCGCGCCTACCGCATCGCGCTGCTGCCGGCGTTGAGCTATGCGATCGGGCTGTGGGGCATCGGCCTGGCCGGTGGGGCCTGGCTCGCCTTCAGCCCGCCACCGGTCTGGCCGAACGCGCTGGCGGGCCCGGCCGCGTTCTGGCTGGCCAACGTGGTGGCGCTCGGCTGCGTCAGCGCGCTGCTGCTGGCCCTGCTTCAGCGCGTGTCGGCCGTGAGGCCGCCCACGGGGACCCCCGGGTCGCTGGCCGGCTGAGGTGTCGTCGGCGCCGCCACGCAGCGCAGGCGCGCGGCCGGAAAGACGAGACGGAAGGTCGAGCCCTTGCCGGGCTCGCTCTGGACGTCGAGTTCGCCGCCGTGGCGCTGCGCGACGTGCTTCACGATCGACAGTCCCAGGCCGGTGCCGCCGGTGTCGCGCGAGCGGCTGCCATCGACCCGGTAGAAGCGCTCGGTCAAGCGCGGAAGGTGCTCGCGCTCGATGCCCAGGCCGGTATCCCTGACGGCGAACTCGCCGCTGCCGTCGGCCAGCCGGCGCCAGCTGATGTCGATGCGTCCGCCTTCGGGTGTGTAGCGCACGGCGTTGTTCGCCAGGTTGGTGAGCGCGCTCAGCAGCTCCGTTTCGGCTCCGGCGATCTGTGCACTGTCGTCGCCAGCCAGCGTCAGCGTGTGCCGGCCCTGCGACAGCGTGCGGGCGTCGGCCTCGACCAGCTGCAGCAGCCGCGACACCGCGATCCAGCGGTCGGCGGCCGGACGCGGGCTGCCCTCGAGCTGCGCGAGCGTCAGCAGGTCGCTCACCAGCGTCTGCATGCGCTGAGCCTGCTGGCTCATCAACACGAGCACGCGACGCGACTCCACCTCGGTCAGCGGCAGCGTGCTCATGGTCTCGATGAATCCCGAAAGCACCGTCAGCGGCGTGCGGATCTCGTGCGACACGTTGGCCACGAAATCACGGCGCATGGCGTCGGCCCGCTCGCGCTCGGTGATGTCCTGCGACAGCACCAGCTTCATGCCTTCACCATAGTCGCGCACCAGGACCGACAGCGTGCCCAGCCCGTTCGGGCTGGGGAAGACCACCGCCTCCCGGTAGACGCCGGCCTGCAGGTAGGCCACGAAGGCCGGCGCGCGCACGAGGTTGGTGATGCGCTGCAGCCGGTCGCGCCGCGGGTCGAGACCGAAGTGCGAGGCCGCCACCGAATTGCACCAGTCGATCTGCCCGTTGACGTCGAGCATCAACACGCCGTTCGGCGAGGCCTCGATCGCGTCGAGAAACTGTGCGAGCCGCGCCTTCTCCTGCACCGTGCTGCGCTCACGCGCCCGGATGCCGCGCTCGACGCGGTAGGCGATCTCGCCCCAGAAGCCGGCGTCACGCGGCGCGTCGGTATCCTGCGAGCCGCGCAACCAGGCGATCAGCCGCGCGCCGCGCAGGGTGTCCACGGCGGCGATCAAGCCGATCGCCAGCGCGCCACCCAGCAAGGCACCCAGGATCGGCGCGCGCACCGCTGCGCCGGTCACATAGCCGACCGTCCCGCCCAGCAGCAGCGCGACAAGGCAGGAGAAGAGGCGCGGAAACAGCCAGGTCAAGTGGACTCACCCCGCGGGTGGCCGGCCGATCAGGCCGCGGCGGCCGCCATCTGCTGCGTCAGGCGGTAACCGGCGCCTCGCACCGTCTCGATCATCGTCGAGCAGGCCACCGGCGCCAGCGCTTCACGCAGGCGCTTCACATGCACGTCGACCGTGCGCTCCTCGATGAAGACATGGTCGCCCCACACGCGGTCGAGCAACTGGGCACGGCTGTGCACCCGCTCGGGGTGCGTCATGAGGAAATGCAACAGACGGAACTCGGTGGGGCCGATCTTGACCTCCTGCTCGCCGCGTGCCACACGGCGCGTCGACGGGTCGAGCCTCAGCACGCCGAGTTCGACAGCGCTGTCGAGCGCTTCCGGCGCCTTGCGGCGCAGCACGGCACGGATGCGCGCCATCAGCTCGTGGGTGGAGAACGGCTTGGTCAGGTAGTCGTCGGCGCCCGCGTCGAGGCCGGCGACCTTGTCGCCCTCCTCCGCGCGCGCGGTCAGCATGATGACCGGCAGCTCCTTGGTGCGGCTCTCGCCGCGCCAGCGCTTCGCGAGCGCCAGACCCGACTGGCCCGGCAGCATCCAGTCCAGGATCACCAGATCGGGCAGCACGCTGTCGATCGCGAGCTGCGCCTGGTCGGCGGTAGCCGCGATCGTCACTTCGTAGCCGGCATGCCGCAGGTTGATCGAAATCAGTTCGGCGATCGCCGACTCGTCTTCCACCACCAGCACTCGGCTCATCGTTCGCTCCTTTTGAGAGTCACTTGACCATCGACTCCACGGTTTCGACGGGGTTGTGGCGCACGTCCATGCCCTTGACGATGTAGATGATCTGCTCGGCGAGGTTCTTGGCATGGTCGCCCACGCGCTCGATCGCCTTCGCCACGAACACCAGGTCGATGCTCGACGAGATGGTGCGCGGATCTTCCATCATGAAGGTGATCAGCTTACGCATCAGGCCTTCGAACTCCTGGTCGATCTGGTCGTCCTGCTTGATCACCTCGATCGCCTTCTCCACGTCGAGGCGCGCGAAGGCGTCGAGCGACTTGCGCAGCAGCGCGATCGCCAGCGTGGCCTCGAAGGACACGTCGGAGACCGGCAGCCGCAGGCGGCTCGACACGCCCGTGTTGACCAGCCGTTGCACGGTGCGTGCCACGCGCGCCGCCTCGTCGCCGACACGCTCGAGGTTGCCGATGGTCTTGCTCACGGCGGTGAGCAGGCGCAGGTCGCGCGCGGTCGGCTGGCGCCGCGCGATGATGCTGGAGAGATCGCGGTCGATGTCCAGTTCCATCTGGTTGACCTTCTCCTCCTGCAGCAGCACCTGGCTCGCCGTCTCGCTGCTGAAGTTGGTCAAGGCGTACATCGCCTGCGCCACCTGGGACTCCACCAGGCCGCCCATCTCGAGCACGCGCGTGGAGATGCCGCTGAGTTCGCTGTCGAACTGCGTCGAGAGATGCTTGTCGCTCATGTTCGTTCCCCCTGGCTCAGCCGAAGCGGCCGGTGATGTAGTCCTCGGTGTCCTTCTTCTTCGGCTTCATGAAGAGCTCCGAAGTCGGGCCGAACTCGATCAGGTCGCCCAGGTACATGTAGGCGGTGTAGTCCGAACAGCGTGCAGCCTGCTGCATGTTGTGCGTGACGATCACCACGGTGTAATCCGACTTCAGTTCGTGGATCAGTTCCTCGATCTTGCCGGTGGAGATCGGGTCCAGTGCCGAACAGGGCTCGTCGAGCAGCAGCACCTCGGGCTTGATCGCGATGCCGCGCGCGATGCACAGGCGCTGCTGCTGGCCGCCCGACAGGCCGGAGCCGCTCTGGCCGAGCTTGTCCTTGACCTCGTTCCACAGCGCCGCCTTCTTCAAGGCCCACTCGACGCGCTCGTCCATCTCCACGCGCGGCAGGGTCTCGAACAGCTTCACGCCGAAGGCGATGTTGTCGTAGATCGACATCGGGAACGGCGTGGGCTTCTGGAACACCATGCCGATCTTGGCGCGGATCAGCGAGACATCGTCCTTCGAGGTCAGGATGTTGTCGCCGTCGAGCAGGATCTGGCCTTCGGCGCGCTGCTCCGGATAGAGCTCGAACATGCGGTTGAAGGTGCGCAGCAGCGTCGACTTGCCGCAGCCCGACGGCCCGATGAAGGCCGTGACCTTGTTCTCGGGAATGTCGAGGTGGATGTTCTTCAGCGCATGGAAGTGGCCGTAGTAGAAGTTCAGGTTGCGCACCGCGAGCTTGGGCTTCTCGGTCACGGGCAGTTCGACTTTGACGTCCATGTCGAAATTCCTTCAGTGTTTGTTGCGGAACAGCACGCGGGCCAGGATGTTGAGCACCAGCACGCCGATCGTGATCAGGAAGACCCCGGCCCACGCCAGCTTCTGCCAGTTCTCGTACGGGCTCAGCGCGAACTTGAAGATCGTGACCGGCAGGCTGGCCATCGGCTGGTTCAGGTCGGTGGTCCAGAACTGATTGGACAGCGCGGTGAACAGCAGCGGCGCGGTTTCGCCGGCGATGCGGGCAATGGCGAGCAGCACGCCCGTCATCACGCCAGCGCGAGCCGATTTCAACGTCACGGTCATGATGACCTTCCACTTCGGCGTGCCCAGCGCATACGCTGCCTCGCGCAGCGAGTTCGGGATGAGGCTCAGCATGTTCTCGGTGGTGCGGATCACCACCGGGATCACGATCAGCGCGAGCGCCATGACGCCGGCCAGGCCCGAAAAGGTCTTCATCTGCGCCACGACGACGGCGTAGATGAACAGGCCGATCACGATCGAGGGCGCCGACAGCAGGATGTCATTGATAAAGCGCGTGACGCTGCCCAGCCAGGTCTTCTGGCCGTACTCGGCCAGGTAGACCCCGGCCAGCACGCCGACCGGCGTGCCGACCGCCGTGGCCAAGGACACCATCAGCAAAGAACCGAAGATCGCGTTGGCCAGGCCGCCGGACTCGGCCTGCGGCGGCGGCGTCATCTCCGTGAACAGCGACAGCGCAAGACCGCCGACGCCCAGACGCACCGTCTCGATCAGGATCCAGATCAGCCAGAACACGCCGAAGGACATGGCGGCCAGCGACAGCACCAGCGCGATCGCGTTGATGCGCTTGCGGCTGGCGTGCTTGTTCAGCCGCGAGGCCTGCAGCGCGGCAGCGGAAGGACTTGCAATGCTGCTCATGAGCGGCTCCCTTCACCCTTCTTGAGCTGCGCCAGCAGCAGCTTCGAACAGGCCAGCACCACGAAGGTGATGAAGAACAGGACCAGGCCCAGGTAGATCAGCGACGCCTGGTGCAGGCCCTCGCCGGCCTCGGCGAACTCGTTGGCCAGGGCCGAGGTGATGCTGTTCGCCGCCTCAAACAGCGACAACGAATTGAGCTGGTTGAAGTTGCCGATGACGAAGGTGACCGCCATCGTCTCGCCCAGCGCACGGCCCAGCCCCAGCATGATCCCGCCGATGACGCCGGTCTTGGTGTACGGCAGCACGACCTTCGACACCACCTCCCAGGTGGTGGAGCCGAGACCGTAGGCCGACTCCTTGAGCATCGGCGGCGTGACCTCGAACACGTCGCGCATCACCGAGGCGATGAAGGGAATGATCATGATCGCCAGGATGATCCCGGCCGACAGGATGCCGATGCCCACCGGCGGGCCGCTGAACAGCGTGCCCAGCACCGGCACGCCATCGAAGGCGCCCTGCAGCGGCTGCTGCACGTAGGTGGACAGGATGGGGGCGAACACCAGCAGGCCCCACATGCCGTAGACGATCGACGGCACGGCGGCCAGCAGTTCGATCGCCACGCCCAGCGGCCGCTTCAGCCAGCCGGGCGAGAGTTCGGTCAGGAACAGCGCGATGCCGAAGCTCACCGGCACGCCGATCAGCAACGCGATGAACGAGGTCATCACGGTGCCGTAGATCATCACCAGCCCGCCATACTGGTTCTGGACGGGATCCCATTCGCTGCGCCACAGGAAACTCAGGCCGTATTCCTGGATGGCCGGTCCGGCGCCGATGATCAGCGACACGATGATGCCGACCAGCAGGCCGAGGGTCAGGATGGCGGCCGCGTGCGCGAGCACCGAGAACACGGTGTCGGCCCAGGGCGCCGCCTTGCGCACGACCGGCGGCCGATCCTGCGGGTCGGATCGTTCCATCTTGTCTTGATCGGGGTACGGGGTTGCAGGCAGTGTAGCGGCCACGTCGCCTCCTCCTTCGTTGCAGCAACAGGGAGGCGCATGCGCGCCTCCCCTCGAACCGACCCCTCCCAGGGTCGGCGTGGCAGGTCACTTGTAGGCGACGGCCTTGCCGGAGGCGTCCTTGATGTTGTCCGCCCACAGCTTGCGGATCATCGTCTTGACGGTGTCGGGCATCGGAACGTAGTCGAGGTCGGCCGCCATCTTGTCGCCGCTGCTGTAGGCCCACTCGAAGAACTTCAGCGCGTTGGAGGCACTCTCGGGCTTGTCCTGAGACTTGTGCATCAGGATGAAGGTCGCGCCGGTGATCGGCCAGGCTTCCTTGCCCGGCTGCTCGGTCAGGACCTGGTAGAAGCTCTTCGCCCATTCCGCGCCGGCGGCGGCGGCCTTGAAGTTGTCTTCGTCCGGACCGACGAACTGGCCGTCCCTGTTCTTCAGCATCACGTGCGACATCTTGTTCTGCTTGGCGTACGCGTACTCGACATAGCCGATCGAGTTCGGCAGACGCTGCACGAAAGCCGACACGCCCTCGTTGCCCTTGCCGCCAGCGCCGGTCGGCCAGTTGACCGCGGTGCCTTCACCGACCTTGGTCTTCCATTCCGCGTTGACCTTGGACAGGTAGTTCGTGAACAGGAAGGTGGTGCCCGAACCGTCGGCGCGGCGCACCGCGGCGATCGAGGCATCGGGCAGCGTCACGCCGGCGTTGAGCGCGGCGATCGCGGGGTCGTTCCACTTGGTGATCTTCCCCAGATAGATGTCACCCAGCACCTGGCCGGTCAGCTTCATCTGGCCTGGGGCGATGCCCTTGATGTTGACGACCGGGACCACGCCGCCGATCACGGTCGGGAACTGCACCATGCCGTCCTTGGCCAGCTCTTCGTCCTTCAGCGGCGCATCGGACGCACCGAAATCGACCGTCTTGGCCTTGATCTGCTTGATCCCGCCGCCCGAACCGATCGACTGGTAGTTGAGGCGCGCGCCGGTGGCCTTGTTGTACGCATCGGCCCACTTCGAATAGACCGGGGCCGGGAAGGAGGCGCCGGCGCCGGTGATGTCCTGCGCCGAGGCAGTGCCGGCCACGGCGATCAGCGCGACCGCCGCGAGGGTGGAGCGGAGGAGAGAAACGTTCATGAGCAGCCCTTTCGAAGCTTGGTGGATCGATGGGCCGCACTCTAGGTGGGCTTTGTGACAGAGCCATGACGCGCCGCCGACAGTGGCGGGCCTGGACTTTTTCGTGACAGCGCCCTCGCCGATTCGTCACCGGAGTGTCACGATCGACTTCTATGCTCCGCGGCGATCGGCTTGGTGGGCTTGAGCCTCCGCCGCCCCTTCACAGAAACAGGAGCTTCCATGAACAAACGCACCCTGCTGCTTGCTACCTCGGCCGCCTGGCTGGCCCTGGCCGGCTGCGCTTCGACCCCAGCGCCGAAGACGATCGCCGGCACCGCCGCCGCAACGCCGTCGCTGTCGACCCTGAACAAGCTGATCGCCGAGGCGGGCCTCGCCGAGACACTGAACGGCACCGGCCCCTACACCGTGTTCGCACCGACCGACGACGCCTTCAAGGCCGTGCCGGCCAAGACCCTGGATGCCCTGAGCAAGGACAAGGAACAGCTCAAGGCGGTGCTGCTGTTCCACGTGGCCCCGGGCAAGGTGCTGGCGGCCGACGTGCAACCGGGCAACCTGAAGACCGCGCAAGGCGCCAACCTGGCGGTAGCAAAGGCCGGAACCTTCGTGACGGTCGATGAAGCGCTGGTGACCCAGAGCGACGTGCTCGCCAGCAACGGCGTGGTGCATGTGATCGACAAGGTGCTGATCCCGCCGGTCAAGAAGTGACGTGGGCGGCGTGCCCGAGCCAAGGCGGCCCGCGCACGTCGGATCAAGCTCGGCGCACCGCGTCGGCCATGCGCTGGGCGCAGCGTTGCGCCAGGGCTGCGTCGCTGGCCTCGACCATCACGCGCAGCAGCGGCTCGGTGCCGGACGGCCGGATCAGGATGCGGCCGCGCTCGCCCAGTTCGGCCAGCGACTCGCGCTGCGCCTCGGCGAGCGCGGCGCTGGCCTTCCAGTCCTGACCCGGCTGCAGCCGGACGTTGAGCAGCACCTGCGGAAACAGCGTCAACCCCTCCAGCAGTTGCGCCAGGGTGCGCCCGCTGCGCACCACCGCCTGCAGCACCTGCAATGCGCTGACGAGCCCGTCGCCGGTGGTGTGCTTGTCCAGCGCGATCAGATGACCCGAGCCCTCGCCGCCGAGCTGCCAGCCGCGCGCCAGCAATTCCTCGAGCACGTAGCGGTCCCCGACCTTGGCGCGCACGAATGCGACGCCACGCGCCGCGAGGGCCTGCTCCACCGCGAGATTGGTCATCAGCGTCCCGACCACGCCGGGCACGCCGACGCGCGACGGCGCAGCGTCTTCCGACGGCTCGGCCGCGAGTCGGTCGAGCGTCATCAGGTACAGCAGTTCGTCGCCGTTGTAGAGACGGCCCGTGGCATCGACCAGTTGCAGTCGGTCGGCATCGCCATCGAGCGCGATGCCGTAGTCGGCCTGATGGGCCTGCACGGCGCTCACCAGCGCCTCGGGATGGGTGGCCCCGAAGCCGTCGTTGATGTTGAGCCCGTTCGGGTTGCAACCGATGGAGATCACCTCGGCACCGAGTTCGTGGAACACCGCGGGCGCCACCTGGTAGGCCGCGCCGTGGGCGCCGTCCACCACGAGCTTCAGGCCCTTCAAGCTCAGTTCACCGGCCACCGTGCTCTTGCAGAACTCGATGTAGCGGCCCTGTGCATCGTCGAGCCGGCGTGCCTTGCCCAGACCGCTGGAGTCGACCCACTGTGCCGCCTCCTCGACGGTCGCCTCGACCTGCTGCTCCCAGCTGTCGGGCAGCTTTTCGCCCTTGGCAGAGAAGAACTTGATGCCGTTGTCGCCATAGGGGTTGTGCGAGGCGCTGATGACGACGCCCAGGCTGAGTCGCAGCGCCCGCGTGAGGTAGGCGACGCCGGGCGTGGGCAGCGGGCCGGTCAGCAGCACGTCCACGCCCGCCGAGGCGAAGCCCGCCTCCAGGGCCGACTCCAGCATGTAGCCCGAGATGCGCGTGTCCTTGCCGATCAGCACCGTGGGCCGCGACGCCGGGGAGGTCTGTTGCGATTTCAGCACCCGACCGACCGCATGACCGAGGCGCAACACGAAGTCGGGCGTGATCGGCGCTTGGCCGACGGCGCCACGGATGCCGTCGGTGCCGAAATAGGTTCTGCTCATGGGGTGCCATTGTGCCGGGCGCCCGGCGAGGCGAATCCTGCGCTCACGGGCAAAGACCGGCAGCCCGCCACACTTTCAACGCATCGACGGTGGCGGCCACGTCGTGCACGCGCACGATGCGCGCCCCGCGCTGCACCGAGGCGAGCGCCGCCGCGACGCTGGGCACCAGGCGGTCGCCGATCTCGCGGCCGGTCAGCCGGCCCAGCACGCCCTTGCGCGACCAGCCCGCCAGCAGCGGCAGCCCCAGGCCCAGCAGCTCTTGCTGACGGACCAGCAGCGCCACGTTGTGCTCGGTGCGCTTGCCGAAGCCGATGCCCGGGTCGAGCGTGATCCGGGCGTCGTCGACGCCCCGCGCTCGCAGCGCTTCGACGCGCGCCCGCAGGAAGGAGCGCACCTCGGTCACCACGTCGTCGTACTGCGGATCGCCGTCCTGCATGGTCTTCGGCTGGTCGCCGCGCATGTGCATCAGGCAGACACCGCAGTTCGCGTGCGCCGCCACCACGTCCAGCGCCCCGGGTTCGCGCAGCGCCTTGATGTCGTTGACGATGTCCACACCGAGGTCGAGCGCGGCGCGCATCACCTCGGGCTTGTAGCTGTCTAGCGACACAGGCACGCCGAGCGCCATCGCGCCGCGCAGCACCGGCAGCACGCGTGCCAGTTCGTCCTGCAGCGGCACCGGCTCCGCGCCCGGGCGGGTCGATTCGCCACCAATGTCGAGGATGTCGGCGCCGTCCTTCAGCAACTGCTCGCAGTGGGCCAGCGCCCCGGCGGCGCCCCCATGCAGCCCGCCATCGGAGAAGGAGTCCGGCGTGACATTGACGATGCCCATGACGCGCGGGGCGACGAGATCGATGCGGAATCGCGTGGTCTGCCAGAACATCGTGGGGTCAGTGGGGAAAAGAGATCCGCTCAAAGCAAACGGGGCCGAAGCCCCGTTGCGCGATCGACAAACGAGCGGAACGTCAGACCGCGGCCGGAGCACCGTCGGTGCTGACGGCCGGCGTGCCGCCGTTACCGCTGCCGCCGTTCACGCCGGCCGCGCTACTGGGCGTCCAGTCCTTCGGCGGCCGCGGCGGCTTGCCGCCCATGATGTCGTCGATCTGCTCTGCGTCGATGGTTTCCCATTCCAGCAGCGCCTTCGCCATCGCGTGCATCTTGTCCTGGTTGTCCTCGATGAGCTTGCGGGCGGTGGTGTACTGCTCGTCGATGATGCGGCGGATCACCGAGTCGACCTTGCGCATCGTCTCTTCGGACATGTTGGTCGTCTTCGTGACCGAGCGACCGAGGAAGACCTCGCCTTCGTTCTCGGAGTAGACCATCGGGCCCAGTTCGTCGGTCATGCCGTAGCGCATCACCATGTCGCGGGCGATCTGGGTCGCGCGCTCGAAGTCGTTGCTGGCGCCGGTGGTCATCTGGTTCATGAACACCTCTTCGGCGATGCGGCCGCCGAACAGCACCGAGATCGTGCTCAGCATGCGCTCCTTGTCCATGCTGTAGCGGTCGGTCTCCGGCAACTGCATGGTCACGCCCAGCGCGCGACCACGCGGAATCACGGTGACCTTGTGCACCGGGTCGGTCTTGGGCATCAGACGCGCCACCAGTGCGTGGCCAGCCTCGTGGTAGGCGGTGTTGCGGCGCTCCTCCTCGGGCATGACCATGGACTTGCGCTCGGGGCCCATCATGATCTTGTCCTTGGCCTTCTCGAAGTCGGCCATCTCGACGACGCGGGCGCTGCGCCGCGCGGCGAACAGCGCCGCTTCGTTGACCAGGTTAGCCAGGTCGGCGCCCGAGAAGCCCGGCGTGCCGCGCGCCAGGATGTCAGCGCGGATGTCCTGGCCGATCGGCACCTTGCGCATGTGCACGTTCAGGATCTGCTCGCGGCCCCGCACGTCGGGCAGCGTCACGTAGACCTGGCGGTCGAAACGGCCCGGACGCAGCAGAGCCGGATCCAGGATGTCGGGCCGGTTGGTGGCCGCCATCACGATGACGCCGAGGTTGGTCTCGAAGCCGTCCATCTCGACCAACATCTGATTCAGCGTTTGCTCGCGTTCGTCGTTGCCGCCGCCCAGGCCAGCGCCGCGGTGGCGCCCGACCGCGTCGATTTCATCGACGAAGATGATGCAGGGCGCGCTCTTCTTGGCCTGCTCGAACATGTCGCGCACACGCGCCGCGCCGACACCGACGAACATCTCGACGAAGTCGGAACCCGAGATCGAGAAGAACGGCACCTTCGCCTCGCCGGCGATCGCCTTGGCGAGCAGGGTCTTGCCGGTGCCTGGCGGGCCGACCAGCAACACGCCGCGCGGGATGCGCCCACCGAGCTTCTGGAACTTCTGCGGGTCCTTCAGGAAGTCGACCAACTCCTTGACTTCCTCTTTCGCTTCGTCACAGCCGGCAACGTCGGCAAACGTGGTGGAGTTGTTGGCTTCGTCCAGCATCCTCGCCTTGGACTTGCCGAAACTGAAGGCGCCGCCCTTGCCGCCGCCCTGCATCTGTCGCATGAAATAGATCCACACGCCGATCAGCAGCAACATCGGGCCCCAGCTGAGCAGGATGCTCATCAGGATCGACGGCTCCTCCCGCGGCTTGACGTCGAACTTGACGCCGTTGTTGATCAGGTCTCCGACCAGCCCCCGATCAAGGTAAGTGGCGGTGGTGCGCAGCGTCTTGCCATCGGTGGTGGCCGCCCGGATCTCCGTCGCACCGTTGCCGCTCTCCTGCAGGGTAACGGTCGAGATGCGCTTGCTGCGCACCTCTTCGAGGAAGTCGGAATAGCCGATCTGCCCGCCCGCGGCCGCCGTGCGGTCGAACTGCTTGAACACGGTGAACAGCACCAGGGCGATCACCAGCCAGACAGCGACCTTCGAGAACCATTGATTGTTCACCGCGGCTCCTTCACCGAATCCTGCCCGAAATGGGCGTCACTCACTTGCTGCACGGGATATGTCTCACTCTCGCGGGATATGGGGCCGAGTTTAGTCCAGTCAACCCCGGGACGCCGATCGGCTTTGTCATCGGCTGCGATAGGTCAAGGCCTGGATTCGCGGGAATTTCCGCCGGTTTCACCTCGATTTGAGACCGATGCCGACCAGAAAGGTTTCCGACGACTTGTCACGAGATGCCTTGGGCTTGATCGGTTTCACGACCCGGAAACGCTTCTTGAACAGCTCGACCAGCTGGCTGTGGCCGCTGCCGTGGAACACCTTGCAGACCAGCGCGCCGTGCGGATGGAGGTGGGTTTCGGCGAATTCGACCGCCAGCTCCACCAGCAGCGCGATGCGCGCGGAATCTGAGGAGGCGATGCCAGAGAGGTTCGGCGCCATGTCCGACACGACCACGTCGACGCCGCGCCCGCCGATCGCGGCGCTCAATTCCGCAAGCACCGCCTCATCGTGGAAATCGCCCTGGATGAACTGCACGCCCTCGATCGGCTCGAAATCCAGGAGGTCGAGTGCAATGATGCGGCCGTTCAGTGCACCGGCCGCGGCGCCGCCGGTGCCGGCCTCTTTGGGTGCGAACCTGCGGCGCAGGTACTGGCTCCAGGCGCCGGGTGCCGCGCCGAGGTCGACGACGACCTGGCCCGGCTTGATCAGCCCCAGCGCCTCATCGATCTCCTTGAGCTTGTAGGCGGCACGGGCCCGGTAGCCCTCCTTCTGGGCCAGCTTGACGTAGGGATCGTTGATGTGATCGTTGAGCCACGCCTTGTTGACCTTCTTGCTCTTGGTTTTGACTTTCATGTCGCGTCGATAATACGGGGATGCCTGCCATTCAACTCACGCCTGCCGAGCGCAAGGCCCACCGTGCCGATGCGCACCACCTCGATCCGGTCGTGATGATCGGCGGCGAGGGTCTGACTCCCGCCGTCACCAAGGAGGCAGACGCCGCGCTGAAGGCCCACGGCCTGATCAAGGTACGCGTGTTCTCCGACGAACGCGAGACCCGCGAAACGATCTTCGCCACGCTGTGCGAACAGCTCGGCGCGGCGCCCGTCCAGCACATCGGCAAGCTGCTGGTGCTGTGGCGCCCGGTCGAGCCGAAGGAAAAGACGCCGGACGAACACCGCCAGGCCGGCCCGCGGGTGGTGAAGATCCTGAAGTTCTCCAAGAGCGGCAACCACCGTGCCCAGGTGAAGAAGCTCACCGTGCTGGGCAACCAGCGCATCACCTCCGGCGGCATCGTCAAGCGGGCCAAGGAGCGGCTGCCAAGCAAGAAGAAACTGGGCGACTGAGTCATCGGCCGTCTGCCGGCGTCTGCGGCAGGTACTGGGCCGAGGTGACGCCCATGGAAACGTAGATGCTCGTCAGCGCGTCGATGCCGATCTCGGCCGGCGTGATCCACGCCTGCGGCACGTAGAGCAACCCGCCGCCGACCGGCACCGGGGCGGTCGGCACCAGCACTGCGTGGTAAGGCGCACCGCCCAGGTCGATGGTCTCGGCGGCCGACAGCAGGCCCAGCACCGCCACGCCGCCCGGTCCGCCGAAGTGGCACCAGACCGGCCGCATCGACTGAAGCCCGCCGCCGTCGGCCCCGCGCGGCGACAGCAGTTCGACGAAGCGCTGGGTGATGCCGTAAATGCTGCGCACGACCGGAATGCGCTGGATCAGCGCGTCGACGCTGCGTGCCAGCCAGCCGCGCAGGCGCGTCTGGACCACGACACCGAGCGCGAAGATCGCCGCCAGCACCAGGGCAACGCCGATCAGGTAGCCCAGCACCTCGGAGCTGCCGCCGCCCAGGCCCAGCGCCACCAGTCGCTGACCGATGAAGCTGCCCGGCCCGACATAGGCGAACAGCAGGCGCAGCACCCACACGATGACCAGAAGCGTGGCAGCCAATGGCAGCGCAGCCAGCAAGCCGGCGAGGAAGATGCTCGTCAGCGTCCGTTTCAGCGGCGGCGGCATGGACGTCATGAAGCGACTCTCCTCGGGGCGGTAAACAATCGGCCTCCGCACGCTGCGGAAGCACCGAACCGGGACGTCAGCCCCGTGCCGCCCGCCAGGCCAATGTAGCGACCAACAGGCTCTTCACGGCGTAGAGGGTCGTCGACACGCCGTGCAGCGCGCCGAACGACCAGCGCCCCTCCCCGGCGCGTGCGGCCTCCATCATCGGCTGCAGCGCGTAGTGGCCGAGCACGGTGCAGAACAGCACACCCAGCAGCAGCAGCAGTTCGGCGCTGACCGGCGAGCCCTGCCCGGCCTTCGCGCGGCGGCCGGCCCGCAGGCGCTCCAGCAACCCGAGCAGCACGCACAGCGCCAGGCTGAGCTGGGCCTCGAGCGCGAACAGCCGCGCCGCCACCCGCCCGGCCGACGGCCGGTCCAGCAAGCTGAACAGGCTGGGGGCGGCGATGAGGGCAATGGCCAGCAACACGCCGAACCACAGGCCGGGGATCAGGCGCCGCAGCCGTTCAGGCACGGCCACCAGGCTGGCGCCGCTCACAGGTAGCGGACCTCGACGATCTCGTAGCGGCGCGTGCCGCCGGGCGCCTGGAACTCCGCCACGTCGCCGGCTTCCTTGCCGATCATCGCGCGCGCGATCGGCGAGCTGACCGAGATCAGCCCCTGCTTCAGGTCGGCCTCGTCGTCACCGACGATCTGGTACGTGACGCTGTCGCCCGAGCTCTCCTCCTCCAGCTCGACCGTCGCGCCGAACACCACCCGCCCGCCAGCGTCCAGCATCGCAGGATCGATGATCTGTGCCGCCGCCATCTTGCTTTCGATCTCGAGGATGCGTCCCTCGATGAAGCCCTGCTTGTCCTTGGCGGCCTCGTACTCGGCGTTCTCCGACAGATCACCCTGCGCACGCGCCTCTGCGATCGCCTGGATCACGGCATGCCGCTCCACCGACTTCAGGCGGTGGAGCTCTTCCTTCAATTTCTCGGCGCCGCGTTTGGTCAGCGGGATGGTGGCCATGATCTCTTCTCGTCGAATCGGTGCGTGCAAAAAACTCAGCCGCCCCGGGGCTCCGGGGCGGCCGTGTGAAGCGCGCAGTTTAGTGGAGTTCCGCGTGCAGTTCCTGCAGGGAAAGCACGGTCAGATCGTCCTGATGCTTCAGTGCCTCGACCGCGGCCTCGCAGCCGGCCATGGTCGTGTAGTAACTGACGCGGTTGGCGATCGCCGCGGTGCGGATGTAGCGCGAATCCGCGATCGCGGTACGGGTCTCGTCGACGGTCGTGAATACCAGCTGGATCTCGCCGGCCTTGATCATGTCGGCGATGTGCGGCCGACCGTCCTTGACCTTGTTGACCACCTTCACCGGCACGCCGGCCGCCGAGATGGCCGCTGCCGTGCCCCTGGTGGCGACGACGTTGAAGCCGAGATCGACCAGATCGCCGGCGATCTTGACCGCGCGATCCTTGTCGGCGTTCTTCACCGTGATGACGACCGTGCCCCTGGACGGCAGGCGCGAGCCGGCGCCGAGCTGGCTCTTGAGCATGGCCTCGCCGAAGCTGCGGCCCGCCCCCATCACCTCGCCGGTCGAGCGCATCTCGGGGCCGAGGATGGGATCGACGCCGGGGAACTTGTTGAACGGGAACACCGCTTCCTTGACGCTGTAGTACGAGGGCACGATCTCGCGCGGCGCCTCGCCCCTCAGGGCCTTCTGCGCGGCCAGCTTCTGGCCGACCATGCAGCGCGCCGCGATCTTGGCCAGCGGCTGGCCGGTGGCCTTGGAGACGAAGGGTACGGTGCGCGACGCGCGCGGGTTGACCTCGAGCACGTAGACGACCGCCTCGTCGCCCTCGCCCTGGATCGCGAACTGCACGTTCATCAGGCCCACGACCTGCAGCGCCTTCGCCATCGCCGCGGTCTGGCGCCGCAGTTCATCCTGCAGCGCCGGGCTCAGCGCATACGGCGGCAGCGAGCACGCCG
This sequence comes from Methylibium petroleiphilum PM1, assembly GCF_000015725.1. Taxonomy (NCBI): domain Bacteria; kingdom Pseudomonadati; phylum Pseudomonadota; class Betaproteobacteria; order Burkholderiales; family Sphaerotilaceae; genus Methylibium; species Methylibium petroleiphilum. The sequence continues at coordinate 1,361,245 of NC_008825.1, read as the reverse complement.
AGTCGCCGGAGTGCACGCCGGCCTGCTCGATGTGCTCCATGATCGCGCCGATCATCACGTCGTGGCCGTCGGAGATGCAGTCGACATCGACCTCCACCGCGTCATCGAGGAAGCGGTCGAGCAGCACCGGCGACTTCTCGGACACGCGGACCGCCTCGCGCATGTAGCGCTCGAGGTCCTTGTCGCCATGCACGATCTCCATCGCACGGCCGCCCAGCACGTAGCTCGGGCGCACCACCAGGGGGTAGCCGATCTCCTGCGCCAGCTGCAGCGCGGCCTCCTCGGTGCGCGCGGTGCGGTTCGGAGGCTGCTTCAGACCGAGCTTGTGCAGCAATTGCTGGAAGCGCTCGCGATCTTCCGCGATGTCGATGCTGTCCGGCGAGGTGCCGACGATCGGCACGCCGGCGCGCTCCAGGTCGAGCGCCAGCTTCAACGGCGTCTGGCCTCCGTACTGCACGATCACGCCGACCGGCTTTTCCTTGTCGACGATCTCCAGCACGTCTTCCAGCGTCACCGGCTCGAAGTAAAGCCGGTCCGAGGTGTCGTAGTCGGTCGACACGGTCTCGGGGTTGCAGTTGACCATGATGGTCTCGTAGCCGTCCTCGCGCATCGCCAGCGCGGCGTGCACGCAGCAGTAGTCGAACTCGATGCCCTGGCCGATGCGGTTCGGGCCGCCGCCGAGCACCATGATCTTCTTGCGGTCGGTCGGCTGCGCCTCGCACTCGTCGTCGTACGTCGAGTACATGTAGGCGGTCTGCGTGGCGAACTCGGCCGCACAGGTGTCGACGCGCTTGTAGACCGGCCGCACGCCCTGTGCGTGGCGCGCGGCGCGCACCTCATGCTGGTGGGTGCCGAGCAGCTTGGCCAGGCGCTTGTCGGAGAAGCCCTTGCGCTTGAGGAAGCGCAGCTCGTCCGTCGACAGGCTGGCCAGCGTGCGGCCCTTCAGCGCCAGCTCCGCCTGCACGAGCTGCTCGATCTGTGCCAGGAACCATGGGTCGATCGCGGTTTCCTCGAAGATCTCGTCGCGGCTCAGGCCGATGCGGAAGGCGTCGGCGACATAGAGGATGCGCTCCGGACCCGCCTCGCCGATCTCCTGGACGATCTCCTCGCGGTCGGTGCTGCGCTCGGACAGGCCGTCGATGCCGGTCTCGAGACCGCGCAGCGCCTTCTGGAAACTCTCCTGGAAGCTGCGGCCCATCGCCATCACCTCGCCCACCGACTTCATCTGCGTGGTCAGGCGGGAGTCGGCGGCCGGGAACTTCTCGAACGCGAAGCGCGGGATCTTGGTGACGACGTAGTCGATGCTGGGCTCGAAGCTCGCCGGCGTCGCGCCGCCGGTGATGTCGTTGCGCAGTTCGTCGAGCGTGTAGCCGACCGCCAGCTTGGCGGCCACCTTCGCGATCGGGAATCCGGTGGCCTTTGAAGCCAGGGCCGACGACCGCGACACGCGCGGATTCATCTCGATCACGACCATGCGGCCGTTGTCCGGGTTGATCGAGAACTGCACGTTGGAGCCGCCGGTGTCGACGCCGATCTCGCGCAGGATCGCGATGCTGGCGTTGCGCAGCAGCTGGTATTCCTTGTCGGTCAGCGTCTGGGCCGGCGCCACGGTGATCGAGTCGCCGGTGTGGATGCCCATCGGATCGAGGTTCTCGATCGAGCAGACGATGATGCAGTTGTCCGCCTTGTCGCGGACCACCTCCATCTCGTACTCCTTCCAGCCGATCAGGCTCTCTTCGATGAGCAGTTCCTTGGTCGGCGAGAGGTCGAGGCCGCGTTTGCAGATCTCCTCGAACTCCTCGGGGTTGTAGGCGATGCCGCCGCCGGTGCCGCCGAGCGTGAAGCTCGGGCGGATCACCATCGGGAAACCGGTGCCGCCGATGTCGCTCGTGATCCGACGCTGGACGGCCAGCGCCTCCTCCATCGAGTGCGCGATGCCGCTCTTGGCCGAATGCAGGCCGATGCCGGTCATCGCGTCCTTGAACTTCAGGCGGTCCTCGGCCTTCTCGATCGCGTGCTCGTTGGCGCCGATCATCTCGACGCCGTACTTGGACAACACACCGTGCTTGTGCAGGTCGAGGGCGCAGTTCAACGCGGTCTGGCCGCCCATCGTGGGCAGGATCGCCATCTTCTCGTCGGGATGCGTCTGGCGCTCCTTGGCGATGATCTTTTCGACCACCGACCACGTGATCGGCTCGATGTAGGTGGCATCGGCCATCTCCGGGTCGGTCATGATCGTCGCCGGATTGCTGTTGACGAGGATGACGCGATAGCCCTCCTCGCGCAGCGCCTTGCAGGCCTGAGCGCCGGAGTAGTCGAACTCGCAGGCCTGACCGATGATGATCGGGCCGGCGCCGATGATGAGGATGCTTTGAAGGTCGGTGCGCTTGGGCATGTCAGTTCTTTTCCATCAGCGCAATGAAGCGGTCGAACAGGTAGCCGATGTCGTGCGGCCCGGGAGACGCTTCCGGGTGGCCCTGGAAGCAGAAGGCGGGCTTGTCGGTGCGCGCCAGCCCCTGCAGCGTGCCGTCGAACAGGCTCACGTGCGTGGGGCGCAGGGTGGCCGGCAGGGACTTCTCGTCGACCGCGAAACCGTGGTTCTGGCTCGTGATGCTGACGCGGCCGTCGTCCAGGTCCTTTACCGGGTGGTTGGCGCCGTGGTGCCCGAACTTCATCTTGAAGGTCTTCGCCCCCGAAGCCAGCGCCATGATCTGGTGACCCAGACAGATGCCGAACACCGGCAGGCCGGTGTCGATCAGCGTGCGCGTTGCCTCGATCGCGTAGTCGCAGGGCTCGGGGTCGCCCGGGCCGTTGCTGAGGAAGATGCCGTCCGGCTTCAGCAGCAGCGCCTCCGCGGCCGGCGTCTTGGCCGGCACCACCGTGACCTGGCAGCCGCGGCTGGCCAGCATGCGCAGGATGTTGCGCTTGACGCCGAAGTCATAGGCGACGACGTGGAACTTCGGCGCCGCCTGGGTGCCGTAGCCGGTGCCCAGCGACCACTCGGTCTCGGTCCAACCGTAGGGCATCGCAGTGCTCACGACCTTGGCGAGATCCAGGCCTGCCATGCTCTGCGCACTGCGCGCCCGGGCCACCGCGTCGGCGACCAGCGCCTCGGTGAAGGTCTCCCCGCGCGGCAGCGCCACGATGCAGCCGTTCTGGGCCCCGCCGGTGCGCAGGATGCGGGTGAGCTTGCGGGTGTCGATGTCGGCGATCGCCACCGTTCCTTCGTCGCGCAGGTACTGCGACAGCGTGCGGGTCTTGCGGAAATTCGAGTCGAGGACTGGCAGGTCCTTGATGATCAGGCCGGCGGCATGGACTTTCGAGGCTTCGACATCCTCCTCGTTGACGCCGGTGTTGCCGATGTGCGGATACGTCAGCGTGACGATCTGCCGGCAGTAGCTCGGGTCGGTGAGGATTTCCTGGTAGCCGGTGAGCGCGGTGTTGAACACCACCTCGCCGACCGTGCGACCGGCCGCGCCGATCGAGGTACCTTGAAAGACCGTGCCGTCTGCGAGAGCAAGTAGAGCGAGGGGCAGATCTGGCAGCACGGGAACTCCGTCATTTGCGCGCGCCCAGCTCGGCTCTTCGGGCCTGAGTCCGGCGGGAAACAGCGGAAGTTTCGGTGGGCGGCAGGTGGGTGCGGGTAAACCTTTGAATTGTAGCTGGCTTCGCGCCCGCTCCGGGACTGCGAGTCAGTCGCATGCGCGTCAAGAGCGAATCGGCGGGGCCTTGGCAGGCGGATCGCTGGAAAGCCGCCTCTGCGCTTCGATAATGCAGCGAATCACACCACGGAGAGGGCCATGAAAGGCGACGCCAAAGTCATCGAATACCTGAACGCTCAGCTCAAGAACGAGCTGACCGCGATCAACCAGTACTTCATGCACTACCGCTTGATGAAGCACTGGGGTTTCGACAAGCTCGCGAAGAAGGAATACGAAGAGTCGATCGGCGAGATGAAGCACGCGGACCGCCTGATGGACCGCATCCTGATGCTCGACGGCCTGCCGAACCTGCAGGACCTGGGCAAGCTGCTGATCGGCGAGGATGTCGTCGAGGCGATGCGCAGCGACCTGCAACTGGAGCAGACCGCGCAACTCACGATCAAGGATGGCATCGCGCACTGCGAGACGGTGCGCGACTACGTCTCGCGCGACCTGCTGCAGGGCATCCTCGACGACACCGAGGAGCACATCGATTTCCTTGAGACGCAGCTCGGCCTGGTCGACCAGGTCGGTCCGCAGAACTACCTGCAGTCGCAGATGGGCGAGATCGGTTCCTGAGCGACGGCACGGTCAGCACAAGCCCCTGGGCCAACAGGGGCTTGTATTACGAATCATTCCTATTTATAGTGAAGGCACTCTGAACCCGGACTGCCGCACCATGATCGTCTGTGTCTGCCACCGCATCTCTCATCGCGAGATCGAGCGCCATGCAACGGCCTGCGACAGCTTCGATGAATTGCAGTTGAACACCGGTGTCGCCACCGGTTGCGGCCGCTGCGGTGACTGCGCCCGCTCAGTGTTCGACGAGGCCCGCCAGCAACCCGCTTGCGGCCTGGTGGGCCGCCTGCGCGTGGCTCAACCGGCTGCGGCACTCGCCTGAACATGTGGTGGCTGGCCAGCCTGTCCGTCGTTGTCCTGGGCGCCTGGTGGGCGCTGCGTTCACCACGTTGAGGGATGCCTGATGAACATCGCCAACCCGACTCTCGACCTGCCTTCCCTGCGTTCCGGCGGCCTTGGACCCGCGGTGCCCTGTACTGCGGCGACCGCCCCGCCCGCGCCCCAGGTTCATAGCGCGGCGCTGCTCCAGGGCCGCAATGTTGTGCACATCGAGCACAACGGAGCGCTCTACCAACTGCGCAGCACGCGGCTCGGCAAGCTCATCCTCACCAAGTGACCCCGCAGGGTCGGGAACGCCCCGTCCTCGTCTGGCCTGCCGGTCAGCCCAGCGCGGCGATCCCCGCCTTGGCCACCTGTGCGTCCTCGTTCGACTTCACGCCGCTGACGCCCACCGCGCCGACGCACTGACCCTGCAGCAGGATGGGAACGCCCCCCTCCAGCATGCCTGCGATGGTCGGTGCGCTCAGGAACGACGTGCGCCCCTGGTTGATGACCTCTTCGTACACCCGGCTTTCTCGCCGGCCCAGCGCGGCGGTATGGGCCTTCGCCGGCGCGATATGCGCCGAGACCGGCGCCGCGCCGTCCAGACGCTGCAGCCACAGCAGATGCCCCCCATCGTCGACGATCGCGATCGTCACCGGCCACTGGTGCGCCAGTGCCTCGGCTTCGGCTGCGGCCGCGATGCGCTTGACATCCTCGAGGGACAGCACGGACTTGGTCTGCATGGAATCCTCCGACTATGGGTTAACCCGACTCTAAGGCGACCCGGGCCCCGTGGCAAAGAGACTGCGGCCAATTCCTCATCAGCCCGCCATTGGAACCGGGGCAGCCTGCGCATCACTCGCACAACGGAACTAGAATCCGGACGTCAGCTCCAAGCAAGCCTATTCTTCCCTATGGAGGTTATCGAATGAACGACACCCTGCAAACCGCCTACCCCGGCTCGGCCGCCGTCGGCGGCGAGCGCAATCGCGTCCTGCGCAACACGTACTGGCTGCTGGCGCTGTCGCTGGTGCCGACCGTGCTGGGTGCCTGGGTGGGGGTCGCGACCGGCTTCAGCTTCTTCGCCGGCAGCCCCTTCATCGGCTTCCTGCTGTTCATGGGCATCGCGTTCGGCTTCTTCTTCGCGATCGAGAAGTTCAAGAACTCCGGCATCGGCGTCGCGCTGTTACTGGGCTTCACCTTCTTCATGGGCCTGATGCTGTCGCGCCTGATCGGTGGCGTGCTGGGCAACTACAGCAACGGCGCCACCCTGATCGGCATGGCCTTCGGCGGCACCGCGCTGGTGTTCTTCGGCATGGCCACGCTGGCGACCACCATCAAGCGAGACCTGTCCGGGCTGGGCAAGTGGTTGATGGTGGGTGTGATCGGCCTGATCGTGGCCAGCGTCGCCAACATCTGGCTGCAGATGCCGGCGCTGTTCCTGACGGTCTCGGTGCTCGCCATCGTGATCTTCTCGGCGTTCATGCTGTACGACATCAAGCGCGTGATCGATGGCGGCGAAACGAACTACGTGACCGCGACGCTGGCCATCTACCTTGACGTCTACAACGTGTTCCAGAGCCTGCTGAGCCTGCTGGGCATCTTCGGCGGCGAACGCGAGTAAGTCGCCTCGCCGGATCGACAAGGCCCCGCTCCGCGGGGCCTTTTTCTTTGTACCTGGCTCAACGCAGATGCTTTGGCTACGGCATCACGTCGCTCTGCGACATGCGCCTAAGCCGAAGCATTGCGGTCGGCACCCTGACGCTTTGGCTACGGCATCACGTCGCTCTGCGACATGCGCCTAAGCCGGGGCATTGCGGTCGGCACCCTGGCGCTTTGGCTACGGCATCACGTCGCTCTGCGACATGCGCCTAAGCCGAAGCATTGCGGTCGAAGACCGCAATGCTTTCCACATGCGCGGTGTGCGGGAACATGTTCACTGCGCCAGCCTGCACGCAGCGGTAGCCGGCCTGGTGCACCAGCAGGCCGGCGTCGCGCGCCAGCGTGGCCGGATTGCAGCTCACGTACACGATGCGCGCCGGTGGCACCCAGCCGGGCGCCTGCCCCGGGTCCTGCACCGCATCGGCCACGGCCTTGGCCAGGGCGAATGCGCCCTCGCGCGGCGGGTCGACCAGCCACTTTGTCGCGCTGCCGTAGGCCACCAGATCCGCCGGCAGCAGTTCGAACAGGTTGCGCGCGTCGAAGCGCGTCTTGTGCGACAGGCCGTTGAGCGCCGCGTTGTCCCGTGAGCGCGCCACCAATGCTTCGCTGCCCTCGATCCCGAGCACCTCTCGCGCCTGCGTGGCCAGCGGCAGCGTGAAATTGCCGAGCCCGCAGAACCAGTCGATCACGCGCTCGTCGCCCTGCACGGCCAGCAGCCGCAGCGCCCGCACCACCAGCGCGCGGTTGATGGCGTGGTTGACCTGGGTGAAATCGGTCGGCTTGAAGGGCATGACGACGCCGTATTCCGGCAACGTGTAGGCGAGCTGAGGTCCGCCGTCGTCGAGCCGCTGCACGGTGTCGGGCCCCTTGGGCTGCAGCCACCACTGCACGCCGTGCTCGGCGCCAAAAGCCCGCAACCTCTGCAGGTCGTCTGCGCTCAGGGGCTCGAGGTGGCGCAGCACCAGCGCCGTCACGAGCCCGTCGGGCGCCTCGCCGATCGCCACCTCGATCTGCGGCAGCCGGTCGCGGCCGTCCATGGCGGCAATCAGGGCGCGCAGTGGCAGCAGCATCGCACTCAGGTGCGGCGGCAGGATCTCGCAGCGGCTCATGTCCGCCACGTAGCTCGACTTGCGCTCGTGGAAGCCGATCAGGACCTTGCCCTTCTTGACGACATGCCGCACCGACAGGCGCGCCCGGTAGCGATAGCCCCAGGTCGGCCCCTCGATGGGCCGCAGCATCTGGCCGGCCTTCACCTTGCCCAGATGCCAGAGGTTGTCCTCCAGCACCCGCTGCTTCACCGCGACCTGAGCACCGACATGGAAATGCTGCATCTTGCAGCCGCCGCAGAGTCCGAAGTACTCGCAACGCGGCGTGACGCGTTGCGAGCTCTCGCGGCGCAGCGCCGTCATCGTGCCCTGCTCCCAGTTGTTCTTGCGCCGTCCCACGGCCACCAGAACCTGCTCACCCGGCAAGGCGCCCTCGACAAACACCACCTTGCCTTCGGCGTTGTGCGCCACGCCTTGTGCCTCGAGGTCGAGCGACTCGACCGTCAACCATTCATCGCCTGCTGTCATGCCGCAGATTATCCGGGGCCATGGCCGGCGCTGCCGGTAACCCTCCCACTCAGAAGATCGAGTCGCGGTTGACGCCGTTGCGTGCCATCCGGCGCTTGAGCTTGAGCAGCGCCTCCTGCTGGATCTGGCGGATACGCTCGCGCGTCAGGCCCAGCCGCTCGGCAAGTACCTCCAGCGTCTCGGGTTCCCTGTCGTGCAATCCATAGCGCCCAGCCAGCACCTCGCGCTCGCGTTCGCTCAGTTCGCCCAAACCATGCTCCAGCAGCACGTCGAGTTCATGGTTCAGCGTGTGGCCCAGCGGGTCCGTGGCCTGCTCGTCGGCCACCATGTCGCCCAGCGTCTCGGCCCCATTGCCTGCCTGGCGCTCGAGCGGCGCATCGAGCGACGTGGGCTGCTCGGCAAATCGCAGCAGTTCGGACACCTCGGTCACCGGGCGCCCCAACGCTGCAGCGATCTCGTCGACGCGGACGGTCCGCCCGTCGGCGCTCGCTGCGGCTTCGCCCTCCAGCGCACGGCGCGCCTTGAGCACCTGGTTGAGTTCACGCACCACATGCACCGGCAGCCGCACCAGGCGGGCCTGGTGCATGATCGCGCGCTCGATGCTCTGGCGGATCCACCACGAGGCGTAGGTCGAGAAGCGAAAGCCGCGTTCAGGCTCGAACTTGCCAATCGCGTGCATCAGGCCGAGGTTGCCTTCCTCGATCAGGTCGGTCATCGGCAGGCCGCGGCTGAGGTAGCTCTTGGCGATGCTGACCACGAGCCGCAGATTGCGCTCGATCATCTGCTGCCGCGCCGCGAAGTCGCCGGCCCGGGCGCGCGTGGCCATCGCGAATTCCTCGTCGGGCGTGAACAGGGGCGCTCGCCGGATCTCGCGCAGATAGGTCTGCAGCGTGTTGCCAACCTCGCCTTCGCCGGCAGCGATCGGCAGGTGCTCCTGCACCGGCTCCGGCAGGTCGTCCGCACCATTCGGCGGATCTCCACCACCATGCGTCGGCTCGACCGGCCAGGCCCCGTGCGGCAGGGCCCTCGCATCAGGAAGCGCGTGTCCGTTGCCGGGCGGAGAGTGCTTCCTGTGGTTCATGATGGTCGGGCGCGTCGCTAGCGTGGTGGCAGAAGCTTGACCGGATCGACCGGCTTGCCCAGCTTGCGGATCTCGAAATGCAGTTGTACCCGCTCGGCGTCGGTCGAGCCCATCTCGGCGATCTTCTGGCCCCGCTTGACCGGCTGGTCTTCCTTGACCAGCAGCGTCTGGTTGTGCGCGTAGGCGGTCAGGTAGGTGGTGTTGTGCTTCACGATCACGAGATTGCCGTAACCGCGCAGACCCGACCCGGCATACACGACGCGCCCGTCCGCTGCCGCGGTCACCGGATCGCCGGCCTTGCCGCCGATCGCGAGCCCCTTGTTGCGCGCCTCGTCGTAGTTTGCCAGCACGGCACCCGAAGCCGGCCAGGCCCAGTTCAGTTCGTCATCGTCCCGGTTCGACGAGGCCGCGGGAGTCTGGGTGATGACCGGTGCCTGCGGGGCCGCTGCCACGGTACCGCCCGACGCGCTGCCTCCCGGTGCCGACGCCGCAGCGGCGCCCGGCTTGGTCTCGAGCGGCCGCGCCTCAACCTTCGTGCTGGCCACCGGCTTGGCCGCGACCACCGTCGGGTCGACCGTCGGCGGCAGCACGCGCAGCACCTGACCGACCTCGATGGCGTTCACGTTCTCCATGCCGTTCCAGCGAGCGATGTCCTTCCAGTTCTGGCCGGTCTCGAGACCGATGCGGATCATCGTGTCGCCCGGCTTGACGGTGTAGTAGCCCGGCTTGCCGGCGTTCTCTGCGCCGGGCAGCGGCTTGCCGGCGTCGGGCGCGCTGGCAGCCGACGCCACGGCCGCGCCCGCCGGAACGGCCACTGCTGCGGCCGGGCTGCGCGTGCTGCGATCCTCGACAGGGGGTGCACGCCGTGGCGCCTGCACGCAGGCCGCGAGCAGGAACACCAGCAGCGCGGTCGTCAGACCGCGCGACAGCGTGCGACCGGGGACAGGAAAAAACATGAGGTTGCGTCGCATTCGTTCAGTCGGTGCCGGATTTTAGGGGGACGAATCTGACAGCCTCATGCAGCGAGCGCACCAGGTTGCCATCGGCATGACGGTCGATCACCACCAGCACCTGCCCTCCACTGCGCGCGTCGAGCATCGGCGCGACGAGCCGTCCTCCCGGGCCAAGTTGGTCGATCCAGGGCTGCGGGATGTCTTCACCGCCCGCCGCCGCGATGATGCCGTCGTAGGGCGCGTTCGGTGCATGGCCGATACGGCCGTCACCATAGACCAGCCGCAGGTTCCCGAAGTTCAATGGCGCGAGGTTCTCCCGCGCCTTGTCATACAGCGGTCGCAGCCGCTCGATCGACACCACCTGGCGCGCCAACTGCGCCAGCACGGCCGCCTGGTAGCCGCAGCCGCTGCCGATCTCGAGCAGCCTCGGTCGCGCGCCGGCCGGCTGCAGGGCGAGCATCAACTCGATCATTCGCGCCACCACCGAGGGCTTGGAGATCGTCTGCCCGAGTCCGATCGGCAGACTGGTGTCCTCGTAGGCCTGGTTGGCCAGCGCAGTATCGACAAAGCTGTGCCGCGGCACGGCCCGCATCGCCGCGAGCACGCGCGCGTCGCGCACACCTTCGGCCTGAAGGCGCGCCAGCATGCGCTCGCGCACCAGGTGCGAATCGAGTCCCAGACCAGCCGGCGTGGTGCCGCGGCCGCGCTCCGTGGCTGCCTGGTGCAATGGCCGCTGGGGCCGCAGCAAGGGTGCGGCGCCTGAGCGACCTGCCGGCTTGACCTGGTCGAGCCGCAGCGGGAACTTCGGGGCCGGTCGCTGGCCGGCGCTCATCGCCCGCCCTCGCCAGCGCGTTCCAGCCACGAGCCCCAAGCCGGCAGGCAGGTGTGATCGGTCAGGTCCACCTGCAGCGGCGTGACCGACACGTGGCCCTGAGCCACGGCATGGAAATCGGTGCCGGCACCGGCCTCGCGAGCGTCACCGGCTGCACCGATCCAGTAGATCGGCTCGCCGCGGGGATTGCTCTGGCGGATCACCGGTTCGCTGGCGTGGCGGCGGCCGAGCCGGGTGGTGCGCAGACCGCGCAAGTCCTCGTAGGGCCGGTCGGGAATGTTCACGTTGAGCAGCCAGGCACCGGGCACCGGAGGCAGCGCGATCACCTGCTCGATGAGACGGCGTGCCACGCGCGCGGCCGTGTCGAGGTGCGTCCACCCCTTCTCGCTCAGCGAGAAGGCGATCGACGGGATGCCGAACAGATAGCCTTCCATCGCCGCGGCCACCGTACCGGAATAGAGCGTGTCGTCGCCCATGTTCGCGCCGTTGTTGATGCCCGAGACCACCAGGTCGGGCCGCTGCGGCAGCAGCCCGGTCAGCGCCACGTGCACGCAGTCCGACGGCGTGCCGTTCAGGTAGCGATAGCCATTGGCCGCGGTCCAGACCGATAGCGGACGCTGCAGCGTCAACGCGTTGGAGGTGCCGCTCGAGTTCTGCTCGGGCGCGACCACGTCGAGTTCGCCCAATCCGCGACACGCTTCGACCAGCGCCGCCAGTCCAGGGGCGAGATAACCATCGTCGTTGGCAACAAGGATGCGCATCCGACTCATTGTAGGGAGCCCCCACGTCGCCTCGGCGACGGAGTTCCCGCGGCCCTCTACCTATCATCGGTCGCCGCGGCTGACTGCGGCAGCAAGGAGACGACATGCACGCCTGGCTCTGCGACAACCCGATCGGCCCCGAGGCGCTGAAGTGGACCGAATTGCCCACGCCCGAACCGCAGGCCGGCGAAGTGCGCGTGGCGGTGCGCTGCGCCAGCCTGAACTTCCCCGACCTGCTGATCGTGCAGAACAAGTACCAGCTGAAGCCCCCGCTGCCCTTCGTGCCGGGAGCAGAGTTCTCCGGCGTGATCGAGGCAGTCGGTCCCGGCGTGACGCAGTTGCACGTCGGCATGGCCGTCGCCTCGTTCGGCGGCATCGGCGGGTTCGGCAGCCATGTGTGCGTCGACGCCCGGCAGGTGATGCCGCTGCCGTCGGGCTTCGCGTTCGACGACGCTGCCGCCTTCCTGTGCACCTACGGCACCAGCCATCACGCGCTGGTCGACCGCGCACAGTTGAAGGCCGGCGAGACCGTGCTGGTACTGGGTGCGGCGGGCGGCGTCGGCACCGCCGCGATCCAGATCGCCAAGGCGGTGGGTGCGCGCGTGATCGCCGCCGCCTCGAGCGACGAGAAGTGCGCGCTGTGCCGCACGCTCGGGGCCGACGCGTCGATCAACTACACGAGCGCCGACCTGCGCGAGCAGATCAAGGCCGCCACCGAGGGCAAGGGGCCGGATGTGGTCTACGACCCCGTCGGCGGCGCGATGGCCGAGCCGGTGTTCCGCTCGATCGCCTGGCGCGGCCGCTACCTCGTGATCGGCTTCGCCGCCGGCGCCATCCCGGCGCTGCCGCTGAACCTGGCCCTGCTCAAGGGCGCCTCGCTGGTCGGCGTGTTCTGGGGCGAGTTCGCCAAGCGAGAACCGCAGCAGAACGCGCGGGCCCTGAACGAACTGGCGAGCTGGTACGCCCAGGGCCGCATCAAGCCGGTGATCGAGCACCGCTACGCGCTGCGCGACCTGCCAAGCGCCTTCGAGCTGATGGCGTCACGGCAGGTGCGCGGCAAGATCGTGCTCAGCGTCGACTGAAGCGACTCTTACCGCAGGGCCTTCGGCGCTGCGGCCCCCCGTCGGGGGGCCCTCTTGATGGGTCGGGTCCGCCCGGCCCCGGTGCTAAATTCGCGTGCCCATTCAACGCGAGCCCTCCGTGCGCCGTTTGCTGCTGAAGCTGCTCATGCTCGTCCTCGTCGGCCTGGCTGGCCGGGTGGCTGCGGCCGACGCTCCGTCGCTGGCCTTCGGCGTGATCACCACCACCACCGTCGCCGAGACCCGCGCAGCCTGGGAACCCTTCTTCGCCGCCATGCGCCGCGGCACCGGACTCGACGTGCACGGCGTCTACCACGCCACCTACGAAGAAGCCGTCGACGCGGTGGTTCGCAACCTGGTGCAGCTGGCCTGGGTCTCTAACAAGGCCGCGCTCGATTGCATCGAGCGCACCAACGTGGAAGTGTTCGCTCAGCTGGTCGATTCCGCGGGCTCGCTCGGCTATCGCTCGATCATCGTCACGCGTCGCGACAGCGCACTGCTGTCGATCGACCCTCTGCTCAACCGCCCACGCACCTGGCGTTTCGCGATGGGCGAGCCCAGCTCGACCTCCGGTGCCGTGATGCTGGAGTACGCGCTGTTCGTGCCGCGCGGCATCAAGCCGGAAGAACACTTCCAG